>NZ_JNYZ01000030.1 GCF_000717335.1 Amycolatopsis jejuensis
GAGATCCGCGATGACATCCACGAAGCCTTCCTCAGCATCGCCTGCAGCATCATCTGCTGGCGCAGACTCAAGAAATACTCAATCTGTTAGGACCTCTAAGCCCCGACCATGATCAACCGAGCTGTGGTCAGGCATCGCGAGTCGCATCGAGAACCTCATCGCGAGAAGGTCCCGGCTCCACCCCAGACAGCGACCCCTCCACCAGCCGCCAGGCTTCCGCACTGCTCATCCGGGACGTGAGAGCAAGGGCCTGATCACGCAGGTACTCCTGCCCGGCTACCCGAGCCCGCCGCCGAATCGTCGCCATGGCGCCATCCTCCCACCCGCGGGCCAAACGGCGGCACCCCTGGTCAGAGATCAGAAAAACCCGTCCCGAACAGCGCGCGGTGAAGCATCCCGGTACCCCAGCTCCCCCGAAATCGCCGCTGCCGTTTCCAGTACCAGCGGTACCGTCTCCGTCCGCAGGCGTTCCGGTGCCAGCCGCCCGGCCGACGTCGACGACGCCAGCGCCGCCACTACCGCACCCGACCGATCGCGTACCGGGGCCGCGACCGACAGCAGGCCTTCCTCCAGTTCACCGTCCACCATGGACCAACCCTGCTCGCGCACGACCGCCAGCGCCTCGCGCAGCTCGACCGGATCCGTGACCGTGCGTGCGGTGTGCGGCCGCAGCGGCCCTTCCTCCAGGAACCGCGAGACCCGCTCCGGCCCGGCCCACGCCAGCAGCACGCGCCCCATCGACGTCGCGTGTGCGGACACCCGGGTACCCACCGCGACGTTGATGCTCATGATCCGGCGCACCGGCACGCGCGCCACGTACACCACGTCGTGCCCGTCCAGTTCGGCCAGTGACGCCGACTCGCCCGTCTGCTCGGCAAGCCGCAGCAAATGCGGTTGCGCGAGTTCGATCATCGCCTTCGTCGCCGTGTAGTGCTGGCCGATGGTGAGCACCCGCGGGGTGAGCGACCAGCGCGTGCCCTCGTTCGCGACGTACCCCATCCGCTGCAGCGTGAGCAGCAGGCGGCGCACGGCGGGCCGCGACAAACCGGTGGCCGTGGCGAGTTCCGCGAGCGTGGGATTGGTGCGCTCCTCGTCGAACGCGAGCAGCACGGCGAACCCGCGCTCCAGGCTCTGCACGTAATCCCGTTCGTTCCCCGCCGCAGTCACGGACGTCATTCTCCCATTCACCCGCGAGTTCACCCGCGAGCGGGACTTGACCCACGGCCGGGCGTGAGGCACCCTCGTCACCAATGAACGCTAAGCGTGCAAGTTGTACGCATAGCGTACGCCACCCGCACGAGGAGGTGCGAGATGACGGTTCCGGCCAGGGAACTCCGGGACGCATTCGGCCGGTTCGCCACCGGCGTCACCGTGGTGACCTGCAGAAACCACGACGACACCCCGCACGGCGCGACGGTCAACGCGTTCACGGCCGTCTCGCTCGACCCGGCGCTGTGCCAGGTCACGCTCACCCGCAAGTCGAAGGCGTGCGCGTACCTCGACGGGCAGCCGTTCGCGGTCAACGTGCTGAGTGCGGGTCAGCTCGACACCGCGTGGCACTTCGCCGGCCGGCCGGCCGATCCCGGCCCGGTCTGGGCGGAGGGCCCCACCGCGCCGGTCCTCGTCGGCTCGGCCGCGGTGTACTCCTGCCGTCCGTGGCGGACCTACGACGGCGGCGACCACCTGATCGTCGTCGGCGAGGTCGAGCACGTCGACGTCACCGACGAAGCGCCACTGCTCTTCTACGCCGGCGCGTTCCGCGAGATCGGGCCGCGCGAAACCGGTATCCACTGGGGCGGCTCCCTCGACTGCCCGGAGGCGGGCTGGTTCGACGCCTCCACCGTGTTCACC
Source organism: Amycolatopsis jejuensis (assembly GCF_000717335.1). Taxonomy (GTDB): domain Bacteria; phylum Actinomycetota; class Actinomycetes; order Mycobacteriales; family Pseudonocardiaceae; genus Amycolatopsis; species Amycolatopsis jejuensis. The sequence continues at coordinate 1,852 of NZ_JNYZ01000030.1, forward strand.
CCCCTGCGCCGTCCCGCGGCCTGACCGTTTTCCCTCAAGCACGAAGGATTTCCGATGACCATCCAGCAAGAGCGCACCGAAGCGGCCACCGCGACCGCGCCGATGACCGGCGACGAGTACATCTCCTCGATCCAGGACGGCCGGGAGGTGTGGGTGTACGGCGAGCGGGTCAAGGACGTCACCACGCATCCGGCGTTCCGCAACCCGGTGCGGATGACCGCGCGGCTGTACGACGCCCTGCACGACCCGGCCACCCGCGACGCGCTCACCGTGCCCACTGACACCGGCAACGGCGGCGTCACGCACCCGTTCTTCCGCAGCCCGCACACGGTCGACGACCTGCTCGCCGACCGCCGCGCGATCGAAACCTGGTCGCGGATGACGTACGGCTGGATGGGCCGCAGCCCGGACTACAAGGCCAGCTTCCTCGGCACCCTCGGCGCGAATGCCGATTTCTACGCGCCTTTCGAGAACAACGCCCGCCGCTGGTACCGCGAATCGCAGGAAAAGGTCCTGTACTGGAACCACGCGATCATCAACCCGCCGGTGGACCGCAACCTGCCGCCGGACGAGGTCGGCGACGTGTTCATGAAGGTGGAGAAGGAAACCGACGCGGGATTGATCGTGTCCGGCGCAAAGGTCGTGGCCACCGGGTCGGCGATCACGAACTACAACTTCATCGCGCACTACGGGTTGCCGATCAAGAAGAAGGAATTCGCGCTCATCTGCACGGTCCCGATGGACGCGCCGGGCGTGAAGCTGATCTGCCGTACTTCATACACGCAGCAGGCCGCCGTGATGGGCAGCCCGTTCGACTACCCGCTTTCGTCGCGAATGGACGAGAACGACACCATTTTTGTTTTCGACAAGGTCCTCGTGCCGTGGGAGAACGTGTTCCTCTACGGCGACATCGAAAAGATCAACGGCTTCTTCCCGGTGTCCGGCTTCATTCCGCGGTTCACCTTCCACGGCTGCATCCGGCTCGCGACGAAGATCGACTTCATTGCCGGATTGTTGCTGAAGGCGCTGGAAATCACCGGCAGCAAGGACTTCCGCGGGGTGCAGACGCGCGTCGGCGAAGTGGTCGGCTGGCGCAACACGTTCTACGCGCTCGCCGACGCAATGGCGCGTAACCCCGACGAATGGGAAGGCGGCGCGCTGCTGCCGAAACTGGACTACGGCCTCACCTACCGGATGCTGATGATCCAGGCGTACCCGCGGATCAAGGAAATCATCGAGTCCGATGTGGCCAGTGGGCTGATCTACCTGAACTCGCATTCGATCGACTTCAAGACCCCGGAAGTGCGCCCGTATCTGGACAAGTACGTCCGCGGCTCGAACGGGTACGAGGCCGTCGACCGGGTGAAGGTGATGAAGGCGCTGTGGGACGCCGTCGGGTCCGAATTCGGCGGACGGCACGAACTGTACGAGCGCAATTACTCGGGCAACCACGAAAACGTGAAGGCCGAATTGCTGTTCGCCGCCGAAGCGCAGGGCACCACGGAAGCCATGAAGGGGCTCGCCGAACAGTGCCTTTCCGAATACGACCTCGACGGCTGGACCGTGCCCGACCTGATCGGCAACGACGACGTCTCCTTCTTCAAGAACCGGAGCTGACATGACCGCCACGCAACCGTCCCCCACCGCCGCGGGTTCGGGCGCGAACGCGTCCGCCGCTTTCCGCGCCAGCACTGCCCGCCGCGGCGCCGCGAGCACCGGCCAGGAACGCGCCGACCGGCTCATCCGGCGCACGCTCGAAGCCGTCCACGAGGTGATCCGCGAGGAGGAGCTGACCTACCCGGAGTTCCAGGCCGTCAAGCGCTGGCTGATGGAGGTCGGCGAGTCCGGCGAGTGGCCGCTGTTCCTCGACGTGTTCGTGGAGCACGAGGTCGAGGCCGTCGCGGCGAAGGCACAGCACGGCACGCTCGGCACCATCGAGGGTCCGTACTACCTGCCGGACCAGCAGCGGCTGCCCGCCGTGGCGACGTTGCCGATGCGCGCCGACGAGAAGGGCGACCGGCTGGTGTTCTCCGGCCAGGTCCGCGATCTCGACGGGAATCCCTTGCCCGGCGCGGAGATCGACTTCTGGCAAGCCGACGCCGACGGCTACTACTCGGGATTCGCGCCGCACCTGCCCGAGGGCAACCTGCGCGGCGTGATCGTGTCCGGCGACGAGGGCCGTTTCGCGATCACCACGATCAAGCCGGCGCCGTACCAGATCCCGACCGACGGGCCCACCGGCAAGATGATCACCGCCGCCGGCTGGCACCCGTGGCGGCCTGCGCATCTGCACCTGATGGTGCGGGCAGGCGGACATCGCCAGGTCACCACGCAGCTGTACTTCGCGGGCGGGGAATGGCTCGACTCCGACGTCGCCTCGGCGACCAAGGACGAGCTCGTCCTCACCCCCGACCGTCAGGACGACGGCAGCTACGCCGCGAAATACGACTTCGTCCTCGAATCCGCCTGACCCGAAGGGCCCCGGCCGCCGCGCCGGGGCCCCTGTGGCCACTCAGAAAGGACCACCGTGAACGACCTGCGGATCGACCGGGTCGAGACGGTCGTGGCGGACATCCCGCTGCGCCGTCCGCACCGGTTCGCGCGTGCAGCCATGGCCGCACAGCCGGTGCTGTACGTCTTCGTCCGCACCGCGGGCGGGGTCACCGGGACCGGCGAGGGCGTGGTACCGGCCGGACCGTGGTGGGGCGGCGAGTCGGTCGAGACCATGCAGGTGATCATCGACCGTTACGTGGCCCCGATTCTGCTCGGCCGCCGGGTCGACGACCTGCACGCGATCCGGCGGGACATCGACGACGTCGTGGCGGCGAACCTGTTCGCCAAGGCGGCCGTGGAGGTCGCCCTGCACGACGCGTGGGCCCGCGCGCTCGGCGTGCCCGTACACACGCTGCTGGGCGGGCTCGCGCGGACATCGGTGCCGGTCACCTGGGCGCTCGGCACCGAACCCGCGCCGGTCGTCGTCGAGGAAGCGCTCGGCAAGCTCGACGCCGGGCTGCACCATTCGTTCAAGCTGAAGATGGGTGCACACGATCCATCCGCCGATGTCGCACGGGTATGCGCGATCGCCGAGAAGCTGTCCGGAGTGGCTGGGGTGCGCGTCGATCTGAACGCGCGCTGGGACCGGCTGACCGCGCTCACCCACCTGCCGAAACTCGCCGACGCCGGGGTCGAGCTGGTCGAGCAGCCGGTGCCGGGCGACGACGTCGAGACGCTGGCCGAGCTCAACGCACGGCTGCCGATCCCGGTGATGGCCGACGAATCCCTGCGCACTCCCGCCGACGCGTTGCGGCTGGCTTCGCGGCGCGCAGCCGACGTTTTCGCGGTGAAGACCACGAAGTGCGGCGGTCTCCAGGCGAGTATGGAGATCGCCGCAATCGGTGCTGCCGCAGGGATTCCGTCACATGGGGCGACGTCGATCGAGTCGCCGATCGGCACCGCCGCGTCACTGCAGTTCGCGTGCGCGGCGCCGGGGGTCACCTGGGGCAGTGAGCTTTTCGGGCCGTTGCTGATGGCCGAGGAAATGCTCGTCGAGCCACTGCATTACGCCGACGGCCACCTGCACGTACCGTCCGGGCCCGGGCTCGGCGTCGAGCTGGATCCGGCGCAGCTGCGTGCGTTCCGGAGGGACTGACATGCCGCGATATTGGCGTGGTACCGGCGAAATCCCGTGGCACTGGGGTCGATCCGTGGTTACCCTGGGCGTATTCGACGGCCTCCACCGCGGGCACCTGCGCGTGTTGCGGCACGCCGTCGCGCTCGGCCGGGAACGCGACCTGCCGGTCGTGCTCACCACCTTCGACCCGCATCCGGCCACGATCGCCGGCCGCCCGCGCGACACCACGCCGGTCGCGACCCTCGACCAGCGCGCCGAACTCGCGCGCGACCACGGCGCGGATGCCGTGCTGGTGCTGCCGTTCTGCCCGGAGCTGGCCCGGACCCCGGCCGTCGACTTCGTCCAGGACGTCCTGGTCCGCGGCCTGCGCGCGACGGAAGTGGTGGTAGGCGGGAACTTCCGCTTCGGCCACCGCGGCGCGGGCGACGTCGAGCTGTTGCGAAAACTGGGTCCACGACACGGTTTTCGCGCGCACGGGGTGCCGTTGCTGCCGGGTTGCTCGTCAACGCGGGTACGGGAGCTGGTCGCCGCCGGTGACCTGCGCGGCGCCGCTGCCGTGCTGGGCCGGCCGCATCGGGTACACGGGTTCGCGTCCGCCGGCGTCGTCGACTCCGGTCCGGCTTTGCTCCCGCCGCCAGGCCGTTACCCGGTGCTGGCGGCCGGTCGCCGGACGGTCGCCGAAATGACCGACCGGCTGCGAGTCCGGGATCTGCCGGAGGGCCCGGTGGAGCTGGACTTCGTCTGATCCGGGACCCCTCCCTGGCGAGAGCGCGGACACTGTCCGCCGACCTCGCGAAGGGACCCCTCATGCGCAACCCGGCCGATCCGCTCGCCGCCGCCATCGGCAACGCGTCACTCCTCGGCGTCGGCTACTTCCTGATCGGACGCCGGGTGCTCGCCGCGGTGAACCTGGTGGTCACCGTGGCATTGGTGGTAGTGCTGACGACGGTCGCGCCGTATCGCTGGTTCGAGCTCGTGGTGCTGGGCTGGTGGGCAGTGGTCGTGATGCACGGCTGGTTCGCCGCCCGCGACCGGGTCGCCAATCGCACCCACCGCATCATCGCGCTCGTGGTAACCGTGCTCGTCTTCGCCGCCGTCGGCGTCCTGCGGTTCGATGCAGCCCGAATCGACAACGCCATCGCCGAGGCCCGGCGCGCCGGCGACTGCCCGGCAGCAACCCGAGCCGTCGACCGATTCTGGCTCGGAGACCGCACCGCGAACGCGCCGTTGGTCGCCAGCGAGAGGCCGACCGTCGAAGCCTGTCGCCGCCTGGAAACCGCGGCCGCCGAGCTCACCGCCGCACTGGACGGCCAGCCCGCGGTACCGGCGGCTTTCGCGCAGCTGCGGTCAGTCCTCCACGACCTCCCCGGTCACGAAACCATGGCCACCACCACTTTGGACGCATTCCTCCGCCGCTTGCCCACCAAGAACGCCTGCACCACCGCGTCCATCACCGACCTGCTCCCGACCAGCCCGCTCCCGGCCCGCCCCACGATCGACCGCATCGGCCCACCCGCCTACCTGGCTTGCGGCGACCGTCACCTGTCCGACCAGGACTGGCCCGGCGCGCGCACGTGGTACCAACGACTGGTCGACCGTTACCCCGCCAATCCCCTTACGCCCAAAGCAAAAGACGGCATCACGCGCGCAACCCAGGCCCAGGAACTGGCGACCGTCCGCGACCTGATCCAGCGAGGCACCTACTGCACCACACCCGCGAAATACAGCGCCGCCCCGCCGTACGGCCCCGGCACGAACCGCGCGCTGTTCCACGGCGAAGACGAGTACACCGCGAAGTTCCCCCCGGAATGGCGCGCGCCGGACGCGGCCCAGGCAGTGCTGGTGGTATGCCTGGGCGCAGCGGAGGACGGCACGCCGGTGCGTACGTGCCCGTACGAGAACAAGACCTTCCCGGAGTTTCCTACCAACGTCACCTTCCACAAGATCGCGATCCCGCTGAAGGCGTACGAACTCCGCACCGGTGCCGCGGTGGTGGACACGAAGGTGGAGATCGGCGGGGCGAGCTGCCCGAAGGTGCTGGAGTACGAGAGTTATATCCGGGACTTCGGCCCACCGGGAGACGTCCGGGTCGCCCCGTCGGACGACGACATCCGGGCCGCGTTCACCGGGGTGGTCCAGAAGTGACCCACCCACGAGAGCGACCTCACACCACCCCCGGGGATGCACGTTCATACATCCTCGTGCATAATTATGCCCATGTCCAAGGTGCTCACTTCCCTTCCCGTCGGCGAGCGGGTCGGCATCGCGTTCTCCGGTGGCCTCGACACGTCCGTGGCGGTCGCGTGGATGCGTGACAAGGGTGCGGTTCCGTGCACCTACACCGCCGACATCGGCCAGTACGACGAACCCGACATCGCGTCCGTCCCCGGCCGCGCGCACGCCTACGGGGCGGAGCTCGCGCGGCTGGTCGACTGCAAGGAAGCACTCGTCGAGGAGGGGCTCGCCGCGCTGACCTGCGGTGCGTTCCACATCCGCAACGGCGGCCGCAGCTACTTCAACACCACCCCGCTCGGCCGCGCGGTCACCGGCACGCTGCTGGTGCGCGCGATGCTCGAGGACGACGTCCAGATCTGGGGCGACGGCTCCACGTACAAGGGCAACGACATCGAGCGGTTCTACCGCTACGGCCTGCTGGCCAACCCGTCGCTGCGCGTCTACAAGCCGTGGCTCGACGCGGCGTTCGTCGGCGAGCTCGGCGGGCGCAAGGAAATGTCCGAATGGCTGCAGGCGCACGACCTGCCCTACCGTGACAGCACCGAAAAGGCGTACTCCACCGACGCCAACATCTGGGGCGCCACGCACGAGGCGAAGTCGCTGGAGCACCTCGACACGAGCATCGAGATCGTCGACCCGATCATGGGCGTCCGATTCTGGGACCCGGCGGTCGAAATCGCGCCCGAGGACGTCACCGTCGGCTTCGAGCAGGGCCGTCCGGTCACGATCAACGGCAAGGAGTTCGCCACCGCGGTCGACCTGGTCCTCGAGGCCAACGCGATCGGCGGACGGCACGGCCTCGGCATGTCCGACCAGATCGAGAACCGGATCATCGAGGCCAAGAGCCGCGGGATCTACGAGGCGCCGGGCATGGCGCTGCTGCACGCGGCGTACGAGCGGCTGGTCAACGCGATCCACAACGAGGACACCCTCGCCAGCTACCACAACGAGGGCCGCCGCCTCGGCCGGCTCATGTACGAAGGCCGGTGGCTCGACCCGCAGGCGATGATGCTGCGCGAGTCATTGCAGCGCTGGGTCGGCACCGCGATCACCGGCGAGGTCACGCTGCGGCTGCGCCGGGGCGAGGACTACTCGATCCTCGACACGACCGGCCCGGCGTTCAGCTACCACCCGGACAAGCTGTCGATGGAACGCACCGAGGACTCGGCGTTCGGCCCGGTCGACCGGATCGGCCAGCTGACCATGCGCAACCTCGACATCGCCGACTCGCGCGCGAAGCTCGAGCAGTACGCGAGCCTCGGCATGGTCGGCGGCACGTCGCACCCGAAGCTGATCGGCGCCGCCCAAGCCGCCGCGACCGGCCTGATCGGCGCAATGCCCGAGGGCGGCGCGCAGGCGATCGCGTCCCGCGGCACCACCGACGACGTCGAACTCCTCGACCGCGCCGCCATGGAGTCCGGCACCGACTGAGGCGGGTCCGTGAAGGGAACCATCACGGAATCTAATTCCGTGATGGTTCCCTTCACGGCCCTCAAGCGCGCGAAAAACTGCCGCGGTAGGCGTGCGGACTCGTGCCGACCACGCGCTTGAACCGCTCCCGGAACGACGTCGGCGACCCGAACCCGACCTCGCCCGCGATCCGGTCCACCGGATGGTCCGTGGCTTCCAGCAAATGTTGCGCCCGCCGGATCCGGGCGCGCAGCAGCCATTGCAACGGCGTCGTCCCGGTCTGCTCGCGGAAGCGGCGGTTGAGCGTGCGGGTGCTCATCCCGGCATACGCGGCGACGTCGTCCAGCGTCAGTTCCTTCACGCAGTTCTCCTCCAGCCACTCCAGCAGCGGCTCCATCTGCGACCCGCGCGGCACCGGCGGCAGGTCGTGCACGATGAACTGCGCCTGTCCGCCCTCCCGTTCCAGCGGCATCACCGACAGCCGCGCGGCGTCCGCGGCGACGGCGGAACCGTAGTCGCGGCGGATGAGGTACAGGCAAAGGTCGAGACCCGCGGCTGCCCCGGCGGACGTGAGAAGCGCGCCGTTGTCCACGTAAAGCACCTCCGGATCGACGTCGACCTGCGGATACCGCGCGGCCAGCTGCGGAGCGGCTGCCCAATGCGTGGTCGCGCGAAGACCGTCGAGCAACCCGGTGGCGGCCAGCACGAACGCGCCGGAGCAGATCGACGCCAGCCGCGCACCCCTCGCCGCAGCGGCGCGGAGGGCGTCGAGGACCTCGTCCGGGATGTCGTCGGCCACCGCCCGGCCGGGGATGATCACGGTGTCCGCTTCGGCCAGCGCCGCGAGCCCGTACGGCGGCTGCAAGATGAACGCTCCAGCGTCGATTTCCCTTGCCGGGCCACAGATCTGCACGCGGTACCCGGCGCTCCCGTCAGGCAGCCGCGTACGGCTGAAGACCTCGATCGGAGTCGCCAGATCGAACGGCACGACCTGGGGCAACGCGAGAACGGCCACCGTGTGCATGGCGGAATCTTAACGTCGGCGGGTGTTCTGGCCACGCACTGGTCAGCCGCGTTCGCACTCCTCGCACATGCCCCACCACGTGACCTCCGCCTGGTCCACCCGGAATCCGGGCACCGGGCCGGTCTCGAGGCACGGGGCCGTGCCGACCGCGCACGGCACGTCCTGGATCCGCCCGCAGCCGCGGCAGACCAGGTGGTGGTGGTTGTCGTGCTTTTCGAGCTCGAACCGCGCGGGCGAACCGGCCGGCTCGAGCGGGCGGAGCAGGTGCGCGCCGACGAGATCGTCGAGGACGTTGTACAGCCCCTGCCGCGACAACGCCCCGACCGCACCCTCGGCGTCGAGCGCCGTCGCGATCTCCGCGGCCGTGACGTGCGGGGTGCGCGCGACCGCGGCCAGCACCGCACGCCGCTGCGGCGTGTTGCGCAACCCCTTGTCACGCAAGCGCGCCCCGAACTCGTCCATGGCCGTGAGGGTACCCGTAGAATTGACCGAGTCAATTCTGACGTGCAGTGGCTCACACTCCCAGACTTGACCCGATCTTACATTTGACTGAATCAACTGTGCCGGTTACAAAGGACAGGTGCTCACGACCTCCGCACCACCCCCGCCCGCCGGCGCCCCGCTCGACGCGGGAGCCCGGCTCCGCCGTGCCGGTCTGCGTGTGACGACCGCCCGGCAGGTCGTCCTGGAGGTACTGGCCGACCATCCGCACGTCACGGTCGCCGAACTCCTGCCGCCGGTCCGCGCCCGGCTGCGGATGGCGTCCACGCGGGCGATCCACGACGTGCTCACCACCGGCGTCACGGCCGGTCTCGTCCACCGCTTCGACCACGTCGGCGTCGCCCAGCGCTACGAACTCGCCGGTTTCGACCACCGCCACCTGCTGTGCCGCCAATGCGGACGGCTGGAGGCGATCCCGGGCACGCCGACGTCGCCCGACGAGGCCGTGGCAGGCCTGTGCTCGCAGTGCTCCCCGGCCTAGCTTGACCCGTTCCACCAGGGCATTACCTCAGAGGTAATTTACATACAGACTGCATGTATGTATCTTCGGCTCATGCACCCACTCGGCACCGCCCACCACGTCAACCTCCCGCAAGGCGAGGTCCGGTACTTCGAGCGCGGACGCGGCCGTCCGGTCGTCTTCGTCCACGGCGTGCTCACCAACGCACACCTGTGGCGGAAGGTCGTGCCGGCCGTCGCCGACGCCGGATTCCGTTGTCTCGCCCCGGATCTGCCGCTCGGCAGCCATTCGGTCCCGATGCGCTCGGACGCCGACCTCAGCGCCCCCGGCCTCGCCACCCTCCTCGGCGACTTCCTCACCGCACTCGACCTCGAGGACGTCATCCTCGTCGCCAACGACACCGGCGGCGCCATCACGCAACTGCTGCTCGCGCGGTATCCGGAGCGCGTCGGACGCGTGGTACTGACGCCGTCGGACAGCTTCGAGTACTTCTTCCCACCCATTTTCAAACCGCTGCCGCAGCTCGCGCGCGTACCGGGGTCGATGGCCGTACTCGGACAGCTGCTGCGGATCAAGGCGCTTTACCCGCTGCCGATGCTGTTCGGCTGGGTCGTGAAGCGTCCACTGCCGGACGACATCGCACAGGAGTACCTGGCAAAACTGCGGAAATCCCCTGGCGTACAACGGGATCTGCGGAAGTTCCTGCGTACCGTGCACCCGCGGCACACCCTCGCCGCAGCGGAGAAGCTACGACAGTTCAAGCGTCCGGTACTGCTGGTCTGGGCAGCGGAGGACAAGCTGTTCCCGATCGACCTCGCGCACCGCCTGGCGGCCTTGCTGCCCGACGCGGAGGTCGTCGAGTTCCCGGATTCGTACACCTTCGTCTCGGAGGATCAACCGGCCGCGCTGGCCGGGCACATCACGCGCTTCGCCGCCGCCATGGCAGATTAGGTGCGTGCGACGTACCCAGCAGGAACGCTCCGACTCGACGCGAGCCGCACTGATCACAGCCGCGCGAGCCCTCTTCGGCGCGCGGGGCTACCACGACGTGCCGGCCGAAGAAATCACCCGCACCGCCGGCGTCACGAGGGGCGCGCTGTACCACCATTTCGGCGACAAAAAGGCTTTGTTCCGCGCGGTGGTGGAAGAAGTGGAACGTGAGCTGACCACCGAGGTGGACGGCGTGATCACCACCGCCCCCGATCCGCTCACCGGTCTTTCGGCCGCGCTCGGAGTGTTCCTGGACGCCTGCCTCCGCGACGACGTCCGCCGCATTTCCCTGACCGACGCCCCGGTAGTCCTCGGCTGGGACGCCTGGCGGGAAATGGAAGGCGAGTACGGCCTCGGCCTGGTCGCGGAAAACCTCCGGAAAGCCCGGGACGCGGGCCTGCTGGTGGACACCCCGGTGGACGTCCTGGCGCAATTGGTACTGAGCGCGGTCATGGAAGCCGCCCGGATGATCGCAAACGCCCCCGACCCGGACCGCATCCGAGCCGACGTACTCGAGGTATTCGGTGGATGGCTGGGCGCTTTGATCCGCCCTTCGTAGCCCAGCGTCTCCGGCGGGCACCCGGTCGGGCACCGTCGGGCGCTTTGGTTCACCCCTCGCCGCTCGGCGTCTCCGGCGGGCGCCCGGTCCGACGCTTGACCCACCCCCCGTAGCCCCGCGTTCCGACCAGCACCCAGCCGCGCACGGTCAAGCGCCTGAGCCCGCCCTCGCAGGGTTCAAGGCTTACCCGGTCAGCCTACGGTCCGCCCGTAGTCAAGATCCGCCAAACAGGTCACGGTGAGTGGTCAACCCTTGACCGAAAGGGACAAATCGAAGTATGGTCTAGACCACAATCTCCCCCTCCCCGCCCGCGTACCTCCCCGTCGCGGGCCGGTCGGCCGTACCCCGGTGCGGCCTTCGCCCCGCCGGCGCGGGAGCGGGCCCAGCTGTCGAAGGAGCCAGCTATGTCCCGCAATCGCACGCTTCTCGCCGCCTTCTCCGGCGCGATACTCGCCCCCGTGCTCGTGCTCGTCGGGCCCGCCGGAACGGCAAGCGCGCACGGCTACGTCAATTCCCCGGCAAGCAGGCAATCGCAGTGCGCGCAGAGAACCGTTCCGTGCGGCGACGTCAAATACGAACCGCAAAGCGTCGAAGGCCCGAAAGGGCTGCGCAGCTGCAACGGCGGCGTCGCCCGGTTCGCCGAACTGAACAACGACAACAAAGGCTGGCGGGCCACGTCGACCGGCCGCACCGCCAGCTTCACTTGGACGTTCACCGTCCGCCACCGCACCAGCAGCTACGAGTACTACATCGGCAACACGCGCATCGCGAGCTTCAGCGGGAACAACCAGGTCCCGCCGGAGACCGTCAAGCATTCCGTCAACCTCGGCAACCACACCGGACGCCAGAAAGTGCTCGCGGTATGGAACATCGCGGACACCGGCAACGCGTTCTACGCCTGCGTCGACCTGCAGGTGAGCTGATCCGGGCGGCCCGTCCGTCCACTGTGGAGGGACGGGCCCCCGTCACGCACCGAACAGCTCGAGAAGACCCCGCGGCGCGTCGGGGCTGAAGCACGTGTCGAGGCTGAGCGCGGAATCGGCGGCAGCTTTGGCGCTGCGCGGGAACATTGCCGCCTCGTACTCCGCCAGCGCCTTCTCGACGTCACCCGGATTCCGCACCAGCGCGAGACCCAGCTCGGCCCCGTCGATCATGGCCAGGTTCGCCCCCTCCCCCGCAAACGGCGACATGACATGCGCAGCGTCGCCGACGAGCGTGACCCCGGGCACCCGCGGCCACGAATGCCCGACCGGCAGCGCATGGATCAGCCGCGGCACCATCTCGCCGTCGGCGTCCTCGATCAGCGCGCGCAACCGGTCGGACCACCCCTCGAAATGGCTCAGCACAGCGGCTTTCGCGGCCTTGTGGTCGGTGAAGTCGATCGTGCCGACCCAGGTTTCGGGCACCCGCAAGGCGACGTAGAGGTGCAAGCTGCCGTCCGACTCGCGGTGGGTCAGAAAGCCCTTGTCCTCCCCGAGCGCGAACGCCATGCCGCCACCGAGCAGCGCCAGCGCATCCGGATGCCGGTTCTCCGGGTCGAGGAGATCGAGCTCGACGAACGAAATCCCGGTATAGGCCGGTTTTTCGGCCGAGACGAGCTCACGGACCCGCGACCAGGCCCCATCCGCGCCGACGAGCAGGTCCGTCGCAATGGACGTGCCATCGGCAAGCGTGACCCGGTGCTTGCCCCCGGCCTGCGGGTGTACGGCGGTGACCTTGGCACCCCAGCGAATGGTGCCTTCGGGAAGGGAACCGAGCAGAAGGTTGCGCAGGTCCCCCCGCTCGACCTCCGGCCGGTCCCCGGCGCCGTCGTCCTCGTCGGAATGGAGGAGAACGGCGTCCCGGCCGTAGACGCGGCCTTCCTGCCCGCCGGGATGGACCAGGGCGCGAAACTCGGAATACAGCCCGGCGGCGGTAAGCGCGACCTGACCGGAATCCTCGTGGATGTCGAGCATCCCGCCCTGCGCCCGAGCAGCGGGCGAGGCATCGAGATCGAGGACAGTGGCCTCGATCCCGTTCACCTGAAGGACGCGAGCAAGGCTGAGCCCGCCAAGCCCGGCGCCGACGATGGTGATGTTCATGATCTTTCTCCTTCTTCTCGGGTGGGTACGGGAGGAGTGTAACGAACATGTTCGTTACGAACAAGTTCGCCACCGTTGTGTCACGGCGCCACCCACGTCTTCGCCGACCCGCTCGGCTGACCTCCTCGCGGACCTCTCGGCTGACCTCTCGTCCGACATTGACCACGCCGAGCAGCCCGGCAACCGTTCGGCACCCACCAGCGACCCTTTCACCCGCCCGCCATGACCGGTCCGGGATTCACTCGAACGGTCGCGATCCAGATCACCGCGGGGACGCGGAACATCGCGGCGGTTCGTGCGTTGTACAGGGTGTCGGTACGGAGGAGCCCCCGGGCCTCACCCACTGCCTTCCAGGACCACCGGCCCCGTCCGGAGCCTGGTAGCGCCCCCCGCCGCGAGGCGGCCCCCGTACCGGCACCGAAACCACCCGTCCCGCACCACGACTCCCCCCTCAGGTGCGGTACGGGATCCGGTGCTCCTGCTCGCACCGGCCGGCAACCCCCAGCCGGCCAGGCAAGCGAGCGGGAGCACACCCCCTCTTGCATTTACTTGGGGGAAAGGCGTCCCGGGTGAGGTACGTGCGCCCACGGAGACAGTCCGCGCGGCTCGCTGCGTCCCTGCCGAGGGCTATCCGACAGGTCGCAACTCCCGCCCCACCGCGCGGAAATCCCGGTTGCACGCAACGGAACGGGGTCATCCCGGCCCACCTCCCACGGACCCCACGGACGGGATCGTCCTGACCCGCGCCCCACTAGCCCCACAGCACGGGCTGATCCCGGCCCACCACCCACTAGCTCCACAGCACGGACTGATCCCGACCCGCCACCCCGCCAGCTCCACAACACGGGCTGATCCCGGCCCACCACCCACTAGCTCCACAGCACTGAAACATCCCGACCCACCGACCAGACCCCCGCAACAGGCCGATCCCGGCCCCGGCCATCAGCCCCGGCCACGGGAACATCCCGTCCGACACCGACCAGCCCCCAGGCACGAGAACACCCCGCCCCACACCAAGCATCCCCCAGCCGCGGGAACACCCCGCCCCACCCCGACCAACCCCGCAGCCCCGGACCATTCCGCCCCACACCGACCACCCCGGTCACGGGAATTTTCCCGCCCCCCACACGTTGTACACAGTGCCGGTGCGGTGATGTCCCCGGGCCTCACCCACTGCCTTCCAGGAATACCGGCCCGCCCGGAGCCTGGTAGCGCCACCCGCCGCGAGGCGACCACCGCACCGGCCCCCAACCACCCCGTCCGCAGCGGCAACCTCCCCCAGTGCCCCGCGCGGACGGGGACATGTGCCCCCGCTCCGGCCACCGGACCCGCACCCGGCCGGACGCGGGGTGCACCCCTGCCATCCCGCCCGCAGCGCCACCCTCCCCCACGGCCGCGCGGACGGGGACATGTGTCACGCCCGGCCCCCGGATCCCGACCGGACCGGCCGGGCGCGGCACCCCGGCAAATCCGCACAACCGACCGCGGAATCACCACCGGCCCACGCCGAAACCGGTCACCCCGTCCACTCGCGGGCATCTCCGAGCAGCCCCAGCATTCCCGACACCAGGCGCATCTGCTCGACAGTCCTGATGTCCGCCTCCAGCAGCCTCGGCGAGCACACCAGCACCGCCACCGACTGCGCCCTCGACAACGCCACGTTCAACCGGTTGCGGGACAACAGAAAATCCAGCCCGCGAGGCAGATCCGTCGCCGACGACGACGTCATCGTCGTGATCACCACCGGCGCTTCCTGCCCCTGGAACCGGTCCACCGTGCCCACGCGCACGTCCGCGAAACCGGCGTCGGACAGCGCTCGCGTCACCACCCGGGCCTGCAGGTTGTACGGCGCCACCACCAGGAAGTCGGCATCCGTGAGGGGACGCCCCTCCCACGTCCGCCCGTGCAGCGTCTTGATCACCTCGACCACCTGCGCCGCTTCCTCGACCGACCGCGTCGTGTTCCCGCGATGGTCCACAGCGGACACATACAACCCGGACGGGAAGCCCTCGACCGACCGTTCGGCGCTCGGGTGGGAATGCAGAAGTCCGGCATACGACAGCCGCGAGACCGGGGCGCACACTGCCGGATGCATGCGCCGCGTGAGGTCGAGGAAGTACCCCAGGTCCGGCGGGATGATGTCGGCCGCGCCGATCAGGTGCCCGAGCGCCGACGCCTCCGCGCCCGCCGGATGCGTGCCCTGCACCACCTGCGGCAACTGCTGCGGATCTCCCAGCAATACCAGGTTTTTCGCGCACATCGACACCGCCAGCGCGTCCGCGAGAGCGAACTGACCGGCCTCGTCGATCACCAGGACGTCAAAGGGTTCCTCGCGCACCGCAGCATTCGCAAAGGTCCAGGCTGTGCCACCGACGAGATGTCCCGCATTGTTCTCTTCCCGCCATCGTACCAGAGCGGTGTTGCTTTTCGGTTGCTCCCAAGGCAATTCCGGGTCCGGCGTACGCTTCGCGCGTTTGGCGCAAGCCAGCGTCGGAGCATTCTCCAAGGCCGCCGCGAGCACGTTCTCGACCGCCTTGTGACTGTTCGACGTCACCCCGACCGTCCGGCCCGACCGCACCAGATGCGCGATCAATTTCCCGGCCAGGTAAGTCTTTCCGGCGCCCGGCGGGCCTTGCACGGCCAGCACCGAGCCGTCCAGATCGTCGACGGCGGAGATGACCGTCGCGACCAGATCCTCGCCCGCCGCAGGCAACCCGGCGCGCAGCCGGGGAGAACGACGCAGCAGGTCGACCCCCGGGTGGGACGGCAGCGCGGGCAGCGTTTCCCCCACCAGACGGGCAAGATCGGCGACCGCTTCGTCTTTCGGCGACGGGCGCACGGGGCTGCCGGGCAGGACAGCGGCCGGACGGTCGTCCGACGTCCGGTCCGGAGCGCTGCTTTCCTCCAACGTTACCTCGACGGCCGTCGTGGACACCACTTTCGCGTCACGAGCCTCTGCGCCGTAACGCAATCGCACATTGTCGCCCGACGCGAACGGATGCGGCCGGTCCGGATCACACGCGACGACGAGCGTGCGCTTGGCCGTGCGCAACCGTCCCGACGGCGGCACCCATTCGCCCGCCTTCACCGAAACCGGTACCGCACACGTCGTATCGACCTCGAGGTCGCCGAGCGGGGCGGCCAGCTGCCGGAAGAACTCCCACCACGCCGGATTCGTCTCCCGGCGGTGATACCCGACGGACGCGGCAAGCAGCGCGCGAGCGTGGTCGTCGGAGGTGAAGTCGGCCGGATCGTCGGGCAGGCCGTCGAGCAGCGGGTCGACGAGCGCCGCCATCGCCTCGGCCCGCTCGGCCCGCCGCAGCGCGGCTTCCTCCTCCTCGGTGCGCCGCAACAAAGCGTCCACTTCGGACTCCGGCGCCGGCTCCGCGAGGGCGATCCCGGCATCGGTGCGCACGCGGTGGAGGAATTCGTGCAGCCGCAAAGTGGATACGCAGTCGTACTCATTGTAGTCCGCAATCCCTTGCAGCACCTCGTCCGCGCGATCGGAGTCGCCTGCCGACGAAAGCGTCAAGTAATCCTCGTACGCCTCGATGCTCGAAGCCGCCGTTTTCACCTCGCCGTCGCGGGCCTCCGGCATGTACAGTGGTTCCAGATACTTGATCGAATATGACCTCTGGCCTACCCGTAATGCCTTTCGTACCACCGCATACAGGTCAACCATCGCGCCGCTGCGCACCAGGTCGTCCACGGCTTCCTCGCGCGTACCGTGCACCGCGGCGAGCCGCTTGATCGCGGTGACCTCGTACGGCGCGTAGTGATACACGTGCGCGCCCGGATGTTCCGCGAGCCGTGCGGTCGCGAAGTCGATGAACTCTTCGAACGCCAGCTTTTCCTGCGCACGCGAGTGCGCCCAGAAAGGAGTGAACTGAGAATCCGGTGTCACCGCGCCGAAAAGGTACTCCAGGCCGGTTCCGGCGAGCGCGTACGGATCGCCCTCCATGTCGAAGAAGACGTCCCCCGGGTCGGCTTCGGGTAGCTCGGCGAGGGCGTCCGGATCGATGATCTCGTAAGCGAGCTCTCCGGTTTCGTCCTGGCGTACCTGGATCGCCGCCTGCGCGCGCAAGGAGGCGAACGTGCCTTCCGACATGTCGCGAGGCCGGTCATGCGGTTCGGCGGCGGCGAGCGCGTCGATCGTGCCGAGCCCGGCGACCGACAGCTTGCGCCGCTGCTCGCTGCGCATCCCGGCAACCAGTGACAGGTCCCGGTCGTCCTCACGCGCGGACGAGCAGTGGTCGGCGAACGCGCACCCGGTGCACGCCGGACGCTCGTCGGCCCACAGCCGGTCGGGCAGCTGCGGCGGACGGTCCAGCAGCCGGTCGCGAAGCCGGTCCACGAGGGGCAGGAAATCGTCCACGCGGAGGCTGTGCGTGCTGCCGTCGCCGAGCAGCAGGTGCATCTCCGGCCCGCTCGGCCAGCCGGCGCGACGGAGAGCGTCGGCGTACGCGGTGAGCTGCACAACCGCCGACGGCTTGGCATGCCGGGCGAGCTTGGTGTCGTACACCTCGTAGCGGCCGTCGTCGCGAAGAAGGAAGTCGGCGCGGCCGGAGAAGTCGCCGTCGTGGAACACCGCCTGGTACACCACCGGGGCGCCCGCACGCAGCGCCTCCTCGGTGGCCTTCGCAGCAGCGACCGGGTCATGCTCGTCGATCTGCACGACGTGGCGGCGCTCACTGCGCAACCGTCCGAGCGTGGCAACCTCATGCGCGCGCCCGTGCTTCACGGCCAGCTTGTCCGGCCCGGACCCGGGCCGCGGCGCGCCGGGCACACCCGCCGCCAACGCTTGCTTCAGGACGCTCCGGTGCTCGCATTCGAGCAGGTCGGCAAGATCGGACGGCGTGTACATCGCCCGGCAGTCTGTCACGCCCAGGCCCACCTCCCGGCAACACCACGTCCGACACGCCGCCCGGAAACTGTCGGTGGTGGGTGCGATGCTGCGGGGAGCGAAGAACGGAGGGAATCCGATGGCCACCCAGCACGCCGCCGAACCGGAGGAGTTGAGCAGACTCATCGTGGAACGCCTCAACGCAGGCGACGCCGACGGGCTGGCAGCACTGTACGAACCGGACGCAGTCCTGGCCCTGCCGAACGGCGGGCTGGCCACCGGCACCGCCGAAATCCGGGAGACCTACCGGCAGTTGGTCGCCGACCACCCAGTCTTCACCCGAGGCCACCAACTGCCGACGATCCGCAACGGCAACCTGGCTTTGATGTCGACCCGACTGACCGACGGGACGGTGACAGCGGAAGTAGCACGCCAACAACCGGACGGGACGTGGTTGTGGGTGATAGATCAGCCCAGCCTGCTCGGCTGAGTCGGCCCCCAGGGAGCGGGATGGACCGCTGGAGCCTCAGCACCAGCCGCACGACAGACACTCCCCGACCGGGCCGTCGTGGCCGAACGAGGCTACTCGGCACACCGACGACCGCCCACTGCGCGCAACAATCTCCCAGCCGATCGCACCAACCCCGGAGACCCACCCGCTGGTCCCTTAGCCGACCGTGCCAACCCACCAATCTCCGTCCAGCCACACCGGATCCGTAGCCACCCACAGATCCCCCATGCGACCACGCCAGGTCGGCAAGGCAACCCACCAAACCCCGGGACGACGACACGAGCCCCCCGCGCCGACCCACCACTCCCACGGGCAACGGCACCAGCCCCGCACGCCAATCCGCCGATCCCTCAGCCCACCACGCCAGGCTTACAGAGCAAACCCACCAAGCCCCGGAACGACGGCACCAGCCCCACAGGCCAACCCACCGACCTCCTGCCCCCTCACGCCAGGCCACCGATCCCCCGGGCAACCACACCCCCAGGGCAAGCCCACCGACCCCTTAAGCGACCACACCAGCCTCGCGCCAACCCACCGGCTTCCCGGCCTATCACGCCACCCCACCGACCCCCCGGGGCAACCAGCCCAGCCCACCGGCCAACCACCCCAGCCCCGCCGACCCCGCCGCAAGCCACCCCACCGACCCCCGGGCAACCAGACCAGACCAGCCCACCGGCCTCCCGGCCAACCACACCAGCCCCGGGGCGACGGCACCAGCTCGTCAGACCAACCCACCGACCTCGCGGCCCATCACGACAGCCCCACCGACCCCCACCACCCAAACCACAAGCCACCCCACCGATCCCCCGGGCAGGTACACCGCCCCGCCCGGGAGACCGATGGATCACCTGCAGTTATGCGAAGCGCTGCCAACCGCCCCCACCGTGACGTCCACCAGATTCCCCGTCAACCCCGGCACCACGACATGCAGGGCCCGTTCCGTCACCCCGAAATCGGCGCCGGACACAGGTGTCTGTTCGTTCACCACGATCCGGCCCCCGCCCGGCAGCGGGATGACGCTGTTCGGCGCGGTAGGGACCTCGATCGGAGTGCCCGCGACGGTCAGCTTCATCGTCGCGGACGCGCTCGCCGACGTGCAGCTGCTGGTCGACGTCGCGGTCAGCGCCGAAACATCGATCACCGGCACGCCCGGCAGGCCGATGTGGACGTCCCCGACCCGCACGGTCGACGTCATCTCGCCCGGGTTCAGCTTCGTGCTCACCGACGGGCAAAGCGCGTCGGCATGCAGTACCAACAGCCCGGTCGAAGCGGTACACGGCGTATCCGTCCGGGTGGCGGTCGCGGTGCGGATCGGGCCGGTGTCCGGCGACGGCTCCAGCTCGATCGGCAGCAACGGCAGGTTCACCTTCGCCGCCAGTCCGCTCGCCTGTCCGGTGTAGTACTGCAACCGGGCCTGCGCACGGTCCGCCGACGGCAGGTAGAACGCGTCACCGTCGAATGTGGCCGTCACCGGAACCGTCGCCGTGTCGTTCAACGGCTGGTCTGCCGACGGAATCGTGCACTTCGCCGCCCCGGAAGCGTCGGTTTTCGCGTCGCACGCCTGCCGCGTACCGCCTTCCCCGAGAGCAAGATGCACCACCCGGTCCGCGATCGGGCCACTGGTCTGCCCGTTCTCGGTCAGCACAGCCGACAGCTGCGCCGGTTCACCATTGGCAATGTGCGAGGTACCGGTGTACGCGAGTTTCGTCGCTTCCCGCGTGATCGTGAACGCCGCGCTCGTCGAACTCGGCAGGAAATCGCCCGCACCGCCGTAGCGGACCTGCACCTGCGTCGCGCCCGGCGAATCCGTGATCGTGAGCCGGCACGATGCACCGCCATCCGGTCCGACGCCCGACACACAGCTGCTCCGGCCGAGATCGAACGTGACCAGACCATCCCCGACCGGTTTGCCACCGCTGCCGACTTTCGCTGACACCACAACAGAATCGTGATACGCCGCCGTCCTCGGACCAGTGTACGCGACACTCGTCTCCTTCTTCACCGGCGGATCCGGCGGAGTCGGCCCCGTACCCGGCTTGAGCAACGCGTAGAACGGATAGAAGTCCTCGGCGAGCACCCGCGCGGTGACGCTGCTGTTCGCTGCGCGGATCGCCTGCTCGCAGTTCGCGTCCAGCCGGGTGTCGCAGTTCCAGTAAAACCCTTGCGCAAAAGGAACTTCCAGCGAATACTGGCCACTATTCAGGTCAGTACAGTCCTTCGCCAAACGATGCCAGTGGAAGATCACGTTGTGATGATGCGCGCCGTAATTCGCGTACATCACCTCACCCTTGGGCACATTGGCGTGAAACGGCGTCGTGACGCTGTACGTCATATCCGCGGTGACACCCTTGGTCATCGTCTCGGACGCGGACGCCTTGAACCCCTCCACCGTGAACTCCGCACCCAGCGTCGAACTCGTCTGCGCCGTCACGTGGGTACCGTTTCCCTGGGTCACCGACCATTCCCACTTCCCGGCGATCCCCTCGGTGCTCTGCTGCGTGGGACCGATCGGCTTCCACGTGTCCGGCAGCACCTGGTCGATCACCATCGACAACGGCTCCGGATCGCATACGCCGTCCTGCAGCTGCTGATCCCAATGCTGCGCGTCGAAATCAAGGTACGCGCCGGTGCGTACGCTATGCGGATCCATTGCCGTGACGACCATCTTGGTCTGCACGTTCCCGATCACGTCGAGGCCGCCGCCGCCCCAGTTCTGGTACGGGCTCCCGTCGCAGATTCGCGTGTAGATGTCACCCTTGTCGTTGCTGTCCAAGCACAGTCCCGTGTGGACGTTCACCAACGTGCGCGCAACCGCTTGCCATTGCTGGAAATAGTTGTCCTTGCCGCACGGGTTCAGGTATACGTGCCCATTGTAGTCACTGTCCAGGCAATTGTGGTACTCCCGATCGGCCAGCGTGGCCACGGTCGCGCCACCCAGCGCCGCACCGGCACTCGGGTCCGCCGTAGCCGCGGCCGCACCAGGCAGCAACCCCGCCAGCATCGCAGGTACCGCCAGCAGGGCCAGCAGCCTGCGGCGATGATTCCCCCATCTCATTGCATGTGCCCCCTCAGGACGTGGTGCGGAGGCCTCCGCACCACCAACGCAGGAGCGGCCCGTCCGCCACCGGATACGTCCGGTCCGGCGAACGCCCCCGAACGGAGTAGCATGATCGGGCCAGCACCTGCCGGGAGGAATCGATGGCGCGCACCCGCCTCGGGCTCGCCGTGCTCGCTGCAGTCGTGTTGCTCGGCGCAGCTTGTGCTGCCGGGTACCGATTGTGGGGCGACGACGAGCCGGAAGCCGTTGCCCTGCCCGGTTCCTGTCCCGCGCTACCCGGTCTGCCACCTGCCCGGTCCTCCGCTCCGACGCCGTTCACCGCCCCGTCCGCCACGGGCGCCACCGTCCACGGCAGCCTCTGCGAATGGGGCCGGCAGGACCACGGATTCCCTCCCCTGCAAGCAAAATACCAGCTCTACGGCAAGGGCCGCACCCAGGAAGCCCACGAGAGCGCGGCCGCACAGGTCACCAGACAGCAGGGCGGCGGCAGCTCGCTGGGCGCGGACACGCCGCTGCCCGGACTCGGCGACGAGGCCCGGATTTCCGCGCACGACATCCTGGTCATCCTCGTCACCCGCAAGGCAAACGTGGTGCTCACGCTGCAGTACCGCGCTCCGGACGACGAGCCGCGCACCCTCTCCGAAACCACCGTCGAGCAGTCCGCGCAGACCCTGCTCGACTTGGTCCAGACCGCCTGAAGTTCACCGGCGAGACGGCAACGGCACCACATCCAGGTCACGTGCCACATGGATCTCGCCGTCGAACACCTTCGCCGCCTCGTCGCGGAAACGGTCGGCTTCCTCGAAGGGGTAGCGTTGCGAGAAGTGCGTCAGCAACAGTTCGCGCGCACCCGATTCGGCGGCGAGGCGACCGGCGTCGGCGCTGGTCAGATGCCCGTAGCGGAACGCGAGATCGGCGTCTTCCGCGCGAAATGTCGATTCGGCGACCACCAGATCCGCCTCACGCGCACAGGCGAAGGCACCCGCGCACAACCGCGTGTCCATCACGAACGCGACCACCTGACCCCGCCGCGGCACGCTCACGTCGGCCAGCCGGACGGTGCCCAGCACACCGTCGGCCTGCAGTTTCCGCACGTCCGGACCGCGGATACCGGCCGCTTCGAGCGCGTCCGGAAGCATCCGCACGCCGTCGGGCTCGGCATAGCGGTACCCGAAACAGTCGATGCGATGGTCGAGCGGGAACGCCGACAGCGCACCTCCGAGCGGACCCGCCGCCGACACCGGCAGTTCGACCAGCTCGGCGCGCTCGTGGAAGGACGTCGAGTGCCGCAGCCGGTCGAAATACTCCTGACCGGACGCCGGATAATGGCAGCGCACAGGATGGGTGACGCCATCGAGCGACAGCCGCTGGATCACCCCGGCGAGACCGAGGCTGTGGTCACCATGAAAGTGCGTGACACACAAATGGGTGAGTTCGCCCGCCGACGCGCCCGCGTGGATCATCTGCCGCTGTGTGCCTTCGCCCGGGTCGAAGAGCACGCCGTCGGCGTCGAAGCGCAGGAGGTAGCCGTTGTGGTTGCGGTGCCGGGTCGGCGTCTGGCTGGCCGAGCCGAGCACCACCAGCTCGCGTCGGGACATGCCGATCATCTTCAGGCCTGCGGTGCCTTGTGCGCTACCGAAAATAGCGTCAGCCGGCGTCGACGCCGGTATAGAAAGTGCGGAGCGCGGCAGCTAACCGGTCGGGGGCTTCCATCGCCACGTAGTGGCCGATCCCGTCGATGTGCACCGCGGTCACGTCAGTGGCGACCTGCCGTAGTGTCGCTGGGGTGAAGTCGGCGGAGAAGCCGCCGACGGCCAGTACGGGCAGGTCCAGCTTCCGCTCCGCGAGCTTCCGGAGCTCGTCGCCCTCGGAAAGCAGGGAGCGGTACAACCCGGTGGCGCCGCGGAACGCATCGGGCCGCGAGTAGGTACGGACGAGTTCGTCGATGTCGGCGTCGGCGAATGCGTCGGAGCTCCCGGCGAGGGACGGGATCGCGTAGTCGGTGAGGAATGCGCGTTCGCGTCCGGCCAGGAGCATTTCCGGGATTCCGGGGGCGGCGAGGACGCCGATGTGCCATGCGCCGCCGTTGGTGACGTCGGCGAGCGCCTCGGCGCCGAATCCCGGCAGCCCGGTCTCGATCCCGGTGTAGCTGCGGACGAGTTCCGAGCGGGTGGCGGCGACCCGGAAAGTCGTGGCGCCACTGATGTCCTGGCCGGCGAGGTGAACAGGTCCGACGTCCAGCCGGGTGATCAGCTCGCCGAGGTCTCCGGCCGCGGTCGCGCTGTCGTGTTCCGGGGCGGCGGTGGCGGAATCGCCGAATCCGCGCAGGTCGACCGCGAACACCCGATGGTGTTCGCTCAGCAGCGGAATCAGCTTGCGGAACACCCACCAGGTCTCCGGGAAGCCGTGCACCAGCAGCACGGGAGACCCGCTGGTCCCGGCGGCGACGTAGTGCAGCTCGGTGCCGTTGAGGCGGACCCGGTGGTGGTCGACCCGGTTCATGACATTACCTCCGAACAGTTAGACAAGCGGCTTGTCTAACTGTAGCCAGTAGACAAGCTGATTGTCTATCTCGTCTCGTATGATCGGCACATGGCGGAGTCCAGCGGCGCCGAGCTCGCACGTCTGCTGCTCGGCGGGTTTCACACCATGGTCGACGAGGTGACCGCTGAGCTCACCAAACGCGGCCACCACGGCGTCCGCCCAGTGCACGAGTTCGCCTTGCGCGCAGTGGACGCGGGCGCGGACACCGCCTCCGAACTCGGCAGGCGGCTGTCGGTCACCAAGCAGGCGGCCGCGCAAACCATTGCCGCACTGGAGGAATTCGGCTACGTCAACCGGGAGCCCGACCCCGGCGATGCCCGCCGCAAACGGGTGCGAGTCACCCCACGCGGCCACGAGCTGATGAGGGTCGGCGGCGCGCTTTTTGACGACGTGCGCCGCCGATGGGAGGTCCGAATCGGACCCGAGCAGCTCGAAATCCTGGAAACCTGCCTGGCCCAGCTTGCTGAGCATCAGTCGTTCAGCGCCGAGGACCTACAGGGCTGATCCCATCCTTGCTTCACTCGATCGATACCGTGCAGATGTTCGAAGTCCGCGGGTAGATTCGAGGTATGGATCTTGCCCCCGCACCCGTGTCGTCCATTGTGGACGATGTCTTGTTTCTCTTGTGGCGTAACAGCTCTCGCCACCGATCGCGTCTGGTTGCGCTCTCGTGCTGGTTGTCGGTGATGATGGCTTCGGTACGCCGAAGATCACGGTTCCGAAGACCCTGGTCGATGCGCCGTCGCGGATCCGCACCTCTCCGGGACATCCGGCTGCGCAACGCACATCGTGCTGTGCCCGATGAGTGGCGGGTACCCCACAGCCTTGCTCTCGCATCGGGCGAGCGGCACGGATTCGCGGTGTCGTTGCCCTTCGGTCGCCGGGTAACTCCTTCTCCCCAAGGCCGAGCAACGGCGCCAGCGCACGGTGAGCACCCCCGGGTTCATTGCCGGTCCGCGATGGAGAATCACCTCATGCACCCCACGTTCGTCCTCGTGCCCGGTTCCAACGCCACCAGCCGCTGCTTCAGCGGACTGCAACGCGAACTCGCGTTGCGGGGACACCGCTCGCTGGCCATCGATCTGCCCGGACACGGCACCGCCGGGTTCTCCACCGCCTACCACACCCAAGACCTGGCAACGTTCGCCGAAGAACCGTCGCCGATGGCCGGTATCACGCATGCCGACACCGTCGCGCACGTCACCGGCGTCGTCCGCCGCGCGCGCGAGCACGGGCCAGTAGTGCTGGTCGGGCACAGCCGAGGCGGATTCACGGTCACGAGCGTCGCGAACGCAGTCCCCGACTTGCTGGCGCGCACCGTGTACGTATCAGCGTGGTGCTGCGTCACCGGCACCGCCGCCGACTACCTCGCCGAGCCTGCTTTCGCCTCGCCGGCACTGACGGAAGCGGCTGCTGTCCAAGTCGGCGATCCGGAACGTCTGGGTGCAATGCGGATGAACTGGCGCACCACCGATCCGGCGCAACTCGCCGCGCTGAAACGAGCCTTGCTCGCCGAGGGCTCCGACGCAGACCTGCTGGCCTTCCTGTCCGCCATGGACCTCGACGAGTCCCTCGATGCCGGAACCGACCGCGCCGACGCTGCCGCCTGGGGCCGGGTCCCGCACACGTACGTGCGGCTCACGGCAGACGCGAGTCTTCCGGTCGCGCTCCAGGACCGCTTCATCGAGGAGGCCGACGCACTGACGCCGGACAACCCCTTCGACGTGCACTCCCTGCCCACCGGCCACATCGACCCGCTGATCCGCCCGGCGCGACTGGCCGAAATCCTCGCGGGCACCGTCATACCCCGGTCGTCGACCCTGGACGCACGATCATGATCACCGTCACCGCCACCCAGAGCAGGTTGAACATCCCGGTCGTCATCCCGAGGCGCGACACCGGCCGCCGATCAGCGACCACGCCGACCGATTCGCCTCCTTCGGACGGAGCTGCGCCGGATACGGGTTGTGCCGTCACGGCTTCCGCATCCAGGAAGCCGCGCTGTCCCGGCAAGACGAACACCACGAGTACCACGGCGGCAAGCGCAGTTAACGCAATCGACACGAGTACCCAAGCCTGAGAGGTCACCCCCATGCTGCCTGCAACGGCGAACCCGAACACCGGCACCGCAATCGACACCAGCGCGTACACCCGGCAAATCCGGTACAGCAACCGCAATACGACCGGATCGCCCCACCGCACCGCGGGCGGGAACATGCTCGCCGCCACTGCCACCGGCCCCACCGCAAGGATTGCCGCCACCACATGAATCACCAGAAACACTGCACTCACCCGGCGAAGCTAACGCGTCCCGGCCACGAGCCGGAACCGGCCGGACGGCCAACATCCGCAAGATTCCTGCCATCCGGGGCCGGGAAGCCGGTCCGGCTGGGAGTCAGCGGCCGGGAGTCCGGTAGATCCCGAACGTCATCGCCCGGCTCAAGCGGAATCCGAGCTTTTCGTACAACCGGATCGCGCCGGTGTTGGTCGCCGCCGCGTGCAGGAACGGGCGATCCCCTCGTTCGAGGATCCCGGCCGCCACCGCGAGGACGAGACGGGCGGCGAGGCCGTGTCCGCGGAATGCCGGATCCGTGCACACGGCGCTGATCTCCGTCCAGCCCGGCGGCCGGATCCGCTCGCCTGCCATCGCCACCAGCGCGCCGTTGCGGCGGATGCCCAGGTAGGTGCCCAGCGTCACCGTCTTCTGCAGAAAGGGGCCAGGTTCGGTGCGGGCGACGAGGTCGAGCATCTCGGGGACGTCTGCTGCGGTCAGGCGCACGGCCTCGGGGTCGGGCACGGCCGCGATGCCGGTGCCGTCCATCTGGACGCCCGCGATTTCGCCGGTCACCGTCCAGCCGTCCGGCGGCGGCGTTCCGACGCTGCCCACCACCACCGCAGTCGCGCCAGGACCGACGAGGTCGGCGATGTCGTGCCACACGTGCTCGTCCGGGTGGTCCGGCACGGCGAGGAACGGCGACACGTCCACCGGATACCGGAGTACCTGGCCCTTCTGCTCCGCGAACGACGCTTGGGGCCCGCTCAATGCGGCCCACACGGGATTGCCGAGCGGGGACGTGCTCATGGGGCCTGCCCTTCCGATCCGGGGTCGACGATCAAGCATGCGTGCGCCGAGCCAAGCCGGGCCACCGGCTCCCACATCATGAACTTCGGAATGCGGACCGGATCTGTCCGCAATGCGGTTTAACGTTCCCGGCAACGACAACGAAAGGACCCCTCTCATGAGCGCCGTCGACAGCAACCAGCCCCTCGGTACGCCGACCTGGATCAACCTCACCGTGCCCGACCTCGACCGGGCACAAGCCTTCTACCGCGCCGTACTCGGCTGGGACTTCGACGGCGACCATTGCAGATATCACGACGTCCCGGTCGCCGGGCTGCGCCAGTCAGCCGATCCGCGGCCCGGCTGGACCGTCCACCTGGCCACCGACGACTGCGACGCCACCGCCAAGGCCATCGTCGCCACCGGCGGCAAGCTGCTCGACCAGCCGCACGACGACGGCGACCGAGCCCGCATCGCCGTCGCCGAAGACCCCACCGGCGCGCGGTTCGGGCTCTGGCAGGGTCGTTCGCTCCCCGGCTGCCGCCTGGTCAACGAGCCGAACACGCTCATGCGCAACGACCTGGTCACCCCAGTCCCGGCACCCGCACGAGAGTTCTACTGCGCAGTCTTCGGCTTCAGCCTCGACGGCAACGACAACCTGCCAGGCGTCGACTTCACCTTCCTGCGCCGCCCCGACGGCCACGAAATCGGCGGCATCCTCGGCAACCCGTCCGCCACCGCCCCGACCTGGGGAACCCTGTTCCTCTCCGACGACGCCGACGCAGCAGCCGAACGAGCCACCACCAAGGGCGGCGAAGTGATCTCAGCCGAAGACAGCCCGTACGGACGCATGGTGACCATCCGAGACCCATTCGGCACGGAGCTGGTCCTGGGCTCCTAGGCCCCGGAATCAGCCGCTAGCCGCCGATGTCTGCACTCCGCCCGAGACCCGCCCGCGCACCCCGTCTCAGGCTGGCCGCACCCCTCCGAAACAAGCAGCCGCACACCCGCCCGAAGCAGGCGGCGCCCCCGACAACAGGCCGCGCACACCCGTCCCAGGCAGGCGATGCCCCTCCGAAACAAGCAGCGCACGCCCACCCCGGGCAGGCGACACCCGTCCGAGGTCAAGCAGCGCACGCCCACCCAGGCAGGCGACACCCTGTCCAAAAAAAGCAGCGCCCGCCCGAGACAGGTGACGCGCCCTCCGATTCGGGCCGCGCACGCCCGCCCGAGACGAGCGGCGCGCCCCCTTCGAGAGGGCCGCTTACCCCAGCCGAGACGTGCGGCGCTCCCTCCGAGACAGACAACGCACCCGTCCGCGACGGATGGCGCGCGGCCGTCCGCACCCCTGTCGGAGACGGATGGGCGCGGCCATCCGGCCAGGTCCACCCGTACAACCCCGCCACATCCATCCGACGCCGGCCCCGTCACCATCCCATGCTGGAGGTCTCCTGCCCCTCGACATCGGCTTCTGCCCGGGCCAGTACCGTCCATTTCGGAACCGGGTACGAATCCCATTGCCTGGGTACGCGATCCTGGATAGACAGGAAGCGTGGAACTCGAGATCCTCCCCGGCGCCCGCCTGCACCCAGCAACACCCGACGACGCCGCCGAGCTCATGGTGCTCCAACGGTGTTGCTGGGTGCAGGAAGCACTGCTCAACAACACCCTGGAGCACCCGGCGCTGCGGGAAGATCTCGCCGAGGTCCGCGAGTCGATCGCGACCTGGCACAGCTGGGTGGTGCGGCTGGGGCACCGTCTGGTCGCCGCAGTACGCGCCCGCGCCGACGGGCGTGCCTGGGAAATCGGCCGCCTGATGGTCGCGCCGGATCTCGCAGGCCGCGGCCTCGGACGGTTCCTCCTGGCACACGCCGAGCGTGAAGCGCCACCGGAGACGAAGGAGTACGTCCTGTTC
Source organism: Amycolatopsis jejuensis (assembly GCF_000717335.1). Classification (GTDB taxonomy): domain Bacteria; phylum Actinomycetota; class Actinomycetes; order Mycobacteriales; family Pseudonocardiaceae; genus Amycolatopsis; species Amycolatopsis jejuensis. Next base: position 30,675 of record NZ_JNYZ01000030.1, read on the forward strand.
ACCGGCGCGGCAAGCACCCGCAACATCGCCCTCTACGAAGGCGCCGGATACCGCCGATCCCCACTCCCATTCCCGGCCACCGACCACTTCCGGCGTGCGGTCTACCTGGTCAAACCCCGCAACCCCGACCCCGAACCAGCCTGAGCACTCCGGACGCCGCCATCGACGAGCCGCCACCGGCACTGCTCACTCCGAGCTCACCCGCCTCTGGCACGCCGGTGGCAGCACCCACGCAGAAAACCGCCACCACCGCCCACATAGACATGCTTCCGGCAGGGCCCGCAGAGGCACGCGACCAGCAAAGGCCACACCGACACGCCACAACAGGGTCGCGCAAGCCCGCCACCAGCGGGTTCACGCAAGCAGGTCACCAGCCGAACCAACTGAAACCCCACCAGCAAGGCCGCGCAGGCAACCCACCAGCCGCGCCCACCGGAACCCCACCAGCAAGGCCACGCAAACAGGTCACCAACAGCGCCGACACATGCCCGCCACCACTCAATGCCCACACCGCCAACCGCCCCGTCAGCCCGCGACATCGCGGCCGAGCCACCCCCGCGTCACCACGCCCCGCAGCCCTCACCGCAGCCAGAACACCCCCGCCCCACATCACACCAGCACCCCTCATCGCAGCTCGTCGAACACCAGTACCGTGTGGGTCGACAGGACGTCCGGCATTGCCTGCAGGCGTTCGAACACCAAGTCGCGCAAACTGTCCGCATCCCGGGTGCGCACGAAAAGAATCAGGTCGTTGTCCCCGGATACCAGGCCGCCGTGTTCGATTTCCGGGATGTGTTTCAGGTCTGCGCTCACCGTGCGCCACGTGTTCTGCGTGACCTTCAGGTAGACGTACGCCGCCAGGCCCTGGCCCAGCCGTCGAGGGTCGGTGACTGCTGCATAACCCGTGATCACTCCCTCCCGATGCAAGCGCTCCACGCGGGTGTAGCAACCGGCCCGCGAGATGTGCGCTCGTTCGGCCAGGGCGCGCATCGACGCGCGGCCGTCCTTCTTCAGCTCTGCAATCAGCTTCAGGTCGACCTCGTCGAGGGCCGCTGCCATTTGTCCACCTGACTGGGGCATCCGAGCTTCCCTCCGCGCCAATCGTCCATCACCAACTGAAAACTACAGCCATCATTCCACACTTCACCCACAAGTCTGGATACCTGATCGCCGGAGAGCGAGGATCTGGGTCTACTCGTCTTCGTCGAGGGGAGCTGTCGGTGACCACTACGGAACGCACTGCTGCGTCGTACTTCCTGCCCAGCGACGAGCCGCTCGGCCTCGTCGCGCCCGACGGCACGCCGGTCCCGGACCCGGCGCTCTCGATGCCCGCGGACGACGTCCTGCTGCGCCTCTACCGTGGCATGGTCTCCGGCCGTCGCTTCGACACCCAGGCCACCGCGCTCACGAAACAGGGGCGCCTCGCGGTCTACCCGTCCGCGCGCGGGCAGGAGGCCGGCGAGATCGGCGCAATCCTGGCGCTGCGCCCGCAAGACTGGCTGTTCCCCACCTACCGCGACTCGATGGCTGTGGTCGCGCGCGGCGTCGACCCGGTTGAAGTGCTGACGCTGCTTCGCGGTGACTGGCACTGTGGCTACGACCCGTACCGCGCCAATGTTGCACCGCAGTGCACGCCGCTCGCGACGAACACGCTGCACGCTGTCGGCTTCGCGCACGCCGCGCGCACGAAGGGCGAAGACACTGTCGCGCTCGTGCTTCTCGGCGACGGTGCCACCAGCGAAGGCGACACGCACGAAGCGTTGAACTTCGCGGCTGTCTGGAAAGCACCGGTGGTGTTCCTGGTACAGAACAACGGCTATGCGATCAGCGTCCCGCTCGAGAAGCAGACAGCTGCGCCTTCGCTGGCGCACAAGGGTGTCGGGTACGGCATGCCGTCCGTACTGGTCGACGGCAACGACGCGGCCGCCGTACACGCTGTCGTCGAGCAGGCTGTCGCGCGCGCGACTGCAGGCGAAGGTCCAACGCTCATTGAAGCGCTCACCTACCGCATCGAGTCGCACACCAACGCCGACGACGCGACGCGCTACCGCGATCGGGACGAAGTAGAGCAGTGGCTCACGCGCGACCCGGTAAGTCGGCTGAAGCAGTATCTGACCGACCGCGGGCTCCTCGACGATCAGGTGCAGCAGGAGATCGACGCGCGCGCCGAAGAGGAAGCAGCGTCACTTCGCGAGCGCATGAACGTCGACACCGAACTCGACCCGGCAGACCTCTTCAAGCACGTGTACGCCGAACCCACCGCCGCCCTAAAGCAACAGGCCGCCGAACTGGCCGCAGAAACCACCCAGGACCAGGCATGACCGCGACGCTCGACACCGACACGACGCTGCCCCTCGCCGGAGCGCTCAACCGCGCGCTCGCCGACGCGCTGGAGGAGGACGAGCGCGTACTCATCTTCGGCGAGGACGTCGGCACCCTCGGCGGCGTCTTCCGCGTCACCGACGGGCTGGCCGCGCGCTTCGGCGACGCCCGCGTATTCGACACGCCGCTCGCGGAGTCGGGCATCGTCGGCACTGCGATCGGCATGGCGATGAACGGCCTGCGCCCGGTGGTCGAGATGCAGTTCGACGCCTTCGCCTACCCGGCGTTCGAGCAGATCACCAGCCACCTCGCGAAACTGCGCAACCGCACCAAGGGCAATGTCGAGCTGCCCGTGGTGATCCGGGTGCCGTACGGCGGCGGCATCGGCGGCGTCGAGCACCACTGCGACTCGTCCGAGGTCTACTACACGCACACCGCCGGCCTGCGCGTGGTCACGCCCGCCACGCCAGACGACGCCTACGCGCTCCTGCGCGACGCGATCGACAGCCCCGACCCGGTCATCTTCCTGGAGCCCAAACGTCGCTACTGGGAAAAGGGAACCGTTGACCTGCAACGACGTTCACCCGGCCTGGACAAGGCCGTCGTCCGCCGCGAAGGCAGCGACGTCACCCTCATCTCCTACGGCGGCGCGCTCGGCACCACGCTCGAAGCGGCCGAAGCCGCTGAGGAAGATGGCTACCACGCCGAAGTGATCGACCTGCGCAGCCTCGCCCCGTTCGACCTGGAGACGGTCTCGGCGTCGGTGCGACGTACCGGCCGTGCGGTCGTAGTGCACGAGGCGAGCCGGTTCTGCGGCTACGGCGCGGAGGTCGCCGCGCAGCTGTCCGAAAGCTGCTTCCACTACCTCGAAGCGCCGGTACTGCGCGTCGGCGGGCTCGACATCCCTTACCCCGCACCGAATCTGGAACAGCACCACCTGCCGAGCGTCGACCGGATCCTGGACGCCATCGAGCGCCTCCAGTGGGACGACGCGGCACCGCTCGACGGGGAGAAGTGATGGCCGTCTTCAAACTTCCCGACCTCGGCGAAGGTCTCACCGAGGCGGAGATCGTCGCGTGGCACGTCGCGGTCGGCGACACCGTGACGGTGGACCAGACGGTGGTGGAGGTCGAGACCGCGAAAGCCAGCGTCGAGGTCCCGGTGCCGTTCGCCGGCCGGGTCGCGACGTTGCACGGCGCGGCGGGCGAGGTACTCACCGTCGGCAGCCCACTGATCACAGTGGACAGTGCCGCCGAGTTCACCGAACCCGGCGTCGTGACACCGGAAGGCAGCGGGAACGTCCTCATCGGATACGGGACCAGCAACACCAGCACCCGGCGGAACCGACGGCCGCGAGGGACCAAAGCCCCGAGCAAGGCCGTAGCCCCGGCACCGGCAGTCCCCGCGCCGAGGTCCACTTCGGACCGCATCCGCGTGGTCTCCCCGCTGGTCCGACGGCTCGCCCGCGAGTCCGGAGTGGACCTGCACGCCCTCGACGGAACCGGCACCGACGGCATCGTCAGCCGAGCCGACGTGGAACGCGCAATCGCCGCCGTGCCGGAAACGACCGTACCGGCAACAACCGATGAACGCCGAATCCCCTTGCGCGGACTGAGAAAAACCGTCGCCGACAAACTCACCCGCTCCCGCCGGGAAATTCCCGAAGCGACGGTGTGGGTGGACGTCGATGCCACCGAACTGCTGCAGCTGCGGACCGCGCTCAACGCCGACCCCGCCGCCCCGAAGATCAGCCTGCTCGCGCTGATCGCCCGGTTCGCCGTGGCGGGCCTGCGCCGGTTCCCCGAGCTCAACGCGCACCTCGACGGCGACGAGATCGTGATCCCGTCCACCGTCCACTTGGGATTCGCCGCACAGACCGACCGCGGGCTGGTCGTGCCGGTCGTCCGGAACGCGCACGAGCGCACGGTGGAAGAGCTGTCGGCCGCGCTGGGCGAACGCACCGAGCAGGCCCGCGCCGGAAAACTCGCCCCGGCCGACCTGACCGGCGGCACGTTCACGGTGAACAACTACGGCGTGTTCGGAGTGGACGGTTCGGCGGCCATCATCAACCACCCGGAGGTGGCGATCCTCGGCGTCGGCCGGATCATCGACCGGCCCTGGATCGTCGACGGCCAGGTCACCGCACGCAAGATCACCGAGCTGACGCTGGCGTTCGACCACCGCGTGTGCGACGGCGGCACCGCAGGCGGGTTCCTCCGCTTCGTCGCCGATTGCGTGGAGAACCCGGTGCGGCTGCTGCGAAGTCTCTGACGGTCAGCCGGGCTGGTACTCGCCCGCCACCATCCGGGTGGTCACGCCGAAGCGGTTCCATGCGTTGATCACGGTGATGGCGGCGATGAGGTGGGCCAGCTCGGTGTCGTCGAACTCCTTGGCGGCGCGCGCGTAGACCTCGTCCGGCACGAAACCGTCGGTGAGCACGGTCACTGCCTCGGTGAGTTCCAGCGCGGCGGCTTCCTTGGCCGTGTAGAAGTGCTTCGACTCCTCCCACGCCGAGAGCTGCACGACGCGTTCGGTCGTTTCGCCTGCCGCAAGCGCATCTTTCGTGTGCATGTCAAGGCAGAACGCGCAGTGGTTGATCTGCGACGCGCGGATCTTCACCAGGTGCAAGATGGTCGGGTCGATGCCGTGGCGGACCGACGCGTCGAGCCGGATCATCGCCTTATACACCTCGGGCGCCAGCGCGGCCATGTTGAGCCGGGGCGAATGGACGGGGAGACGGTCTGCTGTCATGGCATCGAGCTTACAGACAATTGGCTCCCTGCTATGGTCCATTTCCGTGCACGAAGAGTGGGCCAGTTCGCCGAGCGAGGACCTCCACCTCGACCTCCGCGGACCACGGCTGCGGGACGGCCTGATGGAGGCCCTGCGGGACGCGATCCGCAGCGGCCGCCTTGCCCCGGGCGCGAAACTGCCCTCCAGCCGAACGCTCGGCGCGGATCTCGGAATCGCACGGAACACCGTGGCGCAAGCGTATGCGGAGCTCGTCGCCGAGGGCTGGCTCACCGCGCGGCAGGGCGCGGCGACCCGCGTGGCGTCGCGAGCCGAATCCGTACCCGCCACGGCGGTGCCGAAACCGGCGCAAAACCGTCGGCAGGTCCACGATTTGCGACCTGGTCAGCCGGATCTGTCTTCGTTTCCACGCGCTGACTGGCTGAAGGCGGCCCGGCGCGCCTTGACCGACGCGCCCGGCGACGCGTTCGGCTACGGCGGCCCGTTCGGACGTCCCGAATTGCGCACCGCGCTGGCCGCGTACCTCGCGCGCACGAGAGGCGTCCGCGCACATCCCGACCAGATCATGGTCTGCGCGGGCACCTCACACAGCCTCGAAATCCTCGCCGAAGTGCTGAAGCAGCGGGGAATGCCGGAAGTCGCCGTGGAGTCCTACGGCCTCTATGTCCACCGCGAATACCTTGCCGGCGCAGGCCTCCGTACCCCGCGGCTGCCCGTGGACGCCGACGGCGCAGTAGTCGACCACCTCGACGACCTGCCTGGCGCCGGGGCGGCTTTGCTTACCCCGTCGCATCAATTCCCCACCGGCGTCGCACTGCATCCGGACCGCCGCGCGGCCGTCGTCGACTGGGCTCGCCGAACCGGCGGCCTGGTGCTGGAGGACGACTACGACGGCGAATTCCGCTACGACCGCAGCCCGGTCGGCGCGGTACAGGGTCTCGATCCGGAGCACGTCGCGTACCTCGGGACCACCAGCAAAGCGCTCGCGCCGGGGTTGCGGCTCGGCTGGCTCGTGCTGCCGCCGCGAATCGCCCGCGCCGCAGCGGAAGTCAAAGGCGAGCACGACTCGTACACCGGCGTCCTCGACCAGCTCACCATGGCCACGTTCATCACGTCCGGCGCCTACGACCGGCACATCCGCGCGATGCGGTTGCACTACCGGCGCCGGCGCGACCAGCTGGTCGCAGCACTCGCCGAACACGCCCCGAACACGCGGGTGACCGGGTTGTCCGCGGGCCTGCAGGTACTCGTCGACGTTCCGCCGGGCGAGGAAAGCGCGGTGGTACAAGGGTCGGCGTGGCAAGGACTCGCGGTGCACGGGCTCGGGATGTTCCGCCATCCGGACGCACCGGCCGACCGCGACGCGCTGGTGATCGGCTACGGCACTCCGTCGGCGAGCGCATGGTCCGGCGCGCTGGAAGCCCTCTGCCGCGTGTTGCCCTGATGTTTGCCGCGCGATCTCCCGGGTAGCCGGAACGGAGAAAGGGAGGAGCACATCGTGAACGACAAGTTCCAGAACAAGGCCGACGAACTCAAGGGCCGCGCCAAGGAAGCCGTCGGGAACGCCACTGACAACGAGCAGTGGCAGGCCGAGGGCAAGGCCGAGCAGGGCAAGAGCAACCTCAAGCAGGCTGCCGAGAAGGTGAAAGACGCGTTCAAGAAGGACTGACAGTCACTTCAAGCGCGTGACCGCCACGTTGACCCTGACCCCCGCCGGAAGGATACCGTCGGGGGCCAGCAACGGGCGGGTGGCCACCTTGAACGCCGTCTGCAGGCCCGCGAGCTGGGTCTCGTCGAGGGCGTCCATCTGGTAGTACGTGTCCTGGCAGGTCTGCCACACGCGGTCCAGCGGACCGGACAGGTCCACCACCGCTTCGTGCCATTCGACCGGGGCGAATCCGGCCGGGGCGAGCAGTTCGTCGAGGCCTTCGCGGGTGCGCGTGCGCGGGTCGCCGGACGTCGGCACGCGACGTTCCGGCGGTACCACAGCGAAAAGCGGCCGCGCAACCTTCAAGAACACTTCGAGGGCATCGATTCCGCCGCCCCCGACGGCGATCGCGAAGGTCCCGCCCGGGCCGAGCACGCGGGCCGTCTCCGCGACGACCTGTTTGACGTCCGCCATCAGCATCAACGCCATGTGCGACACGACCGCGTCGAACGCGCCGTCCGCGAACGGCAGCTCCTGGGCGCGGCCGGGCCGCAGGTCGGCTTTCTTCAGCCCGGGACGACGGCGCGCGACGTCGAGCTGCCGCGCCGACAAGTCGATCCCGGCCAGCTTCTCGGCCCCGCGAGCAGCAAGAACGGCGAGCAGCGCACCGTCACCGCAACCGAGGTCGAGCAGGCGGCGCACCGGTCCGACCCGATCGGCGAATGCCTCGTACACCGTCCGCCCGCCGACCCGGCCCCGCTCGGCAAGCTCGGACGCCGCCGCCGGATTCCGGTCGTGATAGTCGCGCAGGAACACTTCGGCGGGCGTCGTCATGCCCGCGACGGTAGCGCGAACGGGCACCGGAGCAGACCGGTTTTCCCCGAGCGCAGGAAGGGCACGCAAGTGTGCCCGAATGGCTGACGCGTCGATGATCTAATGGCAGGTATGGAAACCCTCCGCTACGGCGCCGAGCCCAGCCAGTTCGTCGAGCTCCACGGAACCCCCGGCGGACGCGGTACCGCGATCCTCCTGCACGGCGGCTGGTGGCGTGCCCGGCACGACCTGCACCAGCTCGACCCGATGGCGGCCGACCTCGTCGCCGCGGGCTGGTTCGTCGCGAACCTCGAGTACCGGCGCATCGACGGCGACGGCGGCGGCTGGCCGCAGACCCTCGACGACGTCCTCGCCGCGATTGCCGCCGTGGATCGCCCGGACTCGCTGCCGACTGTCGCGATCGGACACTCCGCAGGCGGGCATCTGGCTCTGCTGGCCGGAAAACCGGCAAGCCTGTCCGGTGTCGTGGCGCTGGCGCCGATCACCGACGTCCCGCGCGCGGCGGCCGAGGAGCTCGGCGAGGGCGCGGCCCGGCAGTTCCTGACCGGCGACGACCCGGCGGCGTCCCCCATCCGGCAGCTGCCCATCGGCTGCCCGCAGGTGGTGGTGCAAGGCGAGGCCGACGTGCGCGTCCCGGTGGCGCACAGCCGCGACTACGTGACCGCAGCGCAGGCAGCCGGCGACGACGTCGAGTACGTCGAACTGCCCGGCGTGGACCACTTCCGCCTCATCGACCCGGCCGACGAACCGTGGCAGCCCGCGCGCGAATGGCTCGACCGCCGGTTCGGCTGACCGGAGGCGCGGCTGCCGATGGTGCTCGGCCACGAGGGCGCGGGCATCATCGAGGAGGTCACACGGCGGCCTCGACGAACCGGTGCCCGTCGGTGTTCTCGATGACCACCGCCGCCACCTGAGCCGGGTCGACGACTGCCGTGCCGTAAAGGTTCGCGCCTTCCCGCGCGGCCTTCTCCGACACCAGCCACCCGCCCGCGACCTGGCGTTCGCCGTTCTTGCCGACCACCACGAGCAGGCATTTCTGCCCGGCCGGAATGCCCGTCACGGCTGCTTCCACGCGCACCCAGCCGTTGGCGGGCAGGATGCTCGCGGTCAGCTGGGCCCCACCGGAACTGCCGCGTACGACCTTCGTGCCGGGAACCGCGCTGGACGTCGTCGGCGGCGGCGCTGCGACTTCGGATCCGGACCCGCTGCGCCCCACGACCACCCCGACGCCCAGCGCGGCCGCGACGACCACCACCGCCGCGGCAGCCACCATCGAACGGCCCCGCCCGGTCCGCGTACGCGATTCCGTACGCACCCGGTCGACGGTCCGCTGCAGCATGAGGTCCGCACCCACCGGCGGACCGTCCAGCAACGCCTCCGGCGGCAGCTCGCCCAGGAAGCTCTGCACCTCACGCAGCGACGCGGCTTCGGCGCGGCACTGCTCGCACTCCGCGAGATGCGCCTCGACCGCACGCTGGTCACCCGGCTCGAGCAGGCCGGAGAGATAACCCGCCAGGTCGACGTGTTCGTCGGCTGTGTTCATCCGGCCACTCCCTCCGCTCGCCGGAACTGTTCCCGCAACGCACGCAAGCCGTAATACGAGCGTGACTTGACGGTCCCCGGGGGAATCCCCAGATGCTCCGCAGCCTCGGCGACGCTGCGGCCGTGCAGGTACATCTGCTCCAGCACCGCCCGATGCTCAGGCGAAAGCCCATCGAGCGCAGCGAGCACGACCATCGAGTCGACGACCTGGTCCGCATGATCCCGCTCGACCGGCCCGGAAGCAGGCGATTCGGCCACCTCCAGCGGCCGCGCATCCCTCGCCCGGACGCGGTCGATCACCAGGTTGCGCACCACCGTGAGCAGCCATCCCCGCACCGACCCGCGACCGTTGACCAGGCTGTCCGGATTCCGCCACGCCCGGACGAGCGCCTCCTGCACGACGTCCTCCGCCGCAGCGCGGTCCCCCAGCAGCCGGGTCGCATACGCGAGCATCGCGCGCCCGTGCTCCTGGAAGAGCGCGCGGACGAGCGCCTCGTCCGCAACCTCCCGCCGATGACGGGCCCTGAACCCGGCCATGCCCCGGATGATCCTCCCGCCCGGATGTGAGGTGTGGCAGTGCCCCCACTAAACCCGACGACTCCGTTTCCCGGCACCCCCATCTGCCGTCCTGGCCGCTGTTTTGCGGGACTCCCCGAGCCGGGGTCGCCGGTGTTCGCGATACCCGCGCCCCCCAGTTCGGCCCGTTCCCGACGCCCTCGCCGCCCGCTTTCCTCGACGCGCCTGGTCCGACGCCACCTCCATTCCCGGCGCTCGCGGCACGCCCAGTCGGGCCCGCCATGCGCAATGCCCGCACCGCCCGCGACACGTCCGGCCGACGCCGCTGTTCGAGACGCCCCGGTCCGCCCTATCGCGATTCCGGTACCACCACCTGCCACTCGCACCCTTTGTCCACAGCGTCCCCAGCGCCGCTCGCACTGCCCGCCCAGCCGCGTGGTTCCGCGACACGATCGGGGAACACCCCTGCCTGCGGGCCCCAGACCTGGGCTAAGTTCGGAACCGATCCAGCCGGAAGGCTTGTTCACCAGGTCGGCGCACGCCGGTGCCGTGCACTGGGATCACCGCCCCGGCCGCCCGACCGCCCTGAAGCCGCCGGGAGCGCAGCGCACAACGCCCTCCCGGCGGCTTCGGGGCACCTGGGCCCGCCCTCAGGTAACCGTGGCACCCCGATGCCATACTTCGCGCGACTGAGCTGTTTCCAATGCCACGCGTCACGGCACGAAGCGACCAGCTGTCCGTAGCCGGGCGACAGAGCCGGACTCCGCTATCGCACGCGGCGTCGACGATTGCCGCATCGCGAAACGACCCACCGCCAACGGGAATCCCGGCCCGGTTCCCCGCGCCCAATCGGAACATCTGGCCGGTTCCCCTCGCGCAGCAGGGAAATCCCAGCCCACCTCTACGGGCCCAGCCGGAGAATCCGGCCCATTCCCCGCACCCAACCGGGACATCCCGGCCCACTTCCACGCACCCCAAACAGGAAATCCCGACCCATGCGCCCAACCGGAATCCCGCCCGCCTCCCTGCAACCAACCGGCAACCCCCGCCACGCCTCCCCTGACCCGCCGTTCCACGGCGTCACTCCCCGCGCGCACCAGCACACCACCCGACCTGCCGGACCCCACCGACAACGCACCGCCACCCCGCCGCACCCCGAAGTGTCCACAAAGGACTCCCTCAAGCCGCACCCAGGTCCGTCAGCACCACCGGGCTCGCCGCCGCACCCCTCCGGCGCGCCACCCGCACCAATCCCCGGTGGCGCAAGCGGTCCACCGCCTCCGTTTCCCACCGTGGTACCCGCCCGCCTGCCGACCACAGGTAGCACTCCGCCGCTCCGACGAATCCGTTGTGGACCACCACCAGCCCGCGCCGGACGTCGTCCAGTGCGTGCGCGTCCTCCTCGACGAACATGCCGGCTCCCTTCGTCCCCCACATGGTGAGCTTGCCGGGGCTTCGGGCACATCCGGGAAAACACCTCAGGGTGTCCCCGAAATGCGGTCGCCCCGGCCGTGCGGTTCTGGCAGGATCGGACACCGTGGCGCCGTCGACGATCTCGTGCGACGAATCCGGCGCGGAGGGCGTCAACCTGGTCGGCGCGAACACTGCGGTGTTCGCGCATGCGGCCGTACGGCTGGAGCCCGCGGCGGCCGCGGAAATCGTCGCGCGGCTTCGGGAACTCATCGCTTCGCCCGCCCTCGAGTACAAGGCCAACCACCTGCTCCGCCCCAAGAACCGCGCCGCCCTCGAATGGCTCCTCACCGGGCCGCTCACCGGCGCCGCGAGCGTGCTGCTCGTCGACAAATCGCTGTTCCTCGCCGGAAAAATCGTCGACCTGCTCGTGGACCAGACCCCTTATCCCGAGTGCCTGCATCGCCGCCCCGACGCGCGCGCCATAGCCCTGCACCACAACGGCCCGCTCCGGCACGGCACTCCCCGGTGGGCAGAATTCCTGCGCTCGTTCACCGGGCTGCTACGCACGTCGCACCGCCGTGGCCCGGCCATCACTCCAGCCGAATTCTTCGCCCAGACCGACCTTCTCGGCGACCTCGCCGAGGCCCGCCCGCACCTGATCACGCTGCGCGACCAGCTACTCGCCGACCCGGGCCTGATCCCGCCACTCGACCCGCTGATGCCCGCTCTCGCCGACACGATTGCCTTCTGGCGCCCCGAAAATGTCGTACACGACGAGCAACCGTCGCTCACCCCGCCACGGCTCGCGCAGCTGCTCGGCCCAGCCCCACGGCTGCGTTTCGTGGACTCCAAGTCCGAACCACGTGTGCAAGTGGCCGACTTCCTGGCCGGCGTCGCGCGGCGGCTCGCCGAAGATGCCCTTCACGGCCAAGGCGACGCCGAGCTGGTCACGTTGCTGGCGCCGTACGTGCTGCCGGCGTCGGTGCGGGTCAGAGATCCCGCGGGCTGATGACGTGTACGGCGGCTTCCTCCGCGGACGCCGCGCCGCCGTCGATGCCGACGTCGGACGCGTGCAGCTCTTCGTCGGTGTCGGGGCCGAAGCCCGCGTTGGTGGCCACCAGACGGCCCGCGCGAGCGTCGCCGACCTCGTCGTCGACCAGCTCGCCATCAGTGTCGTCAGCGTCGCCCAGACCGTCGCCGTCTTCCGCCCGGACATCCGGGAGTTCCCGCGCCAGCCGCCCGGCCCAGCTTTCCCCGGCGGCTTCCTCGGCCGCTGTGGTACCCCAATCCCGAGTCGCAAGTGGACGTTCCGGCGGCGAGTAGCCCTCGTCGTAGGGGTCGACGTCCTCGAGCGTGTCCTCGGGGTCCAGTACGCCGGTGTCGGCGTTGTCCTCGATGTCGTCGTCCACCACGCCTCCTTTCCACCTGCCAGGTTACCGCCGGTCGCCGGCTTCGACGCAAGCTGCCGAGCGGCACGCGCTGTTGCATCCGCCGCACCTCTCCGGCAGCAGATGGCCGTCCGCTCGCCACATTTCCATCCAGGCAAAGAAACGGGGAGCACAGCCAGGAACCTTGTCCGCAAGGCAGCCCACGGTTACCACTGCGAACAAAGACCTCCGCAGGTGGCTCTGGTACGACTGCAGCGGGAGTCCCAGGACCCGATGGACGGCTTACCTGGATCGGGCCACCAGGAAGCCGCCGAGCCCGGCCTGATCCGCACTCGTCAGGGTGATGTCGTTTTTTCGCGAGGTTTGACCGCGGCGGCACGGCAGACTGGTCGGCGTGTACGAGGAAACCGAACGCTGCGTGCGCGCTGTGCAGTCGAAAGACGACCGGTTCGACGGCTGGTTTTTCACCGCGGTGGTGACCACGCGGATCTACTGCCGGCCGAGTTGTCCGGTGGTGCCGCCGAAAGTCGAGAACATGCGCTTCTACCCGAGTGCGGCCGCCGCGCAGGCGGCCGGCTTCCGCGCATGCAAAAGGTGCCGGCCTGACGCTTCTCCCGGTTCGCCGCTCTGGAACGAACGGGCGGACGTCGTCGCCCGCGCGATGCGGTTGATCGGTGACGGCGTGGTGGATCGGGAAGGCGTGCAGGGGCTGGCCGCGCGGCTCGGGTACAGCGTGCGGCAGGTTGAGCGTCAGGTGCAGGCCGAACTGGGCGCCGGTCCGCTCGCGCTCGCCCGTGCCCAGCGTGCCGAAACGGCCCGGCTGCTGATCGAGACGACCACGATGCCGATGAGCGACGTCGCGCATGCCGCAGGCTTTTCGAGCATCCGGACGTTCAACGAGACCGTCCGTGCCGTCTTCGCCCTGACGCCGAGTGAGCTGCGCTCCCACGTGCGCGGCGGGAAGCGGACGAAGTCGCCGGGCGTGCTGTCCCTGCGCCTCCCGTTCCGTCGCCCGCTGTGCCCGGACAACCTGTTCGGGCACCTCATCGCCACCGCGGTACCGGGCGTGGAGGAATGGCACGACGGCGCGTACCGCCGCACCCTCCGTCTCCCGCACGGCCACGGCGTGGTGGCGCTCCGCCCGGAAGCCGACCACGTCGCGTGCCGCCTCAGCCTCACCGACCTGCGCGACCTGGCAGCCGCGATCAGCCGGTGCCGATGGCTCCTCGACCTCGACGCCGACCCAGTCGCCGTCGACGAGCAACTCGCCGCAGACCCCACCCTCACGCCCCTCGTGGCGGCGGCTCCGGGCAGGCGCGTACCGCGAACCACGGACGCGGACGAGTTCGCCGTGCGAGCCGTCCTCGGCCAGCAGGTGTCGACCGCCGCCGCGCGCACCCACGCAGCACGCCTCGTCCTCGCACACGGCACCCCGATCGACGACCGAGAGGGCGGCTTGACCCACCTCTTCCCCCGCCCCGAGGACCTCGCCGGCCTCGACCCGGAAACGCTCGCGATGCCGAAGTCCCGCCGCGCGACCCTGCTCGGCCTCGTGACCGCACTCGGGTCAGGCGAAGTGGACCTGACCGTCGGCGGCGACTGGGTCCACGCACGGGCGCAGCTCGCCGCGTTACCGGGCTTCGGACCGTGGACGGTCGAGAGCGTCGCCATGCGCGCCCTGGGCGACCCGGACGCCTTCGTCGCGACCGACCTGGGCGTGAAGCTCGCCGCCGAAGCACTCGGCCTGCCCACCAGCCCGGCCGCGCTGGTCGCGCATGCCACCCGCTGGCAACCGTGGCGCGCCTACGCCGTCCAGCACCTGTGGGCGACCGGCGACCATCCGATCAACCGAATCCCCGCCGTGGAGGAACCGGCATGACCACCGTGCACACCGTCGTCGACAGCCCCGAAGGCGAACTCACCCTCGTCTCCCGCGACGGCGGCCTGGCCGGCCTGTACCTCGCGAACGAGCAGTACCGCCCGGCCCAGCCAACGTTCGGCCACCGCGACGACCGCCCCTTCACCGAAGCGAAACGCCAGCTGGACGAGTACTTCACCGGCACCCGGACAGCGTTCGACCTCCCTCTTGCGTTACGCGGCACCCCCTTCCAAGTGACCGTGTGGCGAGCGTTGCTGGAAATCCCCTACGGCGAAACGACGACCTACCGCGAACTGGCCGAGTCCATCGGCCGCCCGACGGCCTTCCGCGCAGTCGGCCTGGCGAACGGCAAGAACCCGATCAGCATCGTGGTGCCCTGCCACCGAGTCCTGGGCAGCGACGGCACCCTGACGGGCTACGCCGCCGGTCTCGACTGCAAGCGCCGCCTGCTGGACCTGGAGCAGTCCGGCCGCCCGGCGAAGCTTTGACCTCGGCTCCGCCCGGTGGCGGGCGCTATTGAGTCGCGACCGGACGACCAGGCCGAGCGGAAAGCGGACGGTTCAATTGGCGTTGATGACGGACGGGTCGGGCCACGTAGCGACAAGACGACCGGCCGAACGGACAAGTTGGCCGGTGCGCGGACAGGCCGGGCCAAGTCGCGACGCCACAACTCGGCCTGGCCAGACCGAATAGAGCTGCAACTCAGTGGCACCGCCAGTGGGCAAGCCAGTCCGGCCGAAGGTATGCCTCGCACCCGCAGCGGCTTGAACTGCCCGAAACGGCACCGCCGAAACCGAAACCAACCCCGGCCGGTCCAGGCGCGGCGCAGCCCGTCCAGGCCCTGCCCTGCCCGGCCCGGCCCTGCACGACCCTGCCCTGCCCTGCGCGACCCGGCCCGGCGCGGCCCTGCCCGGCCGACCTACGCCCAGCCTCAGCCGAACCAGCCGTTCACCGAGCCGAAGTCCAGCGCACCACTCACCTCCCCATACGTCCCCTGGTTCAATACCTCCGCTGCTGCGTGGTGGGCCAGTGAATATGCCGCCTGGGCGATCGACGTTCCCACGCTCACGCGGCGTACTCCGGCTGCTGCCAGGTCCGCTATCGGGGGTGCGCCTGGGCCCGCCATGGCGCTGACTGGGATCGGTGACGCCTTCGCCAGCTCCGCGAGCACTGTCACGTCCACCAAACCCGGGACGAAGATGCTGTCCGCTCCGGCGGCGGCGTATTCGCGGGCACGGGCAATGACCTCGGCCTGCCGTCCGCCGGGGTCACCGATGCCGAACAGGTACACGTCTGTGCGTGCGTTCACCCATAGGTCCGGCAGTTCTGCCGAGTCCGCGGCCGTGCGTGCCGCGCGGAGGCGTTCTGCCTGTTCAGAACGGGTAAACAGGCTGAGCGTGCCCGCTCGGGAGTCCTCCAGGTTCACGCCGACTGCGCCTGCCGCCACCACTCCGGACACGGTCTCCGCGACGGCGGCGGGCTCCGGACCGTAGCCGCCTTCGACGTCTGCGCTCACCGGGACTGCGACCGCTGCCGCGATCCGCTCGACAGCGGTGAGCATCTCCTCGCGCGTGAGCCGTTGGCCGTCACCGCGGCCCAATGCCCACGAGACCCCGCCGCTGGTGGTCGCGACCGCGGGTGCGCCCGCGCGTTCGATGGCCACCGCACTGCCCGCGTCCCACGCGTTCGGCAGCACCAGTACGCCGCTCGCGTGCTGTTCGCGGAAGAGCTTTGCCTTGTCTCGCAACGATTCCATGAGGTTCCTCCCCGGACGTCACCCCGGGTGGGGCGACTGCGGAGCAACGTATCAGCGACCACCGACAAAAACCGGCGGCCGAGAATTCGATCAGGGCAGAACTCGTCAGAAAAGTTCGAACCCCAGCGCTCGCGCGGCTTCCGCCGGGGTCGGTTGCGACCATCGGCGCGCGACGGCCTCGTGCGTGGACAGCGAGCGCAACTCGGCCCGGTCGAGGTACAGGATTCCGTGCAGATGGTCCGTCTCGTGCTGGACGATTCGCGCCGGCCATCCCGACAGCTCCTCGTCCACCTCCGCACCCGTTTCGTCGTGCGCGCGCAGCCGGACCCGCAGCGCTCGCGACACCACTGCCTGCCAGCCCTGCACGCTGAGGCAACCCTCGAAGAACGCAGCGCGCTCCTCGCCAACCCGCGTGTACGACGGGTTCACGAGCACGCGAAACGGCAACGGCGCGATCCCTCGAGTGGCGAGCGTGGCTTCCGGGACACCGGGCCGCTCACGCGCGCCGTCCTCGACCACCGCGATCCGCACCGGCAGGCCGATCTGCGGCGCGGCGAGCCCGACGCCCGACGCGGCTCGCATGGTCGCCTTCATACCCTCGACCAGCCCGCTCAGCGCCGTGTCGCTCAGCTCGCTGTCGTATGGTCGCGCGGCGGTACGCAGTACCGGATCCCCGGCTTGCACGATCGGCCACGGCAATGGCGTGGCGAGCAGTTCGTCGACCTGTTCGGCGAGCACCGGCAGTCCCCTCTCCAACCCGGGGCCACCCAGCCGATGCCCCGCCCGCATGATCGCACCCGCGCAGACCACGACACCCGGCCGGGGATCAGGCAAGCTGGCAGCCGTGGCCTACGACGTGAACGCAATCCGCAAGCATTTTCCCGCTCTCGAGGGCGGCGCCGCCCACTTCGACGGACCCGGTGGTACCCAGGTACCGGACGCGGTCGCCGAAGCAGTGTCCTCGACACTGTGCGCCGCAATCGCCAACCGCGGCACCGTCACAGCGGCCGAACGCCGCGCGGACGGCGTAGTGCGCGAAGCGCGGCAAGCCGCCGCCGACCTGCTCGGTGCTCGTCCTGAGGGCGTCGTATTCGGGCGCAGCATGACGCAGCTGACGTACGACTTTTCGCGCGCGCTCGCGAAGGACTGGCGCGAGGGTGACGAGGTCGTGGTCACTCGTCTCGACCATGACGCCAACATCCGTCCCTGGATGCAGGCTGCCGAGTCCAGGGGCGTGACCGTGCGCTGGGCGGACTTCGACCCAGCGACAGGCGAACTGTCGACGTCCTCGATCTCTTCGCTGCTCACTGACCGGACGCGGCTGGTGGCAGTCACGGCTGCCGCGAACCTGCTCGGTACGCGTCCCGACATCCCCGCGATCACCGCAGCGGTCCGCGAAGCAGGTGCGCTCAGCTACGTCGACGGCGTGCACCTCACGCCGCACACGCCGGTCGACGTCGTGGCTCTCGGTGCCGATTTCTACGCCTGCTCGCCGTACAAGTTCCTCGGTCCGCACCACGGTCTCCTGGTAGCAGCGCCTGAGCTCCTGGAGACACTGCGTCCGGACAAGCTGTTGCCGTCGAGCAACGCCGTACCTGAGCGCTTCGAACTGGGCACGCTGCCGTACGAGCTCCTCGCCGGGACTACCGCTGCTGTTGACTTCCTCGCCGACCTCGTGCCAGGTGAAGGCGACCGTCGCGAACGCCTGCGTACGTCGCTCGAAGCGCTGGAGGCGCACGAAGACGCGCTGCTGCAGCGTATGGACAACGGGCTCGCCCAGCTGTCGCGCGTAGTGCGTTACGGCTCGCCGACGCGCCGTCGTACACCGACTGTGCTCTTTTCTGTCACCGACAGCACGCCGCAAGCCGTGTACGAGCACCTCGCGACGCGTGGGGTCAACGCCCCCGCGTCGACGTTCTACGCCATCGAATGCTCACGGCATCTCGGCCTGGGCGACACAGGTGCCGTACGCGCAGGCATTGCGCCGTACACGACCGCAGCGGAGGTCGACTTACTGCTGAACGCCGTCGCGGAGCTGTGATGAGCATCGAGACGACGGTCGACGGGCAAGTCACCACCATCACGATCAACCGGCCCGAGAAGCGGAACGCCCTCACGAAGGCGATGTACACGGCCCTGGCAAAGGGCTTCGATGCCGTACGAACACCTGTCGTCGTGCTGACCGGCGCTGGCGGCACATTCACCGCAGGCAACGACCTCGGCGACTTCCTTGCGCACGAAGCCGGTGACCCGACGAAGACCCCCGTACGCGCCTTTCAGGAAGCACTGCTCGCGACGGAGGCCGTAGTCGTCGCGTCGGTCGACGGTCCGGCTGTCGGCATCGGCGCGACGTTGCTGTTGCACTGCGACCTCGTCTACGTCACAGAGCGCAGCTACCTCCAGTACCCGTTCGCGCGGCTGGGACTGGTGCCGGAATTCGGCAGCAGCTACGCCCTGCCACGCCGTGTGGGACCACAGCGTGCGGCAGAGCTACTCCTGTTCGGCGAGCGGCTACCTGCGCGCGAAGCAGCGCAGCTCGGGTTGGTCAACGAAGTGCTGTCAGACACCGCAGCGCTCAGCAAGCGGGTGTCGGAACGCACAGCGACGCTCGCCGAACGGTCAGTGCGCGCCCTAAAGTCAACACGCGCACTGCTGCGCGACCGCACGGATACGAGCGTCGAAGCGCGAATGGACACGGAAACGGCGTACTTCGCCGAACTGCTGCACGACCCCGACACTGTCGCATCCTTACGCGCGAAGCTCGGCTAGCGACGACGCCGCTTCTCGACTGCAGCATCGAGAAGCGGACCTAGCTCGACCACCACCGTGTCGAGTGGTGAGATGTCCCGCTGCGCACGCGCCAGCACAACAGCGCCTTCCAGAGTGCTGATCATCAACACTGCCAGCGAAGCAGCGCGCGGCGCCGAGACGCCCATCTGCTCGAGCGCGGACACGATGGGCCTCCGCCATTGCGCGAAGGCGTCGTTCGCGCGTTCCCGCAACGGTTCGCTCGCCGCAGCCGTGTCGGTGACCGTCGCAACTAGCGGACAGCCACCGTCGTAGCCGATCTCGAGGAACTCTCGCCGCCACTGTTCGATAATTGCCGCGAAGAGCGCCGACGGCCTCGGGTCAGCGAGGGAATCGAGCGCACGTGTTACGCGGCGCGCGGCGTAACGGCCCGCCCAGTCGACCGCTTCGGAGAACAGCTGCTCCTTACCCCCGGGGAAGTAGTGCTGAAGCGAACCCCGCGGGGCCTCGGCATGCGCCACCACTTCGCGCAGTCCGGTGCCGCTCAAGCCTTGCGTACGCAGCAGTTGCGCAGCGCTGTACACCATCCGGTCGCGCGCCGGCCGTTGCGTCATGGAGCACCTCCTCCGTCACCGTGAGTTCGAACTCGTTCTCGCCGGCGAAGGCCGGTGCGAAGCCGAACCCACACGCACGCAGCAATCCTTCCGCAGCGACGTTGCCCTGCTGCACGGTGGCGTGCAGCGTCCAGCCGCGCCACTGTGCACCCTCGGTGACCAGCGCGACCAGACCGCGGCCGATCCCGCGCCGCTGCCACCCATCGGCGACGAGCAGGCCAAGCTCGGCACGGCGCTCGCCGTCCGGGACCGCGTTCAGCAGGCCCGCCGGGGTGCCCGCCACCTCGGCGACAAGCGCGGTGCCGGCAAGGAGGAACCGCTCGTACCGGGCCAGGACCGACCCGGGTTCGAGCGTGCGGGGCAGGGTGAACCGGCGGCGCAGCGACTCCGGGGAACACGCGTGCACGAGGTCGGCGACGGAACCGGCGGTGGCCGGACGAACGCTCGTCATGACAGTCGTCATAACGTCAGAGTGACACGTGACAGCCGCTATGACAAGCGTCATGGAAAATGTCACGCTGCCGACACGGCTCGTGCCGCCCGCAACCCCCGGACCCGGCGACCAGCCACCGGTTTCGGGTAAGGCAAATTCACGTTTCGTATCCGCAGTACCCCATCGGCGGTAATTCCACCGATTAATCGGGCGATGACCACGATGCGTGTCCGGCGAGCCTCTTCGGGTGAAAACGGTTCCCGATACCTTCCGCGGACGTGATTTTTCCCTATCTTTGTCTTCGACGTTCCGGTAGGCGAAAGGGACACGGTCATGACCCAGTCACTCGAGGTCCCGACCAAGGAATTCTGTCTCGACTGGACGATGGACGGCACCGAAGGCGGCCGGGTCCACTTCACGCTGTCCGGTCAGGTGAGCCTGCTCGACGACAAGCGGTTCTACAAGGTCGACGGCGTCTTGTACATCGCCGACGGCAGCGCGTACTGCCGGGAGATCGGGAACCCGCGGCTGCACGTCCGGCGCAACGGTGTCGAGGTGACCGGGCGGCAATGGGGCTGGGAACCGGTCAGCTCCCGCAAGAGCGCGAACCGGCTGTGCACCATGGACGGCTATTTCGTGCGCACCGGTTACTGGGCGCCCGCCGATCGCTCCATCCAGCTCGGAATCGTCGCCGAACAGGGGATCACGCGGCGCCGTTCACACAGTGCGACCGCGACCATCCGATTGGTCGAATGACCATTTCCCGAACGACGGGAAAATCCGGTTATTTGTTCGGAAATACGCGCTGGAAACGCCTGCCGTAAAAGGTTCCAGGACCAGGGCGCGGGGAAACACTGGATCAACATTCCGTGTCCGGCCGGGGAATCGCATTTCACCCAGTGAAACACACAGGCGGAGACGGTCCATGCATTGTTGGTACCGCCCCGCAATCACGGCTGCGCCGTATTGCCCGGATTGGCCTGGACCACCTCCGGTCGATGTCACCCACACGTGTGGTCGACCGGGCGGGAAGTAAGGAGAAACACACCGAATCCCCAGGAAAAACGTGAAAAACGTTGTCCGGGACACAGCGCTCGCGCGCGCAGCGGAGGACCATGGAGGTATGCGGAACAACTCTCGGGCAGGCAGACCACCACATCTCTGTAAACGATTGCTCCGGCGGCTCGGGGCAGCGCGCAATCCGCTCGTCCGCCGGTCGGACCGGGTCGAGGGCTTGCTCGCCGGAATTGCCGTGCTGATTGCTTTGCTGGCGGTTCCGTTCGCGATGGCGATCGGCAGCGCGGACATCGCGGCCGAAACCGCCGCATCGGACGCGCAGCTGCAGTCGCGGCACCAGGTCACCGCCACCGTGCTCACCACGGCCGCGCAACCGGTGGCCTCGGTCGGCGACACCGCGCCGATCGCCAACAACGCACGCGTGAACGCAGTCTGGCAGCCGATGAACGGCGCGACGCGCACCGGGATGATCACGGTCCCGAACGGCTCGGCGACCGAAGGCACCACCACGCCGATCTGGCTCGACCAGGCAGGCAAGCAGACCACCGCCCCGCTGACCCACGCGGACGCGGTCACGAACGGAATCCTGGTCGGCGCGTTCACGTGGCTGTGCGTGGTCGCCGTGCTGGCAGGCGCGTTCTGGGTGGCGCGCCGGGTGCTGGACCATCGGCGGGCAGCCCGCTGGGCGGACGAATGGGCGC
Source organism: Amycolatopsis jejuensis (assembly GCF_000717335.1). GTDB lineage: Bacteria > Actinomycetota > Actinomycetes > Mycobacteriales > Pseudonocardiaceae > Amycolatopsis > Amycolatopsis jejuensis. Next base: position 52,237 of record NZ_JNYZ01000030.1, read on the forward strand.
AGTTCGCCGGTCCGGAAGCCGTTCGCTGAGGTAGGCGGGCTTTTCAGGGGGACGTTCGCGCGGTTGCCCGCGCTCGGGGCCTCGGCTTCTCGCGGAGGGTTGAGTTGCCGGGGGTTAGGCGGGGTGGGGTCGTTCGCCGGGGGCGGGCTGGGGTTTCCGTGCCGTGCATCGGCGCACGGGCGGTCGGCAGAACGCATCCGGTGTCCGGGACGCTCGTCGGCGGACAAGCCATTCGTGGGGTGCACGGGCAGTCGGTGCAGTTCGCGGGCGCGCGGACGGTTAAAGCAGCTCGCTAGGGCACGGGCAGCGGATGCAGCCCGCCGACGCCCGAACGGACGGGGTCGGCCGGAGCAGCGCGGGTGGTCTGCGCAGCTCACCGACGGGCTCGGAGTGGCTCCCGACCGGCGACCGCGAGGGCAGTCCGTGCCACTCACCAACGCGCTGGCAACTGCACACAACCCGCTGCCGCGCGGGCGGTCTGCGCAGCTCACCCACAGGCTCGAAGTTGGTCCCGGCCCGCGACCGCGAGGGCAGTCCGTGCCACTCACCAACGCGCTGGCACTGCACACAACCCGCAGCCAAGCGGATGGTCCACGGCTCACCAACGCCCTGGCAACTGCGCACAACCCGCAACGGCGCGAATGTGTCCGCACAGCTCACCGACACGCACGCACGCCGCACAAAGCGCCAACTCGACCCCGCCCCACCCAGCCGCGACGAACCACCACCGGTGACCCATCAGCAACCCCCATTGACCCAGAGAAACCGCTATTCGCCGGCCCGGAGGCAGCCGTCGTCCCCCTGCTGCCTCCGGGCCCGGCTGCGGCGGACCGGCGGGGCGACACCCCCAGCGTCGCCCCGGGCGGTGCTACGCCTGCTGCATTGTCCGGGTCGGGCGAGTTAGCCACCAGCTAACCGGCCCGGGCACAGTCTTGTGGAGCGGCCGGGCGATTGTCAACTCTCCGCTAATCTGAGATAGTTGCGTTAGCTGAGAGCAATTAGTGAACAGGGGAGGGGCGGAGCAGCATGTCCGAAGACACCGAGGCCGCAGATGCCCGGCCCACCCTGGCCGCCAGACTCGACGACCTCTTCCGCACCGTGCGTCCGCAGGGGCGGCATTGGACGAACGCCGAGGTTGCGGCCGAGTTGAAGCGGGTGTCTCCGGAGCTGAAGGTCGGCGGGGTGTACCTCTCGCAGCTGCGCACCGGCAAGCGCACCAACCCGTCGCAGGAACTCCTCGCCGCGCTGGCGAAGTTCTTCGGGGTCTCGGTCGCCTACTTCTTCGACGACGAGGTCGCCGGGTCCGTGTTGTCCGAGCTGGCCGCCGTGGAGGCGATGCGGCAGGCCGGGGTGCGCGCGGTCGCGATGCGTGCCGCCGGGATGCGCGAGGAGAACCTGCAGGCCATCACCACGATCATGGACCAGTACCGCAAGATGCAGGGCCTTCCGCCGGTCACCGACGAAGCGGCCCAGTGAGCGGCACCCCGCCCGAAGCCCCGCAGCGGCGCGAGCAGCTGCGGCGGATGCGCGACGAGGGGGCCCGCCGGATCGCCGACCTCGGCCTCCCCGCGAAGTACGACCTGGCCACACTGTGCGAGCGCCTCGGCGAGATCCGCGAACGGCCGATCACCCTCGTCCCGCTGCCCATGCCGGCGTCGCACCCGTGCGGCATGTGGGTGGCCGCACGGGGCGAAGACCTGATCTTCTTCGACGCCAACACCACCGGGGCGCACCAGGAGCACATCATCTTGCACGAGCTCGGTCACATCATCTGCTGTCATCGCGGCTCGGGCGTCCTGGACGACGAGAGCGCCCGCTCGCTCTTCCCCAACCTCGACCCGGACATCGTCCGCGACATGCTGATGCGTGCCACCTACGACGACGTCCAGGAACAGGAAGCGGAAATCATCGCCTTCCTGCTGTCGGAACGCATGGGCACCCCGGCCGAGCCGATCGCCGACAAGCCCGCCGCCGGGGAGAAGCCCCTCGACCGGATCGAGCGCACCCTCCTCTGACCGAGCCGGTTGAGGCCTGGCGTACTTGCAGCCGCTCCCGCGCCGGGCACGTCGAGCTGAGGACTCGGTGACGATCCCCGCCGTCCGCTACCGCAGCGCCGCCAGTTCGGCCGCCAGCGTTGACACCGCGTACTGCAGCTGGTCCTCGCGGTGTTCGCTGGTCAGGAAGAACCGCAAGCGGGTCTGCTCCTCGTCCACCGCCGGGTAAAGGATGGGGTCGACCACGATGCCGCGTTCGTACAGCGCCGTCGCCAGCCGCAGCGTCGTGGTGGAGTCGCCGACCACGCACGGGACGATCGGGGTGCCGCCGGACGAGCCCGTGGGGAGCTCGGCTTCGCGAGCCAGCTTCAAGAACAGGTCCGAGTTTTCCCGCAGCCGGACCAACCGCTGTGGCTCCGCACGCAAAATTTCCAATGCAGAAAGAGAAGCAGCCGCGTTTGCCGGGGTGATTCCCACACTGTACACGAAACCTGGCAGCGAGTACCGAAGCCAGCGCACAGTCCGCGCCGACCCCGCGAGGTAGCCACCGCATCCGGCGAGCGACTTCGACAACGTACCCATCCACAGGTCGACCCCCGAGCGGTCGACGCCGAAGTGGTCCCCGATTCCGGCGCCACGCGGGCCGATCGTGCCGATGCTGTGTGCCTCGTCGACCATCAGCAGCGCGCCGTACCGCCGTTTGAGCTCGATCAGCTGCGGCAGGTCGGCGAGGTCACCGTCCATGCTGTACACGCCTTCGACCACGATCAGCACCCGGCGGAACCGCGACCGCGTGCGGCGAAGCACGTCCTCCAGCCGCGTCATGTCGTTGTGCGGGAACGGTTGCCGCGTCGCGCCGGACAGCGCGCAGCCTTGCAGGATACTGTCGTGCGCCAGTGAGTCGTGCAGGATGAGGTCGTCCGGACCGACCAGGTGGCCGATCGCCCCGACGTTCGTCGCGTGCCCGCTCACCAGCACCAAACTGTCTTCGGTACCCAGGAATCCGGCGATCTCCGTCTCCAGCTCGCGGGAAAGATCGCGGTCGCCGGCGAGCAGGCGGCTGCCGGAAACCGAAGTGCCGTAACGGTCGACAGCCTCGTGCACCGCCGCCGTCACCGCCGGATGCCCGGCCAGGCCGAGGTAGTTATAGCTGGAGAAGGAAAGGTACTGCCGTCCGGCGACCGACGTGGTGGCGTCGAGCCGTCCCTGGTGCTTGCGGAAGTACGGGTTCGGCACGCCGAGCCGGTCGAACTCGCTCAGCCGGGATTCGATCGCGGCTGCCTCCGGGAACTCCTCGATCGCGACCGTTGCAGAGTCCCAGGTCGGCGCAGCGGCAAGCGCTTGCGCCGGCACCGGTACCGGGCCGAGCAGCCCGGCCACCGCGCCGACGGTGAGCGCGTCCTCCTGCTCGATCGTCAGCGGCAAGCCCGGAAGACGTTTGCGCAGACGGGCTTCCAGTTCGGTGAGCATCAGCGAATCGAAACCGAGGTCGTCCACGAGCAGGTGCCCGGGCTGTAGCTCGTCGACCGGGAACGCCGTGGTGCGGGCGATCTCCTCCAGGACGACGGCCAGCGCGTCACCAGCAGGCGTCGGCTCGGCGGCCGGAGCAAGCTTCGCGTCGTCGACCACCCAGTGGCGGCGCGGGCTGAGCGGGCTCGGCGGCAGCGTGCAGCGGGGCAGCCCGTCCGCAACCGGCCGCAGCCCGGCACCGGTCACCGCACGCGGGGCCAGCTCGGCCGGGACCCCGTCCGCGACCTGCTCTTCCCCAGGCGCGACAACCCCCGCGTACGCACCAGGTACCAGCTCACCGATCTGCCCGGACTCCAGCGCGACCGAAGCGGCGACGAGCTTGCTCACGGCGTCGGCAATGTCGTCCGCGGCCACCGCGAGCCGCTCCGGGAACAGCGTGCGCCGGGCGAGAGTGCCGGCAACGGCGGCGAGCGGTGGATTCTCCCGGACGAGCGTCTCGGCGACCTCGCGAGCGTGCCGCGCCAGCCCGGCTCGATCCCGCGCGGTGAGCACGAGCAGCCGCGGCTCTTCCCCGCCAGCCAGCTCGCTCGCTGCCTCTTCCAGGACCACATGGACATTCGAGCCACCGAATCCGAACGCGCTCACCCCGGCGCGGCGCGGACCTTCGCTCTCCCACGGCGTGACCGTACCCGCCACCCGCAGCCCCGCGTCGCCGAGCGCAAGGTGTGCTGCCTGCTCGAAATCCGGCTGCGGCAGGATCTGTCCCTTGTGGACGGCCAAAATGGACTTGATCAGCCCGGCCATTCCCGCGGTACCCAGCGAATGCCCGACCACCGCCTTGGCCGCCCCCAGGTACGCGGGCTCGGCGGCGTCGCGGCGCAGCTCGCCAAGCGCGTTGATCTCGACGTCGTCGCCGACCGACGTGGCCGTGCCGTGTGCCTCCAGGTAACCGACCGATCCTGGCTCCACCCCGGCATCCGCGTACGCGCGGCGCAGCGCCATCAGCTGTCCGGCTTCCTGCGGCATCATGCCGCCTTTCACCGTGCCGTCATTGGACAATCCGACGCCGCGGATCACCGCATACACCCGATCGCCCGCGGCCACGGCGTCCGCAAGCGGGCGCAGCACCAGTACGCCGGCGCCCTCGCCGAGCACGAAACCGTCGGCGCGGCGGTCGAACGGGCGGCATTCTCCGGCCCGGGAAATCGCGCCGATCCGGCACAATCCCACGAAAAGATCGGGTGTGAGAATCAGTTGCGCACCACCGGCAACCGCGATTTTGCACCGCCCCGCGCGCAACGCGAAGACTGCATTGGCCACCGCGGTGAGACCGCCGGAGCACGCCGAATCCAGCGCGTAACTCTCGCCGTGCAAATCGAAAACATTGCTGATCGAACTCGGTCCCATGTTGAGCAGCAACCCGGCCATTGCGGTCGCGTGCAACCCGCTGACCGCCGACGCCGTTTCGGCGAGCGCCGGGTCACCCGAGCGCCCGAACTCGCCGCCGGCCAGCTGCCGCAGCCGGATGTGCAGGGTGCTCATCTCGCGGTAGCCGCTGTCGCTGAGCGACATGATCACCGACGTGTCGTCGCGGTCGAATCCGGTGGATTCCCAGCCTGCGTCCTGCAAGGCCTCCCGGGTGAGGTCGACCAACAGGCGATGCTGCGGGTCGAGCGATTTCGCCCGCCGCGGCGGGATCCCGTAGTGCGTCGCGTCGAAGTCGCCGACGTCGTCCAGCAACGCCATCCGGTCGGAGTACGCCGCCGAACCGTCCCGGAAGTCCTCGCTGAAGAACGCGTCCCGGCGCCACCGGGAGTCAGGGACGCGGCGAAACTGCGGTTTCGGTTCGCTCAGCAGATCCCAGTACTCGTTGACGTTGCGGGCGCCCGGAAAACGGCACCCCATTCCGACGACCGCGATGTCCTGGCCATTTCCGGATTTCCCCCACGCAGATCCTGCAGACGCCATCGCATGACTTCCTCGCGCCGATCCCCACTTCGGTCGGCACCGAGATTGCCGGGTCGCGCCGGGATTTTCAAGCGGATTCGGAAAATTGCCGGAAAATGGGACCGGAAATCAACGCTCGGTAGCCGCACGCTCACGCCACCACGTCACCGTTTCGGCGGCCTGGTCCTTCTCCGGTGTCGGCCGCAAGCCCAGAAGATGTTGTGCGGCTTGGGAATCGACCACGAACGGGCGGTCGAACTGGTACCGGACCTCGGCCAGCTCCCGCAGCAACGGCGAAACGACTGCACCCACGCGCAGTAACACCGGAGAAAGGCGTTGCACACCCACTGGTGCCACTCCAGCCGCTTCACACAACAACGCCACCATCACGCGCGCGGACCGCGGTTCCCCGGTCGGCACATGCCACGCTTTGCCCCACGCCTTTTCTTCTTTCGCGACCGCGACGAGCGTGCGCGCGACATCCGGCAGGTACGTCCAGCTGTGCGGCGCATCCGGATCACCCATCACCTGGACCTTGCGTCCCTTCAGCACCAGCGGCACCACGCGGGAAGCGAGGTGCCCGCCATCGGTCACCCCGGGTCCGAAGAAGTCGGACGCCCGCACTTCCACCGCGCGGATCCGGCCCTCGGCGTGCAGCGTGTGCAGCTGATCCCACAGCCGCGCGCGCATCCGGCCCTTCGGACCGGTGGCTGCCAGCGGCAGGTTCTCGGTGAGCGGACCGTCGACCGGACCGTAGCCGTACAGGTTCCCGAGCGACACGAGCAGCGCGCCGGTGGCCTCGGCGGTGGTACAGATCGAGTCCGCGAGCGGGGGCCAGTCGTCGGCCCATTGGTGGTACGGCGGGCTCGCGCAGCTGTAGATCGCCGTCGCGCCCTTGGCCGCCGAGGTGAGCGCAGCATGGTCGGCGGCGTCGAGCACCACGTGCTCCAGGCCCGGCTCGCTCTCGCGCGGCGAGCGGCCGATCACCCGCACCCGCTCCCCTTGCCGGGCGAGCAGCCGCGCGGTCGCCGCCCCCGCCGGTCCGAACCCGATGACCACGTGAAGACTCATGGCCGACACCCTAGCGAGCATCCGGATTCGTGACTTCCGGTTCACCGTCCGGCCTGCCGGACCGCGGTCGGGGCGGGCCCCCGACACCCTCGGTCGACCCGGTGTTAACCCAGGCCAGGACCCGTTTTCCGGCTCTAGTTCCGCCGCCTGCGGTCGTGTAGGGTCGCCGATCATGGACCGTTCCGCCGAGGAGGCCTATGCGCTCGCCTGACCTCGCCTGGCATACCCGGGGACCGGAGTGAACGCACTGAAGATCGCGCTCTTCGCGCTGTCGGCGATCTCGTCGTACGCCGCGTTGCTGTACAAGCTGTTCTCGATGCGGCGGTCGTGGCGCGACCCGGCGTACATCGCGCTGATGACCACATTGATCCTGCAGTGCATCACGTTCACGCTCGGCGCGCTCTCGCTCAGCATCACCTCGGTCCTGGGGGTGCCGAACCTCGCGATCCTGATCCTGCACCTCGCGGCCGTCGCGTACTGCATCAGCGCGCAGATCCTGTTGCTGCTGTGGGCGAATGCACTCGACGAAATCCGCTCGACCGTGCGCGCGTGGATCATGTCCGGCGCAGCGCTGTACGCGGTGCTCATCGTGCTTTTCTTCATCGGCAACCGTCCGGGCACCCCGGCGACCGCGTTCGGGACCGGCAGCAGCAACCCGGTGATCCTCGCGTACCTGCTGCTGTTCATCGTTTCGCAGGCGGTGCCATGCGTCACGATCTACCTGCAGTGCCTGCCGTACGCGCGCAGCACGTCGAAACCATGGCTGCGCCGTACGTTGCGTACGCTCGCCGTCGGCGCAGTAGTGCTCTTTCTGTACTGCGCCGCGCGCACAGTGAACATTCTCAGCCCACTGTTGGGCTTCCGGATGGGCTCGTGGGCGATCGCGGCGTCGTTGTTCAGCGCGCTGGGCATCGTGATCGTGTCGTTCGGGCTCACCATGCCGTCGTGGGGCGAGCACGTTTCGAGTGTCGCGAGGTGGTTCCGCAACTACAGCTCCTACCGCGCGCTGTACCCGCTGTGGCATTCGCTGTACGAGTCTTCGCCGGGCATCGCGCTCGAACCGCCGACTGCCGGTGAGCGACGCTTGTCAGACCTGCACTACCGCCTGCACCGCCGCGTGATCGAGATCCGCGACGGCTGGCGCGCGTTGCGGCCGTACATGGATCGCGCCGAGACGAACGGCGCCGACCAGGCGGTGGCGGAGGCCACGAAGATCAAACAGGCGCTGCAGGCGAAGAACTCCGGCCTGACCCCGGCGCAGAACCACGATCCCGGCGCCTTCGACGACTACGACGCCAAGACGTTCGCCGCCGAAGTCGCCTGGCTGACGCAGGTTTCGGCCGCCTACGAGAGGCTCGGCTGAGACTCGAGCAGCTCGTCCAATCCGGCCAGCAGCTTCGCCTTCGGCCGGGCGCCCACGAAGGAAGCGACCGGCTTCCCGTCGCGGAAGAGCATCAACGTGGGCAACGACATCACCTCGTACGCGCGAGCAGTTTCGGGGTTCTCGTCGGTGTCGACCACGCGCACGGTGAGGCCGGGTCGTTCCGCCGCGATCTCGGCCAGCACCGGCGCGATCATCCGGCACGGCGGGCACCAATCGGCGGTGAAGTCGACCAGTACGGGCTGGTGGTGCTGCAGAACGTCGGCGGCGAAGGTGGCGTCGGTGGTCATCGGGGCTCCTCGGTGCAGGGGTCGGCAGGGTGCGTGGCGGCGGCGAGCTTGTCCAGCAGCGCGGAGCGCACGGCGGCGAGGTCCCGCATGCAGGCCTCGACCTCGTCGAGCTTGCGCCGGTACACCTCGACCGACGCCGGGCACGCGTCGCCGCTGGGATGCCCGGTGCGCAGGCAGTCGACGAACGGACGCGTGTCGTCGAGGCTGAAGCCGACCGTGCGCAGCGTCTGGATCTCGGTGACCAGGCGCAGGTCGTCCTCGTCGTATTCGCGATAGCCGTTCGCCGCCCGTTCCGCGGGGAGCAGGCCTTGCGCCTCGTAGAAGCGCAAGGCCCGCGTGGTGGTCCCGGTCCGCCGGGCGAGTTCGCCGATCCGCATGTCATCGACCGTAAACCTTTCCGCTGGCGTCAAGGCAAGACGTTCACCCGCGACCGGGGATACTCGCGGAACTTGACGCTGTTGGCCGCGCGGTTGCCCAGGTACTGCCACACGCGGCGGCCGATCGGACCGGTCAACCTGCGGTACATCCGGTTGCGCTTGCGCAGCGTCTCGGCAGTGGCGGGGACGAGGAAGTCGGCAGACCCGGCTCCGTTGCGCTGTCCGACGCGGGCGGGCTTGCGCAGCCGCTGCTCGTAACGGGCGAACGCCGTGACGTGGTCACCACCGGCTGCGGCCAGCTCACCGGCCAGCACCTGCGCACCCATCATGGCGAGCCCGGTCCCGGAACCGCCCGGTCCGGCGCACCAGGCAGCGTCGCCGAGCAGCACCACCCGGCCGCGCGACCAGCTGTCGAGCTTGATCTGGCTGACAGTGTCGAAGTACAGGTCAGGCGCGTCGGCGACGGCGGTCATCAGCCGCGGGACCGCCCAGCCCGCCCCGGCGAAGACGTCGGTGAGGATGTCCTTCTGCCGGTCCAGGTCCGGACGTCCGTAGCCGTCGGGGTCACCGCGGAAGAAGAGGCCGACGGTGACCGTCGCCGGGTCGCGGTGGCTGGCGATCATCAGGCCGCGGCCGGGTTCGTTGTACAGCAGGCCGGAGTGGTCGAGGCCGAGGTGGTTGGGCGCGGTGAAACCGGCGACGTGGAACCCGAGACCGGTGCGGAACCGCGACTCCGGGCCGAACGCCGCGGTGCGCACGCCGGAGTGCACGCCGTCCGCGCCGACGACCAGGTCGAACCGCCGGGGCGCGCCGTGGCGGAAGGTGACGTCGACGCCATCGGCCGTCTCGGTGAGCGAGGTGACGCGGTCACCGAAGACGTACTCGGTGTAGTCCTTCGTGTGGTCGTAGAGGATGCGGGCGAGGTCGCCGCGCAGGACCTCGAGCTCGCCATTGGTGAACCCGCTCGGCAACGTGAACGCGGGCTGGCCCGCCGGGTCGAGCTGCACCTGGTCGCCCAGTGCGGTTTCGTGCGCCCGCAGGTCGTCGAGCAGGCCCATCGCGGCGGCGAGCTTGACCTGCTCGCCACGGAAGTCGACAGCCTGTCCGCCCGGCCGCAGCGCAGGCGCGGCCTCGACGACGGTGACGGAGTAGCCGTAGTGGTGCAGCCAGTAAGCGGCGGACGGACCTGCCACGCTGGCGCCGGACACGAGAACGGTTTTGGTGGTCATTTCTGCTCCCCTTGGATCGGATGACCCCAGGTTGCGGCGGACCGCTTACCGTTCCCGCACGAAGCGCTGACGGCGCCGGTCAGCGGTTGCAGGGACCCTCGTGATCGTCCTCGGTGAGCTGGGTGAGCATGCGGGTGAAGACGCGGCCGAGCACGTCGAGCTCGGCTGGGCTGACCTGGTCGAAGAAGTAGCGGCGCACGGTTTCGCGGTGCTGCCCTTGCGCGGCCTCGACGGCTTCGCGACCGGCGTCGGTGAGCCGGACGTTCGCACCCCGCGCGTCCTCGCTGCAGTTCTCGCGGACGACCAGCCCGCGCTTGACCATCCGGCTGACGTGGTGCGACAGGCGGCTGCGGTCCCATTCGACGAGAAGGCCGAGCTCGCGCATCCGGAGCACGCCACCGGGCGTCCTGGCGAGCGGGACGAGGAGCGCGTAGTCGGCCCCGGAGATCCCGGCATCCCGCTCCAGCTGCCGGTCGAGCGCACCGCCGAGCGCGCGGTGCAGCCGCTGGTAGGTGCACCAGACCTCCGCCTCGCGCCGATCGAACGTCTCGTCCGCCATCCGGTGATTCTACAAAAGTCCTGGTCAGTCCACAAAGGACAGTCAACCCCGGGTGGGTGGCGGACGTCACCTGCTGGCAGGATCCACGCCACTGACGTCACGGGTTCACGCCGAAAGGGCACGCATGGGTTTGGGCAGGAAGCTGGCGATCGCCGGGATCATCGCGCTGACCGCAGGAGTGACCGCGACACCGGCGACCGCAGCCGCCCCGATCGGCTGGAAACCGTGCCCCACCGCCCCCGGCGTCGAATGCGGCACGCTCACCGTGCCGCTCGACTGGGATCATCCGGACCGCGGGACCACGGGAATTGCGCTCGCGCGGCACAAAGCCACCGACCCCGCGCACCGGATCGGCTCGATCCTCATGGACCCCGGCGGCCCGGGCGGCGCGGGCGCCGGCGAGGTACAGGACGGCTGGTCCCTTTCACCCCGCATCACTGCCCGGTTCGACACCGTCGGATTCGATCCGCGCGGGGTCGGGCAGAGCACGCCGGTGCGCTGCGGTCTCGACGAAATCACCGCGGACCACCCACAGCTGCCCAAGAATTCCGCCGAATTCCAGCAGCTGGTCTCCTACAATCGGGCGCTTGGACGGAGTTGCCGGCGGATCACCGGGCCGCTCGCCGAGCACGTCGACACCCGCAGCGTCGTCCGGGACATGGACGCGATCCGCGCCGCGCTCGGCGACGAGAAGCTGACGTACTACGGCGTCTCCTACGGCACGTTGATGGGCCAGCAGTACGCCGAGGCGTACCCGGATCGCGTGCGCGCCCTTGTGCTCGACAGCAACATGGACCATTCGGTGGGGTCGACGTGGGACTTCCTGCGCACGGAAACCGTGGCGGCGCAAGAGTCGTTCGACGAATTCGCCGCTTGGTGTGATCGGTCGAAGTCTTGCGCGTTGCACGGACAGGACGTGCGCGCCGTGATGGCCGACCTGTACTCCCGCGCGGAACGCGGCGACCTCGGTACCCCCGACGACCGGCTCGACCCGGTCGCGCTCGTCGGGCTGGTCAGCTCGAACTTCTACGGCCCGACCTGGGAAAAGCTGGCGAAAAACATGGTCGGCCTGCGAGCCGGGAAGCCCGCCGAATCCGGTTTCGCGATCAGCGTCCCGAGCGCGTTCGGCAGCATTTTCTGTTCCGACTGGAGGTTGCCGATCACCAGCTACCCTCAGCTGGACGGCTACCGGCGCGCACTCGCCCACGTGTCCCCCGACCTGCGGTTTTCCCAGCTGGGCTGGACCTCGGCGGTCGGCTGCGCCGGCTGGCCGGGCCAGGTCCGCAACCCGCAGCACCCGCTGTCGATCCGGCCCGGAACGCCGCTGCTGCTGCTGAACAGCCGCTTCGACCCGGTGACGCCGTACGCGTGGGCCGCCCGTGCCGCGCAACAGGCCGGAGCCCCGCTGCTCACGTACGACGGCTGGGGCCACGCCGCGTACTTCAAGAAGAGCCACTGCGTCACCGACACGGCCGACGACTTCCTGCTGGACGGCACGAAACCCGGCGGGAGCAAGCATTGCCCGGCCGTCTCACCGGATGGGCAGTCCAGGATGGACGGTCCGAAGCCGCCGTCCACGGTGCTGTTCTGAGCCCGGGGGCTCCCGTTGCCGGGAGCCCCCGTTGCGTTTTCAGTAGTCGTCTTTCAGTAGTCGTCGCGCCCGGTGAACTGCTGCTCCAGCAACTCGGCCGACCCGGCGACCAGCTCGAGCGGATCGGTGAACTCGTTGAGATCGAGGTTCACGAGCGGAAGCGAATGCCGCAACACAACGTGCTCCCCCATCACCACAATCCCGCCGACCACGAGCGTCCGGCCGACCTCGGTGAGCACATGCAGCAGGTCGACCTCATCGACGCGCGCGAACGGGGTCGCAATCTGCACCCAGTCCTCCCGCCGGTCGAAAACCTCCCGCGCAATCACCACGACCTGCGCCCGCCCCTCGGTCTCGGGGTCCTCCCCGAACGAGACCCGAATGCGAATCTCGTCCGGATCGTCCCGGATCACCTTGTACTCGTGCCTGATGAACCCGACCAGATCGGTCCACTGCGCCACGCGCTTTCCTCCCGTTGGTAGCAACCGAAGATCAGCGTAATGCCGCGGCCCATTCCGTGAAGGGAACCATCACGGAATCAGATTCCCTCATGGTTCCCTTCACGGACTTCCCTGGCACCCAAGCCGCACCCGCGCGCCCACCTGGCCCGGGCACCCAGCCCTGGCCCCGCCCACCCACGCCGTCACAGCAACTTCCAAGCCCCCATCAGCGCTTCCCGCAAAATCCCCTCCATCTCGTCGAACTCCCCCTGATCACACACCAGCGGCGGCGACAACTGCACCACCGGCTCAGCCCGATCATCAGCCCGGCAATACAACCCGCCCTCGAACAGCGCACTGGACAAATACCCGCGCAGAATCCGCTCCGACTCCTCCGCCGTGAACGTCTCCTTACTGGCCTTGTCCTTCACCAGCTCGATACCGTAAAAGAACCCGGTCCCCCGCACATCACCGACAATGGGAAGATCGGTCAGCCGGTCGAGGGTCGCCCGGAAGGCGGATTCCTTCTCCAGCACGTGCCCGTAAAGATCCTCCCGTTCGATGAGATCGAGATTGGCCAGCGCAACCGCACACGAAACCGGATGACCGCCATACGTCGAGCCGTGCATAAACGTCGCCGCGCCACCGGCGAACGGCTCCATCAGCCGATCGCTCACCAGCGCCGCACCCAACGGCGCATACCCCGAGGTCAGCCCCTTGGCTGTGGTGATGATGTCCGGCTGGTAACCGTACCGCTTGGCCGCAAAGTCATATCCGACCCTCCCGAAAGCACAAATCACCTCGTCGGACACCAGCAGCACGTCATGCTTGTCGCAGATCTCCCGGACCCGCTCGAAATACCCCGGCGGCGGAACAAAGCAACCGCCGGTGTTCTGCACCGGTTCAAGGAAAACGGCCGCAACAGTATCGGCGCCCTCGAATTCGATAGCCTGCTCGATCTGATCAGCAGCCCACCGCCCGTAAGCCGCATAATCGTCCGCGTGTTCAGTGGCACGGTAGAAGTTCGTGTTCGGCACCCGCAGAGTACTCGGCACGAGCGGCTCGAAAGCAGCCTTGGCGCCCGGAATTCCGGTAATGGAAAGTGCCCCTTGCGACGTGCCGTGGTAGGCCAGCGCACGGCTGATCACCTTGTGCTTGGCAGGTTTCCCGACGAGCTTGAAATACTGCTTGGCGAGTTTCCACGCGGTCTCAACGGATTCCCCGCCGCTCACGGTGAAGAAGATCCGGTTCAGGTCCCCCGGCGAGGTGGCAGCAAGCCGCTCGGCCAACTCGATCGCAGGCGGATGCGCGTGCCCCCACAACGGGAAGTACGCGAGCTGTTTCGTCTGCCGCGCAGCAGCTTCGGCCAATTCCTCACGGCCGTGGCCGACCTGCACCGCGAACAGCCCGGCAAGACCGTCGAGGTAACGCTTGCCGGTGTCGTCCCAGATGTAGGCGCCTTCGCCACGCACGATCACCGGGATGTCGTCGGCACCGCGATGGGGGGTGAAGTGCAGCCAGAGGTGGTCTTCGGCGGTCGTGGTCATGGCTCCTCGAAACGGGCCTCGAAGCTGCCGGTGCGCCCCGTGGCACACCGGCCGGACTTCTCGGTTATCGCACGAGTCGCCGCCTCCACGCAAGCGAATCAGTCGACGGCGTCACCCAAGACGACTAATTTCATCTACGTTTCGCGAGTTGATCTTCGGATTTCGTCGTCACGCTCGGCGCATCCCCCACTGGTACGCCTGTTTCCGCAGCTTGAGGTACACGAGCGTCTCCGCGGTGCGGACGCCGGGCAGCGTGCGGATGCGGTTGGAGATCACGTTGAGCAGGGCTTCGTCGTCGGCGCAGAGGACTTCACAGAGCACGTCGAAGCGACCGGCACACAGGACGACGTACTCGATCTCGTCCATTTCGGCGAGCGCGTCGGCGACCGGCTCGAGCGGGCCGTCCACCGTGATCGCGACCATCGCCTGCCGTAAAAGCCCGACCTGCAAGGGATCCGAGACCGCGACGATCTGGATCACGCCCGAATCGGACAGCCGCTGCACGCGCTGGCGCACCGCCGCCTCGGACAGCCCGACGGCCTTGCCGATCGTGGCGTAGGCCCGTCGCCCGTCCTCCTGCAACTGCGCGATGATCTGCTTCGAAATGTCGTCGACGACCGGCGGCGCGGGCCGGCCCGGTTCCTGGCTCTGCACCCCGGGATCATCCCCGACCGGCCCCTCCGCAGGCAACGGGGATGGTCGCTCCGAGTGACCGGGGGGCCGCCGACCAGGGCAAGCGGCAACGGATTTCGTCGTCTTCGGCGCGTTGACAAGGGTGCCCGGGTCCTGTTCCATCCGTCGGATTCCAGCGCCGACGGAGGGATAGCCTGCCCATGCCACCCCATCCGGTCCCCGTTCGGACAGTCGACGGCCCGCCCCGCTCGCTGACCCGCTCCATCGGCGTCGGCGGCGGCACCCTGCTGACGCTCAGCTGCGTGACCCCCGCGTCGTCGTTGTTCGTCCTCGTCCCGCCGCTGTTCGCCTCGCTGGGCACCGGGACTGCGCTGGCGATCGCGCTCGCGGTGCTGTTGTGCGTGGGTATTGCGTTCTGCTACTCCGAGCTCGGCACCCTGGTACCGAGCTCGGGCGGTGAGTACGCCATGGTCACGACGGTGCTCAACCGGTTCGCCGGATGGATCACGTTCATGGTGTCGTTCATCGTGATCCTGGTGGTACCGCCGATCATCGCGATCGGGGTCGCCGAGTACCTGTCGGTGATCGTGCACGTCGACCCGTCGGTGGCGGGTGCGCTGGTGATGCTGGCGTCGACCGGGATCGGGCTGGTGAACCTGCGCTCGAACGCCTGGCTGACCGGGATCTTCCTGGTCATCGAGGTCCTCGCGATCATCGTGGTGTCAGTGCTCGGGTTCGCCCACACCGACCGTGCCGCGGTGGTCCTCGTCCGGCCCAGCCTGGACGGCGTTCACCCGATCGCGCTCGTCTCGGTGATCGCCGGACTGGCCGTCGCCCTGTTTGTGGTACAAGGGTTTTCCACTGCGGTCTACCTCGCGGAAGAGATGCGGGAGCCGCACAAAACGGTGTCGCGCACGGTATTGTGGACGCTGGGCATCAGTGCGGTGGTGATCCTGGTCCCGGTCGTCGCCATCACGCTCAGCGCACCGGACCTCGCCACGCTTGACCTCACCGCGCTGGTGGTGAGCTGGAGCAGTTCCACGTTCGGCACGATCATCAGCCTGTGCATTGCAGCGGCGATCGTGAACGCGGTGATCGTGATGGTGATCCAGAACTCGCGCGTGCTGTACGCGTCCGGCCGCGATCGCGCGTGGCCGTCGCCGGTCAATCGCGCGTTGAGTGTGGTGAGCGAACGGTTCGGTGCGCCGTGGGTGGCGACGCTGGTGGTCGGGATTTCCGAGGCAGTGCTGTGTTTTGTGCCGGTGGAGACCCTGAGCGGGGTCACCGGAGTCGCCGTGGTGGCGCTGTATCTGGCGATCTCGGTGACCGTCCTGTGGGCGCGCCGCCCGCGCGTGTGGCGGCCTGAGGTCTGGCGAATGCCGGGGTGGCCGGTGATCCCGGTCGTGGCGGTACTCGTTCTGGCGTACGTGCTGGTCTCGCAGAATCTGCTGGATCTCGGCATCACAGCTGGGGTTTTGCTGGTGGCGGCGGGGTATTGGTGGACCTATCTGCGCCGTCGCGGCGATCGGTGGGTAGTGACCGTTCCGGAGCAGTGAGCGTTTTTTGTCGGTGCTGGGTGACACACTGCGCTTCCCAAGGTGACCGGTAAGGAGTCACCTGTTCGCTCGGGAGGAGCGTCCGCAGTGATTGCCGCCAAACCCCGGCTGCCACGGCACTTTCTCGGATGGTTGAGCGGCGCGCTCGCCTCGCAACTCGGGGACGTCGTCTTAGCCTTCGCTTTGGGATGGGCAGCTTCGGCTCATGGCGGCGTGGTGGCCGGTGTCGTCGTCTCCGCCGTGTCGTTGCCGCAGATGGTGCTGCTGCTGCTCGGCGGCGCCGTCGGTGACCGGCTCGGCGCACGCCAGGTGATGATCGTGGGCGACGCGGTCATGCTGGTCGTGGCGGTGGCTGTCGCGGTGAACTGGATGGGAACCCCACCGGTGCTGCTGGTCGTCGTGGCCCTGATCATCGGTACGAACAATGCGTTTTACCTACCGTCCGAAGGATCGATGCCCCGGCTGCTGGTCGGCGGCGATCAACTCGCCCGAGCCCTGGCGCTGCGGCAGAGCGGAAGCCAGCTTGTGTCGATGATCGGTGCACCGCTCGGCGGTCTGCTGACCGCCTTCGCCGGGCTGCGTACCGCCGCGGGCGCCGACGCGTTGACGTTCGCGATCGTGCTGATCGTCCTCATCCGCATTCGCCCGCGATACACCCGAGGCCCGCCCGGCCAACGCGCCCACCTGCTGCGAGAAGCTGCCGAGGGCGTGCGGCTGGCCTTGACGACTGCCGCGGTGCGCTCTCCGCTTCTCCTCGTCGCAGGAGCTGCCGGGTTGATCCTGCCGTTCGCCAGCATTCTCATCCCGTTGGTGGCCCGGGAACACTCGTGGAACTCGAGTTTCGCCGGTGTGCTGGTCGGTGCGCAGAGCCTTGGCACCATTGTCGCCACGCTGGTCATCAGCAGGCGCGGTGCTGGAGCCCGTCCCGGCTTGGCCGCGCTGGGTGCACTGGTGGTCGTCGGCGCAGGTCAGCTATGCGTTGCGCTGAGCACCCTTTTCGGGCTCATCATCGCGGGCGCATTCCTCGCCGGTGCCGGAACGGGGGTGTTCGTCAGCAACCTCAGCCCGATCATGCTCGGCGCTGCGCCGGTCGCGTACGTCGCTCGCGTACAGGCATTGCTGGGTTTGGTGCAAAGCGCAGCGCTGCTGTTCGCGACCAATGCGCTGGGGTCTCTCGCACACGCGGCGGGGCCCGAGACAGCGATTGTGGTGAGCGCCGGTGCGCTCGGATGCTGCGCGATCGCCGGGTTCGTGAGCGCGCCTGTTCGCCGCCTCACCTCGGCAGGAAGGGAGGTCGTCCGGCTGCCTGCCCGTTGACCCTCATCATGCCGTCAGCACCGCCTTGGCGGGCTTCGGAGCAGGTCGCCTGATGGGCTAGACTTGCCAAGATGGGGCGGGAAAAGCACCAGATTGCGTTGTTCGCCGAGCTGTGCAGTGCGGTCAGCCGCGTGGCTCCGCTCGCCGACGCGCACATCGGCATCGCGCTGGCCGCATGTGATCAGATCGAGAACAAACATCGCTGGCATGCGCAAGCCACCGAAATGTGGGCGTTGTCGATGCCCAGCCCGCGAGATCGCTCCCTGATCGCTGCACTGGTGGCCTTCTATTACGCCCCATTGCTGTCCGATGTGCACGTGCTGCTCGCCGACGACGAAGAGGCGGAGCGGGACGTCGAGATGTACCGGGACATCGGTGAGGAACTGGGGTTCGGTGAGGTCGGGCTGATCACTCCTCGGCAGAGCACGACGGCCCGGCGGTCTGCCTACGCCGCCTCGGTCACCCTTGGCTCGGTGGATGCCGTCAGCCTCGATCCACCTCGAATGTCCACCGGATTGGGTATCTTCCGGGTCAAGTCCGCCCCGGAATCCTTGCAGCGCCGATACCGGCTGGCGAGCCGATTACCCGAACCCACGAGACTTTCGCTGTTCCCCGAGGAGGAACGCCGGACCGCTGACTCCGTGCCGTGCCCCGAATTCGCCGAGCGGCGGGTGAAAGCCATCCGCGACCGGTGCGCGGGTTCCGGCGCGGAACTCGGTCAACGGGTGACCCAGGTCTTGTTCTCCCTGCAGTTCACGGATCGCAAGAACGGAAAACGAGTGGCCGCCGACGCAGGTTTGCTCGAGGCGCTGCTCGCAAAGCATGGCCGGTTGGATCTGCTCGACGCGCCGTATCACGCCGGATCGACGCCGGACGGCGGGTACGAGATCAAGTTCATCGCCGAGTAGGTCAAGCGGCTACTGTGGACGGTGCGCCGAGGGAAGCGCTGACCCGGGCGACGAATTCCGCATTGGACCTCGTGGTACGCACCTGGTCGAGAAACTGCTCGACGGCGCGCTTCGGATCCTGACCGGACAGCGCCCGCCGGACCTCGGCCATCACCGTGAGCTCGGCAGCGGGAACGATCAGCTCGTCGCGGCGAGTGCCGGAGCCGAACAGGTCGACCGCGGGGAACACACGGTGGTCGGCGAGGGTGCGGTCGAGGCGGAGTTCGGAGTTTCCGGTGCTCTTGAGCTCTTCGAAGAACACGGTGTCGGCAAGCGATCCGGTACCGACCAGCGCAGTAGCGATGATGGTGAGCGACCCACCGCCCTCGATATTCCTTGCCGCACCGAGGATTTTCTTCATCGGATGCAACGCACCGGCGTCGACCCCACCCGAGAGCACCCGCCCGGACGGCCGCGCCGCGAGATTGTACGCACGGCCGAGACGCGTGAGAGAATCGAGCAGCAGCACCACGTCACGACCAGTTTCCACCAGCCGTTTCGCGCGCTCCACCGCAAGCTCGGCCACGGCGGTGTGCTCAGCAGGTTTACGGTCGAAAGTGGACGCGACGACTTCGCCCCGCACCGACCGCTGCATGTCCGTGACCTCCTCCGGCCGCTCGTCGGCGAGCAGCACCATGAGGTGCGCCTCGGGATGATTGACCGCGACCGCCTGCGCAATTTCCTGCAACACAACGGTTTTCCCAGTCCGAGGCGGCGCGACGATCAACGCCCGCTGCCCCTTCCCGAGCGGCGCGACAAGGTCGAGCACGCGATTGGTCAGCTGGTGGCGTGTGGTTTCGAGAACCAGCCGCTCGTCCGGGTGAAGAGGAGTGAGCTTTTCGAATTCGGGCCGCTTTTGTGCCGGCGCAGCCCCATTGACGGACACCACCACCCCGTCCTCGAGGACGACTTCATCGCCCCGTCGCAGCCCGTTCGCACGAACCACGGTCATCGGCACGACAGGACCGCCAGGCCCGTAACCGAGGCTGGCGTTCTTGCCGTGGATGTCAAGAATTCCTTGCTGTTTCATAGTTGTGACTCCTGAAGAGAAGGCGGTCGACGCACTCTTATCGGCGGACCGCGAAAGACGAAGCAAGCCGGACGGCAAGCTTCGAAGATGTGCCCCCATGCGCGAGCTTCCAACGAAACCGTCGCGCAGCTCCCGCAACATCTATGCGAGGGTTCGAAGCGATGAACTCCCCCAGGGCGGCGGGGCCGACATCCTGGGCTTGAGGAGAGCGTAGCGCATGCCAGAACGGATGCACAACAGGTTTGTGATCCACGCCTGTCTGCGCTGGCGTGTTCTCCCCTACGTCAGTTTCCGGCCCTCAGCCATCGACGCCTTTCCCCGCGGTGGCGCGTTCCTTCCGGCGGCAGTCTCCAGCTCTAAGCCATCCACACCCGTCCCGCAGCGGCGCTTCCTTTCCGGCGGCGGTCTCAGCCCCCAGCCATCCACACCAATCCCGCAGCGGCACGTCCTATCCTGCGGCGGTCTCCAGCTCCCAGCCATCCACACCTATCCCGCAGCGGCGCGTCCTTTCCGACGGCAGTCTCCAGCCCCCAGGCATCCACACCCGTCCCGCAGCGGCGCTTCCTTTCCGACGTCAGCCCCCTGACCGTCGTGCGCCTTTCGCGCATACTGGATGGCGACCGTGAACCCAGCCGAATCATCCAGAAGGAGGCGAACCGTGCACCTGCTGCCACACTTCGTCCTCCTCATGCTGCCATTCTCGGTAGCATCATGGTCCGGATCGGCGGCGGTGGTCACGCTAGTTGCTGCAGCGCTGGTCATCGTTCTCATGACCGCACCCACAAACCGCGGCGAGCCTGCGCACTGGACAGTCCCGGTGCAGGCCCACCGCACAGCGCTCCATGAACGTTCCCGCCGAGCCGCATACCTGCGTCTCCGCGATCCCGCCGCACCCGGCCGCCCCCAGCCACGCGCTCCCGGCGCGAATTCCCTGACTGCCTAGCCCCGCCTGCGAGCGGTCGCGCAAATCCCCAGCGCCACAACGGCAACCCTTCCGCCGGATAGTCCCGACGCCAGACCGGCCACGGGAGTTGCACCAGACGGCGTCTGGTGACACAACAGCAAGCCGCAGTTGTACCGGACGACGCCTGCCTGAAAACGGCAAGCCGCGACTGCGCCGGACCACGCGTGCCGACCGGACGGCAAGGGCTGGCCACACCGGACCACGCCTACCCACACCGCCGCAAACCGCGACTGTGTCAGACCACGCCTGCCAACAGGACGGCAGGGGCTGGCCATACCGGGTAGCACCTACCCACACAGCCGCAAACCTCGACCGCGCCAGACCACACCTGCCCGCACAGCCGCAAACCGCGACTGCGCCAGACCACGCCCACAGGACGCCAAGCGCAGGCTGCACTGGACAGCGCCTGACAACACAATCGCAAGTCGCGACTGCGCCGGACTAACACGACGGTAAGCCGTGGCCCTGCGGGACCGCACCTGTCAGCACAACGCCAAGGGATGGCTGCGCCGGATCACGCTCCGGTACCACGGCAAACGGATGGTTGCTCCTGACACCACAAACACAACCGTCGATTCCGTAGGCCGAGACGGAAGCGAGCGAGCTGTGGCCGGTAACCCCGACGGGTCAACGGAATCTCGCAACGCCGAACCGTCAACTCCCGCTTCCCGACGCACCCTCCACACAATGGCGGCTCTCACGCTTGCCGCACAACGCCAGTTGGGAGAGGTCCGGCCAAGCAAGGTCCACCGTGCGCGATCGGGCCGCGCGCCGATGATTCAACCCCGAAGGATCAGGCTCCGTTCGTGCGACGCACGCCGCGAGGCGTCTCCAGTCTTGAAACCAGCATGCCACCAGTACCGACGACACCCAGTCTTCCGCGACAGCCCAAGAGGGACCGTCCTTTCAGACCATGTCAACGAAAAGCCTTTCACCCAAGGAGTTCCACGATGCCCACACTCCTGGAAGCACCGATCGACGGCGCATATCACGTCGTCCGCTGGCTCGTGGCCAGTACTGAGCCGGTCGCCGGGTCATTCGCGACTGCGCTCGCGATCATCCTGTTCACCGTCGCCATCCGGCTGCTGCAGGTGCCGTTCGCCCGGGCTGCGGCTCGTGGTGCTCGACGGCGGGAGGCGCTCCTGCCGGAGATTCGTGCGCTGCAAGACAAGCACCGCAACGACCCTCGGAGGCTTGCCGCCGAAATGGCCGAGCTTCAGCCCGGATCGTCCTTCTTGGCCGGATGCCTGCCGATGCTCGCCCAGTTACCGTTTTTCTGGGTGATGTACCACCTGTTCAGCTCGGCCGTGGTGGCCGGCGCGCCGAACGCACTGCTGAGCAGCAGCTTGCTCGGCGTGTCGATGGGCGCTTCTGGGCTGGCTGCCACACCGGTGGTCATTGCCGTGGCGGGCCTGCTCGCTGTGGTCGCCTGGTGCTCGATTCACTGGCAGGACCGAACGCGCGACTTCTCGGCCCCCGCAGCCCGGCTGATCCGCCTCCTTCCCTACTCAACGATCGTGGTCACCGCTTTTGTTCCCCTGGCCGCGTCGCTGTATCTGCTGACCACCACGACGTGGACGGTGGTGGAGCGCACGATCCTGTACCGCTGAACCCAGGTTCCGGCGCGCGGCCTACCCATAGCGGACCTACCGGTCGATCATCGTCACCAAGGCGGAGACGAGTCCGTCCGCCGGGACACGCCATCTCTCCGCGGAAAAGTGCCCGCTGACCTCCATGCCCGTGATCCTGTACGCGCTGGTCAACAGCAGCGCCGTGAACCGCTTGACATGCCGCGCGCCCACGACGTCGCCGACGATCGCGAAGAACTCGTCCTGTGCCCGGTCTGCCGCCCCGACCGCCGCCACGACGGCGGCCGGGGCGCAGCCATGCTCGCCTGCCTCTCGCGCGTACTCACCGACCGAATGCTCGACCGCCTGTTCTCCTCCCTCCGCCGCCATTACCCGAAAACAGCCCACCGCATGGCGCCCCACCGACCTTGGTTCACCAAGCCCTACAACGCCATCCACTTCCGACGGCGACCTCCGATCACGGCATCTCCCACGGGTTCTCCGGCAGCGGATGCCCGGTCTCCAGCAACGACTTCAAGTTCGACAGCACCGCCGCCCACCCACCGGACACGTCTTCGTGCGCCTTTTCATCGGCGAGGTCCTCATGGGTCACCGTGAGACGGACAATGCCCTCGTGCTGCTCGATGTCAAAAGTCGCGCGGGATGATTGCTGATCTTTCGGCCCGTCCGGATCGAGCCAGGTCGTGACCAGGCGCTTGGGCGGAACGGACTCGATGACCTCACCCACGACGTCGGCGACTCCCGAACCGTCCGTGCGCACGTGGGCCCACTGCGAGCCCTCGTTCCAGTCGGACTCGTTGCGATGCCCCCAATATGCCGCGGTCAGGTCCGGGTCGGTGAGCGCATGCCACACCTTCTCCGGAGTACTCTCGATGTAGGTCACGTATACGAAACTCGGCTTCATGGCTTCCTCTGCTCGACATTTGACCGCATTCAGCACCTGCAGCCGGGGGCGTTCGAAACGGTCCACCCACCGTTCCTGCATGTCGTGCAACGGCACCGGATTCAGGTAGTGCAACTTCTCCCGGCCACGGCGCACAGTGCTCACCAGGTTCGCCCCCTCCAGCACGGCCAGGTGCTGAGTGGCCGACTGGCGCGTCATCTCCAGTCGCTCACACAGCTCACCCAGCGTCTGCCCGTTGTCCCTGCGCAGCTGGTCGAGCAGGTACCGGCGAGTCGGGTCGGACAGCGCCTTGAACACTTTGTCCAGGTCGTATTGCACACATACAGTAAGGCAGGTGATGGACTGCATGTCAACCCTTGTAAGCGGGAGATCCGCAAAAGACCTGTTCAGAGCTTGGATATTCGCCGGATCGGGCGGTGGCGCACCCTCGACTCTTTACGCGATGGTCACTCATCGTGATATGCTTGAGGCAACGAGGGCGGCGGGCGCACTCCTCCCCGGTGGGCGGCCGGGCGTGGCGCGAGGGGTGTTCGCGCACGCAGTGGTGTCCGCTGGGTGGACCGTGGTTCTCAGCCTGCTCGACCTGAAACGGCCGATCCGGGACGGGATCATCGCGGGTGTGGCCATCGCGGCGCTCGACCTCGAGGTGATCG
Organism: Amycolatopsis jejuensis; assembly: GCF_000717335.1. GTDB lineage: Bacteria > Actinomycetota > Actinomycetes > Mycobacteriales > Pseudonocardiaceae > Amycolatopsis > Amycolatopsis jejuensis. The sequence continues at coordinate 75,726 of NZ_JNYZ01000030.1, forward strand.
GGCGGCACTACCCGGCGATCCGGGCGCTGCCGCGTGGTGCGCAATGGGCGGACCACGTGGCGTTCGGGATCTTGGTGGCAGTGTCACTCGGAAGGCGGCCGGTGGCAGGAAGGAGGTGAGGTGTCGGAATGTGAGGCGGTGGCATGGTTCTGGAGTGAGGATGGGGTTTAGCGGCGAGGTGGGATGGAGAATCAGTTGGGCAGGTAGAGGTTCCGGACAACGTCCGGAGAAGGACGGCGCGTTGGGTGGACCAGGTCGAGCGTGACAGGTTTCCGGCTCCGCAAACGGGAGCAGGCAGCCACCGAGGCCTCCTTCGCCGTGGTCATCGGGTCGACGCAGGCGCATACGCAGGAAGGATCTATCCTGTCCACAGTGGACACAACAGGGGAGGGCTCGGCACGGAGCATGAGATACTGACCTCGGGTGAGGTTGCCAGCGAGCGGAGTTGCCGCTGGAACGGGCACGGATCGGCCAGGCTGGGTGGCGATGGGGCTCGCGGAAGGTCTGTGCGTGAGCGGCGGCATGCGCGTCGCCATGAGCCGCGGCTGCGCCAGGGAATCCATGCCCACATTGGTGACACCGACGACGGAGAGCTGGCCGTTCGGCATCACGATTCCGGGAACACCTCATCGGTCGGACGATCCGTACTGCGAGGTGGGCGGCCAGGCATTGTCCGGTGGACAATGACGGGTTAGGCCGCGCTGAGGCGAACGGGCTACCTGCGAGATCTGCCAGAACGCGGATCCATCGGCAGGCAGGTCGGTCGACACCCGGGGTCGGACGGCACCCGGATTCGTCGGACACGCAGCGGCACCCGAGTCGGCCAGCACCCGGATCCGTCGGGCACGCAGCGACACCCGGATCAGGCGGTACTCGGATTCGTCAGAGGCGCCCGGGTCGGGCAGCACCCGGATCCGTCAGACACACAGCGACACCCGGATCGGCCGAGTGGGGATCACCGGCGGTATCCGTTGATCACCTGCGGTGATCGGTACGGTGGAGTCCTCTGTGGACCGTCGAGGTCGGGTGTCTCCTGGGTATACCCTGTGGCGACCGGATGGAGCCGGGGGGCACAGGATGCGGGCGGAGCTGGACAAGCGGGCTGACCAGGTGTCGGCCATGTTCGACGAGGTTGCGGACGGCTATGACCGCACGCGATCGGTCCTGTGGTTCGGGCAGATGGGCCGGTGGGGCCGTGCGGTGGCGCGGGCGCTGGAGCTGACGCCGGGGCAGCGGGTGCTGGACGTGGCGGCCGGTACCGGTACCTCGTCGCGGGTGCTGGCCGGGCCGGGGGTCGAGGTCGTCGGCTGTGACTTCTCCGCGGGGATGCTGCGGGTCGCCCGGCGGCGGGTGCCCGAGATCGCGTTCGTGCCGGGCGATGCGATGAGTCTGCCGTTCGCCGAGGCGGCCTTCGATGCTGCGACGATTTCCTTCGGGCTTCGGAACGTCGCGGACCGGGTGCGTGCGCTCGCCGAGATGCGGCGCGTGGTGCGGCCGGGCGGACGGGTGGTCGTCGCGGAATACAGTCATCCTGCCTCTGCGCTCACGAACGCCGCTTTTCAGACCTACCTGCGCAAGGCCGCCCCGCGCATTGCCCGTGCGCTCAGCACCAACGCACCCGCCTACGACTACCTCGCCGACTCCATTCTCGCCTGGCCCACCCAGCTCGAACTCGCCGCGGACCTGCAGCGTGCCGGATGGGAACGGGTCGCCTGGCGCGACCTGTCCGGGGGCGTCGTCGCGCTGCACCGCGGGTTCAGGCCACAGTGACCAGGCGCGCCGCCGCACCGGAACCGGTGCGTGAGCGTAGTCTCCTCCCAGCTGACACGAGGTGATTTGGTCTATACCATTCTCATGATCAACCACCCGGCGACCCGCGGTCCACGAGGGGATCCCATGCCCGTCATCAGGCGTAACATCGTCCCGCTCCGGTACTCCGACCCGAGCGTGGTCGCGTACGTACGCAGCCCGAGCGACTGGATGGTATCCAACTGCGGGTGGATCCGCGGCCGCGACGGGGTGCTGCTCGTCGACACCTGCGGCACCGAACGCGACACTCTCGACCTGGTCAGCGACGTCCGCAAGTACTCGACCGTCGAAATGCCGCTCACCCTCGTGGTCACGCACGCGCACGGCACGCACCACAACGGCGCCGGGGTCGCGCTGCGCAACGGTGGCCGGATCCTGGCCGCGCCGTCCGCGGTGCCGATCGTGCGCGCCGGACCGCAACGCAACGACGAGGCCTTCCGTTGTACGCATTGGGGCAGGCTGGAACCGCCGCGTCCGGAGTCCGTGCACGCGGTCATCGAGCCGGTCGAAGTGGATCTCGGTGGCGTGGTCGTGGAGGTCGTGCCGTTCCCGGGGACTGCGCACACCGACGGCGACCTCGTGCTTTTCGAACCCCGCACCGGCACGCTGTTCACCGGTGACCTCCTGTCCGTCGGGTCCACGCCGATGGCCGTGCACGGTTCGGTGCCCGGCTGGCTGACCGCGCTCGATTGGCTCGACAAAATGTTCCCCGACGTCCGCACCTTCGTGCCCGGCCACGGCGGGCTGAGCCATCCGGGAAGTTTCCCGGTGGCCGTGCTGCGGACCTACCTGCATTGGCTGCTCGACGCGACCGCAGGCACCGGCACCCCGGATTTCCCCGGCCTCGCCGCAATCGCCCGCCGCCGCTGGCCGACGTGGACCATTCCGGAACGGCACATCGGCAACCTGATGCGCGCACACGCCGATCAGCACGGGGAACGCCTCCCGCCGGGCGCGGCAATGCGTGCCATCCTGGACGCCGTCGGCGGCAAAATCGATCTTGACGCGCGCCTCGGCCTCGGTAAGCCGTAGCGGGAAATCGATTCCCCGAACGGATCGGGGCTTGGGGCGGAGCATCGTCGGCGGGTGGCGGAGTCAGCCCGTGAGGACCGGCCTGGGCCAATTCGGTGGCGCGATCGCTGCGGACGGCCAGTGCCGTTCCGGCGGGAGCGGGAGAGCGGAGTCAGCCCGCGAGGACCGGCCTGGGCCAATTCGGTGGCGCGATCGCCGTGGACGGGCAGTGCCGTTCCGGCGGGAGCGGGAGAGCGGAGTCAGCCCGCGAGGACCGGCCTGGGCCAATTCGGTGGCGCGATCGCTGCGGACGGCCAGTGCCGTTCCGGCGGGAGCGGGAGAGCGGAGTCAGCCCGCGAGGGCCGGTCTGGGCCAATTCGGTGGGGCGATCGCTGTGGACGGGCAGTGCTGTTCCGGCGGGAGCGGGAGACCCGGGGTGCGGTCAGGACGGCTTCGGCGGGCGAGATGCCTCGCGGTGGCCAATGGAGACGAGCCTGGGGAACGGACTGACTCAGCCCGGTGGGTAAGCAGATTGGGCTCCGTAGGCAAGCCGTGCCAATATGACAAGGTGGTGTGGCGGTTTCGAGAGCGGGAACAGCGAATTAGGCAGGCGGCAGACACGCCCTACATGGCGAACACTGCCAACTAGCGCAAGACAGAAACGATCTTCATCGAGCAGAACCAATCAGACAAGCAGCAGACACGCCCCTACGCGGCGAACACGGCAGTTCGTTGCGGAGACGGCCGATCAAGCGACAGAGGGGTTTTCGCCAGCAGATGCGGCTCATCAGGTGGGCGGCGGAATGCGTATTGGCAGGCGGGGATGGTCAGGCAGGTGGAGCGATGCAGCAGGTTCGCTGACAGGTGAGGTCAATCGGGCGGACAGCAGCAGTCTTCGGCCGATGGCAGAGTCTCGGCAGCTAAAAGCAACGGCGGTTTCCGCGGGCGGATATCGCCAATCGGCGACCAGCGACGGCATCTGCGCGTGGAGGCGCTGCTGACGCAGACAGTGCTGAATCGGCAGGCAGCGCCCAATCTGCCGAACAGCACTGAAACGGCAAGGAGACGAGAGGTGATCTTGCGCAGATAAGTGTCTGCGTCGCACGCAAGCAGTAGCGCGAATTCGTGCGGGAAATTTGTAATTATTCGCAGGATGGTCAACCCGGAGGTCAGATGGAGAGAATCCGATTGGTGAGCAGAACCTTTGTGCAGCAACGGAATACCGCGGCGAATCAGGACCGACGATGAGCAGAAAAGGGCATCGCAGGTAAAGGAGCGCCGCGGGAAAAGGATGCAACGAGAAGAAGGAAAACCATCAGAAAAGCCCCGCAAGAAGGAAAGGCGCCTCCAGAAGAAAGGGGGCGCCCCACCACCTGTTCCCGTGGCTAAACCCGCACTCCGGAAATCAGGCCTTCTTCCGGCCTCCGCGTTTGCGGACCGGCTTCGCAGGTTCCTCGGTTCCCCGTTCCTCATACGCCTTTACGATTTCCGCGGGGAGGCGGCCTCGGTCGGAGACCTGGAAGCCGTTGGCTTCGGCCCATTCGCGCATCTGTTTGTTGCGTTCCCGGTCGGCGGTGGTTGCCGTTGGGCGCGGGGGCTGGCCGGGGGCCAGCTTGACCTTGCGGCCGCCTACTCGGCGGGACACCGAGACGTAGCGGGCCAGCTCGTCTCGCAGTACTGTGGCGTGTTCTTCGGACAGGTCGATCTCGTAGCTCACGCCGTCGAGGCTGAAGGGGACAGTCTGGTCGGCGATGCTGCCGTCGATGTCGTCCACCATCTCGACATGGACTTTCTGCGCCATGATTCGCGTTCCTTCACGTTCTACAGGATGTTCCTTCGATTACCCTATCGTGTCGAGTGAACCCGTCGGAACGATACCGGAAACACCGAAGGCCACCGGGGACGAACCCGGTGGCCTTCAACGCAGCAGGGAGAGTCTAGCGGCGCGCACCCGTGACCGGGTCCAGCGGGAGTTTGTCCGCCTGTGGCCACCAGAAGCCGAACATATTCCACAGCCCGCCGGCGCGGGTGTCGAATGAACCATCGCCTACGTGGCCGGCAAACCAGTTGTCCTCGATGAACTTGAGTACCGAGGTCTGGTCCGTGCGGGTGTGGTCGACGTAGTTCACCTTGCTGTACGGCGAGATGACCAGCAGCGGCAGCCGCGGGCCGTAGCCGCAGCGGTCGGCGTATCCGCCCAGTCCGGCTGCCTTTCCGGTGCACACTGCCTGGTCCTGCGACGCGTCCTGCGAACCGTTGACGATCGCCGGGTTGACGTGGTCGTACCAGCCGTCGGAATCGTCGTAGGCGAGCACGATCGCCGTCGAGCGCCATTCCGGCGACTGCTGGATCTTGTTGATCTCGTTCACCACGAAGTGCTGTTCGTCGAGCGGGTCGGAATAGCCGGCGTGGCCGTCCTGGTACTCCGGCGCCTTCAGGAAGCTCACCGCGGGCATCGAGCCTGCCTTGAGCGAATCGTCGAAGTCGCTGATGTCGTACTGGTGGTTGGCCTGGTCGGTCTGCCCGATCGCCTGCGCCGACGACGGCGGCAGGTGGTGCGGGTTCGAGGTGGACCGGTAGTACTGGAACGGCTGGTGGTGCGGGCTGTAGTCGACGGAAGCCTGGTTGCCGATGTTCGCGTGCTTCTGCCCGCAGACCGCGTACCCGTTCGCGGTGCCGGTGGGCCGGAAGCCGCCCTGGAACCAGCCCCACGTGACGTGCCGGTCGTTCAGCAGGTCACCGACATTGCGGCCGGACATCGCGCCGAGATTGTCCTTGGCGGTGTGGTTCTTGTCCGAACAATCGTCCCACGCCGGGTCCGGGTCGTTGATCACGGTGCCGACGCCCTGCGCATTCGGCGACGCGACGACGTACGAGTCGCTCTTCGGCTCGTGCGTGACCGGGTCGACCGCCTGGATCCCGTGCGTCTGCCCGGAGATCAGGTTGATCGCGCCCGGGGTGGACGGGCCGAACACGGTGTTGAAGGAATTGTCACTCATTGCGTAGTGCTGGGCGTAATTCCACATTCCGGTGACCGTGTTGCCGTCGTAATAGTCCATGACCAGACCCGGTTCGCCGAAGAGAATCGGCTGGCCGGTGCACTTGTCGGTCTCGGTCTTTTCGACGAACTTGTCCATCTTGCCGCCGTTGAACGCGGCCTGTTCGGCGCCGTAGTTGTGGTTCTGGTCGCAGGTCAGCGCCTGGTCAGGGCCGAGCCGCTTCGGGTTGTACGCGTTCGGGTTGCCAGTCAGGAGCTGGTGGTCCAGACCGTTGACCTTCGGCGTGTGCCGCGCGGCCTGGAACGGCGTGCCGTTCTCGTTGGTCGCATTCGGGTAGGTGCCGAAGTAGTGGTCGAACGAAATGTTCTCGCCGAAAATGACCACGACGTGCTTGATCGGAGTGAGAGTGGGCAGCCACGCCGCGGGCAGCGGGTGCAGCGGCCGGGCGTCCGCGGTCGAGGCCGCGGAGCCGGTGACGATGGCGAGCGCCGCCGCTGAGGCGAGCGCGCCCGCCCCGAGCAGGCGACGGCGCCGTCTGCCGAATGCTTTGACCACTGGGGAATCCTCCTGGGGGTGGTTGGGGCACTGCTGGGGCGCACCTCAGGCGAGGAGCGTCCGGCCGAGGTGGTCGCCGGGACCGGTGACGCCCGGCAGCGCGAAGAAATAGCCGCCGCCGAACGGGGAGAGGTAATCGACGAGCGGCTCGTCGACGAGCCGTTTCTGTACCGCCTCGAACTGCCGCTCGAGATCCTGCTGATAACAGGTGAAAACGAGACCCATATCGAGGTTGCCATTCGCGTCGACGCCGCGGTCGTAATTGACGGCGCGACGCAGAATGCGGCTGGCGTCGGTTTCCGGGGTCCGCGGGTTTGCTTTGCGGATGTGGCTGGTGAGCGGGATGACAGTACCGATCGGGTCGTCGCCGTAGCGCGGTTCGTCCTGCTCGGCGGCACCGTCGAGCGGAGCGCCGGTGTCGCGGCGGCGGCCGAACATGTTCTCCTGTTCGGTGAGCGAAACCCGGTCCCAGAATTCGACGAGCATCCGGATCAAGCGGACGACCTGGTAGCTGCCGCCGGTGGTCCACGCGGGCTCGCCGCCGCCGGACACCCACACCAGCCGGTCCAGTTCGGACTCCCCCGGGTTCGCGATGCCGTCTTTGAAGCCCATCAGGTTCCGCGGGGTTCCCGATGGGCGGGACGGCGAGCTGAAACCGTTGATCTTCCAGCGCAATTGCATTCCGCCGCGGGTTGCGCGGGTGAGGTCACGCAGGGCGTGCAGCACGGTGTCGGTGGATCCGGCGGACAGCGTCAGCGACAGGTCCCCGTGACATTGCGCGGCGTCGAGCGCGTCGTTGGGGAACATGGTCATCGGCTTGAGCTTCCGCGGCTTGCGGTCGGCGAGCCCGTACCGGCTGTCGAAAAGGGACGATCCGACGCCGACGATCACCCCGAGGTCGCTGTGTGGGACCACGGGACCGAGTACGCCGGAATCGGCGGGCGGAGCGGTGATCCCGAGTGCAGCCGGGGCGCCACCGGAAGTGAGGAAACGTGCGCGATCGGTGATTTCGCGGAACAACTGGGTCAGCTCGGCGCGATTCTCGGCAATGACGTCGAATGTGGCGACAATGCTTTGTGCCGGTGGTTGACGCAGAATTGCCGCTTGCCGAGGACCGTGGAACGGGACCGTACCTGGGTCTTCCGCAGCGCTCGCGGTAGCCCCGGCTCCGGCGACCGCAGCAATTCCGGCGCCGGCCACGGTGCGGCGCAGGAAGGTCCGGCGGGAGGATTCTGTGGTCACGAAATCCTCCGAGGTTCGGCAATGGCGGCAATCGGGGCGAGCTGTTCGGTCAATTCGCTGACGTCGCCATTGAGTTTCTGCCGTTGCTGCGTCGACAGCTGACTCACCGGAGTCCACGAGCCGGCCCCGTCGAGTGCCGTGGCGGTCCGTTTCAACCAAGACTCCACAGTGGACAGTGCCGGGTAACGTGGCGTGAGGACGGGTCGCAAGACATCGAGCACCGCCTGGACCCCGTCGAGGTTGGCGCGAGCAGTGGCAAGATTGGTGCCACTGCCGTAATCGGTGCGTGCGGTGAGTTCGAATTGCAGGGTGTTCTCCACGATCTCGTGTGCCCTCAGGCCAAGGTCATTCGGGTCGACCTGACTGTCCGCAAAGGACCTCCGCAAAGCTTGGACACCGTTGTCCAGTTGGTCGGCTACGGCACCCACAGACGAGAGATCCTCGTTGTGCCACAGGCCGTATTCGATGCGATGGAAGCCGGTGAAGCCGGAATCCCCTACCCCATCAGGTAGACCGGCAGTGGTGCCGTTGATTGCGTGATCGGAATCGCCGAAGGCGTTGTACGCCGCGCCGAGGCGTTCGTAATCGAGATGCGCGACCAGCCAGGCGGACTCACTCGCGCCACGGTCACCGCTGCGCAAAGCATTCTTCAGCGTTCCCACGTCGGCCGACAGCTGGTCCAAACCTTGCGTGACATGCGCTTGGTACGCCTTGAGCGGGCCGAGCAGGTCGTTCTGCGTCACCGGCGCGACTCCCGGGCCACGTTCGGCGCCGCCGGTCACCGTGACGGCCGGTCCGACGATCGCCGCGGAATCCTCGGGCAGGCAACGGAACGCGTAGGTCCCGTTGCCGAGCGTGACCTGCAGGGGGCGGCTCGTTCCGGTGCCGAGCCCTTCGACCTCGCCGTAGATCACGCCGGACGCCGGGTCGATCAGGTCGGCCTCGGCGGTGACCGACCCGGTGTTGCGCAGGTGGAAGGTCTGGACCCCCGGCTGCGGATCGGACCAGCCCTGTCCGCAGGACGACCGCGAGATCTGGATCTCGGGATCCTGCGCCGGCGCGCCATCGGGCCAGACCGCGACCGCGATGCCCACCGCCACGGCGACAGCCCCGGCGGCACCCGCCATCCAGCGGGTGCGTACTGACCCCGGCACACTGCCCCCTGCCACTCGTTCGGACTACCGGAACGGAATTATGCGGGCGGCAGGCGAAGAAAACGGGGCGGTCCACCCGGGAATTCACCAGGACTTCAGCCGGAAATCGAAGGAATGGGATATAGCCCGCCAAAACACCTGGTAGCGGCACGTCCGGTTCGCCGCGTATGGTGTGTTCGCTGGAGGTACGCCGGGGAGGGCGCATGGGGGCAAACCGGACGTCGGTTGCGGTGGTGGGAGCGGGCCCGGCCGGGCTCACGGTGGCGAACCTGCTGCAGTCGGCCGGGATCGGCACTGTCGTGGTGGAAACGGAAACGCGGGAGTTCATCGAACAGCGGCCGCGCGCGGGATTCATCGAGGAATGGGTGGTCCGTGCGCTCGAAGAAAACGGGCTCGCAAACCGGCTGCTCGATTCGGCACAACGGCACGATTCGTTCGAATTCCGCTACCGCGGGCAGCGGCATCTCGTGCCGTTCACCGATCTCGTCGGACAGCACCATTTCGTCTATCCGCAGCAGGAACTCGTCACGGACCTGGCGGCTGCCTATGCCGGTGACGCCCGGTTCGGCGCGACCGACGTGCGGCTGCACGACCTCGAATCGGACCATCCGTCGGTCACCTACCGGTCGGCCGAGGGTACGGCGGAACGCATCGACTGCGATTTCGTCGCCGGGTGCGACGGCGCCCGCGGGGTCACGCGCGGTTACCTGCCACCGGAGTCGACGCTGGTCGCGCAGCATGACTACGGCTTCGGCTGGCTCGCGTTGCTGGCGCAGGCGCCGCCGTCGGCCGAGCGGGTGGTGTTCGGCATCCACCCGCGCGGGTTCGCCGCGCACATGGCGCGCACGCCGACGGTCACCCGGTACTACCTGCAGACCGACCTCGCCGACACCGCGGAAGACTGGCCCGACGAGCGTGTGTGGCGGGAGCTGCACACCCGGCTCGCGGTGCCGGACAGCCCGGTCGCCGAGGGTCCGCTGATCGAGAAACGCGTGCTGGACATGCACAATTACGTGACCGAGCCGATGTCGCACGGCCGGCTGTACCTGGCGGGCGAATCGGCGCATCTGGTGGCCCCGATCGCGGCGAAGGGGATGAACCTGGCGATCCACGACGCGCTGCTGCTCGTCCGCGGCCTGCGTGACTGGTACGCCGGCGCGCCCGAAACGCTGGCCCGCTACAGCGCGGACTGCCTGCCGCGGGTGTGGCAGTACCAGGAGTTTTCGCTGTGGCTGTCGGAAGTCTTCCACCACACCCCCGCGTCGACCGACCCGTTCCTGGCCCGCGTGGCGGAAGCACGCCTCCGCCGGCTGCTGGGTTCGCCGACCGTGGCGACAGCGTTCGCGGACATGTTCACCGGGAAGGACGCGGATTTCTGACCCGGCGTTTGCGCGCGGCCCCGGAAGCGGGTTGGCTCACGGGATGAGCATGTCCCACGTCATCGTCCGGATGGTGGTCCCGGACACCGCCGCAGCGGTGGCCTTCCTGCGCGACGTTTTCGGTGCGATCGGCGACGTTCCCGCAGACCGCCCCGCCGACGTCCGGCTCGGCGATTCGCATCTGCTGATCTCGTCCGCTTCGGCCGAGCGCGAGGTGTTCCCGGCGTTCCTGTACGTCTACGTGGACGACGTCGAAGACACCCACACGCGCGCGCTGGCCGCCGGTGCGTCGGAGATCGAAGAACCCTGGCGCACCCCGTACGGTGATTTCCGTTCGATGGTGCGCGATCCGTCCGGTAACGTGTTCCAGCTGGCACGAAAGGCGGGCGAATGGACAACAACGAGCTGACGCGCCGGTTCGAGGCGCTCACCACCGCGCACCTCGCGGACGGCTGTCTGCGGGCGCGGTTGAAGGTGCGGTGTGCGCCGGCCGGGACGCGAGCCGTCGTACCCGGGCAGCGCGTTTCCGGGCGGGTCCTGCCGGCGCGGCATGCGGGTAGCGTCGACGTGTTCCTCGAAGCAATCGCGTCCGCGCAGCCGGGTGACGTGCTCGTCGTCGACAACCGCGGACGGCACGACGAAAGCTGTGTCGGCGACCTCGTCACGGCGGAGGTCGCGGCGGCCGGGCTGGGCGGCATCGTGATCTGGGGGTTGCACCGCGACACGGCGGAGCTGCGCGAGATCGGGCTGCCGGTGTTCAGCCTCGGGTCGATTTCCACCGGACCGCTGCATCTGGCCGACCGCCCCTCCAACGCGCTGGAATCCGCCACCGTCGGCCGCTGGACCCTGATCACCGAGGACCTGGTCTTCGGCGACGACGACGGCGTGCTTTTCGTTCCCGCCGCGGAGGCCGAGGACGTGTTCCGGCTGGCCGAGTCCATTCGCGACACTGAACGCAGGCAAGCGGACCGCATCCGCGCGGGGGTTTCGCTGCGGGAGCAGGTCGGGTTCGACGAGTTCCTGGCGCGCCGGGAAAGCGATGGGTCGTACACGTTCCGGCAGCATCTGCGGACGGTGGGCGGCGCGGTCGAGGAATGACGCTCAGCTGAAGTCGCGGGCCAGTTGCTTTGCGCGGACCTGCAGGAGCGCGCGGGCGTCGGCGACGCAGCGGTGTTCGTCCGGCTCCAGATCGGTCAGCGCGTACACCCCGGCGAACCCGGCAGCCTGCCATTCCGGCGGGGTCAGCAGGCATCGGCCGGCCAGCGCGACCACCGGAGTACCGCCAGCCGCGCGGAGGACGCCGACCGGGGCTTTTCCGTGCAGGGACTGGGTATCCAGCGAACCTTCGCCGGTGATCACGAGCCGGGCGTCGCGCGCGGCGGCCGGGAAGCCGAGGAGGTCCAGGAGCAGTTCGATCCCCGGCCGGATACGGGCGCCGAGTCCGGTCAGGACCCCGAATCCGACGCCGCCTGCCGCGCCTGCGCCCGGTACCTCGGCCTCAGATGGGCCCATGACCTCGGCCCACCGGTGCAGGCCACGTTCCAAAAGGGCAACGTCTTCCCGGCCAGCGCCCTTTTGTGGTCCATAGACCGCGGCTGCTCCGTCCGCACCGAGCAACGGATTGTCCACATCGGACGCGAGGACGATGTCCACTTCGGGCAGTCCACTGCGATCCACTGTGGACAACTCGGCCAGCGCCGCGCCACCCGGGGGCAACGGGGCGCCGGAGGCGTCTAGAAGACGTGCGCCCAAAGCGGTCAGCAATCCGGCGCCGCCGTCGGTGCACGCGCTCCCGCCGACGCCCAGGACGATCTGCGTGGCACCGGCGGCACGAGCGGCAGCGATCAGCTCGCCCGTGCCGTAGCTCGACGCGGTCAGGGGTTCCGGGAGTCCGCCAGGCAGCCGGTGAAGACCCGATGCCTCCGCCAGTTCGACCACGGCGACCCGGCCGCGCAAGGCGAAATACGCGGTGATGCGACGTCCGGTCGGGCCGGACACGCGCACCGGCACCCGGCGGAATCCGGCAGCGACGGCGGCGGCGACTGTGCCGTCGCCGCCGTCCGCCACCGGCAGCTGCCGCACCGGCTCGCCCGGCGCGACCTCGGCGAATGCCGTGGCCACCACCTCCGCGACCTCGGCCGCGGTGAGCGAGCCCTTGAACTTGTCCGGCGCGACCAGCACAGTCACGCCGGGGTCCCGGCCCGGAACGTCCGCCAGTCGCCGATTTCCGTGATGTCGCGCAGCTGCACGTGCGACGTCTGCGGCCGCCGGAGCAGCATGGCGAACGCGGAGCTGCCGTCGGCCAGTTCGATCACGCCCAGCTCCAGCTCCGGCGGTTCCGCGGGCAACACCCGGTCGCGCAGCTGGTCCAGCGTCAGGTCGTACACCTCACCGGCGATTTCCGCCCCGCCGTGCGCGACCGGGACCAGCGCAGGGCACTGGCCGCCGACCGAGTAGAACCGGTACTTCGCCGCCGTGGTCGTCTCGGCGACCAGCGGGGCGCCGTCGAGCAGGTGGTGCAGCGGTTCGCCGCGCATGGCGCCGCCGTTCAGGAACATCAAGGGCATTTCGAGAAGTCCTTTCCGCTCGGAAGCGCTCAGAGGATCGCCTTCACCACGTCGATTCCGAAGTAGACAGTGAACACCAGCGCGAGCACGGTGAGAATCCAGCCCGCCTCGCGCCATTTGCCGCGGAACGTCTTGATCAGCACGAACGCGATCAGGCCCGCGCCCACTCCGTTGGTGATGGAATAGGTGAACGGGATCAGCGCGACGGTGAGGAACACCGGAATCGTGTAATCCGGGTCGTTCCACGGGATATTGCGGCACTGCGCCACCATCATCCCGCCGATCACGACCAGCGCTGGTGCGGCGGCTTGCGCCGGGACAATTCCCGCAATCGGCGTGAACAACAGGGTCGCGGCGAAAAGCAGCCCGGTCACCACACTGGCCAGCCCGGTTCGCGCGCCCTCCCCCACACCCGCCGCGGATTCCAGGAAAACCGTATTCGGCGACGACCCGGTCATTCCACCGGCAATCGCCCCGGCACCGTCCACGAACAGGATCCGGCCCATTCGCGGGACCCGGCCGTTCTTCGACAGCCCGGCCTCGTCCGAGACGCTGGTGATCGTGCCCATGGCGTCGAAGAATCCGGAAAGCACCAGCGTGAACAGGAAGATCGTTGCGGTGAGGGCACCGGCCGAGGCGAACCCGCCGAAGAGGTCGACGTGCCCGAACAAGCCGAAATCAGGGGCGGCCACCACGGAATTCGGCAGGGTCGGAGTGGTCAATCCCCATTCCCCGACGCCGAATCCGTCGTGCAATACCACCGCCAGTACGGTCGCGGCGGCAATGCTGATCAGTACCGCGCCCGGTACTTTCCGCGACATCAGCACCGTCATCAGCAGCAAACCGAAGCAGAACACCGCAATCGGCCAGCCATTGAGGTGCCCGTCGAGGCCGAGCCGCACCGGGACCGTCGAATGCGCGGCATCCGGGGTCCGCGTCACAAATCCCGCGCTCACGAGTCCGACGAGCGCGATGTAAAGCCCGATCCCGACGGTGATCGCGGTTTTGAGCGGACCCGGGATCGCATTCATGATGCGTTCCCGCACGCCGCTCACGGCCATCAAGACAATACAAACACCTTCGAGGACAACGAGTCCGAAGGCCTGCGCCCACGTCATCGACGGCGCCATCTGGAACGCCACGATGCCGTTGATCCCGAGGCCCGCGGCCAGCGCAAGCGGTGCGTTCCCGATGAGTCCCATGAGGACAGTCATCACCGCGGCGGCGAGCGCGGTCGCCGTGGTGACCTGGGCGGCGCTGAGTTTGGCGCCGGTGATGTCGGCGGAAGCACCGAGGATGAGCGGGTTGAGCAGGACGATATAGGCCATCGCGACGAACGTGGTCACCCCGCCGCGTACTTCACGGCCGACGGTGGTGTTCCGCGTCCGCAGCTCGAAGACTCGCTCTGCAACGGACTTCCGCCGCGGTCCGGGAGCCGAGGTCACCGCTTCGTCGAGGCGTACCTGGGTCATGCGTCCTCTCCTTGCCGGTGGGGGTGGGGACTCAGTACTCGATCCGGTCGGCCCGGCCGAGCCACGCGGCGAACGGGGCGAAGTTGTCCTTTGTGGACACCTGGGAAACCGGGACCTGCCACGTTTCGCGCGGGTGTTCGAAAAGCTCGTAGAAGGCCCGGTCGTCGAACCCGGCCCGGGCGGCGTCGTTGCGGTCGGCCGCGTACAGGACCCGGTCGAGGCGCGCCCAGAGCGACGACGCCAGGCACATCGGGCACGGCTCGCACGACGACACGAGCACGCATCCGGCCAGGCTGAACGTGCCGAGTGCCTGGCAGGCGGCGCGGATCGCGACCACCTCGGCGTGTGCGGTCGGGTCGAGTGACGGGGTGACGCGGTTGACCCCGGTCGAGACGATTTTTCCGTCCTTCGCGACGAGCGCGCCGAACGGGCCGCCGCCGTCGGCGACATTCTGCTCCGCGATCCGCACGCTTTCGGCGAGCCAGGTGCGTTCGAGATCGGCGTCGGTGGAAACGGTCATCGGAATGCTCCTCCCTGCAAGTCGTCGGGGTCAGGACCAGGCCGGACCGGCAGATGGGGCGTCGTCGCGCAGGACGGTGCCCTCGATCAGGCCGTATGGCCGGTCGGCGGCGTAGAACACCTCGCCGGGGTTGTCGAGGCCGAACGGCTCGAGGTCGACGAGGAAGTGGTGTTTGTTCGGCAGCGAAAGGCGGACCTCGACGATCTCCGGTACCGCTTCGAGCACCGCCTGGCCCATCGCGTACAGCGTCTGCTGCAGCGACTGGCTGTGCGTGCCGCCGAACGCGTCGAGCAGAGCGGCGAGGGCGGTTTCGTGCGCGCGGGTCCAGTCGGCTTCCTCGACGGAGAACCGCCAGGTCGCGGACACCGCGGTGGCCAGAATCCGGTCCTTCGTCTCGGCCAGCGTCGTGTACCTCTCGCGGGGGAAGCCCCAGAATTCGGACCCGGTGGAGTTGAGCACGGTCAGGTCGTCGACGCCGCCGAGCACCCACGCGCGCTGCCCGTCGTAGGTGACCCGCGTGGTGCGCGTGCCGGCCCCGGAACGGGCGAACGAATGATGCGCCGGCTGTCCGCCGACCTGCAGCCGCTGCCACGGATGGGCGACGACGGAGACCCGCGCGGTGTCGATGCTCGGCTGCGTCGTGACGAAGTGCCGGGCCAGCCGCAGCGCGAAGTCCTCGATCTCGCCGATCCCGTCGCGGGCGAAGGCGAACACCGTGTTCTTCTGCGTGTCGGTGGCGAGGACCTTGTCGTTGGCCCCGGTCAGGTGGGTGTCGCTCATGTCGCCGGACAGCGACACGCTCACGGTGAGATCGGTGATCCGGTGCTCGTCACCGTCGCGGTCGACGCGCACCAGCCGGTTCTCGGCCTTCCCGTAGCGGTTGTCACCCAGCACGATCGCCATTGGTCATCCCTTCCTTCGCTCGCCGAGTGAGTACACACGCCGCGACGTGGCGCGGACCACGGCAGATCCGCCGAAAGCAACCACCGCCGGGTACCCGATTTTCGTAGTTTCCTCCAAACCGCTCCGATGTGAGGTACTGATGGGACGGAAGGAGGCGCGCATGCGGCTGGGTGCACTGCTGGACACCCCTGACCTGGGGCTGCGGCTGCTGGTGGGCGCGGGCGCCCGCGACCGCGAGTTCGGGCGCGTCTTCCAAGCGACCCTGAAGGACCCGACGCGCTACCTCGACGGCGGCGAGATCGTGCTGTGCGGCCTGCGCTGGCTGCCCGGGCCGGACGACGCGGACGAGTTCGTCGCCAAGCTCGCCGCCGCGGAAGTGGCTGCGCTCGGCGCCGGGACGGCCGAGGTCGGCGGCCCGGTGCCGGACTACCTGGTGGCGGCCTGCGAGCGCGCCGGGCTGCCGCTTTTCGAGGTGCCGATCTCGGTGTCGTTCGCGACCGTGGCCGAGCGGGTGATCCTGGGTCTCGCGGCGGAACGTTCGGCGCCGGCCCGCGATTCGCACCGGCGGCTGGTGGCCGCGGTGACGTCCGGACGCGGGCTGTCCGCGCTGGTCGAAGCAGGGGCGGAGGAGCTGGGTACCGGCTGCGTGGTGCTGAGTGCGACCGGACGGCCGCTGGCCGGTGGACCCGAAATACCCGCAGCGAGGCGTACCGCGCTGGCCCGCCGGTTCCTGCGCGCGGAACGGCTGCCGTGCCAGGACGGTCCGGTGACGCTGCTCGGCGCGGCGGGGCGGTCCGGGCATCGGGTGGCAAGCTGGTTTCTCGTGGTGGACGGCGATCCGAGCGGATGGTCGGCCGAGCTGGCGCAGGAGCTCGCGGCCCTGATCGGGCTGGAGCGCTCGCGGCTGGAGGAGGCCCGGCTGATCGAGAACCGGGCCGCCGAACCGCTGCTGCGCCTGGCCCTGTCCGACGACGCGGCGCCGGGCGAGCTGGGCTCCCGGCTGGCCGCCTCCGGGTTCGCGCCGCAGGACCCGGTGAGCACGCTTGCGGCGGAGGTCCGCGGCGGCGGGCCGGGGCTGGCGCAGGTGCTGGTGGAGGAACTGCTCGCGGCGGCCGGGGCGCCGGTGCTGGTGGCGACTGTCGGGAGCGAGACGTTCGGCCTGTTCCCCGCGCCGTACGACGCCGAAGCGCTGCGAGAGGCCGTGCACACCATCGAACCCGCGCTCGGTTCGGCCCGGCTGGCGCTCGGGCTCAGCCGCGCCCCGGACGCCGCCGGCCTGCGCTCCGGCGTGCAGGAAGCCCGGCACGCGCGCGCTCTCGCGGCGATGAGCCCGGGCCGCGCGACCGTGGTGTCCGGCGACGAGGTGGCGTCGCACCTGCTGCTGCTCGCCGCGGTTCCCGAGGAGCTGCGGCGGTCGTTCGGCGAGAAGGTGCTCGGCCCGGTGCTCGCCTACGACGCCGCGCACGGGTCCGAGCTGATGACCACGCTCAAAGCCTTCCTGGAGCATTCCGGCTCCTGGACCCAGACGTCGGCCGCGCTGCACCTGCACGTCAACACCCTGCGGTACCGGATCACCCGGATCGGCGAGCTGACCGGGCGCGACCTCGGCCGCTTCGCCGACCGCGTCGACCTCTACCTCGCCGGATGCTTCACCCGCAACTGGGGCTGGTCCTGACCGAGCCGGGACACCGCCACCAGGCCCGTTCCGGCCAGCACCGCGAGCGACACCGCCGACAGGACCAGGTACGGCACCGGCGCGGCGAACGGCGGAATCCCGGCGAACGCCTCCACCCCGATCACCGCGGTGAACACCGCGTCCGCGGCAATCGCGATGCGTACCAATAGCATCCGGCGTGCTTCGGGCAGGTCGGTGAACCGCAGCAGCCACGCCAGACCGGGTAGCACGAGGATCGCGTGCATGGCCACGGCGTGCAGCGGTTTGAGCGAACCCGCTGTGGTGTAAGCCAATTGCGGATCACCGCTGCGCGTGGCCGTGACCCCGCGGGCGATCATCACCGCGCCGGTGGCGAGTGCGACCATCAGCACCACCAATCCGGCGCGCACGGCCAGCCGCAAACTCGGCGATTCCGTGCCGGGAGAACGGAATGCGGCCACGGTGAAACCGAGCGCAGTCACGACCAGAACTGCGCCGCCGATGGCCAAGGTCATCGAAACCGTGGTGTCGAAGGAAGTCGCGAAGTTGAAGTGCGATGGAACTCCGCGCCAGGCTTGCATCGTCACCAGGATCACTTCGATCACCGAAGCGCCCAAGAATGCGCCGAGCAGTGTCTTGCGGGCACGAGAACCGAGTACGAGAAAACTGCTCACGCACGCGACTGTTGCCAGAGTGAGACCGAATGACAAACCGAACGTGACCGCCTTGCGCAGCGAAAGCGGACCGAGCCAGGTACCGCCGGAAGCCAGCAGTACCACGGCGTTCACCATGCCGCTCGTGAAGAGCACCGCACCGGTGCCGTAGGCCAGCCGCTCGACCGGTCTGCCTTCGTGCCAAAACCGGCGGACTGCCGCCGCATACAGGGAAGTCATGGTCCTCAGTGTCACGCCGCGGCCACCCGGTGTCGTCCGTCCGGTGTCGACACCTCCATACGCAAATTTGCGTACGCCGGACCGGAATTCAAACAGTACGCTTATCCGTAAAGAATTATTGGGATTACTTGACCAACGGATGACACTCGCCCGACACTCGGGAGGAGGATGCAACTTCCGGCACGGAGTTCTACCCTGACCTCATGTACATCGCATTGCTGTCATACACAGCACCTCGAAACGAAGTCGACTACGCGCTGGCCGAACATGCCGACTGGCTGCGCACCCAGTTCGCGCACGGATTGTTCCTCGTTTCCGGAAAAGGGAACGAGGACGCCGACCAGGTGATCATCTCCCGCCCGTGCCTGCGCGGCAAGCTCGACGCCGTGCTCGCCACCGACCCGCTCGTGCTGCAACGCCTCGCGCATTACCGCGTGATCGAATTCTCCGCCACCCGCACCGCCGTCGAGTTCCACACCGTCAACGAGGCGCTCGCCTCCTGATCTCCCCGCTCCGCCTGATCAGTTCGAACGCCCGGACGCAGGTGGCCTCCGGATCGCTCCGCCCGCCACCTGCCGGCGCTGCTCCCGCCGTGAACTCGCCTATGATCGCGGGAGATCGACGTTCCGGCCCGGGAGACCTCATGTACACGCCCGACCTCGTTTTCCGAGGCCGTCGCCTCACCAGTGACCGCGCCCTGGTGATGGCCATCGTGAATCGCACGCCCGATTCCTTCTATGACAACGGCGCCACCTTCGAAGAAGCACCCGCGCAGACCGCGATCCGCCGCGCCTGCGCCGAGGGTGCCGACCTCATCGACATCGGCGGCGTACCCGCGGGCAAGGGCCCCGAGGTCACCGCCGCGGAAGAGATCCGCCGGGTCGTGCCCACCGTCGCGTGGGCCCGCGAAACCTTCCCCGACCTGGTGATCAGCGTCGACACGTACCGCGCGGAGGTCGCCGACGCGGTGTGTCGCGCGGGTGCCGACCTGGTCAACGACAACTGGGCCGCGGTCGAGCCCGAGATCCTCGACGTCGCCGCCGAGCACGGCGCGGGCTACATCTGCGCGCACACCAACGGCCTGGTCCCGCGCACCGAGGCGGTGCGGCCGGTGTACGACGACGTGGTGGCCGCGGTCATCGACGGCACCACCTCGCTGGCCGAACGCGCAGTGGCCGCGGGCGTGCCGCGCGAGGGGATCATGATCGACCCCTGCATCGACTTCGGGAAGAACTCGTACCAGTCGCTGGAACTGCTGCGGCACGTCGACGCGCTGGTCGCCACCGGCTGGCCGGTGCTGATGGCGCTGTCGAACAAGGACGTGGTCGGCGAGACGCTCGACGCCCCGGTGGGCGAGCGGGTCATCGGCACGCTGGCCGCCACCGCGGTGTCGGCGCTGCACGGCGCGGCGATGTTCCGCGCGCACCAGGTCCGCGAGACGCGGCAGGTGGCGGAGATGGTGGCGAGCATCGTGGGCACCCGGCCGCCCGCGAACGTGGTGCGGTCGGTCTGATGCGTGAGATCTTCCCCGGCACCCGCGACCTCACCGACGCCGAGGTCGAGCAGCGCTACGTCTACCCGGACGGGCCGAGGTGGCTCGCGGTGAACTTCGTGTCCAGCGCGGACGGCGGAATCACCATCGACGGCCGCTCGGGCGGGCTGTCCACGCCTGCCGACCGCGTGGTGTACCGGCTGGGCAACGACCTGGCCGACGTCGTCCTGGTCGGCTCGGGCACCGCGATGGCCGAGGGCTTCGAGGGCATGCGGCCGAACGAACGGACCGCTGAACGCCGTCGCCGGCACGGCTTGGCCCCGATCGCGCCGGTCGCGGTGGTCAGCACCGGCCGGTCGCTGCCGCCGGACGCGCCGGTGATCACGAAGGCCGCGGTACCGACGATCGTCATCACGAGCGCGGCGACGGACCCGGCGCTGCGGGCGGCCTGGGCGAGGTCCGGGGCAGACGTCCTGCTCGCCGGGACGGGCGACCCAGCCCTGCACGAGGCCACCGGCGATCCGGCCCTGCACGCGCGCCCGGACGAACCCCGTCCCCACGCCCGGCACGGCGACGTGGACCTCCGCGGGGCGATCGACGAGCTGGCCCGCCGAGGCCTCCGCCGGATCGACTGCGAAGGCGGGCCGCACCTGTTCGCGTCCCTGCTGGCCGCCGGAGTGGTGGACGAGCTGCGGCTGACCATCGCGCCGATGCTGGTCGCCGGGGATGCGCCAAGGGTCGCGATGGGGGCGGGGATTGATCCGCAGCAATTGGAGCTGCTGTCGATCATTGAGGACGACGGGTCTCTGCTGCTGCGTTACCGGGTTCAGGCGCGCTGAACCGCGTCGTCCGCTTCCTCGAACGTCACCTGCGCCTTCGCCAGATCCGTGGCCGCCCGAGCAGCCCGTTCCTCCGCTTCCGCCAGCCGATCCCGCAGCTCCGTCACCCGCGCGTCAGCCTGTTCTGCCGTCCGTTCCGCCCGCTGGAGGTTGCGCTCAGCCTCCGCACGAGCCCGGACCGCCTGGCGTCGCTCCAAGGCCCGGATGCGCGCCTCCTCCTCCGCCCGCAGCCGCTCTTCCTCGGCCTTCCGGTCCTTTTCGGACTGTCGCTTCTTCTTGATCGGCACGGGATTCTGCGGCAGCGACAGCCATTGGTCGGCATCCTGGCGGGCCTTGGACGTCAGCCGTCCGGCGAGGGCGAGCCGGGCCACATCCGCGTCGGCGACGACGGCCTCCAGCGTCTCCTCCACCTCGCGCGCCACGGACTCACTCAGCCCGGACGCGTCCCGCACGATCCGCTGTACCAGCTCCGCCCGCTGCTGTGCCAGTTCGCGTAAGCGGGACCCGTCGAGCTGCTCGTGCGCCGTCCGCAGCTGCTCGCCCAAGGCGGCCAGCTCGGACAATGGCGTGGAGCCGTCGCGGGCCAGCCGGTTGACGTACGCCGCGGCGGCGGTCGGTTTGCGCAGCGCGCGGATGCGGCTGGCCAGGTCGGCGTCGCCGGCGTCCTTGGCTGCGCGGGCGGCAGCGGTGCGCTCCGCGACGAAATCCGCCGGCTGCCCTGCGTACAGGCGGTCGGCGACGGTGTCGAAATCCGAGGTGGCCACGTGTGTCACAGAACCACACGAGTAGTCCGAACGCGACGCAACGCGTACCGTGGACGCTCACCACACAAGGTCGAGTGAAGCAGGACGGTGCCCATGACGCCTCCGGGCCGGCTCGCGCTGACGGCCAGCCCCCTGGTCACCGGCGCGCTGAAAGCACTGCAGGTCGCGACTGCGCTGCCGGTCGCAATGGGCGGTCCGGTGTCGGCGGCGTCGCGATCGCTCGTGATCGACCAGCTTCGCGGCACCGCGACGCGGTCGATGCAGCACCTGCACGTGGACACCGGCGCCGGGCTCGGCGGCAAGGCGGTGGCGCTGGCCAGGCCGTCCACTGTGGTCGACTACCTCAACGCGCAAGGCATCACCCACAAGTACGACCATGCGGTCGCTCCTGAGCAGCTGCGCGCGATGGTCGCGCTGCCGGTGCGCGTCAGCGAAACCACGCGCGCGGTGCTGTACGCAGCTTCGCGCGAATCGATCACCTTCGGCGACCGCGTGCTCCGGGCAGCGGCGGCGGTGGTGGCGCGGCTGGAGCGGGACATCGAGGTGGAGGAAGAGGTACGGCGGCGGCTCACCGAGCCCGAAGTGGTCCCCGCGGCCGAACGCGGCGACCTGCATGCCGAGCTCACCGCGATCGCCGGGTCGATCCACGACGAAAGCGCGCGGCAGCGGCTGCTGGCGGTGTGCGAACGGCTGCGTCCGGAGCTCGACCTGCCGGGGGTCACCCTCACGCCGCGCGAAGTCGACGTGCTGCGGCTGGTGGGCGAAGGCTGTACCAATGACGAGATCTCCGATCGGCTGGGGCTGCTGCCGAACACCGTCAAGTCGTACCTGAAGCACGCGATGCGGAAACTGGCCGTGTCGAACCGGGTACAGGCGGTGAACCGCGCTCGCGCCGCCGGATTGCTGCGCTGACCACCCACTTAGTGGGGTGGCACACTCGCTGAAGCGGGGACAAAATCGCCGCACGGGCAGTGCGGCCCGCTGACGCGAAGGGATCGGCACGTGTTCTACGACCTCGGTGTCCGCGATTTCCTCGACCGCGCGGAGACGGTGTACCCGGACCGCATCGCGGTGGTGGACGAACCCGCTCAGCCTGCCGAATCGTGGGGTTCGGTGACCTACCGCGAGCTCGCCCGGCGGGCCCGCGCGCAGGCGGCGAACCTCGACGCGCTCGGTGTCCCGGCCGGTGGCCGCGTGGCGATCGTGTCGCACAACTCGGCCCGGCTGCTCACGTCGTTCTTCGGCGTTTCGGGCTGGGGCAGGATTCTGGTGCCGGTGAACTTCCGCCTCGCGCCCGCCGAGGTGAACTACATCGTCGAGCACTCGGGGTCCGAGGTGCTGATGATCGACCCCGAGCTGAAACCGTTGCTGGACACGGTAACCGCGAAGCACGTCTTCATCCTCGGCGAGGACGACGACAAGATCTGGGGCGGTGACGGCGAACCGCAGCCGTGGGCGGCCGACGAATCGGCCACCGCCACGATCAACTACACGTCCGGCACCACGGCGCGCCCCAAGGGCGTCCAGCTCACGCACCGCAACCTTTGGCTCAACGCAGCCACTTTCGGCTTGCACACCACGCTCAGCGACAACGACGTCCTGCTGCACACGCTCCCGATGTTCCACGCGAACGGCTGGGGAATGCCGTACGCGGTCACCGGTCTCGGCGGGCGGCACATCGTGCTGCGCAAGGTCGACGGCACGGAAATCCTGCGGCGCATACAGGAGCACGGCGTCACGATCATGTGTGCCGCACCCGCGGTCGTCACCGCTGCGCTGGACGGCGCGGCAACGTGGGAAGGCGAAATCCCGGGCCGCGACCGCGTCCGGATCGTGGTGGCCGGTGCGCCGCCGCCGACCCGCACGATCGAGCGCGTGCGCGCGGAACTGGGCTGGGAGTTCATCCAGATTTACGGCCTCACCGAGACGTCGCCGCTGGTCACCGTGAACCGCTTCCGCAGCGAATGGGCCGACCTCGAACCGTACGAGCAGGCCAAGCTGCTCGGCCGGGCAGGCGCGCCGGCGCTCGGCGTGCGGGTGGCGATCGACACCGACGGCGAGGTGCTGACCCAGAGCAACCACAACCTCGACGGCTACTGGGAAAACCCGGAGGAGACCGCGCGGGTCCAGGAGGGCGGCTGGTTCCACACCGGCGACGGCGGCAGCTTCACCGACGGGTACCTCACGATCGCCGACCGCAAGAAGGACGTGATCATCACCGGCGGCGAGAACGTGTCGTCCATCGAGGTGGAGGACGCGCTGAACTCGCATCCGGCCGTCCGCGAGGTCGCCGTGATCGGCATCCCGGACGAGAAGTGGGGCGAACTCGTCACGGCGCTCGTGGTGACCGACGGCACCGAGGTGACCGGCGACGAGCTGATCACCCACTGCCGCGGCCATCTCGCCGGGTACAAATGCCCGAAGCGCGTGGAGTTCCTGGCCGAGCTCCCGCGGACGGCAACCGGGAAGGTCCAGAAGTTCAAGCTGCGCCAGCCGTTCTGGGAGAACCAGGAGCGCCAGGTCAACTAGATCTCGTGAGGGTGCGCGAGTACTGGTCCGATTGCGGGTATTCCCCGAGCTGGGGCCGGAAGTCGATCTTCCGGCGCTACGCTGGGTGGACAGTCCGGTGATCGACGAGGGGCAGCGTGCGGCGCGAAGACGACCGACGGCAGGTCCCGTTCCTGCAGCGGCTGCCCGGACCGGATCGGGCGGCACTGCTGAAACTGGGAACCGGGCACCGGCTCCAGGTGACCCAGCCGGTGCTGCGGCTCGGCTCTCCCGGCACCGAGGTCGTGCTGCTGGAAGCCGGGTACGTCAAAGTGGCCTCGACCGACCCGGAAGCCCACTACGTCATCCTCGACATCGGCGGCCCGGGCGAGCTCTACGGCGAGGCGGCAGTGATCTCCGGGCGGCCGAGGATGGCCGACGTCGTCGCGCTCAGTGCGCTTTCGCTGCGCCGGATCGACGCGGACAGCTTCCGGCTGTACCTCCGCACGCACCCGGCCGCCATGTACGAGCTGCTGCGCCAGCTGGCCGACCGGCTGTCGGCCGCCCAGCAGCAGCGCACGCACACGCGCACGCCCGACACGATCACCCGGGTCGCGCGGCGGCTGGTCTATCTGGTGGACATCTGCGCCACCGAGACCGCGACCGGCTGGCGGCTCGACGCGCCGCTGAGCCAGGACGAGCTGGCGGCGTTCATCCCGCTCGGCCGCACCGCGTTCGCCACCACGCTGGAGCGGCTGCGGGAGATGGGCGTGATCAGCACCCGGCGGCGGGCCTTGTCGGTACTCGACCTGGAACGGCTGCACTGCCTTGCCCATATGTGATGTAGATCACACTGCCGAAGATGATCTACGGTCAGTTCTGTTCGGCGGCGGATGGAACTGCGTGCGGCCAGTCGCGAGACTCCCCCTTACTCACCGAGAAAGTCCGCGGGAGGACCACGAATGACCTCGCTCACGTCCAGTCACTACTGCGCTCAGACGAGGGCGGTGATCGCAGTGGACATCGTCGGCTCGTCGCAAGCCAGCGACGATCTGCTCGATCCGATGAAGACGGAGATGGAAACGCTGCTCGAACAGTCCCTCGCCACGGTCGGCCTGTCGTGGGCGCAGGCCGAACACGTGCGGGAGACCGGCGACGGGGCCATGCTGGCCTTCCCCGACCACCGCGCGGGGCAGGTGGCCGAGGTGGTGTTCTACCTCGATCACCTGCTGCGGGCCCGCAACCGGGACCGGCGCGTGCCGATGCGGGCGCGGGTGGCTGTCCACTTGGGACCGATGACCGACCACCACCGGTACCACCGCACCTACATCACGCTGACCCGGCTGCTTTCCTCGGCGGTTTTCGGTGACGTGGTCCGGCACTGGTGCCGCGCCGATCCGTCCGGGGAACGCTTCGGTGCCGGGCTGGTGATGTCGGAGGCGGTCTGGCAGTCGGTCGTCGAACCGTTCTCGGTCGCGCTCGTCCCGCCTGCCCGGTGCTCCCCCATCGACGTGGTCACCGCGGACTTCACCGGGAACGCCTGGATCCACCTGCCCGGCCTCGACAGCGACGACACGCTCGAGCGCATCCGGTACCCGGTGCCTGCCATGCCGCAGTTCTCCGGTCCGTTCATCCCGGGCCAGTCCCGCCCCGCCGCGTCCCCGGGGGTGCCGGATCTCGACGGGGACGGGCTGGGGGTCGGGGCCTGAGCCCCGCCGGTCCGACCAGGTATCCGGAGGTTCATCCGTGCGGATCCACGGGAAAATCGTCATGCGTCGGCCGCCCCCGCGTCGCCGGGGGCTTTCCGACGAGATTCTCGCCATCCTTTCCGCGGACGGCGATCCGAAGGCGTTCGAACTGCTGGTCCGCCGGTACTGCTCGGCCGTGTACCGGCTGGTGTCCGGGCATGTCCACTGCAGTGACGAAGCCGAGAAGATCGTCATCGACGTTTTCGCGGTGCTGCGGTGGGAACTGCGTACCGCCCGGGAGGCGCGTCCGGTGTGCACGGTGCTCAGCCGGATAATCGCGGATCGGCTGCCCGGAGCGCGGTGAGCTGCGGGCCGTCGTTCGCCGTTCGGCTGGCGGCGGCCCGCGTTCAGCCGGGTATTTGCCGTATTGCATCAAGCGCGCGGCCCAGGGTGGTGAGCCGCGCGTCGAGCGTGTCGCCTGCCGGATAGAGCCGGACCGTGTCGACCCCTTTGGCGTGCCACACACGTAGCCGCTCGCGGACCATGTCCTCGGTGCCGATGAGGGTGGTGGCGAGCACCATCTCGTCGGTGACAAATGCGGCGGCCCCGTCGCGATCTCCTGCCTGCCAGCGTTCCCACACCTGCGCGGCGACGTCGGCCCAGCCTTGGCGGCGGTACGCGTCGTGGTAGAAGTTCGTGCTGGCCGATCCCATGCCGCCCAAGGAAAACGCGAGCTCCTTCTTCCGCCCACCGACCATCGTCCGCAGCTCGTCCTCGTCGGCCGCGAACGCGACTTCGGCGCCTTGGCACACCACGAGGTCGCTGCGACGGCGACCGGCTTTCGCGAGCCCGGCGTCGAGGTACCGGAAGTAGGCGTCGGCGCCCTCGGGGACGAAACTGGTCCCGAGCCAGCCGTCGGCGATCTCGCCGGTGAGCTCGAGCATCCGCGGCGACAGCGAAGCCAGGTAGATCGGGATGTCCTCGTTCGGCAGGCTCGACAGCCGCATCGGCCGGGACTCGCCGGGGAGCGGGATCTGGAAAGCCTTGCCGGAGAAGGAAATCTTCTCCCCCGCGAAGGCACTGCGGATGATCTCCACGGTCTCGCGCATGCGGGTGAACGGCTTCGCGAACGGGACCCCGTGCAGGCCTTCGACGACCTGCGGACCGGACGGTCCGAGCCCGAGCGAGAACCGGCCGTCCGACATTTCGGCGAGCGTGAGCGCGGTTTGCGCGACCGCGACCGGCGTGCGGACGCCGAGCTGCATGATGCCGGATCCGAGCCGCAGCCGGTCCGTGCGCGCGGCGAGGTAGCCGAGCACCGACGGCGCGTCCGAACCCCACGCTTCGGCCACCCAGCATTCGTCGAGCCCGAGTTTTTCGGCCTCCAGCACGAAATCCCGCGTACCGGACCAATCGGCGGAGACTTCGACGGTGGTGGCCGTGCGCATCATCCCGCTTCCTGGACGTGATCTGTCTGGACGCCGTCTGTCTGGACGCGGTCTGGCTCGATGCCGTCTGCCTCGACGCGACTCGCCTCAACGCCGTCTGGCTCGATGCCGTCTGCCTCGACGCGATTCGCCTCGACGCCGTCTGCCTCAACGTGATCTGTCTCGACGCGGTCCTTGATCGCGCCGACGGTGGCGGTCATCGCGTCCTCGAACTCGCGCAGCCGGACGTGCACGATTTTCTGTTCCTTGTCCGGCATCCGCTCGATCACCTGCGAAATCCCGGACGGCCCCGGCCCCATCTGCGCCCACTGGGTGAGCCGCGTCCCGCCCTCCTCCGGGGTGAGCGTGAAGCGCCAGACCGCGGTCGGATTCGCCGGGTCGGTGACCGCCCAGGCGAACACGCGGGGCTCCTCGCACTCGACGATGTACGACGTGGTCTCCCATTCGCCGCGCGCCCGATGCCGGTTGCGCCCGATGAACGCGCGGCCGAGCGCAGGCGTGGCCCCCTCGTCGCACCACCGGATTTCCTGCAGCTCACCGCTGAGCTGCGGCATGAGCGCGACGTCCGAGGCGAACCGCCAGACGGCCTCGGGCGGGCCGTCGATCCACGCGTCCACCTGCACGGTGGGGGCGTCCGCGTACCGCGCGCCGGTCCACTCCATCGGGTGCCTCCTCCGCACTGCGCCTGGGTCAGGATAGTTGCGTAGATAGACCCAGCATGTCAAACGGCTTCCGGCTGCTACTTGTAAGATGCATCAATGCATCTTAGAGTGGGAGTTGATCAACTCGGGAACCGGAAGGGAGCCTCCGATGAGCACCACCGCCGACGGCCAAGCCGCCACCGTGGACGTGCACACCCTTGGCGGCACGTTCGACGAAGCGGCGGTCGACCAGTGGGAACTGGCCGCCGCCCAGCGCGCATTGAAGAATTTGAAGGCGGTGGCCAGCGGACAGGTGATGGTCGACCTGCTCGCCGACCAGATCGAGGCCGGGGACCAGCACGTCAAGGAGCTGCTCGCTGCTTCGGATGGGACATATCGGGAGTCGCGCACTGAATTCACCGTGCGCGGGCTCACCGGAACCGGACTGGCCGAATGGTTCCAGTCCCAATGGCGTAAATCGCAGGCCGACGCCGATTTCGACAACAAGACGCTGTTCTTCAACGCCCACCCCGAGCATTATGGTGCCCCGCCGCATTACCGCGGTGGAAATGTCGAAATGATCGGCGGCCACCTCATCAGATTCAAAGCAGTCGCCTTGTCCGAACTGCCCGTCGAGGTGAGGTCCTTCTATGCCCCGGAATATCCGGTACCCTTGATGAATGCCCTCCTGACTCTCGACGACGACACCCCGTTCGCGTATTGCGTCCATCAAGCGCGGGACACTGAAACCGGGTCGGACGTCGTGGTCCGCGTCCTTTACCCGTCCGCGGCCCCGGACTCGCTGATCGAGGGCCATTGCCGGCATTTGGCCATCGAATTCCGCACGTGGATCCGCAGCGCAGCGGCGGGACGGTGACATGGACTTCGCCGGAAAGAGGGCACTGATCACCGGTTCCGGATCTCTCGGCGGACTCGGTCACGCCGTGGCGAAACTCCTCGTCACCGGCGGCGCGGACGTCGTAATCACCGGCCGCGATCCGGAACGGGGCGCGCAGGTGGTCGACGATCTCGGGGACCACGCCGGTTTCATTCAAGCCGACCTGGCCGACCGGGAAGATGCGCAGGAGCTTGCCGAAAAAGCCGGTCCGGTCGATATCCTGATCAACAATGCCGCGCTGTCTTTTGGCACCGCAAAAGATCTGGAAAGCTACGACGCTACTTTTGCCGTCAATGTTCGGCTGCCGTTCATTCTCACTCAAGCTTTGGCGCCGAAAATGGCTTCAAACGGCGGTGGCAGTATCGTGAATGTCTCGTCCACTGCCGCCGGAATCGGAATGCCCGAGCTGACGGTCTACGGCGCAAGCAAAGCCGCACTGGAATCCCTGACGCGGGCTTGGGCTACGGAATTCGCTGATGGGAAAGTGCGAGTCAACGCGGTTTCGCCGGGCCCGATGCGGACGTCGAAGGTAGTCGCCGCATTGGGCGAGGACATGGGCGGCTGGGGCGAAACCGTGCCACTTTCCCGCGCGGCCGACCCAGCGGAGGTCGCGGAGGTGATCGCCTTCGTCGCCAGCGAACGAGCAAGCTTCATGACCGGCGCGATCGTAGCCGCAGACGGCGGGAGGTCGGCTATTTGAGTGGGCTTGGTTCCGGCTGCTTGCCCGGCGCAATCGTCCGCCAGTCTGTTCTTTGAGGTGGTCTCCCCATCCGCCTACTGGACCCGGCAGCTGCCCGGAACTCCCCGTCCGACAACTTGACCGGAGCGATCGTCGGCGACAGATGCTGGCCGGTCGGCAATTTGACGCGGGCTTCCCATCTGACTGCCCGATCGGCGCGATCGTCCGCGGCAGATGCTGGCCGGTCGGCTATGTGACGCGGCCTCCCGGTCCGGCTGCTTCACCGGGCAACCGCCCGCCGCAACGGCACCCGACCAGCCATCTGACTCGAGCTCCCCGCCCGGCCACTTCACTGGGCAGCCGTCCGCCGCAAACAGCACCCGACCAGCCATCTGATCGGCGCGTCCGGTTCGGCTATTTGACCGGAGCTTCCTGCTCAGCGAACCCAGCCTCGGCCGCTTCCTGCTCGGCGAACCTGGCCTCGACGTCCGGGCGGTGCGCCAGCCGTTCCGGGAAACCCGGGCCACGCCGCATCCGGGTGTCCTCCGCCGACAGCGGCTCGCCGCACTCCGCGCACACCACTTTTGCCTGAGTGTCGTGCCCGCAAGCCTCGTGGTGCAGGGTGATCGGCGGACCCGCTTCGGCCGACAGCCAGCGGTCGCCCCACGCGGTCATTGCCGCCAGGACGCTCCAGAAGTCGCGCCCCTTCTCGGTGAGGACGTAGTCGTATCGGACGGGCTCGGCCTGGTAAGCACGTTTCTCCAGCAAACCCTCGTCGACCAGCCTGCGCAGCCGGTCGGCGAGGGTGTTGCGGGCGATGCCCAGCGCCTGCTGGAACTCGTCGAAGCGGCGGACGCCGTAGAACGCGTCGCGCAGCACCAGCGGGGTCCACCAGTCCCCCAGCAGGTCCATGGTCCGGGCGATCGAGCACGGCCACTGCGCGAAGGAGGTGCGTTTCATGGCCTCGAGGATACGCCGTCCCAGTGTGCAACCCAGCAGGTCAGACGCGATGGCTCGGCGGTGACAACGTGCCGGTCGGTCCGATCCCCGTCCTTCGACGACGTCGTGGTCGCTTGTCGTGCCGGACACCTCACTCCATCCGATACCGGCAGGCACCTCCATCCCGCCACTGGCCGTCGCAATCTCGCCACGACCTCATACAGCCAGACCGGGCGGCGCCGGAAGCGTCTCGGCACTGTCCACAGTGGACTCCCGAGATTGGACTACTCCATTCGGCCCAATCAGGGAACGCGCCGGTTAAGTCCCGATGACCGGAATCCCACCAAGGTTTTATGCCAGACGAACGAAAGTTGGCCGGAACGGACAGAATTCGCGGCAACCCTGACCGGAGGGGGTGAAGATCCGCTAGCTTGACGACAGATCGGCCGAGCAGAACGGGGAGTCGCACATGGCCAGACGCAGGCCACGCCGCGCCGGGAAGCAGTCCACCCGGAGCGAGACGGACCGCGTCCCACTGCAGGCGGCTTCGAACGAGGTCGACCCGACGCAGGCTGACCAGGTAGTAACACCGGCCGCCCCGACCGCAGAGCGACCGGCGACCCGGGCCGAAGAGGACCGCTCCGAAATGCAGGCGACCGAGCGCGGGCGAGGCGACGAGCAGTTCGCCGACAACCAGGACGACCGCGCCGAACCGCACGAGACCGAAGCCGCCTGCGCCGCAATGCAGACCACCCAACCCGGCCGAGGCGACGAGCAGTTCACCGGTAACCACGACGACCGCTCCGAAATGCAGGCGACCGAGCGCGGGCGAGGCGACGAGCAATACCCCGCCAGCCAGGTCGACCGCGCCGCAGCGCACGGGTCCGAAACCGCCAGTGCCGGAACGCACACGACCGAGCCTGACCGGAACCGCGAGCAATACCCCACCAGCCAGAACGACCCTGCCGAAAACCAGTCGGCCCTCCGCCACGACGTTGCCGGGAACGAGTCGGGACCGGGCGAATCCGAGGTCGTCGAAGGTCGGATGGCTCGGCGGCTCACTCACCGAGCCGGGAATCGGGCTGTGCGTCGGCGGGCGGAGCGGGCCGGGCGGCAGTCCGCGCGGACGCGGGCGGTTGCGGCGCTTGCCGGGGGTGCGTTGGTGGTGCTGCCGACCGTCACGTCGTCCGGGCTGCCGATTTCCCTGCATTCGCCGAGCACGGTTCCGGTCGCGCAGCCTGCGCCGTCGTCGCCGTGGCTGCCGCCGGGGGTCACGCTGCCGCCGATCGGGGTTGACGGCAGTCTGCCGCAACCGCCCGTACCGCAGGCACTCGCCGTGCCGGGTTATCCGAACGGGCCTGGTTCGGCCACGCCGTCCGGACCGCTGGGTATTCCCGGCAGCATGCTCAAGGCCTACCACAATGCGGCCGACATCCTGGCCCGCGAACAGCCCGGCTGCCACGTCGACTGGGCACTGATCGCGGCCATCGGGCGGGTCGAGTCGAACCACGCGCGCGGCGGGTACGTCGATGCGCACGGCACCACCCTCGAACGCATCCTCGGCCCGGTCCTCGACGGCTCCGGCGGTTTCGCCGCAATCCGCGACACCGACGGCGGCCGCTACGACGGCGACCGGGTGTGGGACCGCGCCGTCGGCCCGACCCAGTTCATCCCGTCGACGTGGGCGTCCTACGCGTCCGACGGCAACGGCGACGGCGTGTCCGACCCGAACAACATCTACGACGAGACCCTCGCCAGCGGCCGCTACCTGTGCTCCGGAGGTCTGGACCTCTCCAGCGACGCCATGCAGCGAGTCGCGGTGCGCCGGTACAACAACTCACAGTCCTATGTGGACACAGTGATGGGATACGCGGCGGGCTACCGCGGCGGCGTGTCGCAGCTGCCGGACAGCCCGGTCCCGATCGGCGCCCCACCCGGACCGGGCGCAGTCGAGGCAGCGGCAGGCAGCCCGGCCGGGGACACCGCCCCTCCGGCACCACCACCCGCCACCCCACCCGCGACGCCCCAGCAACCGGGCAAGCCGACGCAGCTGCCGGGCAGCAGCACAGCCCCGAGCACACCGACCAGCCCCCCGGCGACGACGCCGAGCGCGCCTTCGTCCACACCTGCACCCACGTCGACGCCGAGCAGTACCACCCCGCCGCCGACCACTAGCACTACGACCACCACGACGACCACGTCGAGCTCCACTACCGAGGCTGCGCCGACGCACTGACCTGGGGCTGTGTCCCGCGGTGTTGGCAGCGGGTACGTGCCGGTGTGGCGGGGCTGGTCGATACGCGGGCTGCGTCGGCTGGGTCGCGACCGCGGGGTACGTAGCGGCGTGGCGGGACCGGTCGAAGCGCAGGCTGCGTTGGTGAAGTGGGCCGGGTAGGTGCGGCTGAAGCTACGTGCGCAGGTGTGGCAGGGCCAATCGACGCGCAGGCTGCGTCGGCGGAGTCGGCCGGGTGAGCCGACCGAAGCTACGTGCCTGCATGGGATTCTTCGATGCGCGGGCTGCGTTCACGGGGTCAGCTGATGACTGTGACTGCAGCGGTCCGTGCAGGAGTGGCAGGACTGGTCGAAGCGCGGGCTGCGTTGACGAGGTCGGTCGGGTGAGTGTGACCGCAGGGGTACATGCCGGTGTGGTGCAAGCGGTCGATGCGCGGGCTGCGTTGGTGGAATGGGCCGGGGCGGTCGAAGCGGTGCGTCGGGCGAGGCGGGTGTGTTGGCGTTCATGGGGGCGTTCTGGCGTTCGTGAGGGATGTGGTCAAGTGCGTCGGTGACTCCGTTCCTTGCCATGGGTTGCAGGGGCAGGCCGACGTAAGGTCGCTGCCGCTTGGTTGGGCCTGTTCATCGCGGGTTGTGTGGCATCCGCGCCGGTGGGGCGCTGCTTCAGCTTGGCCGAACGCCGGTTTCGTATAGTCCGGGCTGAACTGGCGGCGGACTGTGGGGAGCGAACGTGGTGTGGAATCCCCGGGTGCTGCCTGATCTGTCTGGTCGGGTGTATGCCGTCACTGGGGGTACTGCTGGGATCGGCTACTTCATCACCGAGCAGTTGGCCGCGGCCGGGGCGCGGGTGGTTGTGCTTGGGCGCGATCCGGGGCGGTTGCGGGCTGCCGTCGCCATGGTGCGGAGCCGGACCGGGAACACTGGGGTCAGCACGGTTCTGCTCGATCTTGCCGATCTGGATTCCGTCGCGGGGGCTGCCGAGGAGCTCAGCCGGCTCGGGCACGTTGACGCGCTGATCGAGAACGCTGGTATCACCGGTCCGGGGCCAGCGCGGCGAACGACCAAGCAAGGCCTGGAGTTGGCCGTCGGGACCAACCACTTCGGGCATTTCGCCCTCACTGCGCTCTCGATGCCCTTGCTGACCGCCTCGGCCGCGCGCGTGGTGCTGGCGGGGAGCCTGATCACTCGGATGTACCCGTTCGACCTCGACGATCTTCAAAGCGAGCGCAAATACTCCGATTTCCGCGCGTATTCGCTGTCAAAGCACGCCGTGCAGTCGTTCGCGATCGAACTCGACCGCCGGTTACGGGCGGTGAATTCGCCGGTACAGGCGATTCTTGCGCATCCGGGGTTCAGCCTGGAACGTACCAGTCCAGAACGGCGGGGAATCACCGAACCGGTTCCGGCGATGCGTTTTCTCGCACCGTTTACCCACGGCAAAGACCACGGCGCGTGGTCCGCGGTCCGAGCCGCGATCGACCCGACGGCTACTGGCGGTACCAGTTACGGTCCGGCTTTCGGCGGGGTCGGCCGCCCTCGCGCGGGACGGGCGATGGCAGCTTCGCGGGACCCTGAACGCGGGCGTCGGTTGTGGACGTTGTCGGAGGAGGTGACCGGGGTCCGCTTTTCGCTGGGCAGGAACTGAGGGTGCGTTTCATGTGGTGCTGCGCAATGGGGTGTCCTGCTTTGCGTTCGTGGTGCGTGGTCGGCGGGTGATCCGGATCGGTCTTGCGGTGCGCAAGGTCGATGAGACTGGGAGACGCATTCGGTGGGTGCGGCGCCGTTCCGCTTCCGTTGCGGGAGCGTGCGGCTCGTCAGTGGGGCCGGGCGGTGCGGTCCGGGGTGGGTTGTGGGCGGTGTTGCGGAGGGGTTTTTGTTCGGGGTCGAGGATTGTGGGTGGGATCCAGTGGACGATGTCGTCGGTGATGGTGATGTCCCAGGATGCGGGGTGGTCCATTTCGGGCCGCGGTCACAGCCCGGGAAGGTGCAGCCTCGGTCCCGGATCGCCAACGCACGGCGTTGAGTGGGGGTGGCGGTGCGGGCGGAACGACCCAAGTCCAGGACCTGGCTGTCGGTGCCCAGGACGGCGGGGTAGATCTTGGCATCGCAGAGCAGACGGCGCAGGTCGGCGATGGGGAGGGGGGTGTGGTCGTCCAGGAACACCGTTTTCGCCGCGGCCTGCAGATCGCTCAAGGCCACGGTGACGGTGGCGACGGCGCGTTCTCCTGCTTTCACCGGGAGGTCGGGGGCGCGGGCGGCCAGGTCGGCGATCGCGGCGATCGCGTCTCCGTGACGTTCGGCGGTCGTGCGGGGGTCCGGAGCGCCGGACCGGTCCGCGGGATCCGGGGCAGCGAGCGGGACCAGTAACTGTTCCAGGACAGTGCCGGTCTCGGGGTCGACATTGCCGGTGAAGTGGAACCGGCCGCCCCGGGTCCAGTGGTAGCGGAACTCCCGCCACGGGCGGGCCGAGGCGTCCGCGTGGTCGGCCGGTGGGGTGCCTTCGTGGTCCCAGTAGGCGCGTAAC
>NZ_JNYZ01000031.1 GCF_000717335.1 Amycolatopsis jejuensis
CCCACGGCCTGCGCTGGGCCACACCAACCTCCCGCCACATGATCAACAACAGGAGACATCAAACCACAAACCAAGATCATTCTGTTAGGACCTCTTAGTCCGCGGGTGTGAGGCGGTGGTGCGAGAGCGACAGTTTCTCAACAGCCGCGGGCGTGAGGCGACGGTTGCGGGGCGGCGGTTGCTCGGCGGCACGCGGGCGGGAGGTGGGCGTTGCGGGCGGTGTTCCTCGGCAGTCCGCTGGTGGACGGCAGCGGTTGCGGGAGCAGCGGTTTCCCGCCAGCCCGTGCACGAGACGGCGGTTGCGGAGCGCGGGTAGTCGGCAGCCCGCTGACCTCAGACGGCAGTTGCCATCGGTGTTCACCTCGCAACCCGGGACGTGAGGCGGTGTTGTGGGAGACGCGGTGCTCCGGACGTCCGGAGGGGGGACGTGAATTCCGGCGGAGGCTTGGCGTGCTGGGTCGCTACTCGCGGTGGCCTGCGCTGACCGGTTCGCGGTGGGCAGGCGGGCGGGCCGCGGCGGGGAGGCGCATGAGGAAGCGGTGGGCCGGTTGTTCGACGAAGCGGGTCAGCGCCCAGCCGAGGAGGACGCCCGTTGCGAGCATGCCTGCGGTTTGCAGCAGCGGGTCGAAGCCTAGGCCCGACAGCCAGTGCAGCACCAGGTAGCCGATTGCTTGGTGGATGAGGAAAACGCCGTACGAGATGCCCGCGAACCACTGGATTGCGCGCTGGGCGAAGGCGGGGAGGAAGCGGTCCCAGTCGGGGCCTGCGGCGGCCAGGGAGATCACTAGCAGTCCGAGCGCGATGCCGGTGGTTGCACCCCATTCGATGGTGAGGCCGGTCGGGGTGGGGGTGGCGCCGTGCAGGGCGTGGGCGGCGACGCAGGCGAGTTCCAGGAGCAGGAATTCCGGGGTACGCAGGCGTTTCGTGGTCCAGAGCCGGACGGCGACACCTGCGACGAACAGGTGCCAGCGGTGGAGTCCGAAGCCGTCGACGAGAATGCGGTACCACTCGGGCGGGCCGGCGATGCGCAGCGGCCACTGCGCGAGCGGGACGAGCACCGCGGCCCACATGAGAACGTGCAGCTTCCGGCCGTGTCCCCAGCTGCCGCGGTAAAGCAGGGCGGCGACGGTGAAAGCCATTAGCTGCAGGGGAATCGTCCAGTGGGAACCGTCGAGGAAGGGGTAGCCGGCGGGTTTCCAGTTCCACAGCATGAGGAGGTTGCCGACGAGGTCGCGTCCGTGCGGGACGAACCAGCCGGGTGGTGACAGGTACCGGAGCGCGAAGAAGATCACGACGACGGCTGCCAGAAACGGCGGCAGCAGCCGGGCGACCCGGCCCCACCAATAGCGGCCGAGCGACCCGCGCCCGATGGTGACGGCGGCGAAGTACGCGGAAATCACGAGCAGCAGGCTCGCCCCGATCTGATGCGGGAACACGAACCGCCGCGCCCCGAGTTCGGGATGCACGACGACGCTCATGTAAGTGGCGTGGTAGACGAGAACGAGCACGACACACCCGGCACGGACAGCGTCCCAGCTGATCCGCCGGTTCTTTGCGGACACGGCAACCGGGCGGAACGGGGACACGCCCGCCACCGTAACTCGTGCGGTATGCGAACCAGGAAAGGGGGCTGTGCTTGGGGATTTTCGGGTTTTCCGGCGGGGTGGATCCGGTTCCCGGTTGGTGGGAAGGGTGCGCAGCGGTGGTGGGCGGACAGTGCCGCGCTGCCGACCACGCGAGTGGCGGATGGCTTGCCGTCGGAGGCAGGTGAATGCGCCGCCGATCGCCACGCAGGCGAAGGCAGGGCGCTCGCGCGACGACCGGGCTGCCGCACGACGAAGCGCGGGCGAAGTCGCGTGGCGCCTCCCGCGACCGACGCGCCTGCCACACGATGGCACGCCGAGGACGACACACCGCTCGTCTGGCTCCACCGGCGGGCCTACGGCGCGAGACGCGCAGGCCAAGACACACCGCTCATCTGCCACGACCCGTGGGGCTACGGCGCGAGACGCGCAGGCCAAGACGCGCCGCTCGTCTGCCACCACCCGTGGGCCTACGGCGCGAGACGCGCAGGCCAAGACGCGCCGCTCCCCCGCCAACCGTGGACGGGCATCCCATCCGTCGCCGCGCGAGGGACGGGACCAGGCCGTGTGATGGGCGGGATTTGGCCGGGTGGGGAAAGAGGCTGGGCCAGGTGACGGAAAGGGCTTGGTCGGTCGTCGCGGGGTGTGGCCCGGTTGGTCGTCGCGGCGGTGGAGCTGAGCTGTCTGCCGTCGCGTTTTGGGTGGTGCGGTGCGGTTCTTGGCGGTCAGCGTCGACCCGAACAGACGTGCCAGACCGGCCCAGCCCCAGACCGGCCCGGCTCAGGCTCAGGCCCAGACCGGCGCCAGCCCAGCCCAGCCCAGCCCGAGGGATTGTGGCCGCTGCCAGCCGCAACCACAACCCCAAGCGCCGGACCGGAAAGCAGCTCACGGAGCAGTCGTGAAGGTGACCTCCTCCGTGGTTGCCGTTCCTGCTTTGCGGCCGGGGGCGGTCTGGTGGCTCCAGTACAGGTTGGTGTGCGCGATGACCTGTGCCGGTGGCGGTGCGCCCCACGTGGTGAGGTCTTCTGTGGTGTGGGCGTCGCTCACCAGGGTGGCGTCGTAGCCTCTGGTGAGGGCTCCGTGGAGGGTCGAGCGGATGCAGGCGTCCGTCTGGGCTCCGCTCACCACCAGGCTTCCTACCTGCAGGTCGGCCAGGATGGACTCCAGCGGGGTGTCTTCGAACGAGTCTCCGTACGTCTTCTCCACCAGCGGTTCGTCGTCCGAGCGCTTCAGTTCCGGCACGTACTCCCAGGCTGCGCTGCCCTTCTCCAAGCCCTCGCCGGAGTGCTGTACCCACACCACCGGGACCTGCGCCCGCCTGGCCTTTTCGACCAGTTCGCCCACGTTCGCCACTACTTGGTCCCGTTCGTGGGATCCCTCGACGACGCCGTTCTGCACGTCCACTACCAGCAGCGCGGTGTTCGGCCGGTTCTCGAGAGTGGTCATGGAAATCTCCCCTCAGTCAGGTACCGCTCACGCTAGCCCCGACCACCGACAAAAACGGCGCGAAGAGGATCAGCCGACCGGGCCTTCGGCCGGGACGACCGTCACGTCCCGCTGGTCACCGGCCGGGCCGGACACCGTCAGGGTGATCTTGTCGCCCGGGTGGTGCTGGTCCATCAGGGTGGTGAGAGCAGTGGCCGAATCGACGGACTTGCCGTCCAGCGCGGTGATCACGGCACCGGCGGCGATGCCTGCTTTGGCGGCTGCGCCGTCGGCCACGACCTGCTGGATCACGGCGCCCGCGGCAGGGCCGTTCTGGGTCTGCCCGGCGTCGCTCACGGTCACGCCCAGGAAGGCGCTCTTTCCGATGTGGACGGTGTCGGAGCCGGTGCCGCCGACGATCTGGTGTGCGATGGCGATCGCCTGGTTGATCGGGATCGCGTAACCCTGCTGGCCCGAGCTGTCCGGCGAACCGCCGAAGCCGCGCCGTCCGCCGCCGTTGAACTGGTATCCGGCCGACGCTGCCGTGTCGACGCCGATCACCTGTCCCTGTGCGTTGACCAGCGGGCCACCGGAATCACCTGATTGGATATCGGCGTCGACCTGGATCAGGCCGGTGAGCTGCTCGGACGATCCGCTCGACTCGTCCGACGCGGTGATCGACTGGTTCAGCGCGGTCACCCGCCCGGCCGCCGGGACCGGTGCTCCCCCGGCGCCACCGGCGTTGCCCAGCCCCACCACGGCGTCGCCCACCTGCACCGACGACGAGTCCCCGATGCTCTCCGTGGCGAGCCCGGACGCGCCGGCCAGCTTCAGCACCGCGACATCATGACTGCGGTCATAGCCGAGCACCGACGCCGAATATGTCCGGCCGTTGCCCACGTCGGTGACCTTGATGGCGGTGGCGCCTTCCACGACGTGATTGTTCGTGAGGACTTCACCGTCGGACGTCAGCACGATTCCGGTGCCTGCCGCGGCTGCGCCCTGGTAACCGAGTTCGGTATTCACATTGACAATTCCCGGACTCACCTTCGCCGCGATGGCCGCCGGGTCGATCGACGTGCTCGACGGGCCCGGATTGGTGACGGACCCGAAGTTCTGGTTGCCGGACACCGCACTGCTCGGCGCCGACGGCGTCCACACGAAGTGCCCGACCCCGAGCCCCACTGCGACCGACAGCGCGACCACGCCGATCGCGACGATCGCCGCCCGGACCGGATGACCGGTCCGTCGCGGCGGCTGATGCGGTGGCGGGTAGGGCGCGGCGAACTGCTGCGTCGGATACGGCTGACCCCCGTACGGCGTCCCCCATGGCTGCTGCGGTCCCGTGCCGGGTGGGTACGGCTGACCGTGGTCGTAGCTACGCCGTTCGTGCTCATTCATGGTCCGCTCCCGCGTCCGGTGACCTCCGCTCGCTCAGCAAACACCGCGTACCTGAGAGTTTCCTTGCCGTGTTCCGTGTACCGGCTGTGCAAGCAGTGGGAACCGCCCGGCTCGAGGGGCCCGAGCCGGGCGGAAGACGGTCAGCGCACGTGCACGTAGTCGATCACGAGCTGTTGCGGGAACTGGGTGTTGCCGTCCGGGTCGCCGGGCCAGTCGCCGCCGACCGCGAGGTTCAGGATCAGGTAGAACGGGTGGTCGTACACCCATTTCTTGCCGCCCAGATCCGCGGGAGTACGCGTCTGGTAGGCCTTTCCGTCGACGGACCAGACGATCTTGTTCGGCGACCAGTCCACGGCGTAGGTGTGGAAATCGTCGGAGAAGTTCGGGCCGTTGTACGCGGCGCCGATGCCGCCCGCGCCGGAATAGCCGGGGCCATGGATGGTGCCGTGCACGGTGGTCGGCTCGCGGCCGATGTTCTCCATGATGTCGATTTCGCCGTCGTCCGGCCAATGCCCGCCGCCGAGCATCCAGAACGCGGGCCAGATCCCTTGCCCGCGCGGGAGTTTCATGCGTGCTTCGAGGTGGCCGTACGCCTGGCTGAACTTCCCGGCGGTGTTGAGCCGCGCGGACGTGTACTGGCAGGCGCCGTACCAGCACGTGTGACCGGAGTTTTCCTTCTTCGCGGTGATCACGAGGTGACCGTTGCCGTCGAGGGCGCCGTTCGCCGCGCCCGAGGTGTACCACTGGCGTTCGTGGTTGTTGCCGCTGTTGTCGCCGGTTTCGTAGGTCCACTTGCCGCCGTCGGCGGGTGCGCCGGCCGGGCCGTTGAAGTCGTCGGTGAAGCCCGCGGCCGAGGCGGTGGGGGTCAGGCCCACCGCACCCGCGACGGCCAGTGCGGCGGACAGCGCGAGCAGGCGCCACCGTGCGGAGGTGTGCGTTGACGTCATCGTCATCCCTCAATCACGCGAGAGGCGGCCTGGCGGCGCCACCCCGGGTTTGTTGTGGATGGCAACAAAGTATGCCTTCCAGCTGGTTCACCGGCAAGATGGAACGTGAGATATTTTCCGACCGGCTGAGTGGTGGGTGCCGGGCGGGGTCGGCTCCGGCGGGCGCGGGCCGGGGTGGTGCGGGGTGAGTCGGGCACTTGGGCGGACCTCAGGCAGGACAGGCAGCTCGGCGTGCCAGGCACCCTGGTAGCGCAGGCAGCCTGGCGAGCCGGGAACGCGGGCAGGACTCCGGCAGAACAGGCAGCCCGGCAAGCCGGGAACGCGGGCAGCGCAACCAGCTTGGCGAGCCAGGCACCCGGGTGGGACTCGGGTAGCGCAGGCAGCCGGCCGAGCCGGGAACCGGGGCAGGACTCGGGTAGCGCAGGCAGCTTGGCAACCGGGAACCCGAGTAGAACTCGGGTAGCGCAGGCAGCCTGCCAAGCCAGGCACCCGAGCAGAACTCCGGCAGCGCAAGCAGCCTGGCAAGCCCCGCACCGGGATTTGCGCAGCGGCAAGCAACCGAACCGGCCCGCGAAACCCGGCGACCAGCACGTCAAGCCGACCAGAAATCACGAAGCCGGACGCGGATCCTCCAGGAACCACACCACTCCGCTCGGTGGGAGTTGCACCACAGCCGACGCCGGGAGCCCGTGCCACGGCTCCTCCACCGCCTCGACGGCGCCCAGATTGCCGACCCCCGAACCGCCGAACGACGCGGCGTCCGTGTTCAGCACCTCCGTCCACCGGCCCGGCGACGGGAGGCCCACCCGGTAGTCGTGGTGCGGGATTCCGGCGAAGTTGGCGATGCACGCCAGCCGTGAGCCGTCCGTGCCCAGGCGGAGGAAGCTCAGGACATTGCCTGCCGAATCGTTGGCGTCGATCCAGCGGAAGCCGTCCGGCCGGATGTCGCCGCTGAACAGCGCCGCCGTTTCCCGGTAGACCGTGTTCAGCTGGCGGATCAGGTCCTGGATGCCGTGGTGCAGCGGGGTTTCCAGGAGGTGCCAGTCGAGCGACCGAGACTCCGACCATTCCCGCGGCTGGCCGAACTCGCCGCCCATGAACAGCAGCTGCTTACCCGGATGCGCCCACATGAACGCCAGCAGCGCACGCAGCCCGGCGGCCTTGTTCCAGTCGTCGCCGGGCATCCGTTCCCACAGCGAACCCTTGCCGTGCACCACTTCGTCGTGTGACAGCGGCAGCACGAAGTTCTCGCTCCACGCGTACACCAGCGAGAACGTCATCTCGTTGTGGTGGTATGCCCGGTGGATCGGCTCGTGCGCCAGGTACCGGAGGGTGTCGTGCATCCAGCCCATGTTCCACTTGAACCCGAACCCGAGACCGCCGAGGTGCGTCGGCCGCGTGACCCCCGGCCACGCCGTGGACTCCTCGGCCACCATCACGACACCCGGGTGTCGCTTGTAGACAGTCGCGTTCAGCTCCTGCAGAAACCTTACTGCGTCGAGGTTTTCGCGGCCGCCGTACTCGTTCGGCAGCCACTCCCCCTCGGCGCGCGAGTAGTCGAGGTACAGCATCGAGGCGACCGCGTCCACGCGCAGGCCGTCGAGGTGGAACTCCTCCAGCCAGTACAGCGCGTTCGCGACCAGGAAGTTGCGCACCTCGTTGCGGCCGAAGTTGAACACGAGCGTGCCCCAGTCCGGCTGTTCGCCGCGGCGCGGGTCCTCGTGCTCGTACAACGGGCTGCCGTCGAACCGCGCCAATGCCCAGGCGTCGCGCGGGAAATGCGCGGGCACCCAGTCGACCAGCACCCCGATCCCGCGCCGGTGCAGCTCGTCGACGAGGTACCGGAAGTCGTCCGGGGAGCCGAACCGGGACGTCGGCGCGTAGTACGACGTGACCTGGTACCCCCACGAGCCGCCGAACGGATGTTCCGCCACCGGCAGGAATTCGACGTGCGTGAA
Source organism: Amycolatopsis jejuensis (assembly GCF_000717335.1). Classification (GTDB taxonomy): domain Bacteria; phylum Actinomycetota; class Actinomycetes; order Mycobacteriales; family Pseudonocardiaceae; genus Amycolatopsis; species Amycolatopsis jejuensis. The sequence goes on from NZ_JNYZ01000031.1 coordinate 7,315, forward strand.
CCCGGTTTCGCTGACGTAGTCCGCCAGCTGACCGGCCAGCTCGCGATAGCCGAGCCCGGGCCGCCATGACCCGAGGTGCACCTCGTACACGCTCATCGGCGCGTCCGCCCAGTCGGTGGCCTCGCGCCGGGCGACCCATTCGTCGTCGCCCCAGACGTACGACGACTCGGTGACCTTCGACGCGGTCGCCGGCGGGACCTCGGTGGCGAACGCCATCGGGTCGGCCTTCTCGTGCCAATGCCCGTCCGCGCCGAGAATGCGGAACTTGTAGCAGCTGCCGAGCGCAACGCCGGGGACGAACAACTCCCATACGCCCGACGACCCGAGCGAGCGCATCGGGTGGCCGCGGCCTTCCCACGCGTTGAAGTCGCCGATCACCCGCACGCCGCGCGCGGTGGGCGCCCACACTGCGAACGAAACCCCTTCGACGGTACCGGCAGGCGTGTCGTACCGGCGCACGTGCGCGCCCAGCACATCCCACAGCCGTTCGTGCCTGCCCTCGCCGATCAGGTGCAGGTCCAGCTCCCCCACCGTGGGCAGCCAGCGGTACGGATCGTCGGTGACGGCCGTCCGTCCGTCGTAGCCGGTCTCCAGCCGGTAGTCGCCCGGATGCTCCGGCAGCGCCGCAGCGAACAGCGCATCCGCCACGCGTTCCAGCGGGTACCGGCGTTCCCCGGCAACCACCGACACCTCGGTGGCGCCCGGGCGCAGCGCGCGCACCACGACGTCTCCACCGGCGGCGTGTACGCCCAGCACCGCATGCGGGTCGTGGTGCTCCCCCGCCAGCAGCCGGTCGATGTCCTGCGGGGACGGGGCCGCCGCGGGCAGGTCCGAGGGTGCTGCGTTCACCGGGTCACTCACCTCCATCGGTGCTGCGGGCGATCGCCGCCAGCGGCACGGCCAGCCAGTCCGGCCGGTTCGCGTGCTCGTAGGCGACCTCGTACACCGCTTTGTCCAGTTCGAAAGCACGCAACAGGTTCGCGTGCGCCAGCGGATCGCCGACCGGGCCACCGGCGCGGGCGTACCCGGCGCAGAAGGCGGCGCGGTTGCGGCGAGCCCATTCCATCGCGTGCCCGGCCACCTCGGGACCGTCCGGCGGCCCGATGAGCAGCTGGTGTGCCGCATAGTCGAACGACCGCAGCATCCCCGCCACATCCCGCAGCGGCGAGCGCAGCGCGTGCCGCTCGGCCACCGGCGCGGCCGGCTCGCCCTCGAAGTCCAGGAGCAGCCAGCCGCCGACCGTGCGCAGGACCTGGCCCAGGTGCAGGTCGCCGTGGATGTACTGCAACGACACCGGCGACACTTCCGCCCGTACCGCCTCGAATGCCGCCCGCAAGGCAGGCGCGTGCGGCGCCAGCTCCGGGACCACGGCGGCGACCTGGTCCAGCCGCCGCGTCATCGCCTGTACGGTGCGGTCCAGCTCGTCGCGGTCCGCCGGTTCGGTGCCGAGCGCGCTCGCGAGATCCGCGTGCACTTCGGCGACAGCCGCACCCAGCCGCTCGGATTCCCCGGCGAAATCGCCGCCCGCTTCGTCGGCGTGCCGCTCGGGGTCGGCCAGCAGGTCTCGCACGCTCGTGGTGGCCATCGCCCAGCCGTCGACCGCGTCCGGCAGGAATTCCTGCAGCATCCCCATCGTGGCCGGCGCCCCGGCCAGCTCGCCGGAAAACGACCCGACCACCCGCGCCACGTGCTTGCAGCCCGCTTCCTGCAACGCGCGGTGCAGCAGCAGGTCTTTGTTCGTACCCGGGCTGAGCTTGCGGAACAGCTTCAGGATGTACTGCCCGCCGTACACCAGCGACGTGTTGCTCTGCTCCGCCGTGATCGGCCGCGCGCGCAATCCGGCATCCAGCGACACTCCCGGCTCGGCCGCGAACCGCAGCGGGCCGATGTCAGATCCCGCCGCCATCCCGTCCAGCAGCACGGTGGTGAGGTCGGCGTCGCCGCTTGCCTCGTACAGGCCCTCGCCGAGCCACGCGGTGGACGCGACCTCCGGACTCCCGGACAACCGCCTCCCGATCAGCAGCTGGTACGGCTCGGTGCGGTCGCCCTGCACGACGTCGACGACCGCGTGCACCAGCTGCGGGTCTCCGTCGGTGACCACGGTGAGCGTGGCCGGGCGGACCTCGTCGATCGGCCGGTCCTTGCCCGCGAACCAGCGCTGCGCCGGGAGCCAGCCCGGCAGCAAGGAAGCCAGCTCGGCAGGCAGGGAACCGTGGTCGGACAGCGGGATCACCTCAGTCTTCCGGCTCGAGGAGCTGGAACCAGTAGAACCCGTGCCCGGGCAGCGTGAGCAGGTACGACAGTTCGCCGATGTCCGGGAACCGCACGCCCCCGGTGAGCTCCACCGGCGTCGCCCCGCGATGCGCGGAAAGATCGAGTTCCACCGGCTGCGGGAACCGCGACAGGTTGTTGACGCACACCACCACGTCCTCGCGGCCGTCCGGGCGGCGCCACCGGCGCTGGTACGCCAGCACGCTCGGATTCGACCCGCCGAGGTCGGTGAAATCGCCCTGCGCGAAGGCGTGGTGCTGCTTGCGCACCTCGATCATCCGGCGCGTCCAGTTGAGCAGCGACGACGCGTTGTCCGCCTGTGCTTCGACGTTCAGCGCCTGGTGGCCGTACACCGGGTCCATGATCACCGGCAGGTAGATGCGGCCGGGGTCGCAGGTGGAGAACCCGGCGTTGCGGTCCGGCGTCCACTGCATCGGCGTGCGGACCGCGTCCCGGTCGCCGAGCCAGATGTTGTCTCCCATGCCGATCTCGTCACCGTAGTACAGGACGGGCGACCCCGGCAGCGACAGCAGCATCGCGGTGAAGAGCTCCTGCTGGTTGCGGTCGTTGTCGAGCAGCGGCGCGAGGCGGCGGCGGATGCCGATGTTGGCCTTCATCCGCGGGTCCTTGGCGTACTCGGAGTACATGTAGTCGCGCTCTTCGTCGGTGACCATCTCGAGCGTGAGCTCGTCGTGGTTGCGCAGGAAGATGCCCCACTGCGCCCCGGACGGGATCTGCGGCGTCTGCAGCAGGATCTCCGAGATCGGGAACCGCGACTCCCGGCGCACCGCCATGAAGATCCGCGGCATCAGCGGGAAGTGGAAGGCCATGTGGCATTCGTCCCCGCCGACGTCCGGGTCGCCGAAGTACTCGACGACGTCGCTCGGCCACTGGTTCGCCTCGGCCAGCAGGATCCGGCCGCGGAACTCGTCGTCGACCACCTTGCGGCAGCGCTTGAGGAACTCGTGCGTCCGCGGCAGGTTCTCGCAGTTGGTGCCCTCCTGCTCGAAGAGGTACGGCACCGCGTCGAGCCGGAAGCCGTCGATGCCGAGGTCGAGCCAGAACCGCAGCACGTCGAGCATCGCGTCCTGCACGGCCGGGTTCTCGTAGTTCAGGTCGGGCTGGTGGCTGAAGAACCGGTGCCAGTAGAACTGGCCGCGCACCGGGTCGTAGGTCCAGTTCGACGTTTCGGTGTCCACGAAGATGATCCGCGCGTCGGCGTAGCGGGAGTCGTCGTCGCTCCACACGTAGTAGTCGCCGTACGGGCCGTCCGGGTCCGACCGCGACTGCTGGAACCACGGATGCGCGTCGGACGTGTGGTTGAGCACCAGGTCGGTGATCACCCGGATCCCGCGCCGGTGGGCCTCGTCGAGGAGGTACACGAAATCCTCGACCGTGCCGAATTCCGGGAGTACCGCACGGAAATCGCTGATGTCGTACCCGCCGTCGCGCAGCGGCGAGGCGTAGAACGGCGGCAGCCACAGGCAGTCCACCCCGAGCCATTCGAGGTAGTCCAGCCGCTCGGCGAGACCGCGCAGGTCGCCCGTGCCGTCGCCGTTCGAATCGGCGAACGCGCGGACCAGTACCTCGTAGAACACCGCACCCTTGAACCACTCCGGGTCCTTCGGCGCCGCGTGCGCGTGCGTGAAGTCGTCCGCCTGCGGCTCCACCAGAAGCCCGTCGGCGGTCACCGCCTCGCCGGTGTGCGGCACGCCCGCCAGCGCTGCCACGGCACCGGGCCGGGCATCCTCGTCCATCCAGTCCACCTTCTGAGTTCTCGTGAGTTATGCCGCGAGGCGGCGGCGCAGCGCGACCACGTGCGCCACGGCCCGCCAGGGTTCTAGCCGGACGAAGTTCGCCGGGCCCCAGTCCCAGGTCTCCCCGGTGACCTCGTCGTGCGCGATGAGCCGCTCGGACCCGTCGAAGCCCAGCACGGCGAGGTCGAGCCAGAGCGTGCCCTCGTGCGCGCCGTGCGGGTCGAGGTTCACCACCGTGACCACCGTGTCGCCGGTGGCCGGATCCTGCTTGGAGTACGCGATCAGCGCACCGTTGTCCACGTGGTGGAACCGCAGCGACCGCATGCCCTGCAACGCCGGATGCGCGCGCCGGATCGTGTTGAGCCGGGTGAGCCACGGCTCCAGCGACCGGCCCTCCGCGAGCGCTCCGGCGTAGTCGCGCGGGCGCAGCTGGTACTTCTCCGAGTCGAGGTACTCCTCGCTGCCCGGGCGCACCGGCTCGCTCTCGAACAGCTCGTACCCCGAGTACACGCCCCAGGTCGGCGACATCGTGGCGGCCAGCGCCGCGCGCAGCGCGAACATGCCGGGACCGCCGTGCTGCAGCGATTCGTGGAGGATGTCGGGGGTGTTCACGAACAGGTTCGGCCTGCCGTGGTCCCAGTGTTCGACGAGGTCGGTGCCGAACTCGGTGAGCTCGTCCTTCGTGGTGCGCCAGGTGAAATACGTGTAGCTCTGGGTGAACCCGAGTTTCGCAAGCCCCCACAGCCGGGCCGGGCGGGTGAACGCCTCGGCGAGGAAGAGCACGTCCGGATGCGCGTCCTTCACCGACTGGATGAGCCACGCCCAGAAGTCCGGCGGCTTGGTGTGCGGGTTGTCCACCCGGAAGATCCGCACCCCGTGCGACACCCAGTGCAGGACCACGCGCAGCACCTCGTCGTAGATGCCGCGCGGGTCGTTGTCGAAGTTGACCGGGTAGATGTCCTGGTACTTCTTCGGCGGGTTCTCGGCGTACGCGATCGTGCCGTCCGGCCGGGTGGTGAAGAACTCCGGGTACTTGACCGCCCACGGGTGATCCGGCGCGGCCTGCAGCGCGAGGTCGAGCGCGACCTCCATACCGAGCTGCCCGGCCCGCGCGGTGAACGCCTCGAAGTCCTCGATGGTACCCAGCTGCGGATGCACGGCGTCGTGGCCGCCCTCGTCCGCGCCGATCGCCCACGGCGAGCCGACGTCGTCCGGCGTCGCGACGAGAGAGTTGTTGGGGCCCTTGCGGTTCACCCGCCCGATCGGGTGCACCGGCGGGAGGTACACGACGTCGAAGCCCATGCCCGCGATGCGGTCCAGCTCGCGGGTGGCGGTGGCGAACGTGCCGTGCACGGCGCGGCCCTGCGCGTCGAGGCCGCCGGTGGACCGCGGGAAGAATTCGTACCAGGAACCGAAAGCCGCGCGTTTGCGGTCGACCCACAGCTTCAGCGTGCGGCCCTTGGTGATCAGCTCGCGCACCGGGTGGTCGTGCATGATCTGCCGGACCTCGGGCGACAGCGCGGGCCCGGCCCGCTCGGCGAGGTCGCGCTCCTCGTCGCGCAGCGCGGCCGCGGCTCCGGCGAGCAGTGCGCGGTCGGCACGGCGGTCCGGGCGGCGCGACACGCGGTCGAGCAGCCGGGCGCCGGCCTCGAGGTCGTTCGCCAGCTCGCCCGGCCCTTGCCCGGCCGCGATTTTCACCTCCGCCGTGTGCTCCCAGGTGGCCCACGGGTCGCTCCACGCGTCGATGCGGTAGGTCCACATGCCTTCCGCGTCGGGGACGATCACCGCGCCGAAGCGGTCGAGCCCGCGGCCCTGTTCGGCCATCCGGGTCTGCCGCGCGACCCGGTCGCCGGGACCGCGCCAGGCGACCGTGGCGGCGACCGCGTCGTGGCCTTCCCGCCACACCGTGGCGGTGACGGGGAAATGTTCGCCCGCAACGGCTTTGGCCGGATAACGGCCGCAGCTGACAATGGGGGCGACGTCGTCGATCCCGAGCCTGCCGGTCATGGCAATGCCCCTTTTTCACCTTGGTCGGACTGTGCGGATGCGAGCACGTTCAGTGTGCCTGATTCCCCCAAAGCCGTTGACAGCGGGGCCTTTTCCCGAAGTACCCGCCACCCGTCCGGGCGAAACGAACCCATTCGGTGGGGGTGCCCGACGCATTCCCGTATCCGGTTCGCCACCGGCAAGCCGAATTGCGTTCACAATCCGGCCCGCTTTCACAGCTGCGGGGTCTCGACCGTGTCCCGCGGGGCACGCAGCAACAGCAGAGAATGCGCCTCGACGGTGATGCGTGCTTTCGGTTCCAGCACGCCGGGATCGGCCGGGGTGCCGTCGGCGGTCGCGGTGTCGAGGGTGGGCTTGAACGTCTCGCCGTACTCCGGCCCTGGCAGCACGATCTCGGCCGGTTCCGCGCCCGAGTGCAGGATCAACAGCCACGAATGGTCGGTGACGAGCGCGCCCTCGCGGTTGCGGGCCTGGCTGTTCGACCCGTCGATCCACATGCACAGCGTCCGCCGGTTTTCGTCGAACCAGTCGACCTCGTCGAACTCTTCGCCGTCCGGGCGGAACCACACGAGGTCCGGTTTCCCGGTCGGCGTGGTGCGGCCTTCGAAGAACTCCGGCTGGCGCAGCGCCGGGCTGTGCGCGCGCAGCCGGACCACGCGGCGGGCGAAGGCGAGCATGGGCTCCGCTGCCTCGACCGGGGTCCAGTCGATCCACGACGTCTCGTCGTCGAGGCAGTAGGCGTTGTTGTTGCCCTGCTGTGTCCGCCACATTTCGTCGCCCGCGGTGAGCATCGGCGTGCCGGTGGACAGCAGCAGCGTCGCGAAGAGGTTGCGGGCCTGCCGCGTACGCAGTGCAATGATCGCCGCGTCGTCGGTCTCCCCCTCGGCCCCGTGGTTCCACGAGCGGTTGTCGTTGCCGCCGTCGCGGTTGTCCTCGCCGTTGGCCTCGTTGTGCTTTTCGTTGTAGGACACCAGATCCCGCAGCGTGAACCCGTCGTGCGCGGTCACGAAATTGACCGACTGCCAAGGACGGCGGAGGTTGTGGTCGTACAGATCGGACGAGCCGGACAGCCGGTACGCGAGGTCGCGTACGCCGGTCGCGCCGCGCCAGAAATCGCGCACCGTGTCGCGGTAACGCCCGTTCCACTCGGCCCACTGCGCGCCGAAGTCGCCGACGCGGTAGCCCTCGCCGGTGGCGTCCCACGGCTCGGCGATCAGCTTGCAGCGCGACAGCACCGGGTCGGTGGTGATCGCGGTGAGCATCGTCGACTCGCGGTCGAACATCCCGCCGTGCGGACGGCCGAGCGTGCTCGCCAGGTCGAACCGGAAGCCGTCGACGCCCATTTCCTGGGTCCAGTACCGCAGCGAATCGGTGACCAGCCTGACGACGGTGGGCGAACCGGCGTCGAGGGTGTTGCCGCAGCCGGTGAGGTCGGCCAGGTGCCCGCGGCGGGTGTGCAGGTAGTACGCCGGGGCGTCGAGACCGCGCAGGGACAACGTGGGGCCGTCCGGGCCGCCTTCGCAGGTGTGGTTGAACACGACGTCGAGCAGCACCTCGATCCCGGCCGCGTGCAGCGCCGCCACCATCGTGCGGAACTCCTCGACCTCGCGGCCCGGCTCGCTCGCGTACGCGGGGTGCGGCGCGAAGTAGCCGAGCGGCGAGTAACCCCAGTAGTTGTGCCGTCCGGCGCGGATGAGCGCGGGCTCGTCGGCGAACGCGTGCACCGGCAGCAGTTCGACGGTGGTCACGCCGAGCCGGGTCAGGTGCTCGATCGCCACCGGATGCGCCACGCCCAGGTACGTGCCGCGCAGCGCCTCCGGGATGAACGGATGCTGCTGCGTGAAGCCCTTCACGTGGAGTTCGTAGATCACCGATTCCTCGAACGGCACCTCGGGCTTGCTCCCGGTGTCCGGCCCGCCGGGCGAGGTGACGACCGACAGCGGGACGCTGCCGAGTGAGTCCACAGTGGACTGCGGACCGCGTTCGGGGTCGCTCGTGAAACCCTGCGCGGCGTGCAGGCTGGTGAGCCGTCCGTTGATCCGCCGGGCATACGGGTCGACGAGCAGCTTGGCCGGGTTGCAGCGCAGGCCGCGGGCGGGCTCGTACGGTCCGTGCACGCGGTAGCCGTAGCGCTGTCCTGCCGTGACGCCCGGGACCAGGCCGTGCCAGACGCCGAAGGTGCGCTCGGTGAGCTCGATCCGCCGCTCGGACCCGTCGTCGCCGATCAGGCACACCTCGACCGCGTCGGCGACCGCGGACGTCACCGCGAACCGGACCCCGCCGCCCTCCGGGTGGGCGCCGAGCGGAAACGGCCGTCCGGCGAGGACCTGGTTGTCGGGTGCGGGTCGTTGTGCCATGCGCCGATCTTTCCAAATGTCCCGTCCGGACGGCTCCGGCGCACGGCTGAACTTCCGGGAGCCGGGGAAAATGGGGTGAAGAAGCGGTGGTCAGGGGCCTAAGGTCGGCGACCATGATCGACGACCCGGCCGACGGCTGGATTCCCGAGAGCGTCGCGGCGGCCTACGACCGGCCCGGCGGCACGATCGGCGGAAACCGAGTGCGACTCGGTCGACCTCACCACCAGCGCCACGGCTGAACTTCCCGGCCGTCGCGAAAATGAGGTGAAGAACCCGTGGTCAGCGACCTAACCTCGACCACCATGATCGACGACCCGGCCGACGGCTGGTTCCCCGAGAGCGTCGCGGCGACCTACGACGGGCCCGGCGGCGCCAACCGGCCCGAGGTGGTCACCCCCGCGGTCGACCTCCTCGAAAGCCTCGCGGACGGCCCGGCCCTCGAGTTCGCTGCCGGGACCGGGCGGATCGCGGCGCCACTGGCGGCTCGCGGGGTACCGGTGAGCGGCATCGAACTGAGCCGTGCGATGGCGGCGCGGATCGCCGGGAAACCGGGTGGCGACCAGGTCCACGTCACCATCGGCGACATGACCGCCACCCGCGTACCCGGCCGGTTTTCCCTGGTCTACCTGGTGTTCAACACGATCGGCAACGTCACCACGCAGGACGGGCAGGTGGACGTCTTCCGCAACGCCGCCGCGCACCTGCGGCCGGGCGGGTTGTTCCTCGTCGAGGTCGGCGTGCCGAACCTGCGCCGCCTGCCGCCCGGGCAGGACACCGTGCCGTTCGCGATCTCGCCCGGTTACGTCGGGTTCGACCAGTACGACGTCGTCACGCAGCAGTTCACCTCGAACCACGTCACGGTGTCGCCGGACGGTCAGGGGCGGTTCCGGCGCATCCCGTTCCGCTATGTCTGGCCTGCCGAGCTGGACCTCATGGCCCGCCTCGCCGGAATGCGCCTGCGGCATCGCTGGGGTGGCTGGGACCGCTCGGAGTTCACCGCCGACAGCACCAAGCACGTGTCGGTGTGGGCGCTCACTGAGTCCTGACCAGCACGAACGACTCCGGCGGCAGCCGCGCCGAGCCGTCCACCACCGGCGACCCCCACGACGCGAGAATCTCCCCCGGCTTCCCGTTCAGCGGGACCTCGACCGGGTCCGCGCCGAAGTTGCAGGCCAGCCGCAGCGGGCCGCGGTGCAGGAGCAGCCAGGAGCCGTCCGAGTGCACGGTGACCCGGTCGAGCCGCGGATCGGCCAGGTCCGGGTGCGCGCGGCGGAGCCGGATCAGGGTGCGGTACAGGTCAAGGATCTCGCGGTGGCCCGGCCGGTCCGGTTCGGTCCAGTCGAGCCGGGAGCGGGCGACGGTGGCCGGGTCCATCGGGTCCGGGACGTCCGCCTCGCCCCAGCCGTGGCGGCCGAACTCGCGGCGCCGTCCGGTGCGCACGGCCTCGGCCAGCACCGGGTCCGGGAACGACGCGAAGAACTGCCACGGCGTGCTCGCCGCCCACTCCTCCCCCATGAACAGCATCGGCGTGAACGGCGAGCAGAACACCACCGCGGCGCCGCACGCCAGCAGGCCGGGCGACACGGTGGCGGACAGCCGGTCGCCGGTCGCGCGGTTGCCGATCTGGTCGTGGTCCTGCAGGTAGGCGAGGAATCGGTGGCCAGGTGTCACGCGCCGATCGAGCGTACGCCCGTGCGTGCGCTCCCGGAACGACGACCATGTGCCCGCGTGGAAGAACACCTCGCGCAGCGTTTTCGCCAGCGCGCCGGGGTCGGCGAAATCGGCGTAGTACCCACTGGTCTCGCCGGTGAGCCGGACGTGCAGCGCGTGGTGCAGGTCGTCGGACCACTGCGCGTGCAGGCCGTAACCGCCACCGTCGCGCGTGGTGACCAGCTTCGGGTCGTTCTGGTCGGATTCCGCGATGAGGGTGAGCGGCCGGTTCAGCGCCGCAGACAGCGCTTCGACCTCCGTGGCCAGCTCCTCCAGCAGGTGTACCGCGCGTTTGTCCACGAGCGCGTGTACGGCGTCGAGGCGGAGGCCGTCTATGTGGAAGTCGCGCAGCCAGCCGAGCGCGTTGTCCAGCACATACCGGCGGACCTCGTCGGAGCCCGGTCCGTCGAGGTTGAGCCCGGCGCCCCAGTCGGTGCGACCGGCGAAGTACGGGCCGAAGCGGTCGAGGTACGCGCCGGACGGGCCGAGGTGGTTGTAGACGACGTCGAGGACCACCGCGAGCCCGCGCGCGTGACACGCGTCGACCAGGCGTTTGAGCCCGTCCGGGCCGCCGTACGGCTCGTGCACCGCGCCCCAGAGGACACCGTCGTAACCCCAGCCTGCGGTGCCGTCGAAGGAGTTCACCGGCAGGAGTTCGACGTGCGTGATCCCGAGGTCGACGAGGTGCCCGAGCCGTTCGATGGCCGCGTCGAACGTGCCGTCCTCGGTGAAGGTGCCGATGTGCAGTTCGTACACCACTCCGCCGGGCAATTGACGTCCGGTCCAGGCCTGGTCGGTCCACTCGAACGCGTCGTGGTCGTACCGGCGGGAGGCTTCGTGGACGCCGTGCGGCTGGCGCAGGGAACGCGGGTCCGGCAAGGGTTTGTCGTCGTCACCGAGCAGAAACGCGTAGTCGGTACCGGTGACGTCGGCGCGCCACCAGCCGCCGTCGGCGCGGGTCATGTCGTGGTCAGCGCCGTCGACTCGCACGCGCACCCGGTCGGCGGCAGGCGCCCACACCGTGACCATCAGGAATCCTCCCGCACCAGCAGCGCCACCGGGTATCGGCCGAACAACTCCGCCGCCCGCGGCGCGTCACCCACGGCACGGCCGGTGAGCACGTCGGTCCACTCGCCGTCGCGCAGCGGCAGGACGGTGTCGCGCCAGCCGCCCGCGCGGTCGAGGCCGAGCGGCAGCCGGGTGACCGCCACCGCCAGTCCCCCGCCGCGTTCGAAGGCCAGAAGATGTTCTGCGGCAACGCCTTCCGCCTGTAGTGGGCGATATCCGGCAAACAGCTCCGGCCGGTCTCGGCGCAAGGTCAACGCGCGATGGACGACCAGGAGTTTCGCCGCGCCGGTCTCGTCGACCGCGGGATGCTCCCCGGCTTGGACGCGGTCAAGGATCGTGCGGCGCACCCGGTAATCGACGGCGCGCCGGTTGTCCGGATCGACCAGCGAGTAGTCCCACAGCTCGGTGCCCTGGTACACGTCCGGCACGCCCGGACCGGCCAGCTGCACCAGCTTCTGCCCGAGCGAGTTCACCCAGCCCGCACCGCGCACGCGGGCGACGAACGCCTCGACGTCCGCGGCCAGCTCCGGGTCGCCGAGCACCTGGCCGGGCCACGCGGCGACGGCCCGTTCGAACTCTTCGTCGTGGTCAGTCCACGTGGTACGGAGCTTCGCTTCCTTCGCAGCCTTGTCGAGGTAATCCCGCAGCCGTTCGGGCGAAATCGGCCACGCGCCGACGAGCGTCTGCCAGGCGAGCAGGTTGAGCGCCGGTTCGTCGATGCCGCGCACGGCCGTCCACCGCCGGACCGCCGCCGCGAACTCCTCCGCGACCTCCGACAACGCCACCATCCGCGCCCGGGTGTCCTCGGACCGCTTCGTGTCGTGCGTGGTCAGCGCCGTCATCGTGACCGGGTACGCGGCCGCGCGGCCCTCGGCCAGCGCGTGGAATTCCGCGGTACCCAGCCCGAAACGGTCCGGATTCCCGCCGACCTCGTTCAGCGCCGCGAACCGCGTGAACCGGTAGAACGTCGTGTCCTCGGTGCCTTTCGCGACGACCATGCCGGACGTCTGCTGGATCCGGGTCGCGAGCTCGCCGTCCGGTGCACCGCGGACCTGGCTGTCGAGCGCGTCGAGCGCCGGGGTCAGTTCCGGCCGCCGCTTGCGGGCCCGCGCGACCGCGCTCGCCCAGTGTGCCGAGCCTTCCGGCAGGTACGAGCGGTACACCGGGAACGCGATCATCACCTCGGCGACCGCGGCACGAGCGGCTTCGGCGTCCACGCCGGGCAGCAGCGCGGCGATCCGGCGGACCTCGGCGACCAGGATCTCGGTGGAGACGAGCCGCCGCGCGCGTTCCTCGACGGAGTGGAAATCGGTGCGCACGCCCTGTTCCGCGGCCAGCCGGGTGAACACCGGCGCCGCGGCCGGGTCGACGAACACGCCGGTGATCTCGCGCAGCGCGTCGTACCCGGTGGTGCCGTCGACCGGCCAGCTCTGCGGCAGTTTTTCGCCCGGATGAAGGATTTTCTCCACCACCAGCCACGCGCGCGGGGCGCCCGCGCGCAACCGGCGCAGGTAACCGCCCGGATCGGCGAGCCCATCCGGATGGTCCACGCGCAGTCCGGTCACGTCGCCGTCAGACACCCAGCGCAGCACCTCGCCGTGCGTCTCGGCGAACACCTCGGGCCGTTCCACGGTGACCGCGGCGAGGTTCGTGATGTCGAAGAACCGCCGGTAGTTCAGCTCGCGGTTGCCGCGGCGCCAGTCGACCAGCTCGTAATGCTGCCGCGCGTGCACGTCCTGCGGCGTGCCGTCACCGGTGCCAGGCGCGATCGGAAACCGGTGGCCGTAGTAGACGAGTTCGTCCCCGTCGACGGTGAGCGCGTCGTCGCCGAGGACCGGCAGCAGCAGACGGCCGCGGCTCCAGTCGATGTCGAAGAACGGCGCGTACGGCGATTCCCGGCCGTGCTTCAGGACATCCCACCACCACGGGTTCGCCTTCGGCACCTCGACGGACATGTGGTTCGGCACGATGTCCACCACGAACCCGAGCCCGGCGTCCCTCAGGCGCGCCGACAACGTCTTCCGCGCTTCTTCCCCGCCCAGCTCAACGCGTGCCCGGGTGGGATCGGTGACGTCATAGCCGTGGGTGGACCCGGGGGTCGCGTCGAGCATCGGCGACGCATACAACGCACCGGCCCCCAGCTCGTGCAGGTAGTCGACGATCGCGGCCGCGTCGGTGAACGTGAACTCCGGCCGCAGCTGCACCCGGTATGTGGAGGCCGGTGCGTTCATTCGCCCTCCTTCGCCGTGCGCTGGAGCACGACCAGCGACCGCGCGGCGAGGGTGAACTTGCCACCGCCTTCGACCGGTTCGGCGCCGGTGTCGCCAACCTTGCCGGTAGCGCTGTCCACCACGACTGTCCACTCGCGACCGTAGCCGTTGCCCGGCAGCGTCATCGCGATGTCCTCCCAGTGCGCGTTGAAGGCGAGCAGGAACGAATCGTCGGACACCGGCATGCCGCGCGGGTCGAGGTCCGGAATCCCTTCGCCGTTCAGGAAGATCACCACCGACTTGCCGAAACCGTCGTCCCAGTTCTGCTCGGTCATCTCCTCGCCGGCCGGGGTGAACCACGCGATGTCGCCGAGTTCTTCGCCCTTGCGCACCGGTTTGCCCTGGAAGAACCGGCGGCGCCGGAACACCGGATGCCGCTTGCGGAAGGCGGTGAGCGCGGTGGTGAACTCGACCAGATCGGCGTTCTCGGTGGCCAGCTCCCAGTCCATCCAGGACAGTTCGGAGTCCTGGCAGTAGGCGTTGTTGTTGCCCTGCTGGGTGCGGCCGAACTCATCGCCGTGCAGGAGCATCGGCACGCCCTGCGACAGCACCAGCGTGGCCAGCAGGTTCCGCCGCTGCCGGGCCCGGAGCGCCAGTACCTCCGGGTCGTCGGTGGGGCCTTCGACGCCGCAGTTCCACGACCGGTTGTCATCCGCGCCGTCGCGGTTGTCCTCGCCGTTGGCGTCGTTGTGCTTTTCGTTGTAGGACACCAGATCGGTGAGCGTGAAGCCGTCGTGCGCGGTGACGAAGTTGATCGACGCGAACGGGCGGCGGCCGTCGTCCTGGTACAGGTCCGATGAGCCGGTGATCCGCGACGCGAACTCACCCAGCGTGGACGGTTCGCCGCGCCAGAAATCGCGCACGGTGTCGCGGTACTGCCCGTTCCACTCCGTCCATACCGGCGGGAAGTTGCCGACCTGGTAGCCACCCGGCCCGACGTCCCACGGCTCGGCGATCAGCTTCACCTGGCTCACGATCGGGTCCTGCTGCACGAGGTCGAAGAACGTGGACAGCCGGTCGACGTCGTAGAACTCGCGGGCCAGCGCGGACGCCAGGTCGAACCGGAAGCCGTCCACGTGCATCTCGGTGACCCAGTACCGCAGCGAGTCCATGATCAGCTGCAGCGTGTGGGGGTTGCGCACGTTGAGCGAGTTGCCGGTGCCGGTGTAGTCCATGTAGTACTGCGGATCGTCCTCGACCAGGCGGTAGTACGCCTCGTTGTCGATCCCGCGCATGGACAGCGTCGGGCCGAGATGGTTGCCCTCGGCAGTGTGGTTGTAGACCACGTCGAGGATCACCTCGATCCCGGCCTCGTGCAGGGCGCGCACCATGCCCTTGAACTCCTGCACCTGCCCGCCCTGGCCCTGCATCGCGGCGTACGCGTCGTGCGGCGCGAAGTAGCCGATCGTGTTGTAACCCCAGTAGTTGCGCAGGCCCTTCTCGTCGAGACCGTGGTCGGTGACGAACTGGTGTACCGGCATCAGCTCCACTGCGGTCACGCCGAGCTTCTGAAGGTGCTCCACGACGACTGGGTGCGCGAGACCCGCGTACGTGCCGCGAAGCCGCTCCGGCACGAAGGGGTGCGTCATCGTCATGCCGCGTACGTGCGTCTCGTAGATCACCGTTTCGTGGTACGGCGTACGCGGCGCGCGATCGTTGGCCCAGTCGAAGAACGGGCTGACCACGAGCGAGTACGGCACGTGCCCGGCCGAATCGTCGTCGTTGCGCTGTTCGGGATCGTCGAAGCGGTAGCCGAAGAGCGCCTCGCTCCAGTCGACCCCGCGGGACAACGCCTTGGCGTACGGGTCGATCAGCAGCTTGCTGGGATTGCAGCGCAGGCCGCGACCGGGATCGTACGGACCGTGCACGCGGAATCCGTACCGCTGCCCGGGACCGACGCCGAGCAGGTAGCCGTGGTGGACGAACCCGTCGACCTCCTCCAGCCGCGAGCGGGTCTCGTTGCCCTCGTCGTCGAACAGGCACAGGTCGACGTACTCGGCGGCTTCGGAGAACAGCGCGAAGTTGGTCCCCACGCCGTCGTAGGTCGCGCCGAGCGGGTAGGGCTTTCCGGGCCAGGGCCGCACAGGGGCTTCTCCTTGGGCTTTCGTGGTTTCAGCGCAGGGGGCGCGCGGCGGCCAGCGGGGCGACCGCAGCGCGGACCCGCGGGTCGGCGAAGAACCCGTCGACGGTGACGGGGAGCGGGATCCGC
The DNA here is from genome assembly GCF_000717335.1 of Amycolatopsis jejuensis. Classification (GTDB taxonomy): domain Bacteria; phylum Actinomycetota; class Actinomycetes; order Mycobacteriales; family Pseudonocardiaceae; genus Amycolatopsis; species Amycolatopsis jejuensis. Next base: position 22,964 of record NZ_JNYZ01000031.1, read on the forward strand.
CAGTTAGGGTACTCATCCACCGTGCCCGGCAGATTCGGCTGCCGCCGTTCGCCGACGACGTCGGCCGGAGCAGTGAGCACGAGCCGTGACGCCGCCGAAGCGAGCAGCGTGTGCAGGGCGACCACGACGTCCTCGCCGGGGATTCCTTCGCGGGTAACGAGTTCGAGCAATGCGGCCTGTTCGGCGGCGGCATCGGCGTACTCGTCGGCGATGGGCCGGTCGAGCAGCCCCAGCTCGGCCCGTACCCGGACGTGCTCGGCGGCCAGCCAGCCGGACACGGTGGGCAGGTCGTGCGTGGAAATGCTGGCCATCGCATCAGGGTCCCACTCGCGCGGGCGGATGAACGGCTTGTCCGGCGCGTCCCAATCGCGCTGGAACCACAGCACCGCGGAGCTGAGCAACCCGCGTGCGTGCATGGTTTCGGTGACGGTGTCCTCGACAGTCCCGAGGTCCTCCCCCACCACGACCGCGCCCGCGCGATGCGCTTCAAGCGCGAGGACGCCGAGCATCGCTTCGGCGTCGTAGTGCACGTACGTGCCACGGCCGGCCGGTTCGCCCGGCGGAATCCACCACAGCCGCCACATCCCGGCTACGTGGTCCACGCGGATACCGTCGGCGTGCTGCAACACGCCACGCACGACGTCGCGAAACGGCGCGTACCCAGCTTCGGCGAGCCTGTCGGGCCGCCACGGCGGAAGGTTCCAGTCTTGGCCCTGCTGATTGAAGGCGTCCGGCGGCGCCCCGACGCGTACGCGCGCAGCGAAGACGTCTCGCTGCGCCCACGTGTCCGCGCCACCGGGATGGACGCCGACCGGCAGGTCGTGCACCACGCCTACCGGCATACCCGCTTCGCGCGCCGCGCGGCGTACGTCGTCGAGCTGCTCGTGACACAGCTGCTGAAGCCAGGCGTGGAACTCGATCCGCACGGCCAGCTCCTCGCGCGCAGCGGCGACCTCGGCGCTACCCGGGTTGCGCAACGGCTCCGGCCACTCCCGCCAGTCGTTGCCGTGGATTTCCGCGAGAGCCCCGAAAGTGGCGAAGTCGCGGAGGTCGTCGTCCATCTCGACCTGCGGCGGGTGCAGCAGCTCCAGCGCGGCGCGTTTGGCTGCCCAGACGGCGTCGTAGTCGATCAGCTCGCCGATCGGGTCCGGCGCCAGCGCTTGGATCTTGCGCTGAGTGGCCTCGTCAGCCCGGGCGTACGCGTCGGTGGCGGTGACCCGCAGGTAGAGCGGGTTCGCGAACCGGCGGCTGGACGGCGAGTACGGCGACCGCTCGACCGGATGCGCGGGGCTGATCGCCTGAACGGGGTTGACCAGCAGCACGCCCGCGCCGAGTTCCTCGGCCGACCTCGACGCCATCGTGGCCAGATCGCCGAAATCGCCCATGCCCCAGGACTGGTCGGAGTGCAGTGCGTAGAGCTGCAGCATCCAGCCCCACGCGGCCGGCACCGGGGGAAGCCGGTCCGGGACCACGGCGAGCGGTACCCGCTGGTCGGCGGTGATGACGTGGTGCCAGCCCAGTGGAAGGTCGGCCGGCAGTGTGGTGCCGACATCGCGGGTGGTGCCGTCTTCCAGCTCGATTCTCGCCGCCCGGCCCAGGTCCCGTTCCTGCCCGGCACGGACGACGAGCGTGGGCGGCAGCTTCGGCGACTCGCGGGCTTCCCGGACCGCGGCGAGCTCGCGCCGGACCGCTTCGGGCGTGGTGGCGTCGACGTCGAGCTCAGCCAGCACGGCGACCACCACCTCGGGGTCGACCTGCACTTCGACCTGGTCGGCGTTCTCGTACCGGGTGGCTACTCCGTGGGCGGCGGCCAGCTCGGCCAGTTCGGGGGTCACGCCGGAATCCGGGGAAGGGGGATGCGCACGGACCCAGTCTTCCGGGCGCTGCCGCGCGCCGCCATTCGCCCCGCCGCCACTGACGGCGAAGCGGTGACCGGCCGGTCGGGGGGCGTGCCGGCCGGTCACCGCCCACGTGAACAGAGAGGGGGTGTGACCGCCGGAATGACGGCTGGCGGCCGAGTTCATCCGTTCCGGTGAAATTGGGGTGCTCAGTGCGCGAGGATTCGCGGGTGGCGGTAGCGGCCTCGCCGAGCTGTGCGCTCAGGAAGAGCAGCCAGCAACGGCCAGGATCCCGTCAGTGTTCGGCAAAGACTGTCCGGCAAAGACTGTCCGGCAAGACCTTTCCGCGAAACGCTCATCCGCGGAGCGCCGCCTGCCCCAGCTTCCCGGCCAGCCTCCCCAGCCAGGCCTCGACCTCGGCCGGTTCCCGGTCCGGCAGCCCGAACACCACCTCGGTCACCCCCGCCTCCGCGAGCCGGCCCAGCCCTTCCGGGTCCGGGCGCGGACCCAGCGCCACCACCTCCGGGTCGCCCGCGCGCCCTTCGGCGTGCCAGATCTCCCGCAGCCGCGCGGCTTTCCCGGTGAGGTCACCTTCCGCGGGCGTGGTGAGCCACCCGTCGGCGTGGCGGGCGATCCAGCGGAACGTCCGGTCCGTCCCGCCCGCCCCGACCAGCACCGGGACCTGCGGCTGCACCGGTTTCGGCCACGCCCAGCTCGGCCCGAACTCCACGAACTCGCCCGCGTACCTCGCCTCTTCCTGCGTCCACAACGCGCGCATTGCTTCCAGGTACTCCCGCAATGCGGTGCGCCGCCGGTCGCCGGGGACGCCGTGGTCGGCCAGCTCGTCGGTGTTCCACCCGAATCCGACGCCGACCGTGACCCGGCCACCCGACAGATGGTCGAGCGTGGCGATCGTCTTGGCCAGCGTGATCGGGTCGCTTTCCACCGGCAGCGCGACAGCGGTCGCAAGCCGGATCCGCGACGTCACGGACACGGCGCTGGCCAGCGAGACCCACGGGTCGAGCGTGCGCAGGTACCGGTCGTCCGGCAGGGAAGCGTCACCGGTGCGCGGATGCGGAGCGGTGCGGCGGACCGGAATGTGCGTGTGCTCGGGCACGTAGAACGTGGCGAATCCGGCCTCCTCGGCCGCCCGCGCGGCCGCCGCCGGGGTGATTCCGCGGTCGCTGGTGAACAGCACGATCCCGTATCTCACCCCCGGGACGGTATTAGAACGTGTTTCAGTTTGCAACGCGGCGAGCGATTCGCGATTATTCCGGCAAAACCCGGGCTTGACGGCAGCCGTGCCCGGGTACTCCACTGGTAGTGCGATCACCGGCCCGTCCTGCCCGAGGAGGGGGTCATGCTGCCCCATCGCGACCGCAGCGCCCTGCGGAAGATCGAAGAGGAACTCGCCGCGAGCGACCCCGCGTTCGTGGCCGCGCTCAGCCAAGGGGTACCCCCGGCGGGGTCCCGGCTATGGCTGATCACGCTCGTCCTGGCGGACGTCACCGCCGCGCTGATGATGGTGTTCGGCCTGGTGGCCGGGCACACCGGGCTGTTCTTGTGGGGGCTGGTCGCCGCGCCCGGCCTGGTGTGGGTGCACCGCACGCTGCTGCGGCACCGTCACGAACGCGAGGCCGAAGACCGTTCGTGACCGCTATCGCGCCGCCGCGCGCTCCAGCAGCGGCGTGAGCCGGTACGGCACCATCTCCCGCATCACCAGCGCGTTGTTGGTGCGCTCGACGCCGGGGATCTCGAGCATCTCCCCGGCGATCCGGTACAGGTCGTCGGCGTCCGTCGCGACCACGTGCACCAGGAGGTCCTGCGCCCCGGTCAGGCCGCGCACCTGCAGGACCTCCGGCACGGCGGCGAGGTGCCTGCCCACCTCGTCGAGCAGCCGCTGGCGCACCTGCACGGTAACGAACGCGGTGAGCGGATAGCCGAGCGCGGCCGGGTCGATCCGGTGTTCGGCCGACCGCAGGGCGGTGCCCTGTTCGAGCCGCGCGAGCCGGCTCTGCACGGTGTTGCGCGAAAGCCCGAGCTCGTCGGCGAGGGCGACCGCGGTGGCACGCGGGTTGCGGCCGAGCGCGAGCAGGATCCGGGCGTCGGTGGCGTCGAGCCGCTGGGCGCTGGGCATGCTGCGCAGTCCTCTCCACCCCGTGCGGGGCAATTCTGGGCGTTCTGCTTAATGGAAACGCCACTGGTTGTGCACCCTACCCAGCTCTGATGCACTGGAGTCAACGTTCCGCCCAAGAAAGGCCCGATACCGTCGTGAGCACCCCCGCCCCCGAGCGCCTCCCGGAGAACGACACGGTGACCGTCCTGCGCGAGGTCCAGGACCGCGTACTGTGGCTTTCCACCGCGATCATCGACCACGCCAACCGGGTCCGCCCCAACCCGACCGGGCTCAAGGTCGGCGGGCATCAGGCGTCGAGTGCCTCGATGGTGTCGATCATGACGGCGCTGTGGTTCGCGCGGCTGCGGGCCGAGGACCGGGTTTCGGTGAAGCCGCACGCCTCCCCCGTGCTGCACGCGATCAACTACCTGCTGGGCGACCTCGACGACAAGTACCTGACGTCGCTGCGGGAATTCGGGGGGCTGCAAAGCTATCCGTCCCGTTCGAAGGACCCCGACCGCGTCGACTACTCCACCGGCTCGGTCGGCATCGGCGCCACCGCCCCGATCTGGGGTGCGCTGGCCCGCCGTTACGTCGAATCGCACGGCGGCGGCGCGGGTACCGGACGGCAGTACTCCCTGGTCGGCGACGCGGAGCTGGACGAAGGCGCGTGCTGGGAGGCGATTCTCGACCCGACCGTCGCGGAGCTCGGCGAGGTCGTGTGGATCGTCGATCTGAACCGGCAGTCGCTGGACCGAGTGGTGCCGAACATCGGCGCGACCCGGCTGCAAGGGATGTTCGAAGCGGCCGGCTGGCAGGTGCTGACCGTGAAGTACGGGCGGCTGCTGCAGGACCTGTTCGCGCGTCCGGGCGGGGAAGCGCTGCGGCAGCGCATCGACGAGATGCCGAACCCGGAGTACCAGCGGCTGCTCCGGTGTACCCCGGCCCAGCTGCGCGAACGGCTGACGTCGCCGGAACTGGCTCCGCTGCTGGAAACCCTCGACGACGACACGCTGCACGCGGCCATCCGCAACCTCGGCGGCCACGACCTGCCTGCCCTGCTGGACGTGTTCGACGCCATCGACGACCATCGGCCCACCGTCGTTTTCGCTTACACCGTCAAGGGATTCGGCCTGGCGAGCGAGGGGCACCCGCAGAACCACTCGTCGCTGCTGACCGCGGAGCAGATGACCTCGCTGGCGGAGCGCGTCGGCACGACGCTCGATCAGCCGTGGCAGAAGTTCGCCGATGGTTCCGCGGCCGCCCGGCTGTGTGCCGAGACCGCGTCCCGGCTCGACCGGGAAACCGTGACGCTCCAGCAGGTTCCGCCGATTCCGGCGGACATCGGCCGCACGCCGTCCGGACGTACCACCACCCAAGCCGCGCTCGGCCGCGCGCTGCTGGACCTCACCCGCGAGGCCCCCGAGGCGGCGGAGCTCGTGGTGACCCTGTGCCCGGACGTTTCGTCCAGCACCAACCTCGGCGGCTGGGTCAACAAGGTCGGCGTGTGGTCGCCGCAGGAGCGGGTCGACTGGTTCGCCGACGACCCGGAGACCATCCTGCACTGGCGCGAGCGGCCCAGCGGCCAGCATCTGGAGCTGGGCATTGCCGAGGTGAACCTGGTGAGCGCGCTCGGCGAGCTGGGTACCACGTGGTCGCGCTGGGGCCGTCCGCTGCTGCCGATCGGCGTGCTCTATGACCCGTTCGTGGAGCGCGCGCTGGAGCCGTGGTCGTTCGGGATCTACGGGGGCGGGCAGTCGATTCTGGTCGGCACGCCGTCCGGGGTCACGCTCGCCCCGGAGGGCGGCGCGCACCAGTCGATCACCACGCCGTCGGTCGGGCTGGAGCAGCCGGGGTGCGTGACGTACGAACCCGCGTTCGCGTTGGACGTCGAGTGGACCCTGCTCGCGTCGCTGGCGCAGCTGGGTAAGCCGGACGGGACGTCGGCGTACCTGCGGCTGTCGACCCGTCCGGTGGACCAGAACCTCGCCGCCGTGCCGGCCGACCCGGCCGCGCGCGAACGCCGTCGTCGTCAGGTGGTTGCCGGTGCGTACCCGATTCGTACGGCGGCGGTGGCGCGTCCGGACGTCACGCTGGTCACGATGGGCGCGATGGTCACCGAGGCGCTCACCGCGGCCGATCGGCTGGACGCGCTGGGTAAACACGCCGATGTGGTGTGCGTGACGAGCCCCGGGTTGCTGTTCCGCGCGGTGCAGGCCCGGGCCGGGCAGGACACCGCCGACACGTGGATCCTGGAGTCGGCGCTGCCGTCGGAACGGTCCGCGCCGATGGCGACGGTGCTCGACGGGCACCCGCACACGCTGGCGTTCCTGGCGAACGTCCACCGCGTGCGGGCGGCCCATCTCGGGGTCACACGCTTCGGGCAGTCCGGTGATCTCGACGGCGTGTACCGGTACCACGGCATCGACACGGACAGCATCATCCAGGCGGCACTGGATGTAGCGGACTGAGTTCCTCTTTGGTCCAGGCCAGGCTCAGGCCGCGTCGCCGATCCGGATCAGCGACCGGGCACCCTCGCCGCGCCGCATCCGGTCGAACGCCTCCGGCACCTCGGCGAGCGAAATCCGGTGTGTCACCAGGGTTTCCAGGTCGAGGTCACCGGAGCGGACCTCGTCGGCGAGCACCGGGATGTCGCGGTCCGGGTCGGAGGCGCCGTACACCGTGCTCGTGAGCGTGCGGGCGAAGTGGAAGATTTCCAGCGGGTTGAGCACGACCTGCTGGTCCTTCCGCCCGACGCCGACCACCGTGCACTGCCCGCCGCGGCGCACCGCGGTCCACGCCGCCCGGATCGTGGTCGCCGCGCCGACGCATTCGAAGGCGTGATCGGCGCCGCGGCCGTCGGTGAGCGCGCGGACCTGCTTGGCGAGTTTGTCGTCGCTCAGCAGGAAATCCGTCGCCCCGGCGGCGCGGGCCAGCGCTTCCTTCTCCGGCGACACGTCAGCGGTGATGATCTGCGCGGCCCCCGCGAGCTTCGCCCCCAGCACCACGCACAGCCCGATCCCGCCGAGCCCCAGCACGAGCACCGACTGTCCACTCCGGACCCGCGCGGTGTTGCGGACCGCGCCGACCCCGGTGAGCACCGCGCAGCCCATGAGCGCAGCCAGGTCGAGCGGCACCCCCTGCGGCAGCGGTACCACGGATTTCCCGGGCAGCACGGTTTCCTCGGCGAACCCGCCGACGCCGAGCAGCACGTTGAGCGGCTCGCCGTCCACCTCCCCGCGCGGCACCGTGGTCACGCCCTCGATGGCCGAGCACAACCACGGCTCGCCCGCCTGGCAGAACCAGCATTCCCGGCACGCGGCAGCCCAGTTGAGCACCACCCGGTCCCCCGGCTGCACGTGCGTGACCTCGGCGCCGACCTCCGCGACGACGCCGGACGCCTCGTGCCCGGGTACGAACGGGTACTGCGGGCGCAGCGTTCCGTCCACCATGGACAGATCGGAATGGCACACTCCGGCAGCGGCGATCCGGACGCGCACGTCCTGCGGCCCCACCGGCGGCAGAACGATGTCGCAAACCTCCGGGCGCGCCCCCGGTTCCCGCACGACGACAGCTTTGACCACGGTGTCTCTTCTCCCTGCTTACAGCTGGATGGACTTGATCTCGGTGAACTCGCCGAGCGCGACCCGGCCCATCTCCCGACCGACGCCGGACTGCTTGTACCCGCCGAACGGCGCAAGCGGGTTGAACGCGCCGCCGTTGACGTCGATCTGCCCCGTGCGGACCTGCCGCGCGAACGCGACGGCGCGATCCTGGTCGGCCGACCACACCGCGCCGTGCAGGCCGTACCGCGAGTTGTTGGCGATCCGCAAGGCGTCGTCCTCGTCGTCGAACGGGATGATCGACAGCACCGGGCCGAAGATCTCCTCCTGCGCGATGGTCGAATCCGGGTCCACGTTCGCGAATACTGTCGGTGCCACGAAGTACCCTGTTTCGAGAGGCGCTTCGGTGCCGCCGGTCACCAGCGTCGCGCCCTCGGCAATGCCCTTCTCGATGTAACCCCGCACCCGATCCCGCTGCGCTGCGGATACGAGCGGACCGAGCTTCGTCGCCCCGTCCAGCGGATCCCCCGTGGTGAACCCTTCGGCGAACTTCTTCGCGAGCGCCACCACTTCGTCGTGCTTCGCCCGAGGGACGACCATGCGCGTCCACGCCGTGCAAGTCTGCCCACCGTTGAGGAACGCATTGGAGACCCCGACTTTGACGGCGGTCGCCAGGTCGGCGTCCTCGAGAATCACGTTGGCGGACTTGCCCCCGAGCTCGAGCGTGACCCGCTTGACCGTCCGCGCGGCCACCTCCGCGACCCGCGTCCCGGCCCGCACCGACCCGGTGAACGACACGACGTCCACCTCCGGATGCTCCGCCAGCGCCTCCCCGACGACCGGCCCGTACCCCGTGACGAGGTTGACCACGCCAGGGGGAAAACCGGCCTCGTGGATCGCGTCGAACAGCTGGTACGCGCTCAGCGGAGCGACCTCGCTCGGCTTCACCACCACCGTGCAGCCCGCCGCCAGTGCGGGCGCGAGCTTGCAGGTGATCTGGTGCAGCGGATAGTTCCAGGGCGTGATCGCCGCGACGACTCCCGCAGGTTCCCGCACCAGCACCGAATTCCCGACGCGCTCGTCGCTCTCGTCCTCGGCCAGCAGGTCGACGTAGGTCTGGACGTCCGTCTGCGGCAAGGCGGCCTGGATGCGGGTCGCCATCCGCAACGGAGTCCCGACATCCTTGGCGATCGTCTCGCCGATCTCCGCCGCCCGCTTGGCAAGGCCGTCGTGCAGCTTTCGCAGGAGGTCACGGCGCTCCGCCCGGCTGGTCGCCGCCCAGCCCGGAAACGCCCCCCGAGCCGCCCGCACAGCCCGATCGACGTCGGCTGCCGTGCCCTCGGGAATGCGCGCCTGGACCTGCTCGGTAGCCGGATTCTCCACGGCAATCGTGCCCGCCCCGGAGGCCCGCACCCACTCACCCCGGATGTACAGCACGTCCCGCTCAGCCACGGAGCCCTCCTTCTACCTGGGGATTGTTTCTCACTGGGGTGGATTCTATAGAAAATGAGCGAGCTGTCCAGGGGCGGGTTCCGGCCTCGGCGTGTTGACTGGCTATCTCCGACCCGGCGGCGCCAGTCGGGCCTCATGACCCGAGCCCGTTGCATTGGCCTCGCTGCCCGAGTCTTGCCGTCCTGGTCCTCGGTAACCGAGGCCCCTGGCCGAGTCTTGCCGACTTGGCCCTCGGTAACCGAGCCCCCCGGCCGGGCCTCGCCGACTTGGCCCCGCCAACCGAGGTTCCGCGGCCTCAGCCGCGATATCCGAGTCCCGCTGCTCTGGAGCCACCCATCCGGGTCTCGCCCGGAACCCGCCACGTGACTCACTGCCCGGGCCGCACCGCTCGAGCCCCGCAGCCCAAACTCCGTCACCCGAGTCCCGCTGCCTTGGGCCGGTTCCCCTCACCACGGCCACTGATCTCTTGCCGACGCGACCTCTCCACCCCAGCCCGGCCGCCCACGCCGTGCTGCCCGCTACCCGGGCCCGCCACCCGGCACGACCTCCAAGGTCACCCTCCCCAGGCGGCCCCTGACCTCACCGCCCGACCTGCCCACCCGGCGACCCCCGCCTAGCCCACACCCCGCGCGGACTATTCCGGCGCAAGCACGCCCTGCGCAGCGAGGAAGTCGACGAGAAGGTCACCCGCCTCCCGGATGTGCGCCGCCATCGCCTCCCGTGCGACATCGGGTTCATTGTCCGCGAGGGCGGACAAAATCCGGTCATGGTCGTCGCGGGCGAGGAGCGGCCAGCCGGGAATGTCAGCGTAGGCGGAAAAGGGAACGTAGCGCAGGGTCAGCGACAGCATCCAGGTGAGCTTGGGCGCCGCAGCCGCCCGGTTGACCATGCGATGCAACGCGAAGTCCGCCCGCTCGGTCGCCTGGAGATCCCCATCGGCGACGGTTTTCTCGATCTCGCGCTGGAGATCGTCGATCCGCCCGAGATCGGCGTCAGCGAGCCGGTCCGCCGCACGCGCCGCCAGTTCACCGGAGACGTAGGCTTGCATCGCGTAAACGTCGACGACATCCCGGCGCGTCACCGGAACCACCCGAAACCCCCGCCCAGGCCGGAAATCGACCATCCCTTCCCCAGCGAGCGCCATGAGCGCCTCACGCACGGGAGTCGCACTGACCCCCAGCCGATCGGCCAGATGCTCGGTCCGCAGCCGTTCCCCGCCGCGGACCTCCCCGGTCAGAATGAGGTCACGGACCTGCTTGGCCACCCGGGGGCTGAGCCGCTCTCCCGGCTGCCGCGGTTCGCCTGCAGGCGCCTCTCCCGGTTTCCGCACTCCCCCCGGCTGCACCTCCCCCGGCCGACGCACTTGACCTGGATTCGCGGCCACCCATTGCCGACTTCCCGCCGCCTGCAACACTTCACCTGACGGGCGCGCTTCACCTGCTCGCACCCCGTCCGGCCGCCCCTCACCCAATGGCGCTCCTCCTTGCCGCATCCCGCCGGGCCGCACCAGTCCTTGCCGCACTGCTCTTTCTGCTCTACACCGCAATTCTCCCGGCTACGCTTCTCCTTGCCATACCACCCGACCGTGCCAGCCCCGGCCAGTTCTCACCTTCCGGCCGCGCCCGCCCCGCCTTTCACCGTCCAGCCGCACTCGCCTCGGCCACCTCCGCCTTCCAGCCGCACCCACCCCAGCCGCCTTTCACCGTCCAGCCGCACTCACCTCGGCCACCTCCGCCTTCCAGACGCACTCGCCCCAGCCACCGATCACCGCCAGGCCGCGCTCACGATGGACACCTCCCACGATCCGGCCGCACTCCCGCCGCAGGGCCACCGCGCTCCATCAGCCGCCTCACCGCTCGCGGTTCCTTCTTCCACCCGGCCGAACCTCCCCGCCGCCCCGCATCCCGACTCCCGCATTTTCCTGTCCCTGCCGCGAAACTCCCGCAGTCCGCGGCGACGATCCCGACATCCTAGCGCCCAGCCGCAATTGTGATGCCCATCACATTTTCCGGAGATGAGAACCCGCGACCGGCACCCCGTCGACTATCCGGATGAACCCCAAACCCGGGGTTCACACCACCGAGTGTCCTCAATGGACACACGAGGGAGGAACCGGAATGTCTTTCACTGCAAGCAAGGGACGCGTCATCACCGGTCTGGTCGCCGCAGCCGCCATCATCACGGGCGGCACCATCGGAGTCGCCGCCGCATCGGCCGCCCCGGTCTCGGGCGCGCACGGAGTCACCGCAAGTCCAGCCGACCACGCGGCCGCAGCCCCAGCCGACGACCAGCCCCCGGCCGGTGCCCGCGCAGTCGTGAAGGTCGAGCCTAACCCCGCATTCCGCGGCGACGAGGTCACGATCACGGGCAACTGCGGCGGCGGCAAGGGCCTGAAGGAGGTCATCGGCGGCGTCCCCGGCAGCCCGGTCCTCACGGACATCAAGATCGTCGACGCAAGTCCCGAGAACTTCGTCGCCAAGGCGAAGATCGGCGACAAGGTCGGCAACGGGGTAGGCCCGGTGATGGTCGACTGCGGCGGCGAAGCCGGCGTGACTCTCCTGGTCACCCACACCCACCCGAAGAACCAGTAAGGAGCAAGCAACGCCGCATCCGGGTCAGGATCCCGCAGCAGACCTCCCAGCACATGAAGCTGGGGCTGTGCGAGGCTCCGCCCGGACGCGCCAAATGCTCACCATGAGTTCCGCCCAGACCCGGCTGACATACGAAGCCGGGCTGGGCGGAGCCCCGCCTTGGACCCCTGCGGACGCCGGGCACGGGCCTCGACCCGACCCCGCCAAGGCCGACGTCGCTGCGTCCGCCGGGCCACGCCATCAACACACCTGGAGGTACTGCACTGGACCAATCCTGATCTCACCTGCCGAACGCCCGATCCCGAGCAGCCGCAGGAAGCGACGCAGGACGCCGTGGGCTGAGATCAGCCCACCAGACCCACCCGGCTCACATCGGGAGCTGCGCCACATCGGGAGCTGCGCCTACAGCGCGAACTAGGCCCACAGCGGGAGCTAGGCCACAGCGCGGGCTGGGCCACAGCGCGGCTGGGCCACAGCGCGGCTGGGCCACAGCGCGAGCTGGGCAAGCCGACGTGCCATGAGGTGGACCCCACTGCGTCACGGTGTGTCCCGGGCTCGGTCGCGGCTGGCCTGGCTGAGGTGCACACGCTGGCCCGCCACTCGTACGCACGCACGACGCCGTCATGTCCCGACGGAATCCCCAGCTGCGGGTGGCTTCGCCGGTGCTGTGAACGGATGTGCAGGCGCTGTGAGGTTCCTGTGCATCCGACCTTCCGGGATGCTCCGCGGACGTCGCCATGGTCACCTTGATGCATGAAGGTCAACGGCTACCGGGCGGCGCTGGTGGTGTGCGCAGCAGCGGTACTCGTCGCGACAGGCGGCGCGACCGCGGTCGTCGACACGGCTGCCGTCACGGATACCGCCTCCGCCAGTGCGGCCCGCGGCGCCGGACATGCGGGCTCGCCGAGCGGTGCCGTCGGCGCGGGTTCCCTCGGTACTGCCACCCGCGAAAACGGGGCGGGTTCCAACGGCGCCGGTGCGTCTCGCGGGACGAGCCCAGCCACCGGTGTGGGGACGCCGGGTGGAACGGGTACGTCGAGCGGGGCGGGAACGTCGGCTGGCACAGGGACATCGGGCGGCACGGGAACGGCGGGCGGCACGGGAACATCAGGTGGCGCTGACACGTCGCGCGGCGCAAGCTCGGGCGGCGTGGCGAGTGCTGCCGTCGGCGCGTTGTTCGCTGATGGCAAGCACTTCTGCTCGGCCAGCGTGGTGCACAGCCCAAGCGGCGACCTCGTCCTCACCGCAGCGCACTGCCTCGGCGACGACATCACCGCGGTCACCTTCGAACCCGGCTACCACGATGGCGTCGCGCCGTACGGCCGTTGGCAGGTCACCGCGGCCGCGGTGCCGGACGGGTGGCGGAATTCGTCGGACCCGGATCTCGACTTCGCGTTCCTCACGGTCGCTCAGCCCGGGTCCGCGAGCCTCGAAAGCCTGACCGGGGCCAACCGGCTCGGCGTCGGCCAAGGGTTCACGCACACCATCACCCTCACCGGGTACCCCGACGACACCGAGGAACCGGTGGTCTGCACCGGAACCACAACTCAGTCCGATGCCTACCAGCAGAGCGTCGCCTGTCCTGGTTTCCCGGACGGCACCAGCGGTGGCCCGTGGGTCACGAACACCGACCCGGCCACCGGGCTCGGCACCGTGATCGGAGTGATCGGCGGGTACGAAACCGGCGGCGCCACCGCGGATGTCTCGTACAGCGCCTATTTCGACGGAGACATCGCGCAGCTCTACGCCTCAGCGACCAGCTGACCTGCCTGGCATCGACGGAGTCCAGAGCGAAGCCGTCATCCCCGGACGCGGAGAGGTACCGCGCGATCGGCCCGAGCACGAAACAAGGCTGTCGTTCAGGGGCGCGGGGGTGTTCGTCGCACGCAGGTGGACGGGTTGAGCGCGGTGATCGGGCGCGGTCCAACCGATCTTGTCCTCTGCGCCGGCTGGGCAAACAACGCCTCCAGCACCCGGTCCCACGTGCCATCCGGCAACGATTGAAACCGGGGCGAACTCACCCGCGCATCATGCCGTGATTTCGCGGATGAGTTCCGACCCACGCGGCGAAATCGCGCTCACCGCCTCTCGTACCTGGTCATGACCACCCCACCGGGAAACGCCTGCGTCTCCACCAGGTTCAGGTTCACCCAGCTGTCCAGTGCGGTGAAGAACGGCGCACCGCCGCCCACCAGGACCGGATGGGTCACGATCTCGTACTCATCGACCAGCCCTGCCCGCATGGCCGCCGCGGCCAGCATGGCACCGCCGACCCTCATCGGTCCGCCGTCCCCGGCCTTGAGCCGGGTGATCTCGGCGATCGCGTCGCCGGTCACGATGCGGGTGTTCCAGTCGACCTTGTCGATCGTGGCGGAAAACAGCACCTTCGGGGTGTCCCGCCAGTTCCGTGCGAACTCGATCTCCGCCGGAGTGGCACCCGGCCGCTGGTCACCCGTCGGCCAGTGGGAACTCATCGTCTCCCACAGCCGGCGCCCGTACAGGAACAATTCGATCGCCTGCTCCTGCTCGAGCCACCACTGGAACAGCTCGTCACTCGGTGCGCTCCAGCCGAGGTCATCGCCGGGCGCGGCGATGTAGCCGTCCAGGCTCAGGTTCATCCCGTAGATCAGCTTCCGCATGGCGCCATCCTTCCGTCAGCCGGTCCGAGGCGCATGGACACGAGCGACGCAGAGCCCTCATCGGGCCTTGCAGGGCCGCGGCGCCCCGACCAATGCCGCGCACCCCAACATCTATTCAGGAAAGACTTTAGACACCGCGCGCCAGCAGCCAACCGGACGGCAGCCAGCCCCTTAGGAGCTACACAACCGTCCAGGCATGGCGGGCAACCCAGCGGCGCACGTTGTGCGAACCGACTCGGCCAGGAGGAGCGTCAGCCTGAGCTTGCCGGGGTGGCCGGGACCTGGTGCAGGGAAAGGTTCTGTCCGGCGTTGGGGTCGGCGGCCCACTCGCCCGATTCCGCGGTCCAGGTCTGACCGGCGAAGCTGACCCGGTCGACACCCAGCTTGGCGGCTCGTCCCACCAGCCAAGCGGCGATTCGCCAGCCTTCCGCAGGTGGGTGGGCACCGCTCAGACGGGCGGTGCCCAACTCGGCGTTGGCAGCAGTCACGAGGTTCACCGGCGGGCCGACGGTGATGTCGCGGCAGGTCAGCGCCGCCGGATACTGGCCGGTCAATGCTGCCGCCAGTGCGCTGGCTTCCGGCTCCCACTGGGCGTACGCGTCCGGGGCGCCCGAGCGCTGTACTGCTTGGGCCGCCTCGGTGATCGGGATCGTCTGCCAATCCTCGAGTTTGGCCAGCTTTTTGTAGAACTCCGTTGCCGAGTAGACCGGGTCCTGCAGTTGCTCCGGGGTACCCCAGCCCTGGCTCGGGCGCTGCTGGAACAGGCCGATCGAGTCGCGGTCGCCGCCGCTCAGGTTGCGAAGTTTGGACTCCTGCAGGGCAGTGGCCAGCGCGATCGTGACGGCGTGCGCGGGCATGCCCTGTTTGCTGCCGACCGCAGCGATGGTGGCCGCGTTGCTCATCGGATCCGGTTGGAGGGTGTATTGGGGCGGGGATGCGTCGTTCGGGCCCTTCGGCAGCGTGACGGTACAGCTGGGGTTCTTGATCTCTCCCCCACGCGTGAACATGACCACCACGACAACCACGGCCGCGAGGGCAAGGACGACCGCAATGATCGCCGCCCGTAGGCCACACCCGCGCACCCGTTGCCCGCCCTTCGCTGGCCGCACCTTGCCTCAGTACACAGTCTGCCCGGACGTCGCAGGTGGGAGTCCCGCGGGTGGTCCGGGTGGGGCCGACGTCACGTGCAAGGGCGAACGACATAGCCGGACCAAGGCATCGCTGTGCGTGCAGGCAGCGCCGCGGGCTAGTAGGCGGGCCGGACGCGGGCGGCGCAGTGTTTTGAGGCGGTGCCGGAAGCGGGCCTACAGACGCGGCGATGCGGGTGGCACCGGCGGCCCCGGGCGGACATACCGGGCGACGGGCCAGACGCGGGCGTCGCAATGCGCGCAGGGTGACGTTGGGGGCGGAACATAGCGGACGGAGGAGTCGAAACCGGGGCCGCAGCGCGCGGGTCGTGTTAGGGGGCGCAAGTAGGCGGGTACGCGGCGGGACCGGAACCGGACGTCACAGCGCGCACGTGCGGCGGCCGGCGGCCGGACGTGGGGGCGCCCAAACGGCGCGGCGGGCCCCGAGGGCCTGACTGGCGCGCGAGGACCCAGGCCCGCATGGCGCAGCAGGTCCTGGGGCCTGACTAACGCGGCAGGACCCGACGCCAGGCTGGCGCGGCAGGACCCGAGGCCAGGCGGGATTCGATCCGGGTCTCCGAGCGGCACAGCGGGGCCAGACCCGGGCGTGCCAGCCCGGCGGGATCCCGGCTGGCGCGGCAAAGCGGCACCCGGGCGGTCGGCGTCGCGCGGGCAGCGACATCGCGAGGGTCCGGAGGCGTCGCGGAGTCCGGAGGCGCACGGGTGAGCGAGCCAAGCGTGGCCGGAACACCACCGACGTAAAGACATCCACGTGGCTCAGCCGGCGTTGGGCGCGCCCAGGAAGATCGGGTTCGACATGGCGACCATGGCGTTCGGCGTGGGCGTGGCGGGGGTCGTCGGCGGGTGGCGGACTTCCACTCGTACCCAGCGGCTGTAGCGGGGGTACGTGGTCCACGTGACCGTTACGGCTCCGGATGCGGGTACCGGCTCACTGTGCTCCGGGCCGAGCTGGTCCAGGAACGTCACCGTGGTGCCGGGGGCACCGCGGACCTCGGCGCGGACCGTGACGGGCGTTCCCGTTCCTGCGGGGAGGCGGCCGCCGATGGTTGCCTTCTGGCCGGCGCCGGACGCCGTGAAGTCGAGTTGTACCTCCTTCGATTCGGCAAGCCATGATCGGCCTGCTTTGAGCCCGGCCAGCAGCTCAGCGCGGCCCAGCCGGTCCGCTTGGACGACCGTGTGCGGGAGGGCCACGATCTGGTCCGGGTTGTGTGCGTCGGAATCGCCGATGGCGGGGATCCAGCGGCCGCCGCGGAGGAGGCCGTCCCAGTGGGTGACGCTTGCTTCGTCTTCTGTGGTCCACGGGCCGTTCCAGACCTCGACCAGGTCGGCGATCTCGTAGGCGAACTCGTACGTGCAGCCGAAGCAGTTCGCGAACGGGTGCGCGGCCGTGACCAGGCCGCCTGCCCGGTGGACCTGGTCGGTGAACCGCCGGAAATCGGCCGGGTCGGCCGCGCGGTAGCGCCAGTCGATCCAGGTGCCCGGCGGCAGGCCGATCGCGGGCCAATGGCCGGACCGGGGTGGTGACCTCCTCGCCGTTCAGGATCAGCAGGTCGCCGGTGGCGTGGTCGCCCCACACCAGCTGCGAGCTCGACGTGTTGTGGTCGGTGGACACGATGAAGTCCAGGCCGGCTGCCCGCGCGTCGGCCACCAGCTGCTGCGGCGTGCGCCGTCCGTCGGAGTGGATCGTGTGCAGATGGCAGTCGCCGCGGTACCACGAGCGGCCGCGATCGCGGGCGGGCGCGGACGCGGGCGCCGGGTTCGGCCTGAACGGCGGTGCGTCGTCGCGGCCGAACGTGAGCGTGATGTCCACGCGGTAGTTCATGCCTTGCGGCGCAACGGTGTACGGGCCGAGGATCACGTGCCACCGGCCGGACGTGATCGGGCCCGCGAGGTACCCGGGCGTCGCGGACGACGCGCTCAGCGAGAACCGGTCCCGGAATCCGCCGGACCAGCCGCGGAAGCCCCGGCGGGTGCCGAGCTCGTGTCCCTCGGGCCCGAACATCCCGATGTCGCAGGCATTCCCGCGGGTGCCCGCCGGTACGGCAGGCTTGTCGTAGGAGTAGACGACGTCGATCTGCTTGACCCCGCGCGGCACGTCGACCGGCAGGTAGTACCAATCCGGCACGTCCGGCCGGAACGCGCCGGTGACCGTCTTGGTCTGCTGCCCGGAACCGGACGCGGGCGCGGCGAACGACACCCCCGGCACCACGCCCATCGCCGCCCCGGCCGCGACCACGCCACCGGCCCGCAGCATGGCGCGCCTGCTCAGCTCCCCAGTGGACATCTGCGCACCTCCGCATGGAAGAAGTCGCGCCGACGCTAGCGAGCCGCGCCAAGCCGATCAACGACGCCAGGGTGAACACTCGGCGATCCAGCGCCGCGCGTACCCGGGCACGCAGTCCTCTCCTCCTCCTACCGGCACCGTTTTCCGGTGCCGCCCAACCGATCCGCCAGTGCATGAACGGGTTGTAGGCCATCGCTCCCCCTCCGTGACTTCGTCGATCACCGTTGTAGCAACCGGCACCGACAAAACCTGTCGGGAGCAGAGGCGGCGGCCACCCGATCGAGCCACCAATCGAGGCGACATCAGCCCGGCACAGCGGACCCGGCCGTGCCCCGTATTTGTTGCAGGAGAACAGAAATCCCGACCACAAGACGCACGCGGGCCGACCCGAGATCCGCCACACGTCCAGGTGAACCGGGACCCTGCGATACGGATTCCTGAGGACGGGAATGCGCGGAAACGTCAGCCGCGCGACCCGATCAATTCCCTTTCCGGCGCGGGCCGCCCCGCCGCGGGACGGAGCGGAACACAAGCCATCAGCAGGAAACCCGCCACGACGCCCAGGAGCACGTGGCCGGTGACGGCACACAATCCGCACAATGCGGTCCATAGGACGATCTTCATCCACCGAGTGTAGGCCCGCACCGAATCGGCGAAGCGAGATTTGGGAAAGACTTAGGGTTCGCTTAAGCCGCATTCTGCCGCCGAAAAAGATCGGCGCGGAAATGAAATAGGGTTGCCTTTCCTACCCCGCACCCCGGCTCTTCCCCCGGACGGACCGGCCCGAAGCGGATCCGGCAGGATCACGGCCGTGCCCGGAACCAGTGCCCTCGTCGTCACCCTTCCCGACGCCGCCGTCCTGCTCGACGTCGCCGCGGCCGTCGACCCCGGCCTCGTCCGCCCTGGGCTGCCACCGCACGTCACAGCGCTCTATCCTTTCCTTCCCGCCGACCGCCTCACCGAACGGATCGACGACGAGGTACGCGCCCTCGCAACGGAATTCGAAGCGACCGACGTGCCCATGACCGACCTGGTCACCGCGCCGGGATTCGTCGCGGCGGCAACGCCCGCGCTGCAGCCGCTCACCGACGCGGCGTGCGATCGCTGGCCCGACACCAAGCCGTACGGTGGCCGATTCGGTTCGCACCCGCCCGCGCACCTCACGATCGCCCTCGGCGGCACCGACGACCAGCGCGCCGAAGTCGCCGAGCGCGCCGCTGCCGTGTTGCCGATCCACGGCCGGGCCGAGACGTTGCACCTCGTCGTCCTCACTGAGCAGGGCTGGCAGCTCCGGCTGTCGGCGCCGCTCGGAACTCCCGCGCAATAGCCCGCAACCGCGCGACATCGGCCGCGAAAGCGGTCTCAGCGACTGCATCAGGGGCTGCCGAAGCCGCAGTGGAATCCGGCGCACTGCGCAACATCTGCACCGCGGCGACAGCGGGTACGAGCGGGCCCACCCCGGCCAGCAGAAGCCCGTCGTTGATCTCGCTCATCATCGTCAGCAGCCGCTCGCGGCCGGTTCCCGACGCTTGATCAAGGCGCACGATCTCCGGATACCGCTCAGTGAGAAAGAGCCGTAACGGACGCAACATCGCCCGCGTGCGCGCATCCCGCACGGACCGCCGCACCGCAGGCAACGCGGGCAAAGTCAGCCCCACCACGATCAACAGCACCGAAATCGCCGGAAATCCCACCGCCAGCGCGCATCGGGCGGTCGAAAACGCACCGCGGCACACCTTCGCCACCGGATGGTCGTCGGTCAAGTCGCTGATCAGATCGACAATTTTCCCGGCCAGATAAGCAAACGCGAACACACAGGCCACGAGCATGCTGCTCAGCCCGGCCCGCAGTGCACCCCGGCCCGCGCGCACTGCCCCGACCGACACGGCAGCGATGTCCGCCACCGCCAGCCCGAGGTACAGCGTGTAGACGACGATGTACACGATCAACGTCGGATTCGAGCGGTACAGCTCGTCGAACAGCCCGACGCCGGTAGGCAGCCCGCGCGTCGCGAAGAACGACACCGTCAGCACTACGAGCGCGACCACGAGTACGCCGAGCCGCGCGCGTCGCCTGCGCTGCGCGACACCACCGATCTCCGCGACAGTCACCTCGATGCCGTACGCAGCCACCATCGTCGCGAGGTTCGACAGCAGCCGCCCCAGGCTCGGGTACAGCTGACTCTCCACTGCCTGCGCACTGTTCGAGAGGAGGCACAGCGCGATGCCGAGGGCGATCAGGCTGGTCGCAAGGCCCGCGCCGGCCCCGGTCCGCCGCGCTCGCACCGCGCGCCAGACGCCGACCGCGAGAGCGAACAGGCCGACCCCGAAGAAGAGGACGTCAATCATCCGCGCACTACCCGAGCAGCGACGCGAAGCGACGCGCGCGATCAGCAGCCGGGCCTGATGCACCAGGCCGCAGCGGCACGTCGTCCGACGTGGCTGCACTCATCAGGAACACCGCAATGAGCTCCGCTTCGTACTCGTCGCCGTCCGTCGTGACCCGCGTGAGCAGGTGCGACAGCAGGTCAGCGCTCAGGTCGGGCGCAACGGCGGCGGCTTCGGCTTCGGTCAGCACGCATTCGCCCTGGTGCTCGCACAGCAGGTGCGCGATTTCGTGCGCGATGATGTGGTCCTGATGCAGCACCGACGTGCTGGACGCGTATGCGATCAGGTCGAAATCGTCGTGCCGCTGCCAGGCGCCGGACGGCTGCCCGGGCGCGTAGTCGACGGCCACCAGGTCGATGTCCCGGCCACGATGCTGCTCGAGCCGGTCGATCCACGCGTTCATCGACCACGGCTGCGGGGCCGGCACGTCCCGAAGCAGGTCACGCACCCGCGTACGGGCGCGTACGCGCACACTCGGGTCGATCTCTCCTCCCGAGGCGATCGGCGGTAGGACCAGCCGGGTACACGACGGCGTACCGGCAGCTGTCAGCATAGCTGCCCGCGTCACTCCGGCTTGCGTCCGCGCCGCGTGCGATCACGCTCCGCGGCGTAGCTGCCGAGCTGGTCGAGCAGGGCGGACACAGTCTCCCGGTCGCGCGGGGACAGCTGCATCGCGCGCTGCGCCAGATCGCGCGCCTGGGTGTCGCGCCAGGCGACGACGTCGGCGACCTGGCCGTCGACCTGCTCGGCGACCTCGTCGTCGAAGAAGTAGGTGACCGGCACGCCGAAGAATTTCGCGAGCGCCTGGATGTGCGACCGCTTCGGGTCGCGCCGGGCGCCGACGGCGAGCTGCTGCACGTGCGTGGCCGACATGCTGACCCCGGTGACGTCGGCGACGCCCTGGGCGATCTCGCGGTACGAGTACGGCTTGCGGTCGGGCGGGTGCACCGTCGCGATCAGGTGCGCCAGCCGCTGCGCGAAGCTGCGCTCGTCGTCCTGCTCGGCCATGCCGCCCCCAACCAGCCGTCCTCGATCCGTAACAGTGCCGAGCATAACCGTCACGCAAACTTGACACCACCTGTCCCGTTCCAGTTACACTCCCAGCGCGCGCTGTTTCGAAAACTAAACACCGGGATCCGCGTGTGGCCACTGGGGGTGCCCACACGCGGTCCCGCACGTGCCCGGAACACTCACCGGAATACACAAGGCGCGCACAGCGGGCGGAGGTAGGTTGTCCGCCATGGCACTCCCCCGCGGTCCCGAAAGGACACCTGTCGTGATCACCGGCGGCAGTGGGTTCATCGGGCGCGCCGCGGTGCGCGCGTTCCGTACGCACGGCTATCCGGTCACTGTTGTGGACCGGGTGCGATACGAGACCACAGACGACGTACGCGTGATAGTCGGCGATCTGCGTGACGCCGAGACCCGCGAAGCCGCCTTCGCGGACGGCGTCGGCGGCGTTGTCCACCTTGCCGCTCTTACGTCCGTGCTGAAGTCAGTGGAGCTGCCGCGCGAGACGTACGCGGAGAACGTCGAGGTGACGCACGAGCTCCTCGAACTGTGCCGTGAACGCGAAGTACCACGGTTCGTCCTCGCGTCCACGAACGCAGTCATCGGCGACGTCGGCACCGACACCATCACTGTCGACCTTCCGACTCGACCGCTCACGCCGTACGGCGCCACCAAAGCTGCGTGCGAGATGCTGCTGTCCGGCTACGCGGGTGCGTACGGGATAACCACGTGCGCGTTGCGGTTCACCAACGTGTACGGACCCGGCATGTCGCACAAGGACAGCTTCGTCCCGCGCATGATGCGCGCAGCGTTGAACGGTGAGGGCGTGCGCGTGTACGGGACCGGTGAGCAACGCCGTGACCTCGTACATGTCGATGACGTGGTACGCGCGATCGTGCTTGCGTACGAGAGCGGGTACACGGGCCGTGCGATCGTCGGCGCCGGACGCTCCGTGTCAGTGCTCGAAATGGTCGAGACCGTACGCGCGGTGACCGGTGCCGCGCTGCCCGTCGAGCACGTACCTGCGCCGGCCGGGGAAATGCCGGCGGTGGTCGTCGACGTCTCGGCGAGCGCGGAAACGATCGGCTACCAGCCGGAAGTCGCCCTGTCCGACGGCCTGGCCACGGCGTGGAAGTACTTCGCCGGTCTGGACCGGGCCGAGGCGCCGTGACCGGGTTCCTCCGCCGCCATGCCCTCCTGCTGGTGTTCCTCGCCGCAGGCGCCACGCTGCGGGTGCTGACCTGGGTCGCGTACCAGCCCGCGCTGCTGTACATCGATTCCTTCCGCTACCTGGACAACCTTCACGCACTGCGCGCCGACCAGCTCAACCCCATCGGCTACGACCTGCTGCTCCGTCCGCTGCTCGCGATCGGCGGCCTGTCGTTCGTCGCCGCGGTGCAGCACCTGGGCGGCCTCGCGATCGCGGTCGGGATCTACGCGCTGGCCCGGCGGCTCGGCGCCCGCCGCTGGGTGAGCGCGCTGGCGACGGCTCCGCTGCTGCTCGACGCCTACCAGCTGCAGATCGAGCAGAACATCATGTCCGAGGTGCTCTTCGAAGCCCTGCTGCTCGGACTGCTGTGGCTCTTGCTGGCCAACGGGAAACCGAACTGGCGGCGGATCGCGCTCGCCGGGCTCGTCGTCGGTTTCGCGGTGCTGGTAAGGCTGGTCGGCGTCACGCTCGCGGTGCCGTTCCTGCTGTATGTGCTCACCACCGGCCGTGCGTGGCACGGGCTGCGCAACGCCGGGATCGGGCTGCTCGCGATGCTCGTCGTGGTGGTGCCGTACGCAGCGGAAGTCAAGGTGCAGACGGGGAAATGGGGCCTGAGCGGGCCGTCCGGCAGCATGCTGTACGGCCGCACCGCAGCGGTCGCCGACTGCCCGAAGCTCAATCTCGACCCGGTCCTGCGGACATTCTGCCCCGCCGAGCCCGTCGCCACGCGGCTCGTCGACAGCTACACGCACGCCGACCTCGACCCGGCATGGCCCGGACCACTGCCGCCCGGCGCGGACAAGGCCGCGCTGGCGCACGACTTCGCGATAGCCGTTCTGAGGGTACAGTGGCGGGACGTAACGACGGCAATTCTGGGCGATTTCGCGAAGAGCTTCCAATTCACCCGCGACACCGCACTCACCGACGTGCCCATCGAACGGTGGCAGTTCCAGCTGACCTACCCGCAGTTCAACGAGCCCGCGGCAACGGCAGCGATCACGCGGCAGTACGACGGCATCGACCCCCGGGTCAACGAGCCGATCGCCGAGTTCCTGCGCAATTACCAGCTGGGCGGCGGATTCGTGCCCGGCGCAGTGCTCGGGTTCTTCGCCTTGCTCGGCCTGCTTACCCTGCTGCGCCGCAAGAAACCTCGCGACAAAGCCCGTAGCTGTGCGCTTTTCGCTGCCGGGACCGGGCTTTTCTTGCTGTTCGCCTCCGCAGTCTTCGAGTTTTCCTGGCGGTACCAGCTCCCAGCGCTCGTACTACTCCCCGTCGCGGGCGCTCTCGGCTTCACCACGCTCACCGCGGCAAGCCGGCGCCGTCTCGGCAGTTACCCCGACACTGTCGACGAAGGTGCCGTCGCGGACTTCCACGAGCGACACCCGGGCGCGCAGCTTTCCGAGCTGACTGTGGTGATCGCGGCGTACAACGAAGCTGGCGGTATCGGTCAGGTGCTCGAGAAGATGCCTGACGAATGTCTCGGGCACACAGTGGACGTCCTTGTGGTCGTCGACGGTGGTGCTGACAACACTGCTGCCATTGCGGAAGAACACGGCGCGTACGTGTGCGTCGCGCCGACTAACCGCGGCCAGGGAGCAGCGTTGCGCCTTGGATACCACCTTGCGGCCGAGAACGGCGCGAAGTACATAGTCACCACTGACGGCGACGGTCAGTACGACAACAGCGAAATGGCCGAACTGATCGCACCACTGCTCGACGACACGGCGGACTTCGTGACCGGGTCGCGGCGCCTGGGGCACGAAGAAGCGGACAGCCGGATGCGCTGGATCGGCGTACGCGTCTTCGCGTGGCTCGCATCGCTGCTCACGTGGCGGCGGATCACCGACACGTCATTCGGATTCCGTTCGCTTCGCGCCGAACTCGCGTGCGCGATTCCATTGAACGAGCCGCAGTATCAGTCATCAGAACTACTGCTGGGCGCGACCGCGCGAGGCGCGCGCGTGTTCGAACGGCCGATGAGTATGCGGCTTCGCAAGGCAGGTAAGAGCAAGAAGGGCGGCAGTGTTGTGTACGGCGCGAACTACGCGCGCGTCATGACTGGGACGTGGTGGCGGGGGTACGTGCTGCGCCGCGGTCGAAAACGTAGCGGTCGAGCAGCGTGAACTTCACGACGAACACCAGCGCGTAGCTGAGCACGTACGCCGCGTCGATGAGCACTACCCACCAGAAGTGCGGCAGCGCCAACGGGGCGAGCAGATGCCCGGTGAGCGTGGCCAGGCCGACCGAAGCAAGCCCACCGAGAGCAATGACCAGCAGGTAGGGCATCAATTCCCGGCGCATATCGGGACGGCCGCGGCGACCCCATACCCAGCGCCGGGTGACGACGAAGTTCAGCACCGCACCGGCCGTGAACGCGCACGCGCTCGCCAGCCACGGCGCACCGTTCACGGCGAGCACCGCGATCAGCACCGCCTGGCTCAGCAGCGTCGCCGCCACCGAACTCGTGGCCGCGCGGACGAAGCGCACCAAACCCCGGCGACGGGGTGAAGGGGATTCCTCCGTCGTGCGGGGCCCCGCCGCGTTGGTTAACGTCGTCATGCCCCCAGTGTCCCCTCGGGCCGCCGGAACCGCCGCGCGACCCCTCGGCCCACAGCGGATTCACAGCTGTCTGCCAGGCGCCCATCAGCACCCGGCGATTAGGTTCGGATCCGCAACCGCAGCAGGTCCGGAGGTCCCGCACGACGAGGCAACGGCTTGCCGCGCAAGGAAAGGAAGGGTGCTCCGGATGCGAGTGCTGGTTCTCGGCGGTGACGGCTACCTCGGCTGGCCCACCGCGCTGCACCTGTCGGACAAAGGTCACGAAGTGGCGGTTCTGGACAATTTCGCGCGGCGGCGGTACGACGTGGAGCTCGGCGCCGAAAGCCTGGTCCCGATCGAGGATCTGCCCACCCGCATCGAGGCGTGGCACGAGGTTTCGGGCCGCCGGATCACCAGCTACGAAGGCGATTTGCTGGACGCGGAGTTCCTCACGGCCGCGGTGCGCGGTTTCCGGCCGTCCGCGATCGTGCACTTCGCCGAGCAGCGGTCCGCGCCGTACTCCATGATCGACCGCGGGCACGCGGTGTACACGCAGCACAACAACGTCGTCGGAAACCTCAACCTGCTGTACGCGATCGCCGAAACCGACCCGGACATCCACCTCGTCAAGCTCGGCACGATGGGCGAGTACGGCACCCCGAACATCGACATCGAGGAAGGCTGGCTCGAAATCGAGCACAACGGCCGCCGCGATCGCATGCTGTACCCCAAGAAGCCGGGCTCGTTCTACCACCTGTCGAAGGTGCACGACTCGCACAACATCGAGTTCGCCTGCCGGATCTGGGATCTCCGCGCGACCGACCTCAACCAGGGCGTCGTCTACGGGCAGCAGACCCCGCAGACCGCGCTCGACCCGCGGCTGGCCACGCGGTTCGACTACGACGCGGTGTTCGGCACGGTGCTGAACCGGTTCGTGATCCAGGCAGTGCTGGGGCAGCCGCTCACGGTGTACGGCAAGGGCGGGCAGACCCGCGGGTTGATCGACATCCGCGACACGGTGGAATGCATCCGGCTGGCCGTGGAAAATCCGGCCGCGCGCGGCGAGTTCCGCGTGTTCAACCAGATGACCGAAAGCATGCCGGTGCGCGAGATCGCCGACGTCGTCGCCGAGTGCTTCCCCGGTCCGGTGCAGATCGAGAACCTGGACAACCCGCGGGTCGAGCAGCCGGAGCACTATTACCACGTCAAGCACACCGGGCTCGTCGGGCTCGGGCTGCAGCCGCACCTGCTGTCGGACACGTTGATCGAGTCGATGTTCGATATCGTCGGCGCGAACAAGCACCGGGTCGACAGCAACCTCCTGCGACCCGCCGTCCGGTGGCGCGCGGCGGTCGAAACGGCCTGATCAGCCGCGTGGGCGCCGAAATTGTCGGTGGTGGGTGGGATGCTTCTCCGGTCAGCCCCGATGGGGATGGAACCGGAGGAGTGGCAAGGAAAAGTGGGGGACGAAGCAGCAGCGCGCTGGAGCCCGGAGCGAGTGGCCGGGCTGGCGCCCGACGCAGCGTCGGCGAAGGCCGGGCGCACGCAGGCCGCGCCGGCCAGATGGTCCGGCACCGGTGCGTCGGCGCGCGCGGTCTGGGGCGCGTGCCAGGGCAGTGGCAAACGGCCGTACCAGACGGTGGTGGACACAGCCGGGCCGGCTTTCCGGTGCACGTGCCCGAGCCGCAAGTTCCCGTGCAAGCACGCGCTGGGCTTGCTGCTGCTCTGGTCGGGCGGGCAGGTCCCCCAGGCGGAGGAGCCCGGATGGGTGCACCCGTGGCTCGACGAACGGACGGCGCGGGCGGAAAAGAAGCCGGCTGAGGCGCCGAAAGATCCCGAGGCGGCGGCGAAAAGGGCGAGGGAGCGGCTCGCCCGGGTCACCGCGGGGGCAGCCGAACTGCGGGGCTGGCTCACCGACCGTGTGTCGGCCGGGTTCGCGACGTTCGAACGCGGCGGCACTGACGAACTGCACGCCGTTGCAGCGCGGATGGTCGACGCGCAGGCACCCGGGCTGGCGGGCGGCCTGCGGCGGGCGGCCGGGCTGGTGGGGCGAGGTCGCGATTGGCCCGACCGGCTGCTGGCCGAGCTCTCGCTGGTGTACGTGCTCGCGGAGGCGGCGAGCAGGCTGGAATCGCTGCCGCCCGGGCTCGCCGGCACGGTCCGCACCCGGCTCGGGTTCCCGGTCGGCAGCGCGCAGGTGCTGGAGTCCGGCGAGCGGGTACTGGACCAATGGCTGGTCATCGGTGCCGTCGACGAGGAGCAGGACGCGCTGCGGAGCAGGCGCACGTGGCTGCGTGGGCGGCGCAGTGGCCGGGATGCGCTGGTGCTGTCGTTCGCGCCGCCCGGACGGCCGCTGGACAGTTCGCTGCCGCCGGGGCTGGTGGTCGCGGGTGAGCTGGCGTATCACCCGGGTGCGGTGCCGCTGCGGGCGGTGTTCACCCATCGCGAGGAACCCGGCGTTCCGGAGGAGCCGCCGTCCGGCGGGACGCTGGCCGGCGCATTGGCGGCCCATGCCGAGGCGCTTGCCGCTGATCCGTGGCTGGAGCGGTGGCCGGTGCTGGTGTCCGGGCTGGTCCCGGCCCGGTATGCCGAAGGCTGGGCACTGTCCGATGTAGACGGTTCGGCGCTGCCGCTGCTGCCGTCGGCCGATCCGTGGCCGCTGCTGGCGCTTGCGGCGGAACACCCGGTCACGGTGTCGGCGGAGTGGACGGCCAGCGGGTTGCGGCCGCTCACTTGCTGGCACCGCGGAGGGGTGGTGCGGCTGTGACTGCCTGGGACGATCTCGTGGGCACCGTGCTGCTGGGCACGCGGCGGAGGACGGTCGACGCCGCCGGGTTGCCTGCCGGAGTACGGGAACTGGCCGCGGAACGCACCGAGCCGGCCGAACAGGCGCTGGTCGCGGCAGCGGCGCTCACCGGGTACCGGCGGGCCGGGCGGAAGCCGCTCACCGGGGTGCAGCCGGAGCCTGCCGCGGACGGGGATGCGCGGCCGTTCGTGCCTGCCGGGGCGCGGTCGCGGCTGGGGTACCTGGTCACGGCCAACCGGCCCGAACTGCTCGAGGAATGGCTGCGTACGGTTGCGGACAAGGGTTTCCGCGTTCCGGCGGAGCGACTGCCCGTGCTGGCCGACGTGGCCCGCACCCGGGTGTCGTTGCGGGCGCCGTTCGCCGCCGTCGCCGGGCCGATCGGGGCTTGGCTCGGCGAACGCAACCCCGACTGGGCGTTTCTGGTCGCGGCAGCGGACGACACGCACGACGACGCGTGGGAGTTCGGCACTGCGGTCCGGCGGCAGGCGTGGCTCCAGCGGGTGCTCGTGGCCGACCCCGTTCGGGCTCGAAAGGCGCTTGCCGGCACGTGGAGCAGCGAACCGGCGGACCTGCGTGCGGCGTTCCTGTCGCTGCTCGGGGAGCACTTCACCGACGAGGACGAGCCGTTCCTCGAAGCCGCGCTCGGCGACCGGGCGGCCGGGGTACGCGACATCGCGCTGCGGTTGATCGGCCGGGTCCCTGGTTCAGCGTTCGGTGAGCGGATGATCGAGCGGTTGCGTGCTTGTGTCACCGTGCGCAGCCGCGCGTTGCGGGCCGATGTCCTGGAGTTCACGCCGCCCGGGGCGGACGAAAGCCTGGTCCGCGACGGGATCCGGGTACCGGCGGGTCCCGGGCAAGGCACTGCGCGGCTGCGCGCGATCGTCGCCGCCACTCCCCTGCGGTTCTGGGACGAGTTCGGCACCCCGGGCGAGCTGGCCGGGATGCTCGTCGAAGGGCCGCCGCTGAACGTGGTGCGGGAAAGCTGGGCCACCGCCGCGCTCCGGCAGGGCGACGAGCAGTGGGCGCAGGCGCTCGTGGAGGCCGAGCCCGGCGGGCGCGCCACGGCGGCGCTGGTCGGGCTGCTGTCGCCGGAGCAGCAGGCCGCGACGGTTGCGAAGCTCACGCGCGGGCTGCCGGTCGAGGCGCTCACCCGGCTCATCCTCGACCTGCCCGAGCCCTGGCCGGCGCCGCTCGGCACGGTGCTGCTCGACTGGGTCGCGGGCCAGCGCGACCACCGTCTGGTCGCGCATGCGGCCGCGTTGATCGCCAAAGCCGTGCCGGTGCCCTGCCTCGGCCACCCGCTGGCCGAGATCCCGCTCCCCGGCGAGGCCGCCCCGTGGCGGCGCGCCGTAGCCGAAACCCTGTCCTTCCGCCGCGAAATGCACGAGGAGCTCCGATGACGTCCACAGTCCTCCGGCCGCACGCCGAACAGGAATACGCCGGTGAACTGGCCGCCCTCGCCGCGGCCGACGACCGGGCGAAACCGCCGTCGTGGCGGTTGTCGCCCTGGGCGGTGGTCACCTATCTGCTCGGCGGGCGGCTCGACGACGGCACCGAGATCAGCCCGAAGTACGTCGGCCCGCGGCGGTTGATCGAGGTCGCGGTCGCCACGCTGGCCACCGACCGCGCGCTGCTGCTGCTCGGCGTGCCGGGGACGGCGAAAACCTGGGTGTCGGAACACCTCTCGGCCGCGATCAGCGGCGATTCCACGCTGCTCGTGCAAGGCACTGCGGGCACCGCCGAGGAACAGGTCCGGTACGGCTGGAACTACGCGCGGCTCATCGCCGAGGGGCCGAGCGACCGGGCGCTGGTGGAGAGCCCGGTGCTGCGCGCGATGCGCGACGGCAAGGTCGCGCGGTTGGAAGAGCTCACGCGGATCCCGGCGGACGTCCAGGATTCGCTGATCACCATTCTGTCCGAGAAGACGTTGCCGATCCCCGAACTGGGCACCGAGGTGCAGGCCCGGCCCGGGTTCACGCTGGTGGCCACGGCGAACAACCGGGACAAAGGGGTCAATGAGCTGTCGAGTGCGCTGCGGCGGCGGTTCAACACGGTCGTGCTGCCGCTTCCGGACACCGCGGAGGCCGAGGTCGAGATCGTGCGACGGCGGGTCGGGCAGCTGGGTGCCGCGCTGTCGCTGCCCGCCGAGGCGGCGGATCTTGCGGAAATCCGGCGGGTCGTCACGGTTTTCCGGGAGTTGCGGTCCGGGCGCACCGAGGATGGGCGCACGGCGGTGAAAACGCCGTCCGGCACGCTGTCCACGGCCGAGGCGATCAGCGTGCTCACCGGCGGCCTCGCGCTGGCCGCGCACTTCGGCGACGGCGTACTGCGTGCGCAGGATGTCGCGGCTGGGATTCACGGTGCCGTCGTGAAGGATCCGGTCGCCGACAGCGCGATCTGGAGTGAGTACCTGGAGACCGTGGTACGCGAGCGCGAAGGCTGGGCCGACTTCTACCGCGCAGGCCAGGAGATCGGCGGATGACCACGCACCTCCTCGGGATCCGGCACCACGGTCCCGGTTCGGCGCGGGCGGTGGCGGCCCGCCTCGCCGAGCTGGAACCGGACGTGGTGCTGATCGAGGGACCGCCGGAGGCAGACCGGCTCGTCGAGCTCACCGCCGACGAAGACATGCGCCCACCAGTGGCGTTGCTTGCCTATGCGGCCGACGACGTGTCGCACGCGGCGTTCTGGCCGTTCGCGGCGTTCAGCCCGGAGTGGCAGGCGCTGCAGTACGCAACCGGTGCGGGTGTGCCGGTGCGGTTCTGCGATCTGCCTGCGGCGCACCAGTTCGCGCTTGGCGAAGAGCGGACGGCGCCGCGCACCGATCCGCTCGCCGAGCTGGCCGCAGCCGGTGGGTACGACGATCCCGAACGCTGGTGGGACGACTTCGTCGAATCCCGGCGGGGCGCGGAATCGCCGTTCGAGGTGATCGCGGACGCGATGACGGCGCTGCGCGAGGACGAGCCTCGCGACGATCCGCATGAGCAGCGGCGCGAGGCATACATGCGGAATGTGCTGCGCAAGACCCGTAAGGAGGGCTACGAGCGGATCGCCGTGGTGTGCGGTGCCTGGCACGTGCCCGCGCTGGCCGATCCGCTGCCACCGGCTGCCCGGGACCAGGCCGTCCTCAAGGGACTGCCGAAGCGGAAGGTCGTCTGCACGTGGGTGCCGTGGACGCACGGCAGGCTCGCCACGGCCACCGGCTACGGCGCGGGCGTGCGCTCCCCCGGCTGGTACCACCATCTGTTCACCACCACCGGCGACGTCACCACCCGGTGGCTTACGTCGGTCGCGGGCGTGCTGCGCGAGGAGGATCTGCCAGTCTCCACCGCGCACGTGATCGAAGCGGTGCGGCTGGCCGACACCCTGGCCGCGCTGCGAGGGCGGTCGTCGGCAGGGCTCGCGGAGGTCGACGCGGCCACCCGAGCGGTGCTGTGCGGTGGCGACGACGTGCAGGCCGACCTGGTCACGCGGCGGCTCGTGGTCGGCGAACTCCTCGGCGAGGTACCGGAAAGCGTGCCGCAGGCGCCGCTGGCCGCCGACCTCGTCGCCACCGCACGGCGGTTGCGGCTCAAGCGTGAACCGCAGGCCCGGGAGCTGGACCTGGACCTGCGCACCCCGGGCGGGCTCGACCGGTCCCGGCTGCTGCACCGGCTGCAGGTGCTGGGGATTCCGTGGGGTGAACCGGAAGTGTCGTCGGTACGCGGCAAGGGCACGTTCCGCGAAACCTGGACGCTGTGCTGGGAACCGGGCTTCGAAGTCGATCTCGTGGCGGCGGCCGTGCACGGGACGACGGTGCCGGGAGCGGCGGCCGCGGTGGTGCGGGAGGCGGTCGCCGGGTCGCCGCCACTGGCGGACATCACCTCGGCGGTCGAGAGCTGCCTGCTCGCCGATCTCGGTGACGCGCTGCCGGAGGTACTCGCCGCGCTCGACACCCGGGCAGCCGCCGACGCCGACGTCGCGCACCTCATGACCGCGCTGCCCCCATTGGCGCGGGCGACCCGGTACGGCGACGTGCGCGGGACCGACACCGCGCGGCTGCGGGAGGTCGCCGATCGCGTGCTCACGCGCGTGTGCGCCGGGCTGCCGCCGGCGGTGCATGGGGTCGACGAGGAGGCCGCCGCGCAGTTCTGTGAACTGGTCGACGACGTACACGAGGCCACCGACCTCCTCGGCGATGCGGCACGGGAGCGCTGGTTCACTGCACTGGCGCGCCTCGCCTCCCGAGATTCACTGCCGCCGCTGCTGGCGGGTCGCGTCGTGCGGCTGTTGCACGACGCCGACCTCCTCGACGGCGACGAGGTCGAGGTGCGGCTCGGCCGGATGCTCACCCCGGGTATCGCGCCAGCCGATGGGGCGGGGTACGTCGAAGGGTTCTTCGCCGGTGGGGCCTTGCTGCTGGTCCATGACGAACGGATGCTGCGCGTCGTCGACACGTGGTTGGCCTCGATTCCACCGGACGTATTCACCGAGGTACTTCCGTTGCTGCGGCGCACTTTCGGCGCGTTTGCCGGGCCGGAGAAACGGGCAATCGGCGAACGTGCCGCAGTGTTGTCGGGCGGAAAGCTTTCGGTTTCGCCGACTGTCGAGGATGTGGATGAAACTCGCGCGGCGAATGCGTTGCCGGTGTTCGCCACCCTGCTGGGAGCCGCCCGATGACCACCGATCCCGAAGGTCTGCGCCGCTGGCGCCTGGTGCTGGGCGGCGACTCCGACGGCACCGGCCACGCACTGTCCGAAGAGGACAGAGGCGTCGACGGCGTGCTGGCCGCGCTCTACGACGAACGCACCGAAACCCCCCGCGGAGACCGGCGCAGCGGCGGGCTCGGGGCTTCGGCGCCGCGGGTCGCACGCTGGCTGGGCGACATCCGGCGGTATTTCCCGGGTTCGGTGGTGCAGGTCATGCAACGCGACGCCGTCGACCGGCTGGGAATCACGCGGATGCTGCTGGAGCCGGAGCTGCTGAGTGCAGTCGAGCCGGACGTCCATCTGGTGGGGACTTTGTTGTCGCTCAACGGTGTTCTGCCCGAGGAGACCAAGGAAACCGCACGCACCGTCGTGCGCAAGGTGGTCACGGAGCTGGAAGAGCGGCTGGCCGAACGCACCCGAGCCGCCGTCCGCGGGGCGCTCGACCGCGCCGCGCGTACCCAGCGGCCACGGGGCGCGGACGTCGATTGGGACCGCACGATCCGGCGAAACCTGCGGCACTACTCGCCCGAGCTCGGGACGGTGGTCCCGGAACGGTTGTTCGGCTACGGACGCCGGGAACAAAGCGTGAAACGGGACGTCATCCTCGCAGTCGACCAGTCCGGTTCGATGGCGGAATCGGTGGTGTACTCGGGGGTATTCGGCGCAGCGCTGGCGTCGATGCGGGCGCTGAGCACGAAATTCGTCGCCTTCGACACGGCCGTCGCCGACCTCACCGACCACCTCGACGACCCGGTAGACCTCCTGTTCGGCACCCAGCTCGGCGGCGGCACCGACATCAACCGGGCGCTGGCGTACTGCCAGGGCTTGGTGGAACGCCCGGAGAAGACCCTGCTGGTGCTGATCAGCGACCTGTACGAGGGCGGCGCCCGCGACGACCTCCTGCGCCGCGCCGCAGACCTCGTCGCGTCGGGGGTGCAAGTGGTCACGCTGCTCGCGCTGTCGGACTCCGGGTCGCCGTTCTACGACCACGAGAATGCGGCCGCGCTCAGCGAGCTGGGGATTCCGGCGTTCGCCTGCACGCCGGACATGTTCCCGGACCTGATGGCGTCGGCACTGCGAAGGGAAGACCTGGGGAGGTGGTCATCAGGCGAGTGACTGGTTCTCCCACGCCGCCGGGTGACTTGTGCGTCGCCGCCGGGTGACTCGCGCGTCGCCGCCAGATGACGCAGGCGCTGCCACCGCCCCTGGGTGACCCGCGCGTTGGCGTCGCCGCCAGGTGACTCTCGCGTCGCTGCCGGGTTACGCAGGTGGTGCCGCCGAAGGATGACGGCAGCCGAGACCTGCCCCGGCTGCCGAGTGCCGGTTGGGTACCCGTGGCGGTGCTGTCACCGCGTGGTGTCGGTTGCCAGTCCCGCGACGATGCGGGCGGCGCCGGCGAGCATCGCTGCGGGTCGCCGGGCTGACCGCGGAGTGCCGGGACTAACCGCGCCGTCCCGGATGTTGTGTCGGGTGTCGGTGTGGCTGGGATCCACACCCCCGATCGCGGAAGGACGGGAAGCCATGAAGGTACGCGCGTCAGTCCGGTCGCTGGCCCGGCAGCCGGGTGCGCAGGTGATCCGCAGGCACGGCAAGGTCTTCGTGATCAACCACAACCAGCCGCGAGGCAAGGCCCGGCAGGGCTGACCCCGGCCGGGCACTGCCAGGCTGCGCGCTGCAGGCAGGCTGGGTCCGGCGGGGCAGGCCAGGTCCGGCGGGGCAGGCTGGGCCGTAGTCGCCCGATCGGACGGAAGTAGGCTCGGCCGGGGCAGCTCCGTCGAGTGAACCGGTTGCAATGAGATGGGCTGGCGACCGATCTGGTCGAGCCGCCCATTCTGCGACGCAGGAAGCCCGGCGGAGCCAGCGGCCCACCCCGCGACGCAGCAGCCGCTGGCGCAATGGAACAGTCGCGGCCGCAACCCGGCGGCCGCAGCCACAACCTGCCTGCCACAACTCAGCAGCCGCAGCCACAACTCAGCAGCCGCAGCCACAAGTCAGCAGCCGCTGCCGCAAATCAGCAGCCGCTGGCGCAAACCAGCAAACCCCGGCGGGAGTCACCGTTCCGGCTCAGGGTCCGGGCGCGTCGTTCGATGGAACTTCATCACGCCGTCGTCCAAGCGGTGCAGGCGCATGTCCATGGTGTCCAGCAGGTAGTTCTGCCGGATCTGCCACGGGCGCCGGTCGCCTTGCCGGGGCAGGTTTGCGGCGGCGCGGAGGACGTATCCGGATTTCAGGTCCAAAATCGGGCGCCGCCGGGGCTCGGGGATGGCTGGGGGCGAGGGGACGCAGGTGTCGTAGCCGTGGCGGGTCAGGTGGGTCAGTAGGCGGCACACGTACCGCGACGCGAGGTCCGCGCGCAGCGTCCACGACGCGTTCACGTACCCCACGCACCACGCCAGGTTCGGCACCCCCGCGAACATCATTCCCTTGTACACCAGCTGTTCCGATGGCACGATCGGCCGGTCGTCCACGCTCAAGGCGATGCTTCCGAAGGCGGTCATGCGCAGGCCGGTTGCGGTGACGATCACGTCGGCGGACAGGGCTTGGCCGGAATGCAGTGCAACGCCGGATTCGGTGAAACGGACGACCTGGTCCGTGACGATGTCCGCTTTGCCGTTGCGGAATGCGGCGAACAGGTCGGCTCCGGGGGCCACGCACAGCCGTTGGTCCCACGGGCGGTAGCGGGGGACGAAATGCGGGTCCACCGGGATCGACGGAGGCAGCTGTTTCTCCGTCGCGGCCCGGATCAATGCCGTGGTGCGGGCGGGCAGGCGGCGCATGAATTGGTACAGCAGGCTGCCCAGCAGGACGTTCTTGGCTCGCACCAAGCGGTACGCCAGTTTGTCCGGCACTGCCGTCGGCAATCGCGCGGCGAGGGAGTCCGCGTGGGAGCGCGAGACGATGTAGCTCGGCGAGCGTTGGAGCATCGTCACCGACGCGGCCTGCGCGGCGAGGGCCGGTACGAGGGTGACCGCAGTGGCGCCGCTGCCGATCACCACTACGCGTTTGCCGGTGCAGTCGAGATCTTCGGGCCAGAACTGCGGGTGCACGATCTCGCCGCGGAACTCGTCCCGGCCCGGGAAGTCGACGATGTGTCCGCTTTCGTAGCTGTAATAACCACTGCAGAGGTACAGGAACGAGCACGTGATGACGACTGTCTCGCCGTGGTGCTCGGCTTCCACTGTCCAGCGGGCGTCGGCCGACGACCACGCCGCGCGCACCACGCGGTGCTCGAAGCGGATGTGGCTGGACACGCCGTAGTGCTCGGCCGTGGTGCGGATGTAATCGAGAATTTCCGGACCGTCGACGATTGCCTGCGCTTTCCGCCATGGCCGGAACGGATAGCTGAGCGTGTACATGTCGGAGTCGGATCGGACGCCGGGGTACCGGAAGAGGTCCCACGTTCCGCCGACGGTGTCGCGGGCTTCGAGGATCGCGTACGTGCGGCTGCGCGCGTGCTGCTGCAACCGGCACGCTGCGCCGATGCCGGAGAGGCCAGCTCCGACCACCAGAACATCGACGTGCACCAGCGATCACCTTCCCCGGACGGCCCGATGCTACCGCGCGGTACGAGCATCGACCGGACGCCATCGGGTGGGCCCGCCGAGGTTACCGCGCGGTAGGCGCTTCGGGCGGACGCCGTCGGATGGGCCCACCGGGTTACCGGATGGCACGTGCGTCGGCCGAACAGACGCGGGCTGAGGCAGCCGGGATGCGCGTCGACCGGGCACCTTCGGGTGGAGCCCGCCAGGGTTACCGCCCGGTACGCACGACGGCCGAACAGACGCGGGCTGAGCCAGCCGGAATGCACGTCGACCGGGCACATTCGGGTGGAGCCCGCCAGGGTTACCGCCCGGTACGCACGACGGCCGAACAGACACAGGCAGGGCCAGCCGGGACAGCTTCAGACGGGGCCAGCCGAGCTACCACCCAGCGCGTGCGCCTGCGGGACAGAAACGGGATGGAGCCAGCCGGGACGCACATCAGCCGGGGCGAAACCGAGTAGGCCCGCCAGGCCGGGGCGAAACCAAGTAGGCCCCGCCAGGCTAGGGCGAAACCAAGTAGGCCCCGCCAGGCTGGGGCGAAACCGGGTGGGGCCCCGCCGGGCCGGGTCGGGAACCACCGGCCCGGCGGGGAAAACCGGGGTCACTGCAGGGAGACGATCTTGGTGGCACCGAAGGAGTTCCGGAGCGGGACCTCCACCGTGTGCCGTCGCGCTGTCACGTGAACGCTGTCCTGCAGCTGCGTCGGGTCGGAAACTGCGAGCTGCCAGCCCGCACCGTTCCGGCCGAGCGCCACCGAAGCAGGCCCTGAGACGGTTACTTCGTCTACGGTACCTTCCCGGTAGAAGTTTGCCAGCAGTGTGTTGTCCCACAGTCGCAATGCCTGCGCAGTTGTGGTATTGGCCCGAACGCGCCAAGCAAGCGCCGAAGACACAGTCTCGACAACCGACGCCGCAGGCAGAATTGCGTACGCGTACTTCGCATCTACAGGCCGTACGCCATGCTCAAGGACCAGCTTCTGGTACCGCCGCGTGTACGGCGTGGTGGTCCCCTTCGTGTTGGCGCCGGTGTCGATGTCGCGCCAGGAACCCGTGCGGTCTTCGCGCAGTGCGGTGACGTCGGCGCCGTCTAGGAGGACGTACCCGGCGACGCCGTCGAGGTGTAGCCAGCGCGGGCGAAGCGCCGAAGCGATACCGACAACCCGGCCGTCGGCAAGCAGAGCCCCAGCCCCAGCGCGGTTTTCGATGGTTGTCCGCACGGCCTGTCCGGAATCATCAGTGATCCCGGCGCCGAGACAGACGATACCTGCCGGAGTGAAGAACCAGGACTTCTTCGCCGACAATCGGCCGTCTTCGGAAACGAAGTCCATCGCGTACGCGCCGTGCCGCGCGTCCCAGCGCACGCCGCCGACGTGTGCCTTCGTCGTCAAGGGTGTTGCGGCCAGCGGACCCGGCGGACCGGCCTTCGTCGTGGTGCCAGGCAAGAGCAGCGGGTCGACCGTCGGCCAGTAAGCATCCGAATAGTGGCCTTTTGCGTTGGGAAGAAACAAGTACAGCACCCCGTCGCCGACGTGCCAGCCGTGCAAGTTCATCCCATTGATCGATTCGTACCGCGAGATCCGCGTGGACCCGACACCGAGCGACGCCGACCAGCCTTCGGTCACGTGCACCATCCGGTCCTGCCGGGCGAAGATCCGATGCATGGCGACGACCGGCGCGGGAGAAGCGAGCATCTCCTGCGCGAACTCGATCCCCGGGGTCGCGACGAGGTCCGGCCCCGGCGCGAACCGCTCGGGGTCGGGGATCTCGAGAAACGGCGCGTACGTACCTTCCTTGATCCACTTCGCTGCGAAGGCGGACAGTTCGTTCTGAGCCGCACCTGTCGCCGACCTCGCGAGCACGAGCGTCGCGACAGTCAACTGGTGTCCGATGTCGTGCGCAGTCTCGCCCTGGCGCGACAGCATCCGCCCGCGCACCGGCTCCATCAGCGCGCCTGCGTACACGAATGGCGCAAACGTGTCGCCGACCAACGCGTACACCTGTTGCTTGAGAGCGTCAGGCAGCGCGTACGCAGTGCCGTCGGTGACATGGATCGTGCCGGCGAGCGCAGTGAGCAGGACGATGCCGTAGTGCCCGGGGTACGGGATCGTGTCGTGCTGGAGGAAGGAACCGTCCGCGTAGAACCCGTCCCCCTTGGACTGCGTAGCGAGGACGTTCGCCGCGCCGCCGCCCGCGACGTCGGTGATCGCGTCGAGGCCGGTGCGGATCCATGCGGGGTCGCCGGTCAGCGCGCCGGACACGATCGCGATCAGCGCCTTGTCCGCCCGGTTCGCGCCGGTTTCGACCACCGTGGGGTTGTTCGCCCGCCGGTTCGGGTTCCCGACGAAGCGCTTGATCGGGCTGACGTACCGCGCCAGCTCGTCCGCGGTCAGGTGATCGGCGACCGTGACCAGCGTGTGGAGCAGGTAGTACGGCACGCCGATCTCGTACGTGTACCAGTTCCCGATCTCCTCGACCTGCGGGTGGTACTGGTTGACGTACAGCAGCTCCAGCGCGCTCTTGACCCGGCTGAGCACCTCCGGGTCACCTGCCAGAACACCACCCGGAGTCCCCCAGTCGACGGCAATCGCCCGCAGCCGCGCGTACATCGACGTGGTGTAAGCGCTGCCCGGTCCCAGCGGCAGATCAGTCCACAATGGACCAGAACTGGACATGCTGTCGTAGTACGACTTCGCCACCCGGCCAAGGTTCATCAGCGCGGCCGAGCGCTCCGGCGACGGACGGTTGATGCCGGTCTGCAGCTCGCGATAGCCGGTCACGATCCGCCGCAACGGATCGGCCGCCGCGAAGGCAGGCTGGGACAGCGCCGCTGTGGCGACGGCGAGAGCGCCGCCACGCAGCACGGTCCTGCGGTTCACGGGCATCGACGGTGCCTCCCGGGGTCGGCTTGCGAGAGCCCATCGACGCGACGGGGCAAGTGCCAGGGATTGGCTTCCTGCAACGGTTCCGGCAGCAACGCGTCCGGGAAGCCCTGCCACGCGATCGGGCGCAGGAAGCGCTCGATGGCCGCCGTCCCGACCGACGTCGTGGTCGGCGCGGTGGTCGCCGGGTACGGGCCGCCGTGCTGCTGTGCCCAGCTCACCGTGACACCGGTCGGCCAGTCGTTCCACAGCAGCCGCCCCGCCAGGCGTGTCAGCGAAGGCAGCAGCGAACGCACGTACGCAGCTTCACCAGTTTCCCCGTGCACCGTCGCGGTGAGACCAGCTTCCAGGCTGTCGAGGACCTCGATCAGCGCAGCCTGGCCGGGGTACGTGACGATGAGCGACGCCGGGCCGAAGTGCTCCTCGCGCACCGCCGAACCGCCCGCCAGGAACTCCTCCGCAGTGGTCGTGAACAGGCTCGGCGCGAACGCGAAGTCCTGCTGATCGCCGTCCACCAGCACCTCGACACCTGGCACCGACCGCAGTTCCGCCAGCTTCTGCGTGAACCCGGACGCGATGCGGTCGTT
This sequence comes from Amycolatopsis jejuensis, assembly GCF_000717335.1. GTDB lineage: Bacteria > Actinomycetota > Actinomycetes > Mycobacteriales > Pseudonocardiaceae > Amycolatopsis > Amycolatopsis jejuensis. Next base: position 62,242 of record NZ_JNYZ01000031.1, read on the forward strand.
CAGCAGCCGCTGCCGCGCGATCGCGCCGACAGCCGTGTGCAGAACATCGTCCAGACCATGACCTTCCGGTAGGAACAGCAGGCCAGGCTTCGTGCAGAACTGTCCGGCGCCAAGGCTGAGCGACCCCGCGTACCCCGCCGCCACCGCCTCGCCCCGAGCGGCGACCGCACCCGGCGTGACGACCACCGGGTTCACACTGCCCAGCTCGCCGTAGAACGGAATCGGCACCGGCCGCGACACCGCAATGTCGAACAACGCACGTCCGCCCGGCACGGAACCGGTGAACGCAGCCGCCGAAATCCGCGGATCCTTGAGCGCCGCGACACCCTCCTCGACGCCGTGGATCACCGAGAACAGCCCGTCCGGTGCACCTGCCGCGGCGAGTGCCGCCGTGACGATTTCACCCGTCCGCGTCGAAAGTCCCTCGTGCCCCGGATGCGCCTTGAGCACCACCGGACAGCCCGCGGCCAGCGCAGAAGCCGTGTCACCGCCCGCGACGCTGAACGCGAACGGGAAGTTGCTCGCCGCGAACACGAGCACCGGACCGAGCGGGACAAGCACCCGGCGCAGGTCCGGACGCGCACCCATCGGCCATCCCGGGTCCGCGTGGTCGACCGTCGCGCCGAGGAACCCGCCGTCCCGCAGTACCTCGCCGAACAGCCGGAGCTGGAACGTGGTCCGCGCGAGTTCCCCGGTCAGCCGCGGCGCAACCGGCAGGTGGGTTTCCTCGTGCGCCAGCGGGACCAGCTCGTCGGCAGCAGCGTCGAGTGCATCGGCGACGGCAGACAGCCACCCGGCACGCTCGGCCGGAGTGCTTCCCGCCGCATTCCGGGCAGCCGCAACGACATTCTCCGGCACAGAATTTCGCAGGCGCAACAGATTCTCCTCAACAAGCGTGCGCGGACGCGGTGGCGGCGTGCAGGTCCGGCCAGCGCGCGGGACCGGCCAGACCGAGGTGGTAGAGATGCAGTTCAGTGGCGCCCGCCTTGCCCAGCTCGGCCACGTACGCCGCAATATCGGGTACCGGACTCGCCCCGACCGCCGTGACGTAACTCCCGACCGGGACCGGCAATGCCTTGCGTGCCGCCGCAACCGCATCAACGCTCGCCTGACCCGGCACCCAGCTCGGCAGCACAACGGACGCGACGTCGTCGGCCGCGGCCGGGGTGAGGCCGGGTAACGCGCCGGTCACCCACGGGTCGAGCGCGCCGTGCAGCACAATCCGGGTGTCGAGCACGTCCAGCACAGCAGCTCGCAACGCATCCGTCGACCGTTGCCGCGCCGACAGCAGCGTCTCCTTCAACGCGGCAGGCAACCGGTCCCCGGTCAGCGACAGATCACCGGTCCGAACCAGCCGCCTGACCTCGTCACGCAAGATTTCGCGTACCTCAAAACCATCCGCGCAGGCATCGCAACAACAGATCGACAACAGCCGCGCGACGGCCGGTGCCCACACCCCATCGGTCTTTTCGTGCTGATGTTGATGCACCACACCCAGCTGCCCGCACGCCTCCAAGATCACCGACGAAAGGTCAAGCCCCGCAACGGCTTCCGCGGCCAACGTCGCCGCGTACTCGCGTACCGCAGGCTGGGCCGGACACAAGGCCCACGGGTATGTTTCGCCAAAGCAGTTCCGTACGGCATGTTCCGGGAACGCCGTACCCAGCTGCGAATTATGCGTGAGGACAATCCACCCGGCGGCTGGAATCCCGGCGTCGTTCAGCCGCCGTACCGCATCCCCGCCGCTGTCCCGAGATGTCCAGTCCGGAGTGGACGGTACCAGCGAACGACCCGCCCACGCGTCCGGACGCACCGGCCGGTACATCGCCGCGGTCCGCGCGACCACCGACGTGCGCTCCGTCGACCACGGCGTGGCCGCCCGCGTGCTGTGGTCAACGCCACCGCGACCTCGTCCACCCCGAGATCCAGCACGCGTTCGACGAAATCACCGGTGACATCCCAAGGATACGCGTAGCCGATCACCTTCACCGGGTCACCACCTCGCCGTGTTCGGCTCGAACCCGGGCACGTACTGGCGCATGTACGTCACATCGTCCCGTCTGGTCAGTCCACATCGGACATAGTCCTCGTGCGCCCGAGCCAGCGCGTCCCGGTCGAGCGTGACCCCCAGCCCCGGCCCGTCCGGTACCGCGACCGCGCCACCGGCGAACGAAAGCACGCCCGGCTCGATCACATCGGTCGTTTTCCACGGCCAGTGCGTGTCGCACGCATAGGTCAAATGCGGGGTCGCCGCCGCCACGTGCACCATCGCGGCGAGGCTGATGCCGAGGTGGCTGTTGGAATGCATCGACAGCCCGACACCGAAGCTCTCGCACGCCACCGACAACGCCTGCGTTTCCCGCAAGCCGCCCCAGAAATGGTGGTCGGACAACAACACCCCGATCGCCTGTGCCCGGAACGCGGGCGCCAGATCGCCGAAGTTCACCACACACATGTTGGTGGCCAACGGCATGCTCGCTTCCCGCGCGACCTGCGCCATCCCGTCGATCCCGGGCGTCGGGTCCTCCAGGTACTCCAGCACGCCGTCGAGTTCGGCGGCGACCCGCACGCTCGTCGCGACCGTCCACGCCGCATTCGGATCGATCCGCAGCGGATGCCCGGGAAACTCCGACGCCAGCTCGCGAACGCTCTCGATTTCCAGCTCCGGCGCGAAAACCCCGCCCTTGAGCTTGATCGAGCGGAACCCGTACTCGCCGATCATCCGCTTCGCCTCGCCGACGAGCGCCTCCGGCGTCACGACCGCACCCCAACTGTCCACTTCGGACCCGAGATGCGCGCCGTACTTGTAGAACAGGTACGCGGAGAACTCGACCGCGTCCCGCGTCTTTCCGCCGAGCAGGTCACTCACCGGGCGGCCGAGAAACTGCCCTTGCGCGTCCAGGCAGGCGACCTCGAAGAGCGAGTACACGCTGGCGACCGTCTTGCGGAGCGAAAACCCGCCGATCAGGCCGTGTTCGTCGGTCAGCACGGTCCCGGCCAGCGTGCGCGTGACGATCCGCTTGAGCCCCGGCAGATCGAACACGTCGTGCCCGGCGAGTTCCGGCAGCACCTTGCGCACCTCGCCGAGAAACGCGCTATCGCCATACGATTCGCCGAGGCCGACCACGCCGTCGTCGCACCGCAGCTGCACCACACTGCGCAGCGCGAACGGCTCGTGCACGCCCATCACGTTGAGCAGCGGCGGATCCGCGAACGCGACCGGCGTCAGCACCACGTCCCGGATCCTCATCAGCGGCCCTTCAGCACAGCGAACCCGTTCTCGACGATCTTGCCGAGCCGGTCGATCTGCTCGGCCGTCGGTTCCACGAGCGGTGGCCGGACCGTGCCGACCTTGTCCCCCCGCAGCCGGGCAGCCGCCTTCACCAGCGACACCGCAAAGCCGGGCGTCTCGTCGCGCAACGCGACCAGCGGCAGGTAGAACCCGGCGAGCAGTGCATCCATCACCTCGGTGTCGTTCTCGCCGAGCGCGCGGTGGAAGCGGTGCGCGATCTCCGGCGCGAAGCAATGCACTGCCGAGGAATACCGGGCGACACCGATCGCCGCGTACGCCTGCGCGGACACCTCGGCGGTCGGCAATCCGTTGAAGAACAAGAACTCCGCAGACCGCGGGGTACCCAGCGCGCGGATGGTGGTGACGATGCGGGTCATCGCCTCGACGTCACCGTAACCGTCCTTGATCCCGACCACCGACGGGAGATCCAGCAGCTTCGCCGCGGCCGCCGCAGTGAACACGCCGGTGCTGCGGTGGTACACGATCACCGGCACCGAGGTGTCGCCGATCGCGTAACGGACGTAGTCGACCAACCCGTCCGGCGGCCCGGTGACCAGGTACGGCGGGAGCAGCAGCACCCCGTCGGCGTTCCCGGCCTGAGCCGCCGCAACCCCCGCGCGCGCAGCGGCCGCACCCCCGCCTGCCCCGACCCACACCGGTACCCGACCGGCCACGACCTCGCGCGCCTTCGCCAGCAGCGCCGCGACTTCGCCGACGGAAAGCGAGCTGAACTCCCCCGTCCCGCACGCAACGAACAGCGCACCCGCACCAGCCGCCACATGGCTTTCCACGTTCTCCGCGAACCTGTCGAGGCCGATCTCGAGGTCTTCGGTGAACGGGGTCAGCGGGAACGCCAGGAGGCCGTCCAGCTCGATCTGCGCCATCAGTGTCCGCTCCAATGTTCACATTCTTGAATGAAGTCTGTTATCGTGACTATGTTCATCTACAAGAACGTCGTTCCGGACGCTAATATGGCCGGACTCACAAGTCAACGCCCGGAGGACGTGCATGGCGCAGAAGCAGGACCCCGCCACGCAACCCACAGAAGGCACAGAATCGGCAGGCGTGAAGTCCGCGCGGCGCGCCATCGATCTGATCGAAACCTTCGCGGCGAACGACGTGTGGCTCTCGCTGTCGGACCTTCACGCGCGTACCGGCTTCCCGCGCTCCAGCCTCCACGGCCTGCTGCGCACACTGCTCGACGCAGGCTGGCTGGAGGCCGACGCGAACTCCGCGCGCTACCGGCTCGGCGTACGCGCGCTGATCTGCGGCACGGCGTACCTGGACCGCGACGCCATCGTCCCGTACGCCACCGAAGCGCTGGAGCGCATCCGCGAGAAGACCGGCTTCACCGCGCACTTCGCGCGACTCAACGGCACCGAGGTCGTGTACCTGGAAACGCGCGAGTCACAGCACTCCACGCACCTGATCTCGCGCGTCGGCCGCACGCTGCCCGCGCACGCGACCGCGCTGGGTAAGGCGTTGCTGGCCGAGCTGACCCACGACGAGATCGAAAACCTCATCCCGGCCAAGCTCCCCGCGCTCACCCCGAACACCATCACCACGCGCGCGGCACTGCACGCCGACCTCGCGCGCACGCGCGATCGCGGGTACGCGGCCGAGAGCGAGGAAGGCACGCTCGGCGTGCGCTGTGTGGCCGCCGTGATCCCGTACCGCATCCCCGGCACGGACGCGATGAGCTGCTCGATGCCGCTGGGCAAGGTCACCGATGCCGACGTGGAACGCGTCGGCGAGCTGCTGGCCGAAACCACCGCCGAGCTCGGGCAGCAGCTGCGCCGCGCCGGTATCCGCTGACCCTCCGGAGAGGACTTCCCATTGTCTGCCCAGCGTGTGCTGATCACCGGAGCGGCCGGAGTCGTCGGCACCCTGATGCGGCCGCGGTTACGCCGTCCGGACCGGGTGCTGCGCCTGCTTGACCTCGCGGAACAGCCCGCCGCCGAGCCCGGGGAGGCGGTCGAACTCGTCACCGGATCGGTCACCGACCCCGCCGCGATGGCCACCGCGTGCGCCGGTGCCGACGCCCTGATCCACCTCGGCGGGCACAGCCGTGAGAACTCATGGGAAGCCACGCTCGACGTCAACATCAACGGCACGCACACGGTGCTCGAAGCCGCCCGCGAGGCCGGGATCCGACGGGTCGTTCTCGCGTCGAGCAACCACGCTGTCGGCTTCCGCCGCAACGCCGACGCCGGGCCGGACGGCCTCACTGCCGACTCCAGCCCCCGTCCCGATACGTATTACGGCGTCAGCAAAGCCGCGATCGAAGCGCTGGGCAGCCTGTACGCGTCACGCTTCGGCATGGACGTGATCGTGATCCGCATCGGCTCGTGTTTCGAGACTCCGCTACCGCTCGGTGCGCGCGGTCTCGTCACCTGGCTGTCCCCCGACGACGCGGCCCGGCTGTTCGAAGCCTGTCTCGCCACGCCGTCGCCCGGGTACCGGTTGATCTGGGGCGTGTCCGACAACACCCGCCGTGTTTACTCGCTCGCCGAGGCCGAAGCGCTGGGCTACAAATCGCACGACAACGCCGAGATCTACGCCGGGGAGCTCGCCGGTCCCGCCGGAGAGTACGTCGGCGGGCCGTTCTGCACGGCGCCGCTGGGCGAGTTCAACCCCCTCTGACGGGTTATCCTGAGCCGCGGACCTCGAAGGCGAGGAGGGAGCCGTGGGCGAGCTCGGACCTGCCGACACCAACGGCATCCTTTCCCTGCCGTGGATCCACCCGGAACGCACCAGCGCGGGCCTCGGCTGGGACCGGATCTACCTGTCCAAGCAGCACGAGCGGCCGTACCGCGCGGAGTTCGGGCCTGCCCGCACGCACCAGCTGATCCTGCACCTCGCCGGTCCGGTCACGGTGCGCCGCGACCTCGGGTCGGCGGCCGTGCGCAGCCGCCGCATCCCGGCGGGCGGGCTCTTCCTGCAGCCCTCGCACCGCGAACTGTCCGTTGAGCTCGGCGGCGAGCTCGAAACCCTGCATGTGTACCTGCCCGACTCGGCCGTGCAGGAAGCCGCCGGGTCCGACGCGCCGATCCACCTGTCCGACGAGCTCGGCATCGTCGACCCGCTGCTGGAACAGCTGGTCCTCGCGCTCGACGGCGTGGTCCGCGACTGGGAGCCCGGCGCCCGCGCGTACGCCGACCAGCTCGGCACCCTGCTCGCTGCGCAGCTGGCGCGCAAACATCGCGCCGGACGAGCCGTCCTCGACGAACCGCGGCCCGCCACCGCCCTCACAGATCGCCAGTTCGACAGCGTGCGCGAGCTGATGAGTGAGCGCCTGGCCGAGCCGCTCGGGCTGACCGAGCTGGCCGCGGCGGCTGGGCTGAGCGTCAGCCGGTTCGCCCGCCGGTTCAAGGCCCGCACCGGCCTGCCGCCCCACCGCTACCTGCTCCGGCTGCGCGTCGAGCAGGCCGCGTTGCTCCTGCGTACCGGCACCGAACCGATCGCCGAGATCGCGGTCCGCTGCGGCTTCTCCCACCAGGAACACCTCACCCGGGTTCTGCGCGCACAACTGGGTACCACGCCCGCAGCCCTGCGCCGCGACGCCTGACGCGCGCGTTTCGTGCCGGACGCGCGGCACGTTCGTGCAGGCGCCCGGACGGCGGTGCCCGGATAATCGGGGTATCCGCGTGGAAGGACCGTTGATGTTCACCTACACCGCCAACCCGGCCCGGGTCGTGTTCGGCAGCGGCACGCTGTCCGCCGTCCCCGACGAGGTACGGCGTCTCGGCGCCGGCCGGGTGCTGCTGGTCGCCGGGAGGTCCGCGGCCGACGCTGCCTCCCGCACCGCCGACGCACTGGGCCCGCTGCTCGCCGCGCGTTTCGGCGAGCCCGCCCAGCACACCCCGGTCGAGGTCACCGAGCGGGCGCTCGCCGTGGCCACCGAACACAACGTGGACTGCGTCGTGGCGATCGGCGGCGGGTCCGCGACCGGGCTCGCCAAGGCGCTGGCCCTGCGCACCGACCTCCCGCAGATCATCGTGCCCACCACCTATGCCGGGTCCGAGATGACGCCGGTCGTCGGCGAGACCGAGAACGGGCGCAAGACCACCCGGTCGTCGCCGAAGGTGCTGCCCGAGGTGGTCGTGTACGACGTCGACCTCACGCTCGGCCTGCCCGTCGCCACCTCGCTGACCAGCGGCGTCAACGCGATGGCGCACGCGGTCGAGGCGCTGTACTCGGCGCAGGCGAACCCGGTGGTGGACCGGTTCGCGCTCGAAGCGATCCGGCTGCTCGCGTCCGCGCTGCCGCGGCTCGCCGCCGATCCGTCCGATGTGGACGCTCGCACCGACGCCCTGCGCGCCGCGTGGCTGTCCGGTTCGTGCCTCGGCTCGGTCGGGATGGGCCTGCACCACAAGCTGTGCCACACCCTCGGCGGCAGTTTTTCCGTGCCCCACGCGGAAACGCACACGATCGTCCTGGCGCACGCGATGGCGTACAACGCTCCGGCCGCTCCGGAGGCGATGAAACGGGTCGCCGAGGCGCTCGGCGCCCCGGACGCGCCGACCGGTGTCTTCGACCTCGTCGCGAGCCTGCCGGTCCCGCATTCGCTCGCTGACCTCGGTCTCGAGGAAGGCGATCTCGCCAAGGCCGCGGAGATCGCCACCGCCACGCCGTACCCGAACCCCCGTGAGCTCACCCGCGACGGCATCGAGGACGTGCTCCGCCAGGCATGGGCGGGCACCCGGCCGGCCCCGGCCCAGGGCACGCCGCCGGATCTGCGCGGGCTCACCCAGGAGGTCGTGGACAGCTTCGCGGCCACCCCCGATCCGCGGCTGCGCGCGCTGCTGACCGAGCTGGTCCGGACGCTGCATTCGTACGTCGTGCGCACCGATCTCACCCAGGACGAATGGGAGTACGCGATCGGTTTCCTCACCCGTACCGGGCAGATCAGCTCCGACACGCGGCAGGAGTTCATCCTGCTGTCGGACACCCTCGGCGTGTCGAGCGTGGTGGACGTGCTCACGAACTCGCGTACGCCGGACACCACGCCGTCGGCCGTGCTCGGCCCGTTCTACGTCGAAGGCCCGCCGGAAACCGAGCAGGGTGCCGACCTCGGCGCCGGGCTGCCCGGTACTCCATTGTGGACCGACATTCAGGTCACCGAACCGGACGGCACCCCGGTGGCGGACGCGGTCGTGGACGTCTGGCAGTCCAATGAGGACGGTTTCTACGACGTGCAGCTGCCCGACGTGGACGGTCCGGTGCTGCGCGCGCGGTTCCGCACCGACGGCGAGGGCAGGCTGCGGTTCTGGACGATCGTGCCGTCAGCGTACCCGATTCCGGACGACGGCCCGGTCGGCAAGATGCTGGACGCGGTGGAGCGGCATCCCTTCCGCGCCCCGCACGTGCATTTCATGATCGCCAAACCTGGGTACCGGACGCTCGTGACGCAGCTCTTCGTCCGCGGCGGCGACTACCTCGATTCGGACACCGTGTTCGGCGTGAAGGACGGCCTGATCGTCGACTTCGCCGAGCAGAGCGGCCCGGCGCCGGACGGGCGCGAACCCTGGCGCCGTCTCGAGTTCACCTTCCGCATCTCCCCCGCCTGACTCCGGGAACCCCACCATGACGCCTTACGACACCGACGTACTCGTGATCGGCAGCGGCCCGGCCGGCGGGTCGGCCGCGCTGCTGCTGGCCACCTACGGCGTGCGCACCGTACTCGCCACCAAGTACGGCTGGATGGCGCACACCCCGCGGGCGCACATCACCAACCAGCGCACCATGGAAGTGTTGCACGACCTCGGAATCGAGGACCAGGCGCTCGCACAGGGCACTCCCCCGGAGCTGATGGGCGACACTGTGCTGTGCACGTCGCTCGCTGGGGACGAGATCGGCCGGATCGCCAGCTGGGGCACCGCGGACCGGTCGGCCACCGAGTACAGCGCGGCGAGCCCGTGCCACATGATCGACCTGCCGCAGACGTACCTCGAGCCGATCCTGGCCACGAATGCCGCTGCACGCGGAGCGAAACTGCGGCTGGATACGGAGTTTCTCGACTTCGCCCAGGATGCGGACGGGGTCACCGCGCGGCTGCTCGACCGCGTCCGAGGCGATGAGTTCACGTTGCGGGTGCGGTATCTGATCGGCGCGGACGGAGCGCGCAGCCGGGTCGCCGAGCAGGCCGGGTTGCCGATCGACGGGCAGATCGGCAAGGCGGGCAGCATGAACATCACGTTCACCGCCGATCTGACCGAGTACGTCGCGCACCGGCCGAGCGTCCTGTACTGGGTGATGCGGCCGGGCGCGCATCTCGGCGGGATCGGGATGGGGCTGGTGCGGATGGTCCGGCCGTGGAACGAATGGCTGCTGACCTGGGGGTACGACATCGCGCAGCCGCCGCCGGAAGTCGACGTCGAGGAGGCCACGCGGATCGTGCGCGATCTCGTCGGTGCGCCGGAGCTGCCGGTGGAGATCACGTCCACTTCGCTGTGGACGGTCAACCACAGTTACGCCACGCAGTATTCGGCCGGGCGGGTGTTTTGCGTGGGGGATGCGGTGCATCGGCATCCGCCGTCGAACGGGCTTGGGTCGAATACTTCGGTGCAGGATTCGTACAACCTGGCGTGGAAGCTGGCGACGGTCATCCGCGGGGAGGCCGGGGAGGGGTTGCTCGGCAGTTACTCGGCGGAGCGGGCGCCGGTGGGTAAGCAGATCGTGGACCGGGCGAATCTCAGCCGCGACCAGTTCGGCCCGATTTTCGCTGCGCTGGGGATCGACGGGGGCACCGACGCCGACGGCATCACCGCCGGTCTGGCCGCCTGCGCGGCACCGACGGCCGAGGGTGCGAAGCGGCGGAAGGAGCTGCAGAAGGCCATCGAGCTGAAGAACTACGAGTTCAACGCACACGGGGTCGAGATGGACCAGCGGTACGTGTCGGGTGCGGTGCTGGCCGATGTCGGGGAACCGGCGACGGAACGGGACCCCGAGCTGTACCACCGGCCGACCACCGCGCCGGGCGCGAAACTGCCGCATGTGTGGCTCGTCGGCGCGGACGGGCATCGGATGTCCACTTTGGACTTGGTCGGGCGCGGCCGGTGGACCGTCGTCACCGGGCTCACCGGCACCTGGCTCGACGCTGCCGCGAAAGCCGGTGCCGAGCTCGGGCTGGACCTGCGGGTGGTGACCATCGGTTCGCCGGAAGCGCGCGATTCGTACGGCGATTGGGCCCGGGTGAGCGGCATCGAGGAAGACGGCTGCCTGCTCGTGCGTCCGGACGGCTACGTCGCCTGGCGCCGGACCTCCGCGCCGGAAACCGGCCTGCTGGACGCTCTCCGTACCCTCCTCGCCCGCTGATCTTGAAGTCCGTGAAGGGAACCATGAGGGAATCTGATTCCGTGAAGGTTCCCTTCACGGAAGTCGTCACAGGGGCGGCAGTGCCGGGCGGTCGAGCCAGGCGGTGAAGAAAGTGTCCAGTGGGCGTCCGGCGTAAGACTCCGCTGCGGTGACGAACTGTGCTGTCGTCACCGTCCCGTGGCGGTTTTCTTCTGCCCACGCCTTCACCAGTGCGAAGAAAGCCGGGTCGCCGATTTCGCCGCGTAAGGCGTGCAGGGTGAGGGCTCCGCGTTTGTACACCCGCTCGTCGAACATCCGGCCCACCCCGGGGTCACCGATCGTCACATCCGCGGGCTTGGCACGCATGCGCAGGTACCACGCACGGGCCAGCGCCTCCGTCGATTCGCCGCCGGAAACCTCCGACCACAGCCACTCCGTGTAGGTGGCAAACCCTTCGTTGAGCCAAATGTGGCGCCAATCGGCGACCGTCAGGCTGTTGCCGAACCATTGGTGCGCCAGCTCGTGCACCACCAGCCGCTCGTGCGTGCGCCTGCCGTCGACGTGGTTGGCGCCGAAGATCGCCATGCCCTGTGCTTCGATCGGGTCGTCCAGGTCGTCGTCGGTCACGACCACTACGTACTCGCCGAACGGGTACGGTCCGAACCAGCCCTCCAGCGCGTCCATCATCTGGCCTTGCCGGGCGAAATCCCGGGCGAACGGGCGGCGCAGGCGCGGGGGTACGGCGGCTCGCTGCACGACCCCGCGCGGCTCGGCGCCCGTCTCCGGGACCCACGCCGAACCTGTCAGCGCGAGGTCCTCGTACCGGCCGATCTGCACGCTCATCAGGTACGTCGCGGTGGGTTCCGGGCGTTCGAACACCCATCTCGTCGTGCTTGCCGACTGGTAGCGGGACACGAGATTTCCCGTCACCGCAACGAGATACGGCGACGACGTGGCTACATTCACCCGGTAGCTCGCCTTGTCACCCGGATGGTCGTTGCACGGGAACCACGACGGTGCCCCGACCGGCTGGCTGGCCACCAGTGCGCCGTCGGTGAGCTCGTCCCAGCCGATGTCGCCCCAGCGGCTCGGTACCGGTTTCGGGTTGCCCGCGTACCGGATCTCCACCCGGAACTCCGCGCCGGACGGCACCGAGCGCACCGGCTTGACCTGCAGTTTCAACCCGCGCCGCAGGTACTTCGCCGGTTTGCCGTCGACCAGGACGCGAGACACCCGGAACTCGCCGAAATCGAGCGTCAGGCGCGAAAGTGCCTGGGTGGCCACGCACGTGAGCACTGCCGTCGCCGACAGGCGGTTGGGGCCGATGCGGTAATCGAGGTCGAGATCGTAGTGCCGGACCCGGTAACCCCCGTTGCCGTGCTCGGGGAGGTACGCGTCGCCCGAGGTGCCCGCACCCGGGGCGGCCGCTTTCCCGTTTATCCGCACCGAACCCCGCCTTCGCCCGCCGTGATCCTTTCCAGGATGACGCGCGCACACGGGCTCCGCAATGGTCGTGCCCTCACCGCCGCCAGGCCGAGATCGGATTGCCGAGCCAGCGCGAGTCGGGCGGGACCGCGTCGCCGCGGGTGACGAGCGAGCCCGGGCCCACCGTCGTCCGCGCGCCGATGCTCGCGCCCGGCAGCACGATCCCATGCGGGCCGAGGGTCGCGCCCTCTTCCAGCGTCACGCGCGACATCGTCATGATCCGGTCGTGGAACAGATGGGTCTGGACCACGCAGCCGCGGTTGATCGTCGCACCGTCGCCCAGCCGGACCAGGTCCGACTCCGGCAGCCAGTACGTCTCGAGCCACACGCCACGGCCGACCTGCACCCCCATCGTGCGCAGCCACGCGGTGAGCAGCGGCGTGCCGCCGATCGACCCGATCAGCCACGGCACCGCGAGCGCCTCGACGAACGTGTCGGCCAGCTCGTTGCGCCAGACGAACGAGCTCCACAGCGGGTGGTCGATCTCGCGGAACTTGCCGACCAGCAGCCATTTCGCGGCCGTCGCGGTGAGCGCCGCGACGATGCCGGCGGCCAGCAGCACCGGCCCGGCCAGCAGTGCAGCCACCAAGAAGCCACCCCACGACGCCAGCGCCAGCAACGCGGCGGCGACGCCGACGGTGAGCGCGACCCCGCACATCACCGGCAGGATCCGGCACAGCTCGACCAGCGCCCGCGCCGCCTTGAGGTGCAGCGGCGGCGTGTACGTGCGGCTCGTGTCACTTTCCTCCACCGCGCGGCGCACCGGCAGCGGCGGCATGCCCAGGTACGACGAGCCCTTCTTCGCCTTCGCCGGCGTGGACGACAGCACCCCGACCAGCCCGCGCTTCGGCACCGAACGGCCCGGCGCGGTCATCCCCGAGTTGCCCAGGAACGCCTGCTTGCCGATCCGCGCCGGGGCCGCGTGCAGCCAGCCGTGCCCCAGCTCGTAGGTGGCAACCATCGTGTCGTCGGCCAGGAACGCGCCACTGTCCACTTTGGTCATCTTGGGCAGCGCGAGCACGGTGGACGCCTCGACGTTCCGGCCCACCTTCGCGCCGAGCAGCCGCAGCCACACCGGCGTGAACAGGCTGGCGTACAACGGGAACAGGCCTTCGCGGGCCATCCCCATGAGGCGTTCGGTGGCCCACACCTGCCAGGCGACGCGGCCGTGTACCGGGTGGTACCCCTCGACCATGCCGACACCCAGCGCGCGGACTCCGGCCAGCACCAGCAGCGCGTACGTCACGAAATACGCAACCGTGGCCAGCGGCACGAACAGCAGCGCCTGTCCGAGCGCCGCGCCCAGGCTCGGGGTTCCGGCGACCGCGTACCCGATCACCAAGACCCCCGGCAGCGCCGCGATCCCGGGCAGCAGACCGAGAAACACCGAGGTCGCGCCGTACACCGAGGCCCAGAACCGCGACCGCGGCGGGCGGCTCGACGGCCACTTCAGCGCGTCCTTCACGTCCTTGCCCGAGCGCACCGCGGGCGACCCGGCCCAGCGCTGACCGGCCGGGACCGCACCACGCACAGTCGACCCGGCGGCGATCTCCGCGCCCTTGCCGATGCGGCTGCCGGGGAACAACGTGCTCCGCGACCCGACGCGCGCCTCGGCGCCGATCCGCACCTTGCCGATGTGCACGACGTCGCCGTCGACCCAGCTACCCGACAGGTCGACCTCGGGCTCCACCGCGGCGCCGCGGCCCAGCTTGAGGAACCCGGTGACCGGCGGCGGCGAATGCAGGTCTACGTCCTTGCCGATGCGCGCGCCCAAAGCCTTGGCGTACGTGGTCATCCACGACGCACCGGCGACGCTGTCCGCACCGCTGAACTCGGCCAGCTTCTCGGCGGTCCACAGTCGCAAGTGGACACTCCCGCCGCGCGGATACGTACCGGGGCGCACCCCGGACAGCAGCACGCGCGCGCCGCCCGCGGCGATGGCGATCCGCCCGGCCGGGGTGAAGAGCACGAGCCACGCGAGCGCGAGCCACGCCCAGTTCAGCGTCGGCGCCCAGGAAACCCCCAGCAGCGCCAGCACATTCGAGGCCGCGGCCGCGAGCGTCGCCCAGCGCAACCCGACGAGACCCATGAGCGGCACCATCAGCAGGGTCTGCACGACCCCGGCCCGGCGCGGCGTCGGCGCGATGTCACGGCGTTCGGTCTGCTCGCCGCTCAGCGCGTCGAGCTTCGCGGCCAGTGCGCCGAGCTTCGGGTGCTGGTAGATGTCGCTGACCGACACCTCGGGGTGCCGGGTGCGGATGCGCGCGATGAGCTGCGCCGCGGTGAGGCTGCCGCCGCCATGGGTGAAGAAATCGGCGTCGGGGTTGCTCACCGACACGCCGAGAATCTCGCTCCAGCCCTCGGCGAGCCACCCCTCGGTGGGCGACAGCCCGGCCGCACTTGCGTCCACAGTGGACAGTGGCCAAGGCAGCGCGGCGCGGTCGACCTTGCCGGACGTACGCGTCGGCAGGTCGTCCACCGTCGCCAGCAACGGCACCAGCGCGGCAGGCAGCTGCGCACGCAGGCGGGTGGCGGCGTCGTCCGAGTCGAGGGCTTCGCCGTCTTCGGTGACGAGATAGCCGACCAAGACCTGGTTGCCCGCCTTGGTACGACGCACGGCGGCAGCCGCGCCGCGCACGCCGGGCAGCGCCTGCAGCGCGGCGTCGACCTCGCCCAGCTCGATCCGGCGGCCGCCGAGCTTGATCTGCTCGTCGAGCCGCCCGAGGAACAGCAGGCCTTCGGACTCCGCGCGGACCATGTCACCGCTGCGGTAAGCACGTTCCCAGCCGAGCGAGGGCAGCGGCGCGAACTTCTCCGCGTCCTTCTCCGCGTCGAGGTAGCGCGCGAGCCCGACGCCGCCGATGACCAGCTCGCCGGTTTCGCCCATGGCGACCGGCTCGCCGTCCTCGTTCACCACGGCCAGCTGCCAGCCCGCGAGCGGCAGGCCGATGCGCACCGGACCCTCGCCGGTCATCTGCGCGGCACACGCGACAACAGTGGCTTCGGTGGGGCCGTAGGTGTTCCACACCTCGCGCCCCTCGACGGCCACCCGCTCGGCCAGCTCCGGCGGGCACGCTTCGCCGCCGAAAATGAGCAGCCGTACGTCTTCCAGCGCGTCGGCGGGCCACAGCGCGGCGAGCGTCGGCACCGTGGACACCACCGTGATGCCCTGCGCGACCAGCCACGGCCCCAGGTCCACGCCCGTACGCACCAGCGCGCGCGGAGCGGGTACCAGGCAGGCACCGTGCCGCCAGGCGAGCCACATCTCTTCGCAGGAAGCATCGAACGCCACGCTGAGCCCGGCCAGCACCCGGTCGCCGGGGCCGATCGGCTCGTCAGCGAGGAAAAGCTGAGCTTCGGCGTCCACAAAGGCCGCCGCCGAGGCATGCGTGACCGCGACGCCCTTCGGCTTGCCGGTGGAGCCGGAGGTGAAAATGATCCACGCGTCGTCGGACGGACCGGGGCGGCCTTCGCGGCCACCGGGCGTCCCGGACACCGTGATGGCGCCGTCGGTGGCGACCGCCGCCACCCCGGCCTCGCCGAACACCAGGTCGGCGCGCTCGTCCGGGTCGTCCGCGTCGACCGGCACGTACGCCGCACCGACGGTGAGCGTGGCCAGGATTGCGATGTACAGCTCGGCGGTACCAGAGGAAATCCGGATCCCGACGCGGTCACCGAGGCCGACGCCGTGCTCCCGCAGGCGGCGGGCGTAGACGTCGATTTCCTCCATCAGCCGGCGGTAGCTCAGCGCGCCGGTGCCGTCGTCGAGCGCGGGCGCGTTCGGGTGCCGCTCGGCCGTGGTGGCCAGGATGTCCAGCAGGGTGCGCTGCGCGGTGGTGGTCTCGGACGCGAAGAGCGCCGGGTCGAGCGCGGCTTCGACCGCCCTGGTGAGGGCGACCGTGCTGCCGGGTTCGGCGGTGACCGTCACCGGACCACCTCGGCAGCCGGGCGCGCCCCGGGTTTCCGGAACCACGTGGACAGGATCGAACTCCGGGCACGCAAGCCCATCATCACCCTTCGCGAGTGTCATTCGGGCCTGCCGTCCGAATGAGGCGCCCGTAGCGACCGTCCACCTTACGCGCCGATGTACCCCAGGTCGCGGCAGGGTCACGACCGCGTGTCGGACGTCACCGGTGCAAGTCCGTGAAGGGAACCATCACGGAATCTGATTCCCTCATGGTTCCCTTCACGGACTTCGGTCCGGATCAGCGGCGGCGGGCCGCCTTCCCGCCGGTTTTCGGCTTCTGCTTTTTCTCGCGCACCCGCACGTTCACCCGGACGGGACTGCCCGCGAATCCGAACTGCTCGCGGAACTTGCGCTCGATGAAGCGGCGGTACCCGGCCTCCAGGAAGCCGGTGGTGAACAGCACGAGCGTCGGCGGGCGGATCCCGGCCTGCGTCGCGAACAGCACCTTCGGCTGCTTGCCGCTGCGCACCGGCGGCGGCGTGGCCGCGATGAGGTCGGACAGCCAGCCGTTGAGCTGACCAGTGGAAACGCGCTGGTCCCACGACGTGAGCGCGGTACGCAGCGCAGGCGCCAGCTTGCGCACCGAACGCCCGGTGAGCGCGGAGATGTTCACCTTCTCCGCCCACGGCACGCGCACGAGACCGCGATCCAGCTCACGCACCATGGCGTGCCGGCGGTCCTCGTCGACCAGGTCCCACTTGTTGAACGCCAGCACGCACGCGCGGCCCGCCTCGACCACCATCGTGAGCACCCGCAGGTCCTGTTCGGACAGCGGCTCGGCGGCGTCCAGCAGCACGATCGCGACCTCGGCCGCGTCGATCGCGGTCTTGGTCCGCAGCGAGGCGTAGTACTCCGCGCCGCTGGCCGAGTTGACGCGTTTGCGCAGGCCCGCGGTGTCCACGAACCGCCAGACCTCGCCGTCCAGCTCGACCAGCGAGTCCACCGGGTCGACCGTGGTCCCGGCGACGGCGTCGACCACCGAGCGCTGCTCCCCGGCGAGCCGGTTGAGCAGGCTGGACTTCCCGACGTTCGGCTTCCCCACCAGCGCCACCCGGCGCGGACCCGACGTGACGGCACCCGCCTCGCGCGGCGCGGACGGCAGCGCGGCCATGATGGCGTCGAGCAGGTCACCCGAGCTGCGGCCGTGCAGCGCGCTGACCGGATACGGCTCACCGAGGCCGAGCGACCAGAGCGACGCGGTGTCGGCCAGCAGCCGGTCGTCGTCGACCTTGTTCGCGGCCAGCAGCACCGGTTTCTTCGAGCGCCGCAGCACCCGCGCGACGGCCTCGTCGGTGGTGGTGGCGCCCACTGTCGCGTCGATCACCAGCAGCACCGCGTCGGCGGTCTGCATGGCCAGCTCGGCCTGCGCGGCGACCGCGGCCTGCAGGCCGGTGGCGTCGGGCTCCCAGCCGCCGGTGTCGACGAGCGTGAACCGGCGACCGGCCCAGTACGCGTCGTAGGCGACCCGGTCCCGCGTCACGCCCGGCACGTCCTGGACCACCGCCTCACGCCGGCCGAGGATGCGGTTGACCAGCGTGGACTTGCCCACGTTCGGCCTGCCCACCACGGCCAGCACCGGCTGCGCGGCGGCGGCCGCACCTTCGGCTTCCTCCGCCTCGATCCGCGCGTCGAGCGCCGCGAACTCGGACTCGTCGGACCAGGTCCCGTCGACCTCGCCCAGCCCGTCCACCGCGTTTTCGGCGGCGTCAAACCCCGCCGACGTACTCCCCGCCGCGGAGGCGGCGTCAAACCCTGTCATCTTTTCCCACTTCACCTACCGCGTGCCGAGTCCGGCACGCGTTTCGTCCAAAGTCTGCACAAGCTCCGCAAGCCGCGTACGAAGCTCCTCGGTGCCCTGGTCCAGCCCCTTCCGGCCGGGACCGACCTTCAGCGCGAACGGCTCCCCGAAGAGGAGGTCCACGCGCGGGCGCCAGCGCCGTTTGCCGTCGGCCGGTTTCCGGGTGCCGCGCACGGCGATCGGCAGCACCATGGCTCCCGACGCCCGCACGAGCCACGCCGCACCGCGCTCCGCGGCCCCGACGTCGCCCTCGCCGCGGGTCCCTTCCGGGAAGATCCCGATCGCACCCCCGGCCTTGAGCACGCCGACCGCCGTGGTCAGCGGCGTCCGGTCGATCTCGCCCCGGCGCACCGGGATCTGGCCGATCGCCCGCAGGAACCAGCCGCCGATGCCGTGGAACAGCTCGGCCTTGGCCAAGAACGCGCTGCGTCGCGGAAGCATTCCGATGACCAGCTGCGGGTCGACGTTCGAGCTGTGGTTCGCGATCACCACGAGCGGGCCGTCGGCGGGCACCCGGTCGCGGCGGTGCACGCGGATCCGGAACGCCGGACGCAGATAGTACCGGCCGGACAGCCGCCCGATGTCGTTGAGGAGGCCGCTCGCGCCCTCCGGCAGAGCGCCGCTCACGTCGTGACCCCGGCTCCGGTCGCACCGGCCGGTGCGGCGGGGCAGTCGCCGAGCAGGCCGCGGCGGCGGGCGAGCTCGGTCAGCGCCACGATCACCTGGTCGATGGTGAGCTCGGACGTATCGACCGGCACCGCGTCCTCGGCCGCCCGCAGCGGCGAGGCGGCCCGGGTGGAGTCGAGCCGGTCGCGGCGCTCGACGGACTCGCGCGCGGCCTCGACGCTCGAACTGCGCCCGGCCGCGGTGTCCTGGTTGCTCCGGCGCGCGGCTCGGACGTCGGCCGACGCGGTGAGGTACACCTTCAGCGGCGATTCGGGCGCCACGGTGGTGCCGATGTCGCGGCCTTCCACGACGATGCCGCCGGTGTCGGCGAGGACGTCGGCGATCATCCGGCGCTGACGGGCGACCAGCACTTCCCGCACCTGCGGCACGGAAGACACTGCCGACACCGCGCGGGTCACCTCGGGCCCGCGGATCTCCGCCGCGACGTCCTCCCCCGCGAGCCGCACGTCCGGCTTTTCGGGGTCGGTGCCGAGGGAGAACTCGACGTCGTGCGCGAGGTGCCCGACCGCGCCCAGGTCGTCCGGGTTGGTGCCCGCGCGCAGCACGGCCAGCGTGACCACGCGGTACATCGCGCCGGTGTCGAGATAGCGCGCGCTCAGCCGGCCGGCGAGCTTGCGCGCCACCGTGGTCTTGCCGGTTCCCGACGGGCCGTCCAGCGCAACCACCCCACGTAGGGCTCCCGTCACCGATTCTCTCCTCGCGTGTGCTCTTGTTCCCGGACCGTCGCTCATTGTGCCCGGCGCCCCCCGCGGGCGGTCAGGCGGCTCTGCCGTTCCCGCGCCGTCCCCGCCGGGCTGAACTCGGCGAATCGGACAATGGGTTACCTTGGCAGAGTGAACGTCGAAGTCACCCCCCTTCCCGGAATCGGGGTCCGCAAGGACTTCGCCACCCGCGCCGGGCGCCGGATCGGAGTGGTCACCCAGCGGGACGGCAAGATCGAGCTGATCGTGTCCAAGTCGGACGACCCGGACGCGTGCCTCGCGTCCCTGCCGCTGACCCCGGACGAAGCGGGCGCGCTCGCCAACCTGCTCGGCGCGCCGCAGCTGGTCGCTCAGCTGAACGAGGAACACCGTGAGCTGCCGGGGATCAACACGAAGCAGCTGCCGATCACCTCGGAAAGCCCCTTCGACGGCCGTTCACTGGGCGACACGGCGATGCGCACGCGGACGAGTGTTTCGGTGGTCGCGGTGATGCGCGCCGGACAGGTACACCCGTCGCCGACGCCGGACTTCCTCTTCACCGCGGGAGACCTGCTCGTCGCCGTCGGCACGTCCGAAGGCCTGGAGGCCGCCGCCAAGATCCTCAAGCACGGCTGATGGGGCACACCGCACTTTCGCTGATCGAACTCGGTGCTGTCTTCTTCGTCCTCGGCGTGCTCGGGAGGCTCGCCGGACGCATCGGCCTCTCCCCCATCCCGCTGTACCTGCTCGGCGGCCTGTGCTTCGGTTCGGGCGGTCTGATCCCGCTCACCGACATCGGCGATTTCACCCACCTCGCCAGCGAAATCGGCGTGGTGCTGCTGCTGCTGCTGCTCGGCCTGGAGTATTCCGCCGCTGAGCTTTTCACCGGCCTGCGCCGATCCTGGACCGCAGGCCTCGTCGACATCGTGCTGAACGCGGCCCCGGGCGCCGCGGTCGCGCTCCTGCTGGGCTGGGGCCCGGTCGGCGCGATCGTCATGGCCGGAGTCACGTACATCTCGTCGTCCGGCATCGTCGCAAAAGTCCTCGGCGACCTAGGTCGGCTCGGTAACCGGGAAACCCCGGTAGTGCTGTCGATCCTCGTCTTCGAGGACCTGGTGATGGCCCTGTACCTCCCGATCCTCACCGCAATCCTGGGCGGCGTGAGCCTGCTGGGCGGACTGGAAGCGGTGGGAATCTCGCTGCTGGTGATCACCGTGGTGCTGGTGATCGCACTGAAGTTCGGCAGGTACGTGTCAGCACTGGTGGACAGCGACGACCGCGAGGTATTCCTGCTCAAAATCCTGGGCGCAGCACTGCTCGTGGCGGGAATCGCGTCGGCAATGCAGGTATCGGCCGCCGTCGGCGCATTCCTGCTGGGCATCGCAGTATCCGGCTCGACCGCCCACAACGCGACCCGCCTGCTGGAACCCTTGCGAGACCTGTTCGCGGCAGTGTTTTTCGTGGTATTCGGCCTGAACACCAACCCGGCGTCGATCCCGCCGGTACTGGGCTGGGCCGCAATCCTGGCGGTGGTGACCACCCTGACCAAGGTGGCCACCGGCTGGTGGGCCGCAAGAAGACAGAAGATCGGCCGCCTTGGCCGAGCCCGAGCCGGAGCCGCACTGGTAGCCCGCGGAGAGTTCTCCATCGTGATCGCAGGCCTGGCGGTAGCGGCAGGCGCAGTGGAAGGCGAACTGGCCGCACTGGCAACGGCTTATGTACTACTGATGGCAATCCTGGGCCCAACCGCCGCCCGGGTAGTGGAACCGATCGCAAAAGCCTTACACCGCAAGACAACCGCAAAGCAAGCAGTACCAGCAACTGACAGTCCGTGAAGGGAACCATCACGGAATCTAATTCCCTCATGGTTCCCTTCACAGCCTTCCCCCACCACCCCACCGCAACCGGGCGCACCCGCCGAGACCCGGCACCCAGTCCCGGCCCTGCACCCACCGCAACAATTCCCCAAAAGCGGAACCCACCGGAACATCACCGCAGATCAAGCGGAACGTCAGAACGAACGTACGCCTGCGATCCTGCCGACGAAGCCTCCTCCGGAGCCCGCACCGGAATCGACCCCACCACCGGAACCCGCACCAACGTCCCAGCCACATCAACCGTCAGCTTCGGCGGCACCCCCGGCCCGGCAAGGAAATCCCCGTCCGTACCCCCGATGATCAACGCCAGCCGATGCCCGGCCGGAACGACGTGATCAGTACTCGCCAGCCGGAACGTCATCGAATACGCCTTCCCCGGCGTCAGCTTCGTCTCATGGCTCAACGACCGGTAATTCGCCAGATCCGCCCACCCCCGGCTGATGATCGTGTAATCCACCTTCGCCGAATCAGCACTGGTCACGAGATAACACGCACTGTCGACGGCAGTACTGGAACCCCAGCACGTCCTCTCCGTACCGGTCACAATCCCTTCCCCCGGACCGGAGAAATTGCGAATGGTCGCCGGACCGTAATCCACCAGCAACGCGGACAACCGCGCCGACGACGTGCTGGGCGTCGCAGTCACGGTAATCGACGAGGTGCCCGAAACCTGCACCGGCGCCCCCAACGCACCGGTACTGAACAACACCCGATTCGCCGACGTAGCGGACGGATCCGCCGCCCACGCATCCTCCCCCACGCTCGGATTGTCGGTGAACGAAACAACACCCGACCCGGCCGCGGTACCAAGCGTGCCCACCCCAGCAGTGCCGCCCACCTGCGGCCGCAACACCGTAGCCGTCACCCCCGGCGCCGGATAGGCCACCGAATCCACCCACCGGTCCGGCTCCCGCTCGACACTGGCCATCGGCTCCCGCTCGATGCCGTTGGAGACCCCCTTCAGATAGTGGTCAAACCACCGCTGCAGCGTCTCCACCCATTCGGCGCGGCGGTAATCGAACGGGTCCACATGCCCGGCCTGTGAAAGCCAGATCTTGCGCTGAACCCCATTCGCCGCAAGGGCATCCCACCACTGCCCGAAATTGATCGTTTTGACATTCAGATCATTGACCCCGTGCGACACAAACACACTGGCCCGCACGTTCCGAGCCTTCGCCACATAGTCCCGCTCACCCCAGAACGGCCCGTAGTCACCATCCGGAGTAGCCCCCTTGGCAAGTTTCCGGTTCTCCGCCGAACAATCCTGCCCGCCATTGCGCCGTTCGACAGTCCGCGCGAGCCCCTCCGGATCGAACCCGAACGTCGCCCCGTCGGACCGGTAATAGTCATACCAGGAACTGATCGCCGAAATCGGCACGATGGTCTTGAGCCCGGCCACCCCGGTCGCGGCCACCCCGTTGGCGATGGTGCCGTCGTAGGACTTGCCGATCATGCCGACGCCACCATCACTCCACCCGGCCGCGACCCTGCTGCCCCCGGTCTTCGCGCTGTACCCGGCAGCCCGGCCGTTGAGCCAGTCGATCACCTTCTTCGCCGACTGCACGTCCGAAGCCCCGCCGACATCCACACATCCCGTGGACCGATTGGTCCCGGCCAGATCCACGAGCACGACGGCGTACCCACGCGGCACGAAGTAGTTGTCGTAAAACAGCGGGAACCCGGCCGGACGCCCCTGCCCGTCGTACGTCTTGAACTGCGACTCGTTGCCCCGCCCCACCGACGAGTAGTACGGGCTGGCATCCATGATCACCGGGATCTTCCGCCCCGCAGCAGCCGGTTCCCGCGGCCGCACGATGTCCGCGGCGACCCGGTCGGACACGCCGTCGCCGTCCCCGTCAAGGCCGACGTCCACCCACACTGTCTCGCGAACAGCCCCGGCGAAGTCGTACAACGGCTCGGCCGCGGCGGGTACCACGATCCCGGCCGTCAGCACCGCAGCCGCGAAGAACCCGGTCAGCACCCGCATGTCCGCCCTCCCGTGTCGCGTGCCGATCACTCAACCGGGAGTGCCCGGCACGCCACCAGGGCGGAAAGTGGGGAATCGCGGTCAGAGTCCCACGGTGCGGTACAGCGAGCCGACCTCGCCGCGGTTGAGCCGGCGGATCGTGCCCGGCCGCTGGTTGCCCAGCTGCACGTCGCCGACCGCGGTGCGCACCAGTTTCCGCACCGGATGCCCGGTGGACGCCAGCAGCCTGCGCACGATGTGCTTGCGGCCCTCGTGGATCACCAGCTCGACCATGGACCGTCCGGAATGCATGTCCTTGACCCGGAACTGGTCGACCTTCACGATCCCGTCCGGCAGCTCCCAGCCGGTCCGCAGCTCCTTGCCGAGCCCGCGCGGGACGAGCCCCTCGACCTCGGCGAAGTACGTCTTCAGCACGCGGTACGACGGATGCATCAGCCGGTGCCCGAGGTCGCCGTCGTTGGTGAGCAGCAGCAGTCCCTCGGTGTTCTCGTCGAGCCGCCCGACGTGCACCACGCCCGGCGTCTCCTCCCACCGGCCGCGCAGGTAGTCGCCGACGCACGGGCGGCCCCGGTCGTCCGACATCGTCGAGTGCACGCCCTTGGGCTTGTTGAAGGCGAGGTACACGAGGTCGTCACGGAGGTTGATCCGCGTGCCGTCGACGTGGATCACCGCGTCCTGCGGATGCACGCGGCGGCCCAGCTCGGTGACGACCTCGCCGTCCACCTCCACCCGGCCGGCCGCGATCAGGTCCTCGGCAGCGCGCCGGGACGCGACCCCGGCCTGCGAAAGCACCTTCTGCAGCCGGACGCCGTCGGGGTGTTCGTCAGATGTCATCGATGGTGTCCACTTCGGGTAGCAGCGGAGCGATCGGGGGCAGGTCGTTCAGCGACGACAGCCCCAGTCGCTCCAGGAACAGCTCGGTCGTCACGTACAGCGTGCCCGTGGTCTCGGGGTCGGTGCCCATCTCCTCGATGAGCCCGCGCGCCAGCAGCGTCCGGATCACGCCGTCCACGTTCACGCCACGCACCGCCGCGACCCGGGCCCGGGTCACCGGCTGCCGGTACGCGATCACGGCGAGGCTCTCCAGCGCGGCCCTGGTCAGCTTCGACCGCTGGCCGTCCAGCAGGAGCTTCTCCACGAACGGGGCATACGTGTCCCTAGTGTAGAACCGCCACCCTTCGCCGACGCGCCGCAGGTCGATCCCGCTGGCCCGCTCGGTGAACTTCTGGGCCATGGTGGTGAGCGCGACGGTCACCCTGGAGACCGGCTGCCCGAGCGTATCGGCCAGCGCATCCTCGGCGATCGGCGAGTCCACGACCAGCAGCAACGCTTCGAGAGCGGCTTCTAGGGCTTCGTCGTCCTCGATGTCGGGGAGGCCGTCATCCTCGGTGACGGCCACGAGATCGGCTTCGTCGGCTTCCGGTTCCGCGGCTTCCGGCTGGGATTCAGGTTCCGGGGATTCCGGTTCCGGCTCGGATTCCACGGTCTCCGGCTCAGCCTCGGGTTCCGGCTCGGGTGCGGGTTCCGCTTCCGCGACAGCTTCCGCCGTCTCCACGGCTTCCCCGGTTTCGACGGTCTCCTCGGTGTCCTCCGGTTCGGCCGTCGCCGCAGCCTCCACGGCGTCCACGGCGTCCACGGTGTCCTCGGCCGGTGCGCGGTCGTCTTCGGTGCTCACCCGTATTCCTCCTCCTCGGCTGCCGCGCGGTCGTGCTCGGCGGCGGCGGATGCGTCGGCCACGCTGCCGCCCGTCCAGCGGACGTGCAGTTCCGCCAGTGCCTCCAGCTGGTCGAACTGCACCGCCGACTCGCGGTACAGCTCCAGCAGCGCGAGGAACCGCGCCACCACCTCGACCGTGTGCTCGCAGTCGGCGATCAGGTCCTTGAACGTCGCCTGCCCGGCCTCGGCGAGCTTCACCCGCAGCAGGGCCGCGTGCTCGCGCACCGACACCCGGCCCATGTGGATGTGCGCGATCGACACCGTCGGCGGCGGTTTCGGCCGGAACACCGCCACCGCGATCTCCGCGAACTTCTCCGGCGTGACGCCCAGCATCACCTCCGGCAGCAGCCCGACGTACCGCTCCTCCACCGCCACCGACCGCGGGTACCGCCGCAGTGCGCCCTGCTCCAGCTCCCCGAACAGCGCCGCCACCTGCTTGTACGCGCGGTACTGCAGCATCCGCGCGAACAGCAGGTCACGGGCTTCCAGCAGAGCCAGGTCGTCCTCGTTCTCGACCTCGGCCGCGGGAAGCAGCCGGGCTGCCTTGAGGTCGAGCAGCGTCGCCGCGATCACCAGGAACTCGGTGGTCTCGTCGAGATTCCAGTCCGAGCCGAGTGCCCGGGTGTAGGCGATGAAATCGTCGGTGACCCGGTGCAGGGCGACCTCGGTGACGTCGAGCTGGTGCTGCGAGATCAGCTGCAGCAGCAGGTCGAACGGGCCTTCGAAGTTCTGCAGGCGCACCTTGAACTTCGCCGTGCCCTGGTCGGCCTCGTAGCCGTCCGGGATGGTGCCGCCGTGCACGGTCTCGTGTTCGGCAGGCACCTCCGGAGGTTCGGGAGGCGGGCCGTCGGGTGCCGGTTCCGGCTCCGGCAGCTCCGCCGATGCCGGTTCGTCCATCAGCCCTCGGTTCCGCCGTCCCCGTCCGCCCGCAATCGCTGGACCAGCACGGACTCGTCGCCGCGCTGGTCGAAGTCGGCGAGCAGCACGGCCACCGCCTCGCGGACCAGCCTGCCGCGGTCGACGACCAGCTCGTGCTTGGCCCGCAGGTTCAGCCGGGCCTGCTCCATCGCGAGCAGCTCCTCGCCGGACACGTAGACCGTGATCTTCGCGTCGTGCTTGGTGCGCCCGGACCCGCTGCGGGCCGCGTTGCGGGACAGCTGGTCGGAGTCGGGCGCCTTGCGGGCCACCGGTTCGGCCGGGGCCGGGACCGCGGGCCGCTCGAGCGCCGGGGTGACGGGGCTGGAGGTGAGGCGGAAGAGCTCCGACGCTCCGGGCAGGGAAGCGCGCCTGCTCACCGAGCGATCACCTCGCGGGCCAGCGCGCGATACGCGGTCGCGCCTGCCGACTTGGGGGCCCAGGTCGTGATCGGCTCACCCGCGACCGTCGTCTCGGGGAACCGCACGGTGCGGTTGATCACCGTGTCGAACACGGTGTCGCCGAATGCCTCCACCACGCGAGCCATGACCTCCTTCGAGTGCAGGGTTCTCGGGTCGTACATCGTGGCGAGAATCCCCGTGATGTCCAGTTTGGGGTTGAGGCGTTCCTGCACCTTCTCGATCGTGTCGATCAGGAGCGCGACGCCTCGCAGACTGAAGAACTCGCACTCCAGGGGGATGATCACACCGTCCGCGGCGGTCAATGCGTTCACCGTCAACAGGCCGAGCGAGGGCTGGCAGTCGACAAGAACATAGTCGTAGTCGTTCATCACCGGACGAAGGACCCGTAACAACGTGTGCTCGCGCCCTACCTCTGCGACGAGCTGGACCTCCGCCGCGGACAGGTCGATGTTGCTCGGCAGCAGGTCAACGCCGTCGACGCGGGTTTTGCGGAGCACGTCGCCGATCTGCACCGAGCGCTCCATGATGACGTTGTAGACCGTCTGGTCGAGCTCGTGCGGCTGGATGCCGAGACCGACCGACAGCGCGCCCTGCGGGTCGAAGTCGACGAGCAGCACGCGCCGCCCGCACTCGGCGAGCGCCGCGCCGAGGTTGATCGTGGACGTGGTCTTGCCGACGCCGCCCTTCTGGTTGCACATCGCGAGGACCTTCGCCGGGCCGTGCCGCTCGAGCGGCGGCGGCTCGGGGATCTCGCGCAGCGGCCGCCCGGTGGGCCCGATCCCGCTCTCCGCGCGTTCCTTCGCGCGCGCCCGTGCTCGTTCGGCGCGGGTGCGCGGCGCCCGGTCCGGCTCGTCGCCCTCGTGGTTTTCGGGCGTGGCGATCCGCACGTGCTCGAGGTTCGCCGCGGCCGACCCGGCGGACGCGGCCGGGTGCTCCGGCTGGTTCGGTGGCGGTATCGACATGGCGGGAAAGCTCCTTGCTCGGCGAGGTCCCCGGCAGCCTATGCGTGATTCGCGAGCCCCGGCAAAGCGCCGCGCCGGGCCGCGGCGGCCGAGTCACCGCAGCGTGCGAAGGCTCTTGCGCGCGCTGAGTGATCAGCCGAGCGCACGCGGATGCGCGGTGGCGTAGACCTCGCGAAGGGTGGTGACCGTGACGAGCGTGTACACCTGCGTTGTCGTCACCGACGCGTGCCCGAGCAGTTCCTGCACCACCCGGACGTCCGCGCCGCCTTCCAGCAGGTGCGTGGCGAACGAGTGGCGCAGGGTGTGCGGCGAAACCGCGGCGGTGATCCCGGCGCGTTCCGCGGTGTCTTTGAGGACCTGCCAGGCACTTTGCCGGGACAGGCGGCTTCCGCGCGCGTTGAGGAACAACGCCGCGGTGCCCCGGCCGTGCGCGGCGAGGGCGGGACGGGCGCGCACCAGGTACGCGTCGAGCGCCCCCAACGCGGGACGGCCGATCGGCACCAGCCGTTGCTTGCCGCCTTTGCCGTCGAGCAGCACCGTGCGCTCGTTGTCGTCGACGTCGTCCACGTCGAGCCCGACAGCCTCGGAAATCCGGGCGCCGGTGGAGTAGAGCAGCTCCAGCAGCGCACGGTCGCGCAGCGGACGGTCTCCGTCCGGCGGTGGCGTGTCGAGCAGCTTGAGCACGTCGGCAACCGGGAGCGCCTTCGGCAGCCGTTTCGCGGCGGCAGGTGGGCGGACGTCACGGGCCGGGTCGTGTTCGGTGAGCCCGTCGGCGTGCGCGAACTTGTGCAGCCCGCGCACGGCGACCAGCGCCCTGGCGGCCGAGGACGCGGCAAGCGGCTGATGCTCGTCGTCGCCCTCGCGGAGCGCCGCACCGAACGACGTGACGTGCGCCGGCGCGACCTCCGACAGCCGCCCGACCCCCGCCGCAGCCAGGTGGGCGGTGTAACGGCGCAGGTCGCGGGCGTAGCTGTCGAGGGTGTTGCGGGCGGTGCCGCGTTCGACGGCCAGGTGGTCGAGGTACGTGGCAATCACGCCCTGTACCTCGACACCCGGTTCATTCACGCCGACACTCTAGCTCCGCCTTCCTCCCCACCACCGCCCTCAACCGAGTGGCTGCGCCACGCAGTGCCGATTCCGACCGACAGAACGGGGAACTCAGCCCTCGGCCAGTCGTCGCGCGAACCGCTGCGGCCGATCCGGCCACGGCGCATCAGCAGGACGCGCCTCCGCGGCCCCAGTCACCACCGCATGCGCGGCCAGCACCCCCGACACCGTTGCGCCGTTCACCAGCTCGCCCGCCAGCGCCATCCGCACTGCCTCGGTGAGCGGGAACTTCGCCACTACCAGGTCGGCCTCCTCCTCACCGAGGATCTCACGGTCCACTTCGGACAGATCGCGGGCGAGGAACACGCGCACGACCTCGTCGGTGAACCCGGGCGAGGCGGCGACGTCGACCAGCGTGACCCAGTCCCCCGCGGCGAGACCGGCTTCCTCGGCCAGCTCGCGGCGCGCGGCGTCGACCGGGTCCTCTCCCGGTTTGTCGATCAGCCCGGCGGGCAGCTCCCACAGCCGGTGCCCGAGCGGATGCCGGTACTGGTGCACCAGCGTGACCTGCTCCGCGGCGTCCAGCGCCAGGATCACCACTGCGCCAAGGTGTTCCACCACCTCGCGCTTGGCGGTCTCCCCGCCCGGCATGACGACGTCGTCGATCCGGAGCCCGACGACGCGGCCCACGTGGACGACCGTGCTGGCGGCGACGGAGAACTCGTGCGTACCGGGCTCGCTCACCGGGCGGCCACCGGCGGCTCGGCCAGCTCGACCGGCAGCCGCTCGGCGACCTTGCGGTCCACCACGGCCTTCACGAACGCGCTGAACAGCGGGTGCGGCCGGGTCGGGCGGCTCTTCAGCTCGGGGTGCGCCTGGGTGCCGACGAAGAACGGGTGCACGTCGGCGGGCAGCTCGACGAACTCCACCAGCCGGTCGTCCGGCGAGGTGCCGGAGAACACCAGCCCGGCTTCGGTGAGCTGCTTGCGGTAGGCGTTGTTGACCTCGTAGCGGTGCCGGTGCCGCTCGGACACCTCAGTGGTGCCGTACGCCTTCGCCACCTGCGAGCCGGCCTTGAGCTTCGCCGGGTACGCGCCGAGCCGCATCGTGCCGCCCATGTCGCGTTCGCCCGCGACGACGTCTCGCTGGTCCGCCATCGTCGAGATCACCGGATGCTTGGTGTTCTCGTCGAACTCCGCCGAGTTGGCGTCCTCGATCCCGGCCAGGTGCCGGGCCCCTTCGATCACCATGCACTGCAGGCCGAGGCACAGCCCGAGCAGCGGCACGCCGTGCGTGCGCGCGTACTGGATCGCGCCGACCTTGCCCTCGATCCCGCGGATCCCGAACCCGCCCGGGATCAGCACACCGTCCACATCGGACAGTACGGACGCGGCACCGGACGCGGTCTGCGCGTCGTCCGAGGCGACCCACACGATCTCGACCTTGGCGCGGTGCGCGAACCCGCCCGCGCGCAGTGCCTCGGTGACCGACAGGTACGCGTCCGGGAGGTCGATGTACTTGCCCACCACGGCGACCCGCACGATCTCGCTCGGGTTGTGCACGCGGTTGAGCAGGTCGCCCCACACCGTCCAGTCGACGTCCCGGAACGGCAGCCCGAGGCGGCGCACCACGTACGCGTCGAGCGCTTCGCGGTGCAGCACCTTCGGGATGTCGTAGATCGACCGCGCGTCCGGACAGGCGATGACCGCCTCCGACTCGACGTCGCACATCAGGCCGATCTTGCGCTTGAGGTCCTCGGGCAGGTCCCGGTCCGCACGGCACACGAGCGCGTCCGGCTGGATGCCGATGTTGCGCAGCGCGGCCACCGAATGCTGGGTCGGCTTGGTCTTGAGCTCGCCCGAGGGCGCGAGGTAGGGCACCAGCGACACGTGCAGGAAGAAGCAGTGGTCGCGGCCCACGTCGTGGCGCACCTGGCGGCACGCCTCGAGGAACGGCAGCGACTCGATGTCGCCGACCGTGCCGCCGACCTCGGTGATCACCACGTCCGGCGCGACGCCGTTCTCGTCCGGCCCGGCCGCCGCGGTGATCCGCGCCTTGATCTCGTCGGTGATGTGCGGGATCACCTGGACCGTGTCGCCCAGGTACTCGCCGCGCCGTTCCTTGGCGATGACCTCCGAGTACACCTGCCCGGTGGTGACGTTCGCCTTGCCGTCGAGATCGCGGTCGAGGAACCGCTCGTAGTGCCCGATGTCGAGATCGGTCTCGGCGCCGTCGTCGGTGACGAACACCTCGCCGTGCTGGAACGGGTTCATCGTCCCGGGATCGACATTGAGGTACGGATCGAGCTTCTGCATCGTGACGCGGAGCCCGCGTGAAGTGAGCAGCTGCCCGAGGCTCGACGCCGTCAGACCCTTACCCAGAGAGGAGGCAACGCCTCCGGTGACAAAGACATACTTGGTAGCCCGCGACTGAAGTCCCACGGGCCGCCAGCATATCCCACTCCGGGCAGAACGCTCGCCGACGCCTCTTCCCGGCGCGGCGGAACCCGCGCGGGCCGTAGCGCTAGGCTTCGCGGCGTGACGAACACCCGCGAGGACCACTGGCCGGCGCCGGTCGCTTCGACCCCTCTCGACGCTGCGGTGCGCGTCCCCGGATCGAAGTCGATCACCAACCGGGCGTACGTGCTCGCCGCGCTCGCGAGCGCACCCACGCGGGTACGCCGTCCCCTCGATTCCCGTGACACCCGGCTGATGCTCGGTGCGCTGGCCGCGCTCGGGGCGCATTCCGAGGAGACCGCCGACGGGTTCCTCGTGCACCCGCGCGGCACCACGAGCGGCCGCGCCGACGAAGTCACCGTCACGCTCGGCAACGCCGGTACGGTCGCCCGCTTCACGCCCGCGCTCGCCGCGCTGGGCGACGCGGCGGTGCTGTTCGACGGTGACGACGCAATCCGCCGCCGTCCGATCGGCCCCCTGCTCACCGCGCTGCGCAAGCTCGGCGCGCGCATCGACGACGACGGCCGTGGCGCGCCGCCGTTCACCGTGCACGGCGCGGGC
Source organism: Amycolatopsis jejuensis (assembly GCF_000717335.1). GTDB lineage: Bacteria > Actinomycetota > Actinomycetes > Mycobacteriales > Pseudonocardiaceae > Amycolatopsis > Amycolatopsis jejuensis. The sequence goes on from NZ_JNYZ01000031.1 coordinate 93,390, forward strand.
GGGCTGCGCGGCGGCCGGGTGGACCTCGATTCGTCGGCGTCGAGCCAGTTCCTGTCCGCGCTGCTGCTCGCCGGTCCGGCGTTCGACCAGGGCGTCACCATCCGGCTGGTGGGCGGCGCGCCGCCGAGCGAACCGCACATCGCGATGACGGTGGACATGCTGCGCCGTTTCGGGGCCACGGTGGACCGTTCGGAAGCGGAGTTCCGGGTAGGACCGGCAAAACTGTCGTGCCCGGAGTACGTCGTGGAGCCGGATCTTTCCACCGCGGCCCCGTTCGTGGCCGCGGCAGTCGTGTCCGGCGGGACGGTCCGCGTGCACGGCTGGCCGAAGCAGACCACCCAGCCCGGCGACTGGATGCGGAGCCTGCTGCCCGCGCTCGGCGCGAAGGTGACGCTCGACGACGACGGCCTCGTGGTCACCGGTGGCTCCGCGATCCCCGGGGCCGAACTGGACCTGCACGAGGTCGGCGAGCTGACGCCGGTGATCGCGGCGGTGCTGTGCTTCGCCGAAGGCCCGTCCACGATTTCCGGAGTCGCGCACCTGCGGGGCCACGAAACCGACCGGCTCACCGCGCTGGCCACCGAGCTTTCCAGCTTGGGCGCCGGGGTGGCCGAAACGGAAGACGGCCTGCGCATCACGCCCGCCCCCTTGCACGGCGGCGTTTTCCACACCTACGAAGACCATCGCTTGGTGATGGCGGCGGCCGTGCTGGGCTTGCGGGTGCCGGGCGTGCTGGTCGAAAACCCGGCCACGGTGGGGAAAACGTTCCCGGAGTTCGTCGAGACGTGGCGCGATCTGGTCGGCTGATCAGCCCGCGGGCTCGGTGAAGAGCGCACGCAACGTCATTTCCCGGTTCACCCGTACGTGTTCGGCGGCGTACTCCCGCGCACGGGCCACCTCGCCGGACGCGATGGCTTCCACGAGCCTGCGGTGTTCGTCGAGCAGTTCGCTCCAGCGCTCGTTCTGACTGGTGAGCCAGCGCAACCGGCCTTCGAGCGGCTGCAGCATCGTGGTGAGCAGGCCGTTGCCCGCAATGGCCACGATCTCGTCGTGCAACCTGCTGTTGAGCACCGAGATCCGGGCGCTGTCCCCCCGCTGCGTCGCCCGCGCAGCGTCGGCCAGCAGCCGTTCCAACCGCCGCAGCTCCGGTTTCCCGGCGCGCTCCGCCGCCCGCGCGGCGGCGAGGCTCTCGAGTGCCTCCCGGACGTCGAACAGCTCCTCCACGTCGATCCGGGCCAGCTGCCGCACCACGACCCGCCGCGGCGACTGCACCACGACGAACCCTTCGGCCTCCAGGCTGCGGATCGCCTCGCGCACCGGCACCCGCGACACCCCGAGTTCGTCGGCCAGTTCCCGCTCGACCAGCCGGTCACCCGGCCGCAGCCGTCCGGTCAGGATTCGTTCGCGCAGCTCGTCGTGCACGCGCTGACGGGTCGCCGCGAGCGGCTTGCGGTCCTCCGTGGTGCCCACCGGCCCGAGCTTATCGGAGCAGGTGGTGTTTGGGATACCAAGCGGAGCTCAGGCGAGCGCCCGCACCGGAGCCCGGCCGGTGAGCGCCTTGCTCCACGGCAACCGGCGCAGGAGCGCCACGATCGCGAAGGTGAGCGCAATCGTCGCCGGGTAGACCACCAGCGTGGTCCACGGGGCGCCGTACCGGTCGCCGATGAACTCGATCAGCGGGTCCAGCAGCGCGATCGCGATCGGGTGGGTGAGGAACACCGCGAACGACCGGTCCACCGCCCACGACACGAACCGCCCGCCGCGCTGCCTGCCTTCCGCCCACCGCGCGCCCGCCAGGTAGATCCCGGCGATCGCCGCGATGCACCACGGGATCAGGTACGGGCGGAAGGCATCCGACGCCAGTTCGGGCCATTCTCCGTGGTGGACACTCACGAAATAGCCGGTTTCGGTGAGCACGAGCCCGGCCGCCATGGCGCCGACGACCCATTTCCCGTGTGCCCGCAACCAGCCGTGCATGGTCTCGAAGTGGACCGCCGCGGTGGCGCCGAGCAGCGAGTAGAACTGGTACGGCAGCAGGGTCGCGAAGAAATGGCTGATCGTGACGTACCCCACGCTGGCGGGCGGGTAGCTCATGAACAGGGTGATCGCCACCTGCACCGCACCGGAAACCCCCAGCACGAGCCACGGACGGCGGCGGATCAGCCCGATCAGCTTCACCAGCAGCGGGAACACCAGGTACACCTGCAGGGTGACCAGCATGAAGTACATGTGGTACCAGGCATTCCCGGTGACGATCTCGATCCCCAGCGCCCGCAGCGCGGCCCCCGCCGAGACCGGCGGCTGGTCCGTGGTGATCAGCGAGTAAGCCCAGTAGATCACCGACCACACCACGTACGGCACCGCGACGAGCGGGAACCGCCTGCGCCAGAACGTCCCCGGCTGCAGCGGGCGGTCGCGGTACTGGAACACCAGCACGAACGTGGTGAGCGCGAAGAACGCCTCGCGGGTGAGATGCAGCGGTGCCTGGAACGCGTCGGCGGTCACGTCCTGCGGGTACGTCGTGGACCCGAGCACGTGGATCAGGATCACCAGGGCGAACGTGATCACCCGGTACAGGTCCAGCTGCCGCAGGTGCGGCGATTTCGCCGGCGCCGCCGGCTCGTCCGGGCGGACGCGCGGGATCTCGGTGGTGGTCATCGTTCGGCCATGCTCCCGGGGTCGTTGGCGCTCATCGTGCCAGGCTCGCGTGCGCGCCTGTGAGCCACCCATGATCTTCCTGTGCCCCGCCTGATCACCGTGCCCTCCCGCACACCACCCCAATGTGGCATTCGCTGCATCCGACGCACCCAATGTGGCGTTCGGTGCATCCGACGCACCCAATGCCACATTGGGGGCGCACCCACCGGACCACCGGGGCACGTGGGCCGTGCTCCGTTCGTCGGGCCTTTCCGGACACTGCAGCACAAATCGCCCACGTCCGGAAATTGGTCTAGTCCACAGCCTTGACTCCGGCTGTGCGCTGGTTCACATTCGAACCGGGCCGGCCCGCGCTCTTGCAGTGATCACCCGTCGTCGACGCTCGCCGCGCATTCCGGTGCGGCAAGCGGACTTCGCCTGCGCGAGGAGAACAGATGCAGCACCGGACCCGGAGACCCCTTGCCCTGGCCTGCGCCGCGCTCGCGGCCGTGGTCGTGGCCGGTCTCACCATCATGGCCCGGCCCGCCCCGGCCACCGCGACGCCGGCAGCCTCCTCGGGCGGGCTGCGGATCGCCTACTTCGACCAATGGAGCATCTACCAGAACGCCTACTACCTGAAGAACGTCGACAAGATCGCCGACAGCATCGACTATCTGCTCTACGACTTCGAGAACGTCGACCCGAACAACCTGACCTGCTTCGAGGCGACCAAGGCGTCCACGCCCGACCCCGGCGGCGAGGACGACCCGAACGCGGGCGACGGCGCCGGAGACCAGTTCGCCGACTACCAGAAGTCGTTCGGCTCGGACATCAGCGTGGACGGCACGGCGGACACGTTCAACATGCCCATCGTCGGCAACTTCCACCAGCTGCAGGAACTCAAGGCCCGGCACCCGAACCTGAAGGTGCTGGTGTCGCTGGGCGGCTGGACGTACTCGAAGTACTTCTCCGACGCAGCCGCCACGGACGCGTCGCGCAAGAAGTTCGTCAGCTCGTGCGTGGACATGTTCATCAAGGGCAACATCCCGGCCGCCGGTGGCTACGGCGGTCCCGGCACCGCCGCGAACATCTTCGACGGCTTCGACATCGACTGGGAATACCCCGCTTCACCGGCGGGCCACAAGGGCAACCACTACAGCCCGAACGACACCCAGAACTTCACCTCGCTGCTCGCCGAGTTCCGCAGCCAGCTGGACGCACTGGGCGGCAAGCACTATGCGCTGTCGGCCGCCTTGCCCGGCGGCCAGGACAAGATCGCGAAGATCCAGACCGACAAGATCCACCAGTACATGGACTTCGCCGACGCCATGACGTACGACATGCATGGCGCGTGGGACAAGACCGGCCCGACGAACTTCCAAGACCCGCTTTACAGCTCCCCCGGCGACCCATCGCCGAACATCCCGCCGGGCACCGAAAAGTACACGATCGATTCGGTGATCAAGGCTTACACGCAAGGTGATGCAGCGTACGGCATCCCCGGCGGGTTCCCGGCATCCAAGCTCACCGTCGGCATCCCGTTCTACTACCGCGGCTGGACCGGAGTCCCGGCCGGGCCGAACCACGGGCTCTACCAGAGCGCGACCGGGCCGTCGGCGCCGCATCCGCTGAGCGGCAACGTACCCGGGGTCGCGATGTACAAGGAGCTCTCCGGCATCGTCGACAACCCGGCGACGACCTTCTTCGACCAGACCACGAAATCCGCGTGGTTCTACGACGGGACCACGTTCTACGGCGGCTCGTCACCGCAGTCGATCAAGGCGCGTACCGACTACATCCACTGCTCCGGGCTCGCCGGCGCGATGATGTTCTCGCTCTACGACCTCGATCCGGGCTCGACGCTGTTCCACTCCGTCGTCGACGGCCTCGCCGCACCGACCGACGGCTGCAGCGGCCCGCCGCCCACCTCAACCACCCCGACGACCCCGACCACGCCGACGACGCCGACCACACCCACGACGCCTCCGGGTGGTTCGTGCACGGCACCGGCGTGGAACGCCACTCAGGCGTACACCGGCGGCGCAGTGGTGTCCTACAACGGCCACAAGTGGACCGCGAAGTGGTGGACCCAGGGCGACACCCCGGGCGGCAGCCAGGGCGTCTGGACGGACAACGGAGCCTGCTCCGGCGACACCGGTGGCGGCGGTACGTGCCCGGCGCCGTGGAGCGCAACTCAGGCGTACACGGGCGGCGCTGTCGTGTCCTACAACGGCCACAAGTGGACCGCGAAGTGGTGGACGCAAGGTGACCAGCCCGGCGGCAGCCAGGGCGTCTGGAGCGACAACGGCACCTGCTGACACGCGAACCGGCGGCGGTACGAGTTCCCTCACCCTCGCAGGGACCTCGTGCCGCCGCCGGCGTGCGGGAGGCGAAACGTTCAGTTTCCGGTGTTGCCCACCCCGGGTGCGATGGCCTGCGCGTTGCCCGCGATGCCGTACCGGCCCGCGCCGCCGTTGAGCTGTTCCTGCAAGGCCAGCAGCGTGGCCACCCGGCCTGCCGCAGAGTCTGCATTGTCCACAGTGGACAGGATCGACGTGGCCGACGTGTCGGCGCGGACCACGCCGATCGGGCCGCTGCCTTCGGCCGAACCCGGGTCACCGGCGAGCACCGCACCGGCGCCGGAACGGTCGAGCTGCGCGGCGAACCGCGCGATCGTGGCGGCCCGGTCGCCCGCACCGTCCCCGGTCTGCTGCGCGCCGGTCAGCACGATCGCCAGCTGCGCAGGCTGTACCCCCTGGCTGGGCTTCACGAAACCACCGTCGGTGAGGCCACCGAGTGCAGCCGCCAGCTCGTCGCCGCTCGACTGCGGCTTCGCGCTGGCTTTGTCCAGCAGCAGCACGGAACCGAGCAGCGCACCGGCGAGCGTGCCGGAGTCCCCGGCGGTCGGGAACTTCGCCCCGGCGGGCTGCAGCCGGGTGACGACGTCGCGCAGCTGGTCGGCCTTGCCCGGATCGGTGAACGCACGGGTCAGCTGCAGTTCCCCGGTCACCGAAGCACCGGACTGGCCGACGAGCTTCTTCAGCGCGTCCCGGTCGGCCGGGCGCGCGTCCTCCGTGGTGATCAGCACAACGCTGCGCTTGTCGAGAATGCCACTGACGACCTTCGGCCCCATCGTCCCGGCGAATGCGTCCGCGTCGCCCAGCCGTGCGGTGAGCGCGTTGCGCTGCGCCTCCAGGTCGGACACCTGCGTGCCCAGGTCCTTCTTCTGGTCGGCGAGGCCGGACAGCAGCGAGCCGTTGAGCGCGGTCGAGCCCAGCACCACGCCGATGGCCAGCGCCAGGAAGCACGCGGTGATCGAAACGATGTGGTACCGCAGGGAAATCACGTGAAGAGCCCCTTCACCCAGGCGACGAACGAGGACCAGGTGTGCTGGATCCAGTCGAGGTAGACGGAGCCGACGTCGGACACCAGCAGCGCGGCGACCACCACGATGATCGCCGCGAGGACGAGCAGCGCGACCGCACCCAGTGACACGCGGCTGCGGTGCAGGGTCGCGACCGCCTTGCCGTCGACGAGCTTGGTGCCCAGCTTGAGCCGGGTCAGGAAGGTGGACGGGTTGGACCCGGACCGGCCGTGGTCGAGGAACTCCCGCAGCGTGGCCTGGAACCCGACGGTCACCACGAGGCTCGCGCCGTGCGCGTCGGCCAGCAGCAGCGCGAGGTCCTCGGCGTTCCCGGTCGCCGGGAAGGTGACCGCGCCGATCCCGAGGTCCTGGATCCGCTCGACGCCCGGCGCGTGCCCGTCCGGCTGCGCGGGGACGACGACCTCGCCGCCGCTGCGCAACGTGACGGTACCGATCCCGGTCGGGTCGCCGACGATCACGTCCGGGGGGTATCCCTGCGCGCGCAACGTGTCCGCACCCGCGTCGACGCCGATCAGCACCGGCCGGTGCTCGCCGACGTACTTCTTGAGCCGCTTGAGGTCTTCCGCGTGGCCGGTGCCGCCCGCGACCACCAGCACGTGCCGGTCGCGCACCGGGACCTTCAGGTCGGGCACGCCGACGCCGTCGAGGATCAGCGTCCGCTCGCGGCGGAGGAACTCGATGGTGTTGGCCGAGAACGCCTCCAGCTGGGTCGACATCCCGGCCTTGGCCTCGATCATCTGGTCGGCGACGCTCTCCGCGGTCTGCGCGACCCCGGTGGCGAGCTGCCGCTCCCCCAGGTAGACGCCGCCCTCGTGCACGCGCAGCTTCGTGCCGTCCTTGACCGTGCGCAGCAGCTCGCCGCCCACCGAGTCGATCAGCGGGATGCCCGCCGCGACGAGGATCTCCGGCCCGAGGTTCGGGAACCGGCCCGAGATCGACGGCGACGCGTTGACCACCGCGGCGACCTCGGCGGCCACCAGCGCGTCGGCGGTGGCGCGGTCGAGGTCGAGCTGGTCGAGCACGGCGATGTCGCCCGCGCTGACCCGGCGCAGCAGCTCCCGCGTACGCCGGTCGACCCGCGCGACACCGGTGATGCCGGGGAGGGCTTCGTGGTTGCGCGCGAGTAGACCAGTGAGCTTCATGGGGCTGATGGTGACAAACTTGTGCTTGCAGGCGGAGCCGACGCGCCGAGGCAGGCGTGACTCATTGTGGTGAGCCGTGTCGCGCCCCGCGCCGGTTCAGGGTTGGATATCCGGCCCCGCCCCCGCGAAATCGAGGTTGGACCAGGGACTCGCGGGGTCGTTCAGCAGCTGGTGGTGGACCCGGACGGCCGACGAGTACCCGGCGCCGAATTCCTCGCCGTCCAGCGCGAGCAGCCGCCCCAGCACGTATCCGGCGGACAGTTCGGCCCATGACTGGTGGTAGCGCCGGGCGACCGCACCGGCTTCGAGCACCATCAGCTCGGCGGTGAGCGCGTCGCAGTACCCGACGGCCAGCCCCCAGCGCACCAGCTCGACCGCGCGGCCGACGTCCCAGCCGATCACGCTGTCCACGACGGCTTCCGGTGCCAGCACCCCGTCGGCGCGGAACCGCTGCTCATACCGGATGATCCGGCGCACGGTGTCGACCAGCAGCCCGGACTGCTCCCGCGCGTCGCTTTCCTCGCACCAGTGCCGGACCAGATCCGCCCAGCCGTACGCGTCGAGCTCCTTGCCGCTGCGGGCACGCAGCACGAGCACCGCAGTGGCGTCAGTGAGCTGGTGCGCGTCACCGATCAGCCGGTCCATCGCGGCCCGCCAGCCGACCGCGTCGGTGACGCCCCACCAGTCGCGCAGGCCGCGGACCTCCGCGACGTAATCGTGGTACCGCGCGTCGAGGACGTTCCAGGGCTCGGCGGACAGCACCGCCTGGTGCGCACCGCAGGCGAGCGCGTGCGCGACCGGGCCGTCGAGGTGCCCGTACCGAGCCGTGTGCAGCCGCTCGACCTGCTGTTCCACCGCGGTGACCCGATGCGGGTTCGCGGCGACCCACGGCAGCACGGCCGCCGCGGTGACCCGCCACTCGGCGAGTGTCCCGCGGTTGAACACGACCTCTTCACCGGCGCCGAGGCCGTGCGTGGCCCAGTCGAGGTCACCGCTCAGGAAGACCACGTCGGCGCCGAAGTCCGGCAACGCGCCGCGGGTGAACACCTGCAACGACGGCTCGCCACCGTGCGCGCAGCACACCTTCGCCGGGGACCACACTCGTTGCTGCGCAAGCTGCTCCGCCTCGGCACGGTGGATCGGCACGAACAGCTCCTCATCGCCGAGGAGCGCGAGGAAGCGGTCGAGATCGTCCTCCCGCCGCGCGCGGGCGAGTTCGGCTTCGACGTCGGTCACCGTGGCCCAGGTCATGAGCCCTTCTTCGTGCGCTTGCGCTTGGGGCCGGGGTTCTTCGCCTTGTCCTTTTCCGCCGTGGCAAGCAGTTCTTCGGCGTGCGCGCGACCGGTTTCGGTGCCGTCCATGCCCGCGAGCATCCGGGCCAGCTCCAGCACGCGGTCGCTCTGTTCGAGCAATTTCACGCCACTGCGCGTGACGCCGCCGCTGGTGCCCTTGTCCACCACCAGATGCTGGTCGGCGAACGCAGCGACCTGCGGCAGGTGCGTGACCACCAGGACCTGGTGCGTGCGCGCGAGCCGGGCGAGCCGCCGCCCGATCTCCACTGCGGCCCGGCCGCCGACCCCGGCGTCGACCTCGTCGAACACCAGCGTCTGCACGGTGTCCGCGTGCGCCAGCACCACCTCGATCGCCAGCATCACGCGCGACAGCTCACCGCCGGACGCGGCCTTGTGCACCGGCAGCGGCGGCGCACCGTTGTGCGCCCGCAGCAGCAGTTCCACGTCGTCGATGCCGTCCGGACCCGCGTGCACCGCGTGCCCGTCGATCGCGAGCGCCTGCTGGTCGCCGTGTTCGGCCGGGCGCTGTTCGACGGTGATCTCCAGCTCTGCCTGGCCCATCGCGAGACCGGACAGCTCCTTCGTGATCGCGGTGGCCAGCTCGGCGGCCGCCTTGCCGCGGGCCGCGGACACCTCGGTGGCGTGCCCGACCAGCCGGACCGCCAGCTCGTCGCGGCGCAACGCGAGCGCGGCGAGTGCTTCTTCGGACGTGTCCATCGATTCGAGGCGGCGGCGGGCGTCCTCGGCCCACGCGAGCACGCCGTCGACGTCCGCGGCGTACTTGCGGGTGAGCCGTTTGAGATCTGCCTGGCGGGCGAGAACCTTCTCCAGCAACGCCGGGTCGGCGTCCAGGCTTTCGACGTAACCGCCCAGCTCCGAGCCGACGTCGCTGAGCAGCGTGACCGCCTCTTCGAGCCGCGGCACGAGGTCGCGCAACGCGGAGTCCTCGGCGGAAGCCAGCCGGCGCGCAGCCTCGCCCACGAGCCCGAGCGCGCCCGGGGCGTCGGGATCGCCGTCCTGCGCGCCGGACACCGCAGCGTGCGCCTCGGTGGCCGTGGACCGCAGCTCGTCGACCGCGGCAAGGCGCTTGATCTGCTCGGTGAGCTCGACGTCCTCGCCCGGCTCCGGCGCGACGGCGTCGATCTCGGCCAGCCCGTGTTTCAGCAGGTCCGCCTGCTGCGCCATTTCGCGGGAGCGGGTGGACCGCTCGGTGAGCTCGGTGAGCACGGCCAGCCATTCGGCCCGCACCTCGCGGTACGCGGTGAGCGGCCCGCCAACGGCGTCGCCGGCGAACCGGTCGATCACGTCCCGCTGCTCGGCCGGGCGCAGCAGCCGCAGCTGGTCGTTCTGCCCGTGCACGGCGATGACCTGCTCGGACAGCTCCGCCAGCACGCCGACCGGCACCGACCGGCCGCCGAGGTGGGCTCTCGAGCGCCCGTCGGCCGCGACCGTGCGCAGCGCGATCACGCTGCCGTCCTCGTCGACGTCGGCGCCCGCGTCGGTGACGATGCGGCTCGCCGCCTCGTCCTTGCCGAGCGTGAACCGCCCCTCGACGAAGGCCTTGAGCATTCCGTTCCGGACCTTGGACGCCTCGGCCCGCCCGCCTGACAGCAGGTGCAGGCCGGTGACGACCATGGTTTTGCCCGCACCCGTCTCACCGGTGACCACGGTGAAGCCCGGGTGCAGTTCCAGCAGGGCTTCCTCGATGACTCCGAGGCCCTGGATGCGCATCTCGGCCAGCACGACGCATACGGTAGCGGCCCGCACCGACCTTCTGTGCGTCCGAGGTCCGCTAACCGTTCTTTTCGCTGGTCGAACACCTGTGCGGGCGCGTCGCGGATCAGCCGCCCTGGCGCCGGTCGCGCCAGCTGCGCACCGGGAGGCCGAACTTGTACACCAGCCGGTCGGTGAACACGCCGTCCCACAGCCGCACGAGCCGCACCGGCTCGCGGCCGCACACCACGCGGACCGTCGCGCCCGGCGGCAGGTCGAACGACCGCATCCCGTCGCAGGTCAGGGCCGCTTTCGGGCCGGTCGGGTCGATGCCGACGGTGATCACCGACTCGGGCGACACGACCAGCGGACGGGCGAACATCGCGTGCGCGTTGCTCGGCACCACGAGCAGCGCCTCGACGTCCGGCCACAGCACCGGGCCGCCCGCGGAGAATGCGTACGCGGTGGATCCGGTGGGCGTCGCGCACAAGACGCCGTCGCAGCCGAAAGACGAGACGGGACGGCCGTCGACCTCGATCAGCGCGTCGAGCACCCGCTCGCGGCTGGACTTCTCGACGGCGGCCTCGTTGAGCGCCCAGGTGCGGTAGACCTCGGCCCCGTCGGCAATGACCGTGACGTCGACGGTCATCCGGTCCTCGACGTGGTACGCGCGATCGACCACGCGCTGCACGGCGTCGGCGAGCGCGTCCGAATCGGCCTCGGCGAGGAACCCGACGCGCCCGAGGTTGACGCCCAGCACCGGAACCCGGGCCGGACGCGCGAGCTCGGCCGCGCGCAGGAGCGTGCCGTCGCCGCCGAGCACGAAGACGAGCTCCGCCCCCTCGGCCGGATTGTGTTGCGGCGCAACGACTGTGCACGGCATGACCATGCCGCCGTCGGGGTCGATCAGCCGCTGCACGTCCTCGTCGATCACGCGCAGCCGGATGCCGGCCTTGGCGAACCGCTGGGACACCTCGCGGGCGGCCTCCCGGGTGGTGTCCCGGTCGGGGTGCACCACGAGGAGCACTTCACGTTCGGCGGTCACTGGGGTCCTTCCTGGACGGCAGCGCGGACGAGCCGCTCGGCATCGTCCACAGTGCCACCGGCGGCGGGGTCCGTGCGCCGGAGCCACCCGAAGTATTCGACGTTCCCGGACGGCCCCGGCAGCGGGCTCGCGACGACCCCGCGCAGCGCCAGCCCGAGTTTCGCGGCCTCGGCGAGCACGCCCAGCACGGATTCGACACGCAGCTCCGGGTCCCGCACCACGCCGCCGCTGCCGAGCCGGTCCTTGCCGACTTCGAACTGCGGTTTGACCATCGGCAGCAGGTCGGCGCCATCGCGCGCGCACGCGGCGAGCGCGGGCAGGACCAGCTTGAGCGAGATGAACGACAGGTCGCCGACCACCAGGTCGACCTGCCCGCCGAGGTCGTCCGGCGTGAGGTTGCGGACGTTGGTGCGATCGAGGACGACGACGCGGTCGTCGGTCTGCAGCCGCCAGTCGAGGAGCCCGCGGCCGACGTCCGCGGCGATGACTTGGGCGGCACCGTGGCGGAGGAGGACGTCGGTGAACCCGCCGGTGGACGCGCCCGCGTCGAGACAGCGGCGGCCTTCGACGGTGAGCCCTTCGGGGCCGAATCGTTCGAGTGCGCCGAGGAGTTTGTGCGCACCGCGGGAAGCCCAGCCGGGATCGTCCTCGTCCTTGACGACGATGGGTGCGTCGTTCTCGACGCCGGTGGCGGGCTTGCTGGCGACCATGCCGCGCACGGTGACCTTGCCGCCGGTGATGAGTGCCGAGGCCTGTTCACGGGAACGGGCGAGGCCGCGCCGCACCAGTTCCGCGTCGAGGCGGGCCCGTTTGGGCACGGCGGTCAGACCTTGTCGATGCTGGACAGGGCCACGGTCAGCTCGGTGTGCACGGCCTCGAAGCGGTCCACGTGCTCGGTGGGCGGCAGCGAGTCGAGCTCGTCGAGACCGGCGACGGCCTCGACGATCCCGGCCCGCGGGTCGGTCTGCTGCGGTCCGGGCCCGGGGATCGGCGGGGGCCCGGGAACAGGCGGTGGGACGTTCGGGTGCACCGCCCCAAACTACCAGTCAGGCCAGCCCGAGCCCGGTCACCGCCGCCTCGGCCGCGTCGCCGTCCGCGCGCACCCGCGTGACGCCCGTCCGCCACGCGGCATCGCACAGCGCACGCAGCAGGTCGAGCCGGTCGCCTTCACCACGCACTGTGAGGACGTCCCCTTCGCCGATTTCCCAGCCCGGCCGCGGCCCGACCCGCAGTTCGTCGACAGCCTCGCTGAGCGCCGTGATATCGGCGCTCAGATGGGTAGGCCGCTCGGCTTTTCCGGCGGTCAGAATCGTGTGCGGGGTCGCGACTCCGGTGAGCACGCACAGCACGTCCAGCCCGGCCGCGACCGCCCCGGCAATGTCCGTGTCGAGCCGATCGCCGACCACCAGCGGCCGGTCCGCATTCGCCGCCCGCGCCGCCGTCTCGAACAGCAACGGCTGCGGCTTCCCGGCGACGATCGGTTCGGCCCCGGTGGCAATCCGCAGCGCCCCGACCATCGACCCGTTCCCCGGCAGCAGCCCACGCTCGCTGGGCAAGGTGGTGTCGACGTTCGTGGCCACCCACCGGGCTCCCGCCCGGATCGCGACGCTCGCCTCGGCCAGGTCAGCCCACCCGGTCTCCGGCGAATGTCCTTGCACCACGGCGGAAACGGTGTCGTCGGCCGTCCGCACCGGCTCGAGCCCCACCGCGACAATCTCGTCCCCGAGCGACGCCGTCCCGACCACGAGCACCCGCGCCCCTTGGGGCAGCCGATCCCGGAGCAGCGCGGCGGCGGCCTGGGCACTCGTGTGGACCTCGTCGGTCTCCGCGGCGAGCCCGAGGTCCCGCAAATGCTGCGCGACCGCGGACGGCGCCTTGGAGGCGTTGTTGGTCACGAACCGCACGGCCGTGCCTTGCTTGCGCACGGTGGCCACGGCGTCCGCGGCCCCGTCGATCACCTGGGAACCGTGGTAGACGGTGCCGTCGAGATCGAGCAGGACGGCGTCGTACGGAGCGTCACTCATTCGCGAGGTCCGCAGCCCGCTCCGCCGCGTCGGTCTCGTCCTCGTTGTCGGCCTCGGCCGCGTTGAGGAACCAGGTCACCGCCTCGTCCTTGCGCCCGGCGGCGGCGAGATTGTCGGCGTAGGCGTAGAACAGGCGCGCACTCCACGGGTCCCGCTTGGCGGCCTGAAGATCCGGCCCCTGCAACGAAACGACCGCGGCATCCACCTGCCCGAGATCCCGCCGCGCCCCCGCCGCGACGATCGCGAGCTCCACCTGCGTCCCCCTGGTGAGCCGTTCCTTGTCGGTCTCCTTGGCGAGGTCGAGGGCCCGCTCGGGCCGCCCGAGAGCCCGCTCGGCGTCCGCGATGATGGCGATGTGCTCGTCACTGCGCGTCATCCGCCGGACGGCCCGCAGCTCCGACAACGCCTCCTGCCAATTCCCGGCATGGTAAGCAACCAGCCCAAGCCCTTCCCGGACGATCGGCACGCGCGACGCCTTGGTCTTCGCGTAACGCGCATGCTCGAGCGCCGCCTCGGGGTCGGTGTCCACGAGCCCCCCGGCAGCGACGAGATGCTTGCCGACGGTTTCGGCCAGCCCCTTCGGCAAGGTCCGCAGCTCCCGCCGGACCTCCTCGTCGAGATCGGAGAACTCGATGTCTTCGGGGAGCTCCGGAGCTTCGAGCAGTTCCCGCGCAAGAGCTACGTCGTCGGCGTCGGCACCGCGGCGCTGAATCCGGTCTTCGCGACCTCGCCGATCTTGCCGATCTTGCCGGTGGTCGCGGTTGCGGTGGTCGCGGTTGTCCCGCTCCCGAGGCTGGCGGTCGTCCCGGGACCGCCAGTCGTCGCGTTCTTGGCTGTCGCGGTCCTGAGCGTCGTCACTCTCCGACGCAGGGCGGTCGCCGCTTTCCGCCTCTTGGCGGTCGTCCCGGCTCTCCCGAACCTCGGCACCATCACCCCGGCTGTCGTCGCCCGACTCAGCGTCGACGCCCACCACCGAGCCACCCTCGGCGACGTCTCCCGCGCCGGAGGTCCCGCCCTCCGCAGCATCGCCGCCGACCGCCGCTACTGCAGACTCATCAACCGAACCGGCCTCATCAAGCTCGCGGACATCGCGCAGATCGTCTCGGCCTTCCCGGTCGTTTCGCCGGTCCGCGGAGCTGCTGGACCGGTCGTCCCTCCGGCCCCCACCGGAACCACCACGCCGGTCATCCGCCCCGCCGCCACCGAATCCGCCCCCGTCACGACGGTCGCCACGGAATCCGCCCTCGCCTCGCCGGTCACCACGGAACCCGCCACTTTCCCGGCGGTCGCCACGGAAACCACCCGATCGTTCATCGCGCCGCCCGTCACGGGAGTCGCCACCCGCAGACCGGTTGTCACGGAAACCGCCACCGTCTCGCCGGTCATTGCGGAATCCACCCGAATCCCGGTTCCCGCCACGGAAACCGCCGTCACGGGCCCCCCGGTCGTCCCGGAACCCACCGCGCGAATCGCGGCCACCGCCCGACTTCCCGGAGCGGTCACCGTAGCCACCGCGATTGTCGCGATCGCCATAACCGCCACGACCACCCTTGCCGCCGCGATCCTCGTAACCACCGCGGCCACCACGGTCTTCGTAACCACCACGGCCACCACGGTCGTCACTACCACCGCGGCCACCGTGGGCAGTCTTACCGCCACGGTCGCCGTAACCGCCACGGCTGCCACGGTCGTCATAACGGCCACGGTTGTCACGATCCCCGGACCCGCGGCGATCGTCGCGGTTGCCGTACCCGCCACGGTCGCCGCGATCGCCGTAACGACCGCGGTTGTCCCGATCATCGGAGCCACCGCGACGGTCGTCGTTGCGGAATCCGCCGGAACCTCGCCGATCGTCACGGAAACCGTCGCGCTGGTTGTCCTTGCCGCGGTATCCGGATCCACTACGGTCGGAATAGCTGCCGCGACGGTCGCCGCCGGAGGAGCCGCGCTCGCCGCCCGAATAGCCGCGACGCTCCCCTCCGGAGAACTTGCCCCCTCGCTCACCACCGGAGTAGCCACCACGGTCCCCACCGGAGTAACCGCCACGACGGTCACCACCCGAACTGGTGCCCCGGCGGTCGTCATCCCAGCGACGCGGCGAGCGATCCCCGTAGGACGACTTCCCCTGCGGGCGGCCGGATCGGTCCCCGTAAGAAGATTTGCCCTGCGGACGGCCGGAACGGTCCCCGTAAGAGGAATTGCCTTCCGGGCGCCCGGAACGGTCCCCATACGAGGATTTACCTTGCGGACGCCCAGAGCGGTCACCATAGGAGGAATTCCCCTGCGGACGGCCAGAGCGATCACCGTAGGAAGAACTGCCCTGACGACCGGACCGGTCACCATAGGACGACTTGCCCTGGGGACGGTCGAAGTCCCGCTTGCCGCGGGGCCGGAAGTCCCGGTCGTCGTCTCGTTTGCCGGCGTAACCGCGGCCTTCGCGGGGGCTGTCACCGGAGGACGGGCGGCCCGCGAAGCCGCCGGAGCCTCGGGCTCCTCGGTCGTCGCGGCGGGGGCGCCCCTGGTAGCCGCCGTCTCGGCCGCCTCGGTCCTGCTTTGCGCCGCGCCGGTCGCCCCGGGGCGCGTCGGAACGGCTGCCGTGGGAGTCCCGGTCGCGGCGAGCCGACCGTCCGGACCCATCATCCGCTGAGTCACGCCGACCGAACTCGGACACCTGGCCTCCTGCCATAGACAACTCTGGAATTCTCGTGGCCGGCCCATCACGAGGGCCGACTGACCATTCTACGGGCCCGTACGGACCAGCCTGCGCGCGGGCGGTCCGGCCGCAGACATGAAGCTGGGCCCCGGGAGCACCCCTGTGTGGGGGTTCTCGACCGGGGCCCAGCCCTGATGTTGAGTTCGGCGGTGTCCTACTCTCCCACAACCCTTCGGTTGCAGTACCATCGGCGCAATCAG
>NZ_JNYZ01000032.1 GCF_000717335.1 Amycolatopsis jejuensis
ACGGTCTGAATGGCTTGTCAAGGCGGGAAAGATGCCTTGACAAGCCATTCAGACCGTGTGGGGGCTTCGGATCGGGGTGCAGGGCGGGGGCTGGGTGCCGGGTCTCGTTGGGTGCGTCGGCTGCGGTGGGGTGGTGGGGGAAGGCTGTGAAGGTGGCCTTCACGGAAGGTGGGGAAGTCCGTGAAGGGAACCTTCACGGAATGTGGGTCTGTGAAGGGAACCTTGAGGGAATCTGATTCCGTGAAGGTGGCCTTCACGGAACTTTGCCGGGTCAGCCGCCGAACCAGGGTTCTTCTACTGTGCGGGGTGGGGCGGAGGTGCGGCCTACGCGTAGTTCCGTGGGGAGGGTGATGATTTTCGGGCCTACGCGTTCGGCGGAGCCCAGTAGCAGGCGGCCGGCTACTTTTCCCTTTTCCAGTACCGGTTGGTGCACTGTGGTGAGGCCCGAGCGTTCTGCTTCGGCGATGCCGTCGAAGCCGGTTACCGTCAGGTCCAGCGGTACTCGCAGGCCGCGGCGCTGGGCTTCGGCCAGTGCGCCAAGTGCGAGGATGTCCGAGGTGCATACCAGGGCGGTGACCTGCGGGTATGCGTCCAGCAGCTGCCGTGCGGCGGAGGCGCCGTCGTCTACCGTGTGGTCGAAGCGTTCCACTACTGGCACCGTTGCCCAGTCGACTCCGGCTGCGGAAAACGCTGCCGCCAGTGCTTCCAGGCGGGTGCGCTGTACGTGGAAGTGAGCGCCGCTCTGGCGTTCTGCCGTTACGAAATCGTCGTTGCGTTCGCGGGCCAGGCGCATGCACAGCACGCCTACCTGCCGGTGCCCGAGGGCTATCAGGTGGTTGGCCAGCTGGGTGACCGCGGCGGCGTCGTCCGGGCCGACGCGGTCGACTCCTTCGATGCGGGGCTGGTCGATGATCACGGTGGGTACCGGCCGTTCGAGCACCGCGGCCAGATGCGGGTCGTCGTCCGGGACGGAGTACACGACGAAGCCGTCCACGCCTGCGCGGTGTACTGCGGCGACGTCCTCGCGGCCGGGGCTTGCCGGTACCAGGTGCAGCCCGACGCCTGCGTCCTCGCACGCCAGCGCGAGACCTTCGAGCACGCCGACGGCGGCCGGGTCGCGGAAGGCGTACGAGAGGTTCTCGGTGAGCAGCAGTCCCACCGCGCCGGCCTTGCGGGTGCGCAGCGAGCGGGCCACCGGGTCGGGGCCGGGATAACCGAGCCGCCGGGCCGTCTCCAGTACGCGCCTGCGCAGTTCGGGCGACAGCTGGTCCGGGCGGTTGTAGGCATTGGACACTGTGGTCCTCGACACCCCGAGCTCCGCCGCGAGCGACGCCAATGTCGCCTGCCTCCGGGTGCGAATAGGACGGCCCATCCGCAAACCGTAACGGTTCAGATCGTTTTCCAGAAGCGACACCCCTGTGGTGAGTGTCTCGATCCCCTGGGTGACGGTGAGCGCTTCGACCACCCGGTGGAGTGAGGTTCGTCGTTCGGATGGGGTAAAGTGAATCTGACAACGGTTTCCATTAGCGGTTCTACCCAGGAGTGCTCATGACTTCCCGCCGCACCACGAGCGTCCTCGCCGCCGCGTCGGCGCTGGCCGTGTTCGCGCTCGGCGCGTGTTCCGGCTCGTCCTCCACCGGATCCGGGTCCGGCTCGGGTGCGGGTGACCAGGTCAAGGTGGTCGCCTCCACCGACGTGTGGGGCAGCGTCGTGTCCGCCGTCGGGGGCGACAAAGTGCAGGTCAAGTCGATCATCCACGATCCGTCGGCCGATCCGCATTCGTACGAGTCCACCGCCGACGACGCCCTCGCGGCCAAGAACGCCCAGCTCACGCTGGCCAACGGCGGCGGGTACGACGCGTTCTTCACCAAGCTGTCCGGTGAGGCGGCCTCGGCGAAGAAGCTCGTCGCCTACGACATTGCCGCGCCGGGCGAGGAAAACGAGCACGTCTGGTATGACCTGCCGGGCGTCGCGAAGGTCGCCGACCAGGTCGCCGCCGCACTCGGCGAGATCCAGCCCGCGGCGAAGCAGACCTTCGCCGACAACGCCAAGACCTTCAAGAGCCAGCTCGAAGGTCTGGTCAAGAAGGCGGGTGACCTGGGGGCCGCGCATCCGGACACCAAGGTCGTGGTCACCGAGCCGGTCGCGCACTACCTGCTCAAGAGCGCCAAGCTCACCGACGTCACGCCGAAGGCCTTCTCCGACGCGATCGAGAACGAGACCGACGTACCTGCCGGGGCGGTCGCCGAATTCACCAAGCTGATCAAGGAGAAGCAGGTGAAGGCGCTGGTCAACAACGTGCAGACGGTCACCCCGCTCACGACGCAGGCGGTCACCGACGCGAAGGCGTCCGGGGTCGCGGTGGTCGACGTGGCCGAGACGCTCCCGGCGAACGTCACGGGTTACATTGACTGGATGACGAAGGAAGTGGACTCGCTGGCCGGGGCTCTGACCAGCTGATGTCCGCCCTGCTTCCCGAAGCCGGCCCTGCGGTCCGCGTCCGCGGGGCCGGTCTCGCCTTCGGCAGCCGCACCCTCTGGTCCGGGCTGGACCTCGACGTCGAGCCGGGCGAGTTCCTCGCCGTCCTCGGCCCGAACGGGTCCGGCAAGAGCAGCTTCCTCAAGGCACTGCTCGGAATGCAGGCCCTGTCGGCGGGAACGGTCGAGATCGCGGGCAGGCGCCCGGGCGGGGCCAACCGCAAGATCGGCTACATCCCACAGCAGCGCGCGATCGACGACTCCCTCACGCTGCGCGGCGTCGACCTGGTCGGCCTCGGGCTCGACGGCCACCGCTGGGGCACCGGTCTCGCCGGAATGCGCGCGCGGCGGCGCCGGGTGGCCGAGGTGATCGAGTCGGTCGGCGCGACGCGGTACGCGAAACAGCCGGTCGGGCGGCTGTCCGGCGGCGAGCAGCAACGGCTGCGGGTGGCGCAGGCATTGGCGGGCGACCCGGCGGTGCTGCTGTGCGACGAACCGCTGCTGTCGCTCGACCTCGCGCACCAGCGCGCGGTGAGCGAGCTGATCGACGGGCGGCGCCGCGATTCGGGTACCGCGGTGTTGTTCGTGACGCACGAGATCAACCCGGTGCTGCAGTTCGTCGACCGCGTGCTGTACCTGGTGAACGGCCAGTTCCGGATCGGCAAGCCGGACGAGGTGATGACGTCGGAGACGATGTCGGACCTGTACGGCACGAAGATCGAGGTGCTGCGCGTCGGCGGCCAGATCCACATCGCCGGTGCGCAAAGTGCGCTGTGCGAGGACGAACCGCACCACCACGAGCAGGAAGCAGTGAGCTGAGCCTTGGACGGCATGTTCGACTTCGCCAAGACGTGGGAGCTGATCGCGGCGCTCGACAGCGTGCGCACTGCACTCGTCGCGGCCGCGGTGCTCGGGTTGCTCGCCGGGGTCCTCGGCCCGCTGATCGTCATGCGCCGCATGTCTTTTGCCGTGCACGGCACGTCGGAGCTGGCGTTCACCGGTGCGGCCGGTGCGTTGCTGCTCGGCGTGGGTGTGGAGTACGGCGCTTTGGCCGGCGCGGTGGCCGCGGCGCTGCTGCTCGGCATCCTCGGCATCCGCGACGCCGACCGCGATTCGGTGATCGGCGTGATCCTGTCCTTCGGGCTGGGGATGGGCGTGCTGCTGCTGTCGTTCTACAAAGGACGGTCGGCGAACAAGTTCGGCATTCTGACCGGCCAGATCATCACGGTGGACAGCACTAACCTCACGGCATTGGTCGTCTCGGCGGCGGCGGTGCTGGCGGTTCTGGCGCTGGTGTACCGGCCGCTGCTGTTCGCCAGCGTCGACCGAGCAGTGGCCGAAGCTCGGGGTGTGCCGGTGAAGACGCTGACGGTGTTGTTCGCGCTGCTGGTCGGCGTGGCGACGGCGTTGAGCGTGCAGGTGGTGGGCTCGCTGCTGGTGGTCGCTTTGATGGTGACCCCGGCCGCGGCGGCTGCACGAGTGACGTCGAGTCCGTTGCGCGCCACGGTGTTGTCGGTGGTTTTCGCCGAGGTTGCCGCGTTGGGCGGCATCATTCTGTCGCTGGCGCCGGGCAAACCGGTGAGCGCCTTCGTCACGGCGATTTCGTTCTTGATCTACCTGGTGTGCCGGGTGATCGCGTGGGTACGTGACCGTCGTCGTGGTGTGCAGGCGAGTCCGGTGGCTGTCGCTGTCGGTTAGCGGATCGGGTGTTCGGCCAGTGCCGTTTTCACCGCGGAGATGAAGCCCTCGTCGGTGAACGGCACCAGTCCGCCGTTCACATTGCGTTCCACCGCTTGCAAAACCACGACGTGCGAGTTCACGAACTGGTTCACGGCTTGTTCCTTCGGGGTCTTCTCCGTGGAATAGGCGAGATACGTCAGATTCGTGAACGCCGCCTCCAGATACCGCGATGATGCGAGGCTGAACGAATCGCCGTACACCAGGGTCGGCTGGTTGATCGTGCCGGTGATCGGGGTGCTCGTGCGGTGTACCGGCTCGTCGATGGTGGCGAGGAAGTCCGAGGCGCGGTCGGTGACGCCGTCCGGGCGCAGGTCGTAGCGTGTGTTCGATTTGGTGCCGGTTTTGCCCACCAGCAACGGCAAATCGGCGACCGCCTGGTAAAGCCCGTCCTTGGTGCTCGTCCAGGTGTTGGTGGTACCCGGCTTCACCGCGTCGGCGACCGCGCGGGTGAGGACCAGGCCGCCCTCGTCCTGCCAGTGTGTGTCGTTCGGGGCGTAGATCGGGTGGCCGGCGCGGGCGGCGGCCGCGGCCAGCGCCGGGCGCAGGTCGAGGGAATGCCCGACGGTGGTGATCTTGTACCAGTTGTTCGGCGCGGCTTCCTGCGAGCATTCCTTGCCGGGGTAGCTGGCGGGCAGGTACTGCGGCACCATCGTCGTTTTGTCCGGTGTCACCACGAAGACGAACTTCCGCCCGGAAGCTTCCACGGCCGCGCGCAGCTCGTCGACCCGCTTCAGCGTCGTGTCGATGTCCTGGGTCGGCGCGCACTTCGACTCGGTGTCGTAGCCGTAGTACAGCCAGCCGTCGCTGCCCTGGATGACCTTGCGGTACCCGCCCTGGCTCGAGCCGGGCAGGCTCGGCGCGGGGCCCGCGTTCGGGGCCCCCGGCTGCTGCAGCGGCGGTGCCGGGATCGGCCCGGAGCTCGCCGCCGGGCTCTGGTCGAGCGGAGCGTCCTCGCCGAAGAACGTCTGGCTGATCGCGCTCGCCGTGGCGATGGCGCCGGCGCGGAAGGACAGCTGGTCGGTGGCCCAGTTGGGCAGTCCGGTGAAGAACGCGAAGCCCGCGGACAGCCTCGGGAAGCCAGCGAGCTTGTGGTTCTCGATCTCACTCGGCCGGACGCCGACCACCCACAGCAGGCTCGGCGTCGTGAAGAACACCAACGCGCTGATCAGGGCGGTCAGCTGCCGTTTGCCATGCCGCGGACGGTGCAGCGCGTGCTCGCGGGGCAGGTACGCCTCGTGGACGGCGGGCAGCTGAGGTGGCTCGGACACGCGTTCACGTTAGTCAATTCGGGTGAGCCAGGTGCGAACACCACCGAAAATCAGCCGAGCATGAGCAGAACCTGCAGCTCACCGACCAGGAACCCGATCACGCCGCCGACCGCGATCAGCTTCCACTCGTCCTGCCGGAACGCCGGCCGGAGCAGCCCTTCGAACTCCAGCGGCGTGAGCGCGAGCATCCGCTGCTCCACCATCTTGGCCACGTCCATCGCCTCGGTCAGGTACCCCTCGGCGTGCCGCGCGGTGAGCGGCAGCTCGGCCAGCGCCCGCTGCGCCGCGGCGTGCTTCATCTCCTGCAGCCGCTGCGTGCCGACCGCGAGCGCGACCACCGGTTTCGCGGCGCTGACCTGCTGGTCCACCGCGTGTCCGACGGCGTGCTCGACCATTGCCACGAGCCGGTCCGACTTCGGGCCGCGCAGCAGGGCGTCGAGCAGGTTCGGCACGGTCAGCACCTCGTTCGCGACCAGCTCGCCGTACTGGCGGGCCACCTCCGCCCGCCGCCGCTGGAACTTGCCCTGCAGGATCACCCGGCCCAGCCGTACCGGCTCGCGCGGCAGGAAGATCATCTTGATCGCCAGCCAGTCGGTGAAGAGACCGATCGCGCCGCCGAAGATCGGCAGCACCAGCGGCTGCTTCGTCAGCGCCCACACCAGCGCCTGCACGAGCCCGAGCACGAACCCGAAGACGATGCCGGCGCGGGCGATGAACGTCATCTCCGGCCGGGAAGTCTCCCGGATCAGCCGGACCAGCAGCGCGCGGTCGCGGGTGAGCCGTTCGACGGTCATGTGCCGGACGTCGAGGACCTCGTCGAGATTGTCGCGGACCTCGTCGAGGAATTCCCGGACCAGCTGCGGCGCGCTGACCTGGATCTGCTTGATCAGCATTTCCTGCGCAATCGTGGGCAGCATCTCCCACAACCGCGGATGATGCTGTTCGAGCACCTCGCGGGCAATGCCGTCGACCGCGCGCAGCAGCGGCTGTTCGAGCTCGCGGGTGATGATCACCGGGTCGACCCTGGCGAAGACCTCTTTGATGTCCAGGAGGTTCGCGGTGAGCAGGTCAGTGGCGATCGCGGCCATCCGGCCACCGTGCTTCGGGACCACGCCCTGCCAGCCGAGCACCGGGGGAAGGCCGACGAATTCGAGCGGGCGGAACATCATCTCGATCGCCACGCGCTTGGTGACATACCCGATCAGCGCGGCGACGAACGGCATCGAGGCATACACCGGCCAGTGCCGCGCGAGGTCGTCCAGCACCGCGTCCACCGGGCCTCCCTCCCGCTCCCGGGGAAACGGTAGCGCGTGGTCAGTGGAGCAGAAGCAGGACCTGCAGTTCGCCGACCAGCCCGCCGATGATCGCACCCACCGCGATCAGTTTCCATTCGTCCTGTTTGAACGCCGGCCGGAGGATTCCTTCGAACTCGACCGGCGTGAGCTGCTGCATTTTCTCGACGACGGTATTGCGGACGTCGAGTGCGCCGGTCGCATAACTCTCGACGTGTTTCACCGTTTCCGGCAGATATTCGATGGTCTTCTCCGCGGCGGCCTGTTTCATCTGCTGGTATTCCCGGCCGCCGACGGTGAGCGCGACCAACGGCTTGGCGAGGCCGGTCTGCGCGTCGATGGTCCGCCGCACTTCCCGCGTGACGAGGGCGAACAGTTTGTCCGCGCGAGGGCCGGTGAGTACCGCTTCGAGCACATTCCGCACGGTGAGGACTTCCTCGGCAATCAACGCGCCGTAATCCGCGGCGACCTGCTCGCGGCGTTTCTGGAACATGCCCTGCCAGGTGAAGAATCCGAAACTGCGCGGCTCCCGCGGGTAGAAGATCATTTTGAGGGCAAGCCAGTCCGTGACGAAGCCCGTGACGAAACCGAAGATCGGCATGATCACCGGTTGTTTCGTGAGTGCCCACGCGACGAGCTGGACGAGTCCGATGACGAATCCGAACCAGATTCCGCTCCGGGCGATGAACCGGAACTCGGGCGCGGCGACCTCGCGGATCAGCCGGCAGGTGAGCGATTTGTCCCGGACCATGGCGTTGATCAGCATGTCGTTGACGTCGAGGACCTCGTCGACATTCGCCGACACCTCCCGCAGCAGCCGCTTGACCACTTCGGGCGCCTGCGCGCGGACGCGGTCCACGAGCAGTTGCTGTGCGCGGGCGGGCAGCAGCTCCCACAGCCGCGGCTGGTAGGTCTCGAACACCTCGCGGGTGACCTCGTCGACCGCTTTGAGCAGCGGTTCTTCCAGCTGCGCGACCATTTCCTCCGGATCGAGCCTGGCAAAGACCTCACGCGGGTCGAGGAGGTTCTTGGTGAGCAGGTCGACCGCGGTGGTGGCCATCCGCCGAGCGTTCGCCGGGATCACGCCCTGCCAGCCGAACACCGGGCGGAGGCCGCGGAACTCGAGCGGGCGGAACATCATCTCGATGGCTACGCGTTTGGTGAGGTAGCCGATGAGTGCCGCGATGAACGGCATGGTCGCGTACACGTGCCAGTGCGCGGCGAGGTCGGCGGAGAAGGTCATCCGCCCTCCTTTCGCCGTGCGGTCCGGTCGGGTAGACAGGATGCCATGCGTGACGGCCCGATTCGCGCTTCGTAATGCAGCCGTTTGGCGGTACGTGCTGGCGGTGCCCCGATCACTAAGGTGGCCCGATGGTCGCGCCCGAAAAGCCGCAGCACCCGTCCTTCGCCGTCACCAGGCGGGGCTATCACCAGGAACAGGTCGATGAACGTTTCGCGGAGCTGAACCGCGAGCTTCACACGACGTCGAGGGGCCGGGACGAGGCGATCGCCACCGCAGGCGAGCTGACCAAGGCCCTCACGACGGCCCAGAACGAGCTCACCGAGGCAAAGGCGGCGCTCGTCCGCGTCACGTCGAGCCCGGCGGGGGCCGGGGCGATCTCCGAGCGCGTGCGGATGATGGTCCAGCTCGCCGAGGAGGAGATCGCGGACCTGCGCCGTTCCGCGGACGCCGACGCGACGTCGACCCGGTCGGAAGCCGACCGCTACGCCCACGACACCTTGCGCGCGACGGACAAGGCGGCCAAGGACGCGGAAGCCGAACGGCAGCGGCTGCAGGCCGAGACCGAGGCGGACGTCACCGCTCGGACCGCGGCGCTCGAGTCGCACATCGCCGCCACGGAGGAGGACCTGGCGGCGCGGCAGGCGGACATGGAGTCCCGGGTCCGGGCCGCGGACGAGGAGATCGCGACCCGGCTGGCCGACCTGGAGTCGCGGGTCGCGGCGGGTAATGAGGACATCGCGACCCGGACGGCTGCGGCCAATGCGGACATCGAGTCCCGCACCGCAGCGGCCGACACTGCCCGTCGCGAGGCCGACGAGACCGCCGCCGCTGCCCTCCGCGAGGCGGACGAACTGGCTGCCGCCGCCCGGTCCGACGCGGATGCCGAAGCCCTCCGCATCCGCACCGAAGCGGATCAGGCTGCCGACGCCGCGCGTCGTGAGGCCGACGAAGCCGCCGCCGCAGCCCGAGCCGAAGCAGACGCCGAGGCGTACCGCGCCCGCACCGAAGCCGACGACGAGGCGCTGCGACTCCGCACGGAAGCAGACGCCGAGGCCCTGCGAATCCGCACCGAAGCCGACGAAGCCGCAGCCACCGCCCGTCGCGAGGCCGACGAAGCCGCCGTTGCCGTTCGCGTCGCAGCCGACGAAGCTGCCGCCGTGGCCCGGTCCGCCGCCGACGACGAGTCGACCCGAGCCCGTGCCGAAGCCGACGCCGCCGCGGAAGCAAAGTCCGCCGCCGCACGCGCTGATGCCGACCGTCGCGCGACCGAAGAGATCGCCATCAAGAAGTCCCAGGCAGAGACCGCACTCGCCGACGCGCTCGGGAAGCAGACCGAAGCCACCAACGCGCGCACTCAGGCGCTCGACTTGCGCACGAAGGTCGCAGATCGCATCGCCGCGACGAACGAAGCGGTACAGGAAGCGTTGCGGTTGCTGAGTTCTTCGGAGGACGGTGCTGCCGCGGATTCGGAATCAACGGCGGATTCGGATTCGGCGGAGGTCTCTGCTGCGTCCACTGTGGACCAGTCGGTGAGCCGTCCGGTCGTGGATCTGCCGCAGCCGACCGGCTCTTCCCCGGACGCCGACTCGCCAAAGGAGCCGCGCGGCAACGGCCGCCGCCCGAGGGCAAGCCGCCCCTGACCTTCTTTCCACAAAGGACTCATCGCGGCCGCGGTAAACTCCCCTTGTCCCGCGCAAGGAGGCCGCGATGATCCTGGAAAACGAGCGGGCCGCGGTCTGTGCCTACGCCCGCCGTCTCCTCGCCGACGGCCTGGTTGCCGGAACCTCGGGCAATGTCTCGTTGCGCGCCGGTAACCTGGTCGCCGTCACCCCCACCGGCGTCGACTACGCCACCCTGACCCCGGCCGACATCCCGGTGGTGAATCTGGCCGGAGCCGTCGTATCCGGCTCGCTGAAGCCGACGAGTGAACTCCCGATGCACCTGGCCGTGTACACGAGAGCCACGGATCCGGACGGTTTGCCCGTGACCGCAGTGGTGCACACCCATTCCGCCCACGCGACCGCAGTGTCCACTTTGGTTAGTGAAGTCCCGTCGATCCATTACGCACTGGCGACAATAGGCCCGACGGTCCGCGTGGCTCCGTATGCGACTTACGGAACTCCCGAACTTGCCGGGGCAATGCTGTCGGCATTGACCGATCGCCGAGGCTGCCTGCTGGCCAACCACGGCACTGTCACCTACGGCGATTCGCTTGCCGCTGCGTACCACCGAGCGCAGCAATTGGAGTGGGCCTGCCAGGTATGGCTGCTGGCCCATTCCGCGGGCACCCCGAAGTTGTTACCGGGGGCGGAAATGGAGCGGGTGGTGGAAAAGCTGAAGGGGTATGGCCAGGGCTGATCTTACTTCTGCTCACCTGGATCCCCCAAGCCGAAAACCTCGTCCCGCACCCGTCTGGACTCGTCGTCGTCAAGCCACTCGACGTGGTAGGTGTCCTCCCCGGCGCTCAGCCTGCCCTCGCCCCATTCGAGGACCTCGTCCGCCAAATCGGCAGCTTCGGTGACCCGGTCCGTGAAGCCGAAGCCTGGAAGGTCGTAGTACTCCTCGACCTGCTCGGACGGCTCCGACCACCGCCGCCACCACAGCGCGCCACCGACCTGCCAGGCAGAAGGGCTCATCCGCACGAAAACGTAGCCGGTCCCGCCGTCCTCGGCAGTGAGCCGACCGGCGCGCTCGCGGTAGGGATCGAAACGATGATCAGGAGGAGCATTCAAGTCCGCCGGTTGCCAAGGCGTGGCCCTATCTTTCCGGACCCATCCGTCGGTGACTATGCCCGCGTAGCCGAGTCGGAGCGCATGGCACCCGCTTCACCTGGCCTTCGTCAAGGCCGGGTCCCCACACCTGCTGGTGGTAGGCTGGCCGGGACACGGCAGTCAGGTCCCATGGCAGACGATGATCGCATGCGGGCTCTTCGTCGGCATCCAGGACGATCAATATGCCTATGCAACCTGGACGCGCCGCCGCGTACCCTTCAATTCCGTCGACTTTGGTTGTGGAACTCTTTCCGTTGAGTGGGATCGGCTTTCCGCGGACATCAGAACTGGTAATACAAAAACGGGCTGAAGGTCCCCGTGGCAACCAGAATTGCCGCGTAAACCAGCCCCACCGTCATTACCCCGATGCGTAGCACCGTTGCCGGGCGGCTGCGGGACGATTCCAGCAACGGCCCCGTCACCGGGTGGGCCGGGAGGACGAACACCAGGAGCGCCGCCAGCAGGATTACCAAGCGCTGGTTCGTCAGTGCGCTTTCCACCACGTCGCCCAGCCCGGCGAAGTCCGGGAGCAGCATGTGGCCGATCATGGACAGGGCGTGGGCCAGGTCGGGCGAGCGGAACAACACCCAGCCGATCACCACCAGGAGCAGGGTCAGGACACGGCGGGCGGCTCGGGCGATCGGGTTGGCCGGGGTGCCGCTCAGTGCGAAGCGGCGTTCGATCACCAGCAGGGCTCCGTGGTAACACCCCCAGATCAGGAACGTCCATTGGGCGCCGTGCCAGAAACCCGTCAGTACGAAGACGATGCACAGGTTCCGGTACGTCTTGCCCGCGCCCGAGCGGTTGCCGCCCAGTGGGATGTACACGTAGTCGCGGAACCAGCGGGACAGGGACATGTGCCAGCGGCGCCAGAATTCCGTGATCGTCACCGACGAGTACGGGCGCGCGAAGTTTTCCGGCAGCCGGAAGCCCAGCATGCGGCCGAGGCCGATGGCCATGTCCGAATAGCCCGAGAAATCGAAGAACAGCTGCAGCGTGTACCCGATTGCGCCCAGCCATGCGGTCGCGAACGTCATCTGGTTTGCCGGGGTCGAAAAACAGGCTTCGACCATCGGGCTGAGGGAGTCGGCGATGATCGACTTCTTGCACAGGCCCAATGCGAACCGGGGGAAACCGGCGGCGATGTCGTCGAGGCGGTGGGACCGGCGCTGCGGCAGCTGGTCGGCGATTTCGCGGTACCGCACGATCGGGCCCGCCACCAGCTGCGGGAACATCGCGATGTACGCCGCGAACGAGACCGGGTTGCGCAGGGCGTGCCGTTCGCCGCGGTAGATGTCCACTACGTACGAAATATGGTGGAACGTGTAGAAGGAAATGCCGATCGGCACCACGATGCTCGCCACGCCGACGTCGCCGCCGAACCAATGCGCGACGGCCGCGATCTGCTGCGTTGCGAACCCCGCGTACTTCCAGATGACGAGAACCAGCACGTCGAGCGAGACGACGCCGATCAGGATCCGCTTCCGGCGCGTCCCGCGGACGTCCCACGGGCTGGGTTCGAGCGCGGGTCCGGCGAAGAAGTTCACCGCCATGCAGAGCAGCAGCAGGAAGAGGTACGGCCCGGCGCCGATCGTGTAGAACAGCAGGCTCGCGACCGCCACGATGCCGTTGCGCCAGCTGCGCGGGCACACCAGTACCGCGATCAGCACCGCGGGCATGAAGTACCACAAGAACAGCGGCGACACGAACGACATCGGTGATGGACCCCCTCGGTTCCGGAGGAGACCTTAGCCCGAGTGGGTGGCGCCGCGAACGCATCGGTGCACGAATCACCGTCGGTAACGGCCTTTCGTCCCTGCGCGGCACCAGCAGGCCGGGCACGGCAGCGAGCGCTCAGCTCAACCGCTGATCCGCGTCAACCACTCACCCAGCAACGACTTCTCCGCCCCCGTCAGGCCTTCCACCTGCGGCAATGCCGCCTGCAACGCCGTCGCCACCGCGGCCGGACCCGGCGTGCGGGACACCGGCCGGTCGGTACTGATCGCGGCGATCACCGCTTCCCGGGCGGTCGGCGACAGTGCTGGGTCTCGCTCGGACACCGGCGTCGCGATCAGGCTCAGCGTCGTCCCGGAACCGGCGGCGTGGATCAGGCCCGCGGCGAGTGGTTCCGGTACCCGCAGACGTCCGGCCTCGGCGACGCGGCGCACGCGGGCCGACAGCATCTCCAGGGAGGCTGCCAGCGCCGGCGACGGCGGACCGTCTGGGCGGGGCCGGGTATTCATCAGCAGGTACAGCGCCGGGTTGGCCAGCCCGAACTCGACGTTCAGGTCCCAGCCTTGCCGTAGGTCGTCCAACGGGTCGGTGACCGGCGGGAGCGCGGTTTTTACAGCCAGGTAATCCGAGAAGCCCTGCACCGCGATTGCGTCCAGCAGGCCGTCCTTGTCGCCGAACAGGCGGTAGATCGTCGGTGGCTGGACGCCTGCTGCCGTGCTCACCGCGCGCGTCGAGACCGCCTCGCCCTTCGCCAGGAGTTCCAGGGCGGCCGTGATGATGCGGGTGCGGGAGGTCATGGCGAGTGAACGAGCGTCAGACCCGTCCGGCCGCGCGGCGCCGGCGGGCGACCTCGGCCAGCAGGACCCCGGCCGCCACCGAGGCGTTCAGGGATTCCACCCCGGCCGCCATCGGGATCGACACCGTCGCGTCGCAGGTTTCCCGCACCAGCCGCGACAGGCCGCGGCCCTCCGAGCCCAGCACGATCACCAGCGGGTCCGCGGCGAGGTCCAGCGAGTCGATGTCGACCGTGCCGTCGGCGTCGAGGCCCACGATCATCAGGCCCTTCGACGCCCACGCGCGCAGCTGGCGCGTGAGGTTGGTGGCGACCGCGATCGGCAGCTTCGCCGCGGTACCCGCGCTCGTCCGCCAGGCCACCGCGGTCATCCCGGCGCTGCGACGCTCCGGCAGCAGCACGCCGTGCGCACCGAACGCCGCGGCCGACCGGATCACCGCGCCCAGGTTGCGCGGGTCCGTGACGCCGTCCAGCGCGACGAACAGCGGCGTGTTACCCGAGTCCTGCGCGGCCTGCATCAGATCGTCCGGATGCGCGTATTCGAACGGCGGGACCTGCAGACCCAGCCCCTGGTGCATCGCGCGGTTGGTCTTGCGGTCGAGCTCCTCGCGCGGGATCTCCAGGATCGAGATTCCCTTGTCACCGGCCAGCCGCACCGCCTCGTTCACGCGGTCGTCGATGTCGATGTTCAGCGCGACGTACAGCGCGGTACCCGGCACGTCCGCCCGCAGCGCCTCGACCACCGGGTTGCGCCCGGCGATCAGCTCCGGCCGGTCGGCCTTCTTCTGCCGCGCCTGGTCGCGCGTGCGGGCGGCGTTCGCGGCGCGGTGCGCCTTGTGCCCCGGCCGGTCTTCGGCCTTCGGCGTGGGGCCTTTGCCCTCGAGCGCCTTGCGCCGCTGCCCGCCCGAGCCCACGACGGCACCCTTCTTGGAGCCGCTCTTGCGGACGGCGCCCTGACGCCGTGAGTTGCCTGCCATCAGTCCTCAATCCTTCGCTGCCGCAACGGGGTCAGGCGTTCCTGACCGTCCACTGCGGACCGTTCGGGGTGTCCTCCACCGCGATGCCCGCCTCGATCAGCCGATCGCGGGCGGCGTCCGCGCGGGCGAAATCCTTCGCCGCACGGGCCTCCTGGCGCTCGGCCAGCTGGGCTTCCACGAGCTTGCCAAGCGCGTCGCGGACGGGCGCGTCCGAACCGCCGTCCGACCACCGCGGCGACAGCGGGTCGAGACCCAGCACGCCGGTCATCGCGCGCACCGTACCGGCCAGTTCGAGCGCCTTCGTGGTGTCGCCTTCGTCCAGTGCCGCGTTACCGTCGCGCACCGTGTTGTGCACCACGGCGAACGCGGCGGGCGTGGCCAGATCGTCGTCCATGGCCGCAGCGAACTCCGGCGCGACCTCGCCCACCGGAGCGTCCCCGGCCCGGCGCAAGAACGCCTCGATCCGCCGATACCCTTGTGCCGCTTCGGAAACCGCGCCGTCGGAGTATTCGACGGTGGACCGGTAATGCGGCTGCACGAGGTAGTACCGCAGCTCCGGCGCCCGGTAGCGCTCCAGCATCGCCGGGATCGAAACCGTGTTGCCCAGCGACTTCGACATCTTCTCGCCGGACATCGTCACCCACGCGTTGTGCAGCCAGTACCGCGCGAACCCGTCGCCGGCCGCATTCGACTGCGCGCGCTCGTTCTCGTGGTGCGGGAACACCAGGTCGACGCCGCCGCCGTGGATGTCGAACTCGGCGCCGAGGTAGTTCGTCGCCATCGCCGAGCACTCCAGGTGCCAGCCGGGTCGCCCGTCACCCCACGGCGTCGGCCACGACGGCTCGCCCGGCTTCGCGCTCTTCCACAGCGTGAAGTCGCGCGAATCGCGCTTGCCGCGCGTCGGCGTCTCGCCCTGCTGGACCTCGTCGAGCTGCTGGCCGGACAGCTGCCCGTACTCCGGGAACGACTTCACCGAGAAGTACACGTCACCGTCGGCGGCGTACGCGTGCCCGCTCTCGATCAGCCGCTCCATCAGCTCGACCATCTGCGTGACGTGCCCGGTGGCGCGCGGCGTGACCGACGGCGGGAGGCAGCCGAGATCCTCGTACGCCTGCTCGAACGCCCGCTCATGCGTGGCTGCCCACTCCCACCACGGACGGCCCGCGTCGGCGGCCTTGGTGAGGATCTTGTCGTCGATGTCGGTGACGTTGCGCACCAGCAGCACGTCGAGTCCACTGTGGAGCAGCCAGCGGCGCAGCACGTCGTAGTTCAGCATCCCGCGGACGTGCCCGATGTGCGGAACACCCTGCACGGTGGCCCCACACACGTAGATCGACGCCGTTCCGCTGCGGACGGGAGTGAACTCCCGGGGGGCACGGGTCGCGGTGTCGTACAGGTGCAAAGCCACGTACAAAGGGTACGGGGTCGGTGTGGGCGACGTCGCAGGACGTCAGAGCACGCCGTGCGCGCGCAGTGCGCCGAGCAGCGCGTCCGGCCGTTCTGCCGTGGGCAGCGGGTCGACGAGGGCGAAGCGGCAGCCCAGCGCGCGGGCGCCGCCGTCGGCCTCCTCGCTGTCACCGACCATCAGCGTCTCCTCGGCCCGTACGCCCAGCCGGTCGATCGCCGAGGCGAAGATCTCCGGCTCCGGTTTCACCGCTCCGACCTCGTAGGACAGCGTGAACTCGGCCACTTGCGCGTCCCAGCCGCGCTGGCTGAACGCGGGCCGGATGTCGAACGCGATGTTGCTGAGCACCCCGGCCTTGCGCCCGCTGCCCGCGACTGCCTTGAGCGCGGCCTCGGTGTCCGGGTACGGCGTCCACTTGCCGGGGGTGATGAGCTGCGCGTACAGCGATTCCGCCTGCTCGCGCCGGGGGACCCCGGACAGCCGCAGCACCTCCAGGTACACCTTCCGGTGCAGCGCCGGGTCGCGGTCGCGGTTGTGCCAGGCGTACAGGTGTTCCTCGTCGAGTTCGACGGACTGCCCGACCGGCGCCGTCATCCGCCGCATCAGCTCGGCCTGTGCTTCGACGTCGAGGGTGACCCCGTCCTCGTCCCGGACGTCGGCGAGCCAGGACTCGTCCTGCTCGAGCCGGAAAAGGGTGCCGGAGAAGTCGAACAACACCGCGTTGATGGCCACGCACCAACCCTATCCGGCAATCCGGGTACTCCGCCGCCGGTTTGTGGCGCCCGGCTCACCCGGTGGTCTGGACCGCGCTCACGCCGGGACCGAGTCGAAGCGGCCTTTCAGGCGGGCACGCAACTCCTGAGTCGGCGTCCCGTCCGCGAGGCCGCCGCCGAGTTCGGCGAAGAACCCTTCGAGACCGGCGGGGGTGACGAGGATCAGCGCGCGGGCGTCGGCGCTCGCGCGGAAGCCGTGGCGGGTGCCGCGCGGGACGTACACCCAGGTCCCGGGCTCGACCTCGAACTCCTCGGTGCCGATGGTGAAGGTGAACTGGCCTTCGAGCACCTGGATGCATTCCTCGCGTTCGCGGTGGATGTGCGGCGGCGGGCAGGCGGCGTTGCCGCGGAAGTCGATCAGCTCGAACGCGCCGCCGGTCTGCGCGCCGCTCACCGCCACCCGCCCGATGACGGGCAGCTCGCGGCCTTCGTCGGGACCGATCACGAGGGGTTGGATTTGCTGCTCGGTCATCTCAAGTCCTCTCCGGGCTGGCACTCGACTGCTATCCTGTCACTCAACTGCCTTCGTGGCACATGAGTGACAGTAATCCGGCGAGAGAGCGAGGTCAACGGGCGATGAGTCGGGACAGCCAGAAACGCCGCACGCGCAAAGCGCTCGTCGAGGCGGCGGGACGGCTGATCGCGGCGGGACAGCGGCCGTCGGTGGCCGAGGTCGCGGATGCCGCCGAGATCTCCCGGCGCACGGCGTACCGGTATTTCCCCAGCGCAGAGCAGCTGTCGGTGGAGGCAACGCTGGAGGCGACCCGGCAGAACATGGAGCTGTCGATCGAAGCGGGCAAGCCCGGCGAGCCGGTGTCCGGCCGGGTCGAACGCCTCGTCGACGCGCTCTCCCGGATGACCCTGGACAACGAAACGCTGCTCCGGCAGATGATCCGCTTCACTATCGACCGCGACGCCATCGAGCCGGGCGTGCCGCCGCGGCCGAGCCGACGGCTGGAGTACGTCGAACGTGCACTGGCTCCGCTACAGGACGAACTGGCGCCGAACGAACTCGACCGGCTGGCCCACGCCCTCACCGTCGTCATCGGCATCGAGTCGACGATCGTGCTGCGGGACATCTGCGGCCTCGATTCCGCGGAAATTCTCCGCGTGCAGCAATGGGCCGCGCAGGCGTTGGTCAGCGCATCAGCAACGCCGTCGCCACCGCGGCAATCCCCTCACCGCGACCGGTGAGGCCGAGGCCGTCGGACGTCGTACCCGACACGCTCACCGGGCCGCCGACGGCGTCGCTCAGCACGCGTTGTGCCTCGTCCCGCCGCTTGCCGACCCGCGGGTGGTTGCCGATCACCTGCACCGTGGCGTTGGACACGCGCCAGCCCCCGGCTTCGAGCAGCGTGCGGACCTCGGCCAGCATGTCCGCGCCGTGTGCGCCGTCCATGCGCGGGTCGCCGGTGCCGAACACCGCGCCGAGATCGCCGAGACCGGCAGCGGACAGCAGAGCGTCACACAGGGCGTGCGCTGCGACGTCGCCGTCGGAATGCCCGGCGCACCCGTCGACGTCCGGCCACTTCAGCCCGGCGATCCAGCATTCCCGGCCCGCTTCGATCGGGTGGACGTCGACACCATTGCCGACCCGCAGCTCGTTCACAGGGGATCCTCCCGGTCCCCGCCCGCGACGAGCGCTTCGGCGAGGGTCAGTTCGAAGGCGCTCGCGACGCGCATCGCGTCCGGATCGCCGGGGACGGTGATGGCGCCTGCCGTGTCGGCGAGGCCCGGGTCGGCGGACGTCTCGAGCGCAGACCTGAACGCGCGCAAGGAAAATCCGATCGGAGTCTGCGCGCTGCGAAGGCTGTCCCGGTCCACGGTGGCGGTGACAACGCCGGTCTCGTCCGTGGTTTTCACCGTGTCCGACATCGGGAGCACCGGCACCACGACGGACGCGCCTTCACGGACCGCGTCCAGCACGTGACGGACAGTCTGTGGCGGAGTGAACGCCCGGAGCGCGTCGTGCACCAGCACGGTTGCGCCGGGAGACAGCGATGGCTCGACGGCGGTGAACACCTGCCGGAGCGAAGCGCCGGACTCGACCCGGCAGGGCAGCCCGCCGAGGGCCGCCGAAAACGACTTCGCACACCGCTCGGGGGCTGCGACGATGACCAGATCGATCTCCGGTACGCCGAGCAGCCCCCGCACGGTGTGCGAGAGAAGTGCAGCACCATCGACCTCGGTGAGCGCAAGCCCGGGATCGGCCGGATGGTGTGCGACAGTCACGAACGCGACACTGACTACCTGCTGGTTCATCAGGTCGTGATCGTAGGGAACCGGTCCGGCGAGGCGAACCGGAGGACCCGGTCAGACCGTCGCGGTCTCCAGAACCTCGTCGAGAAGTGTTTCCGCCTTGTCCTCGTCGGTGCCTTCCGCAAGCGCGAGCTCGCTGACCAGGATTTGCCGTGCTTTCGCCAGCATGCGCTTCTCGCCGGCTGAAAGTCCGCGGTCCTTTTCCCGCCGCCAGAGGTCGCGCACCACTTCGGCCACCTTGTTCACGTCGCCCGAGGCGAGTTTCTCCAGGTTGGCCTTGTACCGACGAGACCAGTTCGTGGGCTCCTCGGTGTGCGGAGCACGCAGAACATCGAAGACCTTGTCCAGTCCTTCTTGCCCGACGACATCACGCACACCGACGATCTCGGCGTTGTCTGCGGGCACGCGAACCGTAAGATCCCCTTGCGCGACTTTGAGGACGAGGTACTTCTTCTCCTCGCCCTTGATCACGCGGGTTTCGATGGCTTCGATGAGTGCGGCACCGTGGTGCGGGTAGACGACGGTCTCTCCGACCTTGAAAACCATGTGTCCTCTGCCCCTTTCGCTGACTCCATCCTAGCACGGTCCCGAGACGGCCACCTAGCGGCCCGGGATCGTCGTCGCAGGTCAGCGGCCTGGACTGGGGTTGACAAACCGGAGCGGCCCGTGCTCATGCAGGTGAGCCGGGAACGGCTGCCCGGCACCGGAATCCCCATTCCGGAATCCACAGTGGACAGTGGTGGAGCGGCGAGCCGCCGATCGACCCCCACCGGTTCCACGTGCGCGGACGCGCCCGGCTAGTCTTCGACGGGACGAGTGCCGTTGGAAGGGAAGGACTCTGACGTGAGGCTGCAGAATCGCCGCGTGCTCGGTGCCGGGGTGGCGGCGCTCGGTGCCGCACTCGTGCTCGCCGGTTGCGGAGCCGGTCAGATCACCCAGACCGACACCCAGGAGCCCGCGGTCAACGGCACCTACGCGCAGGTGAAGACCATCGTGCTGCGCAATGCGGCCGTGCAGTACCCGGCGCAGGGTCCCGGCTACGCGGCAGGCCAGCCCGCGCCGCTCACGCTCACCATCGTCAACCAGGGCCAGCGTGACGACAAGCTCGTGTCGGTGATGTCGGAGGGCACCACCTCGCCCGCGCAGCTCTCCGGCGACACCGCGATCGTCGCCGGCCACTCGCTCGTGATCGGCCCGAAGGACGCCACCGAGTCCACCGCCGAGCACGCCCCGGCGTCCTCGAGCGCACCCGGCTCGGGCGCCACGCAGACCGACCTCGGCGTCGGCAAGGTCGTGCTGCAGGGCCTCAAGCAGCCGCTGTGGCCGGGCGCCACGATCAAGGTCGTCTTCACGTTCCAGAACGCCGGTCCGATCTCGGTCGACCTGCCGGTCGCCGCGCCTGCCACCACCTCGGCGCACTGACCCGGCACACTGACGTTCCGCGATTCTGTCGGTACCCGCCGCTAGCCTCGCTCCTGTGGTGAAGAAGACCAGCACCGTGCACCGGTGCGCGGAATGCGGATACGAGACGCCGAAGTGGGTCGGGCGCTGCCCGGAATGCCAGGCGTGGGGCACGCTCGAGGAACGCGGTAACGCCAAACCGGCGATCGCGCGGGTGGCCGCCGGGGCGCCGAGTGCGCCCGCACGGCCGATCGCGGAGGTCGACGTCGAGGCCGCCAGGGCCAAGGCCACCGGCGTGGCCGAGCTCGACCGCGTGCTCGGCGGCGGTCTCGTTCCCGGCGCGGTGGTGCTGCTCGCCGGTGAACCCGGGGCAGGCAAGTCAACGCTGCTGCTCGAGGTCGCCTACCAGTGGGCGGTCACGGCGGGGCGGGCGCTGTACGTCACGGGCGAGGAATCCGCAGGTCAGGTCCGGTTGCGGGCCGAGCGCACCGGCAACGTGCACGGGGAGATGTACCTCGCCGCGGAGAGCGACCTGTCGTCGATTCTCGGGCACGTCGACGCGGTGAAGCCGGGCGTGCTCATCGTCGATTCGATCCAGACCATGGCATCACCGCAGGTCGAGGGCTCGCCGGGCGGGGTGACGCAGGTACGCGCGGTCACCGCGGGGCTGGTCGCGCTCGCGAAGGAACGCGGGCTGCCGGTGGTGCTCGTGGGGCACGTCACGAAGGACGGGTCGGTCGCCGGTCCGCGCGTGCTGGAGCATCTCGTGGACGTCGTGCTGCAGTTCGAGGGGGACAAGCACTCCACGCTGCGGATGGTGCGCGGCATCAAGAACCGCTTCGGCGCGGCGGACGAGATCGGCTGTTTCGAGCTCACCGAGGAAGGCATCGTCGGCGTACCCGATCCGTCCGGGCTGTTTCTCAGCCGCACGGCGGAACCGGTGCCGGGCACGGCGGTCACCGTTGCGGTGGAAGGCAAACGGCCGCTGCTCGGGGAGGTGCAGGCGCTCGTGTCGAGCAGCGGGATGCCGCAGCCGCGGCGCGCGGTGAGCGGTCTCGATTCGGCACGCGTCGCCATGGTGCTCGCGGTGATGGAAAAGCGCGGCCGGATGAAGCTGGGCGACAAAGACGTGTACGTCGCCACCGTCGGCGGCATGAAGATCACCGAGCCGGCCATCGACCTCGCGCTGGTGCTCGCGCTCACCTCTTCACTGCACGACGTGGCGCTGTCGCCGCGGCTGGTCGCGGTCGGGGAGGTCGGGCTGGCGGGAGAGGTCCGGCGGGTGCCGAACGTCTCCCGCCGCCTTGCCGAGGCGGCCCGGCTTGGGTTCACGCATGCGCTGGTACCGCCGGATTCGGGCAAGCTCCCGGACAGTATCCGGGTGCTGGAGGTGCCCGACGTGGCGAGTGCGCTCAACGCGGCCAACCACGCGAAGTGATCAGCCCGGCTGGTTGGTGATCTCGTAGGTGTACTTCGCCGAGCTGATCCTGGTGCCGGGTTGGAAGCCGTACGCCTGGTTCATCGCCAAGGCCTGCACCTCCACCAGCTGGTTGGTCCTGCGGTCGACGGTCGCGATCAGCTTCACCCACCCGCTGACCGAGATGAACTCCGAATCCGTCGCCGACGACCGGTGGAAGCCACTGTCCGGGTTCCCCATCGCCGAGATGAGCGCGGCCCGCAGCGGGGCCGGAGCCTGCCCGGAGGCGAGCACGCTGAGGATCATCCCGGTTGCGCTCTGGTAGGGGAACCTCATGTCCCGCTGCGGTGCGCCGTAGGTCTCCGGCTGAGCCAGTGGCCCGTATTCGTGGGACCCCTGGGCGGCCATGTCGGTCATGATGCGTTTGATCAGCTTGTTGGCCTCGAGCGGCAAGGAATCGATGAACGTCGGGTCCGGCCGATACCAGCCGGTGCTCAGCGTCGGGCTGGGGTACGGGAAGGCCCCGGCGAAATGTCCGCCCGGCCCGGTCTCCTCGAGCGTCGCCGGCTCGGGCGGCTGGTCGACGACCGCGCGGAGGACGCCGCCGATCGGCTGCGCCCCGGCCATCCGGGTCCAGCGGCGTTTCCACAGCCCGGACGGGTCGGACGGAATCCACCAGTCCACTCGTTGCGGCACGGAGAACGCCGTGCGCCCGTTCACCACCACGGTGCCGGTGTACTCGTTCACGACGTGGGTGAACGGCGCTCCCGCAACCCGGGTGGACGATTGCGGACCGGCGGGGGCGACCGTGGTCGAGGAGTTGCTGATCTCCCGTGCCACGACGACGCCGCCGGTCACCACGATGACGGCCGCAGCCACGGCAATCCACCGCCACGCGCCGGTACGCGTTTTCCTTGGCGGGGAAGACGAATCGGCCGAATCGCTCTCCGCGTCGGCCGCGCGCATCAGGCTCGCCCGTGCCCGGTCGAACTCCGTCCGGTCGGCGCTGCGGTGCGGATGCAGTGCGGCCAATGCCTCGTCGAGCTCGGCGTCGGACCACAGGTGCCGGACATTTTCGTCTCTCACAGTTCCTTCGCCTCCTCGCGGTTCGATGCGGCTGCGTTCGTGCGCAGCCATCGGCGGATCCGGTGCAGCCGGGACCGGACGGTGCCCGGTGGTACGCCGAGTGCTTCGGCGACTTCCACCGGTTCCAGCCCCGCCCAGGAAACCAGCAGGAGCGTGTCGCGGTCGGCCACGCTGAGCTTGGCGAGCGCTCCGGCGAGCTGGGCCGCGCGAGCCTGCGCGTCCACTTGCTCGGCGACGCGGGTGTCGTGCCCGCCGTGGCCGCGCTCGCCGGAGTTCGCCAGCCGCGCCGTGGCCCGCAGCGCCCGGGTTTCGCTGCGGACGTGGTGCCGCAGCAGGTTCGTCGCGATCCCGTACAGCCACGAACGCGCGGTGCCGAGCTCCGGCCGGTACGACTCCCGCCGCCGCAGCGCGACGAGGAACGTCTCGGCGACGAGGTCGTGTGCGGTCTCCGTGCCGACGCGCCGCGAAAGGTAGCGGTGCATCGCGGCGGCATGAGTGTCGAACAGCCGTCCGAAGGCTGGGGCCGGATCGGGTCCGCCCAGGTCGGGGCGGTCCTGCGCGCCGGGTAACACCGGGTCGGGACCGTCGTGGATCACCTGCATACCGGCAATTGCCCGCAGCGCTCCGCAGCGTTCACGGCATCACCAGATCGGGTGATCGCTGAACTTCTCGAGCGTGCTCACTGACGGCCGGACGTACCAGAGCCCCGCCGCGTACCCGGCGAGGCCGATGGCGAAATTCGCCCCCGTCGCCAGCAGTTCGGTGAGGCCGAGCCTGCCGTGGTCGCCCCACAGGTCCACCAGCGCGGACAGCGTGAGGGCGAACAGGCAGCTGATGCACAGCGCGGTGAAACAGGCGGTGAGCACCGTGCGGGTGCTACGGGCGCGGGCGATGACCAGGTAGTCACCCTGCAGGCAGCGGCGCGCGGACAGCACTACCAGCGCGGTGGCGGCCACCGACAGCGCGGGCAGCAGCAACCCGAGGGCGCCGAGCGGTACGCGCGGGAGCCCGTGCCCGTGCAGCGGGCGGTTGACGAACACGGTGAGACCGAGCACGAGCAGCGTGCCGATGAGCAGCGCGACCCCGGTGACCAGGGAACCTGCGCGTACCCGGGCGGCGAAGAGCGCCGGCAGCGGAGCGTACTCCGCGGCCTGCTGCCCGTAGTACTGCTTCACCCGTCACCTCCGCGCCGCAACCCGAATGAACGTGCAAATGCTCGTGAAGACCACCTTAACGGAATCGGATTCCGGCAAGGAGGCCTTCACGGCACTTGTCACCGAGGTGTGCTAACGCCGTGCCCGTCAGTCCTTGGCCGCGAGCAGGTTCGCGCAGCGGATGAGCCCGAGGTGGGAGTATGCCTGCGGGTGGTTGCCCAGTGACCGTTCGGCGACCGGGTCGAACTGCTCCGGCAGCAGCCCGGTGGGACCGGCGGCGTCGACGATCTGCGTGAACAGCTCCTGTGCCTCGTTGCTCCGCCCGGTGCGCAGGTAGGCCTCGATCAGCCAGGCCGCGCAGATGTGGAACCCGCCCTCACCGCCGGGCAGGCCGTCGTCGCGGCGATAGCGGTACACCGTCGACCCGCTGCGCAGCTCCGCCTCGATCGCCGTGACGGTCTTCTGGAACCGCTCGTCGGCCGGGTCGATGAGACCGGTGAGGCCCACGAAGAGCGAAGCCGCGTCGAGGTCGGTGCCGTCGTAGGCGGTGGTGAACGCCTGCACCTCCTCGTTCCAGCCGTGTTCCAGCACGTCGGCCTTGATCCGGTCGCGCAGCTTTGGCCAGGCACCCGGGATCCCGCGGCCGTACTCGTTGCCGAGCTTCACCGCGCGGTCGATCGTCACCCAGCACATGACCCGCGAGTACACCCGGTGCCGCGGCACGTGCCGCTCCTCCCAGATGCCGTGGTCCGGCTCGTTCCAGCGCCGCGTGACGGCCTCGGCCATCGCCCGCACCAGCTGCCAGTCCTCGTCCCTCAGCTCGCCGCGGACCTCGGCCAGCGTGCCGACCAGCTCCACGACCGGGCCGAACACGTCGAGCTGGACCTGGTGGTTGGCGAGGTTGCCGACGCGTACCGGCCGCGACCCGGCGTACCCGGGAAGGGATTCGATGACCGCCTCGGCCCCGATCACGCTGCCGGCCAGCGTGTACAGCGGGTGCAGCCGTTCCGGACCGGCCAAAGTGGACAGCACGCCGTGCAGCCAGCGCAGGTAGCCCTCGGCTTCCTCGAGCGAACCGAGGTGCACGAGCTCCCGCACGGTCATCGCGGCATCGCGGATCCAGCAGTAGCGGTAGTCCCAGTTGCGGACCCCGCCGATCTCCTCCGGCAGCGACGACGTCGCGGCGGCCAGCACGCCGCCGGTGTCGGTGTTCACCAGCCCGCGCAAGGTCAGCGCGGACCGGCGCACCAGCTCGGTCTCCACGGTGGGCAGCTTGAGCTTCGCCGCCCAGTCGCTCCAGTACCGGCCCGCGCGGTCGCGACGGTCCACTTCGGACAGTTCATGGTCGCTGAGATCCGTGGTACCGCACCGGAGTTCGAGCACCACCGGCTCTTCCGGCTTCGGCTCGACGAGCGCGGTCGCGGTGTCGTGCAGACCGTCGGACGTGATGGACCATTCGACGCCGGGCGCCCGCAAGACGAACGGCTCCGACGTGCCGAGCACGCGCAGGCCCTCGGCCTCGGCGACCAGTTTCACCGGCACGCCACCGAATTCCGGCCGCGGAGCGAACACCACCTGCGCCGACGTCTCGCCGGAGATCACCCGCACGATGTCGGTGCGGTGTGCGGGACTTTCCGGTTCGAGGTAGTCCGTGACGAGCAGCCGGGACCAGCGGGTCTCGACCGTCATCGTGTTCGGCAGGTAGCGCTGCCCGAGCGGAAGCCCGTTGCGGTGCGGCTTGATCGAGAAGTGCCCGGCACCCGGTCCGCCGAGCAGGTCGGCGAACACCGCGGGCGCGTCGGCACCCGGGTGACACAGCCAGGTCAGCCTCGCATCCGGCGTGACCAGCGCGACCGAACGCTCGTTGGCGAGCATCGACAGCCGCTCGATCGGCGGCGCCGATTCGCCGTACAGCCAGTTGCGCCGCTCTTCGAGCATGAAGGCGAGCACGATCGCGACGTCGACGGTGTCGGGCACCCGGTAGGCGGCCAGCGATTCGCCGTCGCCGACCTTGATGCCGAGGTCCGGCCCGGACAGCCGGGCGAACGCCTTCTCGTCGGTGACGTCGTCGCCGAGGAAGATCGCGGCGGTGGCGCCGACCTGGTGGCGGAGAGCGTCGAGCGCGTTTCCCTTGTCCGTCTGCACGACCGCGAGCTCCACCACCTCCTTGCCGTCGGTGGTCGACACGCCTTCCCACTTCGCCGGTCCGTCGTGCACGGCGGCGAGCACGCGGCGGCCGGCGGTGTGCTCGGCGCGGCGCACGTGCACCGCGATGCTCGCCGGCTTGACTTCCAGCGACACCCCGGGCACGTCGAGCACCAGCTGTTCCAGCTCGTGCTCCAAGCGCCGGTGCAGGGACTTCGCCTGTTCGTCGAGGGCATGGATGAACCCGATGTCGAACTCGGACCCGTGGCTGCCGACCAGGTTGACCTCGGCGGGCAGCCGCGACAGCGTCGCGAGGTCCCGCAGCGCCCGCCCGGAAATCACGGCGGT
The DNA here is from genome assembly GCF_000717335.1 of Amycolatopsis jejuensis. Classification (GTDB taxonomy): domain Bacteria; phylum Actinomycetota; class Actinomycetes; order Mycobacteriales; family Pseudonocardiaceae; genus Amycolatopsis; species Amycolatopsis jejuensis. The sequence continues at coordinate 26,284 of NZ_JNYZ01000032.1, forward strand.
GGTGGTTTCGTGCAGGCCGGCGAGAGATCTGAGCGCCCCGACGGACTCCGGCAGCGGCCGGGCCTCGTCGGGGTTGGCGGTGATGGGGGCCAACGTGCCGTCGTAGTCGCAGGCGACCAGCAGGCGCGGGGTACGGGCGATCTGCACGATCGCGCGCCGTAGTTCCGCGGGCAACGCCTCGGCGGTCAACACTCCTCCTCAGGAGGTCCAGCGCGGTACGGGGGGAGGTCAGTCGACCGGCTCGGCGCCCAGTGCCTGCAGGAACGAGCGCGCCCACCGGTCGACGTCGTGGGTGAGGACCTGGCGACGCATGGCGCGCATCCTGCGTCGGCCCTCGGCGGGGTCGAGCGTAATGGCAGCCTCCAACGCGTTCTTCACCCCGTCCAGGTCGTGCGGATTGACGAGAAAAGCGCTGGTCAGCTCTGCCGCCGCGCCGGCGAACTCGCTCAGCACGAGCGCCCCGCCCAGATCGGGGCGGCACGCGACGTACTCCTTGCAGACGAGGTTCATCCCGTCGCGCAGCGGTGTCACCACCATGACGTCGGCCGCGGAGAAGAACGCGGCCAGTTCGGTGCGGTTCACCGACTGGTGCAGGTAGTGCACGACCGGATGCCCGACACGCGCGAACTCGCCGTTGATCCGGCCGACCATCTGCTCGATCTCGCCGCGCATCCGCTGGTAGTGCTCGACGCGTTCGCGGCTCGGGGTGGCCAGCTGCACGAACGTGACGTCGCCGGGTTCGAGCCGCTCCTCGTGCAGCAGCTCGTGCAGGGCCTGCAGGCGCAGGTCGATGCCCTTGGTGTAGTCGAGCCGGTCGACGCCGAGCAGCACCGTCTTGGGGTTGCCGAGGCTCTGGCGGATCTGCTTGGCCCGCTCGGCGACCCCCTTGCTGCGCGAAAGGGTGTCGAGACCGGCCGCGTCGATGGAGATCGGGAACGCGCCGACGCGCACCGTGCGGTCGCCGACCTGCACCATGCCCGGCCGCGACCGCACGCCGACCGCGCCGCGCGTGGGTTCGAGGCCGACGAGCTGCCGGGCCAGCCACAGGAAGTTCTGCGCGCCGCCGGGGCGGTGGAAGCCGATCAGGTCCGCGCCGATCAGCCCGCGCACGATCTCCGCCCGCCACGGCAGCTGCATGAAGAGCTCGACCGGCGGGAACGGGATGTGCAGGAAGAAGCCGATGCGCAGGTCGGGCCGCAGTTCGCGGAGCATCGTGGGGACGAGCTGCAGCTGGTAGTCCTGGATCCACACGGTGGCGCCGTGCGCGGCGACGGATGCGCTGGCCTCGGCGAACCGGCGGTTGACCCGCACGTAGCTGTCCCACCACGCACGGTCGAACACCGGCCGCGCGACGACGTCGTGGTACAGCGGCCACAGCGTGGCGTTGGAGAAGCCTTCGTAGTAGTCACGGACCTCGGCCGAGGTGAGGGAAACCGGGTGCAGCACGAGACCGTCGTCGTCGAACTCGTCCACGTCGACGTCCGGAACGCCCGGCCAGCCGACCCAGGCGCCTTTGCGGGACCTGAGGAAGGGTTCGAGCGCGGACACCAGCCCGCCCGGGCTGGCCGTCCAGCGGCGCTCGCCGCCTGCCGTGTGGTCGAGGTCGACGGGCAGCCGGTTGGCGACCACCACGAAGTCCGCGGACGGTGCGCTGTTCCGGTCGGCGATCACGTCAGTCACTCCAGCTGCTCCCTCGTCATCGGCGGGTCGCGGCCCCACTGAAACCCTAGCGCGCGAGGTGTGACCGGCCGGTGACCATCCGGTTACTCCAAACGCCGTTCCGTGGGCTCCATCGGCCCGGCGAGGCGGGGTCCGGCCAGCTTGCGCTCGAGCCTGCCGAGACCGCTGCGGACCGGCTGCGCGAGGTATTCGCCCAGTACAACGCCCGCGGCGAGGGCGAGCCCGATGGCGACCGCGGTCATCAGGGTGGAGATGTTGCCGCCCGGCTCCACCCCCAATTGGTATAGACCACGATAGGTGGAGAGGCCGGGTAGCAGGGGAGTGATCCCGGACACGGCCACCACGAGCGGGGTCACCTTCAGCCGGCGCGCCATCACTCCACCGCAGAACCCGACGAGCGTCGCCGCGATCGCCGACGAGCTGACGGCGTCGAATCTCGCCAGCATCAACCCGCCGTACACGAGCGCCCCGATCGAGCCCGCCGCCGCGGCGACGAGCATCGCGCGCATGGTCGAGTACGACGCGATCGCGAAGCAGGCCGCCGCACCCGCACCGCCGATCACCACGAGCGGCAACTGCTGCGGCGTCGACCCGGCGGCTTCCGGCAACGGTGTCCGCGGCAATCCGACGAGCACTGCAATCCGCAGCGCAAGCACGACTCCGGCAATCAACCCCGCACTCATCAGCGCGGTTTCCATGGTGCGTCCGGCGGCCGTGACGTTGTACCCGGTGATCGCGTCCTGCACCGCCGAAACGGTGGAAAGCCCCGACAGCAGCACGGTGACGGCCGCAGCGACGACGAGTGTCGGCCGGTCGGTGGTGAGGATGTCGCTGCTGACGATCACCATCGCGGACAGCGTCGCGAACAGCCCGCCGACCACCTGCTGGAAGAAAAACGGCAGGTTGAAGCGGTTGAGCAGGCGCCCGATCCGGTCGATCGCGGAGGATATGACCAGCGCGACGAGCGCGACGTCGAGCCCGCCGCCGAGCAGCAGCGTGATGAACGCGGCCAGCCCGCCCCAGGCGATGGTGGCGATCCAGCGCGGGTACGGATGCGGCGCCGACGTGATCCGGTTGAGCTCGGTGTGCGCCTCCTCGGCCCCGATCTTGCCGCGGACGATCTTGCGCACCAACGCTTCCGCCTGGGTGAGCCGGGTGTAGTCGAGGCTGCGCGACCGCACGACCCGCAACGCGGTGACCGGCGCGAGGTCGGTACCACGGTGACAGGTGACGGTGATCGACGTGAAGATCACGTCGACCTCACAATGCGGCAACCCGAGCGCAGAGGTGAGCGCGAGAATGGTGGCGGTGACGTCGGACGCACCGGCGCCACTGGCCATCTGCACCTCGCCGATGCGCAGGGTGACATCGAGAACGAAGTTGACGGTCGCATCGTCCGGCGGCTTGGGCCCGAGCGCCTCCTCCGCCTCGACGGCAGGCTGTTCGGCAGTCGGCGCCTCGAGAATGTGCCACGCCCGGCGACGCAACAGATTCGGCCGATGCCGCTGACTGGACCGCGGGTCCGGAGGCTCGAGAATCGGCCACCGTCTACGCCCCCCGCCCTGGCCGGCACGCTCGTTGATCTTCATGATCGATCCCCACCTCCTCGTTCGTTCCCGGGGACCATCGGCGCCAGTGCCTCGGCCGTTGCAGTGGCGTGCCCCACACCTGAAGACGATCGTGCCGCAAGCCGCCGGATCGCGCCGCTTTGCGCCCCTGAGCTGGTCCACCGCGACTCTTTGCAAACCGCCCGATATACTGCGACGCGCCCCGTTCGGTGTGGGGGTGTGCCGGTATAGCTCAGCTGGTAGAGCATCTGTCTTGTAAACAGAAGGTCAGGGGTTCGAGCCCCCTTGCCGGCTCCACTTCGCAGCTTCGTTTTTGGCGGCGTGATGGATCCGCCCGGTTCCACCTGTTCGGGGAACCGGGCGGCGACGGTCATCGTCGGGGGTGGGCTCTCAGCAGGCCTTGACCCATGAACACTCGCGAGCGGTATCGCCCGGCACTGCCGGGACGTCACCACGCCCGGCGGATTTGGCCCGCGCGGTGTCCCCGGGCCCGGAGGCAAGCCGGACGGCGACCGCGTCCTCCACGTCTCGCACCGAGCTGGCCAGGAAGTTGTTCTCCACCATGGAAAACACCAGATGCTCGCCGTTGGCGGTGGTAACGTAGCCGGACAGCGCACTGACCCCGGTCAGCGATCCGGTTTTGGCGTGCACGTTGCCTGCCGCCGGGGTGCCGGTCATCCGCTTGCGGAGAGTGCCGCCGACCAGCCGGTCCGGATTGCCGGCGATCGGCAACGCCTCGTACCAGGTCTGGAACCACGGCCGGGACTTGACCGCCGTCAGCAGGCCGGCCAGCTGGTCGGTGGTCACGATGTCCATCCGGGACAGCCCGGAACCGTCCACGGTCTGGAACTGCGCGGGATCCAGGCCCAACGACGACAGTTTCGCTTTCAACGCGCGCACCCCGGCGTCCCAGCTGCCCTCACCGCTTACCTTGCGCCCGGCGGATTTGGTGAGAATCTCGGCGTGCAAGTTGTTGCTCAGCTTGAGAAACGGCACCAGCAACTGGCTCAACGGCATGGATTGGCGATCGGCCACCGGGGTGGCTGATTCGGGGGCAGCGCGGTATGTCGTACTCCCGAGCACCCGCACACCGCGTTCCTCCAACGCCTTGCGAAACACCGAGGCGACCAGCGCGGTCGGGTTCCACACCGACATGAATTCGTTGACTGCCGCGCCGCCCGCGGGAATCGAACCGGACACAGTGATCGTGTTGGTGCCGTGTTCACGGTCGACGGTCACGGCCGGCTGCGAGCCGGCGGCCGACGTCGTCGCGGTGTTGACGATGCGCACGTAGCTGGTCGGCGGGTCCACGGCCACGGCGGCGGGCTTGCCGTTCTGGCCGGGCGCGACGCGGATGATCACCGAACCGGCGTCGTAGTCGGTGTCCGGGGAGATGGTCAGCGCGGAGACCTGTGCGTTGTAGGAATAAGGCTCGTCGTCCCACGCCCAGCCGGAACCGAGCCGGACGTGATCGAACCAGGTGTCGTCGGCGACGAGATCGCCGGTCACGACTTTCACCCCGCTGGCGGCGACCTTCGCCGCCAGCTCCTGGTAATCCTTGGCCAGCATCGTGGGGTCGCCGGTGCCCTTGAGATAGAGATTCCGTCCATCGGTGGACACCGTGGTGGTGAATCGATGGTCCGGACCAAGGACGTCCAGCGCGGCCGCCGAGGTCAGCAGCTTGGCATTGGACGCCGGTACGAGCCGGTTACCGGCATTGCGGGAGTACAGGGTGGCCCCGGTGTCGGCATTGCGCACGATCAGCCCGACTTGGGCGCCGGCAAGCTTGGGATTTGCGAGCAGAGCATCCAGATCCGGCCCGAGTCCGGTGGAATCAGGTCCGGCCGCCGCTGCGCCGGGCATGCCGAGTACCAGAAGCGCGGCCCCTGCGGGCACAAGACGCCGCCAGCCGATTTTTCGTCCCATGTGGTTCCCCTCGCACTGTGTCAGTTGCCGATCGGACGACGGCCTGCCGCAGAATCCCGGGAACCATACACCGGGCGAGCCCGAGTGTGGAAAAGTTTCCGATGTGTTGGTGTGACAGGGAAACTCTTGCTGTCTCATCCGGTGTTTTGGGTGAGCAGGCTTGCCGAGGTCCGCGCAATTCGGCCTGCACCATCGACCCCGCAGACGTATCTCATCGGGGCACTGAACCTGCTGCGACTGCATTCGATCGACCGCGACCGCGTGGATTGGCCGAGAGCGGAGGCGGCGGCTCTCCGCAAGGCAGCGGATGTCACCGCCACCGCCGGGACGTACTCGATGATCCGGCAGGTGATTGCCGAACTCGGGAATCCGCACCCGATGCTGGCCGGTCCGGCGCAGGCGCGGCCGCCGATGCCGACGGCGATCGACGTGCCGATGAGCCATGCGTTGGACGGGGTGGCCGTCGTGACGGTGCCCGGATTTCTCGCTGATCCGGCGGGCGAGCGGCGGTATGTGGCGGCGGGAGTGGCCGCACTGCAAGCGGTCGAGGCTCAAGCGACGTGCGGCTGGGTCGTCGACTTGCGTGACGACACCGGCGGCGACATGTGGCCGATGCTCACCGTGCTGGCGCCGCTGCTGGGTGACGGCGTCATCGGGTCATTCACCGGACCCCGGGTCACCCCGAAGACGTGGTCGGTGCTCGACGGCAGAGCACTCCTCGACGGTTCAGCCCCCGCGGAGGAGACCAATCCGGTACGGCTCACCCGGCCACGTCCGCCGATCGCCGTGGCTCACATCGCGGCACACTGCGAGTTCCGGCGAAGCGACGCTCGTCGCGTTCCGGGGAATGCCGCGCGTCGAGACGTTCGGCGCGTCCACCGCCGGCGTCGCCACAGGCAACGAAGTCTTCTCCCTGAGCGACGGTGCAAAGCTGCTCGTCACGAGCGTTGTCGACGTCGACCGCACCGGCCGGGTCTACGGGAACGTGGCGATCGAGCCGGACCACCTGGTGTCACCGGCCGACGCGGAAGCCGTTGCCGTGCAATGGGTACGTGCGAATGGCTGCGGCTAGCACGATGAGCCCACCACCTCGCGTGGCGGGCCCATCGTCCGGTCAGAAGCCGTCGCAGGAGGCGGTTGCGAAGTTGCCCGACGCTTGGGACGTCTTGGCTTCCTTGCCATCCACGACGACCTTGCACGTGACGTCTCCGCCTTCGGTGCCGGTCGTCACGGTGAGGGTGCCGCCCTTGATCAGGCCCTTCGTGGTGAGATCTTTGGACCACGGAAGGGTTTTGGGCTGTTCCTGGCTGGTGGAGACGCCGTTGTCGCCGAGAGTGGTGTACGTGATCGAGGCGTCCTTCGCGGTGCCGGTGACCTCGTAGTGGACCGTCACGGTGCGGTTCGCCTCGGTGTTGACGTCGTTGACCGCCTTGGTGAACGCCGTCGCCCACACGATCGCGATGATCAGGCCGATCACCGACAGCACGAGCCCCGCGATGGCGATCCCCTTGTTCGTCGCCTTCTGGGCGCGGACCCGGGCGATCCCGAGTGCGGAGAAGATCACGCCGAGGATCACCAGCGGCCATGCGATGAGGCCGATGATGGGGATGAACGAGAAGATCAGGCCGAGCAGTCCGAGCACGAACCCGGCGGTGCCGAGACCGTTCTTCGGCTGGAGTTGCTGGGTTTGCTGGGGCGGGTACGGGGGCGGAGGGTAGTCAGGGGCGGACATGGGTGCCTTTCGTGATCGGTTGTGCAGAAAGTGGTCGCGTGGGCGGCCTCGGGTGTTACGCACGATCACCCGATAGAGTCGCCGACCGGCCTTCCGCACTGGGGATTCCCGGTCACGTCGTCCGCGGCCGGACGTGCGCCCGTTCCCCCTCCATCCCGAAGAGGATCAGCACTTCGACCGCGCGCCCGTCCGCCGAACCGAGCCAATGCGGTTGCGTGGTGTCGAACTCTTCGGCTTCCCCTGGCGAGATTGTGCGGTCGCGGTCACCGACGATCAGCCGGAGCCGTCCGTTCAGGACGTACAGCCACTCGTGACCGCTGTGGGTCTGCAGCGTCGGCTCGCCGGTCGCGCCTGGGACGAGCATCTTGTACGCGTGGATCCCGCCGGGGCGCCGGGTGAGCGGGATGAACGTCATGCCGTGCCGGTGGATCGGATGCAGGTGAATCCGCGGGTCGCCGGTACGGGGCGCACCGACGAGATCGTCGAGCGGAACGTCGTAGACCTGCGCGAGGGGCAGCAGCAGTTCGAGGTTGGGCCGCCGAAGCCCGCTTTCGAGACGGGAGAGGGTACTTTCCGAAATCCCGGTCTCCCGCGCGAGCGCGGCCAGCGTGACCCCCCGTTGCCGGCGCAGCGCCCGCAACCGCGGCCCGACCGCGTCGAGTACCTCGTCGATCTCCATGCGCTCCAGCCTTGCCGGTTGTCGTGCTACGTCCATAGTGGACCTCCGCGGTCTCATGGCGCGCTGTTCGGTAGGTCTTTCCCGGCTGTTTTTCGCGTAGCGTTGACGGCATGAGCGTTGGAGAGGGGCCTCGGCGGGCGGATGCGCGGGAGAACCGGGAGCGGATCGTCGAGATCGCGCGTGAGGTGGTCGCCGGGTCGGGTGAGCTGCGGCTGAACGCGGTGGCGAAGCGGGCGGGCGTCGGCCAGGGCACGCTGTACCGGCACTTTCCGACGCGCGAGGACCTGCTGGCCGAGGTGTACCGGCAGGAGGTACAGGAACTGGTTGCGCTCGCCCCGGACCTGCTGACCTCGCACGGACCGGTCGACGCGCTGGTCCGGTGGTTCGACCGCTTGGCCGACTACGCAAAGGTCAAACGAGGCGTCCTCGCGGCGGTCGAGGTGGCCGTGTGGAAGGACCTGTCGAAGGAAAGCCACGGCCCGATCGGCGACGCAATAACCGTCCTGCTGGACGCGGGAAAGTCCGAGGGGACCATTCGCGCAGACATCGACGCCCGCGACCTGATCACCCTGTCGGGCTATCTGACCCGCCTGGACGAGGACGAGTGGGACACCCGCGCGCGGCACCTGCTGGACGTTCTGCTGAACGGAATCCGGACCCACTGAGCCGGCGGTTTTCTGCGCGGGACCAAGGTGCTCCCGAGCGGGCGCGGGTGGAATCGGGCACGAATCTTGATCACGCGGTGCTGCCGAGGTGACCGACTCCGCTGGTCGGGCGCGGGCGGAACATTTGGCCGGAGGCCAAGAACTGGGCCGACAACCGCGGCGGACCTCCTCGGCCATGAACGATGACTGACCTTGGTGCGGGGTCCGCGGGTTCACCGCACGTCAGGCACCGTGGCTAGGAAGATTCGCGTGCCTGGTTGCCGCAGCGGATGCTGATCTTCCTGTCGAGTAGCCATGCCGGGGACTGCTAGTTCGGCTGGCCGCGGTGACGAAGTTGATCTTCCTGTTGAGTGCCCTGCCTACATTTGCTTGTTTGGCCACTGCCACGGCGGGCACCGACCTGCCGGTCTGGGCTGTTGTTCGCCTGGCTGCGATGGCCAAGGTTGTTTTGCCGGTCGAATGCCGGGCCTGATTGCTCGGCTGGATGCGGCGGTGATAGTTGTCCTGGCCGGTCGAGTGCCGGGATTGTTTGCTCGGCTGGATGCCGCGGTGAAAGTTGCGCTAGCCGGTTGAGTGCCGGGGCTGTTTGCTTGGCTGGCCGCCGTGGTGAGTGTTGCGCTAGCCGGTCGAACGCCGGGCCTGATTGCTCGGCCGGCCGCCGCGGTGAAAGTTGCCCTAGCCGGTCGAGTGCCGGGGCCGTTTGCGCGGCTGGATGCCGTGGCAGAAGCTGATCCACCCACGAGACTCCGCGGCGAGGGCTGGACCATCCGCCGGGCGCAGCAACCGAGGCAAATCACCAGCCATCAGCGGCAAAACCCCACTCTGTGTCCATAGTGGACCCGACATCGCAACTCCCCCCGGCCCGGCCCCGGATGACCGAACGGCGACCAGGCTCAGGACGCGACAGCGAGGCGGACCCGGCGGTCACGGGCATACGAGACCAGTTCCCGGACCTCGTCGGTGGTGATGATGCGGACGGCGTCGTCCAGTACCTCTGCGGTGGCGACCTGAAGTGGCCACGACCGCAGGCCAGGGGCGGGTTCGTGCCAGAACCACTGGCCCTGTGTGAGGTCCTCGGCGGCGACGGTGGGTTCGTCGGTTTTCATGCCCGCAGCCTAACCGGGACCACCGACAGAAAATCGCTCTGCCGGACATTGCGCGGTACCCGGGTGGGGTTTGGTGCGCGGAAGGCCGGTGGGCGAGGTGGTTCGTGCAGGTCGACGGGCGGTCCGGGGAGGTACGGGTGGCGCGGGTCACGTTGGGCAGGCGCCGATTTCCGGCCGACGGACGGGCTGGGAAACCCGAGCGGCAAGAGTAAACCGGGGCGCGGCGCCGCCACCGCCTCGCGCGGGTCGTCAGGTCCGGCACGGCCGCCATCGGCTCGCGCGGGCACGGATCAACACGGTCGTCAGGTCCGGCACGCTCGTCACGGCCGCCATCGGCTCGGCGGGCACGATCAACACGGTCGTCGGGTCCGGCGCGCTCGTCACGGCCGCCATCGGCTCGCGCGGGCACAATGCCTGGTCTTCCGGGTGGATTTTGCGTGGTCGGGCGGCCTGCCCTAGGCTGCGCCGGTCACCGCCGCACACACCGGGGGTTTCCGGGACGAAGGGAACGGTGCGAATGGCTTTGCGTGACGCCGAGGCGTACCGCGACGTCGATCTTCCGACGATCATCCGGATGGAGCGGCGGCTGCCCTGGTACGGCTGGCCGCATCTGCCGCTCGGGCTGCTGGTCTGCGTGGCCGCGATCCTTGCCGCCTACCGGGTTCCGGTGTCGTATCACCTCACCACCGCGCTGGTCGCGGGTAGCGGGGTCGTCGGCGGGTTTTCCGGTTACGGCTGTGGTCTGGTGATGGTCAGCACCCCGGACCTCGTCAAGACCGGGTACCTGCAGTGGCGCCGCACCCGCGTGCTGCGGGCGTTGCTGATCGTGCTCGGCGGGCTGTCCGCGGCGTCGATGGTGGTCGTCGTGGCGTGTCACATTTCGTTGCTGGCCGGGGCTTCCGGGCAGCATCCGTTCCGGCTTTCCCTGCAGGCCGGGCTTTACCTCGTGCTCGTGGTGGCCAACACCGTCCTCGCCGGGCTCGAGGCGTGGCAGCTGTCGAAGGTGCTGCGGCCCCCGGCTGCCGACCCCGACGAGAAGCACGCCGGGCCGGTGCGCGTCCGGCTCGGCTGAGCGTCTACATCGGACGGACACAAAGGACGGTCAGCGCCTGCGCAGCAGCACTTCCTGCGTGACGGACGCGACCAGGCGCCCGTCGGTCGTGAAGAACTCGCCGTGCGTGAGGCCGCGGGTGCTCGCGTAACTCGGGCTTTCCATGTCGAACAGCAGCCATTCGTCCGCGCGGAACGGCCGGTGGAACCACACCGCGTGGTCCAGCGATGTCAGCTGCGGCTCGCCGGGATCGTTGCGATGCGGCAGGAGGGCGGTCCCGGCCAGGCGGATGTCCGAGATGTAGGTGAGCGCGCAGACGTGCGCCAGCGGGGTGTCCGGGAGCGCGTCCTTCGCCCTTACCCAGATCTGCTGGCGTGGCCCGCGGCCGGTGTCGGGCACCCCGGTCTCGGGGTCGCTCACGAACCGCACCTCGATCGCGGACAGCACGATCGGCGACCGGTCCTGCTCGACCACGGCGACCTCGTCCGGCGCCGGGACGTCCGGCATCCGCGCCTGGTGTGCGCTGCTCTCGGCCTCGACCTGGAACGACGCGGACAAGCTGAAGATGCTCTCGCCGTTCTGGATCGCCACGACCCGGCGCGTGGTGAACGAACCGCCGTCGCGAGTGCGCTCCACCTCGTAGATGATCGGCATGTCGGTGCGGCCGCCGCGGATGAAGTAGCCGTGCAGCGAGTGGACGTGCCGCGCGGCAGGCACGGTCGCGCCGGCCGCGGTAAGCGCTTGCGCCGCGACCTGACCACCGAACGCCCGTTGCGGCGAGCCCTGGTGGCACCATCCGCGGAACAGGTTCAGCTCGAGTGGTTCGAGCTTCAGCAGCTGGTCGAGCCCGGGCCGGATCGGATCGATGGTCGTCACCGGCCCAGTCTAAGCGGCCGCTCAGTCATCTCGCGGGGTGAGCAGCGGCACGATCGCGGCTGGATCCTGGACGTGCGCGTTGTGCCCCAGCCCGGCCAGGACCACCGCATTGTCCGCCAGCGCCTGCAACTGCTCCGGACGCGACATCGGGTCGTTCTCACCCGCCGCGAGTACCACCGGACACCGCGCGTCCGCCAGCAACCGCGGCATGTCCGGTCGTCCGACGCCGAACGCGGCCGAGTCCAGCGTGAGCCGCCAGCCGTCCGGGGTCTCGGTGACGCCGTCCGGATCTGCGGTGGTCAAGCCGGTGAGCCCGGCTACCTTCAGGAACGCGGCTTCTGCCTCCTTTCGAGTGTCGAACAGCCGCGGTGGCCGCTGCGCCTGTGCGGCGGCGCGCGCGAGGTCGTCGTCGCTCCACTCCACCTTGACGCCCAGCGCCAGCACCCGGCTGACGTCGAGCCCGTACCGCCCGCTCGCCAGCTCCAACGCGACGACCCCGCCGAGCGAATGGCCCGCGATGACGATCGGGCCGGGCTCGTCCAGCACGTCGGCCACTGCGGCGGCGAGCGCGTCGAACGAGTACGCAGGCAGCGGTGCCGAGCCGCCGTGCCCGGGCAGGTCGGGAATGAGCACCCGGCGGCCGAGCAGGCCCGCGGCGGCGTCCCAGACTGCGCCGGTGGCGCCGAGACCGTGCAGGAGCAGGACCGGCGGTTTGCCGGTTCCGGTGGTGCGCAGCTTGAGTTTTTCCACCGGACGGATCTTTCCGCAGGCGGTGGTGCCGGGGCTAGGGTCGGAACGTGTCGAGTGCTGTCATCGCCGACCCGGACACCTACGTGACGGGCGTGCCCCACGAACTGCTCGCCCGCCTGCGCCGCGAAACGCCCGTGACGCGGATCGGCGATTTCTGGGCAGTGCTGCGGCATGCCGAGGTACGGCAGGTGCTGCGCAGTCCGGCGGTGTTCTCCTCCCAGCTCGGCGGTACCCAGGTCCGCGACCCGGCCACGGCCGAGGACCTGCGGTACGTGCGCCGGATGATGCTCAACATGGACCCGCCCGAGCACGGCAGGCTGCGTGGGCTGCTCACGAAGGCGTTCACCCCGCGCGCGATCGGCAGGCTCACCGAACGGATCGAGGGCTGGGCGCGCGACCTCGTGGCGGCCGTTGCCGACCGTGGTGAATGCGATTTCGCCAAGGACGTCGCCGCCGACCTGCCGTTGCTGACGCTCGCCGAGGTCTTCGGCGTGCCGGAGCAGGACCGGCGGCTGATGTTCGACTGGAGCAACCGCGTGATCGGCTACCAGGACGCCGAATACGCGGTGAGCGCGACTGTCCGTGCCGACGACGTGACCGACCTTGCGCGGGCCGCGCTGGCGGTGCGCCCGGAACCTGGTCCGGGCGGGCAGATGCCGGATCCACGCAGCCGCACCGGAATGCCCGACCTGTATGCCTACGCGCACGCACTCGGCGAACACAAGCGCACGCACCCGGGCGACGACGTGATGAGCAATCTGATGCAGTACGTCGACGACGACGGCGGCCGGGTGTCGATCGAGGAATTCGAGAACCTGTTCTGGCTGTTTTCCGTGGCAGGCAACGAAACTCTGCGCAACGGCCTGCCCGGCGGGATGGCCGCGCTGCTGGCGCACCCGGAGCAGTACCGCAAGCTGCTCGCCGACCGGACCCTGCTGCCCGGCGCGGTGGAGGAAATGCTGCGCTGGTGGACGCCGGTGATGAACTTCCGCCGCACCGCGACGCAGGACACCCGGCTGTCCGGGGTCGACATCAAAGCCGGGGACAAGGTGGTGGTGTGGTTCTCGTCGGCCAACCGGGACGAGTCGGTGTTCCCAGACCCGGACGTCTTCGACGTGACGCGCGCACCGAGCGAGCACCTGACGTTCGGCCACGGCCCACACTTCTGCCTCGGCTCCCACCTCGCGCGAGTGCAGATGCGCGCGCTGTTCGAGGCCGTGCTCGACCGGCTCGGCGAGGTTCGGCCCGCAGGTGAACCCCGCCGGTTGCGGTCGAACTTCCAGAACGGGATCAAAAGCCTCCCGATCCGCTGGGACTGACCTGCGGTTGGTGGCGGAAGGTGGGTCGGTTCGGCTGCGGTGGGTTGGGCAGGGGTGGCCTCCTCCTGCTATCGGGGCGCGTGTGCGGTGTGGGGTTGGTTGAGTTCGGTCGGTGGGGGTCGCTGCGGTTGGCTGGGGGTGGCACGTCGGCCGAGGTCGGTCGATGGTGGCTGCCGTGGTCAGCCAGTGGCGCCGGGTCGGGCGAGGTCGGTCGACGGTGGCGGCCGTGGTGGGCCGGTGGCGCCGGGATGGGTGAGGTCGGGTGGCGGCCGTGGTCAGCCAGCGGCGGCGGGTCGGGCGAAACGGAGCTGCAGCGGCCGTCGGAGCCGACTGCGGGCGGCGGGGCGGCCGGAATTGACCTCCGGCGGTAGCCGCCGTTGAGTGCCGCGTCGGTCGCTGCCTGCCGATGGCGGACGCCGGGGCTTTCGGGTGCGCTGGGCTGGCCGAAGTCGCCCAGCTGCGGTTACTGGGGGTGGACCAGCGGTGCCGGGTCGGAGGGGGTCGCCCAATGCTGGACGCCGTGGTGGGCCAGCGGTGCCAGGTTGGGCGGGGTCGGTAAGTGCTGGCTGTCGGGGTGGGTCGGTGGTGTCGGGGCAGGTGGGGTTGGCCTGCGGTGGTTGTCGAGGTTGGCTGGCGGTGCCAGGTTGGGCGGGGTCGGTAAATGCTGGCTGCCGGGGTGGGTCGGTGGTGTCGGGGCGGGTGGGGTTGGCCTGCGGTGGTTGTCGAGGTTGCCTGGCGGTGCCAGGTCGGCCGAGGTCGGCTGGTCGTGGCGGTCAGGGTTGGGTGGCGGTGCCGGGGCGGTCGAAGCCGAGTTGCTGCGACCGCTCGGCGGGGACTGGTCAGCCGAAGCTGACCAGTGAAAGCCAGCGGTCCAGGAACTCCGTGTCTCCGCTGCGTTGGGCGGTCTCCGCGGGCAGGCGGCCGTAGATCATCAGCAGGAGGTCGGCCAGCGGGGCTGCCACGGTGACCGTCGCGGTCCCCGCTGGTGGGCCTGGGTGCCAGCCCAGGACTTCGCCGGTGAGGTCGACCGTCCACGAGGCTGCGTGGTCCGTCGGGGAGAGGTGGATGGTGCGGCCCGGGGCGAGCAGTTCGCGGCGTTCCGGGAAGTACTCCAGCATCGCCGGCAGCGAGCCCAGCTCGAGCCATTCCTCCAGCGCGTCGTGCGCCACCTCCGGGGTGACGGTGAACTTTCCGCCCGCGGCCATGGTCGCGTCGGCGCGGTGGACTGTCGTCTCGTTCATGAAACGTCGTGCATAGAACGCTGCCCGGGGCTCGCCGTCGGGGATCGGGGTGAACACCTGCGCGTCCGGACCCGCTTCGCGCAGGGTCGCCGCCAGCATCCGGGCACCGTCGGCGAGCCACGTCGCCGGGCGTGGGACGTCCACCGGCTGCCGCAGCTCTTCGTCCGGCAACGGGTGGTCGGCTCGCGTGCGGACGGTCTCCTCCGCCCACCGGTGCCCGGTGCCGATGTGGTTGAGCAGCTGCCCGAGGTTCCAGTCCGGACAGGACGCGATCCGCGTCGCCCGGTCCGCGCCCTCGACGGCCGCCGCGAGCAGCTCCGTCTGCCGCACGATCTCGGCGCAACGCTGGTCGAAGTCCATGGGGTGTCCTCTCCGGTTCGGGTCCGTTGACACCGAGTGGTCGGAGCCACCGGAGCCATCCGGACGCCGCGCCCCGAAGAAGTTTCCCGGAGTTAATCCACGCTCCAGGCGTCGCTCCACTCCGCATTGCGAGCCGCGCGGTATCGCACGCCGTGCCGCTTCGACACGACGGTGCCGGGGGCCAGCCCGTCGACGGTGCACAGCTCGAGCTGCACGAACCCCTTGTGCTTGCGCGGATGCCGGATGATCCGCGCCGACGGCCGGTCGACCGGAGCCGACGTGGCTGCCACGTACGAGAACTTCTCGTCCTCGAATCCGAGCGTTCCGGACTTGATTCGCCGGTGTACCCCGCTGCGTGGCAACCGGGCGGCGAAGTGACACCAGTCCTCGCCCGGGGTGATGGGGCAGCTGCCGTCGTGCGGGCACGGCGCAACGACGCGGCGGCCCGCTTCGCGTAGGACATCGCGAGCTGCGCGAATGCGCTCGAACCCGGCAGGCGTGCCGGGCTCCACGAGCACGACCGTGCCGGCTTTCGCCGCGAGCCACCGGACCACGTCGGCGCGGCCGGGCTCAGGCAGCTCGCCCAGGACATACGACATCGTGACCAGGTCGGCCTCCGGCGCAGCCGAGGCGGAATCGACCAACCCGCGCTGCCAGGTCGCGGCTCGGACGGCAGGCTCGACGGCGTTCGCTGCCAGCTTGCGCCCCAGCGCCAGCGCACCAGCCACCTGCTCGACGACGGTGCATTTCTCCAGCGAAGGCCATACTGCGGCTGCTGCCCACACCGCGGCCCCGGTGCCGCCGCCGATGTCGACATGGGTCTTCGGCGCGTACCCGGGCGCGGCGGCAGCCACCTCGTCCAGTACAGCGCTGACCGCCGCGTATGTGGCCGGCATCCGATACCCGGCGTACGCTGCGACGTCCAGCTCCGAGGTGAGGATCGGCGACGTCGCTGAGTCGCCTTGTCGATAACGCTTGCTGAGCCGGTCGACGGCCTGCGCAAGCCGGGATTCGGGGTACCGGCCGAGCTCGTCGTCGAGGGCGGAGCGGAGATCGTCGGGGAGGGTTGCCACGGACGAGAATTCTCCCATGCCCGTTTTGTCCCCAGGGGCTCGCCTGACCTGCTAGTTTCGCGGCGGGGAAAAAAGTTTGGGGACCGTGTCGATCCGGCGGGCAGCCGTTCGACGCAGGAGTGAGAGAAAGCCGAGAGCGAAGGGGAACCAGAGATGCGTTTCATGGTGATCATGAAGTCCAGCGAGGAGAGCGAAGCGGGCGAGATGCCCAGCACGGAGCTGCTCGCCGAGATGGGGAAGTTCAACGAGGAACTGGTGCGGGCCGGCGTGATGCTCGCCGGGGAGGGCCTGCTGTCCAGCGCGGAGGGGGCGCGCGTGCGGTTTGGCGGGACTGCTGAACCATCGGTGATCGACGGTCCGTTCGCCGAGACCAAGGAACTGGTTGCCGGGTTCTGGATCCTGCAGGTCCGCTCGCTGGAAGAAGCGGTGGAATGGGTGAAGCGCGTGCCGAACACCGACGGTGCGCACCACGAGATCGAGATCCGGCGCATTGCCGAAGCCGAGGATTTCGGTGACAACTTCACCCCTGAGCTGCGGGAAGCCGAGGAGAAGCTGCGCGAGGAAGCCGCCAAGAACGCATGAAGTTCATGGTGCTCGTGAAGGCGAACGCGGCATCGGAGGCGGGAGCGGTGCCGAGCCGGGAGCTCATCGAGCAGATGAACCGGTTCAACGAGGAACTCGCGTCGTCGGGACACCTGGTCCAGACCGCAGGGCTCACGCCGAGCGCGGAGGGCGCCCGGCTGCTGTGGTTCGAGGGCGACAGCGAGCCAGAAGTGGTGGACGGTCCGTTCGCCGAGACGAAGGAGCTGGTGGCCGGGGTCTGGATCCTGCAGGGGGAGTCGGTCGCGGAGATCGTGGAGCTGATGAAGCGCGCGCCGAACCCCGACCGGCAGGCAGGCACCGTCGAGATCCGCCCGATGATCGACGCGTTGTGACGGCTCGCCCGCCCGAGGGTTGCCTCGGGCGGGCCGGGGCTGTCTGATGGGGCCGTGGACACGCATGGTGCCGTGGAGGCGGTCTGGAGGATCGAGTCGGCGCGGGTGATCGCGGGTCTCGCGCGCATGGTGCGCGACGTGGGCCTCGCCGAGGAGCTGGCGCAGGACGCGCTGGTTGCTGCGCTCGAACAGTGGCCGGATACCGGCGTGCCGCGTAACCCGGGTGCCTGGCTGATGACCATCGCGAAGCGGCGGGCCATCGATCTGTTCCGGCGCAACGAGACGCTGGGCCGCAAACTCGACGAGATCGGCCGCGAGCAGGAGCAGCTCGGCGAGGGCGTGCTGCCCGACTTCGACGCTGTCCTCGACGACGAACACATCGAGGACGACATGCTCCGCCTCGTGTTCACCGCCTGTCACCCGGTGCTGTCCACCCAAGCGCGCGTGGCGTTGACCTTGCGCATGCTCGGCGGGCTCACCACCGACGAGATCGCGCGCGCGTTCCTGGTGAAGGAATCGACTGTCGCGCAACGCATTGTGCGGGCAAAGAAGACGCTGGCCGACGCCAAGGTGCCGTTCGAGGTGCCGGTTGGTGACGAGCGCGTGGCGCGGGTGCCCGCCGTGCTCGAAGTGATCTACCTGATCTTCAACGAGGGCTACTCGGCGACGCGCGGCGACGATTGGATGCGCCCCGCGCTGTGCGAGGACGCGATGCGGCTTGGCCGGGTGCTGGCCGGGCTGATGCCTGCCGAGCCGGAAGTGCACGGCCTGGTGGCGCTGATGGAAATCCAGGCTTCGCGGTCGGCGGCGCGCACCGGCCCGAACGGGGAGCCGGTGCTGCTGATGGACCAGGATCGCGGCCGTTGGGACCGCCTGCTGATCCAGCGTGGTCTTGCTGCGCTGACGCGGTCGGAACAACTCGCTGACGGCGCGTACGGGCCGTATTCCGCGCAGGCTGCGATCGCTGCGTGCCATGCCACGGCGGTGACGCCCGACGAAACGAACTGGACGCGGATCGCCGCGCTGTACACGGGTTTGGCGCAGCTCACGCCGTCGCCGGTGATCGAGCTGAACCGGGCCGTCGCGGTGTCGATGGCCGAGGGACCGGAGGCCGGGCTGGCCCTGGTGGACCGGATCGCGGACGATCCGGCGCTGAAGAACTACCACCTGCTGCCGAGCGTGCGCGGCGATTTCCTGTACAAGCTGGGCCGCCGTGACGAGGCGCGCGCCGAATTCGAACGCGCGGCCGAGATGACGGGCAATGCGCGCGAACGGGCGCTGCTGCTCGAACGGGCCGAGTCGTGCAGCAAACAGGAAGCGGGAACGAGGTAGGCGGGCACCGGTCGGTGCGGTCGTGATCTGCATGGGGGAAACGGTGCCGCACGGGTCTGACAGTTTTCGCGAATCGGGGGGTTGGGGCTCGGGGTTGTCCACAAGTCGGTGCGGCTGTGGACAACCTGGCCTTGGCGGGCTTGGGGTTGCCGGATGTTCGGTACGTTCGTGGTGGGCGGCGATGTGACCCGGGATTGTGGCTTGCAAGGAGGGAGTTGTTGGTGTGATTGGTTGATGGGGAGGTTCGCTTGGGTGGCTGAAGTTCCTGCCGGGGCTTGGTGAAGCGGCTGATGTGGTGGCGACCGGCGACTGGACTGTAAGCCGGTGGACGATGCCAACGTCACCAAGTCAGGCCAGTGGTTCGTCGGCGCTCTGGTGGGTTTGGCCGGGGTGTCGTCGGACTGTGGGTCAGCGGGTTCGTACGTAGCCCAGTCGCATGGAGAGGGCGGCTGCTGTTCCGGCTACCGTTGCGCCGAGTTCGTCTGCTCGGCGGAGGACGCGCGGTGCTGGGCCGGCGATGCTGATTGCGGCGATCGGGCGTCCGGAGTGGTCGCGGACGGCTGCGGCGACGCAGCCGACGTCCGGTTCGTTCTCGACGTCGTCCACGGCCCAGCCGCGGCGGCGGGTGCGGGCCAGGTCGTCCAGGAGGCGGACTGGGTCGTTGATGGTCTTGAGGGTGAGGCTGTCGAGCTTCATGCGGCGGACGCGTTCCACCCGGTCGGCCTCCGGCAGGGCTGCGAGCCATGCCTTGCCCAGTGACGTCGCGTGCTGGGGGCGGCGCGTGCCCAGGCGGCAGGCCAGGGTTACCGCGCTGGCGCTGCGTTCGGTGGCGACGTAGACCATGGCGTCGTTGTCCGGGACGGCGAGGTACGTCGTCTCGCCGGAGCGTTCGGCCAGGGCGGACAGGTAGCGCGGCGCGCAGCGGTGCAGGTCGGTCGCGGCCATTGCGCGGGCGCCCAGTTCGACGAGCCGTGTGCCGAGCCGGACGCGTCCGGTGACGCTGTCTGCCTCCAGGTACTCGAGGCGCTTCAGGGTGCCGACGATCCGGTACGCCGCACTGCGCGACAGGCCCAACTGTCGGGCCAGGGCGTTGGTGGAGATTTCCTGGTGCTGCCCGACGTGCTCCAGCACTGCGAGGCCGCGTTCCAGGGTGCCGCTCTGGTCGAGCTTGCGTGGCTCGGCTCCCCGTGGCTCGGTCCTGCGTGGTTCCGGACCTCGTGGCTGTGGACTACGTGGCTCGGTCCCGCGTGGCTCAGGGCTGCGTGACTCCGGACTGCGTGACTCCGGACTGCGTGGCTCCGCGCTGCGTGAGTCCGGACTTCGGGAGTCTGTCCCGTGTGGCTCGGCCTCGCGGGTGTTCGGCCTGCGTGGATCCAGACCGGTTGGAGTCATTGCTGAGGAGGTCGCGGCGCGTGCGTCCGGCCTGCTCGAATCCGCACTCCGCGGATTCGAGCTGAGCGAATCCGTCCTGCGCGCGTCCGGCACCCGCGACGTCGCACCGGGCGAGTTCATCCCGCGCGGCTCGGCCAGACGCGAGTCCGTTTCGCGCGAATCCGTCCCACGTGTGTCCAGTCCCCGCGCCACGGTCCCGCGTGACTCCGGCCCCTGCGTCACCACGCCACGTGACTCCGGCCCCTGCGCCACCGTCCCGCCGGACTCCGGCCCCTGCGCGACCACCCCACGTGACTCCAGTCCCTGCGTCACCAACCCGCGGGACTCCGCCCCCCGAGTCTCGACCCCCCGAGTCTCGACCCCCCGAGTCTCGACCCCCCGAGTCTCGACCCCCCGAGTCGCCACCCCACGCGACTCCAGCCCCCGTGTTACGTCCACGTTCGCCTCCGCCTCGGCTGTTGCGCTGCGTTCCCGGTCACCGGTGCGTGGTGCCATCGAGCGGGGTTGGACGCTAACACCTCCGATGTATAGACGGAAGATCTTGACCGAAGTCTGTCATACCCTCTGACAATCTTGCGCCAAATGGTTCAACCTCCGATCGGTAAGACTGCTTACAAATGGTAGCGGAGATTGGAGTCACGCTCTCAGGAAAATCACAGCGCCTTGGGCGCACGGTTTGGGTGATGTCCACACGTCTGCGCACCCGGGCGTCGGTCGCTGCCGGGCGGCTGGCTGCGTGGTTTTCACGTACCGCTCGGCTCGGGCACGGCGGCGTGATCGGCGGTCGCGTCACGCTCAAGCTTGACCCGCAGGCCTTGCGGAGGCTTGGGCGGGAACGCACGGTCGTGATCGTCACCGGTACGAACGGCAAGACCACTACCGCGCTGATGCTCACCCGCGCGCTCGAGGCGCTCGCCGAGGTCGCGCACAACGGGGACGGCGCGAACATGCCCGATGGGCTCGTCGCCGCGCTCGCCGCTCGTCCGCATGCGCCGTATGCGGTGCTCGAAGTGGACGAAACGTACGTTCCCTGGGTGGCCGAGCAGGTGCAACCCGCGGCGCTCGTGCTGCTCAACCTCAGCCGGGACCAGCTCGACCGCGTCGGCGAGGTCCGGATGATGGAGCGCTACCTCCGCGCCGCTTTCGCCGGGCTGCCGCGCACGGTTGTGGTCGCGAACTGCGACGACGTCCTGGTCACCTCGGCTGCGTCTGCGGCTGCCCGGCCGGTGTGGGTCGGTACCGGGCGGCGGTGGTCGGGCGATTCCGTTTCGTGCCCGCGCTGTGGTGGCGCCATCGCGCACGCCGAGCGCGAATGGCGTTGTGCCGCTTGTGCTTTCTCGCGTCCGGAGCCGACCTGGAACCTCGACGGCGAGCTCGTCACCACGCCCGGCGACCGGCGCGTGGACCTGGACCTGCGGCTGCCCGGCGAGGCCAACCGGGCCAACGCCGCGCTCGCGCTCGCCGCCGCGCAATGCGTGGGGGTGCCGCCGCACACCGCGGCTGCTCGGCTGCGCACGATCACCGATATCGGCGGCCGGTATCGCACCATCCGACGCACGCGGCATTCCGTTCGGCTCATGCTCGCCAAGAACCCGGCTGGCTGGGCGGAAACCCTGCGCGTGCTCGACGAGGACACACCCGTAATTGTCGCGGTCAACGCGCAGGAGGCGGACGGCCGTGACCTGTCGTGGCTCTGGGACGTGCACTTCGAGCGGTTGCGCGGCAGGCAGGTCGTGGTGACCGGTGAGCGGTCGGCAGACCTTGCGGTACGGCTCTGCTACGCCGAGGTCGCGCACTGGTCGGCGCCGGATCCCGTACGCGCGATCGACACGCTGCCGCCCGGCGGCGTCGAGCTCGTCGCGAACTACACCGCCTTCCGTGACCTCGTGAACCGGTTGCCCGATGTCTGATTCGACGGTCGGCATCGGCCTTCTGCTACCCGAAGTCCTGGGTACCTACGGCGATTCCGGCAACGCGCAGGTGCTCTGCAAACGCCTGCAGTGGCGCGGTTACGACGCCGAAGTGGTCCCCGTTACGCTCGACAGCACGGTACCGTCCACATTGGACCTCTACCTCCTCGGCGGCGGCGAGGACATGGCGCAGGTGCTGGCCGCCGACTTCCTCCGCAACTCGAAGGAGCTGCGCAGGGCCGCCGCCGCGGGTGCGCCGGTGTTCGGGGTGTGCGCCGGGCTGCAGATCCTCGGCACCTGGTTCCGCGGCATCGACGGCGTCGACCACCCGGGCCTCGGCCTGCTCGACATCGCCACCTCGGCCGCCGAGGAGCGCGCGGTCGCGGAGCTGGTCGTCGAGCCGGAATTGCTCGGCGCGCCGCTGACCGGGTTCGAGAATCACCAGGGCGCGAGCGTCCGCGGCCCGGGCAGCACGCCGCTGGGTCGCGTCGTACGGGGAACCGGCAACGGCGACGGAACCGAAGGCGCGGTCACCGGCCATGTTGTCGGCACCTACCTGCACGGCCCGGCGCTCGCGCGTAACCCCGAACTGGCCGACCTGCTGCTGTCCTGGGTGCTCGGGCATTCGCTGAAGCCGCTCGAGCTGTCTGAGGTGGACACCTTGCGCTCTGAACGGCTGGCAGCGCGCCGTACGCGATGACGCCGCTGACTGCTCGTTACGCTGCGTCCGTGAGACTCCTCGCCGCCACCGGCGTTCGGATGCGGACAACCGGGGTTGCCGTCCTCGCGCTCGCGCTGGCCATCGCGACCGCGTGCGTTGTCGTCGTGCTGCTGTTGGAGCAGTCGCTGGACAGGGGTGTCACGGAGAGCGCGCGCAGTACGGCGCGTCAGGTTGCGATCCAGCTCGTCCGCGCCGGCGCGCGTGACCTGTCGCCGAGCGACGTCGCCAGCACCGGTGACACCGAAGCTGTCACCCAGGTGCTCGGCCCCCAGAACACACCGATCGCGAGTGACCCGGCGATCGTCGGCGGTCCGGCGCTCACCCGCGCGCGTCCGCAGCCCGGGCACGAAATCGTCGAAACGCTGCCGCTCGGCCTCGATGGCGACGGCAGCGACTACCGCGTGGTCTCCCAAGGCGTGAACGGGCCGGGCGGACCGTTCACCGTCATCTCCGCGCGGTCACTCGAACCGGTGGCCGAGGCATCCACCCGGCTGACCCTGCTGCTCGGGCTGATTTCCTTGCCGCTGCTGGGAATTGCCGGTTTCGCGGTGTACCGCTCGGTCGGGTCGGCGCTGCGTCCGGTGGAGCGGATGCGGCGCACTGTCGCGGAAATCTCGACGCGCGATCTCACCGCACGCGTACCGCTGCCGCCCGGCGGCGACGAGGTCCACCGGCTTGCGGTGACGCTCAACGAGATGCTCGACCGGCTCGCCTCCGCGCAGGCTGCGCAGCGCCGGTTCATTTCCGACGCGAGCCACGAACTGCGGTCGCCGCTGTCCACCATCAGCACCGCACTCGACGTGTCGAACCAGCATCCGGAGACCGCCGACGACCTGGTCCCGGTGATCACCCGCGAGACCGCCCGGTTGCGCGAACTGGTCGACGACCTGCTGATGCTCGCCCGCACCGACGACGCGACCGACCGGCCCGCACGCACCGAGGTGGATCTCGACGACATCGTGCGCGCCGAGGCCGAGCGCATGCGGGCGGAGACGATGGTGGAGATCGAGGTGCGGGCCGGACCGGCGAAGGTCCGCGGCAGTGAGGCCCAGCTCCGCCGGGCCGTGCGCAACCTGGTCGACAACGCTTGCGGGCACGCGCGCGAGCGGATCCGGATTGCCAGTTCCGTGCAGGAGGGGATTGTCGTGGTGGAGGTGAGCGACGACGGTCCTGGCGTCGCCGAGGCCGACCGGGAGCGGGTGTTCGAACGGTTCGTGCGGCTGGACGCGTCGCGCCGGCGCGGCGGGACCGGGCTCGGACTGGCGATCGTGGCGGGGATCGCGGCCCGGCACGGCGGCAGCGCGCGGTATGCGGCCGTGGCCGACCCGAGCTACCCCGGCGCGCACTTCCGGATCGAGCTACCCCCGATCGAGGAGGACTGAGCAGTGCGGTTGCTCATCGTGGAGGACGAGCTGGAGTTCGCCGAGACCCTTCGCCGCGGCCTGGTCGCCGAGGGGTTCACGGTGGAGGTGGTGCACACCGGCCGGGACGGGCTCTGGTCGGCAATGGAGCACGACTACGACACTGTGGTGCTCGACATCATGCTGCCCGAGCTGTCCGGGTACGAGGTGCTGAAACGCTTGCGGGCAGCCGAAAACTGGACGCCGGTGCTGATGCTCACGGCGAAGGACGGCGAGTACGACGAGGCCGACGCCTTCGACCTCGGCGCCGACGACTACCTCTCGAAACCGTTCTCGTTCGTCGTCCTGCTGGCCCGCCTGCGGGCACTCCTGCGCCGCGGGGCTCCGGCCCGTCCGGCCGTGCTGACTGCCGGTGACCTGCAGCTCGACCCTGCCGCCCGCACTGTCCACAGAGGAGAGACCCGGATCGAGCTGACCGCGCGCGAGTTCGGCCTGCTGGAGTTCCTGTTGCGCCGTCAGGGAGCGGCGCTGACCAAGAACGAAATCCTCGGCCACGTCTGGGACGCCCACTACGAGGGCGACGAGAACGTGGTCGAGGTCTACGTGGGTTACCTGCGCCGGAAGATCGACGTGCCATTCGGTACCCGGACGATCGAAACCGTCCGCGGCGTCGGGTACCGGCTGGTCACGTGACCGAAAGCCCCGCCACCGCACGGACGACCGCGGTGCAGTGGTCCTCCACGTACTCCAGCCCGCCCTCTTCGGCGATCCGGCGGGCTTCCTCGGACACGATGCCTTGCTGCAGCCACAGCGCTTTCGCCCCGATCGCGACCGCGGAGCGGGCGATGCCGGGGGCCTCGGCAGCCGGGCGGAAGACGTCGACGAGGTCCACCGGCTCCGGGATGTCCTCCAGCGACCGGTACACCTTCTCGCCGAGCAGTTCGGTCGCCGACGGGTGCACCGGGATGATCCGGAAACCGTGCGCCTGCAGGGAAGCCGGTACACCGTGCGCGGCCTTGTCCGGGTCGCGGCTCAGGCCGACGACTGCGATCGTCCGCGCGTTCGCGAGGATCTCTTCGGGCTTCATACGCCGTCCAACATCGGGCCGGGAACCGGAATTCCGCGTGGTCACAGACGCCACAGCCGCAGCCCGCGAACGCGGTACACCGGCCACAGGACGTGCCACGGCGACCGGCGCAGGAACGCCGAACTGCAGGTGAGGATGTTGCGCGCGACGGTGGTCGCGACGTCGTGCCGGTCCGGCCACACCTCGCCGCGCGCGCCGAGCGCCAGGCGGAACACCGTGAGCAGGCCGCGGCCTTGCAGGTCGTACCGGGCGCCGGTGTCGCCTGCGTCGGGCAGCAGCTGGGCGATCTCGGTGTGGAACGCCCTGGCGACAGTGGCTCCCGCGGGCACGTCGGCGACGCTGCCGACGATCGCGGGGCCGTGCAGCCGTCGTACGAACCGTTTGAGCAGCCGCCGCTCCCACCACGGCAGCACGCGGCGGTGGGCCAGCAGCGCGGCGCACTCGCCGTGCCCGATGGTGAACACGGCGGCCAGATCGTCGAACCGGCTCACCGCAGCCGGCTCTTCGAGATGCAGCTTGACCTCGAAGCGGATCCGCGCGACCAGTTCGTCGAGCACCTCGCGCCGGTCGAGCCGCGCCTTCTTCCGCGATGCCACCCAGTCGCCCATGGGTGCCCACTCTGATCGCGGCGGCGCGCCGAGTCCAGTGGTTCAGCCGATCTTCGAGCCGTACATCTCGCCGAGGTCGTCGGCGATCAGCTCGATCCGGGCGCCGTCCGGGTCGGTGAAGTAGATCGACGTGCCGCTCTCCAGCTGGTACTCGACCCCGGCCCGGTCGAGCCGTTCACGCGCGGCCGACCAGTCCTCCGGCGTGAGCGACAGGGCCAGGTGGTGCAGGCCGCCGAGCACCTCCGCGTACGGGCCGAGGTCGAGGCCCGGCAGGTCGAAGAAGGCGACCGCGTTGCCGTTGCCGACGTCGAAGAAGAAGTGGCTCGACCCTGGGTAGTCGCGGTTTTCGAACAGTTCGGTGAGCGGGAAGCCGAGCACGTCCTGGTAGAAGGTGATGGTTCGCTCGACGTCGCTGGACAGCAGCGCGGTGTGGTGGATGCCGCGGCCCACGGTGGCCGGGCGCTCCGCCGTGGGGTGCAGATGCTTGTCCCGCAGCTGGTCACGGGCTTGCGTGAGCTGGTCGACTTCGGCCTGGGTGGGTGCCATCTCGGGTCACGTCCTCTCTGCGGTGCCGGTACTTCGAAAGGTACGCCGAAAAACTCTTTCGCGCAAGAGGTTATCTGGCGAGAGAACTGCGGCGTACCACTGAATGGAACGTCCGAGTTGGTGTCCCGGCCATCGGGGAGGCAGAGTTCCGCCCGTGGAACCCGCTGAGCTGCAGGACGCTGTCGCGCTGCTGACCCGCGCGTACGAGCGTCGCGAGCCGATCGACCCGCTCGTGAAGACCTTCCCCGACGCGACCCCCGAGGACGCCTACCGCGTGCAGCAGGAGCAGGTGCGCGCCTGGGTGGCCGCGGGGGATGCCGTGCGTGGGCACAAGGTCGGCCTCGCCTCCGCCGCGATGCAGCGGCAGATGGGCGTCGACCAGCCCGACTACGGCCACCTCACCGGCTCGATGTTCCACCTGGAGCACCAGCCGATCCCGACCACGCAGTTCCTGCAGCCGCGGATCGAGCCGGAGATCGCGTTCGTGCTCGGCGCCCCGCTGCGCGGTCCGGGCGTCACCGTGGCGGACGCCGTCCGGGCGGTCGACTTCGTGCTGCCGTCGCTGGAGATCGTCGATTCGCGGATCCGCGACTGGAAGATCACGCTGTTCGACACCATCGCGGACAACGCGTCGTCCGGCGGCGTGGTGCTCGGCAGCCGCCCGACCGCGTTGCGCGACGCCGACCTGCGGCTCACCGGCTGCACGCTGCACGTCAACGGCGAACTCGCGGCGACCGGCGCCGGTGGCGCGGTGCTCGGGTCGCCGATCAATGCCTTGGTGTGGCTGGCGAACACGGTCGGCCCGCTCGGTGTGACGCTGGAGCCGGGGCACGTCGTGCTGCCCGGTTCGATGACGTCCGCGCAGCCCGTGCGGCCCGGCGACACCGTCGTGGCGACCATGGCCGGGCTGGGCAGTGTGACCGCGGTGTTCGCTCCGGAGGAGGACAAGTGACGACCGGAATCCGTGCCGCAGCACAGGATTTGCTGGACAGCAAAGAGGAACGCGCGCAGCTGACGGAGTCGTGGCCCGACCTCGACCTCGCGACCGCGTACGCGATCCAGGACGAAGCTCTTCGGTTGCGCCGGGAGCGCGGCGAGACGGTGATCGGCGTGAAGCTAGGGCTCACGTCGCGCGCGAAGCAGCAGCGGATGGGTGTCGACGCGCCTTTGCTCGCCTGGCTGACCGACGCGATGGTGCTCCCTGCGGGCGCGCCGGTTCCGGAGCTGATCCACCCGCGGGCCGAACCGGAACTGGTGTTCGTGCTCGGCAAACGGCTGGCCGGCCCCGGCGTCACCGCGGCGACCGCGCTCGCGGCGGTTTCCGAGGTATACGGCGGAATCGAGATCATCGACAGCCGGTACCGCGACTACCGTTTCACGCTGCCGGACGTCGTCGCGGACAACGGTTCCTCGGCGCTGTTCGGCCTCGGCCCGGTCGGCCTTCCACCGTCCTCTTTGGACCTTTCGCTGGAAGCCGCGCTGGTCGAAGTGGACGGTCAGATCGTGGACACGGCCACCGGTGCGGCCGTGCAAGGACATCCGGCCGAAGCCCTTGCGCTGGCCGCGAATACCTTGGCCGCCCGCGGGATCGCGCTCGAACCGGGCTGGATCGTGCTGACCGGCGGGATGACCGACGCCGTCGAACTCCGGCGTGGATCACGCGTTGCCGCGCACTTCTCGCACCTGGGTTCGGTGACGATTACCGGCTGACCGTGGCGATTCGGCTGATTCCGGCGATCACCCGTGGCCACACTTCGCGTGGCAGATCGTGACCCATGCCGGGCACGATGTCGAGGTCGGCGCCCAGTGCGCGAGCCGTGGCGCGCCCGCCGGACACGTGTACGAGCGGGTCGGCCGAACCGTGAATCACCAGTGACGGCAAGGAAAGCCGTCGCAGATCGGCCGTCCGGTTGCGCGCCGACAGGATTGCCGCGAGCTGCCGTAACACCCCGGCCGGGTTGAGCCCGCGGTCGTACGTGCGTTCGGCGCGGCTGCGGAAGTTGTTCTCGTCGAAGGGAAACCCGGGCGAGCCGATCAGCCGTGACGTGCGGACCAGCTGGGTCACGTAGTCCTCGCGCGTGCGCGGACCCGGCGCCAGCATCGCGAGCGCGGCGCGCGGGCTGGGCAGGCCGACGGTCCGCGCGCCGGTGGTCGACATGATCGAGGTGAGCGACCGGACCCGCGCCGGATGCCGGATCGTGAGCTCCTGCGCGATCATTCCGCCCATCGAGGTGCCGACCACGTGTGCGCGCTCGATGCCGAGCCCGTCGAGCAGCACGGCCGTGTCGTCGGCGAGGTCGGCGAGCGAATACGGCGCGGACCTCAGGAAATACGCCCGCGGCAGGTTGACCCGGCCGGTCCACCACGTCGAGCGCCCGACGTCCCGGTTGTCGAACCGGAGCACGTAGAACCCGGCGGTGGCGAGCTGGGTGCAGAACTCGTCGTCCCACCAGATCATCGGCGCGGCCAGGCCCATCACGAGCAGCAATGGCGGGTCGGCCGGGTTGCCGAACGACTCGTGGCACAGGGTGATGCCCTCGGTTTCGAGGGTCTGCTCGGTCATGCCCGGGTGTACTTCGCGCGCAGGAACGGGCGGAAGTCGAGGTCGTCGCCGAGCCGGACGTCGATCTCGTGGGTGAGCAGGTCGCCGTCCGGGGTGATCCGGTGCTGCGCGACGCCACGCTCGGTGTGCTTTTCGAAGTGAAGGGTCCCGTCACGCCAGCTGCCGCGGGAGGGCTGGCCGGGTGGGAAACCGTAGCTGTCGAAGCCGTACCAGAGCGTTTCGCCGGTGGCCGGGTCGACTGTGAAGACGTGATGCGCCAGCAGCCGGGAGCCGTCGTCGCGGGTCTGGACGTAGTCCTCCAGCACGGCGAACCCGTCGAGCGCGCGGCGATAACTGCAGGTGGCAGTGGCTTGCGCGGCGGGCGCCCACGGCGCCGCGGCCAGATCTTCGGTGCCGGACCAGTCGCCGACCAGCGCGGTGAGCGCCTCGTGCGCGGTACCGACGGCAGGCAGTTGCATCGGGGGTTCCCTCCTTTTCGACAGGCGCCTGTCGAAATGTCACACTAGCACGCGTGACCCGTGCGGAACGCTTCACTCAGCTCGTCAACGAGGTCTTCGTGGCCAATGGTGCCCTGCTCAACGTCGGGGACGAGCTCACCGCGGAAGTCGGGCTGACCGCCGCGCAATGGCAGGTCGCCGGATTTCTCGAAGACGGCCCGGCGAGCGCCGCGGAGCTGGCGCGGCGACGAGGTCTACGGCGGCAAAGCGTTCAGGAGACCGTGAATCGCTTACTGCGCAACGGAATGCTCACCCGCGCTCCGAATCCCGCCGACGCCCGTGCGCCGCTGCTTCATCTCACCGCGAAGGCGACCGCAGCGCTGCGCATTCTGGACGAGCGCCAGGTCGCGTGGGCGGACGCGGTTGCGTCCGGGTTGTCCGCGGACGACGTCGAGACGACCTTGCGCACCCTTCGTGCACTTGGCCAGACGGCAACGGGACTAGTACCCTCCTCGCTAGAGCGATCTATCAAATCGCAAGGGGGCGAGAAAAGTGGACGTTCTGCGTGAGAAGGGGCTCGGGCCGCTGCGGGTGGTGCTCGGGTTCACGCTGGTCACAACGGTGCTGCACTACACCCACAACGTCGTCCGGGCGGCCGACTACCCGCAGATTCCGGGTCTCAGCCTGCTGGTGGTGCAGGTCGTGGTGGCGATCAGCTGGTTCGTGTTCACCGCGTTCGGGGTGCTCGGGTACCGCGATTTCGTGGCCGGGAGATATTGGCGGTCGCTGGCGTTTCTGCTGGTCTACTCGCTGTCCGGGCTGGCCAGCGCCGGGCACTTCCTGGTCGGCGTACCGCAGGTCCCGGCATTCTGGTTCGCGACGATCTTCACCGACACGTTCGCCGCGCTGGCGATGTGGGTCTTCGTGTGCTGGGCGGCGATGCGGCTCAACCGGGTGAGCGTTCGCGATCAAGTGTCTACACAATATTGACGTCCGTCGAGATCGTGTAGACAATCGAGGTCGTGACCACCACCACACCAGTCACGTTCGAGCGGCATCCGGACACCTACCGGCACTGGCGGCTGACCGTCGACGGCGAGGTCGCCTGGCTCGAGATGGACGTCGACGAGCAGGGCGGCCTCGTACCCGGGTACGAGCTCAAGCTGAACTCCTACGACCTCGGTGTCGACATCGAGTTCTACGACGCCACCCAGCGGCTGCGGTTCGAGCATCCGCAGGTGCGCGCCGTGATCGTGACGAGCGCCAAGGACAAGGTGTTCTGCGCGGGCGCGAACATCCGGATGCTGGCCGCGTCGCCGCACGAGTGGAAGGTGAACTTCTGCAAGTTCACCAACGAGACCCGCAACGGGATCGAGGACGCCACCGAGTTCTCCGGGCAGACGTACCTCGCGGCGGTGAACGGCAGCTGCGCCGGTGGTGGGTACGAAATCGCCTTGGCCTGCGAGAAAATCCTGCTGGTGGACGACAACTCGTCCACAGTCGCGTTGCCGGAGGTGCCGCTGCTCGGCGTGCTGCCCGGTACCGGCGGGCTCACGCGGGTGGTGGACAAGCGGCGGGTCCGGCGGGATCTCGCGGACGTTTTCGCGACGCGGCCGGACGGCGTCAAGGGGCGTACGGCGGTGGACTGGCGGCTGGTCGATGAGCTGGTGCCGCGGGTCGGGTTCCGGGAGAAGGTGCTGGAGCGGGCCCACGAACTGGCCGCCGAATCCGAGCGGTTACCTGCTGAGCAGGGGATTTCCCTGGCGCCGCTGGAGCCGTCGGTCACTGACGACGGGATCGAGTACCGGTACGTGCGGGTCGCGTATGACCGGCCGAACGTCACGATCACCGTCCACGGTCCGGATGGCGAACCCGAGGTCGACGGCTGGCTGCTGCGGCTCACCCGCGAACTGGACGACGCGATCCTGCGGCTGCGCACGAACGAGCCTGACCTCGGTACCTGGGTGCTGCGTACCGAAGGCGACCCGGCGCAGGTACTCGCGCACGAGCAGGTGGTGCTCAGCGGAAAAGACTGGCTGAGCAACGAAATCCTGCATTACTGCAAGCGCACGCTGAAGCGGCTGGACGTCACCAGCCGCACGCTGATCGCGTTGATCGAACCGGGCAGTTGCTTTGCCGGAGTCCTGCTGGAGCTCGCGCTGGCCGCAGACCGGCAGTACCTGCTCGACGGGCCGCCGATCGACGACGAGGACAGCGAGGAACGCGCGTCGATCACGTTGTCGGAAGCCAACTTCGGCGTGTTCCCGATGGGCAATGGCCTGTCCCGCCTGCAATCGCGGTTCTACGGCGACGACGATCACCTCGCCTGGCTGGCCCGCGAACGCGACCGGGCGCTGAGTGCTGCCGAGGCCGTCGAGCTGGGCCTGGTCACCGACGCGCCGGACGACCTCGACTGGGAGGACGAGATCCGGATCGCGCTGGAGGGCCGCGCTTCGCTGTCGCCGGACGCGCTCACCGGGATGGAGGCGAACCACCGGTTCGTCGGCCCGGAAACCATCGAGACCAAGATCTTCGGGCGGCTCACCGCCTGGCAGAACTGGATCTTCACCCGACCGAACGCTTCCGGTCCCGAAGGTGCGCTGCGCCGTTACGGTACGGGGCAGAAGGCGGTCTTCGACAGGAAGCGGGTTTGAACCCATGCCCGAAAAGATCGACTACGACTCCAAGATCCCGAACAACGTCCACCTCGCCGACGACCGGCGGCTGCAGCGGGCGCTCGAGGGCTGGCAGCCGAAGTTCATGAACTGGTGGGGCGAGATGGGGCCCACGCTGGAGACCCAGGGCGTGTACCTGCGCACCGCGGTCAGCGTCGGACGCGACGGCTGGGCGCATTTCGACCACGTGAACGTGCCGGACTACCGCTGGGGCATCTTCCTCGCCGAACGGGACCCGGACCGGCGGATCGTGTTCGGCGAGCACACCGGCGAACCGGTGTGGCAGCAGGTACCCGGTGAATACCGCGCGGACCTGCAGCGGCTGATCGTGATCCAGGGCGACACCGAACCGGCGTCGGTGGAGCAGCAGCGGCTGCTCGGGCTCACCGCGCCGTCGCTGTACGACCTGCGGAATCTCTTCCAGGTGAACGTGGAGGAGGGACGGCATCTGTGGGCGATGGTGTACCTGCTGCACGCGTACTTCGGGCGCGAGGGCCGCGACGAGGCCGAGGGGCTGCTGCTGCGCAACTCCGGCAGCCCGGACGCGCCGCGGATTCTCGGTGCGTTCAACGAGGAAACCGCCGACTGGCTGGCGTTCTACATGTTCACCTACTTCACCGACCGCGACGGGAAGTACCAGCTCGGCACGTTGAAGGAAAGCTCGTTCGACCCGCTGTCGCGTACTTGTGAATTCATGCTCAAGGAAGAGGCGCACCACATGATGGTGGGCACCACCGGCGTCGACCGCGTGGTGTTGCGCAGCGCCGAGCTGATCCGCGAGCACGACACGTACGACATCGCCTCGCACGGCGGGATCCCGCTGGACGTGATCCAGCGGTACCTGAATTTCCACTACACGGTGTCGCTCGACCTGTTCGGCAGCGAGACGTCCACGAACGCGGCGAACTACTACACCGCCGGGCTCAAGGGCCGCTGGCAGGAGACGCGGCGCAAGGACGACCACAAGCTCACCGACGACAGCCGCCTGCTCGACCGGCCGCGCGACGACGGCACCTGGACGTCCGAGGAACTGCAGGCCATCCTGCTGCTGAACCTCGACCTGCGCGGCGAGTACACCGCCGACTGCCAGACCGGGGTCAACCGGTGGAACAAGATCCTGTCCGACGCGGGCATCGACTTCCGGTTCGCCCTGCCGCACCCTGGTTTCAACCGCGAGGTCGGCATAAACTCCGGCCACCACGTGACTCCCGACGGCAGCATCGTCGACGAGGCCACTTGGGAGGCGGCCCGGCACAAGTGGCTGCCGACGGCGGAGGACCTCACGTTCGTCCGCTCGCTCATGCACCCGGTGTACGAGCGGGGGAAGATCGCGAGCTGGGTCGCTCCGCCGCGGCAAGGCATCAACGGCAAGCCGTTCGACTACGAGTACGTGTACCTCACCTGAGGGAGCACCGATGACCGTTCCCGGGAGCTTCAACGCCGCGGAGTACCTGCTCGGCCAGGGAAGACCGGACGCGCTCGCGGTCGTGTCCCCGCGCCGCACGCTCAGCTACGCCGAACTCGCCACCGAGGCCCACCGGGTCGCGGCCGGGCTGCGCGCGCTCGGCGTGCGCCCGGAGGAGCGGGTGATGTTCTGCATGGTCGACGACGTCGAGCTGCTGAGCGGCATCCTCGGCGCGATGCTGGCCGGTGCCGTCGCGGTGCCGGTGTCGACCATGGTCACCGGGCTGGAACTGGGCCGCGTGCTCGCCGATTCGCGGGCGCGGGTGCTGTGCGTGTCCGGGGAGTTCTCGGGGCAGGCGGCGGCCGCGCTGACCGGCGCGCCCGAGGTGACCGACGTCGTGCTCGATCGCGCAGACCCGGCGGAGTTCCCGGCGGGGGTGCGGGCGCATCGGTGGACCGAACTGTCCACTTCGGACGATCCGGTGACTTCCCTTACCTGGGAGGATTCTCCGGCGCTGTGGCTGTACACGTCGGGGACCACCGGGCAGCCGAAGGGCGCGATGCACCGGCACGCGAGTATCCGTGCGGTTTGCGCTACTTACGCCGAGAAGGTCTTGGGCGTGGTGGCCGCGGACCGGTTCCTGTCGGTGCCCAAGCTGTTTTTTGCTTACGGGCTGGGGAATTCGGCGTTCTTCCCGCTCTCTTGTGGAGGGACGACGCTCCTGGAACCAGCTCGGCCGACCCCGGCGATCATTGCCGCGCGGGCGCTCGCGGATCAGCCGACGTTGTTCTTCGGGGTACCCACGTTCTACGCCGCGTTGCTGGCCAGCGATGTCCCGGACGACGCGTTTTCCTCGGTGCGGTATGCGATTTCGGCCGGGGAACCGTTGCCCGCGGCGCTTTTCACGCGGTTCCGCGACCGGTTCGGGGTGGAGATTCTCGACGGGATCGGGTCGACGGAGGCCTTGCACATTTTCCTGTCCAACCGGCCGGGTGCGGTACGTCCGGGAAGCACCGGGGTCGCGGTTCCGGGGTATTCCTTGGAAATCCGGGACGAACAGGGTGCGGTGATTTCGGCCGCGGGTACGCCGGGTGAGCTGTTCGTTTCCGGGCCGTCCACGGCAATGGGGTACTGGGCGCGTTATGAGACCACGAAACAGGTTTTCCAGGGCCAGTGGCTGCGGACCGGCGACAGTTACGTGCTCAACTCCGACGGGACCTATACGTGTCTCGGCCGGTTCGGGGACATGCTGAAGGCAGGCGGGATCTGGGTGTCACCGTCCGAAGTGGAGGAACGATTGCTGCAGCATCCGTCGGTGGCCGAGGTGGCGGTGGTCGCCGCGCCGGACGAGGACGGGCTGGACAAACCGGTGGCGTGCGTGGTCGCGGCGCCATCGGCCACTGTGGACGCGGACGAGCTGATCGAGTTCTGCCGGGCCGGGCTGGCGGCGTTCAAACGTCCGCGCGGGGTGGTGGAAATGGCCGAGCTGCCGAAGACGGCCACCGGGAAGATCCGGCGTAACGTGATCCGCGAAATGGTGCGCGATTCGCTGCTCGTACCGCAACCGCAATCATGATCGATGACCATTTCGTGGTGGACGCCCACGTACACACGCCGCGGTTGCCCACGTTGAAATCGTCGTGGCTGGAATGGGCGCGGGATTTCGCCGGGGAATATCCGTGGCGGACGGTTTATGATGCCGAGGGTTCGGTGGTGCCGTCGGCAATGGACGACCTGATGGCGCGCGAGGGTGTCGACCGGGTTTTGCTGTTTTGTGAGTACAGCCCGCGCGCTACTGGCATTCAGCCGATCGAGGACAATCTGCCGCTGGTCGAATACAATCCGGAGCGGTTTCGCTTGGTGGCCAACGTGAATCCGCATTTGCACCATCCGTTGCGGGACGAGGTTTCGCGGCAGCTCTCGCTGGGTGCGGTGGCGTTGAAAATCCATCCGGTACACGGCGCGTTTTCTCCCGCGGACAAGGAGTTGTATCCCGTATACGACCTGTGCGCCGAGCGCGGGATCCCGGTGATCCTCCACTCCGGACTGTCGATTTTCCCTGGCGCGCGGGCGAGTTTCGGAGACCCGGCGTTGCTGTCCGATGTGGTCGAAGACTTCCCGTCGGTGAATTTCGTGTTTGCCCACGGCGGCCGCGGCTGGTGGTACGACGTGGCGGCTTTCATGGCCCAGTCCCGCCCGAACGTGTGGCTGGATCTGGCCGGGCTGCCACCGAAGAAACTCCCGGAATACTACGCGCGCTTCGACCTGGTACGGCTGGCGCGGAAATGGATTTTCGGCACGGATTGGCCGGGAATCCCGGGAACGGCGGCGAACGTCCGAGCGGTGGCCGATCTGGGTTTACCGGAGGAGGTCCTGGATGGGGTCCTGTCGGGTAACGCGCTGCGGTTGATGCCAGGGTTGCGCTGAGCCGCTCAGCCGGTCTCCATCGGCTCTCTGCCGGTCCCGGGATCCGTTGGGGAGCCCGCTGTGCATCGGACGCGCCCCTTCTGTGGCCGGTCTGTTGTCCCCGATTCGGCTCGGAGCTATCGGCAGGTGCGCTTGGCGGGTCCGCGGATACACCTGGCCAAGTTGATCACTCGTTTCGGCGTTCGTGCTGCTCAGGGGGATCCTCCGGGCCCGGATGCCCGTCTGCCTTCCCGACCGTTTCGGGAAGGGAGCCGGGAATGCCGGACGAGGACGAAGTGCGCCGTTTGTCGGCTCGGATGGTGGGGATCGTCGGGGCGAACGCGGGCCTTCGGGGCGACGCAGACGATGCGTGCCAGTCGGCGTGGGTCGATTTCCTGGCGCGCCCGCCGGCACTGCGCGACGAGACGCGCTTGGCAGGCTGGCTGACGACAGTCGCCCGGCGGCACGCACTCCGGGAAGCCGACCGCCGCACGCGAGTGGTGACCGGTGACGTGCCGGAGGATGCTCGCGAGCTCGAGGATTCCCCGGAGGAGCACACCCTGACGGGTGAGTTGGCTGCAGCTTTGTGGCGCGCAGTGGCGACATTCCCGGAACGCCACCGGCGGATGATGGTGCTGCTGGCTTATTACCCGGAGCTGCGGCGCCACGAATTGGCCGCTGAGCTGGGGATATCGCCAGCCAGTGTGGCGAAGACCCGGCAGCGGTGTCTGGAGGCACTTCGGCGGAAGCTGGAATCTCAGGGGTTCAGTTATCCATGACAGGCGTGGCTGGTGGGTGCCGTGCTGGTGGTGGGTGCCTGCTGGAGTTGGGATGCGGTCCTGGTGGTGGGCATCCTGCGAAGCCCGCCACCACAGCGCCCGCCACCACAGCGCCCGCCACCACAGCGCCCGCCACCACAGCGCCCGGCACCGCGGAGCCCGGCGCCACAGCGCCCGGCACCGCGGAGCCCGGCGCCACAGCGCCCGGCGCCACAGCGCCCGGCACCGCGGAGCCCGGCGCCACAGCGCCCGGCACCGCGAAGCCCGCCACCACAGCGCCCGGCACCACCTATCCGTTCACCGATCGCAGGGTTCGCATTGCCTCCGCCAGCCCCGCCGCGTCCTCTCCCAGCGGCGTCAGCACGATGCGCCGCAGGATGTCCGCGCATGCCGACCGTGCCTTGACCGCCACTTCCAACCCGTGGTCCGTCAGT
The DNA here is from genome assembly GCF_000717335.1 of Amycolatopsis jejuensis. GTDB lineage: Bacteria > Actinomycetota > Actinomycetes > Mycobacteriales > Pseudonocardiaceae > Amycolatopsis > Amycolatopsis jejuensis. Next base: position 62,901 of record NZ_JNYZ01000032.1, read on the forward strand.
GCCGCGAACGTGACCCGGCGGTCGTCCGGGCTTGGGATTCGCCGGATGAGGTCCGCGGCCACCAGGCGGTCGGCCACCTTCGTGAAACCGCCGCTCGACAGGGCTGCTTCCGTCGCCAACCTGGTCATCGGCATGCGGTGGTCCGCCGACCGCACCAGGCGCAGCAGGATGTCGAACGACGCGGGTGCCAGGCCGAACCTCTCGGCGATCTCGCCCATCAGCTTGGCCTGCGTGGCGAGGTAACCCTCGATCACCAGGCCCCACCAGGTCACGATCTCGTCGTCGTCCGTGTGCGGATCCGGGGTCACCCGCGGGAGCCTACCGTACAATCTCTCGGGAATACATCTTCCGCGCGAGAGGTTATCCGGACATTCGAAAGGAGTACGGCCATGACCGTCCGGACCAGCGGGCTTCACCACGTCACCGCGATCGGTGGCGACCCGCAGCGCAATGCCGACTTCTACCTCCGCACGCTCGGCCTGCGGCTGGTGAAGACCACAGTCAACTTCGACGACCCCGGTACCTACCACCTCTACTACGGTGACGCCTCCGGCAAACCCGGCTCGCTGATGACCTTCTTCCCCTGGCCCGACGCCCCCGCCGGGCGGATCGGCACCGGGCAAGCGACCACCACTGCGTTTTCCATTCCCGAAGCCTCCCTCGGCTGGTGGAAACAGCACCTCTCCGACCACGGTGTCGAGACCACCGTCGACGACCGCTCCCTCACTTTCCGCGATCCCGACGGCCTGCAGCTCGCCCTCGTCGCGCATCCGCAGGGCGATCCGCGCGATCCGTGGGACACCAAGCTCGTCCCGGCCGAGAATGCCATCCGGGGCCTGCATTCCGTGACCCTGTCAGTGTCCAAAGAGGACGCGACGGCGGACCTGTTCACCGGCGGCCTCGGGCTGACCTTCCACAGCCAGGACGGCAACCGCATCCGGTTCCAGGCCGGTGAAGGCGGGCCGGGGGCGTTCGCCGACGTGCTCGTCACCCCGGACGCGCCCCGCGGCCAGGTCGCCACCGGCACGGTCCACCACGTCGCCTGGCGGGCGCCCGACGAGCCGACTCAGGCCGCCTGGCGCGACGAGCTCCTGGACCAAGGCGTACGGGTCACGTCGATCCTCGACCGGCAGTACTTCCGTTCGATCTACTTCCGCGAACCCGGCGGTACGCTGCTCGAAGTGGCCACCGACGCCCCCGGCTTCGCGATCGACGAACCCCTCCTCGAACTCGGCCGCGCGCTGAAACTGCCGCCGTGGCTGGAACCTCGTCGCGACGAGATCGAGCACCTGCTGCCGAAACTTAAGCTGCCAACGGAAAACAACCCGGAGCAGGCATGACCTTCGACCATCAGTACACCGAGGGTGACCCGGCTCGCCCGGTTCTCCTTCTGCTGCACGGAACCGGCGGCAGCCCGGACGACCTGCTGGGCCTCGCCCACGAGCTCAGCCCCGGTTCGGCCACGCTCGCGCCGGTGGGTCCGGTGTCGGAAAACGGTGCGGCACGGTGGTTTCGCCGCCTCGCCGAGGGTGTGTTCGACCACGCGGACGTTGAGGAAAGAGCCAACCAGCTCGCCGATTTCCTTCAAGTTGCCCGGGAAAAATACTGCATAGAAAGAAGAATGGTGGCCGTCGGATTCTCGAACGGGGCCAACATCGCTGCCGCAGTAACGCTTCTCCGGCCGGACGCACTGCGCGAAGCCGCGTTGTTCTCCGCCATGTCTCCGTTACCCCAACCGCCCGCGCACGACCTCACCGGCACCCGCGTCTTCCTGTCCAACGGCGAACGCGACCCGATGGCCCCGCTCCCCGCCGCCGACCACCTCGTGCGGCAACTCCGCGACCGGCACGCCGACGTGGTCAACCACCGGTGGCCGGGCGGGCACCAAGTGACCGTGGAAGGAGCGAACGCAGCCCGCGAGTGGCTCGCTAGGGTCGAGGGATGACCGACCTGACCCGCGCGCACGACCTGCTCGCCACCACCCTCCTCGCCGACGGCCACAACGACCTGCCCTGGGCACTACGGGTCAAAGCCGGTCCGAACCCGGTCGACGCCGTCGCCGCAGTGGACCTCACCGTGTCGCAGCCGAGCCTGCACACCGACTTCCCGAAGCTCGCCGAAGGCAAGCTGGGCCTGCAGTTCTGGTCGGTGTACGTGCCGTGCGAGTTCAAGGGCGACAGCGCGGTCACCGCGGTGCTCGAGCAGATCGAGGTGGTCCACCAGCTCGCCGAGCGTTACCCGGATCGGCTGCGGCTGGTGACCACCGCCGACGAGGCCGAGGCTGCCTTCGCCGACGGCCGGATCGCGTCGCTGCTCGGCGCCGAAGGCGGGCACAGCATTGCCGAATCCCTTGGCGTACTGCGGATTCTGCGCCGCCTCGGCGTCCGGTACCTGACGCTGACCCACAACTTCAACACCACCTGGGCCGACTCCGGAACCGACAAACCGGAGCATAACGGGCTCACCGAGTTCGGCCGCGACGTCGTGCGGGAGATGAACCGGATCGGCATGCTCGTCGACCTCTCGCACGTCGCGCCGAGCACGATGCGGGCCGCGCTCGACGTGTCCACCGCGCCGGTGATCTTCAGCCACTCGTCGTGCCGCGCGGTGAACGACCATCCTCGCAACATCCCCGACGACGTCCTCGCCCAGCTGCCCGGCAACGGCGGCGTCGCGATGATCACGTTCGTACCCGCGTTCATCTCGGCCGCGGTCACCGCGTGGGACGACCAGCTCAGGGTCGCGATGGAGGCCGCCGGGCAGGAGTTCCTCGACCTCGGCCAGCGCGGCCGCTTTGCCGAAACCTGGGACGCGCCGCCCAAGCCGAAGGCCACGATCGCCGACGTCGTCGCGCACCTCGAGCACGCCCGCGAGGTCGCCGGAATCGACCATCTCGGGCTCGGCGGCGACTACGACGGCGTCGGCGCGCTGCCCGAAGGCCTGGAGGATGTTTCGAAGTACCCGGTGCTGTTCGCGGCCCTGATGGAACGCGGCTGGAGCGACGAGGACTGCGCGAAACTCGCCGGCCGGAACACGCTGCGGGTGCTGCGCGAGGCCGGCACCGCGGGATGACCAGCCATCCGGGTCCGATTTGAGATCGCGGATCACGGCCGGTGGGCGGACAATCACGACATGTCCCATGCGCGAAACGACGACCCCACCGGGGCCGCGAAATCGGAGATCCCCGAGGCGCCGGGCGCCGAGGTGCCCGGCGCGCTCGAACCCGCCGGCGAACCTGCCCCGCCTGTTCCGCCTGTCCCTGGTGGCAAAGCCAAGGTCAAACCCACCCGCATCAGCGGTACCTGGATCGCCGTGGTCGTGGCGATCGTTGTGCTGGTGTTCCTGCTGATCTTCATCCTGCAGAACCTGGACACGGCGACCGTGCACTTCCTCGGCATTTCCGGCAGCATGCCGCTGGCCGTGGCGATGCTGTTCGCCGCGATTGCCGGTGCCGCGCTGGTCGCCCTCATCGGCGGTGCGCGGATCCTGCAGTTGCGGAAGCAGGCACGCCGGCGGAAGTGAGCGAGCAGTCGCGAGACCGCAGGCCCAGCAGGACCTCGCACACCGCGGGGTCCCCGCTGACCTGCACGCGCGCGGCCGTCTCCGCCGGGGCCAGCGTGCCTGTGCAGAGCCGCCAGAACGCATCCGCGTCGGTGGTCATCGAAGCGAGCGGCGAGCGCGACGAAGCTGCGCCGCGCTCGATGGACCAGCCGGTGGGTGTCGCCCGAATGGTCCAGCGGCCCGCGCCTTCCACCGTGCAGGCCACCTGACGGCCGGGCCGCGCCGACGGCAGGGCGTGCGGTAGCGGGCGCAGGAGTGTGTCCACCACCGGCGTACGGAACTCCGCATCGTCCAGCGGCGGAGCGCCCACGGCCGCGCGGATCTGCTGCTGGTGTACCCAGTGTTCGGCGTAGTCGCGCGCGACGGTGAGCCAGCCGTCCGACTCCTCGAGATCGCGGTGTTTCCACAGGTCAGTGAGCTGCGTCGTGCTGTCCACGAACATCGCGAACAGCACCTCCGGCGACAGCTGCCGCAACGCCGTCACCCACTCCGCACCGAACCCGAGGGCGGCTTCCGGAACATGGCCGTCGCGATCGCGGGACAGGCGCCCGAGCTTGGTGCCCAGGACATGCGCGGTGAGGTCGTGCACCGGCCATCCGGCCTCCGTCGGCGCCGTCCAATCCTGCGCGCCGAGGTCGGCGAGGACCCCGATCAGCGCCTGTTCCTCGCGGGCGAGCAGGGGCAGCACGTCGATCGGCGGCGCGGTCATGCGGGCCATCCAACACCGGGCCGCAACCATCACAGCGCCGTCCCGCCTACTCGCAGGTAGCATCAGCGCGAACAGTGAGGGGAGCACGCCCGTGGACTACGAGCGACCGAACGGCCGGGCCACCGCCGAGGACGTGGCCAACCTGGCTCGCCGGGCAGGCAAGCTGGCCGGATGGGCCGCGCGTACCGGCTTCGAGCTGACCCGCAAGCTGCCCGGCGTCGACACCGCCGAACGCAGCCTCAAGCAGGTCGAACGCGGTCTGCTGAGCGAGCTGCGCCGCCGCCTCGACGAGGTCGACGACCCGTACCACGCCGCCCTCACCGCCGCGTCCGCGATGAACCGGGCCGTCCCCGGCAGCCGTACGGTCGAGGCGACCGTGACGCTGATCCCCGCGCGCGATCACATCGAACCGCTGCGCGCGGCGATGGCCGAACTGCTCAACCACTCCATCGGCTTCGGCCGCGAACGGGCCCGCGAGTACCTGTACGCGATCATCCTGCGTCAGCTCACCCCCGATGAGGCCCGCATCCTCTCCGCACTGTCCGACGGCTCGCCGTTCCCCGCCATCGACGTCGCCGAGCGCACCTCGATGGGCGGCACCGGCCGGATCGTGCTGCGCAATGCGTCCACAGTGGGCAAAACGGCCGGGGTGTCGCTGCCGGACCAGGTGCCCGGCTACGTGACCCGGCTGATCGGGCTCGGACTGGTCGAACTCGACGAGGAGGTCCCCGCGCTCGAGACGCAGTACGAGATCCTGCTGACCGACGAATCGATCCGCGAGGTGGAGAAGCAGGTGAAGCGGACCAAGATCATCCGGCGCACCATCCACATCTCGCGGCTCGGCGCGCAGTTCTGGCAGGCCTGCGACCCGAGCCTCGGCTGAATGCGATGGGCGAGTTCGCCTCGAACCTCCTCGACGACTTCGTCCGCCACTGGCCGCTCTATGTCTCGATTCCGGTCGTCGCCGCGCTGATCGGGTACGGCACCAAGCTGGTCGCGATCCGGATGATGTTCCAGCCGGTCGAGTTCATCGGGATCAAGCCCTTCCTCGGCTGGCAGGGCATCGTCCCCAAACGGGCCGCGCGGATGGCCAGCATTGCCTGCGACACGATGACCGAGCAGCTGATCAAACCGGCCGAGGTCGTCGCCCGCCTCGACGCCGATCGGATCGCGAAGGAGATCGAAAAACCGCTGCTCGCGGCCGTCGAGGACATCGTGCGTGAGGTGGCCGGGAACTATCAGCCGGGGCTGTGGGAGTCGCTGCCGGTCGGCGTGCAGCGGCTCGTGATCCAGCGCGTACAAGCCGAATCGCCGCGCATGGTCAAGGCCGTGCTCGAGCTCATCCAGTCCGATGTGGACAGTGTGTTCGACCTCAAGGGCATGGTCGTCACCAGTCTCGTGAAGGACAAGCGCCTGCTCAACCGGATCTTCCAGGAAGCAGGCGCGGAGGAGTTCAAGTTCATCGCGCGTTCCGGGCTGGTGTTCGGCGGGATGATCGGCGTGATCCAGATGGTCGCGTGGGTCCTCTTCAAGTTCCCGTTGATCATGCCGCTCTTCGGCCTCTTCACGGGATGGTTCACCGACTGGCTCGCGCTGCGGATGATTTTCTACCCGCTGGAACCGAAGAAATACTTCGGCGTCACGTGGCAGGGGCTCTTCCTCAAACGCCGTGCCGAGGTCGCCGAGGCCTACGGCGAGCTGATCGCCAAGGAGATCATCACGCCGCACAACGTGATCGAGGCGGTGCTGCGCGGGCCGCTGTCCGACCGGGTGCTCGCGCTCATCCAGCGGCAGCTGGACCGCGAACTGGGCCGGGCGGCGAACGTGGCCAAACCGTTGCTGGTGTTCGCCATCGGCAGCCGCCGCTACCAGGACATGAAGTTCGCCATCTCGGAACAGATCATGGCCCGGCTGCCGGACACCATGCGGTACATCGAGGACTACGCCACCGACGCGATGGACATCCGGAATGTGCTGGTCGGCAAGATGAAGGAGCTCTCGCCGCAGGAGTTCGAGCAGCTGCTGCGCCCGGCGTTCCAGCAGGACGAGTGGATCCTGATCGCGACCGGCGCGGTGCTCGGCTTCGCCGTCGGTGAGGGACAGGTCCTGCTGCTGGAACATCTAGCCGCCTGACCTCTTGTGGTCGGCCGGGGCGGGCCGGGACACTGACCGCCATGGGTGAATCGGCGGTGCCGTGGCCGCAGGAAATCCGGATCGCCATGGCCATGGTCGGGGGGTCCAGCCTGGCAGTGTGGATGGGGGGAGTCGCCACCGAGACGTCGGCGCTGCTGCACGCGTCGCGCACTCCGGACGACCGGAGCGGGTACCGGAAAGTGCTCGACCTGCTGCGTTCGACGGTGCGGCTCGATGTGCTCACCGGCACCAGCGCGGGCGGCATCAACGCGGCGTGCCTCGGGCTGGCCGAGGCGTACCGGTCGACGCCCTCGGTGCTGCGCGACACCTGGTTCACCGCCGGGTCGCTGGAGAACCTGATCCGCGACCCGAACGAGGTGCAGCCGCGTTCGTTGCTCGACGGCGACCGGGTGCTGCTCGGTGGTCTGGACCAAGCCATGCACGACATCACCGGCGCGGGCGTCGTACCCACCGAGCCGCCGGACGTCACCGTGCTGCTCACCGGCACCATGATCGACGGCGAGACCACGCGGTACGACGACGCGCTCGGAAACCTGGTGCGCGACACCGAACACCGCATGCTGTTCCGCTTCGAAGGTCCACTGTGGAACAACCAGGTACACGGCCCGCTCGCGCTCGCGGCCCGGTCGAGCGCGTCGTTCCCGGGCGCCTTCGAACTGTCCCGGCTGCCGATCGGCCCGGACGCGGCCGACCGGATGCATCCGGACATGACCGAATACACCGAGTTGGTGCGTTCGCATTGGCTCGCCGACGGTGGCGTGCTCGTGAACAAGCCGCTGCGCCCGGCGTTGCGGGAGATCTTCGAGCGGCCGTCCACTGCGGACGTGCGGCGGCTGCTGCTGTACGTGGTGCCGACCGTCGACGGCGAAGCCCAGCAGCTGCCGTGCGATCCGGCGAACCCGCCGATGCTCGGCTCGGCGCTGGCGAAGGTCGTGTCCACGGTGATGAGCCAGACCATCAGTACCGAGCTGGAGGAGCTGAACCGGCACAACGCTTCCGTCACGCGCACGCGGGACACGCGGGTCGCGCTCGCGTCGCTCGGCCTGCGCGGCGGGCAGCTGGTGGACGACCGGGTGCGGAGGGCGTACCTCGATCGCCGGGTCGCCGAGGACGCGGCTGAGCTCGTCCGGTCGGTCACCCGCCGGTTCGCACTGTCCGAAGAGGACGATGCGTGGGCGTCGGGGCTGTCGGCCCGGCTGCAGGACGTCGCCGCGGACGGGCTGCGGCACGGCATGCCGGACGTGCCGCCGGGGGAATCGTGCCCGGTCGGCGAAATGGTCGCGTACCGCACGACCGCGCTGGACGACGCCGTCGCCACCGGGTTGCAGCTGGTCAACGCCGGTTTCCACATGTGCCCGGACCAGGCGCAGGCGGCGCAGCTCAACGAGGCCCGCGCACAGATGCACGCGGCTCGCCGGAGCGCGGAGCGCGACGTGCGGCTGTCCGCGTGGGTAGCCCGGCACGAACCGCCGGAGCCGGGGACGAGCATGACGGACTGGCTCGGCCATCTCGCCCGGGAATGGGCCGACCTCGGGGCGTCGGACGCGGTCCGCGAGGCGTGGCCGGAGTTCACTGCCGCGCTGCGGTCGGCGGTCCCGGCGCTGCGCGAGCTGGCGGGCCGGGAGAACCAGTGGTCGAAGGACGCGGCGGACACCGCGACGACGTTGCTGGACTGGTTCGGCTTCACCGACCCGGAGGTGGCGGACCCGGTCCTGATGTCCCGGATGCTGCTGCTGCACATGGCGACGCGGGGCATGCTCGCCGAGGCGCCGTCGGTGGACCAGCGCGTGGATCTCGTGCAGGTGAGCGCCGACAGCCGGACGTTGCTGGACCTGTCGCGGCCGCGCGGGCACACCAAGCTCACCGGAACGCAGGCGAACAACTTCGGGGCGTTCTACAAATCGTCGTGGCGCGCGAACGACTGGATGTGGGGCCGGATCGACGGCGCCGGATGGCTCGTGCAGTGCCTGCTCGACCCGAAACGCCTGCGCGTGCTGCGGGACATCGTGGGCCGCGAGGAATTCCGGACAGAGGTCAAGGCCACCTTCCTCGCGGTGGGCTGGCAGCCGCCGTCGCCCTCGGACAACGGGAAACTGGCGGAGCTGACCCGGCTCACCGAGCAGCTGGGCGAGGAGCTCGCGTTTCTCGGACTGGACGCGAACCTGTCGCCGGTGGAATTCGGGGACGACATCCCGACGAGCCTCCCGATCACGGCCATGGTGCTCGCGAAGGCCCGGCAGCTGACGATCGCGCGGGAGGAACTGCCGGTACTGGCGGAGCAGGCCGAGGAAGATGCCAAGGAAGGAAACGGAAAGGCTTCGGAGAGTTTCCGGAAGCTGATGGCTTCCCGCCCGCTCCCGGCCGCTACTGTCCACAATGGATCCGTTGGGGGCGAACAGGTTGTGGCCAACGAGGTTGCCCCCAACCCGGCTGCCGATACCACGCAACGCGCCTTCCAGACCTGCCGTGTTTCCGCCGAACGCTTCGAGGGCGAACTCGGCTCCACCTTGCTCACCAAAACCATCGTCAAGGCAAGCGCCGCCGGGCTCAACGCGGCGGCGACCGCGACCCGGGTGCCGAAATCCCTCCAGCCTGCCGCGAAGTTCGCCCAGCTCGGCGGCCGTAGTGCCTGGTGGGTGACGCAGGGCGCGTCCCGGCTCGGGCGGCCGTGGAACGTTCTCGCGGCGGCGATCACGGCCGTCGCCGGGTTCGTGCTCGGCGGGGAAGGCGGGCCGGTCCTGCAGTGGATCGGGCTGCCGATCGCCGCGGGCGCACTCGTGTTCTTGCTGGTGAGCCTGCTTACGCTGCCGCGTACCTGGCGCATGGTGCTGACCGTGCTCGGCGTGCTGGTGGTCGCCGCCCTGTTGTTCGCTGCCTTCCTGCCGCCGATTGCGCAGCCGTTGTTCGGCTGGCTCGGCACCATCGTCGACGGATGGCGGCGCGGACAGGCGCCGTTGTGGTGGCTGGCCGTGGTGGCGTTGCTCGTGCTGCCCGCGGTCTGGACCCCGCTCGCCGGCGTCGGGCGGCGGCTGCGCGGTACCCGCGGGAAACGCCGGTAACCGCTGGTCGGACGCTTTTCCGCGGGTCCGGACTTGCGTACCGGGCGGTGGTGGCTCATCGTCGGGGGTGACAGGTCGCGCACACCGGGTGTGCGGCCCAGGCGCACGCCGTGCCCAGATGTTCACCCGATCAAACATGTTTGTGGTACTCCTCACCGGGGTATCCGCGTCGCCCCTGGTGAGGGCGGTGGGCGTGGCGTGGATCGCTGGCGGCGGGAAAATTCTCTGTTACGTTTCCTTGGTATGTCCGGAAAGCACTTGATCGAATCGCCGACCAAGGCCGATGGCGCTGCCCTCTGGCGAATCGCGCGCGATTCACAGAAGCTCGATCTCAACTCTCCGTATGCGTACCTGTTGTGGTGCCGGGATTTTGCGGAGACTTCGGTGGTCGCCCGGGTCGACGGCGCACCGGTGGGATTCGTCATTGCTTACCGGAGGCCCGCGCAGCCGGATGCCGCGCTCGTGTGGCAGGTCGCCGTCGACGCTTCGCAGCGGGGAAAAGGCCTGGCCGGGCAGCTGCTCGACAGCCTGTACACGCGCTTGGTCGACGATGGGGTGCGCTACCTGGAAACCACGATCACGCCGGACAACGAAGCATCGATCCGGCTCTTCGCTTCGTTTGCGAAGCGCTGGAACGCCGCATTGGAGAGTGGCGAACTGTTCGCTGCGGACGATTTTCCCGAAGGGGAGGGGCATGCCGCCGAGGATCTTTATCGAATCGGGCCGTTGCTCCGTACCGGAACCGTCAATTTCGCCGAGTAGGAGCGAAAGAATAACGTCATGAGCATCTTCGAAGAGCTCGAATCGGAAGTCCGCAGTTACAGCAGGGGGTGGCCGGTCGTCTTCGACCGGGCGCAGGGCAGCAGGTTGTACCGCGAGGACGGCAAGCCCTACCTCGACTTCTTCGCCGGTGCCGGCGCGCTCAACTACGGGCACAACAACCCGCACCTGAAGAAGGCCCTGATCGACTACCTCCAGCGCGACGGGGTCACCCATTCGCTGGACATGTACACGGTCGCGAAGCGGGACTTCCTCGAGACCTTCCGCGACAAGATCCTCGGTCCGCGCGACCTCGACTACAAGATCGTCTTCCCTGGTCCCGGCGGGGCCAATGCCGTGGAGGCCGCGCTGAAGCTGGCGCGCAAGGTCACCGGCAAGGAATCGGTCATCAACTTCACCAACGCGTTCCACGGCATGACGCTGGGTGCGCTGTCGGTCACCGGCAACTCGATGAAGCGGGGCGCCGCGGGGATTCCGCTGGTGCACGCCACGCCGATGCCGTACGACAAGTACTTCGACGGCGCGATGCCGGACTTCATGTACTTCGAGAAGCTGCTGGAGGACTCCGGCAGTGGCCTCAACGAGCCCGCCGCGGTGATCGTCGAGGGCGTGCAGGGCGAGGGCGGGATCAACGCCGCGCGGCTGGAATGGCTCAAGGGCCTCGACGACCTGTGCAAGCGGCACAATATCCTGCTGATCCTCGACGACGTCCAGATGGGCTGTGGCCGTACCGGTCCGTTCTTCAGCTTCGAGGACGCCGGGATCACGCCGGACATCGTGTGCCTGTCGAAGTCCATCGGCGGGTACGGCCTGCCGATGGCGCTCACGCTGATCAAGCCCGAGCTCGACGTGTGGGAGCCGGGCGAGCACAACGGCACCTTCCGCGGGATCAGCCCGGCGTTCGTCACCGCCACCGAGGCGATCCGCGTCTACTGGAGCGACGACGAGCTCGAGAAATCCACCAAGGCCAAGGGCGAGCGCATCGCGAGCTCGTTCAAGGACCTCGTGGAGAGCTACCCGGAGGCGAACCTCACCGCGAAGGGCCGCGGCCTCGCGCGCGGCGTCGAGTTCGAGAACGGCGAGCTGGCAGGCGCCGTCTGCAAGGAGGCGTTCGACCGCGGGCTGCTGATGGAGACGTCGGGGCCGGACAGCGAGGTCATGAAGCTCCTGCCGCCGCTCACCCTCACCGACGACGAGCTCGGCGAGGGCCTGGAGATCATCGGCGACTCGGTCGCCGCAGTCCTCACCAAATAACCCCGAGAGCACCCGAGGAGCCGAGTTGCTGGTCCGCACACTCGACGAGATCACCGACACCGAAGCAGACATCAAGACGCCCAACTGGCGCAGCAAGCGCATCATCCTCGCCAAGGAGGGCGTCGGTTTCTCGGTGCACGAGACCACGCTGTACGCGGGCACGGTGAGCGATTTCTGGTACGCCAACCACATCGAGGCGGTCTTCATCACCTCGGGGGAGGGCGAGATCGAAGATTTGGCCACCGGCAAGGTCTATCCGCTGAAGCCGGGCACCCTGTACCTGCTGAACGACCACGACAAGCACCAGGTCCGGCCGAAGACCGAGATCAAGTGCGTGTGCGTGTTCAACCCGCCGGTCACCGGGCGCGAGGTGCACGACGAGAACGGGGTCTACCCGCTCGTCGTCGAAGAGAACTGACCGACCACCACGAGGAAAGAAACGCCAGCAGAACTGGAGGCGAGCCACTGTGACGATCATGGACACCCGGGTCGACGACGGTTACCCGACCCGGATCACCGGTACGCCGGAACATCTTCCGCGCGTGCACCCCACGGTGTGGGGTACCGAGGCCGACGGCCCGATCGACGCCGCCACCCTGGCCAATCACGACGCCAGGGGCTTCACCGTCGTCGAAGGACTGCTCTCGCCCGGTGAGGTCCAGACGTACTGGCAGGAGGTCGTCCGGCTCTCGTCGGACGAGGAGCTGCGCGCCGACGAGCGCGTGATCACCGAGGCGAAGACCGGCGAGGTCCGCTCGATCTTCGACGTGCACGAGATCTCCGAGCTCATCGCCGAGCTCGTGCGCGACCCGCGGGTACTCGACCGGGCCCGGCAGATCCTCGGCTCCGAGGTCTACATCCACCAGAGCCGGATCAACTACATGCCGGGCTTCAAGGGCACCGGGTTCTACTGGCACTCGGACTTCGAGACCTGGCACGCCGAGGACGGCATGCCGGCGCCGCGCGCGGTGAGCTGCTCGCTCGCGCTCACCGACAACTACCCGTTCAACGGCGGGCTCATGGTCATGCCGGGTTCGCAGCGCACCTTCGTGCAGTGCGTCGGCGAAACCCCGGACCACAACTACAAGAGCTCGCTCAAGGACCAGCGCGTCGGCGTTCCCGCCGAGGAGGACATCACCAAGCTCGCCGCCGACTACGGCATCGACCAGTTCACCGGGTCGGCCGGTTCGGCGCTGTGGTTCGACTCGAACATCATGCACGGCTCGTCGAACAACATCACGCCGTACCCGCGCTCGAACATCTTCCTGGTGTTCAACAGCGTGGAGAACGCCCTGCGGGAGCCGTTCGCGGCGAGCGAGCCGCGGCCGTCGTTCATCGCCGGTCGCAACAGCACGCCGATCCGGCGGTGACGAGCACCACCAGCCCGATGTGGCGGGTCGCCGGTAGCGGAGAATGTGCGCCCTGTTACGTTGTCGCCACTCCGCAGCGGGCCGGGAGCCCGTTCCGCGGAGGGAGGTTGTCCGCGCTGGTCCGGGTTCTTCGCTCGGGGTGAGCCCCCCGAACCGCGGGCGGACAGCCGCGAGAACCGGGCGGACCGCACCCCCTGGCGGCCCGGCCGAGGATCACCGAGTCCGGCCCCGCACCATCAGATCGGGACTGATGGTGCGGGGCCGGACTCGTCTGGTTTCCACGAAAGAGCGGTTTCTGTCCCCGCGGGGCGAGGCGTAAGTTGACCAGTCTGGCTGGGGACGAGCCCGGGAGGTGCGCGCGAGCATGGCCGATGCCGGCGCGCGGGTCGAACTGCTCGGCCCGGTGCGGCTGCTCGACGGCGCAAGGGCGGTCCCGATCGGCGGCCCGGGGGTCAAGGGCCTGCTGGCCCTGCTCGCGCTGCGGGTGGGCAAGGTGGTGCCGCTCGAGGAGATCATCGACGCGCTGTGGGGCCACGATCCGCCCGCCACGGCCCGCACCATCGTGCACGGCAACGTGTCGCAGCTGCGCCGCATGCTGCGGGAGATGGCCGAACCGGTCGCCGAGATCCGCACCAGCCCGCCCGGGTACCAGCTCGCCCTCGCGCCGGACCGGATCGACGTGCACCGCGCGCGGGTGCTGCTCGACCGCGCCACGTACGCGCCGTCGCAGCAGGCGTCGGAGGTGCTTGCCGAGGCACTCGCGCTGTGGCACGGCCCGGCGCTCGCCGGAGTGCCCGATTCGGTGCGGGCGCCCGAATTGGAGGAACTGCGGCACGCCATCCACCGCGCCCGCGTCGACGCCGACCTCGACCTCGGCAGGTACGACGAGCTGATCGTGGAGCTGAGCCCGATCGTGCGGGCCGACCCGCTCGCCGAACGCACCGTGGCGCAGCTGATGTACGCGCTGTACCACGCGGGACGGCGCCGCGAAGCCCTCGAGCTGTACCGCACCGTTTCGCGGGCCACGCTGCGCGCGCTCGGCGTGGAACCCGGCGCCGACCTGCGCTGGCTGCACGAGCGCATCCTGAACGACGACCTCGCCGTCCGCGGGACCTCCGCGCCCGCCGGGCCGGTCACCACGCCGTCTCAGCTGCCGCCTGCGCTGCCGGTGCTTGCCGGACGGGAAGCGGACCTCGAATGGCTCGACGGGCTCGCGGAGGGCGGCGACAGCACGGTCGTCGTGTCCGGTACCGCCGGGGTCGGCAAGAGCGCGCTGGTGATCTGGTGGGCGCACCGCGCGGCCCGGCAGTTCCCGGACGGCGTCCTGTACGCGGCGCTGCACGGTTTCGACCCGCGGCACGCGCCGCTGGAGCCGGGAGACCTGCTTTCGCAGTTCCTGCTCGGCCTCGGCGTGCCTGCCGACGAGGTCCCGGAGAAGACGCACGAGCGCGTGGCGCTGTACCGCTCGCTGATCGCCGGACGGCGGCTGCTCGTGCTGCTCGACGACGCGCGTTCGGCCGAGCAGGTGCGTCCGCTGCTGCCGCCGGGTGCCGGGTCGATGACGGTGGTCACCAGCCGGTCGCGGCTGGAATCGCTGGCGGTGTCGAACGCGGCGAAGCTGCGGGTGCTCGGCACGCTCGCGCCCGAGGACGCGGTGCGGGTGATCGAGGAGCTGGCCGGTCCCGCCGACTTCGACCTCAACCACGCGCTGGCCCGGCTGTGCGGTTATCTCCCGCTCGCGCTGCGGATTGCCGGGGCCCGGCTGGCCGCGAGTCCACAGTGGACCGTCAACGATCTCGTGGCGGAGCTGGGAAACGAACGCACCCGGCTCACCGGGCTGGACGTGCCCGGTGCCGACGACGGCGTACGCGCCGCATTCGACGTGTCCTTCCGCGGGCTGCCCGCCGGGCCGGCCGGCACGCTGCTGCGGCTGGGGGCCATGCCCGGCAGGCACTTCGGACCGCATCTGGCGGCGGCAGTCGCGGAAATCCCGGTGGCGCAAGCCCGCCGTGAACTGCGCACGCTGGCCGCGCACAACCTCCTTGCCGAGACTGCGCGCGACGTGTTCGCCCCGCACGACCTCGTCCGGCTCTACCTGCGTGAGCTGGCGGAAACCGAGCTGGACCCAGCCGAGCGCAACGCGGTGCTCGACCGGGCCGTCCGCTATCACCAGGCGGCTTCGGACACCGCACGACGGCAGATGCTGCGCATTGTCGACCCCCTCGATTTCACCGGTGCATTCCCGGCCGGGGAATTGCCGCCGCTGGAAACGTTCGACCAGGCGCAGGATTGGTTTGCGGCCGAATGGCCGAATCTGCTTGCCGTGCTGGACGCCGCGAATGCCGCGGGCCGGTACGGCGACGTCTGGCGGCTCGCCCGCGTCGCGCATACCTACCGGGTGGTCTGCCCGCTGTACGAGGAATGGACCCGGCTGGTCGACCTCGGTCTCGCCGCGGCCGAAGCCGCCGGGGAACCGCTCGGCCAGTGCTGGATGCTGATTTCCCGCTGCGCCATCGCGCTCACCTTCGAGCTTCCGCCCGGCTGCCTTGCCGACGCCGAACGCGCGGTGGCGCTCGCCGCGGGGCTCGACGCCCGGTCGCTCACCGTGGCCAAGATCCACCTCGGCAGCGTGCTCACCCTGCTCGGACGCTACGACGAGGCCATCGAACGGCTGCAGGAAGCCGCCGCGGACACCGAAGGCGACCTCGAGCTGCGCGGTCAGGCGCTCAACAACTGCGCCGAGACGGAGAAGCGGGCCGGCCGTCCGGTCGAGGCCATTTCGCACGAGCTGGCCTCGCTGGAGATCGACCGCGCGCTCGGCGACGACAGCTACGCCGTGGTGTCCATGAACAATCTCGCCGAGCTGCACCTCGGCATCGGTGACCTGGAAACTGCGGAGCGTTACGCGCGGGAGGCGGTTTCGCTGGCCGTCGCGCGGCAGTTCGAGCTGCAGGAGGGCGTCCTGCGGGTCACGCTGGCGCGGATTCTGCGGGCCAGGCACGAACCGGGTCCGGCAGCGCAGGAGTACGAGCTGGCGATCGGGCTGTACGAGCGGATGAACCCGCGCCGTCTCGGGGAGCTGCGGAAGGAAGCCGCCGAGCCGTTCTCTTGAACAATGTTCAGCCGTATTTGTGCAGGTCAGAGCACTGCGGTACAGTGATCTTTAGCGGATTCTTAGCGAAGGGCGGGCTGCCGCGCGTAGGGTCGGCCGCAACGTCGGCGGTGCCCTAGGGGAGGGGCAGGCGAGGAAGCCGGCGCCGGGGTCCGCGGTCGCGATCCGCGGGCTTGGAGAGCCGCCAGGAGCGGTTCGCGGCGGTTGGCCGGCCGAGATGGGGGTTAGGCCGGCCGGCCGCCAGGCTCAGCGCACGTTCGCGGTGCAGATCCTGCATCCACCACGCCCTTCCGTGAAGGCCACCTTCACGGAATGTAGGGCTGTGAAGGGAACCATGAGGGAATCTGATTCCGTGAAGGTTCCCTTCACGGACCTCAGTCCACGTTCGCGGTGCAGAGTGCGATCGACGACCCGCTGTTCTCGGCCACCTTCTTGCCGTCCACCAGGATCTGGCAGCTGATCTCGTTGGTGACGCCCGCGTTGGCGGTGTCGGCGGTGAGCGACAGGACCGGTGCGCCGCCGTCGTAGGACGCCAGCCCGTGCCAGCCGTCGGTGCTCGCCGGGGCGGAGGCGGTGCGCTGGTCGTTCAACGTCCCGTACCGCACGGTCGCGCCGCCGGCGGAGGTCACCACGAAGTCCACCGAATGCTTTTCGCCCGGCTGCGGCGGAATGTGCAGCTCACCGGCGCGCACCGTGCCGAACATCGACGGGTACAGGATCATCGCGCCGGCCAGCACCCCGGCCAGGAGCGACAGCACCGTGCCGGTGAGCGCGATGCCGAGCCCCCGCATCGCGCCTTTCGACGACATCACGATTCCGGTGATTCCGGCGGCCAGCCCGATTCCGACGAGCGGCCAGGCGAGGAAACCCCAGTCCGGGACGAAGGCGACCCCGGCCGCGCCGAGTCCGCAGGTGACGGCGAGGCCGCCAGGCCAGTTCGCCCGCCTGCGGCGGGGTGCGTGCTGGGGACCGTTGTGGGCAGTGGCCCGGCCGTGTCGGGTGGGTGCGGCCGGATACGGCTGCTCGGTCGTCATGCGTGCCTCTTCCGGGATGAGATGGCGAAGACGCTAACGCAAAGCGGGTCGGTGCGGCGAAATCGTTATGGACTGACAATGTCATTCATTTACCGCGTGGCGCGGGCCGACGTCATTTCCCGCCGGGATTGCCCGATGTTCCATTTAGTGGTCGAAAAGGTTGACTTCGGGCGTGATCTCGAGCAGTTCGTGGACCGGGCGGCCGCGGCGGCCGTCGATCGTGGTGGTCCGCACCACGCGCAGCCGCGCGGTGACCGGACGGTCGAGGTTCTCCTTGATCTGGTCGAGCAGATCCGGCGCCACCGCACCCTGGATCGTGCCGCCGGATTCCCGCTCCAGATAGAAGATCCGCCGCCGCGTGCGCACGCCGTCGAGGCGGCCGGTCACCGTCTCGTATCCCACTGCCTCACGGGATTCGCGCAGGCTGCCCTGCAGTACGCGAGCCTGTTCGGTGGTCATGCTGCGGGTGACGTACTCGCCCGCGGTCGGGGTGAGCGCCATGCCGATCCCGGCGTGCTTGCTCACCGCGTTGACGATGTCGCTCACCGCATTGCGCACGGTGTCGCGCTGCAGCAGTACCGCGTCGAGTGCGCCGTCGTCGGAACCGTTGGCCGGAAGGAAATCGCACAGTTCTTTCACCGCGCGTTCGGACAGCGTTTCGATTCCGTCGTGGATCAGTGCGTCATCGACCGCCGGTTCGGGAAATCCGAAGAAGATCGCGTTCCCCGCCTGTCCCTTTTGGATGAGCGGGGCTTTGTCGCGGTCCGCCGGCTGGACGAAAGTCACCTCATTGGATGGATTGCGGATGATGTGCCCGATCTTCGCCGTCGCATCCTGTAGTGCGCGGCTGATGTCGGAAAAGGTGTACGCGTCGAGGTTCGTTTCGCCGATCACCGAAACGTGCAGCAGCGGCGCGCGGGACGTGCGTTCGAACTTCGCGTTCGCCGCCATCGCCGAAGCGCGGGCGAGGTCGTCCAGCCACGTGCCGCCGGGGATCTCGTCCGCGATCCGCCGGAACTCGTTCCTCACCACACCATCTCCGGGACGCCTCGGCCACCTTCGGCCCACACCGATTCCCACACGTCCTCGTCGCCGGGACGGCACAGGAAGCCGTCCAGCATGCCGCCGACGGGCTGGATCTGGTCGAGGTACATCGCGGGCTGGCCGACGATGATGCCGCGCAACGTGAGCAGCCCGTAGAGCGCGGTACGGCCGGTTTCGTCGAGCCGTTTCAGTGCGCCCCATTCGTCCGGCAGCAGCACGACGTCGAGGCCGCTCGGCGGATGCGCGGTGCGGCTGACGAACGCGCCGCCGAGCCAGGCCCGCCCGGAAGTGATCACCCGCTGGGCGACCCCGAGGTAGCTGTTGAGTGCGCTGAAGAGGATCTCGCGCTCGTGCGCATGCGGGGCGTCGTAGACCAGCCGCTCGTAGACATCCGCGAGGTCGGCGTGATGCCGTCCCGGGGGCAGCAGGTTCTGCGGCGTCCAGTGCGGGAGCGCCATCGGACCTCCTGACCTCGTCCGGGGCCCTCGGCGCCCGCTTACCGTGCGTAGCCGAATCTACCAGGTGGGTGTCAGCCACTGCGTCCAGGTCGGCGCGGCGCCGGTTCGTTGTCGTCCGGCCAGTGCGGGGCAGGCGGGTCCTCGGCAGGCCAGTTCAGCTCGCCGGACAACCGTGGTTCCGGATCGGGCAGCGGGTGCCCGCCGGAGTTCTGCGGTGCGTGATGGGGGTCGTACGGTTCGTCCGGATCGACGTCCGGGTAGTCGTTGTAGACCTCGTCGTCGTAATGCCCGCTGTCGTACGGGTTGACCGGCGGGAAGTACCGGGTTTCCTCGGCCGGATCTTCGACCGGAACCGGCACCGGCAACGGTGCCGCGGCGACGGGTTCCGCCGCGCGCTTCGGCCGCGTCATCCGCGTGAGCAGCCACATCACCGCCGCCCCCAGCAGGAACGAGACGAGCAGCCACAGCCAGATCTGCCCGAAGAGCCACAGCATCAGCCATCACCTCTGTTCCGCAGTGATTTCGACCCGCCGGTCGCCGCCGTCTCCGCCGGCCGCTTCGGTACTCGCCACCGCGAGCAACCGATCGGCAGGTACGTCCTCACGGATCAGCAGCCGGATCACGGTGAGCGCCCGGTTTCGGGAGAGTTTGAGTGCCGCGCTGCGCCCACCGGGTCCGTCCGCGACCTGCCCGGTGATGCGGTACCGCACGTTGTTCGGCGCATCCCGCAGCAGCGGCGCGAGGTCGCGGGCGGCCTTCTCGCCTTCGTCGGTGAGCCGTGCGGTGTCCGGTTCGAACGTGATCGGCGCGTCCGCGAGCCGCCGGTCCAGTTCGGCCTGGATCCCGTCGCGATCCGTGGGCGGCCCGGCCGGCGTGCTCGGCGTGCTCGGTGGCGGGCTGCTCGGCGGCGCCGACGGCACTGACGGCACCGGAGACGGCGCGGACGCCACCGGCGCCGCCCCACCGGACACCTGCGCCGATTCGACCCCCTCGACCCCTTGGACGATGCCCAGCGCCTGTCCGGCCTGCTCGGCCGGGAACCCGGCGAGTGTCGCCTGCCTGCCGGAGAACTGCACGTCGCCGCCGCGGATCCCAGCCGCGTCGAGCGCGGAGCGTGACCGGGCGGCGAGGTCTTCCTGCATCCCGCCCGCCTGCAGCAAGGTGACGATGCCCGCGAGCAGTGCCGTGACCACCACTGCGACGGGGATCAAGCGAAGCCACCCTCGTGCACCGGACATGAAAATGACCATATGCCGGGCTTGCCCGCTTGGCGACCTGGTGGAGGCCGCCGTTCGGGTGGCGCTCAGGCAGGGGCGTTGCCGTGCAGGTCGAGGTCAAGCTCGAGCGTCGCCGGGTCGGCAGGTACCACCGGGGACAGCTGCGGCCGCTTCGGGGACAGCCCGTCTCCCATCGACTCCCCGCGCAGCTGACGGCGGATCCACGGCAGCAGGTGCACCTTGGTCCACGCGAGGTCCGAACGCCGCGACGTGATCCAGGTGGCCGGCTCGGCAGGTCCCGGGTACGGCTCGCGCCAGTCCTCGGTGACCGGCACGCCCAGCACCTCGGCGGTGAGCAGCGCAATGCGCCGGTGCGCGTCGGAGGTGAAGTGCAGCCGGTCGTCGCTCCAGGCGCGGCGGTCGTGCAGCGGCGCCATCGTCCACAGGTCGACCATCTTCGCGCCGTGCCGGGCCGCGATCCCCCACAGATGCGTGTTGTAGATCGCGACCTTCCCGCGCAGCACGCTCATCACCGACAAAGTCTTGGTGTCCGGGCCGTTGAAGATCACGACCGGAATCCCGGCCGCACGCAGCTTCGCCACCCCCGCCTCGAGCCGCGCGGCGATGGCGTCCGGGTCGGCTCCCGGCACGATCACGTCGTTGCCACCCGCGCACAGGGTGACGAGGTCGGGTTTCAGGTCGAGGGCGCTCGGGACCTGCTCGTCCATGATCTCGTCGAGCATCTTGCCGCGCAGTGACAGGTTCGCGTACTGGAAACCGGGCTCGCCGCCGGCCAGCATCTCGGCCAGCCGGTCGGCCCAGCCGCGGAACGTCCCGTCCGGCCGTGCGTCGTTGAGACCTTCGGTGAAGCTGTCCCCGATGGCCACGTAGCTGTTGATCCCGTACACGCTGGGTCCCCTTTCCCTCCGGCGCGCCTCTTCCCCGTGCGTCCCCGTTGTAGTTGTACACCTCAACTAACAGTCGGATATCCCCATATCCTTCCCGCCGGACACACCCGGTTCAGCCGGATGTCACAGTCTCTTACGTTGTCGGGTCCGACCGCTTCCGCATTACGCCGATTTCACCGGGTTGAAATACGTGAACCGGACCAATCGGGCGGCGTGTGGTGAAGGTCTCCCGCCCTGGGGGTCCGCGCGGAGTTACGGCAGGCTGGAAGCTGTGACGAAAGAGGGACCGGCGCGGGAGTCGCTCACGCAGATCCTCGGTGGCCGCCGGGGAGCGATCGACGCCAGCATCCCGCCTGCCGCCTTCGTCGTCGGCTGGCTCGCGTCCGGCCGGTCGATCGCGTGGGGTGCCGGGGTGGCGATCGGCGTCGCCGTGCTGCTCGGCGGGTACCGGCTGGTCCGCGGCGACAAGGCCCGCGCGGTGGTGGTGAGCCTTGCCGCGGTGGTGATCGCCGCGCTCATCGCCATGCACACCGGCCGCGCCGAGGATTTCTTCCTGCTGCAGCTCTTCTCCAACGCGGCGAGTGCGCTCTTGTTCGCGGCGAGCATCGCGGTGCGCTGGCCGTTGCTCGGCGTGATCGTGGGACTCCTCATCGGACAGAAGACCCGCTGGCGCCGTGACCCGGCGTTGCTGCGCGCCTACTCGTGGGCGAGTGGCGTGTGGGTGCTGCAGTACTTGCTGCGCGTGGTCGTGTACGGCCTGCTGTGGTGGACCGGGCAGGTGGTGGCGCTCGGCGTGGCGCGCACCGTGCTCTCCTGGCCGCTGGTGGCCGCGACCGTGGCGGTGAGCGGCTGGGTGCTCTACCGGACCCTGCCTGCTGACCATCCGGGCTTGCGATTGGCGCCCGAGCAGGCGGAAGACGAGCCCGAACCGAACGGACCCAGGACATAAGGCGGCCCCCGGCGAGGGGGGAGGGTCCGGGGGCCGGTTCCTACGGTACCCGGCCCGGTGGGGTTGAGTCGACGGTTTCGGCTCTTCCACTCACGTTTTGGTGGCATTCACCCGTCGGGATGGTCGTGGGGTGTCCTCGCCCCAGGCGTCCACTGCGGCGAGCCAGGCCGCGCCGAGTACGCCATCAGAGCTGGTCAGGACGTCGAGCCCGGCGAATTCGGTCCGCACGAGCGCGCCGACCGGGCTGTCTCCGGTGAGCACGCTGCCGACGAGGACGACGGGAGTTTTTTCTCCCGGCTCGCGCGTGGCGCGCGCCGTGGCGACGAGATGACGGGCCGCGCGGGCGGTGATTTCCTCCGCGACCGGGTCGCCGGAGCGGGCGGCAGCGCTCACCAGCGGAGCGAACCGGGCGAGGCGGATCGGCGGCTCCGCATTGGCCCGCGTGACGAGCGCCCACATGGTGTCCGGACCTTCGTCCACTGCGGACGGTCCGAACGCTTCGGCGAGCACAGTCGTGGCCAGCCCGCCGAGCGGCGCACCCCGTTCGAGCGCGGCGAGAGTGGCGCGGACGGCTTCGCGGCCGAGCCAGAATGCCGAACCCTCGTCGCCGAGCAGCCAGCCGTGCCCGCCCGCGGTGGCGACCATCCGGCGGTTGCGGATCCGCCCGGCGATCGAGCCGGTACCGGCGATGAGCACCGTGCCGTCCGGGGCGGAAGTCGCCGCGGCGTAAGCGACTTCGGCGTCGCCGACCGTACGGACCACGGTGCCGAGGCCGATCCGTTGCCACGCCGCGGAGAACTCCGCGGCAACGTCCGGATCGGACAGTTTGCTGACCCCGGCCATGCCGACCACGGCGGCGAGCACGTCGCGCCTGCCACCCAAGGCGGTGTCGATCGCTTCGGCGATCCGCGCGGCAGCCACGGCGGGCGGATGCGAATTGGGGTTCGCTCCGCCGCCCGCTGCCGAACCGTGGACAGCGCCGGTGGCGTCGACCGCGACTGCCCGGGTCGACGTGCCACCGGCGTCCACTCCGACGACGAGGGTCACCGGGTCTTGGTCACCTTCAGCAGGCCACGCGGGTTGTCCGGATTGCCGCCGCGGGCAAGGGACAGGCCGAGTGCGATCCGCTGGATCGGCAGGATTTCCAGTACTGGAGCCAGTTCCTCGGCACTCGGCGCGACCGGGATGCGCAGCGCGGCAGGCATGTCCTGCGCCGCGGAACCGACCGCGAGGACGTCCGCCCCGCGTGCGCTGACGGCGTCGAGCACTTCGCGCATGGCCTCGCTGCCGCGGCCGAGGCTGGTGGCCGCGAGCACGGCGGTCTCGCCGTCGACGGCGGCGACCGGGCCGTGCAGCAAATCGGCGCCGCTGTACGCGCGGGCCGCGAGATAGCTCGTCTCGGCGAGTTTCAACGACGCTTCCAGCGCGCTGGCGTAGGAGTAACCGCGTCCGGTGGTGAGCACGCGGTCGACAAAGCGATACCGATCCACTGCCCGCTGCACGCCGTCGGCGGCGCCGTCGAGGGTCTGCTGGGCCAGCTCGCCGATGGTCTCGGCGTCCTCGCCCTTGCCACCGCGCACCGCGTCGATGAACAGATACAGCGCGAGCAGTGTGGCGGAGTACGTCTTGGTGGCCGCGACCGCATTCTCCACCCCGGCGCCGATGTCGACGCCGAGCTCGGCGGCCGCGCGCAGCGGCGAGTCCGGGGTGTTCGTGACCGACACGGTGAGCGCGCCCTGCCGCCGGGCGGCTTCGGTGACCTCGATCAGGTCGGGAGAACCACCGCTTTGGCTTACCGTGATGAAGAGCACGTCGCGCAAATCCGGTCGCGCGCCGTACAACGTCGCGGTGGACGGGGATACCAACCCCGCCGGAAGGCCGAGAAGTACCTCGATCAGGTATTTCGCGTACAACGCGCCGTGGTCGCTCGAACCGCGGGCGGCGAGAAGGGCAAATCGAGGAGGCTTTTGTGAAATCTTTTCAGCTACCGCCGCGATTCCGGCCCGCCGCTCGACGAGCCCGGCCAATACGGCAGGCTGCTCCGAGATTTCCGCGGCCATGTGCTCGCCGGGGCGTTGTTGGGTCATCACTTTCCTCTCCGCCGGGACGGGAGTCCCGGTAGTGCTGGGCGGCGTCCGGTCAGGTCTAGACCAATGCTAGCCGGGCGGAGCAGGCTGGGAAAAGGGTACGTTTCCTCACGGGGAAGTGGCGCGTTAAGGTTGGAAAACTGAGGGAGCCGGTCATGCTGGAGACATCCCCCGCGGGTGAGTCGGGAACCGCCGCGGGTGTGCGCGGGCAGCGCGAACCCAAATATTGGGCGTTGAAGCAGCATTTGCTCGATTTGCTCGATGCCTTGCCGCCGGGATCGCCGATCCCGACCGAGCGGGCGCTCGCGGGCGAGTTCACCGTGTCGCGCACGACCGTGCGCCAGGCACTGGCGGACCTCACCGCCGAGGGCAGGCTCCACCGCGTGCAGGGCAAGGGCACCTTCGCGGCCGAGCCCAAGGTCGCGCAGCGGCTGCAGCTCTCGTCCTACACCGAGGACATGCGCAAGCAGGGCCTGAAGCCGTCGTCGAAGCTGCTCGAGGTCGAGGAGCTGCCGGTGGAAGGCGAGCTGGCCAAGCTGCTGCAGATCCGCAACGGTGCGAAGATTCTTCGCCTTCGCCGGCTGCGGCTGGCCGACGGGCAGCCGATGGCGCTCGAGACCACGCATCTCCCGCTCGGCCGTTTCCGCGGGCTGCGCAAGCACATCACGGCGGGCGGCTCGCTGTATGCCGTGCTGCGTGAGCATTACGGCGTGGAGCTGGACCGGGCCGAGGAGACGATCGAGACGTCGCTCGCCGGGCCGCAGGAGGCCGAGATCCTCGGTGCGGACGTCGGCATGCCGGTGATGATGCTGACCCGGCATTCCTTCGCCAAGGACGGGAAACCGGTCGAGTTCGCCCGCGCGGTCTATCGCGGTGACCGGTACAAGTTCGTCACCACGCTGCTGCCCTGACCACGTGACCGTCGCGGGGGACACCGGCATCCGCTGGGGCACGCCGGCCGCCCGCGGGGTGCTCTGGACCACCATCCTCGGGTCGGGGATGGCGATGCTCGACGGCACGATCGTCAACGTCGCGCTGCCCCGGATCGGCGAGGAGCTGCAGGCATCGGTCGCGGGCCTGCAGTGGATCCTCGACGGGTACCTGCTGGCGCTGGCCGCGCTGATCCTGGTGGCCGGTTCGCTCGGCGACCGCTACGGGCGGCGGCGGGTGTACCTGGTCGGCGTGGTGTGGTTCGGGCTCGCGTCCGGGCTGTGCGCGGTGGCGCCGTCCACCGAGCTGCTCGTGGTCTTTCGCGTGCTGCAGGGCGTGGGCGGGGCGCTGCTCACGCCGGGGTCGCTGGCGATTCTGCAGTCGGCCTTCGCCCACGACGACCGGGCACGCGCGATCGGCGCGTGGTCCGGTCTCGGCGGGATCGCCGCCGCGGTCGGTCCGCTGCTCGGCGGCCTCTTGGTACAGGCGTGGTCGTGGCGGCTGGCGTTCCTGATCAACCTGCCGCTCGCGGTGGTCGTGGTGCTGATGGCCCGCCGGTTCGTGCCGGAATCCCGCGACCCGGCGGCCGCCGGGCATCCGGACTACCTGGCCGCGGCGGTCGGCGCGGTGGGGCTGGCCGGGGTCACCGGTGCCCTGGTCGAGGCGCCGGTACGCGGGATCGGCGACCCGGTGGTGGTGGCCGCGCTGGCCGTCGGCGTGGCCGGGCTCGGCGTGTTCCTGTGGCTGCAACACCGTTCCGCCGAGCCGCTGGTCCCGCCCAGCCTGTTCCGCGACCGCACGTTCACGCTGTCGAATGCGCTGACGTTCGTGGTCTACGCGGCGCTCGGCGGCGTGATGATGTTGCTGGTGCTGCAATTACAGGTGTCGCTCGGCTATTCGCCGACGCTGGCCGGGCTCGCCGGACTGCCCATCACGATCATCATGCTGCTGCTTTCCAGCCGCTCGGGAGCGCTCGCGCAGCGGATCGGGCCACGGCTGCAGCTGGTGGCCGGACCAATCGTGGTCGGGGTCGGCATGCTGCTGCTGACGCGCGTGGAACCCGGGTCTTCCTACCTCGGCTCGGTGCTGCCCGCGGTGGTGGTGTTCGGGCTCGGACTGGCCACCGTGGTCGCTCCGGTGACCGCGACGGTGCTCGCCGCAGCGCCGGACCGGTACGCCGGAGTCGCTTCCGGGGTCAACAATGCCATCGCCCGATCGGGTGGACTTCTGGCTGTTGCGGTACTGCCCGCAGCCGCCGGACTGACCGGTTCGGCCTACCGCGACCCGGTCGCGCTCACCGCCGGATGGCGGATGGCACTGGTGATCTGCGCGGTACTCGCGATTGCCGGCGGGCTGATCGCGTTGGGAATTCACAACGGTGTCCTCGGCGCGGGCCCGGGTGAGTCGGACGATTCCCCGCATCCGGGCGACTGCCTGCACTGCGGCGTGGAAGGCCCGCCGACGCACGTACACCCGAGCGCGCACCGCCCGGCCTGACCTCGGTCAGGCGAGGAGTTCCGCCAGCAGGGCCGGGTCGATGTTGCCGCCCGAGACGATCGCGACCGTGCGGCCGCCGGGGAGCTCCGCGGAGTGGTGGAGGTATGCGGCCGGGGCGGTGGCGCCGCTCGGTTCGGTGACCAGGCGGCCCTGGCGGGCGAGAACCCTTACCGTGTCGCGGATTTCGTCCTCGGTGACCGTGATCATGCCGTCCAGTACGCGTTGCAGGTGTGCGAACGTGAGCTCGGACGGCTGCGCGCGCAGGCCGTCGGCGATCGTGCGGGCGCGGTCTTCGATCGGCCAGTCCACGCGTTTGCCCGCACTCAGGCTTGCCGCGGTGTCGGCGGCCAGCTCCGGTTCCACGCCGTAGACCTTGGCGCCCGGGCACTTCGCCTTGATCGCGGTGCCGACGCCCGAGGCGAACCCGCCGCCGCTCACCGGGACCAGCACGGTGTCCACGTCCGGCAGGTTCGCGGCGATTTCCAGGCCGACGGTGCCTTGTCCGGCAATGACGTCCGGGTGGTCGAACGGCGGGATGAGGGTGAGCCCGCGTTCCCGCGCGACCTCGTGTGCGGCCGATTCCCGTTCCGCGATCGGCACTTCCCGTACTTCCGCACCCCAGCGCCGGGTGGCTTCGACCTTGAGCCGCGGGGTGACGTCGGGTACCACGATCACCGCCGGAATGCCGAAAACCTGCGCCGCGTAAGCAACTGCCTGCGCGTGGTTACCACTTGAATACGCAACGACCCCGCGTTCCCGTTGCGCGTCGGGCAATGCCGCGATCGCGTTGTACGCGCCGCGGATCTTGAACGCCCCGATCGGTTGCAGGCTCTCGGGTTTGAGCCACAGCTGACCCGGTGCCCACAGCTGCGGAAGCAACGGCGTGTGCAGTGCGGTGCCCTTCACCCGTTCGGCCGCAGCCTCGACGTCGGAGATCGTCACGAATCGCATGCCAAGAGTATGTCAGGAAAGTGTGAGCTTTTAGTCCATCCACTGTGGACAGTCAACGTGGCGTCCCTCACGCCGGGGCAACGAAAGGAGCACCTCGGCCGACTTAACCGTTGAGAGAAGCAGGGAAAAGGGTGGGAAACGACCAGATCGGGATCATGAGCAAGGAGCAGAAGGAAGAACCGGAGGAGAAGAAGGGTCTCCGGATGACCTCGGTGGTGGCCGCGGCACTCGCGGCGGTCACCGCGGCGTTGCTGGGTTCGACGCTGGGGGTCGCGGGGACGGTGGTCGGTGCCGGGGTGGCGAGCGTGATCACGACCGTCGGCGGCGAGGTGTACCTGCGGTCGCTGCATCGCACGCGGGAAGCGGCGAAGAAGGCGCTCGAAACGGCGGGTCAGCGACGCAGCCGGGGCGGGCTCACGCCGGTGAGCGATCCGGGGGACGCGCCCACGATGCACCTCAGCACGGACCCGTCGGAAATGCCGACCGTACGGCTGTCCAAGCTACAGGAGCCGGAACCGTCCGGCAGTCTCGGCGAGAAACTGCGCACGATGCGATGGCCGTTGATCATCGGGTCCAGCGTGGTGGCGTTCGTGGTCGCGCTGGTGGTGCTGCTCGGCATCGACTGGACCACCAAGGGCACCGTGTCCACCGGGCTGATCCCGCGCCAGCCGCAGACGAGCCAGGACCGCGAGCCGAGCCACGACGGCGGTTCGAACAACTCGCCGCAGGCGCCGGAGAGCAAGGACGCACCGCCGGACAATCCGGCGACGGAGCCCACGACTCCGCCGCCGACCACGTCGGAGTCCACGAAGGAGCAGGCGCCGCCGCCGTCGTCGAGCACGAGCTCGCCGTCGAAGCCGAGCACCACGAGCCAGCCGTCGACGAAGGCCGCGCCGCCGTCGAACGGCGATCAGTGACGCTCAGGCCAGCCGGACGCGGAGAGCCTGTGCGGCGGCTTTCGGGTCGTCGGCTTCGGTGAGCGCCCGGACGACCACGATCCGCGACGCTCCGGCGTCCAGGACTTCGGCCAGCCGGGTCTCGTCGATGCCGCCGATGGCGAACCACGGCCGTTCGGTGCCGCTCGCCGCGGTGGAGCGGACCAGGTCGAGGCCCGGCGCGGAGCGGCCCGGTTTGGTCGGCGTCGGCCAGCACGGGCCGGTGCAGAAGTAGTCCACGCCGTCCTCGGCGGCGGCCGCCGAGGCTTGTTCGGCCGAATGGGTGGATCGGCCGATCACCACGTCGTCGCCGAGGATGCGGCGGGCGAGCGGTACCGGGATGTCGTCCTGACCGAGGTGCAGCACGTCTGCTCCGACGGCCAGCGCCACGTCCGCGCGGTCGTTCACCGACAGCAGCGCGCCGTGCCGCGCACACGCGTCGGCCAGCACTTCCAGCGCGGCGATCTCGTGTTTCGCTTCCAGCGGGCTGCCGCCGGTCTTGTCGCGCAGCTGCACGATGTCGACGCCACCGGCCAGCACCGCGTCGGCGAACTCGGCGAGGTCGCCTCGGGCGGCGCGGGCGTCGGTGCACAGGTAAAGCCGGGCGTCGGCGAGCCGGGCGCGGATCTGGTCTCCGGTCAGGGCGGGCATGGCGGTGACGTTACCCGCGCGCTACGGTGGGGTGGTCCGCACGGGAGCCCGGGGCACGGGCTGAGAGGGAGCTGCCGCTCCGACCGTGGAACCTGATCCGGGTCATGCCGGCGCAGGGAGCGTGATTCGAAAGTGAGTCCAGGCAACGAAACCGTCACTGTCGTGGGCGGTGGCATCATCGGGCTGTCCGCAGCCTGGCGCGCGGCGGCGCGCGGATGGCGCGTCACGGTGGTCGACCCCGATCCGGTCCGTGGCGGTGCTTCGTGGGTGGCCGGGGGCATGCTCGCGCCGGTCACCGAGGCGTGGCCGGGCGAGGAGGACGTGCTCAGCCTCGGCGAAGCGTCGCTCCGGCGCTGGCCCGGCTTCGCCCGTGACCTCGCCGCGGAGGGCACCGATCCCGGGCTGGCCGGACACGGCACGATCGTCGTCGCCTTCGACAGCGCCGACGCCGGTCATCTCGACATCCTCGCCGGGTACCTGCGGTCTCTCGGCCGCTCGGTGGAAACTTTGACCGGACGCGAGGCGCGTCGGCTGGCTCCTGGCCTCGGCGCGGTCCGCGGCGGGTTGCACGTTCCGGGCGATTTGGCTGTGGACAACCGAAAGCTGCTCACTGCGCTGTACGACGCGGCTACTCAGCGTGGGGTCACGTTCCGTCGTTCTCGTGTTTCTGCGCTTTCGGAGTTGAGCGGTCCCGTCGTCCTCGCGGCCGGTGCGTGGACCGGACAGCTGCACCCGTTGCTGCAACACGCCGTACGTCCGCTGAAGGGCGAGATTCTGCGACTGCGGCCGCGTAGGGGTTGTCTGCCGCCTCCGCCGTACACAGTGCGCGCGATGGTCGAAGGACGTCCGATCTACCTGGTGCCGCGCGCAGACGGAGAGCTGGTGCTGGGCGCGACGCAGTACGAAGCGGGTTTCGATCAGGCCGTCACCGCGCGCGGCGTACGCGAGCTGTTGGAAGGCGCGGAACGCATTCTGCCCGGCATCACGGAGTACGAGCTGGTGGAGACCGCTGCCGGGCTGCGCGCGGGAAGCCGCGACGCTCTGCCGTACATCGGCGAAGTGAGCGAAGGCGTGTACGCGGCAACGGGACACCACCGCAACGGTTTGCTGATGGCGCCCGTGACAGCGGACGCCGTGGTCGCGTGGCTCGACGGGGAAGCCCCGCCTCCGGAGGTAGCCGCAGCGACGCCCGCCCGCCTGGTCGAGAAGGAGCGAGTCTGATGGAGATCAAGGTCAACGGCGAGTGGCGGGAGTTTCCCGACGGCGCCACGGTGTCCGAGGTCCTGGACGCGCTGGGGGCGGCCCGCCAGGGGGTCGCGGTCGCGGTCAACGGCGAGGTCGTGCGGCGCGGCGAATGGGACGGATCGGTGGTGCCGAAGGGCGCCGACCTCGAAGTGCTGACCGCGGTTCAGGGAGGCTGAGCATGGACGACCTGGTCATCGGCGAACACAAGTTGTCGTCGCGGCTGATCATCGGCACCGGCGGCGCCGCGAACCTGGAGGTGCTGGAGCGCGCGCTGGTCGCCTCGGGTACCCAGCTCACCACGGTCGCCATGCGCCGCGCGGACGCCGAGGGTGGTTCCGGCGTGCTGGAGTTGTTGCGGCGCTTGGACATCGAGCTGCTGCCGAACACCGCGGGCTGCCGGACGTCGGCAGAGGCGGTGCTCACCGCGCAGCTCGCCCGCGAGGCCCTGGAGACGAACCTGGTGAAGCTCGAGGTCCACGCGGACGACCGGACGCTGCTGCCCGACCCATTTGAGACGCTCGACGCCGCCGAACGCCTGGTGGCCGACGGGTTCACGGTGTTCGTGTACACCAACGACGACCCGGTTCTCGCGCTGCGCCTCGAAGAAGCGGGCTGCGCGGCGGTGATGCCGCTCGGCGCCCCGATCGGGACCGGGCTCGGTATCCGCAACCCGCACAACATCGAGCTGATCGTGTCCCGCGCGACGGTCCCCATCGTGCTGGACGCAGGCATCGGCACCGCATCGGACGCCGCGCTCGCGATGGAGCTGGGCTGCTCCGCGGTGCTGTTGTCGACAGCCGTTACGCGCGCCGCGGATCCGGAACGGATGGCCGCCGCGATGCGCAGCGCGGTCGAGGCGGGTTACCTGGCACGCAGCGCCGGGCGGGTGCCGCAACGGTTCTGGGCACAGGCCTCGAGCCCGCCGCGCTAGACCTCGACGACGATTTTCCCGCGTACGCCGCCGTTTTCCAGCGCCCGGTGTGCCCCGGCGAGGTCGGACAGCGGGAACACGCGGTCGACCAGGGGGCGTAGTGCGCCTGCGGTCACCAAACGGCCCAGCTCGGCGAGCAGCGGGGCTTTCGGGTTGCCGCTGAAGAAGCGTGTCCAGCGGGTGCGGTGCAGGGAGTTCACCAGGAGGTAGCCGGCGGTGCGCAGGAGATGGTCGGGGTCGAACGAGATCCCGACCATCCGTCCGTGCGGCGTGAGCAGGCGGCGGAAGTCGGCGAGTTCGGTGCCGACGGTGTCGAGAACGACGTCGAACCGGCCCAGAGCGCCCGGCGCGCGGTAGTCGATGGCCTCGTCGGCGCCGAGTTCCTTCACCAGGTCCAGATTCTTCGCGCTGGCCAAGCCGGTCACATGCGCGCCCATGGCTTTGCCGAGCTGCACCGCGAGGTAGCCGACGCCGCCGGTCGCGCCGCGGACCAGCAGCCGCTCGCCCGGCGCCAGGTCGGCCCTGTCACGCAGCGCGGTGATCGCCGTGGTGCCGACGGGCAGCGCCGCCGCCGGTACGGGATCGAGACCAGCAGGTACGTGGTCGAGCCGCTCGGCGGGAACGGCGACGTACTCCGCTGCCGTGGTCGTGCTGCGGCCGACGCCCCACACCAGGTCGCCCTCGGCGAAGCGGCTCGACCCGGGCTGCACGACCTCGCCCACCAGGTCGAGGCCGACCCGCTTGGGGAACCGGTTGCCGCTGAACGGCCGCAGTTTCCCGGATCGCAGGTACAGCTCGCCGCCGTTCACCGACAGCGCGCGCACGCGGACGAGGACGTCTCCGGGGCGAACCGACGGCAGCGGTCCGGTGGTCTCGTACAGCACGTCCGGGGGCCCGTAACGGTCGTAGGCAACGTATCGCATCGAAGTGGAAGGCATGTTCCACTTGTAGCACGGAAAATGGAAGGGGGCTTCCGTTTGGGCTAAAGTGAGAGAGTGCCGGAAAAAACGACTCGGTTGCGCACGGACGCGGCCAACAATCGCGCGCAGATCCTCGACGTCGCCGGGCGCACCTTCGAAACCGAGGGCCTCGGCGTGTCGATGAGCGAGCTGGCGCGGCGGGCGGGCCTCGGCGTCGCGACGGTGTACCGCCACTTCCCGACCAAGGCCGACCTCGTCGCGGAGGCCTTCGCCGAGCCGATGGCCGAGTGCGCCGGGATGCTCGACGAGGCGCTCGCCGATCCCGATCCGTGGCGCGCGTTCTGCCGGGTGATCGAAGAAGTGTGCGCGATGCAGGCACGCAACCACGGGTTTTCGGTCGCGATCGTCACCGCGCTCCCGGACGAGGCCGCCTTCGGGAAGTTCCGTGACCGCGCCGCGCAGGCGTTCGCGGAGCTGATCCGCCGCGCCAAGGAGGCCGGTACGCTGCGGTCCGATTTCGCGCTGTCCGACCTGCCGTTGATCCTGCTGGCCAACGGCGGCCTGCGGGCCGGCCCCGACGCAGCGGCCGCGTCCCGGCGGCTCGTGGGGTATCTGCTGCAGTCGTTCCGGGCCGGAACCGCCGAGCCGCTGCCGCCGCCCGCCGACCTGCCGCTCGACGCGTCAGTGCTCTGACTCCGAGGTCTCGCTGCGCGAAAGGGCTTCGTTTGGTGATTTCGCCCGCGCTTGACACTGATTGAGCACCGGCAGGCCGTATGGTGGACGACACCCTTTCCGGCGCACCCAGCGGCGGGCACCAGCGTCAGAAGGAGCCGATCGTGACTCTTTCCTCGGTCCAGGACGTATCCGGCCGATTGTTCCTCGCCGTGGGGCGGCTTTCGCGGTCGCTGCGCCAAGCGGGCGTACCCGGGCCGGGCCACGGTTCGATCTCCGCACTCGCCACGCTCGTCCACTTCGGCGAGCTGCGCTTGGGCGACCTCGCCGCCAAGGAGGGCGTCGCCGCGGCCA
The DNA here is from genome assembly GCF_000717335.1 of Amycolatopsis jejuensis. Classification (GTDB taxonomy): domain Bacteria; phylum Actinomycetota; class Actinomycetes; order Mycobacteriales; family Pseudonocardiaceae; genus Amycolatopsis; species Amycolatopsis jejuensis. Next base: position 95,683 of record NZ_JNYZ01000032.1, read on the forward strand.
CGATGTCGCGAATCGTGGCGACGCTGGTGGAAGCCGGTTACGTCACGCGCGAATCCGACCCGGTCGACCGGCGGGCATGGCTGGCCCGCGCAACGGAGGAAGGCGAACGGCTCGTGTCGGGCGTGCGGTCCACCCGGGTGCAGGAGCTGAACCGCCGCCTGGACCGGCTGAGCCCGGAAGCGCGGGAGTCGATCATCGCCGCGCTGCCCGCGCTGGAGTCGCTGATCTCGGACGAGGGCTAGCGGTCTTCAGGCGCGAGCCGCCAGAAGGCTGACACGGGGCCGACTTTGGCGCCCATGGGGTACGAGTGCTCCACGGCCTGGGACACGAACCACTTGCCATAGCGCGCCGCCTCGACGACCGGCATGCCCTTGGCCAACCCGGCGGTAAGCGCGGACGCCATCGTGTCACCCGCGCCGTGCGTGTGCGGGGTTTGCCAGCGCTGGCCGGGCAGTTCGACGAATGTCGTGCCGTCGAAGAGCAGGTCTACGCATTCCGGGTCGGATTCCAGGTGGCCGCTCTTCACGAGTACGTATTTCGGGCCCAGCTGGTGTAGCACGAGCGCCGCGGTGCGCATGCCGTGGCGATCGGTGACCGTGAGGCCGGTGAGCAGCCTTACCTCGTCGAGGTTCGGGGTGACGACGGTGGCCCTCGGCAGGAGTTCGTCGCGGAGGGTGTGGAGTCCGCCGTCGTCGAACAGGGGCTGTCCGGTCATCGAGGCGGCCACCGGATCGACCACGAACGGAATTGCGCCGTCCCGGCCGATTCCGGCTTTGTCGCAGGCCGCGGCGACCGCGCGGATGATTTCCGCGGACGCGAGCATGCCCGTCTTCGCCGCGCCCACCCCCATGTCGGCGGCCACGGCCTCGATCTGCCCGGCGACGATGTGCGGCGGCAGATCCGCGCGGTCGTGCACGCCGAGGGTGTTCTGTACCGTCACCGCGGTGACCGCGACCAGGCCGTGCACCCCGCAGGTCAGGAAGGTACGCAGGTCCGCCTGCAGCCCCGCCGCACCGCCGGAGTCGGATCCGGCGATGGTGAGCGCGGAGGGCGGGCTGGGGTTCTCGGTCATGGGCGCGTCCCGACTTCTGGTCTAGTCCATTTGGTCAGCTGTGCTTCATTCACAGTCCACCACGATGGCACAGTATGCCTTGGTCCGGTGACGAAGGAGACAGGATGAAACTCCACTCGGCGCTCGTGGTGGCCGGAGCCGTACTCACGCTGTTCGTCCCCGCGGTGGCGCAGGCGGACACTCCGAAGCTCTCGCACGTGACCACGGTCGGCGTGCACAACACCTACGATCCGGCCGCCTACCCGTATCTCGCGCAGGCGCTCGACAACGGTTCTTCCCTCATCGAACTCGACGTGTGGCCCGATTTCTTCACCCACGAGTGGAAAGTGAGCCACTCCAACCCGTTCGGCAACGGCAACAATTGCGTCGACGCCCCCGACCTGTACTCCGGCGGCGCGAACAAAGACCTCGAATCCTGCCTCGACGACATCCGTGTCTGGCTCGGGGCACATCCCGGACATTCTCCGATCACTTTGAAACTCGAGATGAAGACCGGTTTTTCCGCCAATACCGGACTCGGCCCGGAGCAGCTGGACGCAGCCCTGCGCGACCACCTCGGCAGCGCGGTGTTCAAACCGGCCGACTTGCTCGGCGGGTACGGCACGCTCGACGAAGCGTCCAAAGCAGACAATTGGCCGTCGGTGGATGCATTGCGAGGCAAGGTGATCACGGAGATCATTCCGGGCACGGTCGAGGAGAACAACCCGACTGACACTTTACGCACCGATGTCGAGTACTGCCGTTACCTGTTGGCACAGAAGGCGTCGGGGAAGCTGGATTCGGTACAGATCTTCCCGACCGTCCACGGCGCGGCCGCCGGTGATCCGCGGGACCAGTATTCCGCGGAACAGAAACCGTGGTTCGTCGTTTTCGACGGGGACGCGAGCGAATGGCTCGCGAAGGCCGGAATGTCCTGGTACGACGACAATCACTACTACGTGGTCATGACGGACGCCCAGAATGTCGCCCCGGCCATCGACGACCGCAATCCGACCGTAGATCAGGCGAACCAGCGGGTTGTGGAACTGGCCAGGCAGCACGCTTCGGTGGTGACGTCCGATTGGACCGGGCTTTCCACCGTGTTGCCGCAGGTGGATCCGCGTGGCTAGATGCCCCGACTTACGCATCGCTTTGCCGGGTCAAGGCACTTTCGGGCAAAGCTGGAGAGACCAACTGCCAGTAGCCGGCGAGGTTGCCTGACAGATTGACAACAACGAACCTAGCTTGGGTTTAGGTCAAGATCAGGAACCGCGAGCGTAAGGAAATGGTGAACCTGTATGGTGGCAATGCGCAAACTTCTCGCTGCGGCCGCGATGCCGGCAATTGTCGGCTTGGCACTGACCGCTGCCGCCACGCCGAGTGCGGCAGCGACCACGTACAACTTCCGGCTTTCCAATTTCTCCGGAACCGTTGCAAACATCTGTGTGTACACCGGAGCAGGCAAAGCCTGCTCCGGACGTTGGGGTACCAATAAGTCCGAGGTGTTCAAGGTCCAGGCCAACTCCCCGTCCGGCTGGCACTGCTACGCCGAGGTGATCAGCGGAACCGATGCGTCTTCGGTGAACTTCAACCGGAATGACGTCAAGGAATGCATCCTGCACGGGACCCTCAAGAAGACTTCGATCGCATTCAAGTAGTACTCACGACTGGTCCGCGAGCCGCCAGAACGGGGACACCGGTCCCACCCCGGCGCCGAGTGGATAAGCCTCCGCGACACAACGCTCGATGAACCATTTCGCTTCGGCGACCGCAGTGGGTACGTCGGCGCCTTTCGCGAGCGACGAAGTAATTGCCGACGCCATCGTGTCGCCGCCGCCGTGGGTGTTTTCCGTCGCGATCCGTGGTCCGCTCAGCTCGACCACGGCCGATCCGTCGGTGAGCAGATCGACGCAATCCTCGGCGTCGTAGAGGTGCCCGCCCTTCACCAGCACCCACCGGGAACCGAACTCCAGCAACGCTTCCGCGGCCGTGCGCTGGCTTGCTGTATCAGTGACGGTGACCCCGGTGAGCAGCCGTACCTCGTCGAGGTTCGGCGTGATCAGGGTGGCGCGCGGGAACAGTTCGGTGCGGATTGCTTCCAGCGCTTCCTCGCGCAGCAAAGCGTGCCCGGTCATCGACGCGGCTACCGGGTCGACCACGAACGGCGTGTCCGTGTCGCGTCCGATGTGGACCTCGTCGAGCGTTTTCGCCACTGCCTGAATGATCTCCGCAGTGGCGAGCATGCCGGTCTTCGCCGCGTCGACGCCCATGTCTCCGGCGACGGCTTTGATCTGCGCGGTGACCACGTCGACTGGAATCTCGGTGAATCCCTGTACGCCAAGCGAATTCTGCACGGTGACCGCGGTGAGCGCGACCAGTCCGTGTACACCGTTGGCAAAGAAGGTGCGCAAATCCGCCTGCACGCCCGCACCACCGCCGGAATCGGATCCGGCGATGGTGAGGGCGGTGCGGGGCGTGGTCGTCATTGCCCGACGACGGGCAGGTAGACCTTGTTGCCCTGCTCGGAGAACTCGTGCGACTTCTCGGCCATTCCGGCCTCGATCGCCTCCACAGTGGACAGACCGTGCTCCTCGGCGTACTTGCGGACGTCCTGGGTGATCCGCATGGAGCAGAACTTCGGCCCGCACATGGAGCAGAAATGCGCGGTCTTCGCCGGTTCCGCGGGGAGCGTCTCGTCGTGGAACGAACGCGCGGTGTCCGGGTCGAGCGAAAGGTTGAACTGGTCGTTCCAGCGGAATTCGAAACGGGCCTTCGACAGTTCGTCGTCCCATTCCTGCGCGTGCGGATGCCCCTTGGCGAGGTCGGCGGCGTGCGCGGCGATCTTGTACGTGATCACGCCGGTTTTCACGTCGTCGCGGTTGGGCAGGCCGAGGTGCTCCTTCGGCGTGACGTAACACAGCATCGCCGTGCCGTACCAGCCGATCTGCGCGGCGCCGATCGCGGACGTGATGTGGTCGTACGCCGGCGCGATGTCCGTCGCAAGTGGACCGAGGGTGTAGAACGGGGCCTCGCCGGTGAGCTTTTCCTCCAGTTCCACGTTTTCCTTGATCTTGTGCATCGGCACGTGGCCGGGGCCTTCGATCATCACCTGCACGTCGTGCTCGCGGGCGATGTGCGTGAGCTCGCCGAGGGTTTCCAGCTCGGCGAACTGCGCGCGGTCGTTGGCGTCGGCAATGGAGCCGGGGCGGAGACCGTCGCCGAGGGAGAACGTGACGTCGTACGCCCGCAGGATTTCGCACAGCTCGGAGAAATGCGTGTACAGGAACGATTCCTGGTGATGCGCAAGGCACCACGCGGCCATGATCGACCCGCCGCGGCTCACGATTCCGGTGACCCGCCGGGCGGTGAGCGGGATGTACCGCAGCAACACCCCGGCGTGCACGGTCATGTAGTCGACGCCCTGCTCGCACTGCTCGATGATGGTCTCGCGGTAGATTTCCCAGGAAAGCTTTTCCGGCTCCCCGTCGACCTTCTCCAGCGCCTGGTAGATCGGCACGGTACCGACCGGGACGGGCGAGTTGCGGATGATCCACTCACGTGTTTCGTGAATGCGCTTGCCGGTGGAGAGATCCATGATGGTGTCGGCGCCCCAGCGGGTGGCCCACACCATTTTGTCGACCTCTTCCTCCACCGAGGACCAGACGGCCGAGTTGCCCATGTTGGCGTTGATCTTCACCAGGAATTTCTTGCCGATGATCATCGGCTCGCTCTCCGGGTGCTTGCGGTTGACACAGATCACCGCCCGCCCGCGCGCGACCTCGTCCCGCACGAACTCCGGCGCACACCGTTCCCGCGCGGCGACGAACTCCATTTCCCGGGTGATCACCCCGGCTTTCGCCCAGCCGAGCTGGGTGTTGTGCTCCCGCCCGTCGGCCCAGCCGGACCGCAGCGGGTGCAGTCCATTGTGGACATCGATGTGCACGTCCGGATCCGTGTACGGCCCGGACGTGTCGTACACGTCGAAGTGCTCCCCGTTCGACAGGTCGATCCGCCGCGCAGGGACCCGCAACCCGGATTCGGTCCGGTGGTAGACCTTGTGCGATCCGGTGATGGGCCCGGTGGTGACGGACGGTGCGATGGCGCCCTGATTTTCCAGCGTCGTCAACGACGTTCACTCCCTACGCCGGCATTACCCGGTCAGGTTCATGCGGTCGGTGGCGCCGGGTGTCCCAGGACACCAGCCACCCTCTCAGCCCGCCAAGGCGCGAGCTCCCGCGTTGCATTCGGTTGAGGTTCCTCTTCGACGATGCCATGAGGGCGGGGTTGGCACAACCCTCGTGGGTGGGTCTCGCCTGTGTGGCCCAGGGTCGTTGCGGTGGGTCTTCTGTAGGCCAACTGTTGCGGTGGGGTTCTGTGTTGGCCGGGACTGTTGCGTGGTGGGGTTCCCCCTTCGGATCGGACACGTTGATCCTTGGCTTTGGCCTGGGGAAGGATGTGTTTGTGTCTGGTTCGTCGAGGTATCCGGAGGAGTTTCGGCGGGACGCGGTCGTGTTGGTGCGGTCCTCGTCGCGTCCGTTGGCGCAGGTGGCTCGTGAGCTGGGGGTGAATCACGAGACTCTGCGGACCTGGGTGCGGGCTGTGGAGAGGGCGGAGCGGGCCGCGGAAACGGGCAGCGATGCGCAGGAACGCGAGCTGCGCCAGTTGCGGAAGCGGGTCGCCGAACTCGAGAAGGACAAGGAGATCCTGCGGAAAGCGGCCGCCTATTTCGCGCAGGAGATGGGTCGTTGACCTGCAGCTACCGGTTCATCTCCGACCATCGCGACACGTGTGGTGTCGCTCGGCTGTGTCGTGTCCTGAACGTGCGTCGTCCCGGGTTCTACGAATGGCTCGCATCGACTCCCGCTCGCGACCGGCGAGCCGCGGCCGAGGATCGGCTGGCTCGCGAGATCACCGGTATCCACGCCGCTCACCGGGGTGCCTATGGGAGTCCGCGGGTCACCGCCGAGCTGCGGCGCCGTGGTGTGGTGGTGAACCACAAGAAGATCGAGCGGGTGATGCGGGAACGCGGTATCGCCGGGTTCACCCGGCGACGGCGACACTCACTGACCAAGCCGAACCCGGCCGCGGTTCCCGTCCCGGACCTGATCCGCCGGGACTTCACCGCCGACGCGCCGGGACAGCGGCTGGTCGGCGACATCACCTACCTCCCCACCGAAGAAGGCTGGCTCTACCTCGCGACCGTGCTCGACCTGCACACCCGCGAGATCGTCGGGCACGCCCTGGCCGGGCATCAGCGTGCTGATCTGGTGTGTGACGCGATCACCCTCGCCGCGGACCGCGGCCTGACCCGCCCGGGCGCGGTGTTCCACTCCGACCGCGGCACCCAATACCGCTCCGCCGAATTCCACCGCACCCTGACCGCACACGGCATCCGCCCCTCCCTGGGCAGAACCGGATCCTGCTACGACAACGCCGCCGCCGAATCCTTCTTCGCCACCCTCAAAACCGAAATCGGCACCCGCACCTGGACCACCCGCACACAGGCCCGACAGGCCGTGTTCGCCTACCTCACCTACTACAACCACGACCGCCTGCACTCCACCCTCGGCTACCACACCCCACAAGAAACCCGCACCCACTACAGTCCACCCACCACCCACGCAGCATAAAAACCAGTGTCCGATCCACGGGGGGAACCCCAGTGGGGGCACCCCGAAGCCCGATTGTGACGACGTGCGGAGGGTGCTTGTCAAGGCGGGAAAGATGCCTTGACAAGCACCCTCCGCACGTGTGGGGCTTCGGATCGGGGTGCAGGGCGGGGGCTGGGTGCCTGGTCCGGTGGGTGCGTCGGCTGCGGTTCGCGAGGTGGGGGTGAAAGCCGTGAAGGGAACCTTCACGGAATGTAAGTCCGTGAAGGGAACCTTGAGGGAATCTGGCCTGGATCCACCGGTGTTTGTGGTGTTGTAGGCCGTGTCTGGACGGGCAGATGCCCTCTGGCCTGGGATGATTGTTCTTGCGACAGAGCAATTGTCACC
>NZ_JNYZ01000033.1 GCF_000717335.1 Amycolatopsis jejuensis
CGACGTCCTGTGGGCCCTCCTGCGCGACGGCCGGAAGTTCACACCGACCGCGCCGCAACCCACTACCGCTGCGGCTTGACACGATCATTCAGATTCCTTCCGTGCGTTTGCGGTCAGAGCGGCGTCGCCAGATAGCTGTCGATCTGCTCGTGCAGGTTGCTGATCCCGCGCTCGTAGACGTCGGACAGCCGCTGCTCGCGGTGGCTGCGGGTGCGCAGGCCCCGCTGCTGCGCTTCGATGTTGCCGAAGTCCTGGCGGGGAACCAGCCCGAAAGCTGCTTCGTCGTCGGCGGCGAAGACTCCTTCGAGGCCTGCCCGCTCCGCCTGTTCGCCGTCCGGTTTGAGGGTCAGGCCGATCAGTTCGAAAATGCAGCGGTCCGGTCCGAGCGGACGCGATCGGTACTGGATCGCGTTGCCGTACTGCGGGAGGATGATGGTGTTCGGGAACAGCTGGAAGATCCCGCTCCAGCGCAGTTTCACGTCGGGGGTCGGGCGGCGCATGGGCAGGTTGTGCTCGAGCGCGTAGTCGTAGATGGCATCACCGTAGAGATCGGCGAAGGTCTGCCCGGCCGGTACCTCTACGTCGCCCATCGCGTCGAGCACGTCCTGGTCCTTCTGCTCGACCATCGCCCACAGGCCGTCGAGCAGGTTCGCGTTGCTGGCCCGGAGCTGGTCCCGCTGGGTCTTGGTCATCTCGGCCGCCGACGCGCCGTCGGCGGCGGCCGACTTCGCCAGCGCCGCCAGCATCAGCGCCCGGTACTGCGGCGAGCGCTGGACCCAGGAATGCCCGTTCTTCTCGTGGTGATACGTCTGGAAATCCGAGCTGAACTTCCGGCCCATCCAGAAGCTGAGCTGCGGGTGCGTCTGCATCACGTGGTAGCCCTCCATGAAGGCTTCCAGCGCGATCTTCCAGTTCGCCTCCACCTCGATCGCCCGCCACCAGGTCACCTTCATGTCCTCGACGCTCATCGGGTCGAGGAGCGAGGGCATCGGTTCGAGAGCATCCGCCAGCGGCCGCGCCGCCAGGTCGAAATTGATGAAGACGCAGCCGCCCCAGAAGTCCACTTTGCACTCTCGGAGGCGCAGTTTCTCCGGGGTCATGCAGTCCGCCCGGAATGCGTGGTCGCCGTAGATGTACGAGCTTTCGCCCCGCAGATTCCACGACCAGCCATGGAACGGGCAGACGATCTCGCCCGCGGCGAACGTGCCGGTGCCGGTCGCCAGCTGGGTCGCGCGATGGCGGCAGGCGTTGACGAAGGCCTTGACCTCGTGTTCGCCGGTGCGGACCACGAGCACGGTCTCGTCACAGATCCGGTACTCGACGAAATCGCCGATCTCGGGGATTTCCTCCAGCCGCGCCGCCATCTGCCAGGTCCGGGACCACAGCCGCTCCTTCTCCAGCTGGTAGAACTCGGGCGAGAAGTAACGCTCCGCCGGGATGTAGCACGGGTCCGTGATGGCGTACGGGACTTCTTCGGTCACCGCAGGTTCGGACGTCGGCAGCTCGGTCATGAGGAACTCCCTCGGTTGTCAGTCGGTGCCGGACGAAGCGCCGGCCACCGCCGTCCACGCTTTCGGCGACGAATCCACTGCGGTGACGGTGAACCGCCGGCTCGCATAACGCCATTCGCCCTCGTCCTGGATCACCACGTCGTCGTAGCAGCCGATGATCGTCGCCGTGCGGTCCGCGAAATGGGCGATTTCCTGGGTGTGCACCCGGCCTTCGATCCGCTCCGGCCCGGCATCGGTGACCACGGCCGCCCCCGGGCTCTGCAGCATGAAAACGGCCGGGGAAATGCGTTGTCCGAGCGTTGCCGCGATTTCCTCCGGTCCGGTGGCGAGCACACTGAACGGCGCGCCGATTTCCCAGGTACCGGCAACAGCCCACAGGCGGCTCGCGGCCTCCGCGTCCTTGCGCGTGACCGCATCCGAATAGCGGTTCGCCAGTTCCCACAACACTTGCTGCGGGTTCGCTCCGTCACGCACGCCGGTATCCTTTCCCTCACCACACAATGAACTCGGGCTCTTCCGGACCGGGCCCCCGGACGACGAGCGGGGCCTCGACGACCACCCTCCCCGCGCGATGGAAGCGCAGCTGGCACGCCAGCCGCTGCTCGCCCGGACCTTCACTCGGCGCGCGACGCAGCTTTGCGCGTTCCCGCACACCCGCTTCCTGCGCCAGGTCGGTTCCGCTGACGATCCGGCACCGGCAGCGAGTGCAGTTGCCCTGGCCGAAACACACGGTCGGCCAGTCCACTCCGGCCCGCCGGGCCGCGGCGAACAACGTCTCCCCTCCGGCGACCGTCAGCTCGATTCCCGCAGGCTGCACGCACACTTCGACGGATCGGGACGCGGACTTTCCGTCGGTCATCGCCCTCCCTCGTCGTCCGGGACCGGGTTTCGCGGTTCCCTGCCCGCAGTATCGGCGGAACCTCCGCCCGGCAGGGGCACTTTTCCGGTCAGCGGCACGGCGGCTTGCCCTTTTACGTCAATAGTTCTAAAATCATCGAAGTGTGGATGGACTAGATTGGGCAAGTGCGGAATCGACGGACTTCGCACGGTCAGGAGGCACTGTGTCCGGCAAAGCAGCGGCTGCGCCCGAGGTGTTCAAGGCGCTGGGCGACCCCATCCGATGGAACATCGTGCAGCAGCTGGCCCAGCAGGACGAGGTCCCCTGCAGCCTGCTGGAGGACACGCTCCCGGTTTCGAAGCCGACCATCTCCTACCACACGAAGATCCTCAGCCAGGCCGGGCTGCTCGACGTGCACAAGCGCGGCCGCAACTACTACTACACGCTCCGCGCTGACGCCCTCCGGCACCTGATCGGCGACCTGCAGGAAATCGTCCCGGCGGAAGACGAGGACATTTCCCCCGCTCCCCGCCGGAAAGCAAAAGCCGAAACCGCACCGCGATCGGCGACCTTGCTCACCTGGTAGCGGTCACCGCAGGGCGAGGCCGACGAGCTTGACGTCGAGGTACTCGTCGATGCCCTGCGCGCCGCCCTCGCGGCCGAGGCCGCTGAGCCCGACGCCGCCGAACGGGGCCGCGGCCGAGGTCGGGTTGATGTCGTTGATCCCGACGATCCCGAACCGCAGCGCCTCGGCGACCCGCACCGCACGGCCGAGGTCGCGGGTGTAGAGGTACGACGCGAGGCCGTACTCGGTGTCGTTGGCCATCCGGAGCACCTCGTCCTCGTCGTCGAACGGGATCAAGGCCGCGACCGGGCCGAACGTCTCCTCGCGGTAGATCTGCATCGAAGCGTCCACGTCGGCAAGGACGGTCGGGGCGAAGAAGCTGCCGTCCCCGAGCCCGTCTTCGACCAGCCGCTCGCCGCCGGTGAGCAGGCGCGCGCCCTTCGACACCGCGTCGTCGACCTGGCGGCGGACCTTCTCCAGCGCCGCGGTGTCGACGAGCGGCCCGACGTCCGCGCCGGAACTGCCGGGGCCGACCCGCAGCCGCTCGCACCGGTCGGTCATCGCCGCCGCGAACGGTTCCATGATCGAGCGGTGGACGTAGATCCGGTTCGGGCTGATGCAGGCCTGACCGGCGTTGAGCAGCTTGACCAGCGTCGCGCCCTTGGCCGCGTGCACCGGGTCGGCGTCCTCGAACACGAGGAACGGCGCGTGCCCGCCCAGTTCCATCGACAGCCGTTTCATCGTGGCCGCGGCCTGTCCGGCGAGCAGTGTGCCGACCTCGGTCGAGCCGGTGAACGTGAGCTTCCGGACGACCGGCGAACCGAGGAAGACCTGCCCGGTCTCCTCCGGGCGGCTGGTGGTGACGAGGTTCGCCACGCCTGCCGGGAGACCGGCCTCCTCGAAGATCTCGAACACCGCTGCCGCACACAGCGGCGTCTGCTCTGCCGGTTTGAGAACGGTCGTGCAGCCGGCCGCAATGGCCGGCGCGAGCTTCCGGGTGAGCATGGAGATCGGGTAGTTCCACGGTGTGATGGCCGCGACCACCCCCACCGGCTGGCGCATCACCAGGAACCGCTGGTCCGCGCGGGCGGACGGGACCGTGCTGCCGTAGACGCGTTTGGCCTCCTCCGCGAACCAGAGCAGGAAATCCGCGGCGTACCGCACCTCCGTGCGGGCGGCCTTGAGCGGCTTGCCCTGTTCCAGGGTCATCAGCGCGGCCAGTTCCTCCTGGCGTTCCAGCATCAGCGCGTGCGCCGCCTGGAGCACCTCGGCCCGCCGGTACGCGGTCTGCCCGCTCCACTCCGGGAACGCGGCTTCGGCAGCTTCGACGGCCCGCTGCGCGTCGGAAGCGCCGCCGTCGGCTGCATGACCGATCTCCGCGCCGCTGCTCGGGTCCGTGACCGGGAACGATCGGCCCTCGTCCGCCTTGTCCCAGCGCCCGCCGATGAAGAGCGTGCTGCCGTCTCCGCGTCCCATCATCACCCGTCCATATTTTTAAATTTATCGGACGACGGGAAGTCTAAACCGGCCGTGCCGCTTCCGTCGAGCGCCGATCCGGTCAGCGGCCCCGGAACCGGGGCGCCCGGCGGCGGCGGAACGCTTCGACGCCCTCGTGCAGGTCGGCCGTGGTCATGGTGACCGGCTGGGCCAGTGCTTCCCACTGGATCGACGCTTCGAGCCCGGCAGCGGACTGTTCGAGCCCGGACTTGGTCAGCCGTACCGCGATCGGCGCTGCTTTTGCGATCTGCGCGGCGGTTTCGAGAGCGGCTGCCAGCACGTCGTCATGGACGTCCGCGACGAGTCCCCAGTGATGCGCTTCGTCCGCGGGCACCTCGCGGCCGGTGTAGAGCATCTCCCGGGCGCGCGGGAGGCCGATCGCCTCGGGGAGCAGGCGGGTCGCGCCCATGCCGCCGTGGGTGCCGAGGTAGACGAACGGGGTGCTGAACCGTGCGGTGGCCGCGGCGAACCGCAGGTCACAGGCCAGCGCGAGGCAGACACCCGCGCCGACGGCCGGGCCGTTGACCGCGGCGATCACCGGTACCGGCAGCTCCCGCGGGCGCAGCCAGCTGCGGTAGAACGGAAGCATCCGGTCCCGGAGCCGGTCGGTGGTGATGTCCTCGGCGGCGCCCTGGTCGAGCCAGGACATGTCCGCGCCCGCACAGAACGAGCTACCGGCGCCGGTCACGACCACGGCCCGGACCTCGCGGTCTTCAGCCACGGCTTTCATCGCGTCGTCCCACGCCGCGGTCATCTCCGCCGTCATGGCATTGCGGACCTTCGGCTGGTTCAGCGTGATCAGCCGCACCCCGGTGCCGGGCTCCGTCACGAGTACCGCGTCGCCCGAGCCGGTCTTCATCGAAAGATCCCTTCGCTTGCACACGAGCTGGATACGACAGTTTTAAAATGATACAACTGATCGGCCACCTCACCAGCAAAGGACAGCCGATGGCGATCGGGAAACTGTTCCACCTCATCCATCTGACCGGCGATCTGCCCGCCCTGGAGGCGTGGTACGACGAGGTTTTCCAGGTCCGCCGAGGTTTCCTGGACCACCACTACATGGCGGGCGAGAAACGCGACGCGTCACTCGTGCTACTGGGCGATACGGTCCTCGAACCACTCGCGCCCGCTTTCCGGGTGGCGGGCTGGGAAACCATGCCGCTCGGCCGGTTCCACCGGCGGTTCGGCACGCACTGGCACTCCGTGGCCTGGTACACCGACGACGCCGGGGAAATCTGGCAGCGCTGCACCGACCACGGCATCCGCGTCTTCGTCGAAGGCGGCCGGCTCACCGAAACCCGCCCCGCCCCGGGGTCCGCGATCATGACCCATCCGAAGGACACGATCACCCAGCTGGAGTTCTTCAACCCGGCCGGAACCATGGATCGCAAGGACCCCCGGCTGAACGGCTCCGGGTACGATTCCCGGTGGTGGCTGGAAAACCACCCGGTGCAGACGCCCGGGCTCGCGTACACCACGATCCTGACCCGCGACCTCGAACGGGCCACTCACGTGTACACCGGCATCCTCGGCGGCACGTTGCTGCACAAGGATTCGTCGGAACTGACCGGAACGGACGACGTCTACGTGCAGCTGGGCGACACGGTCGTGCAACTGTCCACCCCGAACACCGACAGCACGATCGCCGCGGCAGACCTGTCCGCAAACGGCGAAATCCACCACGCGGCGGCATTCCGCGTCCAAGACCTCGACGCGACGAAGGAGTACTTCGACAGCAAGGAAATCGCCACCATCACCCGCGACGACCACACCCTGATCACCGACCCGGCGACCACCCAGGGCGTCCCCTTCCGCTGGACCACCTGGGATGTCCCCGGCGGCCCGCGTAGCTGACGGGCAGGTCAGTCCGGCCACACCCGCACGGCAGTGGTATTGCGGGCGACCGCCTCGTGGACCTCCGCGGCTCGCTCCAGTGGGTACTCGTGCAGCAGGGGGTGCGGGATCCGGAGCCGTCGCGGACCGGCGGCGTCCAGCGCGCCGGACACCACCCGTGCGCCGATCGGCAGGATCGGGTAGTACGTCTCGAAAATCGATGTTGTCGATCACCACCTGCGGGCCGCCGTGGGTGGCTTCGGTGATCGCGGAGGTCGGGGACGGTGCCGCCCAGTGCCGGGTCGATCTTGTCCGGGCGGCGGCTCAGGCCCACCACTTCGGCGCCGCGCGCGATGGCCAGGCTCGCCAAGGTGGATGCCAGCGCCCCGGACATTCCGGTGAGCAGGACGGCGGTACCCGCCTCGACGCGGGTCGCGGTCAGTTGCGTCAGCGCGACCGGTCCAGTGGCGGGCCAGTGCGGCGGCTTGCCGCCAGCGGTGGCCCGGCGAAATCCTCGCCGTTGTACGGATCCCAGACGACGGCCGTCCGCCCCGCCGCCACAAAACCGCTTGGCGAATTCCCGCATCGGCTGGTTGAGTCCCATGATCGTCGGGTACCGGAGCACGCCGGTCGACGCGTGCGCGACGGTGATGCGCAACCCGGACAGCCGAACGTCTTCGATTTCGTCTGGCATGGCTCAGTCGCTACCCTCGGCACCAGTCCGGGCAGTGAGGCGGTCGAGCCACTGCCTGAGCAGACGTACTTCGGCGGCGGTCAGGGTGGTTTGGCCGGCAAGGGAAGCGCGCAGTGCGCGGGCCGCTCCGGCGGGACCGGATTGCGGCACCGCCGGACGGCGGTTGGTGACCGCGGCGATCATGGCCTCGCGCATGGTCGTCAGCAGCGCCGGATCGCGCAGCCCCGCCGGAATGGACAGGGCAGTGAGCACGGCACCGCGGGCGGTGGCGTGGATGATCAGGACGGCGAGGCCCTCGTCGACGGCCAGCAGGCCGCCCGCGGCAAGCCGCCGGACCCGCCGCATCAGCATTTCCATGCTCGCGCTGAAGGCGGCCGACGTGAGGTCGCCTGGTCCGCCGTAGGCCAGCGTGTACAGCGCCGGGTTGCCCAGCCCGAACTCCACCGCGAGGTCCCAGCCGGCGCGGAGATCGTCGACCGGGTCCGCGCATGCGTGCCCGGCCGGTGCCGCCGCCAGGTACTCGCCGATCCCGGCTTCCACGACCGCGGAGAGCAGCCCGTTCTTGTCCCCGAACAGCCGGTAGATGGCCGGCGCCTGCACCCCGGCGGCGATCGCGACCGACCGCGTGGTCACGGCGTCCGGCCCGCTGCTCGCGAGGAGACCGGTGGCCGCCTTGACGATCACTTCCCTGGCCTTGTCCGCGGTGTTCATGAATCAACGATAACGCATATCCGTTTCCAGTGATAATATCTGTGCTAACATAGTCGAGGTAACACTGGAAACAGCGAACAGGGGCACCACATCGTGATCATCGTGACCGGAGCAACGGGGCAGCTCGGACGGCTCGTCGTCGAAGGGCTGCTGGCGACCGTGCCTGCCGGGCAGATCGGGGTCAGCGTCCGCGATCCGGCGAAGGCACAGGCGTTCGCCGACCGCGGAGTGCGGGTCCGGCAAGGCAGTTTCGCCGACCCGGCAAGCCTTCGGAAGGCTTTCGAGGGCGCCTCCCAGGTGCTGATCATTTCGAGCAACACCGCCGGAGACGCCGCCGTCCAGCACCACCGCACCGCAATCGACGCCGCCGTGGCGGCCGGTGCCGGGCGCATCCTCTACACGAGCCAGATGGCGGCGAGCCCGCACTCGGCGTTCGCGCCGATGATCGACCACGCGGCCGCCGAAGCCGCGCTTCAGGAGACCGGCGTACCCTTTACGTCGCTCCGCAACGGGTTCTACGTGGCAAGCGCGCTCCAGTTCCTCGGCCGCGGCCTGCAAAGCGGCGCGCTTCCGCTCCCCCAGGACGGCCCGGTGAACTGGACCGCGCACGCCGACCTCGCGCAGGCGGCGGTCATCGCGCTCACCGAAGAAGGGCGGCTGGACGGCATCACGCCCCCGCTCACCGCGTCCGAGACGCTCACCTTCGAAGACCTCGCGGCGATCGCCTCCGACGTCACCGGGCGCAAGGTCAGCCGCACGGTGATCAGTGACGAGCAATTCGCCGGTGCCGGACGGGAAAACCACCTTCCCGAGGAGCAAATCGCCATGGGTCTCGGGATGTTCGCGGCCAGCCGGGCCGGGGAGTTCTCAGCCATCGACCCGACTCTCGAGAAACTGCTCGGCCGTCGTCCCCGGACGTTCCGCGAAGAACTGGCGGCGGCCCAGGTCGGCTGACCTGGGCCGCGTCGCCGGTACCGCCAGGCACGCCGGCTTCCTCCCGCGAACGCTTTCCTGACGAGCTCCGGCTACCCCGGGCTACCGTTCGACCAGTGCGAGTACCCGCGCCGGGCTGCCGGAGCCGTCCACGATCGGCAGGGGGCAGACGACCAGCACGCTCCCCGTCGGCGGCAGCCGGGTGATGTTGCGCAAGCTGGTCAGACCCCATTTCCCAGCACCCAGCAGGAAGCTGTGGCAAGGGAACGGTGGCGTGAACCCCGGCGCCGCACCCGCGTCCGTGCCCACCGTTTCCACGCCGAGCCCCGCGATCGGCGATTCTTCGGCCAGCCACTGGGCGCAATCGGCCGATACCCCGGGAGTGTGGGGCCCGGCGGCGTCGTCTCCGCGGGCGTCCCAGCCGGTGCGGTACAGCAGCCATCCGCCTTCGGGCAGCGGGCCGTGTTCCGCCTGCCAGGCGCGGACGTGCTCGACCTCCAGTACGAAGTCCGGGTTCTCGGCGACCTCGGCGCTCAGGTCGAGCACCACCGCCGAGCTGACCAAAGTGGACAGTGGGGCCTGGGAGACGTCCAAGCCGTCCTTGCCGGTGACCCAGTGCACGGGGGCGTCGAGGTGCGTTCCCGTGTGCTCGCCGGTGTGGATGTCGTTCCAGTACCAGGCGGGGCCGCGGTCGTCGTAACGGCTCAGTTCCTCCAGGCGGAACCGGCTGGTGTTGGCGAAGGGCTCGGGCAGCTCCAGGATCGGGGTCGAGGACTGCAACGGGGTGGTCAGGTCGACGATCTCCACCGCGCCGGAGCGGGTGGCGTCGAGGAGTGCACTGAGGACGGACATGATGGCTCCCGGTAGGTCAGAGGGTCAGCGCGGCTTCGGCCAGGCGGGCATCGAGGGCGGCACCGTCCTCATCGGACAGTGCGGCACGACGGAGGTCGGCCAAGGTTTGCGCAGCTTCAGCAGATCCACGCAGCACGCGGGCGGCACTCATGAGTTTCATGAAACTGCCGCTGCCATGCTCGTATGTGGCGCCATAGCCTTTCAAAACGCCTTGGCAGCGGAGGATCTCGCAAGCCAGCTCAGGCTCGCAGGCGCACGCGGTATCCAGCCACTCCTCGATCGCGGCTTGTTCCCGGCCGAACCTCAGGGAACGGGGTCGTAGCGGACGCATTCGCGCCATGGTCGCCAGCATCGTGTAGCCGACGATCGAGCTCGTGTTGAGCACCATGCCCTTGCCGGTGACCGTCCGCACGACCCGCTGGAGCGGCCGCCATTGCCGCAGCGCCGCACCCATCCGGGTCGGCAGGGTGTCGGTGATCTCGTCGATCTGCGGGTGCAGGTACTCCCGGACCTGCACGAGCTGACCGGGCTCGGCACCCGCCTCCCTCCGGACGCGGGCCATCCGCCCCGACCGGACCTTCTGGTGCGCAACGTGAACCGTGTCCTGGTAACACATCCACAGCGCCACATTCCGGGCCGCCTCGGTGGTCAGCGTTGCGGCGCCGTCGACGTCCGGGTCCAGCTCGGCCAGCCGCGCCACTCGGTCGAGGTACCGTTCGGCGTAACCGACGTCCTGATACAGACCCGTCCGCAGCAAGCCGTGCAGCAACATCGACCGCGCGGCGCCCGGGAAATCGAGCGCGCGCTGCGCCAGCGGCCGAAGCGCCGTACCCACCAGCGTGCCGGGGTCGGTTGCAGCGATCTTGTTACGACGCAGTTCCTCCTCGGCCTTCACCTCCTCGGCAGTACGCGGCCGCGGTCCGATCGAGATGTCCACAACGGACCGAGGCGGTTCAGCCGCGGCAAATCCACCGGCGAACGCCTGCAGTGAGGGTGCCACCCCCTTGCCGAACTCGCGGATCTGCTGCTCGAACTCGTCCCGCGCGAAAGGCAGCGCGCCCGAACCCGCCAACGCCCCGAACAAGGCCGCACTGATCACGCTGTGCGCCTGCTCGGCGATCTGCGAGAAGTCCGCGGCAACGAGGCGCTTCGAGCCCCGGCGGACCGCGTCGAGCAGTGCTGCGCTGTCGACCCGGCCGTCGCCGAGGGACATCTTCTCGTCGATGGCGTACACGCGATGGGTCGACGTGATCAGCGTGGTGCGGGACGGGGTCGAGAATCCCCGCTGCACCGCCCGGCCACCCTCCATCAACTCCGACGCGAGGACGACGTCGACCTCGCCGGGGGTCGGGAACAGGCTGAGCACCGGCGCGCTACGGCCCTGGTCAGCCGGGCCGTCACCGGGTCCGGTGGGCGGAAAGAGCTCCACGTAGTAGACCGTCGCCCCGGTGCGCTGAGCGACCCCGGCAACCGACGTGCTCTGCGCGCGGTGCCCCGCGCGCTCGGCGAGCGCCACGATCCAGTCGGCGAGGACACCGCCGCCCTCCCCGCCCATCGCGAGGATCGCCAGCGTCAGCGGACGATGTCCGGAGTACCACGACGGACCGGTCATGCCACCACCTCGAACCGGGCCGCGCGACGCTCGATGCCACGACCCGCGACCCTGATCCACCAAGCACGTGCTTTGGCGAGGAACCGGTCCCAGCGCGTCGGGTTGTGCACGACATCCGTGCGGTAGAACGACGGGCACAGCACCGCTGCGTGCGCGTTCGCGCCGCAGACCCCGCAACCCACGCAGCTGTCCAGAACGGTGGCGATGGGATCGGTGCGCATCGGGTCCGGGTTGTCGGCGATGGTCAGCGACGGGCAACCGGAAATCCGGATACAGGCGTGGTCGCCGGTACACGTCTCCGGGTCGACCCCGAACCGCTCGCGGACGACGCGTTTCCCGTCCCGCACTGCCTTCGCCCGCTCCGGCTTCACCCGCCGCTGCCGGTTCAGCTGGCACTCGCTCTGCATCACGAGGACCTTCGGCCCGGCTTCCGTATCGGTCAGCGCTTCGACGAAGGCGTCCTTCACCGCGGCGACGTCGTAGGTGTCGTCGACCGTGCGCGCCCACTCGACGCCCACCCCGCGGACCGCCTTCTCAATCGGATGGCGGGTCGACCTGGTGGGACTCGCCGCCTGCGACGACGCCACGTCCTGTCCGCCGGTCGCGGCCGCATACCCGTTGTCCACCACGACGAGCAGCTGATCGTTCTTGTTGAACACGGCATTGCCGACCCCGCTCGTCAAGCCGTTGTGCCAGAAGCCGCCGTCACCCATCATCGCGATCGTGCGCCGATCGGACTCCGCCGAGCTCAGCGCGGCCGCACCCGCGGAACCGAGGCCGTACCCCATGGTGGTCGCCCCGAGGTCGAACGGCGCGTTGATCGCGAACAGGTGACAGCCGATGTCCGCGCTCACGTGGTGCTTGCCGGTCTCCCGCTCGGCCAGCTTCAGCCCGCTGAAGATCGGCCGCTCCGGGCAGCCGGTGCACAGGCCGGGCGGGCGCGCCCGGACGCTGTGCTCGGCAACCGGGGTCGCGAACGGGCTGCGGGGGTCGTCGTCGGCGAGCAGCAGCGCCGGTTCGGCGGTGACGGCGTCTGCAAGGTAGCGACGCAGGAAGGCGTGCAGGCCCCGCGTTACGGCCAGCGAGGTGTACTCGCCCCCGGCGGGCAGGAAGTCTTTGCCGTGCAAGGTGGTGGGTACCTCGGCGCGGCGAAGGATGGCGTGCAGGTTCTGTTCCAGGTAGTCCGGTTGTCCCTCCTCGACCATCAGCACGGCCCGCTTGTCCCGGCAGAAGTCGATGATCTCCTGGTCGGCCACGGGATAGGTGACGTTCATGACGTAGAGCGGGATCCGGGTGCGGCCGAACGGATCGGAACAGCCGAGCAGTTCCAGCGAGCGGTTCAGCGTGTTGTACAGCCCGCCCTGGACGACGATCCCGACGTCGGCCAGCCCGTTGCCGAACACCTCGTTGAGCCCGTGTTCGGTGATGTACCGGACCGCGGCCGGCCATCGATGCTCCAGTTTCTCCCGTTCGTGCAGGAACGAGGCAGGCGGCAGCACGATCCGGTCGACTGCCCGCACCGGGTTGCCCGCCGCCTCCGCCACCGTCAGCGGCGGGCGCCGGTTGTCCTTGGCCACGAAGGAACCGTGAAGATGGCACGACCGCAGCCGCAGCTCCAGGAACACCGGCGTATTGCTCGCCTCCGACAGCTCGAACCCCGCCTCGACCGCGTCGACGATCGCGGTGAGGTCGGGCCGGGGGTCGAGCAGCCACATCTGCGACTTCATCGCGAACGCGTGCGAGCGCTCCTGCATGATGCTGGACCCCTCGCCGTAATCCTCACCGAGGATCACGAGCGTGCCGCCGGTGACGCCGCCGCTGGAAAGGTTCGCCAGCGCGTCGGATGCGACGTTGGTGCCTACCGGCGACTTGAACGTCACCGCGCCCCGCAAGGGCTGATGCACCGATGCGGCCAGCATCGCCGCGGCAGTCGCCTCCGACGCACTGTTCTCGAAGTGGACCCCGAGCTCGTCGAGAATCTCGTGCGCATCCCCGAGTACGTCCATCAGATGGGAGATCGGCGCACCCTGGTATCCGCCGACATAGGCGACGCCGGATTGCAGCAACGCCTTGGTCACCGCGAGGATGCCCTCCACCTGCAGCGTCGTACCGGCTCCGTGCCGCAGCTTCTCGACCTCGGCGACGAAGGACCGTTCGGCCATTGTTTCTCCGATCAAACCTCAGGGACCTGCGGAATTCACGCCACTTCGACGGCCGTACCCGGGTCCACGTGCCGGAAATCCACCCCGAACGGCGCACTCGCCTCGGCCACGTGCTGCTCGCAGAAATCACGCCCGAAGTCCGACAGCAGGCACTCGTGGATCTGGAAGGCCACGGGCGCACGAACGGCGACGGTGAAGTCGACCACCGCGCCCGTCGTCGACCAGGGCGCGTGCAGCGGCACCGCGAGCACCCGCACGGGCCGGTTCGGTACCGCGAACGAATCGCCCGGGTGGTACACGCCCTCGACGAAGTACCCGACGTTGTCGATGACGGGAATCGACGGATGCACGACTGCGTGTTGCCCGCCAAAGGTTTCCACGGTGAAGCCGCCCGCCTCGAATGTCTCGCCCGCGGTCACGACGGTCGCCCGGTCGCCAAGGTCGGACAGCGCCGCCGCGACCGATTCCGGTGCCCAGACCCGCAAATCCGGGTTGCGCAGCCCGGCTGCCTTGATCCCGGCCACATCGACGTGGTCCGGATGCTCGTGCGTGACCAGCACTCCCCGGACGGAATCCAGCGCTTCGCCGAGTTCCGACCAGATACCCGGATCGATGACCACGGAACGGTCACCGTCGTCGATGCGTACGCAGGCATGCGTGTACTTGGTGACGATCATCGGCTACCCACCGGCCGATGCCACCGCCGCGGAACTCCGCGGCTGGTCGCGAACAACGCACCGAGTTCGGTCATGTCCTCGTCGGTCAGCTCGAGATCGAGTGCTTCCGGAACGAGGTCCAGGTGGCCCGGACGGCGCGGGCCGATGATCGGCAACATGGTGTACGGCAGCGCCAGCAGCCAGCCGACCGCGACGGCGGGCATGCTGACCCCCTTCTTCTCCGCGAACCGCTGGAGCAGATCGAGGTCGACGTACGCCTCGTCGCCGAGCATCCGGCCGTAGATGTGCGGCGACATCTCGACCCGCGAACCCGCCGGTGGTTCGAGCCCCTTGCGGTACTTGCCGGACAGGATCCCGGCCGCGAGCGGGCTGTACGCGGTGATCGCCAGCCCCTGGTCCTCGCAGAGCGGGAGCATCTCCGCGTCCAGGTTGCGGTCCATCAGGCTGTAGGAGTCCTGGATCCACTGGAAGCGATGCAGGTGGTACTTGTCCGACAGCCACAGGGCTTTCGTCATCATCCAGGCCGGGAACCCGGAGGCGCCGAGGTACCGGACTTTGCCCGCGACCACCAGGTCGTTCAGCGCTTCGAGCGTTTCCTCCAGGGGCGTGGTCATGTCGACCGCATGCGGCAGGTACATGTCGACGTGGTCGACGTTGAGGCGGCGCAGGCTCACCTCGATCTGCTGCATGATGTGCCGCCGGGACAGGCCGTAGTCGTTGGGGCCGTCGCCGACCGGATGGTGCACCTTGGTCGAGAGGACGAGCTGGTCCCGTGCCGCGGAACCCTTCTTCTTCAGCCAGGCCCCGACCGCGGCCTCGCTCGTTCCGCCGCCGTAGCTGTTGGAGGTGTCGAAGCAGTTGATCCCGAGATCGACCGCGGTGTCCATGATCCGGGCCGCCTCGGCGTCGTCGACGCCCTTGCCGTAGAGCCGCGGGTCCGCGCCCACGCCGCCGAAGCTCCCGCATCCGAGAATGATCGAAGAGACGCGGGCGCCCGTTGATCCCAGCTGCCGGTACTTCATGCCGAACGACCTTCCACCGGCGCGACCTGGTATCCCGCGGCAAGCCAGCCGCGCAGCCCGGCCCGCAGGTCGGCGACGTCGGTGTAGCCCAGCACCTCCATCAGCGCGAGACCGGCCACCGAAGACCGCTCCCCGCCCATCGAGAACACCACGACGCGCTTGGCCGGGTCCATGAACTCGAGGTGGAACTTGCTCTCCGGGTCGGCAAACCACTCGATGACGCCGCGGGAAACGTTGTGTGCCCCCGGAATCGTGCCGGTCTTCCAGGTCTCCTCCGCGTCGCGGACGTCGACCAGGATCGTCTCGCCCGCGGCGAGCTCACGGGCGAGATCCTCGACAGTGATCTCCGGGACGATCTCCTCGGCGCGCAGGACGAGCGCGTGCGAACCTGATGCCATCGTGATTTCTCCTTCGGTATCAGCCCTTTTCGGGCTTCGACATGGGGGGGGCGCCGGGGCTC
Source organism: Amycolatopsis jejuensis (assembly GCF_000717335.1). Lineage (GTDB taxonomy): Bacteria > Actinomycetota > Actinomycetes > Mycobacteriales > Pseudonocardiaceae > Amycolatopsis > Amycolatopsis jejuensis. Next base: position 15,371 of record NZ_JNYZ01000033.1, read on the forward strand.
AGCTCGGCGACATTCCCCGGATCCGCTCCAGTACGTGGGTACGCAGCTGAGCGAACCGCGGATCGGCTTTCGTGTCGTGCTGGTTCCGGGGGAAGGGCAGGGGGACGTCCACGATCTCGGTGACGCTCGCCGGGGTACCGCCCAGCGCCACGACCCGGTCCGAGAGGTACACCGACTCGTCGATGTCATGGGTCACCTGGACGACGGTGACGCCCCGCTCCTCGCGGATTTTCAGTACCAGGTCTTCGAGATCGCTGCGCGTCTGCGCGTCCACCGACGCGAAGGGCTCGTCCATCAGCAGCAGCTCCGGCTCGGACGCCAGCGCGCGGGCGATCGAAACCCGTTGCTGCATCCCGCCGGACAGCTGCCACGGGTAGCGCCTGCCCGCCTCGGCCAACCCGACGTCGGCGAGCGCACGACGGACCCGGCGCAGCTGCTCGTCCTTCGGGATTCCCTTGCCGCGCAGGGGAAGCGCAACGTTCGGCTCGACCTTCAACCACGGTAGCAGAGATCGGCTGTAATCCTGGAACACCACCGCGCACCCGGGCGCCGGTCCCGCGACGGCAGTGCCGTCGACGACGACTTCCCCGGCATCCGCGGTGGTGAGACCGGCGATCGTCCGCAGGAGGGTGGACTTGCCGGTGCCGGACGGACCGACGATGCAGACGATCTCCCCCGACCGTACCTCGAAGTCCACGCCGGAAAGCACCTCGTGCTCCCGGCCGTCGGAGAGGTAGCTCTTGGTGATCCCGCGCACGACCAGCTTGGTCGTGGTGGCAGCGGTCGTCGCGACCATGTGCAGTCCTCTCATTTCGCGTTCGCCTCGACTGCCCGCAGGCCGCGGTGCCAGCCGAGCAGCACGTGCTCCACTGCGCCGTAGAGGAGGTTGATGAGGTAACCCAGCAAGCCCAGCAGGATGATCGCGGTCCAGAGATCGGTGACCGCGGAGGTCTCGCGAGTCCGCAGCACGAAGTACCCGATTCCCTCGGTCGAGGCGAACAGCTCGCTGCCGACCATCATGGACACCGCGATCGAGACGCTCACCCGCGTCCCGGCGAGGATCTGCGGCAGCGCGGCCGGGAGCATGACGCGCGTCAGGCGGATGGCCAGCGGCACCCGGTAACACCGGCTGATCTCCGAGACGAGCGGGTCGACCTCGCGCAGCCCGTCGGTGGTCCCGAGCAGGATCGGCCAGACGCTGGCGACGGCGATCAGGATGATCTTCTCCGTCGAGCCGACCCCGAAGAACATGATCGCCAGCGGGACCAGCACGATCATCGGGGTCGCCCGGAACAGCTCAAGCAGCAGCCAGCACCGGCGGTACAGCGCCGGGACGAGCCCGAGCAGCAGGCCCGCCACGATCCCGGCCACCACGGCCAGCGCGAACCCGATGCCGAGGTTCGCGAGGCTCGGCAGCAGGAACTCCGGAATCCCCGAGAAAATCCAGTTGCCGACGAAACGCGCCCAGATGTCCTTCAGCGGCGGGAAGTAGAACGACTCGGAATCGCGCGAGGCAACCCACCAGGCAACCACGAGCAGGACCGGCAGCCAGATTTCGATCCCCAGTACGGCAAGGCGGCGACGGACGGACTTCATGCCTGCCTCCTTCCGGACACCCGCCACGGGATCAGCAGACGCTCGACGGTGGTCAAGACCATCGTCAGCGCGAAACCCATCAGCGAGATCAGCACGGTGTAGGCGTAGACCTGAAGAGTGGCGCCGACCGCCTGGGCGTTGGCCAAGGAGAAGCCGATGCCGGGCGTCCCGGCCACCAGCTCGGTCCCGACCGTCGCGATGAAGCCCATGATGATGGCCAGCCGCAACCCGGTCGCGAGATAGCTTGCGCAGCTGGCCAAGGTGATGCGGACGAACCTGGTGATCCGGCCGAGGCGGTACATCCTGGCCATGTCCATCAGCAGCGGGTCGATGTCGCGGGCGCCGTAGACCATCTGCAGCAGGATCGGGAAGACACAGGTCGGGACGACGATGAGGAGCTCGGTCGGCAACCGGGTGCCGAAAAGCAGGCTGGCCAGCGGAAGCAGGGCCAGCCCCGGCACCGAACGTTTGAAGTCCACCAGCAGGCGGGTGCTCCGGTACCAGAAGTCCGACCGGCCGATCCCGATGCCGAGCGGGACCGCGATGACGATCGCCATCGCCAGCGACGCGAGCTCGCCGGAGAACGTGTCCCCGATGGCCCCCCAGGTCGACGGGTCCCCGAGCAGCCCGAGGAGTTCCCCGGCCACCTGGCCGACACCCGGCAGCGTGTTGCCGCCTGCTCCGGTCATGCTGAGGATCTGCCAGAGCAGCAGCACCGCACCCACCACGGCCAGCTGGCCGGGAAGCGCCGAGACGCCGTTGATCGTCTTCGGCCGTCGAGCCCGTACCGCGAGTACCCCGCGGCTCATGACTTGCCTGCCGGGAACAGCGCGGTGGCGTCGACCGGTTGCTTGATCAGCCCGAGATCGTGCATGGCGTCGGCAATCGACTGCGTGGCCTTGGCGTCGACGGCGTCGCTGAAGGCAGGCCAGTGAGTCTGCGCGGCTACCTCCGCGGGCGTTTTCCATTCGCTGATCAGAACTTGGCGGACGGCATCCGGGTTGCGCTGGGCGTAAGCGTCGGACTTCGCGATGGCAGCGCGCAACTTGCCGAGCAGATCGGGATGTTCCTTGATCCACATTTTCGTTGCCGTCACGACCTTGTCCGGCGCTGCCCCGAATGCCGCCTGCGACGGATCCCCCAGCGACTCGAACTGCCCGGTCGCGCGCATCTGCGTCGCGTCCGGGTCGGCGACGTTCACCGCGTCGACGTCACCGGAGCGCAAGCTGGTTTCCATTGACGTCACCGGGACCGCGAGGACGTTGACCTTGGCCGCGGGATTGCCGGACTGCTGCCGGGCGAGCATCTGGAGCGCGACGTCACCGGCCGCGCCGAGACGTTGTACCCCGACTTTCTTCCCGATCAGATCGGCTGCCTTGGTGATCCCGCTTCCCTTGCGTACCAGCAGGTCTCGTCCGGTACCGCCGGCCGCACCCGCTTCGTTGGTCGAAGTCTGAGCCACGACCTGGACCGGGAGCCCGTTGGAGACACTGCCGATGACGCCCGGTACGGCATCGAAGGAAAGATCGTTCTGCCCGCTCATGATCGCCGGGGAAAGCTGTCCTGCTCCGACGACCACCGGTTTCAGGTCGATGCCCTGCTCCCGGAAGTACCCCTGGCCGATCCCGACGAAGATCGGCGCGATCCCCGGTGACGGGACGTAGGCGAAGGTGACGGTGGTCTGCCCGTTCGCCGACGGGGCGTCCTTGGCCTCGCCCGCGCCGCAGCCGGCCAGCACGATCGCCGCGACGGTACCGGCGGTGGCAGTTGCGGTGGCCGCGCGCAATCTCGAAGCGTTGAGGTGGAACATAGCCACTTCCTTCAGCTGTATGTCGGCCTGTGGTCTCCGTGCCGGGCGTCGCCCGCCGGGGACGGCAGGTGGTTACTTTCCAGAGGTCGATCGGGTCCAAGGTCGTCGGTGCGCGCTCTTCAGCAGTGCTTTCGCGGCAAGCTCGCCGGACACCGCGTTGACCCCGGCGCCCGGCCAGGTCCCGGCTCCGGCCAGGAACAGCCCCGGGACACCGGAGCGATACCGGCTGAGCTCGAGGCTCGGCCGCATCAGCAGGAACTGGTCGAGGTGGTGGCTGCCGGAGACCGAGTCGCCGCCGACGAGATTGCGGTTCGCGCGCTCGAGGTCCGGCGGCGCATGGGCACTGACGCCGAGCACGACGTCGCGAACCGCCGGCGCGTGCCGTTCGAGCAGGTCCAGCACCCGGTCCGCGAAGGGCTCGCGGGCCTCGTCCCACGTCCGCGCCGCGATCCGGCCTGCCGCGTCCCCGCGGATCATGCCCGGCACCATCCGCACCTGGATCCAGGCGACCTGGTGGCCCTCGCGCGGCACCCGGGTGGGATCGACGACACTCGTCTGCCCGACCACCAGCAGCGGCTTTTCGGGCAGCAACCCGCTCAATGCCTGCTGGTACACCAGCGCCATATCGTCCACGTACCCGCCGAGATGGACGTAGGCGGACTCGGCAAGGCGCGGGTCCTGCCACGGCACCGGCCCGGACAGCGCAAGGTGGAGCATGAAGGTACCCGGCCCGAACCGGTAGTCGCGGCCCGCGCGGACCATCGGCGCCGGGGCGGCCGGGCCGAGCATGCGTGCCAGCTGGGGTACGAGAGCCGTCGACACCACGCCGCGGCGGGCACGAACGGACGTTCCGTCGGCGAGATGGACCCGGACGGCACCCGCCGCCTCCAACCGCTCGACCGCGCTTCCCGTGCGAACTTGCCCACCACGCCGTTCGAGCAGCCGTTCCAGGGCTGCCGGCAGCCGCCCGGCGCCACCCTCCACAAGGGACATTCCGTTGATCATGTCGAGAAAGCATTCGAGGAGCGGAAACACCGCACCACCGGCGATATCGGGGGCGTAGTCGAGGTGCATCCCCCAGGCGGCAAGGAGTGCTTTCGCTTCCGGGGAAGCGAAATAGCGTTCCCCCAAGGTCCGTGAGCTGGCGACGAGCAGGCTCGCCCACTCCCCGCTGTACCCGTGCTTGCGGCCGCTCCGGATCGTGCGCGCCGCGGAAACCAGCGACCGGGACGGCTGACGCTGGGTGTAGACCGGCAGGTACCACGACGAGAACGCATCGAACACCTCCCGCAGGCGCTGCCAGCCCTCGGCGTCCGCGGCCGAGTGGTCCCGCCACATCGCCAGCGTGGCGTCCGGATCCGAGGTGACCCGGAGGCTGGCGCCGTCCGGGAACGCGGACGCATACGGGTGTCGCGAGGTGGCAAACCGCAACCCGCCGTCGCGCAGCTCGTCCCCGTACCGCGCGTGAAACGGCGATCCCAGGAAGAGATTCATGTTGGTGGCAAAGAGATCGTGCACGTACCCGGGGATGATCGGCTCGCCGCTGCGGACCGCTCCGCCGATCTCCGGCTCGGCTTCCACGACGAGGACCTCGAGCCCGGCCTCCGCGAGCGTGGTGGCGGCGACGAGACCCTGGTGGCCCGCTCCGATCACCACTGCGTCGACTTCGTGCATCCGTGACCACCTCCGGCGCCGGATCCGGGGGACTCCCGGGCTCGCTTGGGATGGGAGGCTATGTCGGTCCTGTGATGCTCGTCAAGAAACTGATGTCTCGCATCTGTTACGACCAAAAATTTTCTGATCAACTGCGACGGACGTTTCCGCAGGTCAACGGCCTACCGACGGGCGCGGACCGACAGTCGGAAGCACCGGACGCCGTCAACTCCACACGTCGTTGTCCTATAGTTCGCTCATGCTGCCCAACACCATCGAGGCGAGCAGGGAGCGCGAACTACGCCCGCGCAGCCTCGCCATCTCCGTCTTCGATCTCTACGCACACGAGACCGACGACTGGGTGAGCATCGACTCGTTGCTCAAGCTGATGTCCGCGCTGAACGTCGAGCAGCACACCACCCGGTTGACGGTGTCGCGCTTGAAGAAACGCGGTCTGCTGTGCGCCGAACGCACCGGCGACACCGCCGGATACCGCCTGTCGCCACTCGCCCGCGACCTGCTCGACGAAAACGGCCGCCGCTCCTTCGGCCGCCGCCGCGCCGACCTCGGCGACGGCTGGGTCACCGTCGTTTTCAGCGTCCCGGAATCCGAACGGGAGAAGCGCTACACCCTGCGGTCGAGGCTGGCGTGGCTGGGCTTCGGCACGGTGGCCTCGGGAGTGTGGATCGCCCCGGCCACCCTGTTCGACGAAACCGAGTCGATGCTCCGCCGCCACGACCTGTCCGAGTACGTCGACCTCTTCGTCTCGGACTACCGCGGCGCACAGCCGGTGGAACGCTCCGTCAGCACGTGGTGGAACCTGCCCGGCATCGCCGACGGCTACCGTGATTTCACCACCGACACCGACGCAATCCGCCAACGCGCAAAATCCCGCAAGACAATGCCGGACGCCGAAGCCTTCGCGGGATACGTCCAGTCGATCACCCGCTGGCGCCGTATTCCACTGGTGGACCCGGGTATCCCCCGCCCACTGCTCGAGAAGGACTGGCACGCGGAGTACGCAGAGAAAATCCTGGCCGAGATCGAGACGCGGCTGGCCGCCCCGGCGAGACGGTATGCGGAGACGATCATGCAGGGGGCCGGTCATCGGGAGACCACAAGTTCAGCCTGAGCCGCACTGCCCCATGAACGAGAAAGTGCCCCCGACCCGCAGGTCAGGGGCACTCCCGTCAAACACTCATCCGTCGTGGTCGGCGGCGGGGATCAGGGCTCCCGGGACGTCGTTCGGGGCGAAGATCTTGTCCTCGCCTGGGTACGGCGTTGTCCATCCGTGTGTTTCGTACCAGTTGAGGTGGTTCAGCTGGGACGGGTTCGTCGAGTCGGCCTTCGCGTTCGGGCCGGTGAGGTGCTGCTGGGACTTCCAGCCTTCCCATTCCGCGGCGACCTGCTGTTTGTCGGTGGGTACCGCGGACGACGGGACCGGGGCGGCTGCCGGGTTCGCCGGGGCCGGGACGTCGGCGCCGCACGAGGGCAGCGTCTTCAGGCCTGCCGTCAGCGACGTTCGGTTGGGCAGTGCGGTGAACGGCGCGTAGTCCGGGCTCTGGGTGAACGCTTGCCGCATCGGGGACGCTGCCGTGTCCTTCTGGTTCATCGGCTGCATGCCCAGGATCTGCTCGATCGTGCGGATCAGGGTGATCTGGGTGTAGTAGTGGCTGTCCACCACCCCGTGATTGGCCCACGGGCTGATGATCTGCACCGGGCCGCGGTGGCCGTCGACGTGGTCGGAGCCGGCCTGGGTGTCGTCCTCGACCACGAAGATCGCGGACTCCTTCCAGTACGGGCTGTGCGAGATCGCGTCGACGATCTTGCCGGTGGCGAGGTCGTTGTCGGCGACCTGGGCGGCGCCGTTCGGGGCGCCGCCGGTGTGGTCGCTGGAGAGCCAGAACATGTTGAGGTTCGACGGCCCGTTCTGCTGGAAGTCCCGCTTCCAGATCTCGTACCGGTAGAGGTCCGGGACGTTGGTGTCGAACTGCGGGTACCCCGGCGCCGACACGGCGTTCAGCGACGGAATCGCCGACCCGACCTCCATCGGGTACTTCGTGGCTTCCCCGGTCGCAGCCATGTTCTTGGTGTCGCAGTACAGGTTCTGCCACGTGGCGTCGGCCGGCTTGCGCAGGCTCGACTGGAACTCGCCGAAGTCGCGTACGGACTTGCCTGCCGCCTGGGCACCGGTCCACAGGAAACCGCTGCGCTGGTGGCCGAGAGCATCGTTTTCCGTGTCGTAACTGCGGAGGTACTCCCCTGCGCTGGACTCGGTGTACTCGGGGTTGTCGGCCTGCATCAGCCAGTTGTGGCCTTCGGCGGAGTTGGTGCCGACGTCGTAGGTGTTGTCGTACAAGCCGAACTGACGCGCGAGCGCGTGCTGGTTCGGCGTCACGTTCTCGCCGTACTGGGCGAGCGACGGGTCGCCGTTGCCCTCGGGAATGTCGCCGAACTGCTGGTCGTACGTGCGGTTTTCCTTGACCAGCAAGAAAACGTACTTGATCGTCGACGGGTCGCCGAGCTTCACCGGTACCGGCACCGGCTGGGCCTTCCCGGTGCTGTCCGCCTTGGCGAGGGAGTTGCCGTGCCAGCCGTTCTGGGTGAACACCTTGCCGGTCTGCCCCTTGATCACGTCGTCGCTCGGCAGCGTGAAGTGCGTCAGGCTGGAGGTGGTGTCGTGCGTACCGTGCTTCGGGCCGGTCGAGCGCCGGGCGTCGATGCCGCGGGTGTTGGAAACGACCACCTGGTCGCCGACCGTGGTGATCTCGGACGGGAAGTAGTCCGTGGGCAGCAGGCCGACGTAGCTGACCGGCTCCAGCGGGCTCGTGTACTTGTACACCGCGACCGCGTTGGCCCGGCCCAGCGTCACCAGCAGGTGGCCGTCGTCGGTGAGTACCGTCGCGTCCGGCTCGTAGCCGACCGACGCCTCCGGCCACGGCTGCGTCGCGATGGTCTGCACCACCTTGTCCTTGGCGGTGTCGATGACCGACACGTCGTTCGTCGCGGTGTTGGTGACGAACAGCGCGCCTTTCTTGGCGTACAACGACGTCGGGTGCAGGCCGACGTCGATGCTCTGCACCGCCGCGGCGGCGTTCGCCGTGTCGATCACGCTGACCGTGCCGCTGAGGGTGGCGGCAGTGGTCTGGTCGGCGAGAACGTCGGTGCCGTAGGAGTTGATGGTGGGCTCGCCGGGCTTGGCCGGGCGCCCGCCTTCGTTGCTCACATACAGTTTACCGCCGACCAAAGCCAGGTCACGCGGGGCGTTGCCGACGTTCCAGCTCTGCTGGATCGCCCCGGTCGCGGCATTGATCGCGACCACGCGGTTCTGGCCGTTCACCGCGGAGTACACCGTGGCACCGTCCGGCGAGAACACCGCTTCGCCCACGAGCGCACGCTTGCTGCCGTCCTTCGGGATCGGCACGAACGCAGGATCCGCGAGCGAACCGTCGGGGAGCACGGTGAACTTGCGGTAGCCGTCGGCCTGACCCAGCCACAGCGACTTGCCGTCCGGCGAGTACGTCGGGCCTTCCTGGCCGATGTCGTTGCCCGGGATACGCAGGTTGGCCGCCGCGTTGTTGCCGACGAGCTGCTGCACCTTCCAGGACTTGAGGTCCACAATGGACAGAGCCATCCCGCCGTCGGTGATCGAGGCGGCGAGGTGCGTACCGTCCGGGCTGACCGACGAGGACATGATCTTGCCCTGGTTGATCACCGTCCGCTCGCCGTAGGGGGCGAGGTACTGATCGGACGACGCGACGAGCCCGTTGTCGGTCGTCTGGCCGACCTGGTCGGTGCCGAACAGGTGAGTCTGCGCGGCGCCGATCCCGGTCCCGGTGGCGACCAGCGCGATCGCCGAGAACCCGACCGTCGCCGTTCTGACCCGCCGGCGCGGGCCGGAACGCTTCCCGGCCTGGCGCCTGAGGCGCGTTACCTGCATGCTGCAGTCATCCCTTCGGGGTGGTGGGGAGCAGGTCGACGGTCCCGTCGATCTGCCAGAGAGGGTTCGGCGTGTCCCCCAGCGGGGTACGCACCAGGAAGTAGCCGTTCACTTCCTTCGGCCCGTCGCCGTCGGCGACGTACCGCCCGTCTGCAGTGGCGTTGAGCTGGTAGATGGCCGTGCCGGCCGCGTCGGCACCGGGGAGATGCCAGGTGACGATGCAGCGCCAGTCGTTCCCCGGTCCTTCCTGCGGTCCGGTGCCCCCGGCCTTGGTGCACGCTGCGGTCGTGCGCAGCTGTTCCTCGGTCACCGCGGGACGGTTCAGCTGCCGGGTCTGCATCCGGTACAGGTGGGAAAACGCCGTGGCGACCGAGTCCTGCACCTTGTCCCGCGTGATCCCCGACCCCACTGCGGGTACCGCGACCGCGCAGAGGCCGATCGACACCGCCAGCAACCCGGCGAGCGGGACGACTCCGGCGGACAGCGCGCGCCGTCCGGCCCCGTCGTAACTCAGGTTCGTGAAATCCCGTCTCAGGAAAAGGCGGTAGGCCAGCCCGGTCGCGACCACAGCCCAGCCGAGGCTGACCGCGATGCCGATCAGCACCGGGCCGAGTTCCGCGGGGCTCGTGAACAACCCGGTCCACGAGCCGAAGCCGAAGCCCGGCAGCGCGAACCGCACCGCGATCGGCACCGGCACGACCTGCGCCAGCTGCATCACCAGCGCGAACGCCGCCGGGAGCAGCAACCCCATCGGCGACCGGCCCAGCGCGACCGAACCGAGCAGCCCGACCGCCGCCAGCGCCAAGGTCGGCGCCAGGACCGAAAGCCAGGCCAGCAGGGTCTGCGCGGCCGCATCGCCCGCGGACAGCAGATGCCCGTCGAGACCGACCAGCGGCTCGTTGCCGACGGCCAGCAGCCCACCGGCGATCCCGGACACCGCAAGCCCGATCAGCAGCACGACGACCACCGCGACACTCGCCAGCGCCTTGGCCGCGAAAATCCGGCGGGGCGACCGGATCGCCACCAGCACGTGGCGCCAGGTGCCGAGCCGGTCCTCGGCCGCGAAGACGTCCCCGGCCACGACCGAGGTGAGCAGCGGCAGCGCGTACGTGCCCGCAAACCCCAGCAATACCAGCGATCCCGCCCACCCGGACGTGTTCATCCAGCGGCCGAACAGCGTGTCGACCGGCAGCGAATCCTGCTGGCTCACCGCAGCCACGAATACCGCGGGCGCAAGCCAGCACGCCAGCACCAGCAGCCGGATCCGCCACTGTGCGGCCAGTTTGACCAGTTCGAACCGAAGGCATCGCGCGATCGACACCCGCGCGGCAGCCGTCGTCCGATCGAGAGTCGCGGTCATCGCTCGGACTCCCCGGTCAAGGCAAGGAACGCGGCTTCGAGCGGCGATACCACCGGCGCCAGCTCCCGCACCGCGATCCCCGCGCGCACCAGCCGCGTCACCAGGTCGTCCAGCGCGGGCACTCCCCCGCGTACGACCAGCAACTCGTCCGCCGCTTGGACCACCTGGATCCCGGGCGTTTCGGCCACCGACCGTTGGGCCGCTTCGGTATCGGAAGTCCGGAGCCGGTAGTCGAGCTCGGCGCTCTCGGCCGACAGCTTGCCCAGAGGTCCGGCGAAAACTACGCGGCCGGTCGCGACGATCGTGACTTCCGAGCACAGCGCTTCGACGTCGTCCATGCGATGGCTCGACAGCACCACCGTCACCCCGTCGGCGGCAAGGCGGTCCAGCACCCGGCGGACCTGCTTCGCCCCGGCCGGATCGAGCCCGTTCGACGGCTCGTCCAAGACCAGCAGCCGGGGTTTCGACAGCAACGCCGCGGCCAGCCCGAGGCGCTGCCGCATCCCGAGCGAGAACCCGCGGACCCGGTCGTCCGCGACATCGGTCAGCCCGACCTCTTCAAGTACCTCGTCGATCGACGCGGTGCTCGCCGCTCCGCCCAGCAGCCCGGCCAGCGCAAGCAGGTTCCGCCGTGCGCTCAGCGCCGGGTAGAGCCCCGGCCCGTCGACGAAGCCGGCCACCCCGGCGGGGGTCGCCGATTTGCCGACCGGCTCGCCGAGGATTTCGAGACTGCCCTCGTCCGCGGCCGACAGCCCGAGCAGCAGGCCCAGCAACGTCGTCTTCCCGGCGCCGTTGGGCCCGACCACCCCGTGGATCCGGCCCTGCTCCGCCTCGAAATCGATCCCGTCGAGCGCGACGACGTCACCAAAGCTCTTGGTGAGACCGCGGGCGCGGACCGCGAGCGTTCTGTCCATGAGTTCCTTCCGTCGCAACCGGAAGGAACTTAGGTACCCGAACCAACTTGAGAGGGCGCGGCGGCCGAACGGCCGGGAAACCAGGCATGGCCAGCGAGTGCGCTACCTGTCCCCTTGCCGTCGGTTGGGCGTCCGCTTACCTGGCCCGCCTGTCTCAAGCGGGCCAGGTGGGGGTGACCTCGCCCATCTCGACCCAGGCGTCGCCGGGCAGCTCCTGGTAGTTCAGCGACGGCTTCTTCGTGACCCACCTGCCGAGATCGACGAAGAACTGCTGGGCATAGGGGGTCTTGACATGCTCGCCGCCCGCGTCCCCGTCGCGGAAGACCTCGATCACGGCGAACTCGTCCGGATCGTCGCCGTGCTGGTAGTAGTCGAACGACACGTTCCCTGGCTCGCTGCGCACTTTGGCCGTGTATTCGGCGATCCCGGTGCGCCACTCGTCGCGGCGGTCCGGCCTGATCTGGAGCTGGATGACGATAAGGATCACGAGCTGTGCCTCCGGATGGTTGCTGGTGCGGTTCCCGAATCGAGGGTCAGGGGTCCATCTCCCACTGGACGTTCCCGCTATGGGTCACGGCGCCTTGGTTGGCCGGTCCGACAGTAGCGGCGTATTTCTCCAGCAGCCCGCCGTGCGGCCGAGCCGGGGCTGGCCGGGGTAACGCCCGGCGCGCGTCCAGCTCGGCTTCGTCAAGCTCGACCTGGAGCGTGCTGACGCCGTCGCGCGCGTCGATGGCGATGATGTCGCCGTCCTGGAGCAACCCGATCGGTCCGTCGCAGGCGGCTTCGGGGGAAAGATAGCCGATGCACATACCACGCGTCGCGCCCGAAAACCGGCCGTCGGTGATCAGCGCTACGCGTTCTCCCATGCCCTGGCCGTAAAGCAGCGCGGTGATCCCCAGCATCTCGCGCATCCCGGGGCCACCGCGCGGTCCTTCGTTGCGGATCACGATCACGTCACCGGGCGAATAGGCCATCTCACGCACGGCGGACAGGCAGGATTCTTCCGACTCGAAAACCCGCGCCGGTCCCCGGTGTTCGAGCCGGGTGAGGCCTGCCGTCTTCAGCAGTGCACCGTCCGGCGCGAGATTGCCTTTCAACACCGTCACTCCCCCGGTGGCGGCAATCGGCGCACTGCAGTTGCGAACCACTTCGCCGTCGGGTGCGGTCACCGCGGCGAGTTCGTCCGCCAGCGTCCGCCCGGTGACGGTCAGGCAGTCGCCGTGCAGATGACCGCCGTCGAGCAGGGCCTTGAGGATCACCGGAGCCCCGCCGATCTGGAAGACGTCCTTCGCCAGAAAGCGGCCGCCCGGCTTGAGGTCGGCGATCAGCGGCGTCCGCGCGAGCACGGCGGCGACGTCGTCGAGATCGAAGCGGATGCCCGCTTCGTTGGCGATGGCGGGAAGGTGCAGCGGCACATTGGTCGACCCACCGGTGGCCGCGACGACGGCGCAGGCGTTCTCGAGCGCTTGACGGGTCACGAGGTCCCGGGGCAGCGGCCCGCCGCCGAGCACCGCCTGCATCAGCACCTTTCCGGCCCTGCGCGCCATCGGGGCGCGGGCGGAATAGACCGCGGGGATCATCGACGAGCCGAGAACGGCCAGGCCCAGCGCTTCGGACACCATCCCCATGGTGTTGGCGGTGTATTGCCCCGCGCAAGCACCCGCCGTCGGCAGGCAAGCCCGCGCCATGGCTTCCAGTTCCTCCTGCGTGGCCTCGTCCGCCAGCACCCGGCCGATCATCTCGTAGGTGTCGACGATGTTGATGTCGCGTCCGCCGAGATGCCCCGGCAAGGCCGCCCCGCCGTAGAGGAAAACAGCGGGAACATTGCACCGCACGATTCCCATCAGGAGCCCGGGCATGTTCTTGTCACAGCCGCCGGCCGCGAATACGCCGTCCCACTGATGGGCGCGGACGGTCGCTTCCACGCTGTCGGCGATCAGTTCCCGCGAGATGAGCGAAAAGCGCATGCCCGAATGGGCCACGGATAATCCGTCCGAAACGGAAACCACCGGACATTCGTGCGCCGTTCCGCCGCCCGCGTAGATGCCGGTCTTGGCGTGCAAAGCCTGGTCACGCAATGCCGTATTGCACGGGCTCATCTCGCCGCCGGTGTGGATCACCGCGACGTGCGGCCGGTGGAGATCCTCGTCGTCCTCCCCCAGCGCGTAGAGGAAGCTGCGGGTGGTCGTCCGGACCACTCCCTCGCGGATGACCTCGGAGCGAAACCTTCGGGACGGCACCTCAACTCCCTCGATGGGAAACCGTGAAACTCTTGCACCTGATCTCGGCGCCCTGGCCGAACAACCGGCTTTCCGGCCTGCTTTCGGTGTCGACATAGCGCTGTGGATGGGGGGCACCGCGCTTCGGGTCGAAGAACATCGGATAGCCGTAAAGATCGACGAGGCCGGGGCCGCCGTCGAGGGACGCGTCCATCAGCGTGAACATGCCGAGGCCGCACTGCAGCTGGTTGACCCGGGCGAGCTGGTCGTCACCGCCGACGTCGATGGCCAGGTAACGGCGATCGATCCGATGTCCGACCCGGGTGATCTCGAAGACGAGTTCACCGTCGGCGAACCAGCGCGCCACCCCGGAATCGCGGTCGTAGGAAACGGCGAGCCGATGCCAGTCATCGGGGGTCCGCGAACCGACCGGCACCGCGAAGGAGAACGCGGCATAGTCGCCGAAGGTATCGCGCGCGAAAGGTGCCCGCTCGTACATCGCGAAGATTTCGGTGTTGGTGAGGAAGAAATTGAACACGATGTTTGATTCGGCATCCATGGCGACCAAAGCCGCGGCACCGAGCCGGAAGTCGCTTTCGGCGTCGCGGACTGCGGCGCCGAACGGATGCCGCGCGGTGCCGTACGTACGACCGCCCAGCAGGGCTTCGACGTGAATCGCCTTGCCGGATGGCGTATCGAAGCCGGTGAATCCGCCGGACGATTGGTGGTCGACCGAGGCCACCCATTTCACGTGATCGAGGACCCCGGGATGCGGCGCGTCCGGCGGAACCTGCGGCATGGTCTGGGTAAAGGCCGGTTCGCCCGAATCCGGATTGACGCCCTTCGCTTTTACCGTGAGGCCGTCACCGATGGTCACGACCGCATCGGCGGGCCGGAAATCGCCCTCCTCGTGCGAGCTCCATCCGGATGGGAAGCCGCTGGTGAAGTCGTCGGACCAGACGACACCCCCGGTCACACCGGCACCTTCACCGACATGCCGCCATCGACGACAATGGTCTGCCCGGTGACATAACTCGCCTGATCCGAAGCCAGGAAAAGCATGGTGTGCGCAACGTCCTCCGGTTCTCCCAGCCGCCGGACCGGAATGGCGGCCGCAACTTCGGCCTGCCGCTCGGGCCCGCCCAGCTCTCGCAAGGCATCGGTGAGGATCGTCCCCGGCTCGACCCCGTTCACCGTGATGCGATCGGGCGCATATTCCAGCGCGGCACCGATGATGAACCCATTCAGACCTGCTTTCGAGGCACCGTAATGCACCATACCCGGGGCCGAAAAGCGCGGGCCGCTGAGCGAGGAAGTGAACAAGAGCCGGGGCGACGGCGCTTCGCGCAGCATCGGCGCCGCGGCTTTGGTCAGCCAGAAGGCCGCCTTGAGATTGACGTTCAGGGTGCGGTCCAGGTCCTCTTCGCTGATCTCGTCGACCGTCCCCAATGGACACTCCCCGGCATTGTGCACGACGATGTCGATCCGGCCGAACAGGCGGACGGTCTCCTCGATCAGCGAGAAAGCCGCGGCGCGGTGGGCGAGATCGACGAGCACGAGCTTGCCGGTCCCGCCTTCTGCTTCGATCAGCCGGACCGTTTCCTCGCCGGGTCCGGCGGTGCGGGTCGCGACGACGAGGTTTGCCCCGGCCCGCGCGAACACGCGGGCGATCGCGCGCCCGATACCGCGTCCGGCACCGGTGACGACGGCGACCCGATCGTCCAGCCGGAAGGGCGGAATGGTGTCCGTCACGACGATACCTCGGCTTGCGGCAGTTCCTCGGCAACCGGATTGGCCGGCACGGGACGCCGTTTCACCAGCGTCCGTCCACAAAGGAACGCGGCCCCGCAGAAGACACTCGCCCCGGCGCACACGATCGCGAGCGCAGCCCCGACACTGGACGGGCTGCCCATTGCCGTGGCGACAATGCTGACCAGGCTGGGCGCCAGCCCGAAGCTGACCACGATCTGCCCGGTCGAAATCACCGCCACGCAGAAACCGCGCAGCTCATTGGGAAGCAGAACCGTGACCAGGGTGAGGACCACCGAGATGATCATGGTGCCGGCCAGAAGAAATCCGGTAAGGCCGATGCTGGCGAACAACGCACCCGGGGCGAGCGCGAACAGCCCCAGCACTCCGCTCAGTGCCCCCAGCACGGTCAGCAACGTCATCGCGCGGGCCGCCCCGCCCGACCGGATGCAGCGATCGGCGGCGAAGCCACCCAAGATCGGACCGAGCAAGCCGCCCACCACGAGCGCGAGGCTCATGATGCCGTTGGCCGCGCCGATGCCCAGGTCGAAGTTGCGGGCCAACGTGGGGACGACCCACACCACGGTCGTACCGTCGGCAACACCGATCGCCATCACGCCGCACAGCAGCGGCCCGGAGACTCGCCGGAAAGCCCAGAGCTCACGCGCGGATTTCGCGACGGTGGGCCGTACTTGGGCGATCTCCTTGCGTTCCTGTTCGCGCAGAAGAAACGACAGCAGCAACACCGCGAGCAAGGGAATGCTCAGCACGAGCGTGCCCGGCCGCCACATGTCGGGGGAATGGAAAAGCGCGGCGACCCCGGCCCCCGCGGCGAATGCAGCAGCCATACCCACGATCTGCGAAACCCCGTAAACCATACTGCCGCGCCCCCGCTGCGAGCGCGGGAACAGGTCGGCCAGCAGGGAAATCACCGCAATACCGACGGCTGCGGTCGAGAAACCGATGATGAATCGCGCGACGAGCAACATCGGCAGGTTGGAGCTCAGCGCCGTGAGAAGGGTGCCCACGAGGTTCAGCAGGCAGAAGACGGCCAGGAGGCGGGCCCGGTTGAACCGGTCCACCAGCAGGCCGACCGGAACGCCGCCGAGTACGGCCGGGATGGCCATCGCCGTACCCATCACCAGCGCGATCTGGTTGTCACTGAGATGCAGGTTGGCCTGCAACGGCTCCTGCAGCGAGTTCAGCGCCGTGCGGCAGAAGAATGACGCTCCGACGAAGACCGCGAGAAACGCCACTGTCGTTTTCCGGCCCGGTGCGAGGGAGAACGGCGCACTCGATTTCGGGCGGGACACCTTTGTCATGCCGGGAACCTCCGGTCAGCGGGAAGTCCGCGAAAGACTCAGCGGACCCCGGTCTTGGGGCATCGAGTTCTGCTCGGGCATCCGGCGCACCGGTCGGGTGCGGCGGATCCCGCAAGGGAAGGAAAGCCCTGCTCCGCGCGAAGCAGGGGAACTTGGCGGGTATCCCGGACCGGCCGGTCCTTGGTCTCAGGCACGATCTCTTCGTTGAGCCCGGCCGGGCGTAGGATATACACTATACCGTAGCTCCACGGGTAGCCATGGTGCAAGGTTCGGATGCAGGGTTCGGCTGAAGCGAGGAGATTTCCCCATGATGGCCTTGGAAAGCCAGCTCCGGTCGGTGGCGGGTGTGAACAGCTCCGCCGTGGACCTGGTGACCTCCGAGATCCGCCGGGCCGTGCTCACCGGCGCGCTCCCGGCAGGCGAGCAGTTTTCCATCCGCGACCTGGCCGCCCAGCTGGGGGTCAGTCACATCCCGATCCGGGAGGCGCTCCGCCGGCTCGAATCGCAGGGCCTGATCGTGCTGCGGCAGGCGCGCAGCGCGAGCGTCGCGCCGCTGTCATCGGACGACATCGCGGCCATCTACCGCCTGCGCTACCGGATCGAACTGCCGCTGGCGGGCGCGTCGGCCGGGCGGCACACCCCGGCCGAAGCCGACCGGCTCGGCGAGCTCCTCGAGCAGATCCGCGACGTCGACCCGGAAATCGCCTGGCAGAGCCACCACGACTTTCACGAGGCACTGGTCCACCCGGCCGCGAATGCCTGGGACTACCGGATGCTCGACACCCTGTGGCACGCCGCCGAGCGGTACACCCACCTCGTGTTCGAGCCCATGCAGGTCACCGAAAAAGAGCGTCGCCGCCGGTACGAGACCCACCGGCTGCTGCTGGACCTGACGCTCGCCGACGGTGCCGACGCGGCCGACGCCATGGCGGACGCACTGCGCGAGCACCTGGCGGCCAACGAGGCGCGGATCCTCGACAGCATCCGCGCCATCGAGAACCCCTGACCGATCGCATCTTGTGGCCCAAGCCACTCTCGCTTAGCATGGGTGATATATCCTAGCGAATAGCGAGGAGGTCCAGTGTTCGTGCTGATCCTCGAACAGGCATTTCCCTCTCCGGCGGCCCCGACGTGAGCACCTGCCTGCCGTGCGCCCTCGATGATGCGGACGACGAGGCGGTGGTCTATCGCGACCGCGCCTGGGCGTGCGAAGTGAGCGACGGCTACGAGGTTCCCGGGTGGTTCGTCCTGCGGCTCCGGCGACATACGGAAGGGTGGACCGGACCCACCGCCGCGGAGCTGGCCGAGTTCGGCCCGCTGGCGCAGCGGCTGAGCGCCGCGATCCAGCAGGCCACTGGCGCACCGCGGGTGTACTTCATGAGCTTCGGCGAGAACTACCGGCACTTCCACTTCCTGGTCATCGCCCGCGACCCGGCACTCCAGCCGGACCGGCGCGGCGCCGCAATACTGTCCCTGCTCCCCGACCACCGCGATCTCGCTGCTTCCCTCGCCGTCGCCGCGAAGGTGCGGACCGCACTGACCGCCTGAGAAATCCCGACCCGGAAGGACACCGATGTCCCTGCCGACCGATACCCCCCGCGACCTGGCGCTGGCCTGCCGGGCGCTGGGTTCCTTCGAGATCGGAACCGGCCTACTCGCGCATCTGACCCTGCGAGGTACCGGCGGTTCGACCTTCTGGACCTACCAGCTCGGCCAGAGCCTGGAAGAAGTGCGCACGGCCGACCTCGTCGAGGTCGATTTCGATCTGCACCCCGTTTCCGGCGAGGGCCGGGTCAACCCCAATCTCCGGATTCACGGGGAGATCTACGCGGAGCGGCCGGACGTGCAGTCCATCGTCCATCACCACGGCGCCAACGGCGTCGTGCTCGGCGCACTCGGCTCCACCGTCGTCCCGTTCGACCAGCATTCCGCGCGCTGGTACGAGGAAGTTGCGCTGGCCGAGGTGTACGAAAGCCCCCTGCTCAACACTGCGAGCGCATCGATCGCCAAGGCGCTGGGCAGCAAGAAGGCGTTGCTGCTCAAGCATCACGGCGTTCTGGTGACCGGTAGCTGCCTCGCGGACGCGGTTGTGTCCACTGTGGAGCTCGACAAGGTGTGCGGCGCGCAGCTGAAGGCAATGGCCGCCGGTACGCCCGATCACATGCCAGCCGCCGAGGTGGCCGATGTCCAGCAGATCATGTCGTCCGCCGTCTACTACGAGGCGACTTGGGCGTATTACCTGCGCCGGCTCACCCGTCTCGGGCTTGACGAAGGGGTCGACGACGGGGCACCGGCCGCGTTCGACGCGGTCGATGTGGATCTTCAGCGAGACTATCGCAGCAACCGTGCGGAGAAATAGCATGACCGACCTGTGGCGTCTCTCGGCGACCGAAATGGCGCGGCAAGTGAAAACCGGGGAGACGACGTCTCGCTCCCTCGTCGAAGCCCACCTGGCCCGGATCGACGACGTGAATCCGCGAGTGAATGCCGTGGTTCGCGTACTGCGTGAAGAAGCGCTCGAAGCCGCCGACCATGCCGACCGCGAACGGCAGCAAGGGTCGGCGATCGGCCCGCTTCACGGCGTTCCCTTCTCTGCCAAGGAATGTATCGACGTCGCAGGCCTGCCGACGACCTGGGGTAACCCGGCGCTGGCCGACGCGGTCTCGCCCGGTGACGCGCCAGTGGTGGAACGGATGCGGGCTGCGGGCGCGATCCCCATCGCCCGCACGAATCTCCCTGACTTCGCGTTCCGGCCTTCGACCACCAGCACGCTTTACGGCCTGACCCGCAATCCGTGGGACTACGAGCGGACCGCGGGTGGTTCGAGTGGCGGTGACGCCGCGGCGCTCGCCTCCGGGATGACACCGATCGGGCTGGGATCGGACCTCGGCGGCTCCTTGCGCAATCCCGCCAACGCCTGCGGCATCGTCAGCGTCCGGCCGTCGGCGGGGCGGGTACCGTGCGCACAGCTCATTCCCGGCCCGGATCAGTACATCACCAGCCAGCTGATGAACGTCCACGGCCCGATGGCCCGCACCGTGGCCGACGTCCGGCTCGTGCTCGAGGCGATCATCGGTGCGCATCCCAAGGACCCGTGGTCGATCGATGCGCCGCTCGCCGGAAAACCGGTCCGGTCGCCGATTCGCGTCGCCGTCTTGTCCGGCATGCCGCTCGAGAGCGCCGTGGCAGATGCCGTACGCGGGGCCGCGGATGCCTTGTCGGACGCGGGTTATGCGGTCGAAGAGGCCTGCCCGCCGCGGTACGAGGAAGCCATTGAAACGTGGAGCGAGCTGATCATCGGCGATCAGCGTTACCGCTCCGAAGAAGTACTGCCGCTCCTCGGGCCGGACGAACTCAAATACTTCACCATGCACACCGATGCGGTACCGGCATTCGCTGATTCCTTTGCCATGTCGGCTTCCTTCCAGCGCCGGCACCGCATCGCGATGGACTGGTCCGCCTTCCAGGACGAGTACCCCCTCCTCCTCGGCCCGACCTGGACCCGCGTGACCCCCGGGCACGGTTTCGACCTGGCCGGCGATCTGGCTTCGCTGCAGGCGATCATCCGGCCGGTCGCGCCCGCGAACCTGCTCGGCCTGCCCTCGGTGTGCGTGCCCAGCCAGCTCGACCCGGTGACGGGGCTCCCGATCGGAGTCCTCGTCGGCGGCCGCCGGTTCCGCGAAGACCTGTGCCTCGACGCCGCAGCCGTCATCGAAGCTTCCGGCACTATCTCGACCCCGATCGAACCCCGGTTCTGAATTCCCTTCCGGATTGGAGATCTCCGATGCCCACCACCGATGCCCCCGCCTGGGACTTTGTCGGACACTACGTCGGACGCGATTCCGTCGTTCCCGATTTCGGCGCGCTCGGAAAGTACGAGTTCGTCGCGGAGGCGCTCCTGCCGATCACCCGCGGGATCGTCGAAGCCGCCCGGATCCAAGCCGGGGAAACCGTTCTCGACGTCGGCGCGCGCAACAATGCCGCGCTGCTTGCCGCCCAAGCCGGTGCCCGGGTCACCGCCATCGAAATCTCCCCGCGCCTTCTCGACGTGGCACGGGCCGCTTTGAAAGACTATCCGGATACGCGCTTCGAACTCGCGGATGTCGCCCGGCTGCCCTTTCCCGACGCCAGTTTCGACGTCGTGATCGATGCAATCTCCCTGATGTTCGGCGCCGACCGCGAAGCCGCGATCGCCGAAATGGCCCGGGTCGTGAAACCGACCGGACGGATCGTGTGGACCGGCTGGTTCGGCGGAGACGCGATCTCCGAAGCGGCGAAAATCCAGATCAGCGACACGGCCGCGGTCGTCGGACATGCGCCGTTTCCCTACAGCTATTGGGGAAATGAGGCCGAAATGCGTGCGCTCTTCGCTGCACAGGGCTTCCAGGTCCAGGTGACGAAGCATCCCGACGTCACCACCGGTCCGGCACCGCGGGAATTCCTCGCCGGGCTCGACCAGGTCCACCCGGTCTCCCGGGCCTGTAGCCTGGCGTTGGAAAAGGCGGGTGTCCTGGAACAGACGATGGAGAGAATGGCGAGCGTGCTCGAGAAGGCCAACGAAGACCCCGATGGCGGGACGAAACTCAGCCGGTTCTACGTTTCCGGTGTCGCCACCCGCTGATCGCCCGCCGCTGGGAGAACCCCGATGACCTTTCAAGACGAGATCGCCGCATTCTTCGAATCGTACGTCGACGCCTTCGCCCGCTTCGACGCCGACGCGGTAGCCGCGCTGTGGGAGCCGGTCGGATTGTTCCCGTCGGCCACCGGCAACTCCGCGATGGACGTGCAGGAATTTCGCGGCCATTGCGGAAATCTGATGGATTTCTATCGCAGCCAGGGGGTGGCCCGCCCGGAGGGCAAGCTCCTGACCGCGACGGAACTCTTCCCCGGCGTCGCCGAGGCCCGGATGGCGTACCGGGTGTGGGGTGAGAACGAAGAACTGATCGCGGAATGGGAACACGTCTATCTGCTGCGCCGCAGCGATCGCTGGCTGGTGACCTTGACGATCGCGGACGGCGAGATGGCCGCGTGGACCGCACGAGGGGCGAAGCTCTGACCTGAATCGAACTGCTTGAACCCAGCCCGGATTTCCCGTCTCACTGCAGCCCGGAATAATCCCGGCAATGGACATGCGCGCCTTGGTGGAACAGGTGACCCCGCTGGCTTTTCCCGCACGCCAGCGGGTCATCGCCGACACTGCACGCGCGCTGGCCGGAACCGCGGAGTTGAGCAGGCTGCTGGCGGAGCTCGACGCGGTACCGGGGATTCCGCGGGCGTGGGCCGCGACGATGGCGATGATCGCGGACGACGACACCCACCTGCGGCGCTGCCTCACCACTGGGGACGCCGGGCGGGTCATGGGCCACTGCGCCCGGCACGACCGGCACTTCGACGTCGTCGCGCAGGCGTTGCCGACAGCGCCCCTCGCGTGGCGGCATGCGCTCTACCGTGCGATGCGGGCAACCGGCGCAGCCGAATGGGCCGGGAATCTGCTGCCGCTGGTACGCGAGCGGTTCGGTGACCACGAGGCCGCGGCCGTGCTGCCCGCGTGTGCCGCGGACACCGTGGAAAGGCTGTTGCCGGAGCTGGATTTCGCGGTGCCGAACGTGGCGGCGTTGACCCACCGGCATCCCGCGGCCGTGCTCGCTCACCTGCGCCGCCGGCTGACCGACGCGAGCGAGGCCGGACGGGACGGCGGGTGGGCGTGGTTCGGTCCGGGACTGCGGCACCTGGTCCGGCACGACGCCGGGCAGGTCATCGAGTTGCTGGCGCACTCGGGACCGGTCACCGACCTGCCGCCGGGCTCGGACCGCTGGCTGGCCGCCCTGACCGCGGCCGATCCGGATCGCGTTGCCGCGGTCCTCGCCGATCCCGGGCGGCGCACGTGGTGGTTCGGGCTCGGCCGGAACCTCCGGCGCGCGCTGCGCGGGGCGTCGGACGCTTCCCTGATCGTGCTCGCGCGTTCCCTCATCACCGACGACACCCGGCTGGCCGAGTTGCTGCGCGGGTTGCCGCCCTCCCGGCGGGCGGCGGTGCTGAACGGCGCACTGGGTGACCGCAACCTGCTTTCGCTGTCGCTGCTGGACCTCCTGCCGTGGCGAACCCGGCACGAGCAGGCGCGCCGGCTGCTGGCCACCCGGCCGGTCGCCGAGGATCCGTCCCTCCGGTCGGAAGTCACGGCGCGGCTGCCGTGGCCGGAGGCCGAGCCGGTGCTGCGCGCCCGGACGGCGCACCCGTCCGCGGACGAGCGGGCGGAGGCCTACGCGTTCCTGATCGGCGCGGCGGCCGCCACGCGGGACCCGGACGTCGTCGCCCGCCTGCTGGCGTCGCTGACCCGGCTGTCCGGTGAGCAGGACCCGGTCCGCTATGCCGCACTCGAAGCGGTCGGCGCGATCCCGGGGTGGCTGCTGGTCTCGGCCGACCTGGAGAAGCTGGCCACCGACGCGGTCCAGGCCCGGGACGCGTCCTGGGCCACCAGGCAGGAAATCCTCACCTTGGCGGCGCGACTGATCCGGCACGGGACGCTGACCGCGCAGTCCGGCATGGTCGGCAGCGGACTGCGGATCCTGCAGTTGTCCGTCGACCACGCGGAAACGCCCGACCTGCGCGGGATCGGCCGGGACCTCCCTCGCAACGCCGAGGACGTCCTGTTCACGGCATTGCAACCACGGATTGCCGCCGACGCGCGCGCCGGTCGCTTCGACCTGGCCCTGTCGCTGGCATCGAGCTTGCAGCGGCGGGCTTGGCCGATGCCCGACCTGCAGGACTACGTGGCCGAGGCAACGACCGCGGCCGACGAAACCGTTGCACAGCAAGCGATTCAGCTGTGGCTGGCACCCCCGGAGACCCGGGACGGGCGCGTCGAAGTCGTGGTCCGCCGTGATCCGTCCACGATCACGGTGACCGCGGTGGCGGACGCGATCAGCCTTCGCCGGACCGACCTGCTCGACCACGTGCTGGACGGGCCGCCCGACGAGCTGCCGGTGTTCGCGCACGGGCAGCGGCGGTGGTTACCCGCACAGGTCGCCCGGTACGCCGAACTGCTCGCGAACGTGGCGACTTCGCCCGAGGAACCGGTGTGGAAACGGGTGTCGGTGATTCGCCGCTGGGCAAACCTGCCCGGCATCGGCGCTGATGCCTTGCAGCCGTTGCTGTCGGACGACGAGGTCGCCGTGGTGGAAGCCGCGCTGGCCGGGACCGCTGATGCGCTGGACATCTTGCTCGGTTACGCCGGAACCGACCGTGCCCAGGTCGCGCTTTCTTCGGCACGGCGCTCCGCCCGTTCCGTACCGCCTGCTGAGCTGATCGCGGTGCTCCGCCCCGTCCTGGCCGGGCGGAAGGTGACATCGCGGAAGGAAGCGACGCGGCTCATCGCCGAACACCGCGTGCCGGACGCGTCCGGTGAACTGGCCGCGATGTGGGCAGATCCGGACCTGCATCGGGACGTTCGCCGCAGCATCGTGTCGGCAGCGCGGTGGCTGCTCGACGACGACCGGGCTTGGCAGTGGCTCACGGAGGCGGCCAGCCTGTCCGACGTGGCCACCGCGTTGGCCGAACCCGGTCCGCTGCACATCGCCGAGCGGCACCGGCCGCGGTACGGCGCTTTGGTGCGGGCCGTGGCCAGCAATGCCGATCCGGAGGTCGCGCGGATCGGATTGGCCAAGTGGCCTGCCTGGAGCGCCTGGGACCGCGCAGGCACGCCGGAACTGGCCGCGCTGATCGGCGACCTGACGCACACCGCCACCTGGCGGGAGGCCGTCGACGCCGTGATCACCGCATGCGCCGTCACCGGCGATCCGGCGCCGCTGCGAGCCGTGGTCGAAACCCTGACCGGCGCGGACGAGTTCGTCGCCCCCGACCGCGATCTGCCTGCGCGGCAACGGTTACGCCACTTAGTCGACTGCCTCGGGTCGCAGTCGGACACCGGGCTGCTCGGCGCTGCGGAAGAACTGTCGGTGACGCTGGCGGCCGACCCGGACAGCCGTACAGACGCGCTCATGCTGGCCGTCGCCGCCCTGCCCCACCGCGGCGACCTGCTCCCGGCCCTGCGCCGGATCGCCGCCCTCGCCGACCGGCCCGCACTGGCCTGGCAGGTCACGGACCGGCTGGAGGACTGGCTGTCCGCCCACGACCGCCCCGGATTGCTGGACACCGCACGGAACCTCACGGCCACGCCGACGGAGGCCCTGCTGGCCGTCGGCATCGCCGCTCATGCCGGTGCGAACACCGGATGGCCAGCCCCGTGGCGCGACCTGCTGTCGGGGCTGCGCGGCCACTCGGACCCGGACGTACGGGACCGCGCCCTGCGCACAGCCCTCGCTCCCGAGTGATCGGTTGTACCGTGAGCAGGCCGTCCCGGATCGCTCGACACCGCACGGAATCTCACGCCCACCCCGACGGGATCGGCATCACCGCCCAGACCGGCGCGAACACGGGATAGCGACCCCCGTGGCGCGACCTGGTGTCGGCGCTGCGCAGCCACTCGGACCCGGACGTGCGGGACCGCGCCCTGCGCACAGCCCTCGCTCCCGAGTAACACCGTTGTGCCGTGAGCAGGCCGGGCACTCTCAATCGGGGACGCAGACAGTGCCCGGCGCAGGCAACCGGAGAGTCGTCACGTAGTCCCGGATGGCGTCCCCGGCGCAGCCCGGCTCTCCGGCGCTGCTCTCGTGCGTCGTGCGGTCCACCGACAGCAGCCGGGCCTGGCTGGCCAGCTGCCGCGCCACCGAGTGGGCCCATGGCGCGGGCGTTGCGGTGTCCCCGGTGTTGCTCACCAGCAGCGCCGGCGTCGTGCTCGCCGACGTGACCGGGCGGCCCGCCACCCCGGGCGCCGGTCCGGGCCAGCCGACGCAGAGTGCGGTGTACTGGCTCGAGTTCGGGTCGTAGCCGACCGTCGGCGCGACCCGCCGGGTGGCAGCGAGATCGCCCGCCCCGTCCGCCGGGCCGCGTACCGCGGCTGCGAAGTCCTGGCACACGATGGGGTCGGCATAGGGGAACCTCTGCCCCGGCGGGTCTTCCCCGGGACGTTCCGGCTCCGGATTCCGGCCGTCGGCCAGCGCGGCGAGCGTCGTCGCCAGATCGGCGTACGCGCTGCTGCCGCGGCCGGCTTGGAGGCCCACCGCCAGGGTCACGACCTCGGCCGTCCATCGGCGGCTGGCGAACGACCCGGGGATTTTTCCCTCGTCCGCCAGCTGCTGTGCCTTGCGCAGCAACGCCTCGACGTCCTTGCCGTGCAACGCGCAGGACTCTGTTGCACCGCACCAGGTGGTGAATTCGCCGAAGGCCGCCTCGGCCGCCTCCGCCGGGGCGGTGACGAAGCTCCGCCGGTCCTGCGTCGGATCCATCACGCCTTCCAGGACCGCCGCTCGCACGTGCTGGCCGTACCGGGCGAGGTACTTCTCGGCCAGCAGGGTTCCGTAGGAGTGGCCGTACAGGGTGACCTGCTCCAAGCGCAGGGCCTGCCGCACGTATTCGAGATCGCGGGCCACGCTGTCGGTGCCCAGGTGGGAAAGCACGGCGGGCGGCTCGGTGGCACAGTGCTGCCGGAACCGCTGCTGGTCCGCGTTCAGCTTCTCGAAGCCGGACCGGGTCACCGGCGGCAGAATCGGCGGAAGAGCGAGGTCGCTGGTGACCGTGCAGGTCAGCGGACTGCTGCCGCCGACCCCGCGCGGATCGATGCCGACCAGGTCGTAGTCCGGGACGACCTTGCCGAGCGTGGCGAACGCAATGTCGCCGGTCTCTCCGGGACCACTGGGAAGGTTCACGATCGTGCCCTTCGCCGGACCGCGGGCCTTGAGCCGATACACCGCCACGCCGAACCTGCCACTGCCCGGCGCATCCCAGTCGATCGGCACGGTGACGACACCGCATTCGAGACCGGCGTGGACATCCTCCCGGACGCACGGCGCCCAGTGCACCACCGGATCGGCACCGTCCGCACTCGCCGGCAGCGCCGGGCACAGCCCTGCCATCAGGGCCGCTGCCGCAACGGCTGCCACAGCCACCCGCACTGGAGGTACCTCCCCATCCTCGGCACTTGATCTTGACGACCATTCTGCCGAAAAATTCCTCCTGCGGGCGACTCGGGCGGGGCTACGGTGACCGTCCGGGCAAGCTGCTCGACCGCGAGTTGCGGACCTCGTCCTGCTAGCCTTCCGGCAAGATCGACAACAGCGCCGAGGAGACTCCGTGGATCGTCCCGGATTCAGTCATTTTGCCAACACCCGGCACCGGAACTGGACGATCATCGGGGTCGCGGAAGGCGCCGACGACCCGGGGGTGCACTCGGTCGAGGTCTTCCAGGGCCCCGACCACAACGAGCCCCGCCTGGTGCTGGACCCGGCCGAGGTGCCGCAGTTCGTCGCCGGTCTCATCGCGACGGTCCTGCCCGGCGACCTGACCGCCGAACCGGATTGACGTCATCGGGTACTGCCCGCTGCCGTTCGGCTCGGTCACCGTTCCGGCGAGGTGTTCCCGGTTTCCACGTAGCTTTCGACAAGCGGCACAACCTGATCGACGGTCTCCAGGTTGTCGCACTCCTTCCGGACCTTGTCGGCCGTCGCTCGGAGCACGGGATCGTCCAACGCGTGCTGTGCGGTGGTGGCGATCCGGTCGGCGTCGAGGTCGGCCAGGTTCAGCGGGAGTGCCAGCCCGGCCTCGGCGGCGCTCGCCGCGTTGAGGGGATGTTCGGCGCCGAGGACGATGGACACCATCGGCACGCCGTGATAAATCGCGCCGAGCATGGTGCCCAAGCCCGCGTGGCTCACCACCAGCGACGCTTGGGACATGGCGTAGGCCTGCGGCACGAAACGTTCGATGCGCATCCTCGGCGGGACCGGACCGAGGGAATCCGGGTCGACCGTGCTGCCGACCGTCAGCAGCACGTCCACATCGAGTTCGGCGAGACCGTCGATCAAGGGCTGGCGGGCCTTGCGCAGCCGGTTGAAGACCGTGCCGAGGGTCGCGTACACGAGCGGACGTTCGCGACCGAGTGCAGCCAGCCAAGGCGGACCTGGAGTGGCCGGACTGTCGGCCAGCGGAAGGCGGAAGTGCCGCACGGTCGCTTCTGTCTCGGCCCCGGTGAACCAGGACGGAGGCAGGCTGGTGAGCGTCAGCTGCCTGCCCCATGTCGCGGTGGCGTCGTCGAGTTCGATCCCGAGGGCCGTCGCCTCACTCCGGTACCGGTCGAGCACCCACGGCCAGTCGAGCACCGACCCCCAGCGTCGCGCGTCCGTCGGCAGGGCCGACCACGAAGCGCAGATCACCGGAATGCCCGCGACCTGGCCCGCGAGCGTGGCTCCGTTCTCCGCGAACTCGCGGATCAGGACGTCCGGTCGCCAGCTGTCGAACGAGGCGATCAGGTCGCGGGCCGCCGCCGGATTCCATCTGGTCCAGGTGATGACGTTGGAGTACGCCAGTCCCTGACCCCGGCGCGCGTACTCCACCGACTCGGGGAACGTCACCTCCGCGTTGTCCCAGCTGAAGTTCTCGCCGATGGCGGTGAAATCGAACCCGGCGGTCTCGACGGCCGGGCCGAACACCGCGCTGCTCCCGAACCGTACTTCGTGACCGGCCGTCCGGAGCGCCGCGGCGTACGGCACCATCGGGTCGAAGTGCCCGTGTCCGGGCTGGGTGGTGAGAAGAACGCGCATCAAACTTCCTTCGGGTCAGCCGTCGCCGCGAGGGTACCGGCGGAAATGCCCGATCGGCCACGGAAACTCCATGCTTGCCCTTTCCTCTTGGAAGTGCGCACTTCCTCATCCCCGTTGCCCGGTGGCGGGTGTGCCGAACCAGCGGGAGAGATGGTCGTCCAGGTCCTGCTGATCGTCGCCGATCCAGGCGACGTAGCCGTCGGGGCGGAGCAGGATTCCCGGAACATCCAGTACCGCAAGGGGATCCGCGAGGTAATCGACCCGGTCCGACCGGCCGCCGACGGTCAGCCGTTCGGTGCGGTCCAGGAGCAGGCCGCGGCCCCGATGCAGCCGGTCGTAGACGCGGCCCTGTTCGAGATCGAGGTCGCGCAGGCGGCGGCCGAGGAGGTCCGGGCCCGCGCCGAAGTCGTAACGGAGGTCGATCGCGGTGATCTTCTCGATCAGGTAGCGGTTCACCTCGTCGAACTTCATCAGTTCGGTGAGCAGCCGGCGCACGGCCTGCGGACCGGGTCCGGCGGCCGACAGTTCCATCTGGGCACGGGTGTTGTCCAGCACGTCCTCGGCGACCGGATGCCGTTCCGCGTGATAGGTGTCCAGCAGTGGTTCCGGCGCCCAGCCGCGGATCTGCCCGGCCAGTTTCCAGCCGAGGTTGACCGCGTCCTGAATCCCCAGGTTGAGACCCTGCCCGCCGGTGGGCGGATGGATGTGTGCGGCATCGCCGGCCAGCAGCACCCGCCCGGTCCGGTACCGCTCGGCCAGCCGCGTCGCATCGCCGAAACGGGACAACCAGCGCGGCGAGTGCACCCCGAAATCGGTTCCGGCGACGGCCCGCAGCTGCTGCCGGAAATCCTCGAGCGTGGGCGGTTCCGCGCGGTCGCCGACTCCCGCAGCGGGGACCACGACGGTGTAAACCCCACCGCCTACGGGCCGGAGCTGCAACCGCCGATGGCTCACCTTGGCGGCAATTTCCTCCGGCGGCACACCGACTTCCATCTCGCCGTGCAGTGTGTCGTTCCGCGATGGCTCACCGGGAAAGCCGACGCCGAGCAGCTTGCGCACCGTACTGCGCGCGCCGTCGCAACCGACGAGATACCGCGACCGCAGCTGTTCCCCGTCGGCCAGCTCGACGGTGACCCCCTCGTCGTCCTGCTCGACCCCGGCCACCACACAACCACGCCGGACCTGCGCACCCAGCTCGATCGCATGTTCTTCGAGCAGCCGAACGATGACCGGCTGCGGAATGCCCAGCAGGTACGCGTGCGCGGAGTCCAGCCCCTCCGGCGCAGGTGTGGGAATGGCCGCGAAGAATCCCCCGGCCGGACGCTGTCGTCCGTGCGCGAGAAGGCGATCCAGCAGTCCGCGCATCGCCATCAGCTCGATACTGCGAATATGCAGCCCGACAATGCGAACGTACGGCGCCGGCTCGGTTTCCTTCTCGAGAACGAGCACCCGTACCTCGTGCAGCCTGAGCTCGGCGGCAAGCATCGCGCCGGTCGGCCCGCACCCGGCGATGATCACGTCGAACGACGGCGTTTTTTCCTGCGAAGAGTCCATCGGTATTGCCTTTCGGGAGTGCCAAGGCGCTCCCGGCGACACCTACGTCAACCACCCGACCGCAACGGGCAGGGGGAGCACCCACTTCGGTACTGCGTTCATGGGTCTCACCTCCTCGGACGTGTCACGGCCGGTTGCAAGGTACCGGCCCGCGGGCCGGGCGTCCAATCCTTTTCCCCGATCACCTGACCACGACGCCGAACCTGCTGGTCAAGAGTCAGGTGCCGGATCCTCCCGCGTTGACAGTGCCGACGCTCGTTGCTACCGTCCTTAACGGCATTAAGGACGAGGAGGCGCCGGAACCTTGCGAGCGATCTGCGTCGAAGAGCCGGACGGGCCCGCCTCGGCCCGGGTCCGGGACGTCGCGGCACCCGAACGTGGCCGCGGTGAGGTGCTCGTGGAAGTCCACTACGTCGCAGCGGGATTTCCCGATCTGCTGATGGCGCAGGGCTTGTACCACCAGCAGCCCGAGGCGCCCTTCGTGCTCGGTTCCGACTTCTCCGGGATCGTGCTCGAGGCACCGGCGGGCAGCGGGCTGCGCGAGAACGACCGCATTGCCGGGTTCCTCGACTCCGGTGCCGCCGCCGAAGTGGTCACGGTGCCCGTCACCCAGGTGTATCCGCTCCCGGACGGAGTTTCGCTCGGCGACGGCGCAGCGCTTCCGATGAACTACTTGACCGCGCATTTCGCCCTTGCCGTCCGGGGAAACCTGGCACCGGGCGAAACCGTGCTGATCCACGGTGCCGCCGGTGGCGTCGGCACGGCCTGTATCCAGGTCGCGCGCGGGCTGGGTGCTCGCACGATCGGGGTCGTGTCGTCCGAGGCGAAGGCGAGGATAGCCGGGCAGGCCGGGGCGGACCACGTGCTCCGGCGGGAGCAGATCCCGGCGGTGCCAAGGGAAATCACCAACGGCCGCGGGGTGGACGTCGTGATCGACGTGGTCGGCGGGGAAGTCGTCACCGACTCGCTGCGCAGTCTCGCCCCGATGGGGCGGCTGATGGTCGTCGGGTTCACCTCCGGCGAGATCCCCCGGGTCAAGGTGAACCGCTTGCTCATGAACAACACGGACATCCGGGGCGTGGAACAGTCGTACATGATCGAGCACGGCCGTTCGCAAGAGCAGTGGGCCGTGCTCACCGGCCTGATCCGGAACGGCACCATCAGCCCGATCATCCATTCGGTACGCCCGTTGAAGGAATACTCTTCCGCGCTCCGGGAAATGGCCGAACGCCGGCTTCTCGGACGCGCCGTGTTCGCAGTTCGCTGACCCCCTGACGAAAGCAGGATCCCATGGCACCACGCGTGTTCGAGGACATCGACGACCTCAGGCGCTCCGTCGGCGAGGAGGTGGGCACGAGTGACTGGATCACGATCACCCAGCAGGACATCGACGATTTCGCCAGGGTGACCCGCGACGAGCAGTGGATTCACGTCGATCCAGGGCGGGCGGCGCGCAGCCCGCACGGATCGACGATCGCCCACGGGTACCTCGTCATGTCGCTGATGGCCTGGTTCTCGGACGAGGTCTACACCGTCAACGGGCTGAACGCGTCGCTGAACTACGGCTCGGACCGGGTCCGGTTCCCCGAGCCGGTACCGGCCGGTTCCCGCCTGCGCGGCCGGATCACCCTGTGGGAAGCCACCGAACGCCCGAACGGCACGAGACTCGTGACCGAGGTGGTGGTGGAACGGGAGGGTTCGGCGAAACCCGCCTGCGTGGCCGAGATCATCGTCCTGATGACGTGACCGGGTTCAGTACCCCGCGACCCCGGCCATCCGCAGCGCGAACACCACGTACTCCGCGGCGATTTCCCGCGGGGTCCGCTTGCCGCCCTGCTGTGCCCACGTGTTCACGTACTCGCAGAGACTGATCATGGCAAAAGCCGTGACACTCGTGTCCCCGATCCGGAACTCGCCCGATACGGCGCCACTGGTCAGGCATTCCTTGAACAGTTCGTACACTTCCCGCTGCATGGCGCGAAGCTGGTCCTGGTGCTCTTCGGTGAGAATGTTCCCGAGCATGCTCAACGCGGGATACGAAGAAAAGACAGCCGTTTCCGGGGACTGTTCGAGCTGGAATGTGACATAGCTGCGCACCAGTTCGGTCAGCCGTGCTTCCGGGCCGTCCGCGGTGAACCGCAGCGACCGGTGGAAGTCGGCGAACGACCGCTCGATGATGGCGAACAGGATCGCTTCCTTCGAGGCGAAATGCCAGTACAGCGCCGGGGCACGCATGCCGACCTGCTCCGCGATCGCGATCGTGCTGGTGCCGCTGTACCCCCGCGCGGCGAACAGCTGGTGCGCGGCAGCCAGTATTGCGTCACGGGCCCCCGTGCGGTCGCCGGACCGCTGCTTCTGCGGCGATCGTTTCCTTCGCGCCGGCTTTCCGGAACTCACCGGGCAACCGTACGCGACCAATGCCGGACTGCCCAGCCGGACCCGGTTTTCCCGGGCCGGATCGGCCGCCCTGCCACGAAATTCCCGCGGCCGTTGACGCGGCCCGGGACGAGTTCTAGACTCTCTCCTTAATACCATTAAAGAGATTGCGCCGTCCCCCGTCTTCCCCTGCGGCAGGAGTCTGATGAGTGCACCACGGCAGCCGGCCAGGCATCGCCCGATGAGCGCACGCGGCGTCGGTGCCGCGGCCCTGATCGGGACCACCATCGAGTTCTACGATTTCTTCGTCTTCGGCACCACGGTCGTGCTCGTGCTCGGCTCGCAGTTCTTTCCCGCGAGCGATCCGCTGACCAGTTCGCTGCTCGCGTTTTCGACGCTCGGCGCCGGATTCCTGACCCGTCCGCTCGGCGGCCTGCTCTTCGCCCATTTCGGCGACCGGGCAGGCCGGAAGAAGACGCTGGTCGTGTCGCTGCTGATGATGGGGCTCGCCACGAGTCTCGTCGGGCTGATCCCGACCTACGACCGGATCGGGATCTGGGCGCCGATCATCCTGGTGGCCCTGCGGCTGGTACAGGGCCTTGCCGTCGGCGGCGAATGGGGTGGCGCGGTGCTGCTCGCGGTGGAGCACGCGCCGCGGGCCAAACGCGCCTTCTACGGCTCGCTTCCCCAGTTCGGCAGCCCGCTGGGCCTGCTCCTGTCCTCGGCCGTCATCGCGCTGTTCCAGCTGATGCCCGCCGAGGCGTACCGGGCGTGGGGCTGGCGCGTGCCGTTCCTGCTGTCGATCGTCCTGCTGCTGGTCGGTCTCGTCGTGCGGCTGAGGATCGAGGAGTCGGCCAGTTTCGTCGAGGCGAAGGCCCGTGACCAGGTCGTCAGTGTCCCGGTGGTGTCGGTGGTCAAGCAGTTCTGGCGGGTGGTGCTCGTCGGCACCGGTGTCACGGTCATCGCGCACAGCTTGCTGATCCTGGTGAATTTCCTGCCGAGCTATGCGAAATCCCGGCTCGGCGTACCCGCGAGCGCCGGGACGAACGGCCTCGTGATCGCCTCGGCGGCGGCCGTGCTCGCGCTCGCGGTGGTGATCCGGCTGCTCGACGGGCGGGACCGGCGCAAGTTCGCCGCGCTCGGCGGCCTGCTGACCGCGGCATGGGCGTTTCCCGGTTTCCTGCTCACCGTGCATTGGGGCACAGCCGGGCTCATCATCGCGCTGACGGTCGGCTACGTGCTGCTGATGGGGCACTACGGGGCGCTCTCGTCGCTGCTGGCCGACCTGTTCCCCACGCATCTGCGCTACAGCGGAATCTCGTTGTGCTACCAGCTTTCCGCAATCGTGGGCGGCAGCTTGCTCCCCCTGCTCACCAGTTACCTGGTCGAGCGCGCCGGCGGTGCCTACTGGCCGGCCGCGGCGTTGCTCGCCGCTTCCGGTGTCGTGACCCTGGTCGCGTCCCTGCTGGCGCGGCCGGTGCCGACCACCGGTACCGACCATCCGTTGCCGACCGGCCAGCAGTCCGGAGTGGTGAACGCATGACGGCGGCACGGGGAGAGCGGCCGGGGGACGAAACCCCGTCGGTCGTATCCGGCATCTCGACCGGCGCCCGGCGAGTGTGGGTCGAGATCCCGGACCTGCACGGCGCACCCGGTGCCTGGTGCTACAGCGACCGCAGGAGCTACTCCCCCGGCGAGACCGTCACCCTGTTCGTCTCGTCGACCGAACCGGCGCTGCGCATCCGCATCCGGCACGACGGCGGACAGCGCGAGGAGATCCACGACAGCGAACAGGCAACTGCGTTCCAAGCCGTCCCGGAGTACGCGTACCGCGACGGCTGCGGCTGGGCGCCGACGGCAGAAGTGAGCCTGGGCAACGACGTCGAACCCGGCACGTACCTCGTGGAACTGAGCACCGCGGGCGAGAACGGCGGCAAGGTCCTCGGCCACCATCTGTTCGTGGTCAAGCCCGCGGTGCCGAGGCCGGACGCGATCGCGCTGGTACTCGCGACGTCGACCTGGGCCGCCTACAACGACTGGGGCGGCGCGAACCACTACTTCGGCAGGCATCCCGGGACCCCGCGCGGACGGTCGCCGATCCTGTCCGCGCAGCGGCCCTGGGCGCGCGGGCAGGTGTGGCTCCCGCCCGGCGCCCCGCGCTGGGTCAACGAGACCCGGCCGAAATCGGCATTGCCCGCACGGTACGAGGCGATCGAATGGGCGAACCTGAATTCCTACTCGAAGTACTACGCAGCCGCGGGATGGGCCACCTTCGAACGGCATTTCGTGCAGTGGGCGGAAGCCGCCGGTTACCGAGTGGACGTCTACACCCAGGACGACCTCCACGGCGAGCCCGGATTGCTCGACGCGTACCGGTGCGCGTCGTTCATCGGGCACGACGAGTACTGGACGGCCGAAATGCGGGCCGCCGTCGACTCGTTCGTCACCCACGGCGGCCGGGTCGCCCGGTTCGCCGGGAATTTCACCTGGCAAATCCGGCTCGAGGACGGCGGTCAGGTGGCGTACAAATACGACGCCCGCGACCACGACCCGATCACCGGTACCGACCGCACCCGGATGACCGGGGCTTGGGAAGATCCCTTGGTCGGCAATCCCGGCGCGACCACCTTCGGCGTCAACGCCTTGCGTGGTCTGTACGCGGCTTTCGGCGGCATGGCTCCCCGCGCCGCCCGCGGGTTCACGGTCTTCCGGCCAGCACATTGGGCGTTGCGGGGCACCGGTCTCGGCTACGGCGACATGTTCGGTGACGAGAGCAATGTGTTCTCCTTCGAAATGGACGGCCTGGACTACGAAATGCGCGACGGGCTGCCCCATCCCCGGTACACCGACGGTGCCCCCGAGACGACCGAGATCCTGGCGATGAACTGGGCGACCGCCGCCGAGGACGGGCTGCCCGAGTACGCCGACTCGCTGATGATCGGCGACGGCGACGCCCGGTTCCGTGCGGCGATCCTCGGCGAGGACGGCGAGGAGGGCCTCGCCCGGAGCAGCCGCGGCAGCGGCATGATCGTGGCCTTCACCCGTGGCGAGGGCGAGGTGTTCACCGCCGCCACCTGCGAATGGGTGAACGGCTTGCGCCTGCACGACCCGTATGTCGAGGCGATCACGCACAACATCCTCGGCACGTTCCTGACCCCGCGTCCGGCCTGAGCCGGAGCATCCACCCGTGAACCGGAGGCAGACACCCGCATGAGGCGCACCATCGCGATCCTGGGGCTCGGCCGGATGGGCCTGGCCACGCTGGAGATTCTCCTCGACCGGCTACCGGATGCGGACTTCGCCGGTTACGACCGCAGCGCCGAGGCCGTGGCCGAAGCGGCCGGCAAGGATCCCCGGCGGATTTCCGCGAGAACGGCGGACATCGCCACCGCGCCACTGGACTTCACGGGCGTCGACGTGGTCCTCAACCTGACCGGTCCGTTCTTCGCCGGATCCGCCCGCGCGGCGCGGGCCGCCATCGCCGCGGGGAGCGCCTACCTGGACATCTCCGACGACGTATCCGGCACCGAGGCCGTGCTGTCGTTGCACGACGAGGCAGTGACCGCAGGCGTACCCGTGCTGACCGGCGCCGGGTTTTCCCCGGGGGTGACCAACTGGCTGGCCTGCCGGCTCCTCGAAGAGAATCCGCAGGCCGACGGTGTGCAGATCGCCTGGATGGTGCACGAAAGCGACCCGGGCGGGCTCGCGCCGTTGCGCCATATGCTGCACATGGCGGTGACGCCGTGCCCGGTGTACCGCGACGGCACGTGGGAGCGGTCCCCCGGTTTCGTCCCGGCGACCGCGCAGACCTTCCGTTTCCCGGAACCGATCGGTGCGGTCGAGGTCTACGACACCGCCCACCCCGAGCCGTTCACCCTCGTCCGGCAGTTTCCGCACCTGCGTTACGCCAGCTGCAAAGGAGCGCTGCAACCGGCGTGGGCGAACGCAGCGTTCTCGACGCTCGGCCGGATCGGCTTCGGCCACGACGACAGCCGGGTCGAGGTGAACGGTACCGGCGTCGAACCGGCGGAGTTCCTCTGGAAGCTGATGTGGGACCGGCATCGCAAGCGCGGGCGACGGGGCGGTGAGGCGTGCACCGCCGCCCTCGTCCAAGCCTTGCGCGGGACGACGGTGGTCGACAGTCAGTCCATTGTGGATGATGACGTGATGGCGCGCACGACCGGGATCGGCGCCGCGGTGGCCACGCTCGTCCTCGCCCGGCACGGAGCTCCGGCCGGTGCGCACGGCGCCGAGGTCCTGCCGTGGCGGGCGACCTTGCCGCTGTTCGAAGAACTGTGGACGGAACGCAGCGGATCCCCGCAAGGATTCGTGCCCCTGCCGATCGGGTCGCCACAATGAACAGTCCGGCGACCAGCATTCCGCACTCCCCGGCCACCATCGAGCAGGCGCTGAGCTCGTGGGCCACGGCGGCACCGGACCGGCCGGCGCTGCGGTGCGAGGACGAAGCCTGGACCTTCCGGCAGCTCGAGCACGCCGTGGACCGCGTGGCCGGCGCCCTCGTGGCGGACGGCATCTCGGCAGGCGACCGCATTGCACTGGCGGGCGCGAACAGCACCAGCTGGGTGATCGTGTACCTCGCGGCGTTGCGGGCGGGTGCGGTGATCGCGCCGACCAGCAACCGGATCAGCCCACGCCAGTTCCGGGACCAGTGCACGACCCTCGACGCGGCGATGGCCGTGCACGACGAAGCACACCGCGCGCTGGTGTCCGAAGTGGACAGCCGGATTCCGGTGCGGGAAATGCATTCCCTGGTCCGCACCGCCCTCGACCGCGCAGCACCGGTACCGCCG
The DNA here is from genome assembly GCF_000717335.1 of Amycolatopsis jejuensis. GTDB lineage: Bacteria > Actinomycetota > Actinomycetes > Mycobacteriales > Pseudonocardiaceae > Amycolatopsis > Amycolatopsis jejuensis. The sequence continues at coordinate 52,326 of NZ_JNYZ01000033.1, forward strand.
AACCGCCGGCCCGCCGGTAGCGACCTCGCGCTGATCAGCTTCACGTCCGGTTCGACCGGCGCGCCCAAAGGTGCCGTGCTCACCCACGATGCCCTGCTGATGGGCTCGGCCGTCACCGTCGATCTGGTGGGCACCACGCCCGAGGACAGCACGCTGGTCCTCGTGCCGCTGTTCCACAACACCGGATTCGCCGACCAGCTCGGGCACATGCTGCTCGCAGGCGGCTGTACCCACCTGCTCCCCCGGTACCGCACCGCAGCCGCCGTCGAGGAGCTGTCCCGGCGGCCGGTCACCTACCTCGTCGGGGTGCCCAGCATCCTGCGCATGCTCATGCTGGCCGACGACGCCGACCGCGTGTTCTCGCGGGCCAGGACCGCCTTCTTCGGCGGCAGCCCGATGCCGGGCGCCTGGAGCAGCGAACTGCTCCGGCGCTGGCCACAGGTCCGGCTGATCCACGCCTACGGGCTCACCGAGTTCACCTCGGCCTGCACGGCCCTGCCGCCGGACCTGATCGTCGGCTGCGGCGATTCCGTGGGGCTTCCCCTGCCGGAGGTGCGGATGAAGATCGTCGACGACCTCGGCCGCGAGGTTCCGGCCGGGACCGCAGGCGAGGTGTGGGTGGCCGGTCCGACGAGGATGCGGGAGTACTGGCGCCGCCCGGACCTGACCGCGCAGAAGACGGCAGGCGAATGGCTGCGGACGGGCGATGTCGGGCAGGTCGACGACGCCGGTCTGCTGTGGCTCAGCGGACGCACCGACGACGTGATCAACCGCGGTGGCGAGAAGATCCTCCCCGCCACCGTCGAGTCCCGCCTTGCCGAATTGTCCGCTGTGGCCGAAGCGGTGGTCTTCGGCGCGCCGGATCCGGTCCTGCAGGCCCGGGTGGTGGCCAGCGTGCGCCTGCGCCCGGGTGCGGTGTTCGACGAAGCGCTCGCCCGAGCGCACCTTGCCGCGGCACTGGCCGACTACGCCGTGCCAGGGGAATGGGTGCTGTCCGAGGAGGAATTCCCGCGGACGCCGTCGGGGAAAACGGATCGCGCCGAGGTCAGGGCGAGGTACTTGGCGGCGCTCCCGGAACCGGGCTCGTGAACGGGCCGCGCCGGGTCCGACGGTCCGCTTGTCACGCACCGTCGCCCGGATATCGTGGGACGCATGGCCGAACCAGTCCCGCCGGCAGCAGCCGCGAACACCCGCGAACGGGTGCTCGCCGTGGCGTCCGGGCTCTTCCTCGAACGCGGTTACGACCGCACGACGGTGAGCGCGATCGCCGGGGAGGTCGGCATCAAGGCCCCGGCGCTGTACTGGCATTTCACCTCGAAGGAGGACATCCTCTACGCGATCATCGAGGATTTCCTCAAGCGGTTCCTGAACGCGCTGGCCGTACCGGAGACGCTCGACCCGCCCGGCCGCCTGCGCGCCGTGGTACGCCGTTACGTGCAGTTCCAGCTCGGCCTGCGGGCGGATGTCATGACGTACTCGTCCATCGTCCAGGTCGCGCAGCTCGACCACGTGCTGTCCCCGGAGCACCAGCGCGAGCTCACCCGGCTGCAACGGGAAGTGATGGAGATCTTCCGCGGCATTCTCCGCGCCGGGGTGGCCGCCGGGCAGTTCCGGCTCTCGGACGTCACCGTCACCGCCTTCGCGCTCGTCAGCCTGTGCGAGCACGTCGTGTCCTGGGCCCGCCCGGACGGACGGCTCTCGATCGAGGACATCGCCGGCCAGTACGCGGACCTCGCCGATCGGATCGTCGGCAACGGCTGACCCGGCCGGAGGGGTGCTGAGTGGACCACCCCGCGCCCGGCGCTCATCTCGAATCACTGGTCAGCGCCTTGTCCGACGCTTTGCTGGAGGTCGTCCTCGCGCCGGCCGGCCTCGGGGTGGGCGTCTCCGACGTCGCCATGTACGACCCGGACGACGTCTCGGGGCTGAGCCCCGGCACCATCGCGCTGGGGGTGGGGATCCGCGGTCCGGCCGACCTCGCGGCTGCGCTGTACGAGCTCGGCCGCGCCGGGGTGGCGGCGTTGTGCGTCAAGCTCGGCGGTGGCCTCGACGAGCGTTCCCGGCAGGCTGCGAAAGCCGCCGGGGTCGCGGTGCTCGCGGTTCCCCGCGGCGCGTCGTGGCTGCATCTCGCGGTCCTGATGCGGTCGCTGTTGTTCGTCCGCACGAAACCGGGCGAGGACCCCGCGGGTACCGACGGCAACAGCCTGTTCGCGATCGCCGACACCGCAACCGATCTGATCGGCGGGCCGGTCACGATCGAGGACGAATCCCTGCGGGTGCTGGCGTTCTCGGTCACCCAGGGGGAGATCGACGTGGGACGCCGGGAGACGATTCTCGGCCGCCGGGTGCCCGAGCGGTGGGTTTCCCTGCTGCGGGAACAGGACATCCTGCACCGCGTCTACTCGTCCCGCGATCCGATCTACTTCGAGATCGACGGCATGCGGCCACGGGTCGCCTGTGCCATCCGGGCCGGGGACGACCTGCTCGGTTCGATGTGGGCGGTCGTCAGCGGACCGGTCGGAGACGCGCAGCTGCGGCAGTTCCGGGAGGCCGCGGCGGTCGCCGCCCTGCACCTGCTTCGCGACCAGGCGATGTCGCGCGCCACCCGCCGCGCGCACGCAACCGCATTGATCGCCCTGCTTTTCGGCCGCGGCGGCGAGGTCGAAGCGGCCGAGCGGTTCGGGCTCGCGGGCAAACGGCTCCGGGTACTGGCGATCGAGCCGGCCGACCGGAACGGACGCGAGCGGAGCGTCGAACGGCACTGGAGTGCACTGGAACTGTTTCTCGCGAGCTACCGCGTGGCGGGCGCGGTCGCCGGTTCGGGCCGGATGCTCTACGCGGTGGTGGCCGTCGACGAGGACGACACCGCGAGCTTGCGCCGCACGCGGGAACTCGCGACGAACTACGCGTCGATGGGCGGGCGCAAGGCCACCGTCCGGATCGGAATCGGCGGCGCCGCCGGGGTCCACGACGCCGAGCGTTCCCGCCGGGAGGCCGAGGATTCGCTGCGGGTCCTCACCCACGACGGCCACCGCGGGCTCGTCGCGGCCATCGACGACGTCCGGCCGGTCGCGGTTCTCCATCGCGTCCTCGACAGCCTCGGCCCCGACGATCTCGACTGCCTGCCACTGCGCCGCCTCGAACAGCACGACACCGAACACCAAACGGCCTACCTCGAAACCCTCAGCACCCTCCTGATCGCGCGCGGAGACATCACCGTCGCAGCCGAACGGCTGCACATCCACGCGAACACCGTGCGCTACCGGCTCCGGAAACTCCAGGAAATGTTCGGCCTCGACCTCGACGGCGTCGACGAATGGCTCGGCCTCAGCCTGGTACTCGCCGCTCGCTCATACCGGCGCCGCACCGCAGGCTGAGCATTTGGGAGTCCGCACAACGGGTTCCGCGCGGTTCTTCAGTGAAGGACAATCCGGCGCCGGTTCCCCGGCGATAGCCTGGTCCCGAATCCGGCCAGCACCTTCACCCCAGGGGAGAACCATGATGTCCTTGCCGGTCAACGAGATCCGCGATCGCTTTCCGGCTTTGCGGCGGCACGTGAACGACCGTCCCGTCGTGTATTTCGACGGGCCTTCCGGGGCGCAGGTACCGGGTACGGTCGCCGAGGCCATGCGTTCGTATCTTCTCACCACGAATGCGAATGCCCTCGGCGCTTTCGTCACGTCACGGGAAACCGAGGCGATCTACGACGAGGCACGCCGGGCCGCCGCGGATTTCACCGGATCCGATCCGGGCGAAATCGCTTTCGGCGCGAACATGACCACGTTGAGCTATGCCCTCACGCGCGCGGTGGGGAGAACGCTGAAACCGGGTGACGAGATCATCACCACCGAACTCGAGCACGAGGGGAACGTGTCACCCTGGTTGCAGATCGCCAAGGACTTCGGGCTCGCCGTCCGCACGGTGCCGCTCCGGCGCGAGGACGCCACGCTGGACATGGACGCGTATGCCGCGTTGCTCGGTGATCGGACCCGCGTCGTGGCGTTCACGCTTGCCTCGAACGCTTTCGGGTCGAAAACCGACGTGCGCCGGATCACCGGTCTTGCGCACGAAGCAGGCGCGCTGGCTTGGGGAGACGCCGTCCATTTCGCTCCGCACGAACGCATCGACCGCCGGGCCTTCGGCCTCGACGTCCTGCTCTGCTCGCCGTACAAGTTCTTCGGCCCGCACCTGGGACTTGCCGCGATCGACCGGGAGCTCGCGACCACGCTGCCGGCAGACCGGGTCCGCCCGGCGGCCGAGAATCCGCCGGGACACCGGTTCGAAACCGGAACCCAGCCACACGAGGCAATCGCCGGGTTCGTCGCGGCCGTCGACTACCTAGCCGGTCTTGGCAAAGGACCCGACCGACGGCGGCGCCTGGACGACGCCTACGCGCGGATCGGTGCCCACGAACGGGAGCTGTCCGCCCATGCACTGCGCCGGATGGCGTCGATCAAGGGGCTGAAGGTCTACGGAATCACCGATCCGGACCGAGCGGGGGAACGCACTCCCACGTTTTCGTTCACCCTCCCGCACCGCTCACCGGCGCAGGTGGCAGAACAGCTAGGCGAACAGGGTATCTTCACTTCGGCGGGCAATCTCTATGCGTTCAACGCTTCCCTGGCCTACGGCCGGGAGGAAGCCGGTGGCTGGACCCGCGCAGGTTTCCTGCACTACACGACCCGCTCCGAGGTCGACCGGTTTTGCGACGCCATCACCGAAATCGCCGGACACCCTTGATCCCGGCAGGGCGGGGGCGGGCTTCCGACCGAAGCCCGCCCCCGCTCGTCAGCCCGCCTCGGTCCCGGTCAACAACGCCTCACGCCGAGCCAAAACCGGACCCACCACCCGCTCCGGCGCAGACCCCGGAGAACCCGCCCGAAACGGCGGCTCCGGCGCGTACTCCATCATCAGCTGCCGCGTCTGCGCCGCATCCTCACCCGCGATCTTCCCCGCCAGGATCAGCCCCATGTCGATCCCGGCGGACACCCCCGCGGCCGTCAGGTAGTGCCCGTCGAGGACGACTCGCTCGTCCACCGGCGTCGCGCCGTATAGCGCCAGCTGGTCCTTGGCGAGCCAGTGGCTCGTGGCCCGGCGGCCGGTCAGCAAACCGGCCGCGGCGAGGATCAGCGATCCGGTGCACACCGACACCGTCCAGGTGCTGGTCCGGTCGGCCCGGCGGAGCCACTCGTGCAGTTTTCCTTCCGCCATCTGGTAATGCGAGCCGACCCCGCCCGGCACGAGCACGACGTCCGGGCGCGGCACCTCGTCCAGCCCGGCTGCCGCGTGGATGGCAAGGGTGCCGGCGTCATCGGTGACGAGACCCGGCTTCTCCGCCACGGTCACCACCTCGGCACCGGGCAGCCCGGCCAGTACCTCGTAGGGCCCGACCAGGTCGAGCGCCGTGAAGCGGTCGTACAAGACGACAGCGATCTGCATTCACCGACTCCATTCTTCCCGCGCCTCGAGCAGGCGTTGCGTACCGATCCTCAGGTGCTCCCGGTCCGTCGCAAGCGAGAGCCGCACCATCGCCGACCCGGCCGGTCCGAAGGTCGAACCCGGGACCACCGCCACCTGCTTCTCCGTCACGAGCCTACGGGCGAAGGCGACGGAATCCATGCCGCAGGACGAAATGTCGGCGAGCACATAGAATGCGCCCCGCGGTTCGTTGATCAGCGCACCACCGGCACGCAGCAGGTCGACCGCCATGTCGCGCCGCGAACGGTACGACGCCACCATTTCCCGTACATAGGACTGGTCGCCGCTCAGTGCGGCCTGTCCCGCTTTCTGCGCCACCGCGGTCGCGCACGCGATCACCGGCTCCTGAGTCTTCGCGATGAGCTCGATCAGTGCGCTATCGCCGGTCACGTATCCCATCCGCCAGCCGGTCATCGCGTAGCTCTTGGACATGCTGAACACGCTGAGCACCCGGCCGTCGTCGGCCAGCGTTGCGGGACTGACGTGCTCGCCCTCGAAGACGATCTGCTCGTAACACTCGTCGGAAACGAGGAAAAGGTCGTGCCGCTGCGCGATCTCGACCAGCCGCTCGAGCACCGGCCGAGGGAACACCGCGCCGGTGGGATTGCCCGGTGAATTGACGACGAGGACTTTCACGTCCGGGTCCGCCGCGAGACGGTCGAGCCGTTCGAGATCGGGAAGGAAGCCGTTGCCGGGCAGCAGCGGATAACGCTCGACCCGCGCGCTCAGGGTCGCGGCCATCATCTCGTAGTTCGGCCAGCCCGGGTCCGGCACCAGGATCTTCTCCCCCGGCGACACCAGCGCGGCGAGGGTTTCGAAAAGCGCGTTCACGGCACCACAGGTCACCAGGATGTCGTCCGGCGCGGCGGCGATCCCGTTCTCCGCCTTGAGTTTCGCCGCGATGACCTCGCGTACCTCGGGCAGCCCCCTGCTCGCGGTGTAATGCGTGTAACCACCCCGGGCCGCAGCACAAGCGGCTTCGACGACGTGCGCCGGGGTGGCGAAGTCGGGCTCCCCCACCTCGAGCCTGATCGTGTCGGGCCGCCGGTTCGCGAGATCCATGATCTCACGGATGCCGGACCGCTTCATGGCGCTGATCCGTGGTGCCGGGACTGCCATACCCACCACTTTCTCGTTGTCGCACACCGGTACTCGTGCGGCAACGGTAGCTCCGGAGCGGGCTCGGTCGGTTGGCCGAATCCGACAAGCGAAACGGGCTTTGCTGTGGGCCCGGCCAAGAGCGCCCGTTTGTCGCCCCGGCCAAACGCCTGCCCCGCGGTTTTCAGGAGCACACAGGGGAATCGCCGCCCGGGCCTGCCAGGTTGGGAGCACGCTGCCGCCGGACCGCGGCGGGTGCCCATCGACGATTCAAGGGAGAACCGCGATGCCCCGATTCACCCCGTACCTGGCCGCGCTTGCCGCCGGCGTGCTCGCCGTGACAGCCACCGGCTGTGGCGGCACGGCGGCCGGGGACGGCCCCGGTGCCGCGCCGTCCGGATCGGCGATCGCCCTGCCCGCGCGCTACCACGACAAGGACACGCTCGTCATCGGCGTGGTCGGCGCGGTTCCGCCCCAGTCGTTCGTGCCGCCGGGAGCCAAGGAGCCGCAAGGCGTCGACCCCGACCTCGGCCGCGCGCTGGCCGCTGTGCTGGGCAAGAAGGTGGTGGTCCGGCCGATGCCGTTCGACAGCATCCTTCCCGCGCTCGCCGCGGGCCGCGCGGACCTCGGCATGTCGGGCTTCACCGACACGAAACAGCGGCAGCAGGTGGTGGATTTCGTGGACTACCTCGACGTCGGTTCGTCCCTGTTCGGGACCCCGGACAAGGTCGGCAAGATCAAGTCGCTCGCCGACCTCTGCGGGCATTCGGTGGCCGTCGCCCGGGCAACCGCGCAGGTGCCGGACGTGACCGAGCAGGCGGCCAAGTGCACGCGGGAAGGCAAGCCCCCGGTGAAGATCTCGGTCTACCCGGACCAGAACGCCGCCAATCTCGACATCACCAGCGGCCGCTCCGAAGTCTCCGACACCGACACCACGGTGGCCGCCCATCTCGTCAGCGCGTCCTCGGGACAGCTTGCGCTGCTCGGCGAGCCCTATAACAAAGCGCTGGAAGGCATTGCCGTGGCGAAGGATTCCGGACTGGCCGAACCGGTCCGCGCGGCGCTGGAAAAGCTGATGGCCGACGGTACCTACCGGCAGGTCCTGCGGAAGTGGAACGTCGAGCAGATCGCCGTGGACAAGCCGACCGTCAACGGTGGCACGCGATGACCCCGCGCGTGCCGCCGGCGGCCACCGAGACCGGGCAGGAGACCCGCCATGCACACCACCAGGGCTGAACTGCCGGACGCACCGCCGATCGGCCAAGAACCGGTACGGGCCGTCCCCCTCCGGCATCCCGGCCGCTGGATCGCCGCCGCGGTCGTGCTCGTGATCGCCGCGGCCCTGATCTACTCGGCCGTGACCAACCCGCGGTTCAAGTGGCCGCTGGTCGGCCGGTTCCTCTTCGCCCCGGAAATCCTCGACGGCATCCTCGTGACGCTGAAGCTGACCGTCATCGCGATGGCGATGGGCATCGTGCTCGGCGTCGTGCTGGCGGTCATGCGCAGGTCGGAAAATCTGGTCGTCGCCGGGGCCGCCCGCGCCTACATCTGGTTCTTCCGCGGGACCCCGGTACTGGTCCAGTTGCTGTTCTGGAGCTTCCTGGCCGCGGTGTACCCGGTGCTGTCGATCGGCGTGCCGTTCGGCGGGCCCGTGCTGCTGCACGGGGATGCGAACTCCCTCGTCACTCCCATGACGGCGGCGATACTGGGTCTCGGCCTCAACGAGGCGGCGTACATGGCCGAGATCGTCCGCGCCGGGATCAAATCGGTGGACGAAGGTCAAACGGAGGCCGCACTGGCGATCGGCATGCGCCCGCTGCAGATCATGCGGCGGATCGTGCTGCCGCAGGCGATGCGGGTCATCATCCCGCCGACCGGCAACGAGACGATCTCCATGCTCAAGACCACCTCGCTCGTGTCGGTCATCGCCTACGCCGATCTCCTGTACGCCGCGCAGCTGATCTACGCGTCGAACTTCGAGCAGGTCCCGCTGCTCATCGTCGTGTGTTTCTGGTACCTGCTCGGCACGACGCTGCTCTCGTTCGCCCAGAGCAGGCTCGAACGGCGGTTCAGCCGCGGCCAGTCACGCACGAGCAGGCAACGCAGGCGGGCACCGAGGTACGGAGGACGAAAATGACCCATCCGCCCATGGTCCACGCCGACGGCGTGTGCAAACGGTTCGAGCAGCTGGAGGTCCTGCGCGGGATCGACCTCGAGGTGGCCCGCGGGGAGGTGGTCTGCCTGCTCGGCCCGTCCGGTTCGGGGAAGTCGACGTTCCTGCGGTGCGTCAACCATCTCGAGCGCATCGACGGCGGCCGCCTGTCGGTGGACGGCGAGCTGGTCGGGTACCGGGAGGCCAGGGGCAAGCTCTGTGAGCTGAAACCGAGAGACGTGTGTGCCGAACGGGCGGACATCGGCATGGTGTTCCAGCGGTTCAACCTGTTCGCCCACCTGACGGCACTGGAGAACGTCGCCGCGGGACCGTTGCTCGTGCGCGGTACCGGGCGTGCACCGGCATTCGAGCAGGCGGGGAAACTGCTCGCGGACGTCGGCCTCGGCGACCGCGGCGGCAGCTACCCCGCCGAGCTTTCCGGCGGACAGCAGCAGCGCGTCGCGATCGCCCGTGCCCTTGCCATGAAACCGAAACTGATGCTGTTCGACGAACCGACGTCCGCGCTGGACCCGGAGCTGGTCGGCGAGGTCCTCGACGTCATGCGGGCGCTCGCGCGGGACGGGATGACCATGATCGTGGTCACGCACGAGATCGGCTTCGCCCGCGAGGTCGCCGACCGGGTGGTGTTCATGGACGGCGGGGTGATCGTCGAGGAAGGCACCCCGGCGGAGGTCATCGACGCACCCCGGCACGAACGGACGCAGGCATTCCTGTCCAAAGTCTGGTGAACTGTTGGCGGCCCGCTCCCGCCATTGTGCGTCGGAGCGGGCCGCCCTCAAGCGCGTACCGGGCGTCCCGGCAGCACCGTGGGGTCGAGCACTCCGTCGCGCACCACCGGGATTCCGTTGACGAGCACGTGGACGAAGCCGGTCGACGGCCGGGTGGTCTCGCGATAGGTTGCGTTGTCGGTGACCGTTTCCGGGTCGAAGACGACGACATCTGCGTCCGCGCCGGGCCGCAAGCTGCCCTTCCGGGCCAGCGCGGGCACTCCGGTGGCGGCGATGCGAGCCGGAACCGTGCTGCAGCGCCGGATCGCCTCGGGCAGGCTCATCGCACCGGTTTCCCGGACGAGGGTCCGCAGGGTGCGGCCGTAGGTGCCAGCGGTGCGGGGATGGCCCGATACATCGCCGGGTAGCGGCCAGGCCAGCGAGTTGCGCGAGGTGGTCCGCCACACGGGTTCCATCGCATCGGAAGCGACCGCCGTGTCGCCGAAGAGAATCGCCCGATCGAGCAGTTCCCGTGCGGTGGCCTCGGATTCGTCGAGGAAGTGGACGAAGGCCAGGTCGCTGCCGTGTTCGCCGCGCATCCGGCGCAGCTCGGCGGCATCGGCCATCCGGCGGCCGCTGGCCACATGCTGGATCGACGACGGGGTCAATCCCCTGCGGTGCAACAGTTCGGGAGCGAGGAACGACGCACCGATCCCGGTCATGCCGCTGCCGTACGGGTACGCCTCGGTCGTGACCCGGGACCCGGCGGCCTGCGCGCGGGTGATGGTCGCATGCACCCGATCGAGGTGCCTGCCCGAGGTGCTGTTGACGTGGCAGTAGTGCATGTGCGCCCCGGTCTCGCCGGCCGTGCGGACGATCTCCTCCGCGCCGTCGATCAGTACGCCGGGATCCTGTTCGACGAGATCGCGCGCGTGGGTGTAGGCCGGGCGGCCCGCGCGCACGGCAGCCGCGGCGAGCGCGACGTATTCCGCCGGAGCGACTGCCGGGGCGTAGCCGATGGGAATACCCACACCGAGCGCACCGGCCGCGAGGTCCCCCTCGACCCTCGCGACGATCCGCTCGACCCGCGCCGGGGTCGTTTCCTGTTGCCACACCTCGACGTTCATGGCCGCGAACACGTCCTGCAGGCGTCCGGTCCCGCGCACTCCGGCGAGCACTTCGAAACGGGCCGCACCCCAGCTGGTCGCGAAGCCGTAGTTGACCGGCCGCCCGTCGATCGCCGCCCGCGCGTACGCTGCCGCGACCGGGTACCGGCCGATCTCCAGCTCCAGCGCGGTGGTCACGCCGTCGAGCACCTGCAGGCGCATCCCGGGAATGTCGTCGCAATGGCTGTGCAGGTCGACGAATCCGGGCGCGACCACGTGGCCGCGGGCGTCGAGCACGGTCCGGCCTTCGAGCTCGCCCGGAGACAACGCACCGATGGTGCCACCGGTGATGCCCACCTCCCGGACCTCGTCGACGCCGGTGGCGGGGTCGACCACCCGGCCACCTCGGATCACCACGTCGTACACGCTGACGAGACTCCCTTCCCCGGCAACGGATTCCCCGCCCGGCACCTCGGGAAATGGTGCCTGCTCCGACCGTACCTGCCGTTTGTCGGATCGGCAGATTTCCCGGCGGGGTTTCGTGCGGATCGGACAGTGCCCGGGTACTGGCCGCTTGCTTAGCTTCGGGGAACCCGAATCCCGAGGTACCGAGGGGGCAATCCAGTGAGTCCGCATCCGCCCGGCCGAGTCGTGGTCGTCGGCGCCGGGGTCGTCGGCCTGTGCTGCGCCTGGCATCTGCTCCGGCGTGGCGCCGAGGTGACCGTCCTGGACCGCTCCGGCGTCGGCGCAGGGGCGTCGTGGGGCAACGCCGGGTACCTGACACCGGCCATGGCGGTGCCACTCCCGGAACCCGGTTTGCTCCGCGATGGCCTGCGCGGCCTCGCGTACCCCGACTCGCCGCTTGCCCTCGACCGGCGCCCGTCCGCGCACACTGCCGCTTTCCTGGCCGGATTCGCCCGCAATGCGACCACCAGGCGCTGGCACCGGGGATTGGCCGGGCTCAGCGGACTGAGCCGGGACAGCGTCGCCGCTTTCGACGAGCTGATCGACGGCGGCGTGAAGTTCTCCACGCACGAATCCGTCATCCGGATCGGGCTCGAACAGCCGGGGGAAGCAGCAGGGCTCCGGCACGAATTCGACGCGGTGCGCGCGGCCGGACAACCGGTGGACTACGCCGATGCGCCACCAGAACCGCCCTTTTCCTCCCGTATCAGGTGCATGATGGTGCTGCGCGGGCAACGCTACGTCGATCCGGGCGAGGTCCTCGCCGCGCTCGCCGATGCGATCCGCACGGCAGGCGGCGAGATCGTCGAGGGCGCCAACGTGACGGCGACCGGATTCGGGCCGGACGGTCTGCGCGTGGACACCTGGACCGGCCGTCCACATGCGACGGACGCCGTCGTCCTCGCCACCGGTGCGTGGCTGCCCGAACTCGCCCGGCCACTCGGGGTCCGCGTGCCGATGCAAGCCGGACGGGGCTACTCGTGCACCGTCCCGCTCCGGGAACCTCTTGCCACGCCGCTGTACCTCCCGGGGGTCCGCGTGGCCATCACGCCGTACCGCGGTGGTGCCCGCCTTGCCGGCACGATGGAAATCGCCCACCACGACGCGCCGTTCCGGCAAGCCCGGCTGGACGCCGTCCTCCGTTCGGTGCGCCCGCTGCTCGACGGCGCGTGCTGGGACGAGGTCCACGACCCGTGGGTCGGCCCGCGCCCGCTCACCGCGGACGGCCTCCCGGTCGTCGGCGCCACCGCGATACCCGGAATCCACGTCGCGGGCGGGCACGGCATGTGGGGCCTGACGCTCGGGCCGGTCACCGGACGGCTGCTCGCGGAACAGGTCATGACCGGCGAACCCGTGCCGGAACTGGCTCCGCTCGACCCGTTGCGCAAGCCATGGCGAAGCACGTCCGGTAGTGAACGACAGAAACGAGGTGCCTGAATGACCAGCAGCACGGAACGCACCGGAGACCGGTTGCAGTTCTTCATCGACGGCAAATGGGTGGCCCCGCGGGGAGCCGAGACGGTCACCGCGCGCGAAGCGGCCACCGGCGTGCCGTTGGGGGTCGCTGCGCTCGGGTCGGCGGCCGACATCGACGCAGCCGTGAGTGCCGCTCGGCATGCGCTGGACCGGGGCCCGTGGGGCCGTTCGACAGTGGCCGAACGGGTTGCGGTCATGCGGCGGTTCGCGGCCGCACTGCGGTCCCGGGGCGAAGCGACGAGCCGGCTCGTCAGCCGCGAGAACGGCATGCCGATCACCTTGTCCGAATCCTTCAACGGCGAAGCCCCCGCAGCGCTGCTGGAAATGTATGCCGGCCAGGTCGAGACCGAGCCGCTGGAACGGGCGCAGCCCAGCCCCGCGGGTTCGACGATCGTCCGCCGCGAGCCGGTCGGCGTGGTCGGTGCCATCACGCCGTGGAACTTCCCGCAGTCCATCGCGATCATGAAGATCGCCCCGGCGCTGGCCGCCGGATGCACAGTGGTGCTGAAGCACGCGCCGGACACCGCGCTGGATTCCTACGTGATCGCCGACGCCGCAACCGAAGCGGGCCTGCCGCCGGGCGTGCTCAACATCGTGCTCGGCGATCGCGACGCGGGCGCGGCGCTGGTGTCGCATCCGGGCGTGGACAAGATCGCGTTCACCGGGTCCACCGCCGCCGGGCGGGTGATCGGTGCCGAATGCGGGCGGCTGGTCCGCCGGTGCACGCTGGAACTCGGCGGGAAGTCCGCGGCGCTGTTCTGCGAGGACGGTGACGTGGAGACGTTGCTGGCCGGGCTCGCCACGTCGTCGTTCATGAACAACGGCCAGAACTGCGCCGCCCAGATGCGCCTGCTCGCGCCCCGGTCGCGGTACGGGGAGATCGTCGACGCGGTCGCGGGCTACGCGGAAGCGATGGTCGTCGGCGACCCGCTGGACCGCAGCACCACGCTCGGGCCGATGGCCAGCGAACGGCACCTGCAGCGGGTACAGGGCTACATCGACGACGCCCGGGACCACAGCGGTGCCCGGTTGATCACCGGGGGCGGACGGCCGAAAGGTCTCGACGACGGCTGGTTCGTGGCCCCGACCGTATTCGCCGACGTCGCCCCGGACGACCGGTTGTTCCACGAAGAGGTCTTCGGCCCGGTAATGGGGATCACCCCGTACGACACCGAGGAGGAGGCCATCGAACTGGCGAACGTCAGCAACTACGGCCTCGGCGGCTCGGTGTGGACGGCCGACGAGGACAAGGGCCTCGAGTACTCGCGGCGCATCCGGGCCGGAAACGTCGGGGTCAACTACTGGATTCTCGACATGCATGCCCCCTTCGGCGGGTTCAAGGACAGCGGGATCGGCCGCGAGCTCGGCCCGCAGGCCCTCTCGGCCTACTTCGAATGGAAAGCCATCTACGCGAGCGCCGACCGGCTCGGCCGCGACTGACCCCCATCGGCAGCACTGCCCGGAAAGGAAGTCATGACAACGAATCTGGTTCGCGAGCGATGGACCGGCCACGAGGTCGCCTTCGGTACGCTCCTTGGCATTCCCGCGGTTTCTTCGGCCTACGCACTCGGCGGGGCAGGCTACGACTGGGTCGTCATCGAACAGCAGCACGCCTACGTGTCCCAAGAGGAGACTCTCCCGCTCCTGCACGCGCTGGAACTCGGTGGTACGACACCGTTCGTCCGGGTCGGCGAGAACGATCCGATCGGCATCCAGCGCGCACTCGACCTCGGTGCCCGCGGCATTGTCGCGCCGATGGTGAACACGCCCGAACAGGCCGAGCTGGTCCGGGTCAACACCCGTTTCCCGCCGCTGGGCGAGCGGTCGTGGGGCATCCCGCGGCACCACGGATCTCCCGCCGAGGCGAACGAGGACGTGGTGGTAATGCTGATGATCGAGACACCGGCAGGGGTTTCGAACATCGAGGCGATCCTGTCCGTCCACGGGATCGACGGGATCGTGTTCGGACCCGGTGACATGGCGATGAACGTGGGCGTGGCGCCACAGATCGGTGCGAAGGACGAGAAAGTGTGGGAGGCCTTCGAAATCGTCGGCGATGCCTGCAAACGCCACGGCAAGCACTACGGATCGTTCGTCGCCGACCAGGCGATCGCCCGGCGCATGGTCGCGCACGGCGCGGATTTCGTGCTCTTCAGCTCCGATCTCGGGCACGTGGCCGCGGGTGTCGCCGCCGATGCCGAAGCAATTGCCCACCTGCGAAAAGAGCGCCGATGACCGGCTCAGCCGACGACGGACGGGAAGCACGCCAACGGCTCCGGCGGGCACAGCGGGGTGCGCTCATCGGGACGATGCTCGAAGGGTACGACTTCGGTGTCTACGGCCTGGCTTCGGCGCTCGCCTTCCCCGCCGTCTTCTTCCCGAACGCTTCCCCGGCGACCGGCGTACTGGCCAGTTTCGGCGCCTACGCAACCGGATTCGTCGCACGTCCGGTGGGCGGGCTGTTCTTTTCCCGCTTCGGGGATCGTTACGGCCGCAAGTGGGTCCTGGTCGCCACCCTGATGCTGATGGGCACGGCGACCTTCGCAATCGGGCTGCTCCCCGGCTACGCACAGATCGGCATCGCCGCGCCGGCTCTGCTGGTGGTCCTGCGGTTCCTGCAGGGTTTCGGCGCCGGAGCCGAGCAGTCCGGCGGCGCGACCCTGCTCACCGAATCGGCACCGCCGGGCCGTCGGGGACGTTCCGCGGCCGCAGTGATGGCAGGCGGTTCGCTGGGAGTGGCGCTGTCGTCGGGGGTATGGCTCGCCGCCCAGTCGATCTCCCGGGACGCCCTGCTGTCGTGGGGCTGGCGGCTGGTGTTCCTGGCCAGCATCGCCGTCACCGCCTTGGCGTTCGTGCTGCGGCGGAAGCTGCGGGAAAGCACCGTCTTCGAGGAGATCGCCCACGGCACCGCCTCCGCACCGGTGCTCGAGACGATGCGCACCGGTAAACGCTCAGTACTGCTGGCCACGGCGATGTGCATCGGCCCGATGTCCCATTCCTACGTATATCTGGTGTTCTTCCCGTCATTCCTGATCCAGCAGGTGCACATGTCCCCGAAGCTCGTACCGGCGCTCCTGCTGATCGGCCCGCTGTTCGGCTTCTTCGCCGCCTTCCTGGCCGGGCGCCTGTCCGACCGCTGGGGCAGACGGCGCGTGTACACCTTCATCCTGGTCGGCTCACTGGTCATGAGCGCCCCCGCGTTCCTGCTGGCAACCCTCGGGCAAGCGGTGCTGATTGCGGTGATCTCCATCTTCAGCGCGCTGTTCCCGGTCGTGGGCGCCCCCGCGGTACAGGCGAGCTACCTGCCGGAACTCTTCGGCAGCCGCTACCGCTACGCAGGATGCACGATCTCCCGGGAAATCGGCTCACTACTGGGCGGCGGATTCGCGCCCCTCATCTGCTCGTTCCTGGTCGGCGTCTTCGCGGGATCGTGGATCCCGGTGGCCGCGTACATGATGCTCATCATGCTGATCAGCATCCTGGCGACCCGCCTGGCCCCGGAAACCGCCGACCGCGACCTCCACCTCCCCCACGACGCATTCGGTGCGGTGCGCAGTGAGAAAGGGACGGTGCTTGCGGCGGATTAACCGATGTCGGCACGGGAGCGATGCAGATGAAGGACGCAAACATGAAGCCGCGCAGCGATTCCGACCGGTCTGGTCTGCCGAGCGCGACCCATCATTCGCCTGTCCGCACCATCAGCGGTGAGGTAGGCCGACCGGAGCATCAGCTCGTTCCGGCTCTGGCCACGCCGAGCGGCGCAGGTTGACCCGGTTCAGCCGGCGGTCGGCGAACATCTTGTGCAGATCATTTTCGAGTGCGACTGCATCCTTCGAAAAATGCAACAGGTGGGTGTCGAAAGGGAACGGCACCGAGGCGTCACCGAGTTCCAGGATCCGGTCGCGGGGTTCGAGACGCCGGGTCATCCCGATCTTCACCACGTTCTCGCCGAAGGCGCCGATATTGCTGATGACGTACACGTAGCCCGCTCGGATATTGGCGATTCGGTAGTCGTTCTGGGCTATCGCGTCCTTGATGGTGGACAGGCGTTCACGCAGCTCCTCAGCTTGCTCCTGCTGGCCGTCCGCCGTCAGTTTCGCCAATGCATTGGTGTAGTGGCCGAGTTCCTTTTCCAGCCGTTCGCGTTCGGCCTGCAACTCCGCCTCGGCACGTTTCTCTTCACGCAGCCGTTCGCGTTCGGCCCTGGCTGCTTCGCGTTCCTCCTGCATCTTGATCTGGTAGTCACCGGTCATCTCGATCTCACGGAGGCGGAGCTGGTGGTACTCGGGAGCGACGCGCATTTCCATCATCTTGCCGAGCTTCGCGATCGCCTCGACCGACCTGTCGAGGCGCTGCTTCGCCGAGGCCACTGTGCCCGCCCGTACGGATCGGACGCAGTTGTCGGCTTCCGAGTTGTAAGCCCGCAGCATCAGCTTCGAGAAGTCGGAGGTCATCTTCCTGCCCTGCGCCAGCGAGTTGTTGTAGGCGAACCGTTCGCTCGCGAGGATCGCGGTGCCGTTCTTGACGAACTGCTTCGCCGCCAGGCGGACCTCGGCCAATGCTTCCTTGTACTGCTCGGCGTTCTCCAGGGGATGGTGGTACTCGTAGATCCCGACCTGCTGGAGCAGGATCGCGTCGTCGAGCTCGACGAGCTCACGCTTTGCCTGGTCGATCTGCTCGCGGATCGCCTGCAGCTCTGTCCGGGCCGCAACACCGGGTTCCGCCGTGGGCGAATGAGTCTCGGCCGACGAGCCCGCAGCGTCGGGTTCTTCCCGCTCGTCGGAGGTGTCAGGGACCCAGAACTGCCAATCCGGGGGCGCAGGCGGCCATGAACGAGGTGGCTGCCATCCCTGCGGCGGCGCCCATCCGGGCTCCGGGAGCGGCCACCCCGGAGGCGTGACGAACCGGAATGTGCTCACCGGCTTGCTCCGCCGGGGAAGGAGGTCATCCACGCACACCCTTCTTGTCGTCGATCGGGGTCGGGCGATGCGGTGACTTCGACACGACGGCTCGAAGGTGCTTCACCGTTTCGGACGGAGTGATCCGGGACAGATCGATGTCCAGGAAGTCGGCGCGATCCACGGCCATCGCGATGAGCTGCACGAATACGTCCTTGCCCACGGCGGGATCGACATGGTTGACCCCGCCGGCCAGCGAAATGCTGTCGATCTTCCCCGTGCGGTCCGACTCCCACACCTCGTGCACGGTCCGCAGTGTCATGTTGTTGATCAGATTGGTGTACCTCGTCGTGATGTCCTTCTGCGCCAGCTTGGTTTCCACGATCTCGTCGGAACTGCGGACGTACCGGAAAGACTTCTTCGACTGCCTCGGGCTCGCCGGCCGCAAGCCGGTTGATCAGATCGTCGAGGCGTTCATTCTCCGCATCGACGACCCGTTGGCGCTCCTCGCATTCGGCGTCGTATCGCTGTCGATCAACGGCAAGCCGGCGCAACCGTTCGCCCTCGGTGGCCTGATGCTTCTGCACGGCGGCCAGTTGCCGGCCCGGAATTTGCGCGAACGCCTCTCGCCGCGGCGTGTTTCTTCTTGGCGAAGACTGCTGAGAGGCCCGCAGGAGGTGGCGGGGGCTGGAAACGGGGCTCCGGAGGAGCTGAGATCGGCGTGGGCGCGGGCAACGCCACCGCGTGCGCTGATTGAAACTGAGGATGCCGGGCGACCCGGCGAAGTTTTTCCAAGTCGACGAAATCATCGACAGCCAGTGTCGACTCGAGCACACCGTCGATGGCCGCAAGCTCTTCCCTCAGGTCCGCATTCAGCGACTCGACCTTTGACAGCTGAGCTTCGAGGTGAAGCTGCTTGGCCTCACGCTCCGCTTGTGCCGCCGTCTGAGCGTTCGCACGGGCCATGCGCTCGCGCGCCGCTGCTACGGCGGCCTGGGTGCGAAGCATCTCCCTCTCGAGACGCACCCGTTCCCGTTCGGCGGCCGCAGCTTGCCGCACCCGTTCCTTCTGCACTTTGGCCGCCTGGTACTGCAGCTCGGCGAAGAACCCCCGGCGACACCCGATCTCAGTGCTACTGGGTTTCGCAGGGGAATAACGAAATGTTTCACCCAGAGGTCAACTGCTGAAGCGCACCGAGTTCGTGCTGAGGTTCGGTGCAGATATGTCGACTGGGTTGGTCCGGCCGTTGTTGCAGGGCAACGCTGAACCAGGCCGCCCCTGTCCGGTTTCGGGTGCAACGGCGGCTCGGCGAGGTCACCGCTGCTCAACCGAGCAGGCCGGTTACCGACTCAGCGCGGGACGCGGTACTTCTCAAACATCCGGCAGGCTTCCGACCCGATCCAGCAGTGGGCGACCGGCGGCGACATCGAGATCGCTGCCCAGTGTCACCCCGGTGCTACCGCCAATCCCATTCCCAGCAGATTTCCATGATTGTCTTCGCTGTGGTGTCGGCCATTTCCGGAGACACGAACGGCGGGCCGAACACCGGCAGCGCCAGCGAACGGAGTACGTCCGCGCGTTGGCGCTGCCGGGTCCACCTCAGGAAGTCCGACGCGGCGAGCCGGACTTCGGCCGTGCCCGCGGGGTCGGGCGGCAGGTGGGTGCCGAGGCGGCGACGGCTTTCCGCGAGTTCCGGATCGACCCCCGACGACAGAAAGGTCACCACATAGCTGTCTTCCCCGCGGATGGTCCAGCTCCGGAGGTCCTCCTCGACCATCGTGGTCATCAGCGGGAGCAGTGTGGCGCGCAGCTGCGCCGGGTCCGCATCGAAGGCCACGTCGTCGACTGAATCCGGCGAGAGGGGCGGGGCGACGCGCTTCCGTCTGCCGCGCCCTTCGACCATCGTCACGGCACGAGCGGTCACGACAGCGGGCGACCACGACGGGATCGCGGCCAAGGCCCAACGGCGGTGGTCGACGTCCTCGATGTCGTTCGCGATCTGCCTTGCCTCGCGACGGAACTCCACCGGCAGCGTCGGGGCGACCACGGAGAAGGCGCGCTGCCGGGTGTTTTCGTCCTGCACAGTTTTCACGGCGTTGAGCGCGAACCCGGCCACCTTCCGGTGTGCCTCCGCGCCGAGCAGCGGGGACAGCGCAGCCAGGCCGATGGCACGTGCGTCGTGATCGTCGATCACGCGCAGGGAATCGAGTGCGGTTTCGAGCTGGTCGCGGCCGAGGTACGGCGTGACCTCACCGAGCTCCTTGAGCCGCGGGAGGTGCCAGCCGAGGTCGGCCATGTCCGGACGCGAGCTCAGCGCCCGGTCCAGCGCAGCCCGCATGGCGGCTGCCCGCTCGTCCTCGTCGAGAAGCGGCGCCACGACAAGCAGCGACGGCAGCTCCCACGAACCGTCTGTCGATCGAGCAGTCTCCAGTGCGATCTGCCGGAGAGTAGCGCGGCGATCATCGGTCAGGCGTTGGGCCAGCGCGGTGAAGAGCTTGGCCCGCGCTTCCCGGTAGCTGTCGACGGCGGGGATGGCTCGCGCTGTCTCAATGGCGCGGTCAAGGTCGTCGCCGGTGAGAAACGGGACCGCCGCGGTCAACGCGGTGAGCTGAGCGAAGTCGGTTTCCGGGTAGTGGTAGTTCACGTCCAGACCGAGCGCCGTTTCGAGCGTCAGTGTCGCGACGTCCTGCCGGATGGGTTCGCTGAACCGGTCGATCGTGGCGGCGAGGGCTTCGGCGAGGTGGTAGTTGCTGCGGAGCGCGCGAAAGGCCGACAGCGCCTCGGTAAACAGCTGCGGCTCGACATCGCGTTCGGCGAGGGCGATCAGCGCGTACCCGCGTTCCTCCGGATCGGTTGTGGCGCGGGCGTGCTGCAGCGCCTGCTCCAGGTGCGCGCGGTCGAGACAGCCGACGGCCCGGGACCAGAGTTCAAGCTTGCGGCTTCTGATCGACGCGCCGATCGCGGGCAGCGCCTCGATCGCGACCGGCTGCCGCCCATCGTCCAGGAGCGGTGCCACCGCAACCAGCGCGAGGGCTTTTCCACGCAGGTCAACACTTCTGGCCGCCTGGAGCGCCTCCGCGGCCAGTTCCCCGTCGAGGTGCGAGGCAAGCAAGTCCAGCGCTTCGGCCCGATGAGCGGGTTCGACGGCGTGGACGGCGTCGAGGCCGACCCTGCGCGCCGCCTTCTGCTGCTGCGGGTCCAGCGCTCCGGCGGCGAGCAGACGGGCGACGAAACGGACCCGTTGCCGGGGATCGGGGACCCGCTGGGCGATGCTGAACGCCTGCGACGGTCCCATCGCGCCGTCCTCGATGGCCCGGACCGCAAGCTCGACCGCCACATTGCGGGACAGGCTGTTGATGCTGGTCCAGATGAGCGCGTACCGGACGCAGTCGGCGAGAGCGGTGTCCGGGGCCACCTCGACCGCCTGCTGGGCGATGTCCCAGGCGAGGGACAGGTCGGCAAGGTAGCCGTCGTAGCCGGGGTGATCGGCCGCGAACCGGGCCTGCATCCATTCGTCGCCGGCGAAAAGCCGGCGCAGCCGGTCGTGGTCACCGGCGGCGGCGAGGTGCGGCGCGAGGGAGTCCAGCAGGTACCGGGCCCGCTCGGGGTCCAGGGCCGCCAATCGCTCGTGCAGCGGCACAGTCACCACCCCGGAAGTTCGTCGCAGCGATGGTGGGCTGTCGTTACAGCGGAATTCCCAGCAGGTTGGCGACGACCTGGGCACCGCCGACCAGCGGACCGAGCGCGGCGGCGATGCGGCCCATCGACTGGGCCAGCTTCGTCCCCTCCTCGACCGTCACGTTCGCCTTGCGCAACGTGTCGCCGACCTTTTCGAGGCCGGAGGTCACAGCCGGGCCGTCGACAGTCTCTTCGGTGACACCGCCCAGCGCGTTCCCGGTTGCCGTCTGCGCCTCGATGCGCTGGTCACGGCTCAGATCCGCGTCGGCCAAAGCGTCGTAGAGATCGTTGAGCGCGGCGCGGAGCGCATCCGCGTCGACGTCGCTGGCACCGGTGATGTTGTTTCCCGTGACCTTGGCCGAGGCATTGCGGCCGACGGCCACCCCCTGAGCCGACGTGATGTCACCGACGGTGATGTTGTCGCCGTTGCCGCGACCGTCTTCCATCCGGGCACTCCTACGACCTACGCTCGGTGAACGCTCAGGAACCCCAACATAACACCGCGCAAGCTTCATCCGGTACAACCTGGCGAACCGAGACAGGGAGCGATGCGATGGAGCCGGTGGACCGGCACGAGGCCGCCGACGAGATCCGCCGGCTGTGCACCGAGGCGGACACCGAGGCCGACCGGACCCTGCTGCGTGATCTCGGGGACGCGATCTCCGTCGGCGACATCTCGCAGGCCACCGGAATCGCCATCGGCCGCAACATCCGCCAGGTGGTCAACAGGTTCGAGCTTTCGCCGGGCGCGGTTGCCGCACTGATCGACTTCCGGGCCGATCTCGGCCGGTCGTTCGGCATCGACGCTTCGCAGTACCGGCTCGGGGCACTTCTCGCCGAGAAAACCCGCGGTTTCGTCGGCCGCGAGCACATTTTCCGCGCCGTCGATCAGTTTTTCCGGACGCATTCCAGTGGCTATTTCGTCGTCCATGGCCCGCCTGGCGCGGGTAAAAGCGCATTCCTCGCCGAATATGTCCGCCGCTCCGGTTGCCTGGCGCACGTCAACAGCCGCGGATTGGGCGTCACGAGCGCGGCGCAGTTCATCGAGAACATTTCCGCACAGATCATCGCCGACGCCGGATTACCGTACGCCGCATTGCCGGCCGGAGCCACCGCCGACGGCGCATTCCTGCTGAAGATCCTGGAAGAGGCGCGGCACCGGCTCGGCGCCGACGAGCGGCTGGTCATCGCGGTCGACGCCCTCGACGAGGCCACCGCGTCGGATCGGGACGGCGCCAACATCCTGTTCCTGCCACCAGTTCTCCCGGACGGGGTGTACTTCGTCCTGACCCGCCGCGACGCGGACATCCCGCTGGTCGCCCAGGCGCCCATCGGCACGCTGGACATCAGCGACTACCCGGACGAGAACACGTCCGACACCCGGCAGTACGTGCGAAAAGCATTGACGCGACCGCGTCTCCGGACCTGGGTGTCGACGAGATCCCTCGACGAGAGCGATTTCATCGCGGCACTCGCCGAACTCAGCGAGAACAATTTCATGTACCTGTTCCACGTGCTTCCCGAAATCGAATCGGGGGTCTACCGTGATCTGGCCATCGAACAATTACCGGTCGGGCTGGTAGGTTATTACGAAGACCACTGGGTCCGGATGGGAATGGCGGTCAAGCCGCTTCCGCGCGTCAAGCTGCGGCTGATCTACCTCCTCGGTGAAGCACGTAAACCCATTTCGCGCCGGCTGCTGTCCGAGCTGGCCACCGACCCCGCGATCCGCGCAGACGAGATCGACGTGCAGGAGGTACTCGACGAGTGGCTGCAGTTCCTGCTCGAAGACCGCCTCGACGACCACCCGCGGTACAGCATCTACCACACCAGCTTCCGCGACTTCCTCCACCGGAAGGACATCGTCCAAGCCGCCGGGGTGACCATCGAGGGAATCCACCGGCTGATCGCCGACAATCTCTGGACGAGCGTGTTCGAGACCTGAGCAGTGGTCACATGTCTCGTCGCCGGACCGGTAATGCCCACAGCAGCGCGACAACGGCGGCGATCACGCCGACATGGAAGACCCACTCGATGACCAGCAAGCCTTCGGGCCGCATCCCGTGGTGCACGTGGAGGGCTCCGTGCGGCATCCACGACGCGAGCAGCCAGACGCTGGCCAGCCATGCGGTACCGGCGTGGGCCGCGGCGCCGAACCAGCGGCGGCCGGTGAACAGGATGGCCAGGCCGGCGCCGAAGGCCAGGTTCTCGATCATGCGCTCGGCGACGAGACCGCCCAGGACCGCTCCCGACGGCGCCGGGATGTCCGGCGTGGGCGCCCAGAACCCGCCGAGCGGTCCGGTCGGGCCGAACAGGACCGCCGCGGCGGTACCCGCGACCGCGACTGCGCCGAAACGGAGCAAGCCGCGCAGCGCCGGGCCCGCCGGTGCGACGCCGATCATCGGAGCGATCGCTGTTCGAGGACGTCGTGGACCTGCGGGGTGCCGTGGTCCGCGAGTACGGCCTGCGACTGCGGGGTCCGCCAGATCTTCGCGAGCACTTCGATGAAGCCTCGTGCCTCGTCGCGGGTCGTGAAGTCCAGGTCGACGTCGATCCGGCTCGGGTCCTCCGCGGGCCGCGTGATGCGGTAGGCCAGCACTCCGCCGTCGCGGCGGACGCGGTCGAACTTGTCGAACGCGGCCTTCCAGAGCTCGTAGTCCTCGACCTTGTTGCCGATGTGCAGGGTGTGCATGGGGTCCTCCTCGGGCCGGAAATTCCGCTGCGTCGAGCCTCGGCCACCGGGCTCGCGGTGCCCATCCCGGATTCTGGGGATTTTCCGGGCGCCCGACGTAGACTCGATCGGTGTCCATCCGGATGGCCGCGCCGGACCGCATCGAGCGGCTGTGCGCTGCCCCGCTCAGCGCGAAGGCGTTGCGCGAGCAGGTGCTGACCGAGCTTCGCGCGGCGCTGCCGTTCGACGCCCACGTATGGCTGCTGACCGACCCGGTCTCACGGGTCGGGACCTCACCGCTGGCCGACGTGCCCGGCCTGGCCTGGCCACGGCTGCCGCACCTCGGCCGGTGGCGCTACCTGACCCGGGTCAATCGCTGGTCCGACCTGATGGACGCGCGGACCCCGGTGGCGTCACTGCACGACACCACCGGCGGCGACCTCGCCCGTTCGCCGCTGTGGCGGGAAGCCTTGCGCGCGCTCGGTGTCATCGACGTCCTGACCGCGGTGTTCTGGGACCGTTTCGGCTGCTGGGCCTGGCTCGACCTCTGGCGCTACGCACCTGCGCCGCCGTTCACCGCGGTCGAGCGAACCGTCCTCGCCACGATCACCGGCACGGTCACCGCGGGCCTTCGCCGCGCGCAGGCCCGCACGTTCGCCGACCAGACCCCCGCGGACGGCGTCACCGGCCCCGCCGTGCTCATGCTGACGCCCGACCTGCAGGTGCGCGCCCAGACCCCGACCGCAGTCGAAGCACTGCACCGGCTCAACCCGCCCGACGACCCGATCCCGGCCGTACCGGCCGCGGCCTACAACGTGGCCGCCGCCCTCCTCGCCGCCGAACACGGCGTCCCGGTCGGACCGCCCTGGTCACGAGTCCACTTCGGACACGGCCGCTGGCTGACCTTGCGCGCCGCGCGAATCGCACCGAGCAGCGGCGAAGGCGACATCGCCGTCAGCCTCGAAGCCAGCACACCATCAGAACGGCTAGAAGTGTTCGCACTGGCACACGGACTCAGCAACCGCGAACGGCAAGTCCTCACCGACCTCGCCACCGGCGCCGGAACCCGCACCCTCGCCGAGCGCCTGATCGTCTCCGAGCACACGGTCAACGACCACGTGAAGGCTGTTCTCGCGAAAACCGGCTCCGCCACCCGCCAAGTACTGCTCTCCCGCATCGCCGGCACCGGCTGACCCACCCCGCTCCCCGATCAAGCAACGATCACCGTGCAGTGGTGACGCCCGAGGCAGGAGGACCGGCGACCGCCGTCACGTAGCGGAGTGCCGGGGCCTGCAGGTGCGTCGACGACCGACTCGTCGAACGGTCTCATCCCGGTACGGACATCGATCTCCACTGACGTATCCGAGTACACCTCTGCCGCAGAACTCATGGCGTCCCCTTTCCCGATTTTGGAAGAGTGGAAGCCGTACTGCTCGACGCCGCCTGGGACGAACTCGCCGAATCCGGTTACGCCACACTCACTTTCGACGCGGTCGCCCGGCGCGCACGCACCAGCCGTTCCGTGCTCTACCGCCGCTGGACCGCCAAGGACGCCTTCGTCCGCGACGTGATGGCCCGGGCCGCCGACCGGTTCCCCTCACCGATCCCGCCACCGGCACCCACCGCGCGGCCCGAGGTAGGGGCCATGGGCGAAAAAGTCCTCATCTCGACCAAAACCAGCCTCCCCATCGACGAAGTACTGGCCACCCTCGACGATCTCGTGCGCACCGGCCAGATCCGATATCTCGGAGTGTCCAGCTTCTCCGGATGGCAGCTGATGAAATCGCTCGCCGTCGCCGACCGGCGGCACCTCCCCCGCCACGCCGCCCACCAGGTCAGCTACTCCCTGGCGCGCGGCAAACCCAACAGCTCCTTCCGCACCGCTGAACCCGGTGGGGCCGCCCCGGTACGAACGGCCCCACCGCCGGTGACCTGTCAGCGCTGGTACCAGGTTTGGACGCCCAGCAGCACCAGCACCGAGACTGTCGCCAGCCGGGTCGTCGTCAGCCGCACCTTTCCCGTGACGCTGACGGTGATCCCGCCTCTTTCCGCCTTTTTCTGTTTCAAGGCAACCCCGCCCTTCGATTCCTCGCCGCCGAGGACGACTTCCCCGGCGGCCGCGCGGGAAACTCGAATCAGGAGCCCCTCGAAGCCTAGTGCGCGACCTGCCCCTGCCGGTGGTGTCGATGCCGGGCAGCACCATCGGCAGGGCGGCGGGGACAGGGCGTTTGCCGTCGCCTCCGCTGGTCACGGCCACTGCAGATGATGTCGACCTCACGGTCGGAGCAGGACGCGCATTCGGCACTATGACCTGCTGACCAGGCAACTACCGCTACCGAAGACGTCGCCGGACATCTCCCTGGCCCGGATGAGGACGTCATCCGCTACCTCACGGTTGTCGGGCAGGTTCTCCCAGGTCAGCTGGCAGCGGACGGGTCGCGCCGTCCATTTCGATCTGCATCGACGACTCGACGACCACTCCCGGACGGAGAGATCGCCGACCCGCAGAGCCCGGCGGCAGTCAGCAACGGCATGTCGTCGGTAACCACCTCGACCACCGTGGTCTCCGGAACTTTCCACCCGGTGGCGACACCATCGCGTGGCCCTGGACGGCTGCACCCCGCACGCGTCACCGACGCGAAAGGGACCCGAACTCCTGGTTCCAGTGCAGCTGGGTACGCAACTGGTCGATCAGACCGGCGAGGTCTCCGGTTGTCGCCGCAGTTCCGTAGAGGTAGAAGTCGGGGCGGATGATGGCGGCGAGGTGGCCGTGTTCGCGTAGGTGGGGCAGGTAGGCGCCGTCGAGGTCGGTGTCGGGCGTCAGCGGTACGACGGTCGCGCCGATGTCGGCCAGGAACAACCGCCGGTTCTGGTCGAGTACGTCTTCCGGGGCCAGGCCGTCAGTGAGGATGGTGAACCCGAATCCGGTGACGTCGTCGAGCAGGCCGCTCGCGTCGCCGTGGCGTACGCGATGTTGCGGGGTGAGGTGACCGACGGTGGGCAGGCGCATCCCGTCGGGGCCGAGCTGGAGTACGCCGTCTCCGAGGACCGCCGGCGGGATCGGTGGCAGTACGCGTTCTGGCTGGGCGCCGCCGGCGATCATGCGGCGGTCGCGCTCGGCCGCCTTGGCCTTGTCGAGTACGCAGATCACTTCGCCGAGCGCAATGGACATGCTGATCGCGTGCTGGACATGGGTGCGCCGTTCGCCGGTGTAGGTGTCGAGCAACTCGGGGCGCGCTTTTCCGCGCAGGACGAGGTCGAGTTTCCAGGCGAGGTTGATCGCGTCCCGTAGTCCCGAGCACATGCCCTGCCCGGCGAACGGCGGCATCTGGTGTGCCGCGTCGCCGGCGAGCAGGACCCGGCCGGTGCGCCATTGGTCGGCCCAGCGGGCTTGGAAGGTGTACACGGTGTGCCGTTCGAGCACGGTGTTTTCGGGGTCGCGGCCCCAAGGTTCGAGAAGGCGCCACGCGGTTTCCGGCGTGTTGAGCTCCTCGATGGTCTCGCCGGGCAGCCGGATGAACTCCCACCGCCGCCTGCCGGGGCCACCGGAGACGACGGTCGTGGGCCGCACGGGATCGCACAGCTGCCAGTTCATCGGGGACCATTCGCGCTCGTCGAGCGGCACGGTGTCCACGATGAGCCAATCGAAAAAGAACCCGAGGTCGGTGACGGTGGTCGCCAGCTGCTCGCGGACGAAACTGTTCGCGCCGTCGGCGCCGATCACCCAGCGGGCGTGGAACCGCTCCGCGGCGGCACCGGCCGTGGTCAGCTCGACGCCCTTCTCGTCCTGGGCAAGCGCGATGACCTCGTGCCCACGTCTGACGTCCACAGTGGACAGCAGCTCGACCCGTTCGGACAGTACCCGTTCCAGATCGGGCTGGGAGAAGAAGTTCGCGGTCGGCCAGCCGCTGGGGCCGGTGCCGCTCCAGTCGATGCGCACCAGTGCTTCCCCGGCGCTGGTGCGCCATTCGTAGAAGTCGGGCACGGGATCGGTGATCGCCACAATGTCCGCGGCGATCCCGGCGGCTTGGAAGATGCGGCCGATCTCATGGTCGAAATGCACCGCCCGCGGCTTGGCATAGGGTCGCGGCCAGCGTTCCAGCACCAGCACGTCATGGCCCAGCCTGCCCAGCAGCAGTGCGAGTACCTGCCCGACCGGCCCGAATCCGACGATCGCGACGTCGTAAGTCTTCCCGGTCATCGCTCATCCCGCCTGGTGCGTGCCGGTCGGCAAGGCCGCGAGGTCCGCCGGCTGGTTCCGGCGAGGGTGGGCACGCCCACCGTGATCGAGGACGTTCTGTGCAGCGACATTGCTACCTCCTGGGCAGGCTTTCAGTGACCGGCGACCATTGCGGTGACGCACCTCGCGCACGCAGCTCACCGGCTCGTAGCCGGGCGACACCTGCACTGGGAGGCGCAGGCGGTGGCCGGTCTCCTTCGAAACCGCCATCGCGCACCTGCTGATCAGCGGCGCAGGTGCTGGTCAAGGAACGCGAAGGTGCGCTCCCACGCGAGGGCGGCAGCGTCGGGGTCGTACCTGGCGGGACGGGCATCGCAGGCGAATGCGTGTCCGGCGCCGGGATAGACGTGCTGTTCCGCGTGGACCGAGGTGCGAGCGAGCGCGGCGTCGATCGCGGCGACCTGGTCCGCCGGGATTGTCGGGTCCTCGGCTCCCACGTGCAGGAGGACCGGCGCGTCGAGCCGGCCGGACCGGTCGAGAACGGCGTGTGGACCGGCGGCGATGCCGGGACCGTAGAAGACCACCGTGCCCGCCAGGCCGTCGATCGCGGTGGCGGCGGTGAACGCGGCCCGGCCGCCGAAACAGAAACCGACCACGGCTACCCGCTCGGCGGGAATCCCCTCGCGCTCGGCGAGATCCTTCACGACGGCCGATACGTCGGTGACGATCGCGTCGACGCCGATGGCGCCGATCAGCGGCATCGCCTCGGCGTGCTGTTCGTAGCCGAGTACACCGATTCCGTTGCGGTGGAAGAGATCGGGCGCCCACGCGACATGACCGCGGGCAGCGATGCGCCGGGTGACGTCCTGGATGTGGTCGTTCACCCCGAACGCCTCTTGCAGGACGATCACGGCCGTGTCCGCGCCGGCGCCCGCGCGGTAGACGTTCATGGCACCGTCGGCCGTCGCGACCGGACCCCACTCGGCCGCGGGGTTCGTCTGGGTTTCGGTCATCGTTGTCTTCCTTCAGTTCCCGTCGATCACGATCAGTTCCCGTTTGCGGGTGCCGAGCCGCCGCGCGCCGGTTTCGGTGACGACGATGGTGTCGCCCCAGGTGACGTCGTATTGCCGCGCGAACTCCACCGGTGCTTCGGGCACTTGCAGGAAAGGTTTCAGCACGAACGTCGTGTTGGCGACGATCGGTTCCTCGGGTACGTGCGCTTTGTCCAGTCCCGGTACGAACAACGGGCCGTCGTTGCCCAGTCCGCGTCCGTGCAGGAGCGGGAACATCGTCCCATCGCCCTTCCCTGCGGCGGTTTCCACGGCGGCGAGGACGTCGCCCCACGAAATGCCCGGCCGCAACACGGCCAGTGCCGCGTCGAAGGCGGCCGCGTTGCGGTCGAAGATCTCCTGCGCCCTCGCACCGGGCTTGCCGATCACCATGGGTTGCGCGACCTGCGCCTGGTAACCGCGGATCTCGGGCATCAGTTCGGTGGAGACGTAGGTGCCACGCTGCAATACTCCCGGCGGAGTCGTGACGTAGCGGTGCCGCGCCTCGCCCCACGATCCCGGTGCCCACGCCACCTGCAGCGCGTCCGCACCGGCCCGCACCTGCGCCAAGAGCATCTGGCCGAAGACCTCGGCCTGTGGCACGCCGACCCCGGCGGTGGCGGCCATCGCGTCCACCGACGCCTCGCCCAGCCGGACACTGGCGGCCAGCCGGGCGACCTCCTCGTCTCCCTTGACGTACCGGGCGCGGCCGAGCAAGCGGGTTCCGTCCACGACGTGCTCGGGACCGATCGCCTCGGCGATGGTGCGGACGGTGGTGTAAACGGCATAACCGTCGGGCTGCCGCACGGACGACAGCCCGTCGCCGCGCAGTCCCGCGATCGCCGTACGCCGGCCGGTCAGACCGCGGCGGCGCAGCACGTCCGCGGTCGTCCGGCCGTACTCGACGGCGCTGGAGCCGCGTTCCGTCGCGCTGATGCTGTCTTCGATCCAGAGCGGCTGCCGGGTGGCGAAATTGCTCGACTCACCCCCGAGAACGAGGATCGGCTCGCCGTCGCGCGGGAAGATCGTCACCCCGGCGGTGTCCGCGATGTAGAGCGAGTCGGACGTGATCGATTCAGGCAGGACGATGAGCAGCTCGATGCCGTCGGAGTCCATCAGCTCCCGCAGCCGTGCCCACCGCCGATCGCGCTCTTCCCGCGAGAACATCGGCTCGTTGATCGGCGCCGGAATCCCGAGGATTCCCTGGACTCCGCGTATTCCTTGCATCCGGTCGGTCTCCTTGACGAACGCGACGCTTCCTTGACGAAAAACTAGTTCGTATACGGACGTGATCGACCATAGCCTCCGTTCCATACCCGGTCAACCAAGTATTGTTTGCGATGTTCACGTCGGGTACCGTGAAGCAAAGCAGCTACTCCGTATACCTACTAGTTAGTCCGGAAGGGCTCGTCATGGGCAGCACTGCAGCGCCAACGACTGTCGCGCAGAAACGCAACGTGCGGACAGCGGCCGCCTCGGGATTCTTCGGCACCACTCTCGAGTACTACGACTTTCTGATCTACGGCACCGCCGCCGCGTTGTTCTTCGGCAAGGTCTTTTTCCCCGATCCTTCGCTGGGCACCCTGCTGGCGCTGGGCACCTTCGGCGTCGCGTACGTCGCCCGCCCGTTCGGTGCCGTGATGTGGGGCCATCTCGGGGACAAGTTCGGCCGCAAGAAGGTCCTGCTCGCGATTCTGCTCACGATGGGCGTCGCCACGTTCCTGGTGGGCTGCATTCCCGGCTATGCGTCGATCGGCGCGGCCTCCCCGGTGCTCCTCGTGGTGCTGCGCATCGTCCAGGGGCTGTCCGCGGGCGGCGAGCAGACCGGGTCGGCGCTGATCGCCTTCGAGCACGCGCCGGATCGCCGGCGTGCTTTCTACACCAGCTGGACACAGAGCGGGTCGCAGTTCGGGAACTTCGTGGCCAGTGTGGTGTTCCTGCCGCTCACCGTGCTGCTGCCGAAGGAAGCGATGCTCGCCTGGGGATGGCGGATCCCGTTCTGGCTGAGCGCGCTGATCATCGCCTTGACGTTCGTGCTGCGGCGCAAACTCGCCGAGCCGGAGGTCGGCAAGCGGCCGGGGCAGGACGCCGCGACCGCCACGGTCCCCCTCGTCGAGGTGTTCCGGGACCATTGGCGCGCGGTGCTTCGCGTGGTGGTGGGCGGGTTGTGCATCTCACCGGCCGGCCTGGTCTACGTCTTCGGTTTGTCCTACGGCACCAACGTGATCGGGCTGAGCAGGTCGCCGATGCTGGTCCTGGTCGCGGGTTCCGCGCTCGGCATGGGCATCACGATCCCGTTCTTCGCGATCCTGTCCGACCGGATCGGCCGCAAACCGGTGTTCCTCATCGGGCTGATCGGCTGCATGGCACTGATCCCGGTGTGGCTGGGTGCGGTCCACGCGGGCAACTGGACGGTGATCTTCCTCGCCGGGTTCGCCCTCATGGACATTTTCCTTGCCATGCCCACCGCGATCATCCTTGCCACCTTCCTGGAGATGTTCCCCTCGCACCTCCGGTTCTCCGGGACGGCGGTCGGGTTCATGCTGGGCATCGTGCTCACCGGTCTCCTCCCCGCCATCGCCCAATCCTTCGTCCAAGGCGACCCCGGCAACTGGGGCCCGGTCGCCTTGCTGTTCGCGGGTCTGCTGGCCGCCGCCGGTATCGCCCTGCTGGCCGGTCCGGAGACCTACCGGGTGCCGACCCGCGCACTGGGGCTCGGGCGCGCTGCTGCACCGGCCGATCGAGAGAACATGAAGAAGTCAGGAGTGTCATGACCAACCTGCGCGACGTGAAAGAACACCGGGACCTGGTGCACGTGCCCGACCTGAACGAACAGGTCATCGCCGACTTCAGAGCGAACCAGGGAATGGTCGGCGGGCCTTACGAAGGTTCCCGGATCATGCTCGTGCACCACGTGGGAGCGAAGACCGGCGCCCCGCGCGTGACGCCGATGTCGTACTTCCCGCAGGAGGACGGGAGCATGGTCGTCGTCGCCTCCAACCGGGGAGCGGCCGCGAATCCCGCCTGGTACGTCAACCTGATGGCCAATCCGCGGACCGAGGTCGAGGTGGGTACCGAGAGGTTTTCCGTTGTGGTGGAGGAAATCACCGGGAAGCAGCGGGACGTCGTGTGGGCGGACATCGTGGCGATCATCCCCGCCGTACTCGGCTACCAGAAGAAGACCAGCCGGACGATCCCGCTGCTGCGGCTCAGCAGGGTGAGCTGACGTCGTCGCCAGTGGTGGGTATGCGGAGCATATACTCGGAGTGCACGCAGGGTGGAGAGGAGCGCTTCAGTGACGGCCCGAGGTCTTGACCGGCCACAGCGTGAGGTGCTCACTCCGAGGCCGCTTGCGGCGATTCCCGGCTATCTCATCCGGCGTGCGCAGACGGTGCACAACACGCTGTGGGGCGAGCTGGTGCCGGGGGAACTGACCGGGCCCCAGTATGCCGTGCTGTCCGTACTCGCGGCGTACCCTCGTTCCGATCAGCAGCAGGTCGCCGAGCTGGCGTCACTGGACAAATCCTCGGCGGCGGACGTCGTGGCCCGGCTGGTCCGCAAGGCCTGGCTCGACCGCGAACGCAACCCCGAGGACGGCCGCCGCTACCTGCTGTCGCTCACCTCGGCCGCGGCGATCGCCTTGTCGTCGATCACCCCGCAGGTCAGTGCGGTGCAGGAGGCCCTGCTGGCCCCGGTATCGCCGGCCCGGCGATCGTCGTTCGCGGACCGGCTGGCCACTGTCGCCCGCTTCTCGGAAAGCGAGCTGCGGTCCGGACCGCAGACGGCGTACCCGGTTCTCGAATTGACGGTGCCCGGCCACCTGATTCGCTGCGCACAGCAGGTGCACACCGCATACTGGGCCGAGGTCCTCGACGGGCAGCTGACCGGCCCGCAGTACGCGGTCCTGTACGCGATCAGCCGGTGGCCGGGGATCAACCAGCGCCGGCTCGGGGAACTCGCGGCGCTGGACAGATCCACCACGACGGACATCGTGAACCGGCTCGCCGGAAAAGGGTGGCTCAACCGCGAGAAGGATCCGGACGACGGGCGCGGCCGCATCCTCACCCTGACCCGTGACGCGACGACCTGGCTCGACGACGTCCATCCGAAAGCCGACCTGGTCCAGCAGCGCCTGCTCGAAGTACTGCGCCCGGACGACCGCGCGAGTTTCGTCCGTGACCTCGCGCGGATCGCCTTCCAGGGCAAACCCCCGGCCGCGGCGACGTAAAGTCAGGCGAGCCGGATCACGCCGGTCTCGCCCTCGATCGAAATCTCCGTCCCGAACGGTGCCGACAGCCGCTGCAGCCGCTGCAGGATCTCGAGCGCTTCTTCGGGCGACGGCGTTTCCGGGAAACCGCGGTCCGCCAGCCTGCGGTGCTGCCCGAGATCCACCGGATGGAGCCGGACTTCGGCCAGGCGGTTGTCCCGGAAGCGGGATTCGGTGAGCACGCTCTGGCAGACCGTGCTGTCACTCGCGAAGTACGACCACCACTGTTCCCAGTATTCGGCGGCGGTTTGCCGTTTGCGGTCAAAGCCTTCGGGAGCGGCATCGGGCAGCAGGTCCACCTGCTCGAAACCGCCGAACAGGTCGCCGAGCGAATAGAAGATCGGGCGGCCCCGGTAGATTTCGATGCCCAGCAACACATGCGGACCATGACCGACGACGGCGTCCGCGCCGTTGTCGATCGCAAGCTTGGCCATGGTGCGCAGGAACTCGGGCGGCTCCTGGCTCGGCCACGCACTCCCCTCGCCGCTGCGGATCGGATCCGGGGAACTGGGCTCCTGGTGGTTGTGCACCGAAACCACCACGAAGTTGGCCCGCTGCTTGGCTTCGCGGACGCTCCGCACGATGTCGATCTCGTCATCGGGGTTGATCGTGAAGACGGTGCCGGGTTCGTCGCCGACGCGGAACCAGTTCCCCCGGAACCGCAGCTCGTCACCGCTCGGCGCCGCACCGAACCGGTACCCGCCCGCGCTGTGCTGCGCTTCGATCTCCCGCAGGACCTGGAACTGCTCGCGGGTGACGATGTCGATCGGCGTGGTGTGCAGCGCGCTCACCCCTGGCACGGCCGGGGCGATGCCGAGTGGGTCCATCGCGGCATCGCTTTCGCGGAAGGTCGCGGTGAACGCGACGAGCGCGACCCGTCCCTTCGGCGTCGCGAAGAAGGCCGGCGCCCGCGCGGCAGACCGCGTCTCCCCGAAACCCGCGGAGCGGATCCCCGCAGCGTCGAGCAGGCGGATCGTTTCGCGGGCGCCCTTCGGTCCCCAGTCGAGCGTGTGGTTGTTCGCGAACCCGACCATGTCGAAGCCCCAGTCCTTCAGGAACCGCGGCAGTTCCACCGGTACCGAGACCAGCGGCCAGCCAGGGCCGCCGCCGACCGGTTCGTGTCCGGGCACGCGCAGATCGATGGCCGGGCCTTCGAAATTGGCCATCGTCACGTCGGCGGCCCGGAGCACACCGACGAGGTCCCGGTTGCGCGCATGGACCGACACCGCGCCCGGCGAGAGGAGGTCGCCCGCGGCCGCCAGCGTGAAATCGTCATCGACGTTGGTCGCGATGGACGGTGTCATACGGAGCCCTCGTTTCCGGAGAAGAACCAGTCACGCTGCTCGGAGAACAGCGCTTCGATCAGGTCGGGCCGGTCGATGCCGGGCAGGTCGGGCGCGATGGGATGACCGGCGGCCGACAACAGGAGCGCCAGGTGCCGGTAGCTGGCGCGCTGTCCGGGCACCGGCAGGGTCAGCGGGGCGCCCGGCTCGACGGTCGAGATGCTGTCCCGGAAGTAGATCATGTCCATCCCCGCGATCAGCCAGTGATCGTCGAGCCGTTCGGCCCGCCAGCACAACCGCCCGCGGCTGACGACGTCCACGGGCACGTCGTCCAGCATGCCCCGGACGTGGACCGCGCATCCCGCGTCGGCCAGCGCGCGATCGTCGCGGACCAGGACCGAGATCGCGCCGATCTCGTGAAACGACGGGCTTCCGCCGCGTGCGCTCCGGGCGCGGGCGCTGGCGGCGAAATCGGTTCCGCTGCCTTGGAACCAGGACACGGAGACTCGCGCATGGGGGGCGAACACCGACGCCATCACGTCCCACTGCCCGAGGTCTTTGGCGGTTCGTTCGGCGAGCAGAGCCGTTCGTACCGCGGCTGCCTCCGCCTGCAGGCCGTTCTGGTCCGGGAGGCGTGGGTCGGCAAAAACTGCTGTCGTGCACATGGTTTCAGCCGCGCTCGGAGACCGGCGTGAGCTCGGCCGGGGGCTTCGGCCCGCGGCCGGCACCGAGCGTCGGGCAGGCCACCGCACCCGCGTCCGACACCGTGACGGAGAGCCGGTCCAGCCCGGTCACCTCGACCTCGATGCGGTCCCCGTCGTGGACCTCCCCGACCCCTTCGGGGGTTCCGGTGGTGACGATGTCACCGGGATTGAGCGTCATCACGGACGACACATAGGCGATCAGTTTCGGCAGGCTCCAGATCAGGTCCTTCAGATCCGCGCGCTGCCGCAGAACTCCGTTGACCCACAGGTGCAGCTCCAGTTCGCCGATCGGCGGGAGGTCGGCCGGGCTGACGAGCGTGGGACCGGTCGGCGTGAACGTGTCGAAGGACTTGCGGACCGAACGGTCCTCGCCGCCGCGCATCGTCATGTCCAGCAGGCAGGTGTAGCCGAAGACGTGATCGAGCGCGTCGGCCTCCGCGACCCGGCGCGCGGTTTTCCCGATCACGGCGGCGAATTCGCCCTCCTGGTCGAACCGGCGGTCGTGATACGGCAGGGTGACCACCGCGCCGGGGCCGGCGACCGAGGACGGTGCCTTGAGGAACACCCCGAGCGAGTCGATGTGGCTCGACTGCTGCATCTCGCTCTGGTGATGGCGATAGTTGACCGGCGCCGCGACGACCTTC
The DNA here is from genome assembly GCF_000717335.1 of Amycolatopsis jejuensis. GTDB lineage: Bacteria > Actinomycetota > Actinomycetes > Mycobacteriales > Pseudonocardiaceae > Amycolatopsis > Amycolatopsis jejuensis. The sequence continues at coordinate 88,203 of NZ_JNYZ01000033.1, forward strand.
GTCGGATCCGGTACCGGTGCGATCACGCTGAGATCACCGAAATCGAGGACCTCCGCGCGGCCAAGGACCTCTTCGAGGTCCGGACCGGCTGCGATGAGCCGGCGCATCGGCGACCCCTCGCCGGGCGGCAGCAGGCCGGTGACGTCATGGACCTTGGCGGGTGCGTCCGGGTCGAGCACCCCGGCTCGGATCGTACCGGCCGCGTCGCGGAAGCTCAGATAACGCATGGCGATCTCCTGTGGTCAGACGGTGGCGGCGACGGCGGTGAGTCCTGGTGAAGCGGTTCCGGGTTCCGCTGGTGCGTAGAGCCAGTCGACCTCGCTGTAGTCGTCCGCCGCCCGCACGGCGAACAGCCGGTTGCGCACGGCGAGCAGTAACGGATCGGCGGTGTGCCACAGCTCTCCCCACGGCCGCGCGCTCGTCTGGCACCGGGCGGTACGGGGCAGCCGGGCGGCCTCGAATTCCCGGTAGGCGGCGTCGATGTCGGTGTCGTGGCGTTCGAGCCGGTACCCGATCTCGACGGCGTCCTCGAGGGCCTGGCAGGCGCCCTGGCCCAGATACTGCAACATGGGATGCGCCGCGTCCCCGGTCAGCACCAGCCGCCCGGTGATCCAGGTGCCTGCCGGACTCCGGTCGAACATCGCCCAGAAGCGATCCCGACCGATCCGCGCGACCGCGTCCCGCACCGGCCCGCACGAGCCGGCGAACGCGGCGTCGAGCTCCTCGGGACCGCCCCACTCGCCCGCTCCGGTGTGTCCGGAGTGGAATTTTTCGCTGCGGAAGACCGCGACCTGGTTGTACAGTTCGCCGCGCCGCACCGGGTACTGCATGAGATGCACCCCGGGACCGACCCACAGCACGACGTCGTCCGGCGCGATGGCGTGCGAGACCTGCTCCATCGGCATGGTCCCGCGGTATGCGGCGTATCCGCTGCACCTCGCCGTGTCGTCGACGACGTGCCGCCGCAGGGTGGAATGCAGCCCGTCGGCCGCGATCAGGGCAGGCGTCTCATAGCGGGATCCGTCCGCGCAGACGACGGCGGCGCCGTTCGGCCGCACCTGCGCCTCGACGACGGTCCGCCGGTTCTCCAGCGTGATCAGGTCATGGGCACGGCAGTGCGCCAGCAGGACCTCGAGCAGGTCGCTTCGGTGGAGCACGAGATACGGGTAACCGAACCGGCGACGGAACTTCTCGCCCAGTTCCAGGGTGGTCAGTGGCGTTCCGGCGCGCGCGTCCATCATCACCGCCTTGGCCGGCTGCACCGCCAGCGGCAGGATGTCGTCGAGTACCCCCAGCGCGTCCAGTGCCCGGCTCGCGTTGGGGCCGAACTGGAGTCCCGCGCCGATCTCGGTGAAGTCCCCGGCGCGTTCGAGGAGATGCACCCCACGCCCCGCCCGCGCGATCGAGAGCGCCGTCGCCAGGCCGCCGATGCCGCCGCCGACGATCAGGGTGGGTACTTGCGTCGTGCTCACCGGTCCGCTCCATCGACTTCGGAGGTACGGAACAGCCCGAGCGCTTCCAGTACGGGTGCGTCGCTCGTACTGAACAGGTCGACCTCCTGTTCCGCCTCGACCGACCACGGGGTCCAGGACGGGATCGCGAGGATGTCACCCGGTTCGACGGGATAGGTCTCGCCGCCGACGCGCATCCGGCCGGTTCCGTGGAGCACCGTGGCGACGCGGCCGCCCGTCTGCCGGGCCGTTCCGGTCCGCGAGCCGGCCCGGACCCGCTCGATCTCGCACCGCATCGTCGGCATGACGTCGCCCCCGCGGACCGGGTCGGTGTAGCGGATGCGCGCGTGCGCCCCGCCGGTCGCCACGAGTTGCGCGGTGAGCGCCCGGTCGGTGTCCGCCCAGCGGTAGGCCAGCAGCGGCGAGCGATGCGCCGGCAGGGCCGGGCCGTCGACGGGAGCGAGGCCGGGACCCGCGCCGTACCAGCGCTCCGATGCCGACCGAGCGGCCACCGAGGTGTCGGCTGCTTCCGACGGTCCTTCTTCGAAGAACACCGCGTCGAGAGCGGCGACGACCGGCAGGTCCAGCACGTCCATCCAGATCATCGGCTCGTCGGCCGGGTTGTGGTGCTCGTGGAAAGTCCAGCTCGGGGTGAGGATGAGGTCGCCTGCTGCCATGTGCAGGGGGTCGCCGTCGACGAGGGTGAACACTCCGCTTCCTTCGATGACGAAGCGCAGCGCGGCCGGCGTGTGGCGGTGTGCGGGCGCGACTTCGCGGCCGTTCAGGAACTGGATGGCGGCCCAGAGCGTGGAGACCGCGTAGGGCGCTCCGCCGAGACCGGGGTTGGCGCACGCCAGCACGCGCCGGTCTCCCCCACGATCCACCGGAACGAGATCTCCGGCGCGGGTACCCAGCTCCCGAAGTTCCTTGCCCGACCAGCGATGCGGGACACCCCGCACGGCAGGCTCGGGGGTCAGCAGGCCCTTCAGCTCCCAAAGCGGTTGCAGGTCTCCGGCGGAGAGCTGCCGGTAGAGGACGTCCAGTTCCGGGTCCTCCGCGTGGAAGAGTGTCGTCGTCATCTTCACTCCGGTCAAGCGGGTTGATTAGTAGGTATACGGAGCACTTACTTCGGTCACGTTACCGCACGTAGTAGTTCCAAGCAAATCGTGGTTGACGCCATGCTCGGCAAGTTCTACGGTCAACTAAATCCGTATACGAACTAATCTGACCGGCGCGGACGGAGATTGCGGTATGTCGACCTATCTGCTGGTGCACGGTGCCTGGCACACCGGACAGTGCTGGGAACGGGTGGTCCCGTTGCTGGCCTCGGCCGGACATCGAGTGGAATCCCCGACGCTGACCGGTTACGGCGACAAGGCGCATCTGCTCAGTCCCGAGGTGGGGATCGACACGCACGTCGACGACGTCGTCCGGCTGATCGCCGGGGCGGACCTCAGCGAGGTGATCCTCGTCGGGCACAGCTACGCCGGGCTGGTGATTTCCGCCGTCGCCAACCGGATTCCGGACCGGATCGCGCATCTGGTCTACCTCGATGCCATGGTCCCGGCAGACGGCGAAAACGCGGTCGACGTCATGCCCGTCTCGCAGATGCTCGTCGACACGGCACTGAAGTCCGAAAGCGGCTGGCGGGTTCCGCCACTCCCGGAGATGCCGCCGCCGATCGGGCTCTTCGGGGTGACCGACCCCGCCGACGCCGCGTGGCTGCGAGGGATGCTGTCGGATCAGCCGCTGCGCTGCCTCCAGGATCGGGTCACGCTCGACAACCCCGCCATGAACGAGATCCCGCGCACGCACATCCACTGCACGGTCAAGCCGGACGGTTTCGATCGGCGGCCCGTCCCCGCGACGCAGCCCAACGGTTCTCCCGCGCAGGTGTGGGAACTACCGACCGGGCACGACTGCATGGTCACGATGCCGCGTGAGCTCGCCGAGTTGCTGCTGAAGCTCGGCTGACCGAGCACGGCGACTCGCCCATCGCCGACTCCACGTCGGCGGTGGGCGAGTTCTCGTTTCACCGGACCACTCGGGTCAGAGCCCGAGCAGGCGCTCGGCATTGCGGTGGCCGAGTTTGTCCTTGTCCGCTTCGGCGATCGGGGCGGTGGCGACGAAGTCCCGCGCGCCATTGTCACCACCGAACTGCCCCTTCATCCCGCGGTACGGATCGTCGTCGCCGTACATCACCCGGTCCGGCCCGAGGACGTCCATCGCCGCCGTGAGCATGCGATGGCTGAGTACTCCACCGGCCGTGACGTTGAGGTTGCCGGTCAGGTAGTCGAGCACCCTCCGCTCGAGCCGCACGTTGTCCTCGCTCAGCAGGTCGGCCCGATCGGCGAACGGAACGAGCATCTCTCCCCACCGGCCGAGGATGAGCTGGAGCTCCGGGTGCCGGTCGAAAGTGCCGGCCAGGATGAGCCGCAGCGTGGCCAGACCGGCGTCGGCATGCCAGCCCCACCCGCCGGTGGCCAGATTGAGGTTCGTCCAGTCGTCGAAGCCGCCGTAGATCGCTTCGCGCACCACGCGGAGCGGCTGGCCGGGATGGAGGTACAGCGGCACCCCGAGCGCGGCGGCTACCTCGAACACCGGACGGAACGAGTCATGATCGAGGTAGCGCTCGCCGGTCAACGGCACCAGTTGCGCGCCCACCAGCCCGAGTTCGGTGACGCTGCGTTCCAGTTCCCGCGCGGCAGCCTGGGGATCCGGGGTGGGCAGCGTGGCCAGTGCGGCGAAGCGGCCGGGATGCGCGCTGACGGCGCCGGCCAGGAAGTCGTTCGCGTCTCGGGCCAAGGGCACCGCTTCGGCGGCGGGCAACGGCTGCGTACCCGGCGTGGTGATCGACAGCACCTGCAGGTCGACCCCGGCCGCGTCCATGCGTGCGAGCCGCTCCTGGCCGACCTCACGCAGACGGCGGTCGGTCCGTTCGCGGCTGCTGAGCATGTTCACGGTGTCGTCGCCCCCGAACCGCAGGAGCGCGTCCCGCAGCTCCGCGGTCCACACGTGTTCCTCGACGCCGATCACCCGTCGGGCTCCGGTCACCTCATCGGTCATGACTGTCCTTTTCTGTCTCTGGTAAGGAATTCGCCCGGGGCGGGCCTGGCCACCCAGCATATAGTCAGGTAGGCTGACTATCAATCCACACCGGAAGTGCCGACGGGAGCAGAGAAATGGGCGTTGCCATCAGTGACGTGTACCAGTCGATGACGGTGGGCGGGAATGGTCAACCGGCGGCGGAGTTCGATCCGTTCACGTTCGGCGTCCCGGCCTACGCGGCCGCGCGGGAGGGCGAAGAGCAGCGGAACCGTTTGGTGGCAACGGCTGCATCCTTCCGGGAACTCCTCGCACAGAACGCGGCGGAGGCGGACCGGACGCGCCGCGTGCCCGAGCCGGTCATCGACGCGCTGGCCGCCGCCGGATTGTTCAAGATCACGGTTCCGCAGCGCTACGGCGGGCACCAAGCCGATGTCCGGACCGTCATCGACGTCGCCGCGACCTTGGCGGAAAGCTGCGGGTCGACAGCCTGGGTCGTCACGCTCATCAACACAGTGGCGATCGCAGTGGGCATGTTGCCGGAGCAAGCCCAGGACGAGGTATTCGGTGCCGATCCCGAAGCGCGAGTCGCCGGTGTGTTCGCCCCGCGCGGCGAGTCCCGGCGTGCCGACGGCGGATTCCGCGTCAGCGGACAGTGGTTCTACGGCTCGGGATCGTTGCACGCGGACTGGGTCATGGTCGGGTTCCCCCTCGTCGACGACAACGGCGACCCGGCCGGCTTCGGACTGGGACTGATCCCGCACACCGATTACGAGGTGAAGGACACCTGGTTCGTCACGGGGATGCGGGGATCGGGCAGCAACGCGATCGCCGCCGATGACGTCTTCATCCCCGACCGTCGGATCCTTCCGGTCGGCGGAGCCATCAACGGGCAGTTCCCGACCGAGTTCAAGGACGAGACGCTTTACCGGTCCGCATTCCACCCGGCCTTCACACTGGTGCTCACCGGAGCCCAGCTCGGCATGGGCCGGGCGGCCTTGAAACACGTCGTCGACCTCGCCGGCAAGCGAACGATCGCCAACACGATCTATACGCGGCAGCGCGATTCGGTCGGGTTCCAGCTCCAGATCGCCGACGCCGCGGCGCTGATCGACACCGCGCATCTGCACGTGTACCGTGCCGCCGCCGACATCGACGAAGCGGCGAGGCTCGGCAAGTACCCGAGCTATCCGTTGCGGGCGCGCATCCGCTCCGACGCCGCCAGGGCAGCGACCTGCGTCAAGGATGCGCTCGACCTGCTCATCACCGCGCACGGCGCGGGCAGCTTCGCCGAGTCGAGCCCGATCCAGCGGATGTGGCGGGACTCGAACATCGCGCTCCGGCACGGAACCCTGGTCCCCCCGGCAACGCGGGAGATCTACGGCAAGGCACTGCTGGGGTTCTCCGTCGACGAGAACATCACCAAGCTCCTCTGATTGCCGGGAATCCGTGAGTGCAAGGAAGGGAATCGTGTCCGAATTCGCTACCTCAGCGGGGTACGGCAGCGGCCATTTTCGCCACGTGTTGGGCCGGTATCCGACCGGTGTATGCATCGTCACGGCCATGGGCCCCGCTGGGCGTCCGGTCGGGATGACGGTCGGTTCGTTCACGTCGGTCTCTCTCGACCCGCCCCTGGTTGCCTTTCTCCCGGCGAAGAACTCTCGCGCCTTCGCCGCGATCGCGAAGGCCGAACGGTTCGCGGTCAATGTGCTGGCCGATGACCAAGTTGCCGTCTGCCAACGGTTCGCCTCGCGCGAGAGCGACAAGTTCCGAGGCGTGAGCTGGCGCGCGTCCGTTCTGGGCTCGCCGCTCCTGACCGATGTGCTGGCCTGGATCGACTGCCGGCTCGACAAGGTGATCGAGGTCGGAGACCACCTGGTGGTGGTGGGGTCAGTGGAGAGCCTCGACGTGGAGCGGGTGGCTCCGCCGCTGGTGTTCTTCCAGGGCGGCTACGGCCGGTTCTCGGCCTTGTCCACAGTCGCGGAGGCCGACCTGGCCGCCTGCTTGCGGCTGGCCGAGCTGGCCCGCCCGAATCTCGAGCGGATGTCGGCGAATTTCGGCGTACAGGCTGCCGCCAGCGCACTGGCCGGCGAGCAGGTCATCCAGCTTGCCTGGGTCGGTGCCGAGGACGCAGCTCTGGTCGGATTGCGGCTTCCGTTCGTGGCACCGTTCGGCCTGGTGTTCGCTGCGTGGGAGACGGAATCTGTGCGGGACAAGTGGTTCGGCCGGCATGACGCGACGGTGCGGGAGGTGTTGTCCGAGGACCTGGGCCGGGCCCGGGATCAGGGCTGGACCGCGATCCCCGATCACGGGAAGCTCCGGGAAATCGAGTCGAGCATCGCCCGGCTCGCCACCGGCGGCCCGTTCCCGGAGGCCATCCGGGAGCTCGACACCCGGATCGCCGCCTTTGCGCAGGAGTATGCCGCGCGCTCCAGCGCCCGTCCGCGGGGACTGTCGGTGCCGGTCTTCGACGACACCGGCCGGGTCGCGCTTTCCCTGACCGCGCAACGTCTTCCGGCCATGGATCGCGAGAGGCTCGAGCGGTGCCGGGCGGAGCTGGTCACCGCCGGCACGGAACTGACCGCGGCGATCCGCGGAGCGTCCCCCGCGGGCTGATCGCGCCTCCCCCTACGGTGCTGCCGTGCTGGGGGTGTCTCCGCCGGTGCTGCGCACGATCGCGCGCAGGATCCTCGCCAGGTGGTCGAGATCGTCGGCACCGACAATCCCGGCCAAGTCCCGTTCGGTCTTCCGGAGGATCGGCGGGAACTGTTTCATGAAGGCTTTTCCGCGCTGGGTGAAGCGCAGGATTTTCGCCCGCCGGTCCCGGGGGTCGGGAACTCGTCCGAGGTAGCCCATCTCCTCGAGCTCCAGCACGAGGGCGCCGGCGGTCTGCTTGGTGATGTTCGTCATCTCGGCGATCTCGGTCATGCGTGCGACGCCGGCACTGATGCTTCGCATGATCGGGAGGTGCGTCATGCGGATGTCGTCGAAGCCGTGCTCGGCCGCCCGGCTCAACAGGTGGCGCTCGGAGACGCGGAAGCCAAGCAGCAGGAGCCGGACGACGTTGTCATCGAGATCGTAAGCAGAATCGCTCGACGGCCCGGGTGTTCGAGCGCCGATCCGCCCGCGTTGCTCGGCACGGCTTCCGGTCGGCTTCGTCACGGCACTCCTGAGTCGGCATGGTGGTCGGGGCTTGCGCAGATGTCGGCACCGCCATGGTAAGCGTCGAGCCGACCGCGCCGTGAGCTCACGCGCCCCGCCGGTCGGCGTGACCAGAGCTTCGCGGCACGGCCGGGCGGCGGTCGCCTCCACCTCGACGTCACCGGGCACCTGCCGCCTTCGGCATTCCCGACCTGCCGATGCGACTCAGGCCGGGCCAGTGGGACCGGGTGGCGGCAGAGCGGGCTTGCGGTCCGTCACCTGTGCCTTCGTGACTCCGGCGTGCAATGCGATGACGCTGGTGAGCAGCCCGTCCAGGTTCGGCCATCCGATGTCCGGCCGGTCGTTGTGCAGGCTGATGACGCCGTGCAGTCCGGCCCAGAGCAGCAGCCCGCGACGTCGGTGCTCCTCGTCCCGCCCCCCGGGGTCTTCCCGCGTGTCCCGCAGATCCGCGATCAACCCGTCGAGCAGCCGGATACCCGCGACCCTGCCCTCGGGTGGGGTGTGGGCGTCCGGATCGGTCACCCCTACTCCGAACAGGACCCGGTAGTGACCGGGGTTGGCGGTCCCCCAGGACGCGTAGGCCCACCCCCGCCCCACGAGCCGGCCCAGTGGATCGGGCGCAGCGGAGATCACGTCCTCGGTGTAGCCGAGCAGCGCCTCGTACTGGTCCGCCATCACGTGCGCGACCAGCTCGTCGAGATCGACGAAGTGGTTGTAGATGCTGGCCGGTGTCACCCCGACCTGCCGGGCGACCGCTCGTAGCGTCAGCGACTCGACATTGCCGAGTTGCGCCAGCAGTTCCGTCGCCGCCTCGATCAAGTGGTGGCGCAACGCCTGGCCTTGGCCACGCGGATTGCGCCGCCGGCCGGTGGTTCGTCGCGCGCTCGTCATCGTGTACCGAGCTTACCGCCTCTCGCCGACCGGCCCTTGACACTGCCCGCCACTAAGTTACAGTTGTTGACATACAGGTGTTCAGTCAACTGCTCCCGCGACTTCGGCCGCTCGCGCATCTCCCGGTCGAACGCACCCCTTTCTCCGGTCTCCGAGGAGTTCTCATGGTCGACACCGTCAGCCCGGCCCGCTCGTCCCGGCGAGGGCGCCGCCGGTCGTGGACCTTCGTCGTCCTGACGTCGCTCGCGGTCGCCGGCTGGTTCAGCGGCCAATACGTCGAAGGGCTGGCCGGCGTCGCCGCCCGCACCCCGCAGAACGTGACCGCAGCCTCGCACTTCGACGCTCTGCCATGGCCCATCCGGTTCCTGTTCATCGCCCACATCGTCGCGGCCGGTCTGGCGCTGGCCACCGGCCCCTTCCAGTTCTCACGCCGGCTTCGCGCGCGCAGTATCCGGGCGCATCGGGTACTCGGGCGCGTCTACCTCATTTCCGTGCTGGCCGGAGCCGTGTCCGGAGCGACCACGTCACTGTGGAATTCCCTTGGCATCCAAGGCGCGATCGGCTACTTCACCCTCGACGTCCTCTGGGCGGCAACTGCGTGGCAGGCCTACCGGGCAATCCGCGAACGACGGCTTCACGAACACCAAGCCTGGATGATCCGCAACTTCGCCCTCACCTACGCAGCCGTCACCCTGCGCGCCGCCCTGCCCGTGCTCATCCTCGTGCAACTCCCGTTCAGCACGGACACCGCATTCCCCCACCTGTTCGACGCAGCCATCCACACCATCGCACCCTGGCTCGGCTGGCTCATCAACATCGTGGTGGCCGAATACCTGATCGCCCGCCGCGGACTGCCCGGCGTGCGCCGGTCCACTTTCCAGGAGTCCCGCAGCGAGCGAACGCAGCAACCACGGCAGAAGAACCCAGCCACCGCGTGATCAAGCCAGCCGCCCGGCCGACTCGGGGAGCGGGCAGATCTCACTCGCCGTCCCACGTGACGCGGACAGTTCCGGGCGCGTAGGTCGGCAGGTCCCCGGCAAAGGCCATCGGCTCCAGTTGTTCTGCTTCGACCAGTTGCATCGTCGGTATCCGCTGCAGTAGCTGGGTGATGGCTTCGCCGATGACGACGCGGGCGAGCTGCTGCCCGATGCAGGCGTGGATCCCGTTGCCGAAGGCGAGGTGCCCGGCCGCTTCCCGGGTGACGTCGAACTTGTCCGGGTCGGGGAAGCGCGCGCCATCGCGGTTGGCGGCCACTGTGGACACCCAGACTGGGTCGCCCTTGCGGAACTCGATCCCTTCCAGGGTCACGTCCTCGGTCACCGTGCGGGGATGCGTCGAGACGAACATGGCGTGGAAGCGCACGAATTCCTCGACGGCGGCGGGAATCCGCTCGGGTTCGCGTCGCAGGAGGTCCAGCTGGGCGGGGTCGGACAGCAGCGACACCATGATCGTCCCGATCATGTACGCGATGTCGCCGACCTTCAGGTCCTCGGTGGCGAAAATGGCGGCGAACTCCCCGGATTTGCTGTCCGGGATGCCGAGCACCCGGCAATGCGCGAACACCGACACCGGGAGGGCGAGGTCTTCGAACAGGTCGGCAGTGGACCCGGCGGCGAGGATCTCGTCGAGCCGCTGCCCGATGTACTCGGCGATCGCCGCCCGCTGCCCGCGGACCGCACGCACCGAGAACCGGCCGACCGCGGCCCGGCGGATCTTCGTGTGCTGCGGCGGGTCGAGCCCGAGCACGTTGCCCACCATCAGGGCATGCATCGTCTCCTCGCCGATCGGTGTCCCGAGCACGAGCGGTCGCGGGCCGAGCGGGGTCCGCTGGTCGGAATTGCCGAAACGGATGTCCTGCAACACTTGCCGCGCCAGCTCGTATCCGGTGATGAACCAGCCGATGGTGCCGTTTTCGGCGGTGATCCGGGTGGCGGGTGCCTCTGTCCGCCACTTCGCGAACTCCGGCGAGGGCTGGAACGGGGTGCCGTCTTGGGGCATCACCGGCGGATGCGGATACGGGCATCCGGTGGTCTCG
>NZ_JNYZ01000034.1 GCF_000717335.1 Amycolatopsis jejuensis
GCAGGCCGCGGCGAAAACGGTATTCCTCGACGACCACACCCCACTCCCCATCGCCGACCTACGCCGCCTCCTCTGCGACGCCAAGATCTACCCCGCCGTTCTGGGTACTGATGGTCAGGTCCTGGATCTGGGTCGTTCTGCCCGCACCGCCACCCCATCGCAGCGCCGCGCGTTGGCGATCCGGGATGGTGGCTGCACTTTCCCGGGTTGTGATCGTGGTCCGAAGTGGACCACTCCGCACCATGCCCGTCCGTGGGTCGATGGCGGCTCGACCGATCTGGATGGTCTCGCGTCGGTCTGCGAACGCCATCACCGGTTGGTGCATCACAGCGGCTGGGAGGTCATCGTCGAGAACGATGTCGTGTCCTGGATCCCACCTGAAATTCTCGACCCGGCACGCAAACCCCTCCGCAACACCGCCCACAACCCACCACCCCGTCCCACGACGCACACCGAGCCCTGCGTCGCCCTCAACCCAGCCCCAACCCCGGCCTCGTCCCCGCCACAACGGACAACCACCACGACCCCAGGACGAAGACGTGGAACCGCACCCCATGACCGCCCGTGTCGCGGCCAGACTGCTCGATTGAGAACGAAATGAGCCGCAACCCTCGTGCCCGGTGCCCGTTGCGGGTCGGGCAAATCGAGTGCGCGCTGATCTTGTTCCGGATGATCTGCGGCCGTGTTTGGCTCCGTTCCGGCCAACCTGCGGATGAGCGACCACCCCGATCGGGCGGTACTCGCCGGGCACACGATTCACAGGCGACTGGGCGCAGAGATCTATCGGTACATGCTCAGGCTGGAATGCGGCCTCGTCTCGTCGCTGGTGCAGCGAGCGGTCAGGTCAAGATGATCGGATTGGTCAGCGCGGCAACGGCGCCGTCAGGATGGCGGACCTCGAGACGCACGAACGCCGAATCCGCCGCGGTTGTGTGCCACTGCGTCGCGTTCGCTCCAGCGCAGGGCAGAACCGCGCGGTGCACCTTCCGGCGATCGGTGTGGAAGCTGACGTCGGCACGCCTTGTACTGCTGCCTGCACTGCGATCTGCCCGCCATCGGACGCCCACCCCGGCACTGCGGCCATCGGCGGTGGCCGTGAAGGACACGTCCACGTTCGCCGACTCGGCGATCCAGCTGCGGCCGGTGCGGATTCCGGCCAGGATTGCCTCGGTGGCGAGCTCATCGGCGAAGACCACGGTGCGCGGGATGCCGAGCTGGCCTGCCAAATGGGTATCGCTGCTGCCCATCGCCGGTCGCCAGGAGCCCGTTTGCAGGTCGGCTGCGAGGGTTCGTTCCCAGTCCGCCAGTGCGGCCTGGTTGTCGGCGTTCCAGGGCTGGTCCGAAGTCCAGCGCCCGTTCCACACCTCGACCACGTCGAAGCCCAGGAAGGGGAACCTGAATTCGCCCGACGGGTACGGTGCGCGCCTGTGCGGCCAGTTCGTCAGGAGTGAGGTGCCCGTCCGAGTGGACGGAGTGGACGTGGCAGCCCCCGCGGTACCACGCAGGTCCGCGGCCGGCCGTGCGCGTCGGTGGGAAGGTCGGCGTCGGCAGGGGTCCTCCCGGAAGTCCTGTCGAGCCAACGCGCAAGCAAGGGGCGTCGGTTCCCTTGCGCCGTTGCGGTCCGTCAGCAGCCCAGTGCAACCGGTCAGGACAACGGGCGAGGAGTAGCTCACGATTCGACGAACGGCTCGGGCTGTGATCACGAATCGGCGTCAGAGGGGTCCATGCACACCTGTAACACGCCGTTTCCCGGTGCGATGGGCAAGCTGAGCAAAAGTAATGGGGGATGTGAAGGTGAGTCCTGCCGCGAAGAGGGGCGTGCTGATCGGCGGGGCGGTCGCTGTGGTGGCGATTGTCGTTGCGGCGGTCGTGTTGCTGACCGGGGGCGGGACGCCCGCGGCGGAGCCTGGTGCCGGGCCGCCTGCCGGGCCTGCGGATCCGGCGGCTGTGGATCCGGCGGCTGCGGCGCGGGCGTACCTCCTCGCGTTCGCGGCCAAGGACGCCGACGGCGCGAGCAAAGCCACCGACGCACCGCAGGCGGCCGCCAGCGCCCTGCAGGACGCGTGGACGACGCTCCGGCCCAGCGGGCTGACTGCCAAGCTCGGCCAGGTGACCGAGGGGAACACGGCGGAGTACACGATCAGCTGGACGTTCGGGCCCGGCCGCGTGTGGACGTATTCCGGCAGCCTCGGCCTGGTCCACGGGGCAGACGGCTGGCGGGTGCACTGGGCGCCGTCGGTGCTGCACCCGAAGCTGGCGGCGGGGCAACGGCTGGTGGTCGACGCGGCGGACGCGCCCGTGCTGGTCGACCGGGACGGGCAGCCGCTGGTGGTCTCGGGCGGCGGCGGGGTGCGGCCGGCGGACGAGAAGGCGTTTCCCCTGCTGCGGTCGGTGCTTACCGGGCATGCGCAGGCGTTCGACGCGTTCGCGGTCGAGCGCGTCGACGGCAGTGGCAAGAACGTCGAGACGCTCTTCGGGAACCGTGAGCAGCGCAAACCCGTCGCCAGCGGGCTCAGTGTCGCGACGCAGCAGGCGGCACAGGCGGCGGTCGACGGGTACCAGGGCAAGGCGGTCCTCGTCGCGCTGCAACCGTCCACTGGGGACGTGCTCGCGGTTGCCCAGAACAGCAAGTTGGACAACACGTCCTCGGCGTTCAGCGGGCAGTACGCGCCGGGGTCGACGTTCAAGATCGTCACCGCGACGGCGGCGCTGGAGGCCGGGCTGGTCACGCCGGATTCCGCGGTGCCGTGCCCGCTCACGGACCGGATCGGCACCCGCACGCTGTCCAACGAAGGTTTCGATCTTGGTACGACGACCGTGCACAAGGCGTTCGCGAGGTCGTGCAACACGACGTTCGGGCGGCTCGCGTCGCGGCTGCCCGCCGACGGTCTCGCGAAAGCGGCGAGCCAGTACGGCCTCAACGCCGACTTCGCGATCGACGGGCTGTCCACCGAGATGGGCCGCGTCGACCCGGCCAAGAGTGCGGACGAGCAGGTCGAGGACGGCATCGGCCAGGGCACCGTGCAGGTCAGCCCGTTCGGCGCGGCGGTGATGGCGGCGACGGCGGCGTCCGGGCACGCGGTCACCCCGCGGCTGTGGCCGGACGGTACCAAGGTCGACACCGGCTACACCGCACCTCCGGCCGCAGTTCTGGCGTCGGTGCGCGGGATGATGCGCGAGGTGGTCACCGGCGGCACGGCGACCGGGCTGGCGCGCTCCGGGCCGGTGTTCGGCAAGACCGGCACCGCGCAGTTCGGCGACGGCGCGGAGGCGCACGGCTGGTTCGTCGGTTACCGCGGTGACGTGGCGTTTTCGGTGTTCCTGGAGGGCGCCAACGACTCCGGTCCGGCCGTCGGCCTCGGCGCGAAGTTCCTCGGTGGGCTGAAGTAACCCGGGCCGGACCTGCGGTGAACCGATACTTCGGCGGCGGCCGAAGTGCCGCGGATCTACCGTGGGAAGCATGGAAACCGTCGCGCTGGCCGAGGTGGCTGCCGTGCTCGCGGATCCGAGCCGCGCCACCATGTGTCTGGCGTTGCTGGACGGTCGCGCGTGGACAGTGGGGGAGCTGGCCGCGGCGGCTCGGATCGCGGTGTCGACAGCCAGCGAGCACGTCACACGGTTGCGGGACGCCGGGTTCGTCGCGCGGGTGAAACAGGGGCGGCACGCGTACGTCCGGCTTGCCGACCCGCACGTGGCGGAGCTGATCGAGCACCTGGCGCAGCATGCGGAGCTGAAACGTCCGGCCGGGTTGCGGGCTTCGCTGCGCGCGCAACGGTTGTCGTTCGCCCGCAGCTGTTACGACCACCTCGCCGGCACCCTCGGCGTCGCACTGCGCAACGGGATGATCGACCGCGGGTTGATCGACACCGCACACGGTCTTGCACTCACCGGCACCGGCCGCGCGGTTCTCGCCGACCTGGGTGTCGTGGTGCCCGCGCGTTCCCGGCGGCCGCTGCTGCGTGACTGTCTGGATTGGACGGAGCGCCGCGACCACCTCGCCGGTGCGGTGCCGGCCGCACTGCTGGAACGAGCCGTGGCGGCAGGATGGCTGACGCGCGACCGGCACCGCGCGGTACGGGTGCTGCCCGGTGCGGCGGGGCCGTTCGCCGCGCTCGGTGTCGACCTCGCCACGGTGGGTGCGGCCCAGGCCTCGTAATCCGGGGCCCACATGGGGGAAGACACGATCCTGCTGCAGCACGCCGACTCGCTGCTGCGGGCGGCGTGTCGCCGTGGGCGGCTTGCCACCTCGCGGCTGGTCGACAGTCGGGCTCAGTCGGGCACAGTCACCCACCCAGTCCCACCACCGACCGGCTTAACACACCACCATCGCCGCTCGCCGGGCGGTGCTTGCGCCGGAACCGGACCTCGCCTCTCTATTCTGTACGCCTGCGGGTGATCGGGAGGGAGGCGGATGTGGACGAGCTTCCCGTGCTTCTCGGGGTCGTCGGGCTGGTGCTCGTCGCCTCCGTTGTCGCCGTGCGGGTGTCCATCCGGCTCGGGTTTCCGTCGCTGCTGCTGTACCTCGGGATCGGTGTCGTGCTCGGGGAATCCGGGTTCGGCGTGCGGTTCGACAATCCGTCGCTCACGCAGTCGCTCGGGCTCGCTGCGCTCGTCCTGATTCTCACCGAAGGCGGGCTCACCACGCGCTGGACGGCGGTGAAACCCTCGCTGTGGCCGGGAATCCTGCTGTCCACAGTGGCCGTTGTGGTCAGCATTGCGGTCACCGGCGCGGCTTTGCACTGGCTGCTCGGCCTCGACTGGCGGCTCGCGCTGCTCTGGGGCGCGGTGCTCGCCTCCACCGACGCGGCGGCGGTGTTCTCCGTGCTGCGGACATCCGGGGTGGGCAAACGGCTGGTCGGTGCGCTGGAGCTGGAGTCCGGGATCAACGACGCCCCGGCGTACATCGCGGTGGTCGTGCTCGCGTCCGGGGAGATGGTGGACTGGTCGCTGCCGCTGCTCGTGGTCTACGAGCTCCTCACCGGTCTCGTGCTCGGACTCGCTTTCGGCTGGCTCGGCGCGCAGGCGCTGCGGCGGGCTGCGTTGCCCGCGACCGGCCTGTACCCGCTCGCCACGGTGGCGGTGTGCATCCTCGCGTATTCGTCGGGTCAGCTGGCGCATGCGTCCGGCCTGCTGGCCACCTACGTCGCCGGGCTGGTGCTCGGGAATTCGAAGCTGCCGCACCGGTCGGACACCCTGTCGTTCGCCGAGGGGCTCGGCTGGCTCGCGCAGATCGGGCTGTTCGTGCTGCTCGGGCTGTTCGCGTCGCCGAGCCGGCTGCTCGAGGCGCTCATCCCCGGGCTGGTGGCGGGCGCGGTCGTGCTGCTGCTCGCCCGGCCGTTGTCGGTGGTGCTGGCGTTGCTCCCGTTCCGGATGCCGTGGCGTGACCAGGCGTTCCTGTCGTGGGCGGGGTTGCGCGGGGCGGTCCCGATCGTGCTCGCGATGATCCCGCTGACGCAGGGCGTACCGGGTGCACAACGGCTGGTCGACGCCGTGTTTGTGCTGGTCATCGTGCTCACCGTGCTGCAAGGCTCGACGCTCGGTCCGCTCGCGCGGCTGCTCGGCCTGTCGAAACCGGCGGAGGCGCACGAGATCGAGGTCGACGCCGCCCCGCTGGACGAGCTCGGTGCGGAACTGCTGCAGGTCCGCATCCAGAAGGGGTCCAAGCTGCACGGCGTGTACCTGTCGGAGCTGCGACTGCCCCCCGGTGCGACGGTGAGCCTCGTGGTCCGCGGGGGAGCGGGGTTCACCCCGCAGAAGACGAGCCGGCTGCAGGAGGACGACCAGCTGCTCGTGGTCACCACGGCCGGTGTCCGCGAAGCGACCGAGCAGCGGATCCGGGCGGTCGACCGCGCCGGGCGGCTTGCCCGCTGGCACGGGGAAATGGGCCGGTGACCCGGGAATCCCGCCGGTGACCCGGGAATGGGGCGCTGACCTGGGAATTCCGTCGCTGACCTGCGGAATCCCGCCGCCGACCCGGCCTGGGCTGACAGTCCACTGTGGACGATCCCTGTGACTGCCGTCTCAGATCACGGGACGGGCCTGGTTCGGGCCGGGGGTGGTCCGCTATCGTCTTCGGCAGGTCATGAGTGCCAGCGCGAAGCCCCGGCTTGCTGGCCGGCAACCCTCCAACCGCGGTGGGGTGCCCCGGGTGAAGACCGGGCCGGTCGCGCAGCGCGACGGGCAAGCGCGGGCCCCTCGCCGGGGGTCCCCCGGAACGCCGAGGAGGCGCCGTCATGACTCTCGCACTCGACCGATCCACGGAATCCACCCCGTCCACCGAGTCCACCACGGTTCCTGCGGTCGCCGGTGCGTCGCTGCGGGTTCCGCTGGTCACGGGCGGCGACATCGGCTACGCCAACCTCGACCACGCGGCCAGTGCGCCGTGTCTCGACGCGGTACGCAGCGCCGTCGACGAGTTCCTGCCCTGGTACGCCAGCGTGCACCGTGGCGCGGGCTTCGCGTCGCAGGTCTCCACGCGGCTGTACGAGCGCACTCGCGACATCCTCCGCCGCTTCGTCGACGCCCGCAGCGGTGACTCGGTCGTCTTCACCCGCAACACCACCGATGCGTTCAACCTGCTGGCGAAAGCGTTGCCGCGCAAGACTTCCGTCATCGTCTTCGACACCGAGCACCACGCCGCGCTGCTGCCGTGGCGCGGCCCGAACGTCCGCCGGGTCCAGCTGCCGCGCACTCGGCTCGCCGCAGTGTCCGTTGTGGACGAAGCGCTCGCCGAATGTCCGCAGGGGCCGCGGCTGGTGGTGGTCGCCGGAGCGTCGAACGTTACGGGTGAGCTGCTCCCGGTCGCCGAAATCGCTGCGGTGGCAAGGAAACACGGCGCCCGCGTCGCGCTCGATGCCGCGCAGCTCGCGCCGCATCGCCGGATTTCGGTGCGGGAGCTGGATGTCGACTACGTCGCGCTGTCCGGGCACAAGCTGTACGCGCCCTTCGGGGCTGGCGCGCTCATCGGCCGCAGCGACTGGCTGCGCGCGGCGGAGCCGTACCTGGCCGGTGGCGGCGCGACGAAGCTGGTCACCGAGGACGCCGTCGTCTGGAACACGGGCGAGGAGCGGCACGAGGCCGGCTCGCCGAATACCGTCGGCGTGTACGCGCTGGGCGTCGCGTGCGAGCAGCTGTCAGCGAGTTGGGACGTGACCGGCGAGCACGAGGCAGCGCTGCTGGAGCGGCTGCTCAAGGGCCTGACGAGCCTGCCCGGGTGCGCGGAGTTGCGGCTGTTCGACGCGCCGGTGGACCGCGTCGGCACGGTGAGCTTCGTCGTCGACGGCTTCGACCCGGGCTGGCTCGCGGCGGTGCTGTCCGCGGAGTACGGCATCGGCGTCCGCGACGGCGCCTTCTGTGCGCACGTGGCCACGCGGCGGCTCATCCGGGAGGCGGGTGTCGAGGCGCAGCAGGCGGTCCGCGTGAGCCTGGGCCTCGGCAGCACCGAGGAGCACGTCGACCGGCTGCTGCTCGCGCTGCGGCAGATCATCGCCCGGGGCGCGCGCTGGGAGTACACGAAGACCGACGGCCGCTGGACCCCGGTCGGCGACCCGCGCGAGCTGCCGCCGTTCTGCGCCTGATCCGCGCCCGGAGTGCCGCTTCGACCTGCCGAACCCCGTCCGTGGACAATGGGGGAGTGAGCACCGACCCATCGCCGTCCGAACCCGACGTCGCGCCGTCTGCGGGACCACCTGCGGATGCTGTCCCGGAGGGCCCGGAGAACCCCGAGAGCCCGGAGACAGCGGAAACGGCCGAAGCTGCGCCGCCGCTGCCGAAGCGGCGGATCTGGGTCGTGTTCGCGGTCGCCGCGGTGCTGTGGGCGATCGACCTCATCACGAAGAACCTCGCGGCGGCGAACCTCGAGGGCAAGGACCCGGTCCGGATCCTCGGCGGCCTGATCTACCTGCAGGTCATCCGCAATCCGGGTGCCGCGTTCTCGATGGCGACCGGGATGACCTGGGTACTCGCGCTGGTCGCGGCGGCCGTGGTGGTCGCGATCGTGTGGATTTCGCGGCGGCTGCGGTCGGTCGGCTGGGCGATCGGGCTGGGCCTCGTGCTCGCCGGGGCGCTCGGCAACCTCACCGACCGCATCTTCCGCGAGCCCGGTCCGCTGCGCGGGCACGTCATCGACTTCATCTCCGCCTTCGCGCCCAACGGCCAGGGCTTCGCGATCTTCAACATCGCCGACTCCGCCATCTGCGTCGGCGGCGCCCTGATCGTCCTGCTGTCCCTGCTGGGCCACGACTACGACGGCACGCGTACGGCGAAGAAGAAGGCGAGCAAGTGACCGCGCGCATGCTCCCGGTCCCGGACGGGCTCGACGGGATGCGCGTCGACGCCGGCCTCGCGAAGCTGCTCGGCCTGTCCCGCACCGTGGTCGCCGAGCTGGCCGCCGCGGGTGACGTGCTGCTCGACGGCCGTCCGGCGGGCAAATCGGACCGGCTCGCCGCGGGTGGGCTGCTCGAGGTGACGCTGCCGGAACCGGAACGTCCGGTGGAAATCGTGGCCGAACCCGTCGAGGGGATGAAAATCCTCCATGACGACGACGACATCGTGGTGCTTTCGAAGCCGGTCGGCGTCGCCGTGCATCCGAGCCCTGGCTGGACCGGGCCCACCGTCGTCGGCGGGCTGGCCGCGGCGGGGCTGCGGATCGCGACGTCCGGCGCGGCCGAGCGTCAGGGGGTCGTGCACCGGCTCGACGCGGGTACCACCGGCGTGATGGTGGTGGCGAAGAGCGAACACGCGTATACCGTGCTCAAGCGGGCGTTCAAGGAACGCACCGTCGACAAGGGTTACCACGCGGTGGTGCAAGGACATCCGGACCCGACGCGCGGCACCATCGACGCCCCGATCGACCGGCATCCGCGGCACGACTACAAGTTCGCGGTCGTCGCCGGTGGACGGCCGAGCGTCACGCACTACGAGGTGGTGGAGGCGTTCCGCGCGGCTTCGCTGGCGCACGTGAAGCTCGAAACCGGGCGGACACACCAGATCCGCGTGCATTTCTCCGCGATGCGGCACCCGTGCGCGGGTGATCTGACGTACGGGGCCGACCCGGTGCTGGCCCGGAAGCTCGGTCTCACGCGGCAGTGGCTGCACGCGCGCACGCTGGGCTTCGCGCATCCCGCCGACGGCCGGTGGGTCGAATTCGAGGCCGAATACCCGGACGACCTCGCGAAGGCACTGGAAATCCTGCGCGACGGCGACTAGGCCAGCTCGTTCGGCTCGACCACCGGGTCGCCGGTGTTGTGCTCGTCGATCAGTTCGAGCGCGCGCGGGTCGCGGGCCGCGATGGCGGACACCAGGTCCGCGTGGATCTGGTGCCGCGCAAGGAGATCCTCGCGCGGCGCGACACCCTTTGCCGCCACGGCCGCGCGGGTGTGCGTTTCGATGATCTCGAGCAGCCCGAGGTAGAGCGAACGCAGGATCTCGCCGGGGTTGGTCTCGGCGATCCGCGCGTGCAGCTGCCAGTTCGCGCGCAGGAATCCGTCGACGTCGGCGCGGTCGGCCGCGTCGTGCATCCGGTCGGCGGCTTCCTGTAGGGCTTCGACGTCCGCGTCCGTGGCGTACGCGAGCATGTCCTGTACCAGCAAGGGATCCAGCACATTGCGCAGGCGGACGGCTTCGGCCACCGCCTCGGCGTTCTGGTCGAGGGACAGCACCGCGTTGCCCAGCCGGATCACCGCTGACGGCGTCTGCGCGAACAGCCCGCCGCCGGGGCCGCGGCGCACCGTGACGACCCCGCGGGACTGCGCCATCCGCAACGCCTCGTTGAAGGTGCCGACCGAGACACCCCACAGCGCGCGCAGGTCGTCCTTGGTCCCGAGGCGTTCGCCCGGACCGGCCTCGGCGGCAAGGCAGCGCAGCTGCTCGGCGACGGCCGCCGGCCGGCGCAGGGGTTCCCAGTCTGCCCTCCGGTAGGCGGGGGGACCGGGGTCGGCCTCGTCGTTCTCGCGTGCCACAGCGCGAGGGTAATTCACCATGCTGAATTCCGCCAGCGCGCTTGACACCGGGTCTCCGGCACGGCAACACTGGGGTGGTCGAATTCAGCATGCTGAATTAGCGCGAGGTGTCGAGGATGACTTCCGACCAGCAGTTTCGTGACCTGATGGCAGGCGTGTGCGCGCCGGTCAGCGTGGTGACCACGCTCGATGCCGACGGTCCGCACGGTGCCACGGTCAGCTCGCTCGCCTCGTTGTCCCTGCAGCCCCAGCTCGTCTCGATCGCGCTCGACCGGCGGTCGGGCCTGCTGCCGCGGGTAGTGGCCACGGGCGCGTTCGGCGTCAACGTCCTGGCCGCCGACCAGGACGACGTCGCGCAGCGGTTCGCCCGGCGCGGCGACCGGTTCGCGGCTGCCGGCTGGTCGCCGCATCGCGGGCTGCCCCGGTTGTCCGGCGTGGCGGGCTGGGCCGCGTGCCGCCTGTGGTCCACCGTCGACGGGGGAGACCACCTGCTGCTGCTCGGCGAGGTCACCGACGCGGTGTCCACCGCCGCGTCGCCGCTCATCTACAGCCGCCGCACTTACGGCACCCACTCGGGATTCCGGCCGCGGACCCGCCCGCGGATTGCCGACGCGATCGCCGCGTGCGCCCGCTGATCCCCATCGGAGAAAGAGGAACCGTGACCATGACCCCGTCCCGGGTGGACAGTCCGAGCACCGCGGACCTCGTCGCCCGCGCCACCGGACTCGCCCCGCTCATCAAGGAACACGCCGCGGCCGGCGAGCGCGACCGCCGGGTCGCCGAGGAGGTCATCCGCGCGCTGGCCGGTGCGGGGCTGTTCAAGCTCGCCACCCCGAAGCGGTACGGCGGCTACGAAACGTCGGCGCGCACGCTGGTGGAGGTGTCCGCCGCGGTCGCCGAAGCCGACGGCGGGACCTCGTGGGTGCTCACGCTGATCAACGGTTCGGCTTGGCTGGTGAGCCTGTTCCCGGAACGCGCGCAGGACGAGGTCTTCGGCGCCGATCCGGACGCACTGGTGTCCGGCGTGATTTCGCCGACCGCGCAGACGGTCAAAGTGGACGGTGGCTGGCGGGTGACCGGGAAGTGGTACTACAACTCGGGTTCGTGGCATGCGACGTGGGCGGTGCTCGGCGTGCCGGTCACCGATGAAACGGGCACGGTCGTCGATCAGGGGTCGGTGCTGATTCCCCGCCACGAGATGGAGCTGGAGGACACCTGGTTCGTCGCGGGCATGCGGTCCTCGGGCAGCAACTGCCTGATCGCCGACGACGTTTTCGTACCGGAGCACCGGATGCTGCGGATGCCGGCCGCGCTCGAAGGCGACTACCCGACCGAGCACCACGACGAGGTCCTCTACCGCGCCGCGCTGATGCCGTTGCTGTCGCTGGTGCTGGCCGCGCCGCAGCTGGGGATGGGCCGGGCGGCGCTGGATTTCGTGCTCTCCAAGGCCGGGAAGAGGCCGATTTCGTACACCTTCTACGAGACGCAGCAGGATTCCGTCGGGTTCCAGCTTCAGGTCGCCGAGGCCGCCCAGCTGATCGACACGGCGTACCTGCATGCTTTCCGTGCCGCCGACGCGATCGACGATTTCGCCCGGCGTGGCGACTACCCCGGTTTCCTGGAGCGCGCGCGGACCCGTGCCGACGTCGGGCACATCGCCGACTCCATCACGCGGGCCATCGACATCCTGGTCAGCGCGCATGGAGCCGGAGCGTTTGCCGAGGTCAACCCGTTGCAGCGGATCTGGCGGGACTCGGCGACGGCGGCCCGGCACGCGATCGTGTCGCCGCGGGTCAGCCAGGAGATCTACGGCAAGGCGTTGCTCGGTGTCCCGGAACCGGTCAGCCCGCTCGTCTGAAAACAGTCCCCGGATCGGTGTACGAGAAGAGCGATCAATGGCTTTGCTGAACGTGTCGAAGATCGGCTACGTCGGTTTCGAAACCCCCGATGTGGACCGGATGGTCGAGCATTACACGAAGGTGCTCGATTTCGTGCTGGTGGAGCGGAATGCGGACCAGGCGTTTCTCACCACGAATTTCGAGCATCATGCCGTGGTGATCGAGCGGGCCGCGGCGGCGCGGGCGCGGAGTTACGTCGGTTACGAATTGCGGGAGGACCTGGATTACGCCGGGGAACAGTTACGTGGTGCCGGATATGCGGTCGACCGCAGGCACGATCTTGCGCCGTCCACTCCGGACGTCGTGGTGGTGCGCGAGCCCGGCAGTGAGGTCCCGATTCATTTGTACGACGGCCAATCCGGCAGCGGGGTCGCCGGGTATACGCCATTGCGGCCCACGAAACTCGGGCACGTTGCGGCATTCACCCCGGATCTCGTCCGGTTGCAGGGTTTCTACCAGGATCTGCTCGGCTTCCGGTGGTCGGACACGGTGGGTGATTTCTTCGTTTTCCTGCGGTGCAACGCCGATCACCATGCCGCGAATTTCCTGGCGTCGACGAAACGGGCCGGGATGCATCACGTCGCTTTCGAAGCCCGTGACCTGAACCATTTGCAGACCCAGCTGGATCACCTGGCTGCGCACGGGGTCCGGCTGAACTGGGGGCCGGGACGGCATGGGCCGGGGCACAATATTTTCACCTACCACCTCGATCCGGACGGGAATACCGTCGAGCTGTTCACCCAGCTCGACGTGATGTCCACTGAGGACAACGGGTACTTCGAACCGCGTCCGTGGCACGAGGATTTCCCGCAGGTGCCGAAGACGTGGGAGGCCGACCTGGCCACGATCAACAGCTGGGGACCGGTCGAGCCGGCCCAGCTCGACCACTGACGGGCAGGGGGAGACCATGACCGAGAGTGTCATCGTGGCAGGCGCGGGCCCGTCCGGGCTGGTGGTGGCCAGTGAGCTGGCGCTGGCCGGGGTGCCGGTGACGATTGTCGAGCGGCGGACGGCGGGGGTGCAGTCGCGGGCCGGGACGATTCTGCCGCGGGTACTGGAATTGCTCGACACGCGCGGCCTTGCGCAGCAGTTCATGGACCGGGCGCGGGACATCATTCCGAATCCGCTGTTCCGGACACATATGTGGGCCGGGATGAAACCGGTGCAGTGGAGTCATCTGGATTCGCGGTTCGGGTACCGGCTGGTGCTGCCGCAGAACATCACCGAGGAATTGCTGACGAAACACGCACTCGATGCGGGAGTGGTCATCGAGCGTGGCTTGACGGTCGAGACGGTCGCCCAGGATGAATCCGGGGTCGAGATCGGCGTGGTTTCCAGTGCCGGGCAACGCAGTACTCGGCGGTGCGCTTATCTGGTTGGCTGTGACGGCGGCCGCAGTGCGGTGCGGGAACAGGTGGGAATCACCTCGAGCGGGCACGGGCCGACATTCACCGGAATCGTCGCCGACGTCCGGCTGGACAATCCCTGGCCGGGTGGACGGCACATCACCGACAATGAGCACGGCTGGCTCGCGTCATTCCCGTTCGGGGCCGGGGTGACGCGCTTCAATCTGGTGCATGCCGAACGCATGCACGCGGATGCGGCCGAACCGGTGACCGTCGAGGAAGTGCGCCGGTGCCTGTCGGACATTCTCGGCACGGAATTGATCTTCGACGAGCTCAAGTGGGCTTCGCGATTCACCGATACCACACGCATTGCGGCGGAATTCTCGCGCGGACGGGTGTTCCTGGTGGGGGAGAGCGCGCGGATTCACTATCCGGCCAGCGGGGTCGGGATGAATTTCTGCATCCAGGACGCGTTCAATCTCGGGTGGAAACTCGCGGCTGTCCTGAATGGACACTCGCGGCCGGAGCTGCTCGCGACGTTCGACGCGGAGCGCCGTCCGGTTGCGGAGGGACTGCTGCGGAGTGTGGCGGCGCAGGTTGCGGTGCAGTTCGCGTTTTCGCCGGAGGCGATGACGTTCAAACGGTGGTTCGAATCGACGCTGCTGCCGATGCCGGACGTCAACCGCCGGCTCGCGCTCGAACTCAACGGCCTTGCCGAGCCTTATCCGCGGGAGCCGGACGCCGCGCCGGTGGTCGGGTTTCCGGTGCCGGACCTGGAGATCCAGGGCGCCGACGGGATCGGCACCATCGGGGCGCTGCTGCGGGCCGGGCGGTTCCTGCTGCTCGATCTGACCGGTGCCGACCGGTTCCGCGCGGTGACCGGGCCGCTGGAGGTGGTGTCGGGGGTGCCGATCCGGCCGCCGGAGCGGATGGCGGGGGTGACTGCGCTGCTGGTACGCCCGGACGGGTACGTCGCGTGGGCCGGTACCGGAGCCGACGATCGCGCGGCGGCGCGCGCGGCACTCGGCCGTTGGCTGATACTGGAGGAGGAGCAGTGAGCTACCGCGTTGTCGCGCTGGAAGAGCACATCGTCACGCCCGAAGTCGTGGCGCTGTGGGAAAAACTGGACCCCCGGTGGCAGGACCTGGCGCTGATCCCGTCGACTCGCGGCGAGAACGCGCGGCGGCTGGCCGAAATCGGGGACGAGCGGGTCGCGGCGATGGATGCCGGGGAGATCGACGTGCAGGTGCTGTCGCTCACCGCGCCCGGGTTGCAGAACCTCGAACCGGCCGACGCGGTCGCGGTGCAGGGCGAGGTGAACGACCTGCTCGCGGAGACCGTCCGGGCCCGGCCGGACCGGTTCGACGCCTTCGCGACGCTGGCCACCTCGGACCCGGAAGCCGCGGCCGCGGAGCTGGAACGCGCGGTGACCCGGCTCGGCCTGGCCGGTGCGATGGTCTTCGGCCGCACCCGGGACCGGCACCTCGACGACCCGGCGTTCCGGCCGGTGCTGGAGGTCGCGAATGCGTTGCGGGCGCCGTTGTACCTGCATCCGCAGACGCCGCCGCTCGCGGTGCGGGAGGCGTACTACGGCGGGTTCGACGAGCGGGTCGGCGCGGCGCTGGCCACGCACGGCATCGGCTGGCATTACGACTGCGGGGTCGAGCTGCTGCGGCTCGTCCTCGCGGGGGTGTTCGACCGGTATCCGGATCTGCAGATCATCACGGGGCACTGGGGTGAGGTCATGATGTTCTTCCTCGACCGCATCGACCCGAACCTGGAACGGCCGGTGTCGGAGTACTTGCGGAGCAACGTGTTCGTCACGCCGAGCGGGATACTGAGCGCGAAGTACCTGCGGTGGGCGGCCGAGACGATCGGGGTGGACCGGCTCATGTTCGCCACGGACTACCCGTTCCTCCCACAGCCGACGGGCGCGCGGGCGTTCCTGGACGAGGCGGCCCCGGATCCGGCCGCCCGGACGGCGATCGCGGCGGGGAACTGGGACCGGCTGCGGGCGGGGGTGCGGTCCTGATGTGGTACCTGACGATCCAGCGGTGGACCACCGACCCGCAGCGGGCGATCGGCGAACTGCTCGACGACCACCTCGCGTGGCTGGACGACCAGCTGCGCGCCGGGACGGTACTCCTGGGCGGCCCGTCGGCGGACCTGCAGCTGGGCATCATCGTGTTCCGCGCGGAGAACGCGTCGGAAGCCGATCGGCTGTGCCGCACGGAGCCCTTCGTGGCGGCGGGATACCGTGAATTCGACCTGATCGAGTGGGATGTACAGCAGGTGTTCGGGGTGCAAGCGGCGCGGCGGCGTTCTTGAGGGTTTTCGGGTTCAGCCGTCGACGGCCCAGGTGAGAGTGCGCCCGTCGGGCTCGGGCCGGGGACTCCACCGCACCGCCACGACGCGCGTGTCTTCGGGAAGCAGGTAGACGGTATGCCCGCCGAGCGTCTCGCCGGGCTGCACCCCGATCCGGTGCGGCGGCCGGGAAGTGAGCGAAACGGGTGCCTTGGCCACGGTGTTGCCGAGGTCGGTGACGAGCTCGAGGTAGTTGTCGGGCAGTGAGGCGAAGGCAATGGGCCCGCGGTTGGTGATCTCGGTGTGCACGACGACCGCCCGCTCGCCGTCCTGGAGCCGGTAACCGGCGGCGCCGAAGAGGAAGTCGGCCGGGTCCTGGACTTCGAGCAGCTGGACGGTGAGCTGCTCGCCCTCGATCCCCTGTGCCTGCAGGGATTCACCTACGCGGCCTTGTGCTGGGGGTGTTTGCGGGTGGGTTTCGTCGCCTCGGGCCCAGGAGGCGGTTTGGGGTACGCCCCAGGTGCTGACCACGGGATCGGGCTGCGGTCCTGGTGGGGGCGGGGTAGGTCCATTGTGGACGGTGGTGGGGGAGAGGGCGTGGGGTCCGGAGTGGGCCGGGTATTGCGGACCGGCGGTGGGCGGGGGTGGGGTGGGTACCGGGCCGGATGGTCCGGTGAGTCCAGTCGGGGGGCCGGGTGGTCCGGCGGGGCCGGATTGGCCGGGTATTCCTGCTGGTGGTCCGCTCGGTCCGGCGATGCTGGGAGGTGGTCCACTCGGCGCGGGAACCCCTGTTGGTGACCCGGTTGGCCCGGCTGCACCGGGCGGCGGTCCTGGGCGTCTGGGGAACCCGGCCGGTGCCGGTCCGGGGAAACCGGGGGCTGCGGACCGTCCGGGTATGGGTGGCACGGCCGGGCCACCGTGGGTGGGCGGTGCGGCGGGGTGTTGCCACGACGGGGGTGCAGCCGAGATCGCTGCGCGCAGGCCGTTCGGGTCGCTTTCCACGCCTACCAGCAGGGGGAGCCCGCTGCCGGACAGGGCTACCAGCCGGTAGGCCACTTCCCTGGGGTCCATCCCGACCTTTGCCGCCAGTTCGTGCACGGCCACCTTGCCCAGCTCGGCCAGTGCGGCGAGCAGGCGGATATCGGCGGGATCGGTCACGGCCACTCCGGCAACGCTACCGTCTCGCCCGCCCGGCCCGGGTACGCCACCGAAGCGCGGCGTGCCCCGGTCGGTCCGGGTGGCCCGGGTGTGTCGCTGGGGCCCACCCGGTCGGTCCGCCTCGCCCGGGTGGCTCGGGTGCGTCATCAAGGCCCGTCCGGCTCAGCCCACCCGGCCGAACCGGCCACTGATACCCCGGGCAGCCGACCGGCCATCTGGATTAGGGTCGGGAGCGCACCGTCCGCTCTCCTGGGGGTTTGCCCGATGTCCGTCGTGTCCGGTCTGGCTGATGAGTTCATCGACGTGTCTTTCGAGTACGAGCCGCTGGATGCGGCGGTGCTCGGGATCCGGCCGGAGGCGCCGGGGCTCGGCGACCCCGGAACCGGCGCCGAGGAGGCGTTTCGCGCCCGGATCGCCGGGTTGCTCGACCGGGCTCGCCAGGTGGACCCGGCTGGGCTCGATGACACCGATCGGGTCACTCGGGATGTCTTGATCAGCTCCATCGAGGGGCAGCTGGACCGCATCGACAGCCGGATTGCCGACTTCACTGTCACCGATCTGTTCGTCGGGCCTGCGGCCGGGCTGCTGTCGACGTTGCCGATGGTCGGGGTCACTGCCGCGTCCGCCGAGGCGCATCTCGGGCGGCTGGCGGCGATTCCGGGCTACCTGCGCGCCTATGCGCAGCGTCACCGTGACGGCATTGCCGCCGGGTTGCTGCCCATCGAGCGGCTCGTGAAGGGGGCCATTGCGCACCTCGATCGCTACCTCGCCGACCCCGCCAATGACCCGCTCCGGCGGCAGCCTGCGCCGGATGACGACTTCGCCGCGCGGCGGGAGCAGTTGCTGCGGGACGTCGTCCACCCGGGCTTTCGCGAGTACCGCGACTTCCTCGAGACCGAAGTCCTCCCCCATGGCCGTCCCGACGACAAGGCCGGGGTCTCCTGGCTTCCCGGCGGCGACGAGATCTACGCCCGTCTCGCGCGTACCCACACCACCAGCGCGCGCACGCCGCAGGACCTGCACGACACGGGTCTCGCCGTGATTGCCGGCCAGGTCGAGCAGTACCGGGAGCTGGGCGAGCGCGTGTTCGGCACCCGTGAGCTCCCCGAGATCTTCGACCGCCTCCGCACCGACCCCAAGCTCCGCTGGACCAGCGCCGGCGAGCTCCTCGACACCGCCCGCGCGGCGATCACCCGGGCGGCGGCCGAGGCGCCGAAGTGGTTCGGGCACATCCCGCAGCATCCGTGGACGGTCGAGGCGGTGCCGGAGGATTCCGCGCCCGGCGCGCCCCCGGCGTACTACATCCTGCCCGCCACCGATGGTTCGCGGCCCGGCACCTACTTCGCCAACACCTACCAGGCGACCGAGCGGTTCCGGCACACCGCCGAGGCCACCGCGTTCCACGAAGCCATCCCCGGGCACCACTTCCAGCTCAGCACCGCGCTCGACCTCACCGATCTCCCGCTGCTGCGCCGCATCGGCGGCTTCACCGCGTACGCCGAAGGCTGGGGCCTCTACACCGAACGCCTCGCCGACGAGATGGGCCTCTACTCCGACGACGTGTCGCTGCTCGGCATGCTCACGCTGGAGTCGATGCGCGCCGGGCGGCTGGTCGTCGACACCGGCCTGCACGCGCTCGGCTGGAGCCGCCAGCAGGCGATCGACTACCTCGTCGAGCACACGCCGATGGCGCGGGTCGAGATCGAGGCGGAGGTCGACCGGTACCTCGGCTACCCGGGCCAGGCGCTCGCGTATCTGGTGGGGCGCCTGGAAATCCAGCGGCTCCGGCAGTCCGCGGAACAGCGCCTCGGCAGCCGGTTCGACGTCCGCGCATTCCACGACACGGTGCTGTCCGGCGGTTCGCTGCCGCTGTCGGTGCTCGACGCGGTGGTCGGCGAGTGGGTGGCGAGCCACGGCGATACCGTCACCGGGCTGGCCGACGAGCTCACGGAGCTGGACTTCGAGCGGGAACCGTTGGAGCGCACGGTTTACGGCCTGCCCGGTGACCACAGCAAGCTCGCCGACCCCAGTCTCGCGGCAGCGGAGCGCGACCGTGCCGCGTACGCCGAAATTGCCGCGCGGGCCGAGGCGATCGACCCCGCCGGGCTCGATGCGTCCGAGGTCATCACGCGTGAGGTCGTGCTCGCGCACGCCCGCGGGGCCATCGACACGATCGACTCCCGGCTGTCCGGCTTCGCGGTGAGCGACGGCTTCAGTTCACCCGCGCTGTACCTGATCACGATCATGTCCGCGCTCACCCCGGACGACAAGGAAAAAGCCCGCGGCTACCTCAGCCGCCTGGCCGCGCTCGGCGGTTACCTCGACAGCGTCATCGAGGCCCAGCGGGCCACCATCGCCGACGGGTTCGTGCCGCCGGACTTCTTGGTACGCATCGGAATCGGGTACGTCGAGCGGTATCTCGCGAATGAGGAGGGCGACCCGTTCCGCGTCACCCCGACGGTCGAGGTCGACGGCTTCGCCGCAGAGCGCGACCGGTTGCTGGCCGAGGTCGTGCGGCCCGCGTACCGGCGTTACCGCGACTTCCTCGCCGACGAGGTGCTACCCATCGCGAAGCCGGAAACCGAGCCCGGCATCGGGCATCTGCCGGGCGGGCAGGAGAAGTACCAGGGCCTCATCCGCGCGCAGACCACCACCGACCGCACCGCCCAGGACCTGCACGACACCGGGTTGCGCATCGCCGGGGAACTGGCGGCGGAGTACCGCGAACTGGGTACGCGGCTGTTCGGCACCGGCGACCTCGCGGAGATCTTCGAGCGCCTGCGCACCGACCCGGAGCTGCGCTGGCGGGACGGCGACGAACTGCTGGACGGCGCCCGAGCCGCGGTGGCGCGTGCGGAAGCTGTTGCCCCGCAATGGTTCTCCCGCATTCCGGAGGCGAAGTGCGTGGTCGCTCCGGCGCCGGAGGCGGACGCGGCGAGCGGCACCATCGCCTACTATCTGCCCGCCGCGTTCGACGGTTCCCGTCCCGGCACGTACTTCGCCAACACCTACGAGGCGAGTTCGCGTCCGCGGTTCACCAGCGAGGCCATTGCGTTCCACGAAGCTGTTCCAGGGCACCATTTCCAGCTGTCGTTCGCGCAAGACCTCACGGATCTGCCGCTGCTGCGCCGGATCGCGCCGTTCAACGCGTACGTCGAGGGCTGGGGCCTTTATGCGGAGCGGCTGGCCGACGAGATGGGCCTGTACTCCGACGACGTCACCCGCCTCGGCATGCTCACCCAGGACTCGATGCGCGCCGGACGGCTCGTCGTCGACACCGGCTTGCACGCACTCGGCTGGACGCGGCAGCAGGCAGTGGACTACCTGGTCGAGCACACGCCGATGGCGAAGATCGAGATCGAGGCCGAGATCGACCGGTACGTCGCGAACCCGGGCCAGGCGCTCGGGTACATGGTGGGGAGGCTGGAGATCGAGCGCGTCCGCGCCGAAGCGGAGGGGGCACTCGGGGACCGGTTCGACATCCGCGCGTTCCACGACGTCGTGCTCGGCAACGGGAATCTCCCGCTTTCCGCATTGGACACCGTGGTGGCCGCCTGGATCGCGGCGGCCTGATCCGGCCGAGTGCCGAAGGGTCCGCGCCGGGTGCCCGGACGTGCCCGGTGTGACCTCCGCCGTAGCGCCGTCCGGGTGAGTGCTCCATAATGAGCGTACGCTTAGTCGGGCGCGGGCACCCGGCACGGCTTCCGGCAGGAGACGAGGGGATTCGATGAGGATCGGCACCGGCATCAACTACTCGGGCGGGTTCGCCGAGAGCGTCGCGGACGTCGTGGAGCTGGAGAAAGCCGGGCTCGACATCGTGTTCGTGCCCGAGGCGTACAGCTTCGACGCGGTGAGCCAGCTCGGCTACCTCGCGGCGAAGACCGAACGGGTGCAGCTGGCCTCGGGCATCTTCCAGATCTACACGCGCACCCCGAGCCTCACCGCGATGACCGCGGCCGGGCTCGACTTCGTGTCCGACGGCCGGTTCACGCTCGGCCTCGGCGCGTCCGGGCCGCAGGTCATCGAGGGTTTCCACGGTGTGAAGTACGACGCGCCGCTGGCCAGGACACGCGAGATCATCGAGATCTGCCGCCAGGTGTGGCGCCGCGAGCGCGTGGTCCACGAGGGCAAGCACTACACCATCCCGCTGCCCGCGGACCAGGGCACCGGCCTCGGCAAACCGCTCAAGCTGATCAACCATCCGGTGCGCGAGCGCATCCCGATCGTGCTCGCCGCGCTCGGGCCGAAGAACGTCGCGCTCACCGCGGAGCTGGCCGAGGGCTGGGAGCCGATCTTCTTCCACCCCGAGCGGGCGGCCGGGGTCTGGGGCGACGCGCTCGCCGAGGGCAAGGCCAAGCGGGCCCCGGAGCTGGGCGAGCTGGACGTGTTCGCCGGTCCGGCGCTGGCCATCGGCGACGACGTCGACCACCTGCTCGACCACGTGCGGCCGATGGTCGCGCTGTACGTCGGCGGGATGGGCGCGCGCGGCAAGAACTTCTACAACACGCTGGCCACCCGCTACGGCTACGGTGCCGAGGCGAAGCTGATCCAGGACCTCTACCTCGACGGGAAGAAGGACGAGGCCGCCGCGGCGGTGCCGCTGGAGCTGCTGCGGGCGATCTCGCTGGTCGGCCCGGCGGGCTACGTGAAGGAGCGCGTGGCGGCGTTCGCCGAGGCCGGGGTGACCACGTTGTCGGTCCATCCGCTGCTGCCCGGACGCGACGCGCGAGTGGCGTCCGTCGCCAAGCTCAGGGAGCTCATCGGGTAAGTCGGCTATGATGCTGGTTACCCAGTGTGAAAAAACCGCACTCAGGGTCGAAGCCACCGTGTAGTTACGCCGTCAAGGTCCCGCGTGAGATACGCGCCCGGGTGTAGAAACGGGTTCCCGGGGAATCCGGTGGCGTGGCGAAAGTGAGGTTGGCCAGGCTGTGCGCAGGATCGAAGGACCCGTGGCCGCGGTATTGGACGTCGGTTCGTTCAGTGCCCGGCTCGTCGTGCTCGAACCCGGTGGCTCGCCGCTGGAGCCCGTGCTGACGCACCAGACCCGGCTGCGGCTCGACCGTGAGCTCGACGACGACGGACGGCTCAGCCCGGGCGGCATCGCGGCCATTTCCACCGCGGTGTCCAGCGGCGTCGAAATGGCCCGCGAACACGGCGTCAAGGACGTGTTTCCGCTGGCCACGTCGTCGATCCGGGATGCGGTCAACGCACGGGAGGCGGTCCGCGTCGTCAGCCGCGACACCGGGGTCGAGCTGCGGTTCCTGTCCGGCCGCCGCGAGGCGGAGCTGACCTATGTGGGCGCGCGCCGCTGGTACGGCGCGGCCGAGGGTCCGCTGCTGGTGCTCGACATCGGCGGCGGCACCGTCGAGCTGTCCGCCGGGGCCGGGGGACAGGCCACTTTCGCGCGGTCGCTGCCGCTGGGTGCCCGCTCGGTCACGCGCGACTGGCTGCCCGCCGAGCCGCCGGTGCGCAGTAAGCAGGTGCGCGCGCTGCGAGATCACGTGCTGGAGGAAGTGGCCGGCGCGCTGGGCGACGTGAAGGCGGAACTGGCCGAACACCGGGTCGTCGGCTGCTCGAAGGTGCTGCGTCAGCTGGCGCGGCTCGCCGGGGACCGGCCGGGCAAGACCCGGGAACTGCAGCTGGACGACATCCGCGCCTGGATTCCGCGGCTGGCCGCGATGCCCTCGGCACGCCGGGCGCAGCTGCCGGGGATCTCGCGCCGGCGGGCCCAGCAGGCCCTCGGCGGCGCGGTGGTGGCGGAGGCGTTGCTGACCGTCGCGGGCGACCGGATGACCATCTGCCCGTGGTCCACCCGGGACGGGCTGCTGCTCACGCTGCTGGACCAGCTCACCGGCGCCACCGGGAAGCATTCGCGTCCGGCCGCGTGAAGCCGCTGGTGCGGGCCGGGGAAAGCGGGTATGCCGGAAGCATGACCCAGAGCTTGTTCCCCGGCCGCTCCGACGACTCAGATGACGACTCAGGCGACGAGGACACCCCGTTTCCCCGCCGGAAGAAGGACCCGCTGCCCGAGCCGGACGAGCTGACCGGCGAGGTGGCGACCGTGCCGGGCCCGGATTTGAGCCCGGCGCACACCGAGGACGTGGACCCGCCGCCGGGCACCGACGCGGGGTGAACGTTCAGGCCGCCAGGAGTTCGGATACGTCCGGCACCGAGTCCAGGTCGGTGAGCCGGTCCCACAAGGCGGGCCCGGTTGCCGAATCCGCCGTGAGGGCGAGGAATTTGCTGCGCACGTCCGCGGTGGAGGCGGGATTCCGGTTGTTCCCATAGGGATTCTCGCACCTGCCGTGCAGTTCCCGGCCGTCCGTGAGGGTCAGGGTGACCTCGGCGAGGTGCCGGTCGGGGAACTGCCGGTCGTATTCGCCGTCCGGGACAACCGAAACCGTGCGGGCCAGCCGGATGAGGTCCGGCCGGGCGAGGGCCGATGGCGCGAAGGCGTCGGGTCCGGCATGCCCGTGCAGCAGGAAAGCCGCGGCGGACAAGG
This sequence comes from Amycolatopsis jejuensis, assembly GCF_000717335.1. GTDB lineage: Bacteria > Actinomycetota > Actinomycetes > Mycobacteriales > Pseudonocardiaceae > Amycolatopsis > Amycolatopsis jejuensis. The sequence goes on from NZ_JNYZ01000034.1 coordinate 23,168, forward strand.
GAATCGAGAACCGAGCGGCCAACGGCGATGGCTGCTCGGGGATCGCGTTCAGCTCCGCGGCACGGACGCTCACTCGCACGGTGAGCGACCGGACTGTCTGCGGGTCCACCGGAGCGGCGAGCCATCGGGACGGTCCTTGCCCCAACGCGTCGATCAGTGCGTCGAGGACCGGATGGACGTGGCCGCACGTGGAATGGAACTTGACGTACGAGCTGTCGACCGCCCATCGCGAGCCGAGGTCGGCGGTGAGGGCATCGGGATCGACGGCGGTGCCGAGCAAGCAGCCGAAACCTTCCGACACGGCGTGCTCGTAGCCGGTGTACCCGGCGGTCGCCAGCCGCACGGCCAATGCGCCGGACTGGACGGACAGGGCTGGGCTGGCGGTGTGCATGGAGGCACCGGCATAAGGCGAGGCGTATGACGTCGCGGCGATCATGCCCGCGGCACCGTTCAGGGCGTGCCGGGTCTGTGCCGACGACAACCCCGTTAGGCGCGCGAGAGCCGCGGCCACGCCGACGGTGCCGAAGTTTCCGTGACAGTGCACCCCATCTCGCAGCCGGAATGCCCACTGCAGCCGGGATTGCACCTCGTAACCGAGGACCAGCGCGGTGACCAGGTCGCGGCCCGGCAGGTGCCGGTGCTGGGCCACGGCCAGCGCCGCGGGAAGCAGGTGCATGGCGGGGTGCCCGGTGGGCCGCGTGCCCTCGTCGAGTTCGGTGGCGCACACCGCGAGTGCGTTGAGGGTCATCGCCTCTTCGCGGGTGGTCGGACGGAACCCGGTGGTCAGCAGCTGCGCTTCGGCACTGGGCGACGCACCGGCCAGCAGGGTGCGGACCGGCTCGGTACGCGCCCCGGCTAGGCCGACCCCGACGGTGTCCGCGATGACCTGCCCGGCCCGCCGCCGGGTGCCGGGTGGCAGGTCCTCGTGGCGCACCGTGGTGACCAGGTCCGCGAGCTGATTCACCGCGCAGGCAACGGAAACCGCGGTTTCAGGCATAACAGCCGGAAACGGTCGGCGGCGTGGAGCTCCCCACGAACACGACCGGGGCATCGGTCAGGTTGGCGTACGCGTGCGGTACCGCCGAATCGAACGAGATCGAGTCGCCGGTGTGCAGTTCGTGCGCGTACCCGTTGAGGTACACGACGATCGTGCCCTCCATGACCAGGAACACCTCCTCGCCGATGTGCGACATCGGAGTGTCCTCTGTGGAGAAATATGGCGGCACCGTCGTCCAGATCATGCCGAGCCTGCGGTTGGTCTCCGGCGTCAGCAGCTCCTGCGACAGCGAGGGCCCGTCGCTGTCGTCGGCGGACATCACCAGGTTCCGGCGTTCGCCGCGGCGGACGATGATGCGCTCCGGGTCGTACTCGTCGGTGCTGAAGAACGCCGCGATCGGCGTCGAGAGCGCACGGGAGAGCCGCATCAACGTATTGAAGGAGGGGTTGCCGATCCCGCGTTCCAGCTGGCTGATCAGCCCCGCGCTGACCCCGGCCGCCTCCGCCAGCTCCTCGACGGTCATCTTGTCGCCACGGCTGCTGTGCAGGACCCGGCCGAGGTGCGCGACCCGCGCTTCGGCCTCGGGAAGCGCTTCCCGTCGACTCATTCGGTGCTCCCTAAGCTCACGATGGTGTCTTCAATATATACGTGCTACGTTGCTTCTTGTGAAGATGAGACAAGTCGGGATCCTCACGGCCGACCTGTCACCGGTGCTGTGCGACCTGGTCGCCGGCGCCGGTGTGGCTTTTCTGGTGATCGACGCCGAGCAGACCGGGATCACCGCAGGGAATTGTGCCGAAGTCGTCCGGCGGCTCCGCCACGCGCCCGTCGAAGTGGCCGTGCGGGTGCCCGACTGCGCCGCGCGGACGCTCCTCGAGTTCGCCAACACCGGGGTCCACGAGCTGGTCCTGCCCCGGCTGAAGTCCCCGGACGAGCTGGCGGATGCCGTCGCCGCCACCCGGTATCCGCCCGATGGCCACCGGCCCCGGCAGGTGTCCCTCGCGTCGGGCTACGGGCGGCAGTACAGTGCGGTACCCCGGCTGACGGTGCTCTTCGAGACCGTCGAGGCGGTCGACGCCGTCGATTCCTTTGTCCGCAGCCCGTTTTTCGAAGGCGGCTGGGTGGGTCCCACGGATCTGGCCGACGATCTCGACCGGCACGGCCGGGGGAGCGCGGAACTGGGGCGGGCGGTCGACGCCGTGGCCACCGCCGTGAACAAGGCCGGGCATTCGCTCGGGTTGCCTGCCGGTGACCTCGACGGAATCCGGGCCGGGTTCGCCAAGGGCGCCGACCGCTGTGCCGTCTACTGGGAGCGATACCTGGCCGTCGTGCTGGGTCAGCTCGCCTCGCAACGCATCGCCTGACCGGGAGTCTCGATGACCACACCCGACCCGGGTATCCGGGCTGCCCTGCGCATCGGCGCGGTGGGCGACGTTCTCGTCGACCGCCCCGACCCGCTGACCGCCTTCGCGCCCAGCGCGGCGCTGCTCGACCAAGTCGACGTCATGTTCGGCAACTGCGAAGCCGTGTATGCCGATGGTGTACACCCGGCACCGAGCGCGAGCATTCCTGTGCTCGGCCGTCCGGAACACGGTGCGCACCTTGCCGAAGCGGGCTTCGACGTCATGTCGTTGGCCAACAACCACACTGTCGACGGCGGTCACGAAGGTCTTCGGCAAACCCTGCGGTTGTTGCGGGAGCAGGGAATCGTGCCGTGCGGTGGCGGCGAAAACCGCGCCGAGGCCGTCGCTCCCGCGGTGGTGGAGTACGGCGGACGCACTGTCGCGTTCCTCGCCTACACGTGCGTGTACCCGGCCGGTTATGCCGCCGGTATGGACCGGCCGGGGCTTGCGGTGATCCGCACCCACGACATCTACACCCGTTCGGAGATGGACGCTTTCCAGTCCGGCGGTGCCCCCGAATGCGTCACCGTGGTCGATCCCCGGGACCTGCGCGAGGTCCGTGGCCACATCGCGGCGGCGCGGGAGCAGGCCGACGTCGTCGTGGTCAGCATCCACATCGGCGACGGCAGCCGCCCGGCGGTGGTCCTCGACCACGAGCTGGACCTCGCGCGGGCGGTGATCGACGCCGGTGCCGACGCGTATCTCGGGCACCACCACCACATGCTGCGCGGGGCCGAATACCACCGCGGGAAGCCGATTTTCTACGGGCTGGGGCATTTCGTCTTCGATGTTCCCGATTTCACCAGCCAGGTTCCACCGGCCATCCTGGCGCGGATGGCGGAGCACGCCGGGGAATACGGGTACGGCTACCGCGACGACGGGTACCCGCTGCTGCCGATGCACCCGGAAGCCCGGATGACCATGCTGGCGGTGCTGGACATCGACGCCGGGGGAGCGGTGTCGGCAGGCGTGGTCGTCGCGCGGATCAACCCGGCGGGACAGCCGGTTCCGCTCGACCCGGCGTCGGCCGACGGCAGCGCAGTGGTGGATTACCTCACCGACATCACGAAGCGTGCCGAGCTGTCCGGCGGGTGGCGGATCGGCGAGCGCACCCTGGCCGGAGTGCCCGTGGTGGACCTGCTCGACGGGACTCCGGGGGCATGACCACGGTGGAGCCGGCCGGGGCCGTGCTTCCGGGCACCGACCGGTTGTTCGAGCTGCCCCAGCTGGCGAGCCTGCGGTACGGACCCACGGCGTTGCAGCATCTCGCGGAACTGGTGGACCGGGCCGGGGCGCGGCGGGTGCTGGTGGTGACCAACCCCGCCACGGTCCGGCACACCGGCGCCGTGGACCGGATCGGCGACATCCTGGGCGGGCGGCTGGCGGGTGTGTTCGCCGGTGCGGCCGCCCATGTCCCGCTGGCTGTCGTGGCCGAGGCCAGGGCTGCCGCGAAGGCCTGCAATGCAGACCTTGTGCTCGCGCTGGGCGGTGGCAGCGCGATCGACTGCGCCAAGGCCGTCGCCCTGACCGCTGCGGACCCGCGGCCGGTGGACGCAGTGCTGGCCGAGTACGAGGTGCACGGCGGCGCGTCGGCGGACGGCGAGATCCTGCCCCAGATCGCGGTACCCACCACGTTGTCGGCTGCGGAGTACACCGCCACCTTCACCGTGACCATGCCTGCGGGCGGCAAAGTCATGTACCACAGCCCGCGCATCACTCCTGCCGACATCGTGCTCGACTCCACGCTCGTTTGTCACACTCCGGCGTGGCTGTGGGCGGCCACCGGGTTCCGCGCGATCGACCACTGTGTCGAGTGGTACCTGTCGCGCGCCCACACCCCGTTCACGGACGCGCTCGTGCGGCACGCGCTGCCGATGCTGTGGCGCGGTTTGCCTGCGGTACTGGCCGATCCCGACGATCCGGGGGCGCGGCTCGACTGTCAGCTGGCCGCGTGGATGAGCGTGTTCGGGTCCGGGAACGTCCTCGGTGGCCTGTCCCACGCCATCGGGCATCAGTTGGGTAGCCACACGGGGATGGCGCACGGACACACGAGCTGCGTGATGTTGCCGCATGTGCTCGACTTCAACGCGTCCGCGGCGGGGGACCGGCTCGCGGATCTTGCCCGGATCGTTGGAGCGGCCGACCACACTGCGGCGGCCTTCATCGCCGCGCTGCGGGCACTTCGGGACGGGCTCGGACTGCCCGGCACCATCGCGGAAGCCACCGCCGCGCCGGTCGACATCGACGCGATCAGCCGTGATGTGATGACCGAGGTCGCCATCGTGAACAATCCGCGGACGGTGGCCGTCGAGGACGTCGTGCTGCTGCTGTCCCGCGCGCTCCATGGCTGACCCCGCCGCGCCGGTCCTGCTCGCCGGGGCGGACGCGGTGTGGGCCGGAGCGCGCGAGGACCGGCGTCTGCTGCGCAACGCGGACGTGCTGATCGACGGCGGCCGGATCGCGGCGATCGGGCCGGATCTGCCGCGTCCGCCGGGAATCGAGGTCGTCGACGCTTCGGGCTGGATCGTGCTGCCCGGTCTCGTGAACGCGCATCATCATTTGAGCCAGCAGCTCACCCGGACGCTCGCGGTCGGGCATCCGGTGGAGGACTGGCTCGCGGCGAGCTACCCGCGCTGGTCGCTGATCGACGCCGAGACCGCGTGGGCCGGTGCGCGGTGCGGGCTGGCCGAAATGGTGCTGACCGGGGTCACCACGGTCGCCGATCTGACGTACTACTTCCCGCGCGGGCACGCCGATATCTTCGACGCCCAAGTGCGGGCTGCCGGGGAGATCGGGTGCCGTCTCGTCGCGGTGCGCGGCGGCCTGCGCGACGTCGGCGAGGCGGTGCGGCGCCGGGTCGGGTCGGCCGTGGACGAGACTGTCGAATCGGCGGAAACCCTGCTCGCCGAACTCGATCGGGTCCACACGGCGTATCACGACCCGGGTCCCGATGCGATGGTCAAGGTCGCGGTCGGGCTGACGGAACCGCTGTGGACGGAACCGGCGTTGATGACCCGGCTCGCGGACTTCGCGCGGGAGCGTGACCTTCGCCTGCACACCCACCTGCACCCGCGCCCGTCGGACCACACGCAGGCGGGGATGGCGGTGTCCGAGCGGCTCGCCGAATGGGGCTGGTGGGGGCCGCACGTGTGGGTGGCGCACGGGACGCGCTTGTCCGCGGCGGAGCAGGAAGCCATGGCGCACCACGGAGTTGCGCTCGCGACGTGCCCGTCGTCCAATGCCCGGCTGGCCACGGCGATCCCCCCGGCGTGGCCGCTGCACCGCGCGGGCGGGATCGTCGCGGTCGGGGTGGACGGGGCGGCTTCCAACGACGGCGGGGACTTCCTGGCCGAATGCCGGTTGACCTGGCAGCTGCAGCGGATGTCCGGGGCGCCGGGGCTCACCGAGCTGACGCCGGACGTGGTGTGGGACTGGGCGACGGCCGGTGGGGCACAGGCGCTCGGGTGGCCGGGGCTGGGGGAGCTGACCGTCGGCGGACCTGCGGATGTGGCGTGTTTCGACCTGTCCGGACCGGAGTTCGCGGGCGCGTCGGAGCCGTTGGATGCGTTGCTGCTGTGCGGAATCGGCCGCCGCGCGGAGTCGGTGTACGTCGCGGGGCGGCCGGTGGTGCGAGGTGGGCGGTTGGTGGCGGATCAGGGGGCGATCGGGCGGACCGGACACCTGGCGGCGCGCCGGTTGCGGGATCGGGCGGCGGCCAAGGGGTGGTGACCCGGCTCAGGTTCCGATTGCTTGCGGGGCTGGGAGTCCCTTGATCTTGCGGAAGGTGTCGCTGACGGCGGCCGGGTCGACGACCAGGTCGATCAAGGCCGGTCCGGGTCCGGTGAGGTAGCCGGGCAATCGGGCCAGTCCGGCGGGGTCGGTGATGCGGATTGCCCTGGCGCCCATGGCGGTGGCGATGTCGGCGAAGCGCGGGGCCGGGTAGTCGGCTGATTCGGTGGCCAGGCCGTCGGCGACCAAGGTGTGCCGTTCGATTCCGAAGCCGCCGTCGTTCAGTACGAGGACCGTCAGCGGTGCCTGGGTCCGCACGGCCGTTTCGAACTCGTGCAGGCACATCGCGGCGGCGCCGTCGCCCAGTACGGCCAGTACCCGGCGGCCGCCGAGGCCGAGGGCGGCGCCCAGGGCCAGCGGAAGGCTCTGCGCGATGGAGCCGAACGAGAAGCCGTGCGTGAACGAGCGTGGCCGGGACGGGCCGAGCAGCTGGGTCGCCCAGATGCAGACGTGGCCGCCGTCCACCACCACAGCGACGTCCTCGGGGAGTGCCTCAGCCACTGCCGCGCAGGCCGTTTGCGGGTGCAGCGCCGAGGAAAACGACACCACATCGGGAACCGCCGGTGGTACCTGGCGCCGGAACGGCCGCGCGCCCGGGCGGCAGATGGCCAGCAGGTGCGCGGCGGTCCGCGCGCTGTCACCCAGCACGGCCAGCGTCGGGTCGGTGAAGCGGCCGAACGCCTGCGGGTCGGTGTCCACCTGGATGATGCGGGCGCCGGGGGTGAAGGCGCCGCCAGTTGTCGTCCAGTTGTTGAGGGAGGCGCCGAACGCCAGGACACAATCTGCCTCGGCGAGGGCGGCGCTCGCTGCCGGGTCGCCGAGGCCACCGGCCACCCCGAGATACGCGGGACGGCCGGCGAAGTTTCCCTTGGCCAGCAAGGTGGTGACGATCGGTGCGCCCAGCCGGTCGGACAGCGCGGAGATGCCGCTGATCGCGTCGTCCGTGCTCGCTCCCCGCCCGGCCAGCAGGACCGGCCGGGCGGACTCGCCGACCAGCGCCGCGATGGCGGCGACAGTCGGCGAGTCCGGAACTGCCGTGGTGACCGCCGGGACGGTCACCGGAACATCGGGGCACCCGGCCAGCTGCACGTCGGTCGGCGCGTGCAGCAGGACGGTCCGGCCATCACCGCATCGCCGCAGCGCCTCGCTCAAGGCGGACGCCATCTGGCCGGGCGAAGTGATGCTGACGCAATCCGCTCCGAGTACCGCGGCGAACGCAGGCTGGTCGAGCCGCTGGAGATTGTGCTGATCGTCGGCGGCCAGGCCACCGGCGATCACCAGCAGCCGGGAGCTGTGCGCGGCGGCGGTGGCCAGCGAGGTGGCGGTGTTGGTGAGCCCTGGCCCGTGCGTCACCGTCGCCACGCCCAGCTTGCCGGTGAGCCTGCTGTACCCGTCGGCCATCGCGACCGCGCCCTGCTCGTGCCGGGCGTGCACGACGCGGATTCCCTTGCCGGCCGTGAGTTCGGCCAGCAGCCGCAGGTTGCCGTCGCCCATCACAGCGAACACGGTGTCCACGCCGTGCTCGATCAGGGTGCGGGCGAGCAGCCGGTATCCGGGAATCAGCATGCTGGGCGCCTGGCCACGTCGGCGGCGAGTTTCTGGTGCTGCAGCCGGCCGGTCGGGCCGCAGGTCAGCTCGCCCTTCTCCATGATGACCGTACCGCGCAGCACCGTCATCATGTTCCGCGCCGACGCCTGGAATCCTTCCCACGGCGAGTAATCCGCCTCGTGCAGATCGGTCGCGGTCACCGCGTAGGTCTGCGACGTGTCGAGTACCGCGAGGTCGGCGTCGCTGCCGATGGCGATGGCGCCCTTGCGCGGGTACATGCCCATGATCTTGGCCGCGTTCGCCGACGTCATGTCCACGAACCTGGTCAGGTCGACCCCGCGCCGCACCACGCCCTCGGTGTACGCGACCGCCATCCGCATTTCGACCCCGGCGTGGCCACCGGTGGCGTCCAGGATGGTGTTCCCGCGCGTCTTCACTTCCAGGTCCGTGCACACGCCGTCGGTGGCCAGCGTGCTGACGGTACCGGCGAGCAGCCCCGCCCACATCGCGTCCCGGTCCACTTCGGACTTCAGCGACGGGTACGTGTGGTAGATCGCGCCGTGCTCCCGGCCGTAGTCCTCGTCGGTGAAATGCGCGTAGTGGGGCAGGATTTCGCCGTACACGGCCTGGCCGCGGCCGCGCGCTTCGGCGATCGCGTCGAGCCCTTCCTTCGCGCTGACGTGCATCAGGTAGATCGGCGCGCCGACGTGCTCGGCCAAGGTGATCACGCGCTGGAACGACAGCTTCTCGGACAGGCTGTTGTGCGCGTGCGACATGTACTCCAGCCCGACTTTACCCTGGCGCTGCAGGCGTTTGTAGGCGTACATGACGATGTCGTCGTCCTCGCCGTGCACGCACAGCATCGCGCCGGCCTCGGCGGTCTTCTCCATCAGGCCCCAGATGTGCCCGATGTCGGTCTTCTGCTTGGGCCGGGTGGGCGTGGTGTCGGTCATCCAGACCTTGTAGCTGCCGTGCCCGTTGGCGACCGCGTCCGGCACCTGCTCCAGTACCTCGAACGGGATTTCCGGCTGGTTGAACGTGCCGTGCAGGGCGAAGTCGGTGTGCGAGAAGCCGGACCACTCCGCCGCCTTGCGGGCGAAGCTCTGCTCCAGCTCGTCTCCCGGCTTCCAGTGCGCGAAGTCGACCAAGGTGGTGGTACCGCCGAATACCGCGCCTTCGCTGACCCGGTCGGGGCCGAAGCATTTGATCCCGCTCTCGGCGGCCGTCGGCAGTACCGAGTTGGTGTGGACGTGCGGGTCGACACCGCCGGGGACGACGAGCATTCCGGCACAGTCGACGACCCGGGCGGCGTCGTCGACCGTCTCGTCGGTGGCGCGGAGGCTGACGATCACGCCGTCCTTGATGCCGATGTCCAGGCGTGCCGCGCCTGCCGGGGTGACGACGAGTCCGTTGCGGAGCAAGAGATCGAGCATGATCGGGCCTTTCGGATCAGAGTGCCGGGCACCGGAGGAGGTCGCGGTGCCGGGGGGAGCGGAACGCGCTGAAGGGAACGCCGACGCGCGCGGACAGCCGGGGGTTGACCAGCTGGCAGACGCCGACGTTGCCCGCGGCGCTCACGAACATCGCGGCTTCTTCGGGGGTCCAGCCGCGGTCGGCGACGAGGAGGGCGAGCATGTCGTCGAGGGCCGCTCGCGCGGCCTCGTCGAGGCTTTCCCCGTCGCCGATGGTGAAAACGGTGTCCGGGGTGAGCACGATCGGCCGCGCCAACGGGAGATCGGTGAGCACCGCGCAGCTCAGCTCGATCTCGCCCGCGGTTTCCACCGCGGTCATCGACGACTCGCCATCCCCTTGTGCCGCATGGAGATCACCCGCGTACAGCAGCGCGCCGTCGACCTGGACCGGCAGCAGGACACTGCAACCGGCGCGGACCTCCCGGCAGTCCATGTTGCCGCCGAACCCGCCGACCGTGCTGGAGCTGGGCGCCGGACCGGCGGGGGAGACCCCGATCTTGCCGACCATCGGGTCGAGCGGGATCGGGGTGTCGTCGTCGAACCAGACCTGCCCGTCACGGATCCGCACGACACGGTGGGTCCGCGCCATGTGGTGGCTGAAGGCGCCACGGCCGGGGATGGTGACCATGGCGCCCGCGTCGGCCAGCCGGATGCGGCGGACGTCCACTCGCAGCACGGTTCCGGCCGCCGCGCCCTGCACGTGGACCGGTCCGGTGATCGGGATGGCCATGCGCTCGTACTCGTCGCTGACCCCGAACAGTTCGTTGTCGAGCAGGCTGGCCGCGCGCAGGGTGAACACCTCGCCCGGCTCGACCCGCAGTGCCGGGGGCACCGTGGAGTCGAAGCGGGCGTGGGTGTGGTCGATGCCGAGGCAGGTGTTCACGGGTACACCGGGGTCGTCCACGGATGCGTGGTCTGGCCCAGCACCGCCTGCCGGAACCGGACCTGCAGCTCCCGGGTGACCGGACCGGCTTCGCCGTCACCGATCTGCATCCGGTCCACCGAACGGAGATGGTTCACCTCGGCCGCGCTGCCGCACACGAACGCTTCCTCGGCCGAGTACAGCTCCGTACGGTCGATCGAACGGACGTCCACCTCGAGCCCGGCGTCCCGCGCGAGCTGCAGCACGCTGTCGCGGGTGACCCCTTCCAGGATGCTGTCGGTGACCGGCGGCGTGGCGAGCCGGCCGTGGCGCACGATGAAGAGGTTGTAGCCGGGCCCTTCGGACACGTGCCCGTCGGTGGTCATCAGCAGCGCCGCGTTGTACCCGTGCCGGGTGGCTTCCAGCTGCGCCAGCCTGCCGTTCTGGTAGTTCGCGATCGACTTGATCCGGGGTGGCATCGACCGGTCCGACAGCCGGGCCCAGCTGCTGATCTGCGCGTCCAGCCCGGTGGCGCCGAAGTAGTTGCCCATCGGGATGGCCGCCATGAACACCGTCGCCGGTCCGCGGTCGTGGGGTTTCCCGTCGGCGGAGTCGACGAACACCTGTGCCCGCATGTGCAGATCGGTGCGCAGGTCGTTGGCCCGGATCAGCCCGGTCATCTGTTCCTGCAGGTCGCCGATGTCGGTGGGACCGTCGATCTCCACCACCCGCATGGAGTCGACCAACCGGCGGAAGTGGGCGTCGAGCCGGAATCCGTACAGCTGCCCGGCATCGGCCGACCAGTAGGCGCGGAACCCTTCGAAGACCCCGACGCCGTACTTGAGAGTGCTGGAGAGCACGTGCAGCCGGGCGTCGGCGTAGTCGACGAGTTTGCCGTCGTGCAGGAGAAATCGCGGGTGCTTCGGCTCGGCGGTGGCCGCGGACATGGTCATCCTCTCGCTTCGTCGATCAGCTTCACGATGGTGTCCGAATCGGTCACCGTGCCGTGAAAGATCGCGTGGTTCTTCATGCTTGCTTCGTGCAGGTCGGGCCAGGTGGAGGCGCAGCCGTCCCGCGCGACGATCACCTGCAGGTCGCGGGCGTAGGCGTCGCGGACCGTGGCGTCGACGCAGTAGCTGCTGCTGACCCCGCAGACGATCACCGTGCCGATGCCCCGCATGCGCAGCTGCAGTTCCAGCCCGGTGCCGTAGAAGGCACTGGCCCGGTGCTTGACGATGCGGGTGTCGTTGCGAGCCAAGTCGAGGAACTCGTCGATCAGCTCCGCGTCCCAAGTCCCTTGGAGACACGGCGGGTCGGCGAGTTCCGCCTGCGGGTTGGTCAGCCTGCTGCGGTCGATCGACACGTCCTGGGGCAGGTGCTCCTGGATCGACCAGAACACCGGCATCCTGGCCCCGTGCGCCGCCTGGACAAGCGCTGTCACATTCGGGATGACCGCGCGGAGCGGATCGATCGGACCTGCTTTCGCGACCGTGCCGTCGGGATGACAGAACCCGTTCTGCATGTCGACGACGATCACGGCGGTGGAGCGGGAGTCGAGTTCATCAAGGCGCATGGCGATCATCCGACCGTCAGCTCGGCGGGATTGACCGTGCGCATCGGGCTGTTGGAGAAGCCGTTGATGTTGCTGCGGTGCGCCTGGACGTTGCTGCTGTCGACCAGATACACGATCGGCGTGTCGGTGACGCCCAGCTCGGCGATCTGCTTGATGTACCCGTCGCGCTGCGCCCCTTCGGCACCGCGGGCCTCGTCGACCAGCTTGTCGTACTGGGGGTTGGCGTAGCCGAAGGTGTTGATGTTCGAAGTGGACAGAGTGAAGGCGGCAGCACCGTACGCAGCGTCGCCGACGAAGGTCGAGTCGCTGTAGAAAACGGCTTCGAAGCGGTGTTCCCGGACGAGCTGGAAGAACTCGGCGGCACCCGCCACGTGCTGCAGCTTCATCTCGATCCCGGCGGCCTTCAGATCTGCCTGGAGCTGCACCGCGACGTCCTTGACCTGCGGTCCGGGACGCGACTCGCTGTACAGCGCGGTGAACGAGATTCCGTTCGGGTGCCCGGCTTCGGCCAGCAGCTGCTTGGCGCGAGCCGGGTCGTAGGTGTAGGTGGCCGACGGCGCGGGGAACTTGTAGTACTGCGGTACCCCGGAAACGGCGGGCTTGCCGAACCCGCGGTAGATCGCCTGCACGATGCGGTCCCGGTTGACGGCCATCGCCACGGCCTGGCGCACCCGCGGGTCGGCGAAGACGGTGTTCTTCTGCTGCAGCATCAGGTCGTCGCGATCGGCCGCCACGCAGTTCTCGACCTTGACGTCCTTGGCTTCGCGCAGCTGCGCGTACTCGGCGAAGGTCAGCGAGTCCGCCCAGGCTGCGTCACCGGACCGGACGAGCTGCATCCGGGTCGCCGATTCGGGCACCGACCGCACCACGACCTTGTCGATGTTGCCGCGTTTTCCTTGGTAGTGCGGGTTCTTCGTGAACGAGACCTCGTTGCCCGGGTCGAACCGGTCGAGCTGCCACGGCCCGAAGTTGGCGGTGTTCTTCGCGAGCCACTTGGTGGCCCACGGGTCGTCGGCCGTCGCGTGCGCCTTCGCGGCCTTGCTGTCGTGGATGGTGAGCAGCGTGCTGGCGAACTGCATGACGTCGAAGGAAGACGCGCCCTTCGCGTTGATCTTCACCGTCTTCGGGTCGACGATCTCGACGAGCTTGCCGGTGTCGAACTGCCCGATGAAGCCCAGCGCGGACTTGATGAACGGCTCACGCGTCAGCTGCCGTTCGACGCTCCACTTCACGTCCTCGGCGGTGAGCGGGTTGCCCGCGGAGCTGGTCGCGTCGGCGAGGGTGAAGACCACGCTCTTGCCGTCGTCGCCGCGTTTCCACGAGCTGGCGAGGGACGGCTCGAGGTCGTCGGACTGGCCGAGGACGTCGCACTCCCCGTGGTAGCGGACCAGGGTCGAGTCGATCACCCCGTACACCAGCTTGCTGGGCTGCCCGCCCCACGGGAACTGGTCGAGGTGGGCCGGAACGCCGGGCGCGGCATAGACGAACGTGCGCCCGCCGTTCGCCGCGGACGTGCCGGACGACGAGCTCGCCGTGTCCTCCTGGAGGCTGCAGCCGGTGATCGTGGCGGCCAGGGCCATGGCCAGGACGCCTGCCCCGGCTCGCCGGCGCGCGGAACCGATGCGCATCGGGGTCTCCCTTCAATAAGAAGAACGTTTTCATTATAGTGAAGTCGGACGCGATGCGGAACCTCTCCGACCGCGCCGTGGGCAGGTCAGCGGATCCGCGGATCCAGTGCGGCGACGAGGATGTCCAGCACGACGTACGCGAGGATCACCAGGCCGCCGGTGACCACGATGAAGCCTTGGATGACCGGCAGATCTCCCTTCAGGACGCCGTCCAGTGCCCAGGCGCCGATGCCCGGCCACGAGAACACGATCTCGATGACCGCGGTGGCGCTGAGCATCACGCCGAAGAGGATTGCGGCGTAGGTCAGCACGGAGGTGCGAGAGGTGAGCAGCGCGTAGCGGATGACCCGGTGCTCCGGGAGCCCGCAGCCGCGGGCGAACTCGATCTGGTTGCCCGCCAGCGCATCCGTGACCCCGGTGCGCACCGTTTTGGCGAAGTAGGACGCCAGGAACAGGGCGGTGCTGATCACCGGGAGGATGGCGTGCGCGGCCATCGCGCCCAGCACATTCCATTGCCCCGCCAGGACGGCGTCCACCAGCATGATCCCGGACCGTTCCGGCGGCGGCGTGGTCGACGCGTAGAGCATGCCGGTCGGGGTCGGGAAGATCCGCAGCGTGAACACGAAGAGGTAGATCAGCACGATGCCGACCAGGAACGGCGGAACTCCCTGCAGCGCCGAGATCCCGGCGGAGAAGAACCGCCCGCTGAACTTGCGCCGGAGGTACCCGCCTGCGGTCCCGACGAGCGTGCCGAGCAGTACCGCCACGAGCAGCGACGGGATGATGATGAACAGGCTGTTGGGCAGGCGGCGCAGGACGTCCTCCAGCACCGGGATCCCGGTCAGGTACGACGTGCCGAGATCGCCGCGGAGGGTGTCCCAGAGGTAGGTGACGTACTGCTGCCACAGCGGATCGTCGAGATGCAGGGCCGCGTGCACCTTCGCGAGCTCCTCCGGACCGGCGAACTCGCCGACCACCAGCACCGCCGGGTCGCCGGGCAGCAGCCGGAGCAGGACGAACGAGAGCGTCGCGATCAGCAGGAGCATCAACGGGATCAGGGCGATCCTCTTGGCGGCGTACACCGCAAGGCGGCTCACGGGCTGACCTCCTGACTCGACAGGCCGGGCACGAGTTCCGTGGTGCGCACGCAGGCGCTGGAGCGGGTGGACGTGATCGGGGACAGCGGCACCGGGGCCTGGTCGCACCGGTCGATCCGGTGCGGGCAGCGGGACGCCAGCGGGCAGCCGGTGAACCGGGTGGCCGGGCTCGGCGATTCGCCTTGCAGCCGTTTCGGCGCCGCGGTGGTGACCTCGTCCACCGACAGCGTCGAGGACAGCATCGCGACGGTGTAGGGATGCGCGGGATGGTCGATCACGTCGGCCGTCGGCCCGGTTTCCATGAAATGCCCGAGGTACATCACGGCGGTGGTGGTGCTGAAGTACCGCACGGTCGCGATGTCGTGCGAAATGAACAGGTACGCCAGATTGTGCCGGCGCTGGAGTTCGTCGAGGAGCATGAGAATCGTTGCCCGCACGGTGAGATCCAGCGACGACGTCGGCTCGTCGAGCACGATCAGGCGCGGCCGGACGATCAGCGCCCGCGCGATGCCGATCCGCTGCTGCTGGCCGCCGCTGAGGTCACCGGGATGCCGCCGCAGGTGTGCGGCCGACAGGCCGACCTCCTCCATCGACTGCACCACCCGGTCCCGCCGGGTGGCCTTGCTTGCCGACCGGTCGAAGATCCGCAGTGGCTCGCCGACGATGGCCTCGACGGTCATCCGGGGGTTGAGCGATTCGTACGGCTCCTGGAACACCGCGGTCACCGAAGAACGCATGGCGCGCAACTGTTTTTCCGGGATCTGCGTGAGATCGGTACCGTCGATGCGGACGTGCCCCGAATCGGGCCGGGTCAGGCCGAGCACGACCCGCGCGACCGTCGATTTGCCGGACCCGCTTTCGCCGATCAGCGCCGTGGTGTGGCCCTCGTCGACGGCGAAACTGACGTCGTTGACGGCACGCACGACCGGGCCGCGGCCCCGCCGGAAGGTCTTGACGATGTTCTCAACTTCGAGCAGCGGCACCGGAAACGACCTCCTCGACAGGGTGATGGCAGGCGATCCGCCGGTCGGCGGTGAAGTCCCGCGGGGGTGGTTCGAGTTCGCCGCACTCGGGTCCGGCGGACGCACACCGGTCGACATACGGGCAGCCGGCCGGGTAGTCGATCAGGTCCGGCAGGCCACCGCGCAGGCCCCGGATCGGCGCACCGACGCGGGGGACGGCGTCGAGCAGCGCCCGGGTGTAGGGATGGGCCGGGCGGTCGAAAACCTGCCGTACCGGGCCTTCCTCCACGACCTTGCCCGCGTACATGACGAGCACCCGCGAGCAGTACTGGGCGACGACGCTCAGGTCGTGCGTCACCAGCACCAGCGAACGCTGTGACGAGGCGAGCATCGACGCGAACAGGTCCAGGATTTCGCGCTGCACCGTGACATCCAGTGCCGTGGTGGGTTCGTCCGCGAGGATGATCCGGGGCCGGTGCACAGTCGCCATCGCGATCACCACGCGTTGCGCCATACCGCCGGAAAGCTGGTGTGCGTAGCCGTCGAGCACGCGTTCCGGGCCCGCGATCCCGACCGAATTGAGGGCGGCCAGCGCGATTTCACGGCATTTTCCGGACGAGGCCGGGGAATGCGCGCGAATGCAGTTCCGGAATTGCTTCTCGATGCTCAGGATCGGGTTGAGCGCACCGAACGGGCTCTGGCTGATGAAGCCGATCCCGCTGCCCAGAATCGCGCGCAACCGCCGCCGGGACACCGTGGTGAGGTCTTCCCCGGCGAATTCGACGCGGCCGCCCGCCACTTTGCCGGGGGCGGGGGTGAGCCCGGCGATCGCGCGCAGGGTCGCGGATTTCCCGCAGCCGGATTCGCCGACGATGCCGAGCATTTCCCCGGGCCGGACCGAGAACGAAACACCGTTGACGGCGTGTACTTCACCCTGGGCGGACCCGAAAGTCACCCGGAGGTCGCGGACAGTGAGTTCCGCTGTGGTGGTTTCCGGCATCGTGTTTTCCGGCATCATCGCCGCCCCACCCCCAGCAGGTGTTCGAGGTTGTCGGCGATCAGGTTGAACGCGACGACGGTGACGAACACGGCCAGACCCGGGAACAGCGCCGCCCACCAGGCCCCTTGCGGGATGTACTGGCTGCCGTCCTGGATCATCGCGCCCCAGGCGGGCTGGGGCGGGTTCGCGCCGAGGCCGATGAAGTTCAGCGTGGCCACCACGATGATGCCGTTGGCCGCGGCGAGCGAGCTCTGCACGAGGATGATGCCGGGGACGTTCGGCAGGATGTGCCGGAAGGTGACCCGCGCGGGGGAGCAGCCGGTGGCGACCGCCGCTTCGACGAACCGGCTCTCCCGGATCGTCAGCACCTCGCCGCGGACCAGCCGGATGAACCGCGGGACGTTCACGATCGCCAGCGCCAGCACGACGTTCTCCGGCCGGTTGCCGCTGACCTTCACGATGATGATGGCCAGCACGATCAGCGGGAACGCCTGGAACACCTCGACCGCGCGCATCACCCACCCGGTCCAGCGGCCGCGGCCGCCCGCGAGCAGGCCGATCGGGACCCCGATGGCGATGGACACGAGGACGCCGCCCAAGGCCAGCGGGATGTCGCGCTGTGCGGCGTCGATGACCCGCGCGAGGATGTCGAACCCGGACCCGTCGGTGCCCATCGGATGCGTCTCGTCCGGCGGCCGGAGGATCGCGCCCGGATCGGGAGTGGTCGGGTTGTGCGGCAGCGGTGCCAGGAACCCGGCCAGGATCAGGCCGGCGAGGATCGCCGACCCGGCGATGGTGCCGGACAACCGGCGAATCCGCCGCGGCCGGTGCGTGGCCACCTTCGCGGTGCCGGGTGGTGCGGTGCCCGTGGCGGCCCGCTTCGGCGGATGCAGCTGCGTCATTGCATGCTTCCGGACATCGGTGGGTCTCCCGTGGTCCGCCGATGCTCTCCACCGGCTTCAATAGAATGACGACATTCACTATGACCCGGGGCGTTCTGTCAAGACCCGGTGCCGCTCGGCCGCGAACTGGATCGATGCGACAGGCCGGACCGTTGACAGCTTCACTATAAGCTCTTATCTTCACCAGACTTCGGTTCGGCGCTGGTCACGGCGCCGGGCCGAGCGAGGTTCGCCCCGTCGGTCAGCCCCTGGAGGGTCGTCCATGCCGAAGTCAGACATCCCCGCGCCGGAGGCGGCCGTGAGCCGTCCGGACCTGGCCGCGCTCGACCCGAGCGGCCGGCTTTACAACGAAGACCTGGCTCCCACGCCCGCCGACGACCGGCGCTGGAGCACGTACAGCCTGTTCGCCCTGTGGATGAACGACGCGCACAACGTCGGCGTCTACACCTTCGCCGCGGCCATGTTCGCGATGGGACTGCCGGCGTGGCAGGTGACCGTCGGGATCCTCCTCGGCATCGTCGTCGTCTTCCTCGGCTGCAACCTGTCGGGGTTCATGGGCAAGGACACCGGCCTGCCGTTCCCGGTGGTGAGCAGGCTGAGCTGGGGCGTGTTCGGCGCGAACGTACCGGCGCTGATCCGGGCCGTGGTGGCGATCGCGTGGTACGGCATCCAGACCTACCTTGCCTCGGTGGCCATTCTGGAGGTGCTCCGCCGGTTCCTGCCGGGCGCGGCGCGGCTGAGCGAGTTCCACCTGCTCGGGCTGGACGGGCTGTCGTGGATCTCGTTCATGCTGCTGTGGGCGATCCAGCTGGTCGTGCTCAGCCGCGGGATGGAGGTCGTCCGGCACCTGCAGGGCTGGTCCGGCCCCGCGCTGTGGCTGGTGATGATCGCGATCGCAGTGTGGCTGGTGATCCGGGCCGGCGGTGACGTGTCGTTCACGAAGAGTGTCACGAACCTCCCGGCGGGGGAGCAGGCGTACCAGACGTTGGCGGTCGCCGGGCTGAGCGTCGGCGCGCTGGCGAGCCTGATGCTGAACTTCTCCGACTTCGCCCGGTTCGCGCCCAGCCGGAAATCGGTGGTACGCGGGAACTTCTGGGGCCTGCCGGTGAACTGGACGCTGTTCGCCGTGACCTCGGTGGTGATCTCGGCGGCCTCGGTCACCGTCTACGGCCACCCGATGATCAACCCGCTGGAACTGCTCTCCGACATGGACAACGGGTTCCTGCTGGTGATCAGTGCGATCGTGGTGGTGCTGGCCGCGGTCGGGGTCAACATCGTCGCGAACTTCGTGTCGCCCGCCTACGACCTCGCCAACGTGTGGCCCAAGCGGATCGACTTCCGCAAGGGCGGCCTGATCACCGCGATCCTCGCGGTCGTGTCGCTGCCGTGGAAGCTCTTCTCCAGCCCGGTGGTGATCACCTACTTCATGGGCGGGCTGGGAGCGTTGCTCGGACCGCTCTTCGGCGTGATGGCCACCGACTACTTCCTGGTCCGCCGCCAGCAGGTGGTGATGGCGGATCTGTTCACGCCGGACAGCGCGTCCCGGTACTACTACCGGCGAGGCGTGAACCCGGTCGCGTGCATCGCGTTCGGCCTCGGCGCGGTGGTCGCGCTGGTGGTGGCTCTGGTTCCGCTGTTCCACCGGGTGGCGCCGTTCTCGTGGTTCCTCGGGGCGGCGATCTCCGCGGCGGTCTACCTCGTGCTTTCCCGGCGTGCCGTCGAGACCCGATGACCGACCCGTCCGGGATCGAGGAGGTCCGGTCGGTGGTGGGTGCGGAAGTGCTCGCCGCCGATCTGGCCGCACTCGAGGCGGCGTATGCCGACTACCGGCGCGGGATCTCGGTGCAGGCCGAGTTCGTGCGAGACCTCGAGGACGACCGATGAGCCAGCCTTGGCAGCTCGGGATCACCGCGGCGCGGGACTGCGTCCGGTCGGGTGCGCTGTCCGCGGCGGAGCTCGCCGCGAGTGTGCTGGACCGGCTCGCCGCCACCGAACCGGATGTGCACGCCTGGGCCGCCGTTGCCGACGACGTGATGGCGCAGGCAGACCGGATCGACCGGTTGCCGCCGTCCGGGCGCGCGCGGCTGCCGCTGGCCGGGATTCCGGTGGGGATCAAGGACGTGATCGACGTCGAGGGCGTGGCGGGCGAGGCCGGGTCCAGCGTGCTGGCGGGCCGCCGGCCGACCGAGGACGCCGCGGTGGTGACCGCGTTGCGCAACGCCGGTGCGATCATCCTCGGCAAGACCGTCACCCACGAGTTCGCGCTCGGCCAAGGGCATCCCGCCACGCTGAACCCGTGGGGAGCCGAGCGCTACGCGGGTGGTTCGAGTGTCGGTTCGGGGGCCGCGGTTGCAGTCGGTAGTGCATTGGGTTGCCTGGGTACCGACACGGGCGGCTCGGTCCGGAATCCGGCTGCGGTCAACGGGTTGACCGGGATGCGGCCGTCCGCCGGAACGGTCGACCTCACCGGGGTGGTGCGGGCGAGCTGGTCGTTCGACCAGATCGGGCCGATCGCGCGTTCGGTGCGCGACCTCGGGGTCCTGCTCGGCGCGATGGGCGTCGCGGGGGTCGGCGAGGTGACGGAACCCGTGCTACCGCCCCGAATCGGCGTGGATCCGGCGATGTGGCAGGACGCCGGGGTGGACCCGGAGGTCCGCACGTGCGTCGAGGATGCCTTGGGGCGGCTCGAATCCGCCGGTGCGCAGGTGGTCGAGGTACGGCTGCCGGGGGCCGAGGTCATCACGGCGGCCACCATCACGGTCGCGCTCGCCGAAGCCGCCTCGGTCCATCGCGCGTGGCTTACCGAGCGTGCGGCGGACTACCTGCCCGCAACCAGGGTGATGCTCGAAGTCGGCTTGCTGGCGCGGGACGACGAACTCGACCTGGCCCGTCAGGTGGGCGGTCTGGTCCGGCAGCAAGTCCGGGAAACCTTCGACCGCCACGAACTCGCCGCGATCGCGTCGCCGACGCTGCCGGTGATCGCACCGCTGCTGAGCCGGTACCACTCGGGCCTCACCGACGCGGAAACCGGTGACGGCCTTTCCGGCGCCCTCCGGCTGCTCACCCCGGCCAGCCTGTGCGGGCTGCCCGCAGTGTCCCTTCCCGGCGGGCTCGTCGCGGACCAGCCGGTGGGCTTGCACCTGTGCGGCCGCCACGGCGCCGACGCGGAACTGCTCGGGCTGGCGGCGCTCGCCGAACGGCTGCTCGGCCTGGAGTTGCGGCCGCCCGCTTGGCACTGAGCCGACGCTTGACCCCTCTCGTCTTCAGTGTAATGATGGATGTTCATTTTAAGACTTCTGCCTGTCTTCCCTTACCCGGTCCGCCGAATGAGGTGCCGATGGTCCTGCCGCTGGAACTGCGTGGCATCACGCGCAGGTTCGATCAGCTGGTCGCCAACGACGACGTCAGCCTGACCGTGCGGGCCGGGTCCGTGCATGCCCTGCTCGGCGAGAACGGCGCGGGGAAGTCGACCCTGATGAAGATCGCCGTCGGACTGGTACCCGCCGACCGCGGAACCGTGCTGATCAACGGGAAAGTGATGCACCGGCACACCCCGCGGCTGGCCCGCCGGCTCGGGATGGGCATGGTGCACCAGCATTTCTCGCTCGTCCCGACGATGACGGTCGCGGAGAACATGGCGCTGGGGGACCGGCCGTGGTCGCCGTCCCGCTTGCCGCGCAAGGAAATCGAGGACCGGCTGGCCGAAATCGCGGAGCGCTACGGGCTGAAGGTGGACTCGCGCGCCCGGTGCGGTGATCTCCCGGTCGCGGTGCAGCAGCGGGTCGAGATCATCCGCGCGATCCTGCACGACGCCGACGTGCTGGTCTTCGACGAGCCGACCGCAATCCTTGCGCCGCACGAGGTCGCGGACCTGCTGGACACCATCCGTGGGTTCCGGGACAGCGGCAAAGCGGTGCTGTTCGTGAGTCACAAGCTGCCCGAGGTGATGGCCATTGCCGACGAGATGACCGTGCTGCGCAAAGGCCGGGTGGTGTTCCGGTCGACGGCCGCGGAGACCGATGCGGACCGGCTGATCCGGGAGATGGTCGGCGAGACGGCTCCGGCTGCGGTACGGCATCGTCCGCCGGTTCGCGATGGCGGCACGGTGCTCGAGATCGACCGGTTGTCGGTGCGGCAGAGCGAACTCGGGAGCGGGCTGTCCGACGTCGAGGTGTCCGTCGGCGCCGGGGAGATCCTCGGGGTGGCGGCCGTCGCGGGGAACGGCCAGACCGAGCTGATCCGCGCGGTCGCCGGGTTGGTGCCGACCGAATCCGGTGCGATTCACTTGTCCGGCAAGGACATTGCCGGGATGACGGTGGCCGACCGGCGGGCAGCCGGGGTCGCGTATCTGCCGGTGGACCGGGTTTCCGAGGGCTCGGCCGTCGACCGGTCGGTGGAGGAGAACGTGCTGATGCGGCTGTATCGTGATCGCCGCTACCGGGGACGGATTTTGCTGCGGGGCCGCGACATCCGCCGGAAGGTCGAAGCGGTGGTGAGCGCGTATTCCTTGAGCGAGAAGGATGTCACCGCGCGGGCCGGGCGGCTGTCGGGCGGCAACCTCCAGCGCGTGGTCGCGGCAGCCGAGCTCGCGGGTGCACCCCGGCTGCTGCTCGCCGAGGAACCGACGTGGGGACTCGACGTCCGGGCCACGCGGTTCCTGCACGACCGCATCCGCGACCTGCGGGACGACGGCGCGGGCGTGCTGCTGGCGTCGTCCGACCTGGCGGAGCTCATCGACCTGTCGGACCGGATCATCGTGCTCTACCGCGGCCGCGTCGCCGGGACCTTCGACGCCGCCGTGGCCGACCCGGAAACCCTGGGGCGCCTGATGGTCGGGGCAGCGGCATGAGACCGGCCAGGCGGCGAGCGTTGACCACCGCGATGTCCGGCGTTGCCCGGTCGCTCGTGGCGGTCTCGATCGCGCTGCTGCTGAGCGGTGGGCTGATCGTGCTGTCCGGACAGCAGATCGGCGAGGCGTACGGGGTGATGTGGACCGGTGCGCTCGGCTCGCTGTCGGGACTGGCCGAGACCTTGCGGCTGGCCACCGGGCTGCTCTTCACCAGCCTCGGGTTCACCGTGGCGTTCCGGGCGGGCGTGTTCAACATCGGCGGTCAAGGCCAGTACGCCGCCGGGTCGTTCCTGGCCGCGTGGATCGGGTTCGGCTTCACCGATGTCCCCGGCTGGCTGGTGATCGTGCTGGCCTCGCTGGCCGGTGCCGCCGGTGGGGCACTGGCCGCGCTGCTGCCCGCGTTCCTGATGGTGCGCCTCAAGGTCAGCGAGATCATCACCAGCCTGATGAGTTCGTTCGTGATCGTGTACCTGCTCGAATACCTGGTGATCTTCCGGTTCCCGGCGAGCTCGGGCGAGATCACCGCGACGCCGGTCATCGCGGAGTCGG
This sequence comes from Amycolatopsis jejuensis, assembly GCF_000717335.1. Classification (GTDB taxonomy): domain Bacteria; phylum Actinomycetota; class Actinomycetes; order Mycobacteriales; family Pseudonocardiaceae; genus Amycolatopsis; species Amycolatopsis jejuensis. The sequence continues at coordinate 45,799 of NZ_JNYZ01000034.1, forward strand.
CTTTCCTCCCGTTGCTGATGCCGCCCAACAAGTTCTCCGTGGCGGTGATCCTCGCCGTCGCACTCGTGGCCGGATATGCGTTGCTGCTCAAGCGCACCGCGATCGGCTACGAGATGGAGATGGTGGGATCGAGCCCGCGGTTCGCGCGGTACGGCGGAATCCGGGAGGGCCGGGTCGCGCTCGTCTCGATGCTGCTGAGCGGCGCGATCATCGGCCTCGGCGGGGCACAGCAGGTACTCGGCGCCGACCATCGGTACTTCAGCCATCTCGCGTACGACGTCGCCTTCGCCGGGGTTGTGGCGAGTTTCATCGGCGGCAACCGGCCGTGGGGACTCATTCCCGCCTGTGCGTTCATGGGCGCGTTGCAGAACGGGGCGCTGCAGTTGCAGTTCTTCACCTCGGTGCCGCGCAGCGTCGCGGACATCGTCACCGGCCTGATCATGCTGCTGTCCGTGGCCGCGGCCTTCCCCGGCCGGCGTCGCCTGGTGACCTGGTGGCGGGCAAGACAGCGGGTGACAGCCTGATGTCCGCGACCGTGTGGCCCGATCTCGGCCAGTTCGTGCACGCCCTGTTCAACTTCGGCACCCCGCTGCTGCTGGCGGCTTTGGGTGCCACCTTGACCCAGCGGGCCGGGGTGTTCAACGTCGGCGTCGAGGGCATGATGGCGCTGGGCGCGTTCACTTCGGTGGCGGTCAGCATGCGCACCGGCAACCCGTGGGCCGGGGCGGGCGCCGCCGCGGTGGTCGGCGCTGCCGCCGGACTGCTGATGGCCTTCGCGGTCATCCAGTTGCGCGGGCACGAGGTCATCGTCGGCCTCGGTCTCAACGGGATCTGCGTCGGGCTCGCCAGTTACCTGCTCCTGGTCGTGTTCGGACAGCAGAAAACGCTGGTATCGCCGGACATCATCGCGCTGCCCGCGGTCCATGTCCCCGGGCTCGCCTCGGTGCCGCTGATCGGCCCGGCGCTGGACGGCCACAGCGTGCTGGTCTACGTGGCACCGGTGCTGGCCGTGGCGATTGCCTACTTCCTGCGGCGCACCCACCTGGGGATCAGCCTGCGCTCGGTCGGCGACGCACCCGTGGCAGCCGCGGCGGTCGGCGTGCGGGTGGACCGGATGCGGTACCTGGCTTTCGCCGCCTGCGGCGCGCTGGCCGGGCTCGGCGGCGCGCACGTCGCCATCGGTTTCCTGCGGCTGTTCCAAGAGGGCATGACCGCCGGGCTCGGCTTCATCGCGCTTACCGCGGCGGTCGCCGGGCGGGGCATTCCGGGGCTGGTGGTACTGGCGACGCTCGGGTTCGCGACGTTCCAGGAGATCGGGGTCGTCCTGGTCACGGCGGCGCTGCCCCCGCAGTTCGTGCAGATGGTGCCGTACGCGGTGGCGATCCTGGCGCTGACCGTGCTCGGCATCGTGCGCAGCCGGAACGGAAAACGGGCCACCCGAAGGCGGGGGGAAATCGAGCAGTGGGGGACAGCGACCGAAACCAACCACGCCTGACAGGAGTTTGCCATGCCCGGATCGAAGAGATTTACCGTGCTGTCGCTGGCCGCCGCAGCCGCGCTGATGCTGTCCGCCTGCGGAGGTGGCGGACCGGCGGCCCCGTCCGCGGAGTCCAAGGGCCTCAAGGCCGTGCTGATCGAGGTGCAGAAGCCCGGTGACAAAGGCCCGATCGACTCGATGATCGCGGCATTGAACAAGGGAGCGAAAGACTACGGGTACGAATCGGTGAAGGACGTCTACGTCGCCGATCCCGCGCAGAGCGAGCAGGCGCTGCGGCAGTTCGCCGGGCAGGGGTACAACCTCGTCATCTCCACGTTCTCCCCGCCGCAGGGTGCCACCTCGACGGTCGCCGCCGAATTCCCGAACGTCTCGTTCGTCAACGTCCAGGGCGACCCGGCGTTCAAGGGTGCGCCGTCGAACATGGCGTCCTACTCGACCGACGACGTCAGCGCGGGGTACCTCTGGGGTGTCCTGGCGGGTTCCGTGACCAAGAGCGGGAAGATCGGCTTCGAATCCGGCCCGCGGTACGGCAGTTCCGACAACGTGCTGGCCGGGATGCTGCAGGGCGTGCGGGCGGTCAACGCCAACGCGACGGTCACCGACACGTACACCGACAGCTACGACAATGCCGCGCAGGGCAAGCAGATCGCCAACCAGCTGTACGGTTCCGGGGTCGACGTGATCGCGTCGCTGGCCGCCGGGGCCGAGGTCGGCATCCGCGAGGCGGCTGCGGAGAAGCCGGACAGCAGGTTGATCATCACCGCGAACGCGCCGTCGCCGACCGAACCGGCGTCGATTGCCGCGTCGATCAGCCCCCGGTTCGACAGCGTGGTGCTCAAGGCGATGGAAAGCGTGAAGAAGGGTGATTTCAAGGGCGGCGCGGTGACGGTGCCGATTGCCAACGACAGCTGGTCGATCGGTGCCGTGGGCAAGGCCGTCCCGGCTTCCGCCAAGGCCGCGCTCGACCAGGCGCTCGCCGACCTCAAGGCCGGGAAGATCAAGCTCAAGGACGGGTCGGCGCTCGCGGAGCTGCGGGCAGGGCGCGCGTGAGGCTGATGCTGACCGGTGACCTGCTGGTCGACCGGGACGATCCAGGGAGCGCGTTCGAGCTGGTCGCCCCGGTCCTCCGGCGGGCCGACGTGCTGTTCGGCAACAACGAGTGCGTCTACACCACGTCCGAGGTCCGGGCGCCGGGCGCGGGAATCCGGGTAGCGGTGCCGCCGGGAAATGCAAAATCGTTGCGCGACAACGGTTTCGACGTCCTGTCCCTGGCCAACAACCATACGCTCGACGCGGGTCACGAAGGGCTGGTGGAAACCCTGCGTACGCTCGGCGACCTCGGCCTGGCCACCTGCGGTGCCGGACCGGACCTGGCCGCGGCCACGAGCCCGGCCCTCGCTCGGCACGGCGACGAGACGGTGGCCTTCCTCGCCTACACCTGCGTGTTCCCGCCGGGACACCAGGCGCGGGAAGGGGTTCCGGGGGTCGCGGATCTGAACGTGGTCGTGTTCCCGGAGAGCGACATCGAGGTCGCGCAGTCCGGTGCCTTGCCCACTTTGCGGGCCATCGCCGACCCCCGCAGCCTCGACCGGCTCGCCGCGCAGGTGCGGGCCGCGCGGGAGTCGGCGGACCACGTGGTGATCAGCATTCATGGCGGCGATGGGACCCGTCCGGCGAGCCTGTACGAGTACGAGCGGCAGTTCGCGCATTGCGCGATCGACGCCGGCGCGGCGATCGTGGCCGGGCACCATCATCACCTGCTTCGCGGCATCGAGCACTACGGCGGCGGGATCGTGTTCTACGGCCTCGCGCATCTGGTGTTCGACGTGCCGCGGTTCGGCGAGGAGGTCTCATCGTCCACTGTGGACTTCTTCGCCGGCCGCAACGGCGAGTACGCGCTGGGGCCGCGGGAGGGATATCCCTTGCTGCCCATGCATCCCGATGCGCGGATGACGATGGTCGCGGTCTGCGAGCTGACGCCGGCCGGGCTGGTCCGGGCGGGATTCGTCCCGTGCCGGATCAACCCGGCCGGGCAGCCTGATCCGCGCGGCACGGGGGAGGAGATCGTGGAGTACGTACGGAGCCTGATTGCGCAGGCCGGTCTACCGCCGGTGCGTTGCGTCGTCGAGGATGTCGATGGCCTGCCCGTCGTCTGGGTGCAGCCATGACCCCGTGGTGGGCGGCGGATGCCGTGACGATCAGTCAGGCGGTACGCAATCGCGAGGTGAGCGCGACCGAGGTGGTTGCGGATGTCCTGGCGCACACGAAGACCACGGACGCCGACCTGCACGCGATGGCGTACCTGGGCGTCGACGAAGCGTACGAACAGGCACATGCGGTGGACCTCGCGCTCGCGGCTGGGCGCGACCCCGGTCCGCTGGCTGGCGTGCCGGTGACGGTGAAGGACGTGTTGTTCACCAAGGACATGCCGACCGCGGCCGGGCATGTGCCGTACCGGGATTTCCTCGCGGGGTCTGACGATCTGTCGGTGGCGAGGCTGCGTCGCGCGGGCGCGGTGGTGATCGGCAAGACCGCGGTGTACGAGCTGGCGTACGGCCCCAGCGACAGCCCGCAGTGGCCCGCGGTCCGCAACCCGTGGCGTACCGACCTGACGTCCGGCGGGTCCAGTTCGGGAGCCGCGGTGGCGGTCGCGGCCGGGATGGGCCCGATCGCCGTCGGCACTGACGGCGGCGGCTCGATCCGCTGCCCGGCGAGTTTCTGCGGCATCGTCGGGCTGAAGCCGTCACGCGGGCGGATTCCGGTGCTCGTCGACAGCCGGTACCCGGGGTTGTCCAGCTGGGGCACGCTCGGCCACATCGGCCCGATGGCGCGGACAGTCGCCGACACCGCGCTGGCACTCGACGTGATGACGGGACCGGACCCGCGGGTCGCCTCGTCGCTGCCCGCGCCGGGGCCGGGCTGGCTGACGGTGCCGGAAACCGAGCTGCGGCAAGCAAAAGTCTGCTACAGCCGCGACTGGGGTTACGCCGTCACCGACCCGGCCGTGCTGGCGCAGGTGGACGAGGTGGTGGAGCGGCTCTCGGCCGAACTGGCCACGCCGATCGCCCATCGCGACCCGAAGTGGGTCGACCCGGCCCCGCTGATGCCGCCGCTGATCGCCGCCGACGCCGACCTGCAGGGGATGCGTGACCTCATCGCGCGGACCGGCGTGCAGCCCAGCGCGAGCATCGCGGCGATGCTGAGCCGGGAGTGGACCGCCGAAGAGCTCACCGAGGCCCGCCAGGGGACGTATCGGCTGGTCCGCGAGATGGCCGGGTACCTCGACGGATTCGACCTGCTCATCACGCCGACCATGGCCGTGCTGCCGTTCCCGGCGGCCGATCCGGGGCCGGTGCTCGACGGGCGGCTCTGCGAGGACATCGCCCGCTGGGCGCCGTTCACCTTCCCGATGAACCTGACCGGACAGCCCGCGATCTCCGTGCCCGCGGGCTGGACCGCGGACGGCGTCCCGGTCGGCGTGCAGATCGTCGGACGGCAGTTCGGCGACGCGCTCGTCCTGCGGTTTGCCCAGCTCTGGGAACAGCTTTCGCCGTGGCGGCACCTCCGGCCGCCGGCGGCCGACCCCGCGACCGAAGGGTGCTGAACCGATGAAAGCCATTCGTATCCACCGTTTCGGCGGCCCGGAGAACCTCGTGCTCGACGAGGTCCCGGACCCCGAACCCGGGCCCGGCCAGGTGGTCATCGACGTGGGCGCGGCCGTGCTCGGGCACCTGGACGTCGACATCATGCGCGGCGTGTCGCGGCTGCCGTTCGCGCTCCCGCACGTGATGGGGCTGGAGGCCGTCGGCCGGATCAGTGCGCTCGGTCCCGGGGTCACCGGATGGGCGATCGGCGACCGGGTGCTGCCGTCGATCATCGTCACCTGCGGGGTGTGCCGGTTCTGCCGCGGCGGCGACGATGCGTTGTGCGTCGACCTGCGGTACCAGGGCAAGACTTTCGCCGAGCGGATGGTGTGCGAGGCCGCGCACCTGACCCGGATCTCGATGGACCTGCCCGACGAGCAGGTGGTGGCGGTGCCGACCACCTTCGGTACCGCCTGGCACATGCTGTTCACCCGCGGCAACCTGCGGTTCGGCGAAACGGTGCTGATCAATTCCGTCGGCAGCGGGATCGGGTCGGCGGCGGTCCAGCTCGCCGCCGGCGCCGGAGCGCGCGTGATCGGCACCGCGAGCAGCGACGAGAAGCTCGCCAAGGCCGCGGACCTCGGCATGCACCACGGCATCAACTACCGCACGGAATCCGTGGTGGAGCAGGTCCGGAAGCTGACCGGCGGACTCGGCGCCGACCTGGTCTTCGAGCACGTCGGCGGAGACAGCTTCCGGTGGGGACTGGAGAGCATGGCGACCAACGGGCGCATGACGATCTGCGGCGCCCACTCGGGCGAGGTGGTCCCGGTCGACCTGATCGAACTCTTCCGCGGCCAGCGGTCGGTGATCGCCTCCTTCGGGTACAGCAAGAACGAAGCGGCACGATGCCTGGACCTGGCCGCCCGCGGCGCGGTGCGGCCGGTGATCCACGCGACGTACCCGCTGGCCGAGGCCGCCGCGGCGGTCACGGCGATGGAACGGCGCGAGAACTTCGGCCGGATTGCCCTGGTGATGCGCTGAGTCAGGGGTTTCCGGCCGAGACGAACCGGCGCAGCTTCGACGCATCCCGTCGCGTGGGTGCCCGCCCGATCGGCTGGGTCGGGGCGGGGCCCGGGTCGAGTTCGGGGATGGGCAGTTCCAGCGGTTCCGTGGTGACGGTGTAGCGCTCGCCGTGGTGCACGAGGTCCAGCGATGGTCCGTCGAGCACCCGGTACGTCGCTGTGTCGTGCTGGATCGACACCTGGAACCGCGTGCCGCGGAAGGTGAGCCGGAACGTGATGCTGCCCAGTTCGTCGGGGAGCCGCGGGGCGAACGACAGCTGGCCACCGTGGTCACGCAGCCCGCCGAAACCCGCGACCGCGCCCTGCCACGCGCCCGCGAGCGACGCCATGTGCAGGCCGTTGCGCACGTTGTTGTGCACGTCGTGGAGGTCGGTGAGCGCGGCCTCGGCGAGGTAGTCGTACGCGAGCTGCAGGTGCCCGACCTCCGCGGCGATCACTGCCTGCGTTCCCGCGGAAAGCGAGGAATCCCGTACCGTCCGCGCTTCGTAGTAGGCGAAATCGCGGGCCTTTTCCTCCGGGCTGAACGAATCCCCGCACAAATGCAGGGCCAGCACGAGGTCCGCCTGCTTCACGACCTGCTTGCGATACAGGTCGAAGTACGGATAGTTGAGCAGCAGCGGGTAGAAATCGTCGTCGGTACCGGCGAAATCCCATTCGTCGTGCTGCAGGAACCCTTCCGACTGCGGATGTACGCCCAGTTCCTGGTCGTACGGCAACGCCATCGCGTCGGCCGCCGCACGCCACGAATCGATTTCCGCAGTGTCCACTTCGAACTGTGCGGCGACGTCGGGATGGCGCTCGCAGACGTCCGCGGCGGCCAGCAGATTCCGCCGCGCCATCAGGTTCGTGTAGATGTTGTTGTCCGCCACCGCGGAATACTCGTCCGGCCCGGTGACGCCGTCGATCCGGAAATGCCCGTGGTGGTCGAAATGCCCGAGCGACGCCCATAGCCGCGCGGTTTCCAGCAGCAGTTCGGCGCCGCAGGTACGCTCGAAAAGCGTGTCCTCGGTGGCATTCACATAGCGCACCACGGCGTCGGCGATGTCCGCGCTCACGTGGAATGCCGCAGTACCGGCAGGCCAATACGCCGAACATTCCGCGCCATTGATGGACCGCCATGGGAAGGCTGCGCCACGCAAGCCGAGCTGGGTCGCGCGGTCCCTGGCTTTGTCCATTGTGGAGTGTCGCCACACCAGCGCGTCGCGGGCCGCGTCCGGCATCGTGTACGTGAGCACCGGCAGCACGAAGGTTTCGGTGTCCCAGAACGCATGCCCGTCGTAACCCGGGCCGGTGAGGCCCTTGCCCGCGATCGCGCGGGTCTCACCGCGGGCCCCGGCCTGCAGCAGGTGGAAGAGCGCGAACCGGACGGCCTGCTGGAGCTCCGGGTCCCCCTCGAGCTCAATGTCCGACGTGGCCCAGAAATCGTCCAGGAACTGCTGTTGCTCGGCCGCCAGCCCCTTCCAGCCGGTCTGCCGGGCGCCCGCGAGCGCGGCCTCCACCTGCGCGCGCAGCGCCGGGACGGACCGTTGCGCGGACCAGCCGTAGGCGAGGAACTTCGTGAGCCGCAGCCGTCCGCCCTTGGGCACGTCGACGGCCGCGGTGAGGCGCGCGAGGTCCTCCTCGGCGTGGATGCGGGTGCGCAGCCCGTTGTCGACCTCGATCTTGTGGTCCATCGCCGCGGCAATGCGCAATCCGGACATCCGGGTCTGGTGCACCAGCACCCCTTGGTACCCGGTGGCGTGGCAGAACTGGCCCACCAGCGGAGCGTCGAGCGCGGCGGCCACCCGAGGGTCGCGCGTGTCCGATTCGATCGGTTCGTTGGCCAGCAGGTCGGACTGCACGACTAGCTGCAGGTCCTCGTCGAGCGGCTCGACCTCGTACCGGATCGCGGCGACGGCACGCTGGGTGAACGAAACCAGCCGTTCGGTGGTCACCCGCACGCGCCGCCCGGTGGGGGAGGACCATTCGGTGACGCGGCGCAGGGTGCCTTTGCGGAAGTCGAGCACGCGGTCGTGCGCGGTCGCGATGCCGTACCGCATGTCGAGCGGTTCGTCCTCGACGAGCAGCCGGATGATCTTGCCGTCGGTGACGTTGACGACCGTCTGGCCTTCCTCCGGGTAGCCGTATCCGCCTTCGGCATAAGGCAGTTCGTGCTGCTCGTAGAACCCGTTGAGGTAGGTACCGGGCAGCCCGCGCGGTTCGCCCTCTTCGAGGGTGCCGCGCAGCCCGATGTGGCCGTTGGACACCGCGAACGCGGATTCGGTGCGCTGCAAGGCATCCACGTCGAGGCCGCGCCAGCGCAGCTCCCACGGCGAGCATTCGTAACCGTGCTCCGTCACTTGCCCTCCAGCAGGTCGGCGAGGTCGTCCACCACCACGTCGGCGCCGTGCGCACGCAGTTCGGCAGCCTGGTTCTCGCGGTTGACCCCCACCACGTAACCGAACCCGCCGGACCTGCCCGCCTGCACCCCGGACTGCGCGTCCTCGAACACCGCAGCCTGTTTCGGCTCGACACCGAGCGCCGCCGCCCCGGCCAGGAACGAATCCGGCGCAGGCTTGCCCCGCAGGTGGTCCCGCCGGATCACCAGCCCGTCGACGCGAGCCTCCACGAACCGTGACAGGTCCGCCGCGTCGAGCACCTTCGCCCCATTCGCGGACGACGTGACGACAGCGATCCGCAGCCCGGCCCGCTGCGCTTCTTCCAGATAACGCACGGAACCCGGGTACGGATTCACACCCCGCTCGTCGATGATCTTCAGCACGAGCTCGTTCTTGCGGTTGCCGATCCCGTTGACGGTCGGCGCGTCAACGGTGTCGTCCGGGGTGCCCTCGGGCAGCTCGATCCCGCGGGAGCGCAGAAACTCGCGAACGCCGTCAGCCCGCGGGCGGCCGTCGACGAAGGCCGCATAGTCGTGGTCGGTGAACTCCTGGAAACCGTCGCCGTCGCGGCTGCGCAAATACTCGTCGAACGTCCGTTTCCACGCCTCGCGGTGGAGCACGGCCGTCCCGGTGAGCACGCCGTCGAGGTCGAAGAGACAGGCGGTGATGGTGTCGGGCAGTCCGATCATGCCTTGCAACCTACCGCTCGACGGCGTCCCCCGCGGCCCCCGGTGGATGCGGCCGCACCCGATGGATGAGCTCGTGCACGGTGGCGTCGGCAAGCCGGTACCGCACCACCCGCCCATCGCGGTGCGCAGTGACCAGCCCGTGCGCCCGCAACAACCGCAACGCCTGCGACACGGCAGTGTCAGTCATCCCAGTGACGGCAGCAAGGTCGGTGACGCTGATTTCCCGCGCGTAGTGAATGGACACGAGCAACGCAAGCCGCGAGGGATCACCCACCACCGCAAACCGCTCGGCCCACTCGTCAATGACCGCACGATCACCCAGCCCGGCAACAGCCGCGGCAACGCGATCCGGATCGATAAGACGCTGCGGCTCAGTACTCACCACCCGATGATCCCACTCCCGCACCGCCCCGCTTCCAGGGCGCCGTCCGTGAAGGGAACCTTCACGGAATCTGATTCCCTCATGGTTCCCTTCACGGACTTCCCCCCACCCGCCGCTCGAACACCAAACCCTCGGCAGCCCGCAAGCCGACGCTGATCGCACCGGTGAGCACCCCGTCGTCGCCCAGTTCGCCCTGTACGACGGTGGTCGTGAGCGGCGTGAACGCCCGCAACGCCCGATCAATCGGCTCCAGCAGCAAATCCGCAGCCGTCCCCACCCCACCCCCCAGCACGATCAACTCCGGATCCACCACCGCAGCCACCGACGCGACCGTGTAAGCCAGCCGATCCGCCTCCGCCGCCACCGCCCGCCGCGCCAGCTCATCCCCCTCCCGAGCCAGCCGGAACACCTCCCGAGCCGACCGAGCCGTCCCGAGCCCCAGCTCCCGAGCCCCCCGGACCACCGACTGCGCCGCCGTCGCCTCCTCCAGATGCCCCCGGGCAGGCGGTTCACCGGCTTCATCCGACCGCATCCGCCCATACGGCAGATACCCGATCTCCCCGGCCGCGCCGGTCGCCCCGCGGAACACCCGCCCGTCGACCATCAGCCCCATGCCCACGCCGGTCCCGATCGTGATGCAGCCGACCACCGACGCCCCGCGCGCAGCCCCGCTTTCCCACTCGCCGACGGCGGTGAGGTTGGCGTCGTTCTCCACCACCAGGTCCGGCCCGACCGCCTGTTCCAGGTCGTCGAGCAGGCCGGGACGGCCCCAGCCGGGCAGGTTCGGCGCGTGCCGGAAACAGCGTTTGACCGGGTCCGCGACGCCGGGGGAGCCGAGCACGCGCACGACGATGTCGTCGTCGGTGAGCCCGGCCTCGGCGACGATGTCGCGGGCCAGCTCGCCGAGCGCGGCGACGAGCGCGTTGCCGGAACGGGCGGTGTTGCGCACGTCGCGGCGCGCGACCATGGTGCGGCCCAGGTCGGCGACCGCGACCCGGATCTGCTCGCGGCCGATGTCGAGGCCCAGCACGTAACCGGCGGTGGGATCGGCCTCGTAGAGCACGGCCGAGCGTCCGGTGCCGGTGGACGTGTGCCCGGTGGCGCGCGCGAGCCCGGCCGTCTCCAGCGCGAGCAGCGCCTGGCTGACCGTGGGCTTCGACAGCCCGGTGTCCTTCGCCACCTGCGGCCGGGTCGCGGGCCCGCCGCGGCGCAGCAGGTCGAGCACCGCCCGCTGGTTGATCCTGCGCATCCCGGCCGGGGTGCCGACCGGTGGGGTTCCCGCCACCTGCTGTGTTTCCTTCCCGTTCCGACGTCCGTCCTGCCACGGTAACCGGGTTCGCCCTGCTTCGGCAGGAAACCTTCTTTTGGCCGTCCCGGTGACGATACGGGTTCGCGCGGCCGATCCGGTGACGGCACGCGGAGCGGTCAGCCCTCGGGAAGCCAGTTCCCGTGGAACCCGGCCGGGACGCGGCCGGGCAGGTGCACGGTGGCGACCGGTTTCGCTTCGACGTCCTCCGCGTCCAGGACCACCAGTGCACTGCGGTCTTCCGCGGAGTCGTACACGTAGGTGAGCAGCCAGCCCGCGCCGTCCGGCCGGTCGTCCGCGGGGACGAACACGGCCTCGCCCGGGATCTGGCCCGGCGCGAACGTGTGCTCACGCGCGGTGGCGGCAGGCAGGTCGTAGCGGCGGAGTGTCATCGGCCCGTCCGGATCGTGGGAACCGGTGACGTGACCGAAGCGGGCATCGAGCCCGGCGAGCCGGTCGTCGATCCGCGGGAACTCGCCGGGCCGGTCGTCGAGCAGGTCCTCGGCGACGCTGTCCGCGCCGATGGTCCAGCGCCAGAGCGTGCCGCCAAGAGCGGGGCTGCCGGTACGGAACATGTGCTCGTAGCGGACGACGTGCACGACGATCCGGCCATCGGCGGTGTCGTGTGCGTTGAGCGTGTGGAAGACGTAGCACGGGTCGATCGGCAGCCAGCGCACGCCGGCCGCCGGATCGTCCCGGCGCAGCACGCCGAGCCGAGCGCCGTACGTATCGCTCCAGCGGTAAGGCAGGCCGCCGTCGCTGGTGTGGTCGAACACCACCGGCAGGTCGAAGAACACGACGTGCTGCCGGGTGAGGGCGAAATCGTGCATCATCGTGAGCCCGGGTACGTCGATCGGTTGCTGCACCACGAGTTCGCCGCTCGCGTCGGCGCGGTAATAGCTCACGTGCGGCGCGGTGATGCTGCCGTAGCCGAAGAAATGCAGTTCCCCGGTTTCCGGGCAGATTTTCGGATGCGCGGTCATCGAATCGACGAGTCTGCCGCCGAAATCGTAAACGCCGACGGTGTCGAGATCAGTGGTGATTTCGTACGGCAGCGCCGATTCGACGAGTGCCAGCGTACGTCCGGCGTGGTTGACGACGTGCGTGTTGGCGACGCTCGACCGCAAATTGCGCGTGCCGTCCGCGTTGTACAGCACGGAGTCCGGCCGGTCGAACCTCTCGGTGCGCACCCAGCGGTTGCGGTACCACGCGGCGCGGCCGTTTTCGAGCCGGACGCCGTGCACCATGCCGTCGCCGGTGAACCAGTGCGCATTGTCGTGCCGCGGGTTCGGGCCGTTGCGCAGGTACCAGCCGGTGAGTTCCGGCGGCAGCGCGCCGGTGACCGGAAGGTCGGACGCGGTGAGCTCGTCATGCACCGGCGCGTAGTGACCGGAGAGGTGGAAATCGGTGGTGGACACGGGGTTTCACGCAGCTTTCTTGGCTCGGGCCCGTACGATGCGGGGGTAGCGGACGGTGAATGCGACCGGGACGGCGAACCCGAGCACCTTGAGCACGACGAGCGCGACGGTGGCGTGCGGCGCGTAGTGCAGCAGCAGGGTTTCGGCAATACCGGCGACGGTGAAGCTCGCCGCCCAGACGCTGGTGATGATCAGGTTGACCCTCTTGAACACCGCAGTGGCGGCAATTTCGGGCGGCACCATGGTTCGTGCAATGCCGAGCGTGAACGGGTGGCGGGCCGCAATCGAGCCCCACGCGGTGAGCGCCAGCCAGAGATCGGTGAGCGCGCCGACGTAATCCCGCAGCGGCGAACCCGGGTCACTGAACGCCCAGATCGTGAGAATCGCGAAGAACGCCAGCGCGGAGACCTCGATGAACAGCGTGCTCCACCCTTTCCCGCGGCGGCGTTCGAGGACGAGCAGCCCGCCCGCGAGCACCAGCCCGATCAGGCCGGACCAGCGCCAGCCGGCCTGCGTGGACACGATCGCGAAGGCGATCCACGGGAGGAAGCTCTTCAGGTAGTTCATGGGCGGACCCCTCGCCGACGTTCCACTGCTGACATGTCGAGACTAGAACGTCCTGGCTGGACATGTCAACAGTGGAAGGTAGGATGGGGACATGACCTTGCGGCACGCAGTGCTCGGACTACTCGCCGACTCCCCGGGAAGCGGCTATGACCTGCTGAAACGCTTCCAGACCGCGATGGCGAACGTCTGGTCGGCCACGCAGAGCCAGCTGTACGGGGAGCTCGGCAAGCTGGAGAAAGCCGAGCTGATCAAGGTCTCCGCAGAAGGCCCGCGCGGACGCAAGGAGTACTCCATCACCGACACCGGCCGCACGGAACTGCAGACGTGGCTGCTGGACCCGGGCCCGTCACCGGTGCCGCGAAGCGAGACGCTGCTGCGCGTGTACTTCCTGGGTGAGGTGAGTCCGGCACAAGCACGCGACTACGTGGCCCGCCACGGCGAGAGCGCCGCCAGGCTGGCTGAACACCTGGAGTCCCTGGAAGCGTCGATCGACTGGGACGACGCCGATTCCTCCCGGTACGGCCGCCTGGTGCTGGAATGGGGCAAACGCTACGCGGCAATGGAACAGGAATGGGCAACCTGGGCAACGGAACGAATCCGCACCACCCGCGGCTGAGGTGCCGGGTCAAGTCCGTGAAGGGAACCATGAGGGAATCTGATTCCGTGATGGTTCCCTTCACGGACTTCAGGTGTCACTGGAGCGTTTCCAGAGGTTGATGCCCTCTTCGGTGGCGTACCGGTCGATCTCGGCGAGTTCCTCCGCGGTGAACGCGAGGTTGTCCAGCGCGGCGACGTTGTCCTCCAGCTGGCGCACGCTGCTCGCGCCGATCACGAGCGACGTCATGCGCGGGTCGCGCAGGGCCCACGCGAGCGCGAGCTGTGCCAGTGTCTGACCGCGGCGTACGGCGATGTCGTTCAGCGCCCGGATCTTGCCGAGTTTCTCCTCGGTGAGCGTCGACGGGTCGAGCGATTTCCCTTGTGCCGCACGGGAATCGGCCGGGACACCGGTGAGATACCGATCGGTCAGCACCCCTTGCGCGAGCGGCGAGAACGCAATGCACCCGGCCCCGGCTTGCTGCAGCGTGTCGAGGAGGGCGTCGGATTCGGTCCAGCGGTTGAACATCGAATACGACGGCTGGTGGATCAGCAACGGCGTACCCAGCTCGCGCAACAGCCGCGCAGCCTCGGCCGTGCGCTCGGAGTTGTAGGACGAGATGCCGGCGTACAGCGCCTTGCCGGACCGGACGGCCCGGTCGAGTGCGCCGACGGTCTCCTCCAGCGGGGTCTCCGGGTCGAACCGGTGGGAGTAGAAGATGTCGACGTAGTCGAGGCCCATCCGGTGCAGCGACTGGTCGAGGCTCGCGAGCAGGTACTTGCGGGAGCCCCATTCGCCGTACGGGCCGGGCCACATGTCGTAGCCGGCCTTGGTGGAGATCACGAGCTCGTCGCGGTACGGCCGCAGGTCCGTCGCCAGCAGGCGGCCGAAGTTCTCCTCGGCGCTGCCGTAGGGCGGGCCGTAGTTGTTGGCCAGGTCGAAATGGGTGATACCCAGGTCGAAGGCGCGCCGGACGATGTCGCGCTGCACCGTGAGCGGGCGGTCGTCGCCGAAGTTGTGCCACAGGCCGAGGGAGAGTGCGGGCAGTTTCAGGCCGCTGCGCCCGCAGCGGCGGTAGGGCATGGAGGCGTATCGGTGGTCCGCGGCAACGTAGGTCACGGTGCTGATGCTATCCGCGCCGCGCTCCGGCCCAGTACAGTGCAGGTGAGCGATTGCTTATTATGGGTTGGCGTGGCGCAGCCACTCCGTTGAGGGCGGCGGAGGGGAGGAAGGTGGAGGCTCCGGTGGCTTTTTTCTCGTCCGTCGACGACGTGTCGGCGAAGCTGGCCGAGGCCGGGTACCTCGCGTCGCCCGCGGTCGCGACCACAGTGTTCCTCGCCGACCGGCTGGGCAAGCCGCTGCTGGTCGAGGGCCCGGCCGGGGTCGGGAAGACTGCGCTGGCGACGGCGGTAGCCGAGGTCACGCGCTCGCGGCTGGTCCGGCTGCAGTGCTACGAGGGCATCGACGAGGCCCGCGCGCTGTACGAGTGGAACCACGCGAAGCAGCTGCTGCGGATCACCGCGGGCCGCGACGAGACGTGGGACGAGGCGCGCACCGACATCTTCGGCGAGGAGTTCCTGCTCCGCCGCCCGCTGCTCACCGCGATCTCCGGCAGCGACCCGACCGTGCTGCTCATCGACGAGACCGACAAAGCCGACGTCGAGATCGAGGGCCTGCTGCTGGAGGTGCTCGGCGATTTCCAGGTGACCGTGCCCGAGCTCGGCACGATCACCGCGACGCAGCGGCCGTTCGTGGTCTTGACGTCGAACGCGACACGCGAGCTGTCCGAGGCCCTGCGGCGGAGGTGCCTGTTCCTGCACATCGACTTCCCCGATGAGGACCTCGAACGCGAGATCGTGCGGCTCAAGGTACCCGGGATCGAGGCCGCACTGGCGGACTCGGTGGTGCGGGTCGTCGCCGCGCTGCGGGCCATGGACCTGCGGAAACTACCGTCGGTGGCGGAGACCGTCGACTGGGCGCGCACGCTGCTGGAGCTGGGCGCGGGGACGCTCGACGAGCGTGTGGTGCGCGAAAGCCTCGGCGTCGTGCTGAAGCACCAGGACGACATCGCGAAGGCCGGTGCCGGGCTGAGTCTCGACCAGGTGCTGGACGCGTCGTGACCACGCCGCCGGGCCTCACCGGTCGGCTCGCGGAGTTCGTCCGCGCGTTGCGGGCGCAGGGAATCCCGGCCGGGCCAGGGGAAACCGCCGACGCGGCGGCCGCATTGGAGGTGCTGGGCCTGGACGACCGCGAGCTGGTCCGGGAAGGTCTCGCGGCTGCGTTGGTCCGCCGGGGCGGGCAGCGTTCGGTGTTCGACGCCACGTTCGACCTGTACTTCCCGGCGGGCATCGGGGTCCCCGAGCTGGCACGGGAAAACCGGCCGCGCGACCGGGAAGAACTGCGGGAAGCACTCGCCGCGGCACTGGCCGAGGGCGACGACCAGGCACTCGACCAGCTCGCCGGGCTAGCCGTGGATCTCCTGGGCCAATACGGCGCGGGTTCTGGCCCCGGCGGCGGGTTTTCCGCGCACCAGACGCTGGACCGGCTGCAGCCGCAGACCCTGATTGCGCGGGTACTCGCGGCGATGCGCGGCTCGTCCGATGAGTTCACCGACCGGCTGACCCGCGACGAAATCCGCCGCCGGGTGGAGGGATTCCGCGGCCGGGTACGCACCGAGGCCCGGCGGCGGGCCGCGGAAGTCCGTGGCCGCGAACGCATCGCCAAGCACGCAATCGCCCCGGCCGCCGACCGCGTCGACTTCCTGATCGCCAGCCGCACCCAGCTGGCCGAGCTGCGACGCACCATCCAGCCACTGTCCCGCAAACTGGCGACGCGGCTGGCATCTCGCCGCAAGCGCGCCTCAAGAGGCCAGATTGACCTGCGCCGAACCCTGCGCCGGTCGCTGTCCACCGGCGGCGTACCGCTACGCCCGGCCTACCGGCACCGGCGACCAGGGCGGCCGGAAATCGTGCTGCTGTGCGATCTTTCCGGTTCGGTGGCGGGTTTTGCGAACTTCACGATGCTGCTGGTGCAGGCGTTGCGGGACCAGTTCAGCAAGGTCCGCGTATTCGGTTTCGTGGACAGCACGGACGAGGTGACGCACCTGGTCGACACCGGCGCAGCCGACCCGGAACAGCTGGGCACCCGAATGCTGAGCGAGGCAGCAGTGGTCAGATGGGACGGCCACAGCGACTACGGCGGCGCGCTGGCCCAGTTCACGTCCCGCTGGCTGGACGCCGTAGGCCCCCGCACCTCAGTCCTCATCCTCGGCGACGCCCGGACGAATGGCGGCGACCCGAACCTCGACGCCATCCGCGCGATCCGCTCCCGCGCCCGGCACGTGCACTGGCTGAATCCTGAGCGCCAATCCCTGTGGGGCACCGGCGATTCGGCGGCATTGGAGTACGCGGACCTGGTGGAGATGCATGAGTGCCGGACGGCACACCAGCTGGGGATGCTGGTGACGCGTTTACTGCCGACGTGAGCTGAGCGGCTTCGCTGCTGGGGACGTTGGTTACGCGTTTGCGGCGGACGTGATCCGGATGGCTCCGCCTCTCGGGATACCGCTCATGCGTTTGGTGCTGACGTGTTGCGGATGGCTTGGCAGCCCGGAACATTGGTCACGCGCCTGCTTCCGACGTGAGCCGGAAGCCGATCACTCGAAACACCGCTCACGCATCTGCTGCGGAGTCAGCCGGACGTCGATGGCTCGGAACGCTGGTCACGCACCTGCTGTGGCCGCGAGCCAGACGGCTCCACCGCTCGGAACACCGGATACGCGCCTGTTTCCGACGTGAGCCGGACGTCGACAAACCGAAACACCGCTCACCAGGTTGCCGCGGCGGTGAGCCGAGCGCTGATGCCTCGGGAGACGAGTCACGCGTTCGCTTCGGACGCAAGCCAGGTGTCGATTTCCTTGCACAGGGCGGTTTTCGTGTCTTCGGGCGCGAAGGAGGCGGTGACGGCATTGGTGGCGAAGGTGGCGAGTTCCCTGTCAGGGTAACCGAAAATCTCGCGGGCTTGGGAGAATTCGCCCGTCAGGGTGGTGCCGGTGACGTCCGGGACGTCGGTGTTGAGCGTGACCGTGAGACCGGCGTCGACGAGCCGGGGCAGCGGGTGCTCGGCCAGTGTGGGAACCAGCCCGAGCGCCACATTCGACGACGGGCACACCTCGAGTGCGATCCGGCTGGCGGCCACGTCAGCGGTCAGCGCAGGGTCCTCAAGAATGCGGATTCCGTGGCCGATCCGCTCTGTCTTGCCGATTTCGAGCGCCTCGCGGATGCTTCCCGGCCCGGCGTCCTCGCCCGCGTGGTGGACGAGGTGCAGCCCGGCTTCCCTTGCCTGCTCGAAGATCTCCGCGAACGGCGCGAGCGGGTACCTTTCCTCACCGGCCATCCCGATCGCGACGATTTCCTTGTGTTCCTTCGCCATTTCCAGCGTCGCACGGGCCCGCTCGAGTGGTTTGCGCCGGGAATGGTCGAGGATGAGCCGCTATTCCAGCCCGTGCTCGGCGCCGCCTTCGGACAGTCCTTTGAGGACGGATTCGAGCGGCATGGCCAGGTCGCCGAGACGTTCACCGTGCGAGGCTGCGGTGAACGTGACTTCGGCGTACCGCGTGCCCTTGGCGGCTTCGTCGGCGCAGAACTCGCGCGCAATGCGCACGAAGTCAGCGGGCTCCTTCAGGCACGAACGGGTGATTCTGTTGCTCTCGGCGAACGCCCGGAACCCGCCGAATGCCGAGGGCTTTTCCGGGAGCACGACACCGTGGGTGGCCGCGAGTTCTCGCAGCGTGGCCGGGCGGATGGTGCTTTCGAGGTGAACGTGGAGGTGGACTTGCGGCAGGGCCGAGAGATCGCGCACGATTCCCGATGATGCCCCGTCCGGCGCGGAGCTGTCATGCGGATTTCGTACCGGTGGTGCCGGGAACCCGGCGCCGGGAGCCGACGTTGGGAGGGGTGAAGGACGGTTCGCTGCCCGGAAGGACTTTCGCGATGGCTCTGATGAAACGACT
Source organism: Amycolatopsis jejuensis (assembly GCF_000717335.1). Lineage (GTDB taxonomy): Bacteria > Actinomycetota > Actinomycetes > Mycobacteriales > Pseudonocardiaceae > Amycolatopsis > Amycolatopsis jejuensis. Next base: position 64,312 of record NZ_JNYZ01000034.1, read on the forward strand.
GACCGTACTGGCCGGCGCCGCGGGCGCGGTGTCGTCGTACGTGCGGAAGAACCCGGAAAAGGTGAACAACGCGGTGGGCAAGGCCGCACGCTTCGTGGACGAGAAGACGAAGGGGCGGTACCACAACCAGATCTCGGGAGCAGTCCGGAAGGTATCCGACGTGACCCGGCCCCGCCCGACCGAGTGACCCCGCGGAGGCTGGCGACGAGTGATGGCCTTGACGGATCCGACCCGGTCCCAGTCAGTGGTGTAAGCGTGCGGAGGAGAGCTGCGAGCGCGGGGTTGACTGCGTCGGATGTGGGTCGGCCCCGGCTGGGGGCGTGAGTACGCGAAGCCGAGCTGCGAGCGCGGGGCTGACGGTGCCGGATGTGACCCACCTCGGCTGGGGCATGAGTGCGCGCAGGCTGGCTGCGAGCGCGTGGGACCGATGCCTTCGGCTGCGACCCTGCCATCCGGTGAAGTGAAAGCCGATTGGGAGAGTGTCGGTCTGACAGAGTCGGGTGTGACCCGGCCACATCTGGTGGGGTGAGCGCGAGAGGTCGGCAGCGAGCGGGAAGATGGCGTCGGATGTGACCCGGCCCCGGTGGGCAGTGTGAGCGTGCGGCGGCTGGCGACGTGTGTTGTCGTCTGATGGTGCCGGAGGTGGGTCGGCCCCGGTCGGCAATGTGAGCGTGCGGAGGCTGGCGACGTGTGTCGTCGGCTGACGGTGTCGGATGTGACCGGCCCGGCGAGGCCGTGTGAGAAGACCGCAAGCGGGCCGGACAACGCCGGATGCGACCCGGCCTCGCCCGGCTGAGTGAGAGGTCAGCCGCAAGCCGGTCTGGCGGCGCCGGATCCACCCCGCCCAACCGCGTGCGCGTCCGTGAGTGGCCGCCTCAGGTGCGCCGACCGTTCACTCCTCCGCCAACGTGGCCAGCACCCCTTCCCCGTACTTCGCCAGCTTGCTCTCACCCACGCCGCTCACCGTGCCCAGCTCATCGAGCGTCGACGGCAGCTGAGTCGCGATTTGGCGCAGCGTGGCGTCGTGGAAGATCACGTAAGCCGGGACGCCCTGTTCCTTCGCCGTCGCCGCGCGCCAGGCACGGAGGCGCTCGAACATCGGGGCCGCCTCGGCGGGCATCTCGACGGTCGCCGCGGCTCGGCGGGACGTTCGCGGGGCACGCGCTGCCCGCTCCGGCTCGCGGCGCAGCATCACCTGCTGCGAGCCGTTCAGCACGCTCGTGGAACCGTCGGTCAGCACCAGCGAGCCGTAATCCCCTTCGACCGCAAGCAGGTTGCGCGCCAGCAGTTGCCGCACCACCGCGCGCCACTCCGGTTCGCGCAGTTCGGTGCCGATGCCGAACACCTTCAGCGTGTCGTGCCGGAACTGGGTGACCTTCGGGGTGGTCTTGCCCAGCAGGATGTCGACGATCTGCCCGGCACCGAACTTCTGCCGCCGCTCGTTGCGCAGACGGACCACTGTGGACAGCAGTTTCTGTGCGGGAATGGTGCCGTCCCAGCGTTCCGGCGGGGTCTGGCACGTGTCGCAGTTCCCGCACTGCTCGCCGGATTGCCCGAAGTACGCCAGGATCTGCGTGCGCCGGCAATCGACGGTCTCGCACAGCGCCAGCATCGCGTTCAGGTGCTGGGCCTGCAGCCGCCGGTGCGCCTCGTCGCCCTCCGAGCTGTCGATCATCTTGCGCTGCTGCACCACGTCTTGCAGCCCGTACGCGAGCCACGCGGTGGAGGGCAGCCCGTCGCGGCCCGCGCGGCCGGTCTCCTGGTAGTAGCCCTCGACGGACTTCGGCAGGTCGAGGTGCGCGACGAACCGGACGTCCGGTTTGTCGATGCCCATGCCGAACGCGATCGTCGCGACCACGACGAGCCCGTCCTCGCGCAGGAACCGCGACTGGTTGGCCGCGCGGGTCGACTTGTCGAGACCGGCATGGTACGGCAGCGCCGGAATTCCGTTCTGTACCAGGAATTCCGCCGTCTTCTCGACCGACGCGCGGGACAGGCAGTACACGATCCCCGCGTCGCCCTGGTGCTCGGTGCGCAGCAGGTCGAGCAGCTGTTTCTGCGGCGAGTTCTTCGGCACGATCCGGTACTGGATGTTGGGCCGGTCGAAGCTCGCGACGAAGTGCTTGGCGCCGTCGAGACCGAGGCGTTCGGAGATTTCCTTGTGCGTGGCCTCGGTGGCGGTGGCCGTGAGCGCGATGCGCGGGACGTCGGGCCAGCGCTCGTGCAGCGACGACAGCATGAGGTAGTCGGGCCGGAAATCGTGGCCCCACTGGGACACGCAGTGTGCCTCGTCGATCGCGAACAGCGCGATCTCGCCGCGGTCGAGCAGCCGCACGGTGGACTCGACCGACAGCCGTTCCGGGGCGAGGTAGAGCAGGTCGAGCTCACCCGCGACGAAGGCCTCCTCCACCGCCTGCCGTTGCGCGAAATCCTGGGTGGAGTTGAGGAATCCGGCGCGCACGCCGACGTTGCGCAGCGCGTCGACCTGGTCCTGCATCAGCGCGATGAGCGGCGAGATCACCACGCCGACACCTGGCCGCACGAGTGCCGGGATCTGGTAGCACAGCGATTTCCCGCCGCCGGTGGGCATCAGCACGAGCGCGTCGCCGCCGGAGATCACGTGCTCGACGATCTCCGCCTGGTCGCCGCGGAACGCGTCGTATCCGAAGACGCGGTGCAGGGTTTCGAGAGCGGGGGAACGGGTGGCCTGCGCGGCCGGGTCGGGGTGCGCCACCCGGCCGATTCTAGGGCGGCGGGCCGTCCGGGCGCTCGTGCCCCGCCGGGTTCGGCGCGAGAGTCCCCCTCGCGCCGGGTTTTGTCGCAGAGGGTGACGAATTTCGGTGACTCGCAGCATATGGCGCGAAGGGACCTTTCGCGCCAGTTTCGTGACGGACGGTACCGTTCACCTGGTGACAGAGTTCGCCGCATTTCCGATCACCGACCTGATCGGGTACTTCTCCGGAGAGTGGGAACTCGCGCGCGAAATCGCCGACGTGGGCGGGAACCCGATGGGCCGCGCGACCGGCCACGCCACGTTCACCTGCACCGACGACCTGCTCGTCTACCGGGAAACGGGCGAGCTGCACCTGGGTGAGCACCGCGGACCGTTCATCCGCACCCTGCACTACCACCCGGCAGGCGGCCCGCGCGCCGCAGTGCACTTCGACCACGGCGGTTTCTTCCACGACCTCGACCTGGCAACCGGCGAGTGGACCACCGAGCACCCCTGCCAGGCCGACTGGTACCACGGGTCCTACCGCCTGCTCGGCGACCGGCTGTGGGAGCAGGAGTGGGTGGTGACCGGCCCGGCGAAGGACCATGTGATCAGGACGCGGTTCAGCCGGGGGCCTGCCCGGGCCGGAGCCGGGTCTCGGTAGCGCGGGTTGGTTGCGGGTGGTCGTGCAGGATCACCGGAGCCGAGCCGGGTCGCGTGTGGTTGCGCGGGGGTTGCGCAGGACTGCCAGAGCGAGTCGGGCTGGGTGCGGCAGTGGCTCAGGATCACGCAAGCCGAGCCGGTCACGCGGCCTATTTACGGCGGTTGCGCAGGATCAAGAGCAGAACCACCACCACCGACACGGCACAGGCGGCGGCGATCAGCGTTCCGGCCCAGCCGGGAATCGGGAAACCGGCAATGTTGTCGAAGCCGGGCAGGACACGGGGCGTGCCGGTCGCCACAGGGTCCCTCCGTTCGGTGCGGGTCGGGCCGTCTCGGCCGCATTTTACCGGATGCCGTGAGGCGGTCGTAGGTCCGAAGTGGACAGTGCCGGTCACGGCGGGTAGCGGGCGCACCGGACGCCGTGCCGCGGAGCGAGGGGTCCCTTCGCTCCGAATGCTGGGCAGGTGCCGTCTGCGCGGGCATGATCGGGGTGAGCGCAACGCAGAGGTGAGGAGGAGCGCGAAATGAACGTGGCCGATCTGCTCGTGGACGGGTTCGGCCGGGTCCGGGAGGTGGTCCACCAGGCGGTCGGCGGGCTGACCGCGGAGCAGCTGGCGGCACGCCCCGGTCCGGACGCCAACTCGATCGGCTGGCTGGCCTGGCATCTGGCGAGGGTGCAAGACGACCACGTCGCCGACGTAGCGGACACCGAGCAGCTCTGGACCGCACAGGACTGGCACACCCGGTTCGGCCTGCCCTTCCCGGCTGAGGACATCGGATACGGTCACCGCAGCGAGGACGTCGCCCAGGTACGCCCGGAATCCCCGGAGCTGCTCACCGGCTACTACGACGCCGTGCACGAGCACACGCTCACGTGGCTAGCAAAACTCGACGAAGCGGCGCTGGACCGCGTGGTCGACAAGCGATGGACTCCGCCGGTGACCCTCGGAGTCCGCCTGGTGAGCGTGCTCTCCGACGACCTCCAGCACGCCGGCCAAGCCGCCTACGTGAGGGGGTTGCTACTGGACTGAGTGAGGGGTCGGCTGGCTGCGGCTTCTTCGGCCGAGATTTCTGCGGGCGGGTGATGGCTGAGGTCGACGGGTGGCTGAGTCTGGTTGGTGATTGCTGAGGTTGACGGGTGGTGGCTGGGTCTGGTGGGTGGTGGCTGGCGGGTGATGACTGAGGTTGACGGGTGATGGCGGAGACTGCCGGGTGATGGCCCGAGGTCGACGGGTGATGGCGGAGGTCGAGGGGCTGCAGCTGAAGCTCGCGGGTGACGGCCGAGGTCGAGGGGCGACGGCTGAGGCTCAGCGGCGGCGGGAGGTTGATCGGCAGCCGACGGGCGGGGTTTGCCCAGTGGCAGGGGCTACCGGAAGGTCCTGCCCTGCGGCGGGACGTCGACTGTGGGCTTGCCCGGAGGAACCAAGTTGTCCGCAAGGTGGGCCGCGGTGCCGCAGTGAGTCCATGGCCACAGGGGCTTTGCTCCTATGGCGGAACCGGGCGGAATCGGGCGGAACCGGGCAGACGCGGAAAGTCCTGCCCGCCACGGAGCAGCTCCGCAGGACACCCGCGCTGCGCAGATTCACTCGTAGCTCGTACCTCGGTGGTCCGGCAGGCGTTGCGGGCCGGGGCCTTGGTGGCCCAGTTCGTCGCCCGGGTTGGCCAGGCGGCATTTGGTCAGCGACATGCAGCCGCAGCCGATGCAGTCGGTCAGCTGGTCGCGGAGTTGTTCCAGCTGGCGGATGCGCTCGTCCAGGTCGGAGCGCCAGCAGGACGAGATGCGGGACCAGTCGGCTCGGGTGGGAGTTCTGTCGTCCGGCAGGAGGGCCAGTACCTCGCGGATCTGGGCCAGCGGCATGCCCACTCGCTGGGACATGCGGATGAACGTCACCCGCCGGAGGGCGTCGCGGCGGTAGCGGCGCTGGTTGCCTGCCGTGCGGCGGCTGTGGATCAGGCGTTCGTCCTCGTAGAATCGCAGGGCCGACGCGGGTACGCCGCTGCGGTGGGACAGTTCGCCGACGGTCAGTTCGGGCAGCTCCGTCTTCGCCATGCGGCCAGCCTAGCTTGACTTAAAGAGAGCTTGAAGTTCAAGACTCGCTCCGAGGCGGGAAACCCCGCCGCGAAAGGAGACTCACGTGTCCGAAGCTCCCGTCCGGCTCGCTGTGCTCGTCGGCAGCGTCCGGGAAGGACGGTTCGCCCCGACAGTCGCGCGCTGGTTCGCCCGCCAGGCCGACCGCCACGGCGGGTTCGAGATCGACGTCGTCGACGTCGCCGAGACGACCCTCCCGCTCGCCATGACGGGTGCCGGGGCCGGGCCGCTCGCTGCCCGGCTCGCCGTGGCGGACGCGTTCGCCGTGGTCACGCCGGAGTACAACCACAGCTACCCGGCTGCGCTCAAGAACGTCGTCGACTGGTTCCACGCCGAATGGCAGGCAAAGCCGGTCGCTTTCGTTTCCTACGGCGGAATTTCCGGCGGTTTGCGCGCAGTCGAGCACCTCCGCGCGGTTTTCGCGGAACTGCATGCGGTCACCATCCGCGAGACGGTCAGCTTCCACGGCGCGCACGGCCGCTTCGACAGCGACGGCGAAACCACCGACACCGCAGCGGAACTGGCCGCGAAAGCGCTTCTCGACCAGCTCGAATGGTGGGCCCGCGCGTTGCGCGACGCCCGCGGGGTGCGCGCGTATCCGGCATAATCGTCCATAGTGGACGCCAGCCAGCACAGCCTAGTTGCAGTACAGGTTTTCGAGCCTGGTGTCCGAGGTGACGACGGTGATGCCCTTGCCCACCCCCTGCCCTGACGACGCCAGCGCGGCCACCGTGGTACAGACCACTTGCTGGAGGCCGGTGGGGTACAGCAGCTTCATCGACTCCGACAGCGTCACGACGACCGGCTGGGATGCGGTGTCCACCCTGATCGAGGGGCTGGTCGGCGGGAGCGCGGTGTGGAGGCCCTGCTTCAGCTCGCTGGAGTACGGGCCGCGGAACAGTTCGGCCAGCACCCGGTCGGGCGAGGGGGAGCCGCTCCAGGGGCGCTGGACCGTGGTCATCTGCCCGGCGTAGACGAAGTACAGCGTGATCTGCGTCGCGGTCCGGCCGATGCCGAATCCGGTGGGGGCATCGCCTGCCGCGACCACGCCGGTCGCTTGGACGCCGCAGCCTGCAGTCAGGACGGTGGCCAGCAGGACTGAGCACAGAGCGCGCCACCGCGCCCCTGACCCGGGCAACCGGCGACTCGAACCGTGGTCGGGGTGGTGTGGGGATGGTGTGGCCAGGGCCGGGGTTGGTGGCTCGGCTGGTCGGCGGGTTGAGCCAGGGCCGGGTTGGCGTGGGGACGGTAGAGCCAAGGCCGGAGTTGCTGATCCGGCCGGTCGGCGGGTTGAACGGTGGCCGGGGTGGTGTGGGGATGGTGTGGCCAGGGCTGGGGTTGGTGGCTCGGTTGGTCGGCGGGTTGAGCCGGGGCCGGGTTGGCGTGGGGACGGTAGGGCCAAGGCTGGAGTTGGTGGTCCGGCCGACGGGCGAGTCGAACCCCGCGCGAGACAACGAGCTGCCGCTCCAGCCAAACGCCGAACCAGCCACCGAGCCCACAACCGAGCCGACGACCGAGCTGCCGCTCCAGCCAAACGCCGAACCAGCCACTGAGTCCGCAACCCAGCCCACAACCCAGCCCACCACCGCGAAACCCTGCCCGACCTCATCGGTCCTCCGGAGAAACCCTCGGCAACCGTGGCAACCGCAGCGTGAACACCGCCCCATTGACGGTATTCGCCGCCTCGACATCCCCGCCGTGCAACCGGGCGTTTTCCCGTGCGATCGACAACCCCAAGCCGCTTCCCTCCGATCTTGCCCTCGACGTGTCCGCCTTCGTGAACCGGTCGAACACCTGCGGCAGCATTTCCGCCGGGATGCCCGGGCCGTGGTCGGCGACTTCGAGCGTGACCGTTGCGGCGTCGGCGGTCAGGCGGACGGTCACTGGTGGCGCGCCGTGTCGCAGGGCGTTTCCGACCAGGTTCGCCACCACCAGGTCCAGTCGCCGGGGGTCGGCGAAGGCCGTGACTCCGGGGGGCAGCTCAGCGTGGATTCCGTCCTCCGCGGTCCACCCGCGGGCGGCGATGCTGCCTGACACCACCTCGGCCACGTCCACCTCCTCGGCTCGCAGCTCGGCGCGGCCGGCGTCGAAGCGGGAGATCTCCACCAGGTCCTGCACCAGCCGTGTGAGACGGCGCGTTTCGGCGGATACCAGGCGCGCCGCGACGGCGGTGTCCGCGGGGAGTTGCGAAGCGTCCTCGTCGAGTACGTCGGTGACGGCGTTCATCGCGGCCAGTGGCGTGCGCAGCTCGTGTGACACGTCGGCGACGAACCGGCGGGCGTCGGCCTCCATGGCGCGCAGGGAGCCGACCGTGCGCTCCAGTTCCGCTGCCGTGTGGTTGAACGTCGTGACCAGCTGGGACAGCTCGTCCGACCCCTTCGCGGGCAGCCGTACGTCTAGCTGGCCGTCGCCGAGTTTGCGGGCCGCCGAGTTCAGCGCGCGCACCGGGCGCAGTACGTGGCTTGCGGCCAGCAGCGCCAAGGCGACCGCGACCGGCAGCGCCAGCGCCGTCATCTGCCACGCCCGCGTGGCCAGCTGGTCGATCGCCATCTCCTGGGCGTCCAGCGACACCTTCTTGTACACCTCGACCCCGGTGTGCTCCCGCCCGCTGCTGCGGTACCGCAGTACCGGCATCCCGATCAGCAGCTCCGGGCGACCGTCCACCACGACCCGCTGGAACTGGATCGACAAGCTCTGCGCGACCTCCCGGCGCAGCTCGGCGGGCAGGCTCGCCGGGTCGAACCCGGTGCTGGAACGCAGGGCACCGAATACGACCACGGTGGTGCCCTTCAGCGTGTGCGCCAGGTTTTCGAGCTGCTGCTGGTCGGGTGGAAGGGTCATCTGCGGCAGGTACGCGGTGACCTCGTCCCGCAGCTGCAGCATCGCCGGGTCCTGTACGCCGGCCAGGATCGTGGTGCGCGCCGACACGTAGCTCGCGCCCGCCGCCGCGCCCGCGCCGACCAGGGTCATCGCGGCGAATGCCAGCACCAGCCGGGAACGGAGGCCGGACACCCACGACCGCAGCCGCTTCACGAGCGGCCGAACTTGTAGCCGAACCCGCGCACCGTCTGCACGTGGTCCGGCCGCGCCGGGACGTCCTCGATCTTCGCGCGCAGCCGTTGCACGCACGCGTCGACCAGGCGGGAGTCGCCGAGGTAGTCGTGCCCCCACACGGTCGCCAGCAGCTGGCGGCGGCTGTGCACCCGGCCGGGCGTCCGCGAGATCTCCAGCAGCAGCCTCAGCTCGGTGGGCGTGAGCGCGACCGGTTCGCCGTGTTTGCGGATCTGCAGGCCCGCCCGGTCGATCACCAGGTCACCGTGCTGTTCGGGCGCGGCGCCGTCGTGGTCGGCGGCCGTGCGGCGCAGCACCGCCCGGATCCGCGCGTCGAGCACCCGCGGTTCGACCGGCTTCACCACGTAGTCGTCCGCACCCGCTTCGAGACCGGCGACGATGTCGAAATCGTCGCTGCGGGCGGTCAGCATGATGATCGGCACCTGACCGGCCGCACGCATCCGGCGGCAGGTCTCGAACCCGTCGATCCCGGGCAGCATGAGGTCGAGCACCACGAGGTCCGGTGCCCGCACGCGCAGCAGCACCACCCCGTCCTCGCCGCTCGCCGCGGTGTGCACCGTGTATCCCTGCCTGCGCAGCGCCAGCTCCAAGCCCTCCCGGACGGACGCGTCGTCCTCGACCACCAACACCACTGCCACGCGGTCATTATTGGGAAAACCCGCGGGCGCGCGCGACCCGGGCGGATCTTGTAGCGAAACCATGACATGGTCCTGACGGGATCCCGAAATCCCGCGGCCAGGCTCGGGGACATGGCAGTGATGACCCCCGAAAAGCCGACGTCCGCAATGCCCCGCCATGCACTGGTGCCGCAGCGCCCGTCCCGCACGGCCGTGCTCATCGCCGCCGCGGGCGGGTTCACCGTCGCCTTCGCCGTGGCCTACCTGCTCTTCGTGCGCACCGCGGGCGGGCAGCTGGCCGAGAACGGCGTCGTCCGGACGGCGCAGACCCTCCGTGGGGCCACTGTGGAATGGGCGGAGCCGCTCACCGGGCTCGACCTGGTGGCGGTACTCGGCGGGGCGGGCGTGGTGATCGTGCTGCTCGCGGTGGTCCGCCGTCGCTTCGCGCTCGGGGTGACCGCGCTGGTGCTCTTCCTGCTGCCGCTGGCCGCCGCCCAGCTGCTCAAGATCTACCTGCTCGACCGGCCGGACATCGGCTCCGCGGGGGGCGGCCCGAGCCACAACAGCTTCCCGAGCGGGCACGTCACCGCGGCCACCGCGGTGCTGCTGGCACTGGCCGTGGTGCTGCCCGCCCGGTTCCGGACCTGGGTACTCGCCGTGGGTGCGCCCGGCGTGGCCTGGGTGGCTGCGGCGACCGTCGCGCTCAGCTGGCACCGCCTGTCGGACACCGTGGGCGGCAGCCTGCTGGTGGCCGCGGTGGTGTGTGCGGGCGCGGCGGTCGTCTCGGCCCGGCGTCCGGACGGCGGCCGGATTCCGCCGGTGGCGACCGCGGTCGCGCTGTTCGGCCCGGTTGCGGTCGTGGCCGCCGGGTACGCGGTGCTGGCGTCGGCGACCTCGGTACCGGCCCGGTTCGTCGCCGCGCTGGTGCTGGCCGCGGTGAGCTCGGTGGCGGTGGTGCTGCTCGCCGCCGGACCGCTGCGCCGGGTGAACTTCGACCCGTCCGGCGCGCGGAACCGGGTGCGCGGCGGCGACCCCCGCTAGGGTCGCCGCGTGGACGCGCGGCAGCTGGAGTACTTCCTCGCGGTGGTGGACCAGGGGAGCATGACCAAGGCCGCGCAGGCGCTGTACGTGGCCCAGCCGTCGCTGTCGCAGGCGATCCGCGGGCTGGAACGCGATCTGGGTACCGACCTCTTCTCCCGGATCGGCCGCCGGCTCGTGCTCACGCAGGCCGGGCAGGCGCTGGTCGAACCCGCGCGGCAGGTGGTCCGCGGCCTCGCCGCGGCGCGGTCCAGCGTGGACTCGGTGGCCGGGCTGCAGGTGGGCCGGGTCGAGATCGCGGCGATGCCGTCGCAGGCCGTGGAGCCGTTGTGCGGGATGATCCGCCGCTTCACCGGCCGCCACCCGGGGATGTCGGTCGCCGTGCGGGCCGCGTTCCGGTCCGGGGAGGTGCTGGCGCAGGTCCGCAGCGGGACCACCGAGCTGGGGCTGGCCGCCGGGACCGAGCCGATCGCCGGGCCCGGCGTCGAGGTGGTACCACTGGAGCGGCAGCGGTTCGTGCTGGTCGCGCCGGGGGACACCGATCTCGCGGGCCCGGTGCGGCACACGGACCTGGCCGGACGGCGGATGATCGTGGGCCAGCCCGGCACCGGGATGCGCCGGTTCGTGGACGGGATCCGGGCGGACGGCGTCGAGCTGGTCGACGTGGTCGAAACCGAGCACCGGGAAGCGATTTTGCCGCTCGTGCTGGCCGGGGTCGGGGTCGCGGTGCTCGCCGATTCGTGGGTACCGCTGGCCGAACGCGCCGGGGCTCGCGTCCTCGCCCTCGATCCGCCCGCGTACCTGCATCTCGCCCTCGTGCACCGGTCCGGCGTGCTGACCCCGCCTGCCCGCGCGTTTCTCGCCGCGGCGCAGGAACCATAGGCGGAACCGATCAGCCGGGCTCGGATCCGCTCGTGGACACGCGCCTCCGGCACTGATGACATGGGGGACATGACGAGCGTGCCGCTGCCCAGTCCGTTCCGGTCGCACACAGTGGACGCCGGCGGGGTCGGGATTCACGCGAAAGTGGCCGGTTCCGGGCCGCCGCTGCTGCTCCTGCACGGATACCCGCAGACGCACGTGATCTGGCACCACGTCGCTCCCGCGCTGGCTGCGGACTTCACCGTGGTCGCCGCGGACCTGCGTGGCTACGGCGACAGCGGCAAGCCCGCGCCCGGCCCGGACGACGCGGAGTACTCGAAGCGCGTGATGGCCGCCGACCAGGTACACCTCATGCGGGACCTGGGTTTCGACCGGTTCGCGGTGGCCGGGCACGACCGCGGCGGACGCGTCGGGCACCGGATGGCGCTGGACCACCCGGACGTGGTCACCCGGCTCGCGGTGCTCGACATCGTCCCGACCCGGCACACCTTCGCGAACGCCGACGCAGCCTTCGGGCTCGGGTACTACCACTGGTTTTTCCTGGCCGCGGGCCACGGCATCCCGGAACGGCTGATCGGCGGCGACCCGGAGTTCTGGATCCGCGCGCGGATGGGCGCCCGGCACGCCGGGGGCACGCCGTTCGACCCGGCCGCCGAAGCCGAGTACGTGCGCTGTTTCTCCGACCCGGCAGCCATCGCGGCGTCCTGTTCGGACTATCGCGCGGCGGCGGGCATCGACCTGGAACACGACGACGCCGACGCAGGCCGCCGGATCGAGGTACCGCTGCTGGCGTTGTGGGGCGAGCGCAGTTTCGTCGGCCGGAATTACGCCGTGCTCGACGTGTGGCGGGAGTACGCCGCGCAGGTTTCCGGCCGCGCGCTCGCCGCCGACCACTACCTGCCGGAGGAAGCCCCGGCCGAGGTCACCGCGGAACTGCGCACCTTCTTCACGACAGGTTCCGCACCGCGGGCAGCTTTCACGACGGGTTCCGCCGGGGCTTGATCCGCACCGCGGGCAGCGGGGGAGCGGGCAGCCGCGCCGGGCCGCCCGGGTACGGCTCGATGGCGCCGAACTGTGCGGATTCCGCTTCCCACGCCTCGCGGAACTCCACGATCTCGTCGTGGCTGCGCGCGACGAAGTTCCACCACATCAGGATTTCCTCGCCGAACGGCGGCCCGCCGAGCAGGATCACACGGGCCGGGGCGGATCCGGGGTTGCGCAGGTCGATCGTCCGGGCGCCGGTGCCGCGGTAGCCGAGCTGGGCCGTCTCCAGCGGGGTGCCCTCGAAGGTGATCGTGCCGGTGTCGAGGAGGACGCCGTGCTCGAACTCCGGGTCGACCTCGAGACGGGTCTGCGAGCCCGGTTCGAGGACGATTTCCGCGCCCAGCAACGGCGTGAACGTGCGTACCGGCGACGTCTCACCCGCGAGCGTGCCCAGGAACACCCGCGCGGTGGCGCCGTCGAGGGCGGTGACCGGCGGGACGTAGTGCTGGAAGTCGCGGTCGGCGTGCCGGTGCTCGTCCGGGAGTGCGACCCACAGCTGAACTCCGTGCAGCAGCGTCGTTTCCGGGGTCGAGACTTCCTCGTGGCAGATTCCGTGGCCGCCGGTCATGAGGTTCAGCTCGCCGGGCCGGACCATGGCGTGCGAGCCGAGGCTGTCACGGTGCTCGATCTCTCCGGCGAACAGCCAGCTCACCGTCTGCAGCCCGGTGTGCGGATGCGGGCCGACCGACATCCCGCCGCTCTCGGCCGGGTCGACCGGGCCGTAGTGGTCGGCGAAACACCAGGCCCCGATGAGGGAGCGGGGCCGCTGCGGCAGGGTCCGGTGCACCGGCATCGCCCGCGGCCCGCCGAGCGGCACCGACCGCGCACCGAGAACCTCGACCCGGCCCGGCGCCGCGGGGTCCCCGCCGCACGCCAGCTCGGCCGGTTCGGTCTCGACGTTGCTCATCGCGCCTCCTGATCTCGTTGCCCTGCCGACGATACGTCGGCCGCGGCCGGTGCGGGCCGATCTTGGAGACCGCGAGGAGTTACAGGATCGGCTGGGTCGAGCGTTCCTGGCGGGCCCGGTCCTCGAAGCTGTCCCACACCTGCCGCACCAGCGCCGGGTGCGCGAGGAGGTCCAAGGCAGTGCGCGCGAGTGCCGCGCCAGTTGCCAGCAGTACCGTCCGCGCGCGCGGAGACCTGGTCGCCTCGGCGAATTCCGGCGTTCCGGCCGCATGCGCCGGGTCCAGGAGCGCGACCGACGGATGGATCGTCGGTACCCGCACGCTCAGGTCGCCCACCTCGGCGCGGCCGGGTACCGAGCCCGGCCCCGGCGGGGTGGTGAGGATTCCGCACGCGGCGAGGTGGCGGGTGAAATGCCCGGACAGCACCGGATTGTCGCGGAAATGCGTGCGCTCCGGGCCGACCCGCTCGACGTCCGCCTTCGTGCCGGTGGCCAGCGCTGCGCCGTCGGCGGCTGCGGTCACCTCGGACACCAGCCTGGTCACCACGGCCGCGGTGGGTGCGCGCAGGCCGAACTGGGCTTCGGCCAGGTCGGGGACCACGTCGGTGGACTCGCCGCCGCGGGTCACGATGCCCTGTACGACCGCGCCTGCCGGAAGCCGGGACCGCAGGGCGGCGACGGCGGTGAAGACCTGCACGAGCCCGGCGAGCGCGTCGGTGCGGTCCTCGGGTGCCGGACCGGATCGGCCGTGCACGGTGACGCGCAGTTCAGTGCGCGCGGTGAGTGGTGCTGCCGCCCAGGTGTGTACGCCGGGCTGGAAGGTGAGGACCGCGTCGACCCCGTCGGCCGGATGGTCGGTGACCAGCAGCGACCCGGCGTCCATGACGCGCGCCGTCGCGAGCGCGGCGCCCAGCACAGCGGCAACGACCAGGTTGTGCCCCGATTCCGGCCGCCCGTCGGTGGGTGGCAGCAGCGCGACGCACGGCCGTCCGGTGCCGTACCGCGCGGTGAAGCCGTTTTCGAGGGAGACGTCGAACCCGGCTTCGGTCAGCGCCGGTCCGAGGTCCGGTGCCTGAGCGTGCGCCCAGAGCTGCTCGGCGAGCAGCCCGATCTCGTGGTCGGCCCGGTCGTGCCGGTCCTCGTCCGCCTCCATGCCGCTCAGGTACCCAGCCTGCCGCGATTCGATCCGTCCCGCCGGCGGGTAGTCAGTCCAGAGTGGACAGGCGTGCGGTCAGGTCCTCGGTGAACCGGGTCAGCAGCGCGCCCAGTGCCCGGCGGTCCTCGGCGGACCAGCCGCTCAACGCGTCGGTGAACCAGCCTTCGACGACGCCGAAGTACCGCTCGATCGCGGCCGTTCCGTCGGCGGTGAGCTGGATCAGCCTGGCCCGCTGGTCGGCCGGGTCCGCGATGCGCTGCACGAGGCCGCGGCTTTCCAGGCCGTGCACCTGCCGCGTCACATGCGGCCCGACCACCTTCATCCGGTGCGCGATCTCCCCGACCCGCAGCGGTTCGCCCGCGAGGTGCAGCACGCCGAGGATCGTGATCGCGGGCCGTTCGAGCGCCAGCCCGCTCGCCTCGAGCGCGCGCTCGACCAGCCGTCCGCGGTTCAGGGAGCTGCTCAGCTCGGTGAGCCGGGGGAGCAGCTCCCGCAGCAGCGAGGGATCGGACGGCATCGCGGGCTCCTTGAATAGATACCTAAGTTAGGTATACAGTTGGGTCGTTCGGAAAAGGATACCTAAGGTAGGCATCTATCGCCTGCCGGGGAAAGGGGAGAACCATGAGCAGGAGCGTGCTGATCTCGGGGGCGAGCATTGCGGGCCCGGCGCTGGCGTATTGGCTGAGCCGGTACGGCTTCACGGTCACCGTGGTGGAGAAGGCGTCCGCGGTGCGGGGCGGCGGGTACCCGATCGACGCGCGCGGGCCGGCAGTCGAGGTGCTGCGGCGGATGGGGTTGCTGGAGGCGGCGCGGGAACGGCATGTCGCGACTCGCCGGATCACGTTCCTCGACGCCGGTGGCGCGCAGCTGGCGCAGATCGAGCCGGAGGAGCTGACCGGCGGTGTGGCCGGACAGGACATCGAGCTGCGCCGCGGCGACCTCACCGACCTGCTGTACGGTGCGGTCCGCGACGAGGCCGAGTTCCGGTTCGGCGATTCGATCACGACGCTCGACGACCACGGCGACGGCGTGGACGTGACGTTCCGCAGCGGCCTGCGCCGCACATTCGACCTGGTGATCGGTGCCGACGGGCTGCACTCCAACACTCGCACGCTCGTCTTCGGCCCGGAGAAGCAGTTCCACCACTACCTCGGCTACTGCTTTGCCGGATTCACTGCGCCGAATTACCTCGGGCTGTCGCACGAAGCGGTCACCTGGACCGTCGCAGGCCGTACCGCGACGCTGTACGCCACCGACGACAGCGAACGCATGCACGGATTCCTGTCCTTCAGCCGCGAAGATGCTCCGCTGCACGCCTTCGCCGATCCGGCCGCGCAGCGCGACCTCGTCGCGAGTTACTTCACCGGCGACGGCTGGGAGGTGCCGCGGCTCGTCGAAACCATGCGTTCCGCCGACGACCTGTTCTTCGACGTCGTCAGCCAGATCCGGATGCCGGTGTGGTCGAAGGGCCGGGTGGTCCTGGCCGGGGATGCCGCGCACGCGACGTCGTTCCTGTCCGGCCAGGGTTCCAGTCTTGCGCTCATCGGCGCGTACCTGCTGGCGTACGAGCTGGCCGACGCGGAGCACCCGGCTGCCTTCGCGGCGTACGACCGGCGGGCACGGGAATTCATGACGCGCAACCAAGATCTTGCTCCGGCGGGGGCGCTGATGCTTTCGCCGCGCACCGAGGAGGAACTGGCGGCGCGCAACGCTGCGCTGCGCGACCCGGACGGGCTGCCCGCCGAGACGAGCCGCGAGGTCCACTCGAACCTGACCCTGCCGCCGGAGCGCGTCGTCACCGGATAAACCGCTGGTGTACAAGGGATGCATCGTGCCGGTGAGCGGGACCATTCCGGCTCGCCGCGCGATGTTTCCCTGGTGTCCCTTCAGCTTCCCGCGCGGCGGTGCCACCATCCCGGCATGAGGAAACTCCAGCGGGTCGTGACGGTGCTCGCGGGCGCCGCGTTGCTGTTCCCGGTTTCGGTGGCCTACGCCGATCCGCCGCACAACCTGCCGCAGAACGCCGGTGGGTACGAGCTGTCCTTCTCGCCCGCCTACGACTACGACGGCGACGGCTGCTACGCCACGCCCGCGATCGGCCCGGACGGCACGCTCGCGCCGGGGCTCAAGACGTCCGGCGCGGTCAACGGGAACTGCCACGACCGCTCCGACCTAGACAACTCCCAGACCTACTCCCGTTCCACCTGCAACCACGGCTGGTGCGCGGTCGTGTACGCCAGCTATTTCGAGAAGGACCAGGCGGTGGACGGCAGCGGGCTCGGCGGGCACCGGCACGACTGGGAGCACGTGATCTCGTGGATCGACCAGGCGTCCGACCGGGTCGAGTACGTGACCACCACGCAGCACTCGTCGCAGGTCACCTACCCGCGCACGCAGGTCGCCTTCGACGGCGCGCATCCGAAGGTCGTCTACCACAAGGACGGCCTGAGCACGCACTTCTTCCGCCTGGCCGACGCCCACGACGAACCGCCGGAGAACCACTACCACACGTGGCGCTACCCGCCGCTGGTCGGCTGGGACGGCTGGCCGTCCACCGCCCTGCGCGACCGCCTGATGACCGCCGACTTCGGCGCTGCCACGATCAAGATCAACGAAGGCCGCTACCAGGAGCTGCTGGGGAAAGCCAAGCCGGCGGGCATCCCGTTCGACCCACGCGGGTAGCGGTGCGCTTCCGCTCCCGGGGAATCCGGACGGACGGGCAGATCCCGCCCAGCGGACGGTAATCGGGCCCTACGGTATGAACCGGAAGCAGCGTCCCCCGATGATCGGAGTGCTGGGTGGTTCGGAAGCTGATTGTCTCGGCCGGGATTGTTCTCGGGGCGAGTGCGGGAGTCGTCGTTCCGGGAGTGGCATCGGCGGCTCCGGCTACGACCGCGAAGTACGTTCCGGTGAAGATGTACGACTACGAGAAGTCCTGCCTTGCCGATCAGGCGCTCCGGAATCTGGGCAGGAAGACCCCGGAACGCTCGGTGTGCCGCCCCTCCGGGAGCAAGTGGATTCTCTGGGTCGACATGTGAGCCTGCCAGGATTGATGCCGTTTCCGCATGAGTGAGGCGGGCGGCTGGTATTGGACGGGTCTCAATCGGGCCGGGAATAGTGTCCCGTATGCACGCAGACCGTCCCGCTGCCCTTCCGCTCGACGGCGTCACCGTCGTCTCCGTCGAGCAGGCCGTCGCCGCGCCGCTGGCCACTCGCACGCTCGCCGACCTCGGGGCGCGGGTGATCAAGGTCGAACGCGTCGACGGCGGTGACTTCGCCCGCGAGTACGACCACGTCGTGCACGGGACCGGGGCGCATTTCGTGTGGCTCAACCGCGGCAAGGAGTCGCTCGCGGTCGACCTCAAGACCGCCGAGGGGCAGGACGTGGTGCGGCGGCTCGTCGCGCAGGCTGACGTGTTCGTGCAGAACCTCGCGCCGGGTGCGGCCGCGCGGCTCGGGTTCGGCGCGGACGAGCTGCGGGCGGACCATCCGGAGCTGATCGTCGTCGACCTGTCCGGCTACGGCCGGGGCGGACCGCGCGAGCAGCGGAAGGCCTACGACATGCTCGTGCAGGCCGAGGCCGGGCTGATCGGCATCACCGGCACCCCGGACACGCCGGTGAAGACCGGCATTCCGACGTCCGACATCGCGTCGGGGATGTACTGCGCGCAGGCCGTGCTCGCCGCACTCCTGCGCCGGTGGCGGACCGGCGAGGGCGCGACCGTCGAGGTGTCGATGTTCGAGGCGACCGTGGAGTGGATGGGCTACGCGGTCTACAGCCAGATGTACTCCGGGCGCCAGCCCGAGCGGATGGGCCTGAGCCACAGCTCGATCGCGCCGTATGACGCGTACCCCACGAAAGACGGTCAGATGCTCATCGGCGTGCAGAACGACGCCGGGTGGCGCACGCTGGTCACCTCCGTGCTCGATGCGCCGCAGCTGGCCGACGACCCGCGTTTCGTCACCAACGTCGAGCGCGTGCGCCATCGCGCGGCCTGTGACGAGGCGGTCGCGGCCGAGACGTCCCGGTGGTCCACCGTCGAGCTCGACGAGCGCCTTGCCGCCGCGGGAATCCCTGCGGCCCAGGTGAAACAGGTCGCCGACGTCGTCGCAGATCCGCAGCTGCGTGCCCGGAACCGTTGGCGCACCGTCGAAACCGAGAACGCCACCGTGGACGCGTTGCTGCCGCCGGTGACTTTCGCGGACGTCGAGGCGCGGATGGGCGACGTCCCCGCGCTCGGCGCGCACACCCGGGCGCTCTTGCAGGAAGCCGGGGTGGACGCGGACGACCTGCTGCAGCGCGGGATCGCGCGTTGACAGTTGTATGGTGCATCTCTAGCATCGGGGCACATGCCGGGACCAGGCCTCGACGCGAGCGATGCCCTTGACGCCATCCACCGGGCGATGATCCTGTTCTCCCGCGGTTCCCGGGTGCGGTCGAACGAACTCTACGAAGGCCTCGGCTTCGTGCCGTACACCCTGCTGTCCTCTGTGGACCTTGCCGACTGTGCGCACGCGGCGGATCTCGCCCAGGAGTACGGGCTCGATCCGTCCACAGTGAGCAGACAGCTGGCCGAACTCGAGGACGCCGGGTTACTCGTCCGCGGCCCGGATCCGCACCATTCCCGGAAGCAGCGGCTCGAGCTCACCGCCGCCGGGCGGTGCGCAGTGGCGACCACCCGGGCGGCGCAACGGGAACGGCTGGCCGAACGCCTGCAAGACTGGCCTCGCCACGACGTGACCGAGTTCGGCAGGCTGCTGACCAGGTTCGTGGCGGATTAGTCCACTTTGGACGGGTGCTTCGCCAGTGGTGTCACGTGGATGTCCATATACGGGAACAGCGGCAGGTTCGACAGCAGTTCGTGCAGCTCGTCGTGACTGTCCACATCGAGCACCGAGAAATTCGCGTACTCCCCGGCAATCCGCCAGAGGTGTGGCCATTTCCCGGTTCGCTGCAGCTGCTGGCTGTACGCCTTCTCCCGCGCAAGGAGGTCTGCGCGGGCCGCCGGGTCGAGGTCCGGCGGCAGGCGGACGTCCATGCGTACGTGGTAGAGCATGCTTCTCCGATCAAGCCGGGTCGAGGACGAAACTGTACTCGATGATCTCCCCGTCGCCGGACGGGCGCGGGTCGAGCAGCAGTTCGGGCTTCACCGCGGACGCGATGTCGTCGTCGTTGTGCTCGTCGCCCGGGAAGTACAGCTGCGCGGTGAGCAATTCGTGCCCTGGCGCGGAAACCTTTACGTGCAGGTGCGCCGGCCGCCACGCGTGCCAGCCCGCGGCGGCGATCAGCTTGCCGCACGCGCCGTCGGTGGGAATCTGGTACGGCGCCGGTCGCACGGTGTGGATCTCGAAGCGGCCCTCGGCGTCCGTCGTGAAGGTGCCGCGCAGGTTCCACTCCGGGATGCCGGGCGCGAACTGCGAGTACAGCCCTGCCGCATCCGCGTGCCACAGCTCGACTTTCGCGCCAGCCAACGGGGTTCCGGTGGTCGACGTGACCTGGCCGGTCCAGACCAATGGTGTACCCGGCTCGTCCTCCCGCGACGGCACCGAGCCGCGCGCGCCCTGCTCGGGAGCGTCCGGCACGTAGTACGGGCCTTCGATGGTGCCCTTGTTGCCCTCGCGGTGTTCGGTGGCGACCTCCTCGACGACGTGCTCGACCCAGACGTCCAGGAACAGCGGCCATTCGCCGTCCTCGCCGACGCTGATCAGCCACGACTTGAGCGCGTTGTACTCGGCATAGGTCACTTTGTGCTTGCGGATAGTGCTGTGCACGGCCTCGAGCACCTCGCGGGCCAGCAGGTCGACGCGCTCCTTCGGCGTGCCCGCGGCACCCGTGAGCTTGTCGCTCTTGAACCGTTCGGTGGCGCTGGCCCCGGACGCGGCGGCGGTGGGGGAGTGGACGGCAGTCATGAATCCTCCTTGATCCATCAGGTTTTCCGGCTCAGTCCAGCCGGTAGTGGCGGAGTTTGCCCGGGTCGATCGCGGCGCCGAGACCGGCGCCGGGGCGGATGGCGAGCTCGCCGTCGGCAATGGACAGCGGCTCGGCGAGCAGGTCGTCGCTCATGTCGAGGAAGTTGGACAGCTCGCCGGGGCGGCGCGCGGTGAGCTCGTACGACGCTCCGAATGCGACAGTGCACAGTGAACCGAGCTGGCCGTCGATCTGGTTGCCCATCACGACTTCCAGCCCCAGCCCCTCGGCGAGGTGGTGCGTACGCTGCGAGCGGGTGAAGCCGGTGCGCGCGGTCTTGATGCTGATCGCGGTGGCCGATCCGCCGAGGATCTCGCGGGTGACGTCGGCCGGGCTGACGGCGGATTCGTCGGCGATGAACGGAACGTCCACTTGGGACACGAGCCAGCGGCGGCCGAGTACATCGTCGGCGGGGCACAGTTCCTCGGCGAACAGCAGGTCCAGGTCGGCCATTTCCTTCATCGCCCGCGCAGATTCCGCGGCGGTCCAGCCCCGGTTTCCGTCCACGTAAAGGTCGACGGCGGTGCCGAACCTTTCACGCAGCGCCCGGACCACGGCGGTGTCCAGGGTGACCGGACGGCGTCCGACCTTCACTTTGAACGTGGTGATCCCGTACGTGTCCCGGATTCGTTCCGCCTCGGCGACCATCGCGGCCGGTTCGTCGAAGCCGAGCATGTGCGATACCCGCATGCGATCGGTGTACCCGCCGAGCAGTTCGGTGACCGACACGTCGAGGCTTTGCCCGAGCGCGTCCCAGATCGCCATGTCCAAAGCGGACTTCGCGGCCGGATTGCCGACTGTGCGGGCGAGCCTGCGGTGCACGGTTTCCCGTTCCAGCAAGCTCAATCCGACGACCTGCGGGGCGAACACGGTGTTCAGCACGGCGACGATCCCGGCCTGCGTCTCGCCGTAGTGAACGGCCGCGGCGGTGCTTCGGCGACGCCGATGATCCCGTCGTCGGTGTGCACGCGGACCAGCACGTGCTCGGCCGTGTGTACCTCGCCGGACGCGAAGCGGAGCGGTTTGCGGTAGGGGATGGCGAACGGGATCGCCTCCACCTCGGTGATTTTCACGGTCTGCCCCCTGAAACGGGTAGTTCGGCGGGAAAGAGCTCGCCGAGCGCGTCGAGCACCGCCGGGACCAGCGCGGACGGCCGGTCGCGATGCCAGGCGAGCGCGAGCTGCACGGTGGCGGCTCCGGCGAGGTCGCGGAACACGACCCCGGCCAGTGGCAAAGCGCGGGCGGAAGCGGGTACCACGCCGACACCGAGGCCACCGGCCACCAGTGCCAGCAGCACTGCGGTCCCGGCCGCTTCGTGCTCGCGGCGCGGGGTGAACCCGGCGTCGCGGCAGCTGCGCAGCGCCGCCTCGTTGACCACGGAATGGCTGCCCGGGTACGTGACGAAGGTTTCCGCCCGCAGGTCGGTCATCGACACCACCGGCTCCACGGCGAGCCGGTGGTCGGCCGGGACGGCGAGCACCAGCGGTTCGGTCTCGATCACCTGCAGCTCGAGGTCGCCGCCGGTGACCGGCGGCCGCAGCACCCCGACGTCGAGCGTGCCGTCCCGCAGGCGCTCGCACTGCTCGGCGGTGAGCAGGTCGGCGTGCACTTCCAGCTCCACGTCCGGCAGCCGGTGCTGCAAGGCGCGGGCGACCTGCGGGAGATGGGACAGCGCCGCGGTTCCGGTGAAGCCGATCCGCGCGAGGCCGAGCCGTCCGTCGGCAATGCGCCGGGCGCCCCGGGCACCCGCCTCGACCGCGTCGAGAATCCGCTGCGCCTCGGCGAGGAAGAACCGGCCCGCCGGGGTCACCTGCACCTGCCGCGTCGTCCGGCTGAGCAGGGCGACGCCGAGCTCGTCCTCCAGCTGCCGGATCGCGTGCGACAACGCGGGCTGGGCGAGGTGCAGCCGTTCCGCGGCCCGCCCGAAGTGACAGGTTTCGGCGACGGCCGCGAAGTACCGCAGGTGACGCAGTTCCATCGGGCTTCCTCTCCTTCGCTCCACCGTATGGTCGGGTATTCAGCCAAGACAAGGAGCAATTTCCGGCTGATTGATAAACAGCATCGAACAATCGCACCCTAGGTCAGGACTGGGGCTTGCCCTGGTGTACCGGTCGCCGTGGCCTGTCACAGTTCCCGGAACGTGCCGATCAGTGCAGATCAGCTGCCCGTTGGAGGAGCCATGACCGAGACGCTGGACCACGCTGCCGCCGTCGTCGCCGACGCGGTGGTGGAGGACCCGGAGGCGGGCGTCTATCGCGCGAACCGCCGGATCTTCACCGACGAGGAGATCTTCGAGCTCGAGATGAAGCACATCTTCGAGGGCAACTGGATCTACCTCGCGCACGAAAGCCAGCTGCCGGAGCCGGGCGACTACTTCACCACCACGATCGGCCGCCAGCCGGTGGTGCTCACCCGCGACAAGGACGGCGAGCTGCACTGCCTGATCAACGCCTGCGCACACCGCGGCGCGATGATCTGCCGCCGCAAACGCGACAACCGGCCCACGCTCACCTGCCCGTTCCACGGCTGGACCTTCCGCAACGACGGCAAGCTGCTCAAGGTCAAGGACCCGGACGGCGCGGGCTACCCGGAGTCGTTCGACACCGGCGGCTCGCACGACCTGACGAAGGTCGCGCGGTTCGAGTCGTACCGCGGGTTCCTGTTCGGCAGCCTCAACCCGGACGTGCTGCCGCTGCCCGAGCACCTCGGCGACGCCACGAAGGTGATCGACATGCTGGTGGACCAGTCGCCGGACGGGCTGGAGGTGCTGCGCGGCGCGTCCACCTACACCTTCGACGGCAACTGGAAGGTGCAGGCGGAGAACGGCGCCGACGGCTACCACGTCACCGCCACGCACTGGAACTACGCGGCCACCACCGCGCGGCGCAACACCGGCGAATCGGCGAACGACACGAAGACCCTGGACGCGGGTGCGTGGGGCAAGTCCGGCGGCGGGTACTGGTCGTTCCCGCACGGGCACCTGTGCCTGTGGACCTGGGCGGGCAACCCGCAGGACCGGCCGCTGTGGCCGCGGATGGGGGAGCTCAAGGAACAGTTCGGCGAGGCCCGCGGGGAATTCATGGTACGGGGCTCGCGGAATTTGTGCGTGTATCCGAACGTGTATCTGATGGATCAGTTCTCCACGCAGATCCGGCATTTCCGGCCGATTGCGCCGGACAAGACCGAGGTCACCATTTACTGTATTGCGCCGAAAGGCGAGAGCGCCGACGCGCGGGCGTGGCGGATCCGGCAGTACGAGGACTTCTTCAACGCTTCCGGAATGGCGACGCCGGACGATCTGGAGGAGTTCCGGTCCTGCCAGCTCACCTTTCGCGCGTCGGCCGCGCCGTGGAACGACATGAGCCGGGGCGCGCAGCATTGGCTCACCGGACCGGACGAGGTCGCGTTGTCGCTGGGCCTGACCGGCGTGGTTTCGGCGGGGCAGAAGAACGAGGACGAGGGCCTTTATCCGGTGCAGCACGGCTATTGGCAGGAAACGATGCGGGCCGCGATTGCGCGGGAACAGTCCGTCCGGGGAGGCACCCGATGACCGCCGTCGCCGAAAAGACGATCACCCAGCAGGACATCGAGCAGTTCCTCTACCGCGAGGCACGCTATCTCGACGACCGCGAATTCGAGAAGTGGCTCGGCTGCTACGCCGACGACGTCGTGTATTGGATGCCCTCGTGGGGCGACGACGATCTGCTGACCGAGGACCCGCAGCGCGACATTTCGCTGATCTACTACCCGAACAAGGGCGGGCTCGAAGATCGCGTGTTCCGCATCCGCACCGAACGCTCCAGTGCGACGTCGATCCCGGAACCGCGGACGAGCCACAACATCGCCAACGTGGAACTGATCGAGCGGCACGGTGACGTGGTGGACGTGCGGTTCAACTGGCACACGATGTATTTCCGGTACCACACGGTCGATCCGTATTACGGGACGTCGTTCTACACGATCGATTTCTCTGGTCCGGCGCCGTTGATCCGGCGTAAGACCGTGGTGCTCAAGAATGACTATATTCATCACGTCGTCGACGTCTACCATTTCTGAGGCCGTCATGACTCACCGGATCGCACTGTCCTTTGAGGACGGAGTCACGCGCTTCGTCACGTGCGCGCCGGAGCAGACCGTCGCGGATGCGTCGTACCGGCAGCGGATCAACATCCCGCTCGACTGCCGCGACGGCGCTTGCGGTACCTGCAAGGCGTTCTGTGAATCGGGGGAGTACGAGGGCGGTGATTACCTCGACGACGCGTTGAGCCCGGACGAGGCGGCGCGCGGATATGTGTTGCCGTGCAGTATGAAACCCAAGTCCGATCTTGTCCTGCAGATTGCTAGTACGTCGGCGGTGGCGAAAACCCAGGCGGCCGAATTCCGTGGCACGCTCACTGGTCTGGAGCGGCTTTCGCGCACGACCATGGCGCTCACGGTGGAAATTCGGGATCAGATTCCGTTTCTGCCGGGGCAGTACGTGAATGTCACGGTGCCGGGTACGGAAGTCACGCGGTCGTATTCGTTCAGCAATGCACCCGGTGATGGGCAGTTGACGTTTCTGGTGAAGCTCACGCCTGGCGGCGTGATGTCGGATTACCTGACCGGACGGGCGAAATCCGGCGATGAGCTGACGTTCACCGGTCCGCACGGGAGCTTCTTCCTGCGTGAGACGGACCGGCCGGTGCTGTTGCTGGCGGGTGGGACCGGGCTGGCGCCGATGCTGTCGATGGTGCGCACCATGAGCGACGACCGTCCGGTGCATTTGGTGTACGGGGTCAGCACCGATGAGGATCTGGTCGAGACTGCCACATTGGAAAAGCTGGCCACGGATCTGCCTGGCTTCACCTGGGACTATTGCGTTTCCGATCCGGCGAGTGCGGCGCCGAACAAAGGGTATGTGACCACGCTGATCCGGGACGAGCACCTGCATGGTGGCGACGTCGCGGTGTATTTGTGCGGTCCGCCGCCGATGGTGGAAGCGGTACGCGGGCATTTCGCTTCGACCGGATTCGAGCCGACCGGGTTCTACTACGAGAAGTTCGCGCTGGCGGCGGCTCCGGTACGCGAGATTCCCGTCGAGGAGATCGAGCTTGTTCCGACCGGTGGCCGGTCGCTGGCCGGGCAGGAACTGTTCCCGGAGGCCGAAGTGGTCCCGCTGCGGGCCGGGACGGCACTGTCCGCAGTGGACGAAGCACTGGTTGCCCGGCGGATCGCCGGGCAGGAAATGCTGCCTGCGGCGGAGCCGCCGGGGGAGTACGAAATCGGCGAGGAACATCCGTCGGTCCACGAATCGGACGCCGTTTTCGAGGCTCGGCAGGCGCTCGAATTGGGTGCGCTGGAATTGACCATCGGCCGGTTGTCGTCGGGTCAGCTCGCCGGGTACCGCCTGCTGGCCGAATCGACTGTGCCCTATGTGGACGGTGACCGCTTCCTGGACGCGGCCGCGTACACCGAAACCAACGCGGCTTTCCACGACTACCTGTTCACGCTCACCGGCAACGAGCACCTCCTGCAGGCGTATCAGGCGCTCGGCGTGAAGGGGCACATGGCCGAAACGCTGCGCAACGCGACCTGGTGCCATCCGCGCTGCACGCAGGACCACCTCGACCTGGTCGCCGCCTTCGAAGCGGGGGACCGGGCGACCGCGCGACGGCTGATCGTCGAGCACGCGGACCGGTCCAAGGTGACCACCCGGCGGGCGATGGGCGAGGTCAGCGGGCCGAAGTTCCTGTCGCCGGGCCGGTTCGCGGGCAAGGTCGTGGTGGTCACCGGCGCGGCGCAGGGGATCGGCGAGGCAACCGCGCGCCGGATCGCCGCAGAGGGCGGCTCGCTGGTGCTCGCCGACCGGTCCGGCCTGGTCAGCGGCCTGGCCGGGGAACTGCCCGAGGCACTGCCGGTGATCGCCGACCTGGAGACCTGGGCGGGTGCGCAGGCCGTCACCGAGGCGGCGCTGACCAGGTTCGGCCGGATCGACGTGCTGGTGAACAACGTCGGCGGCGCGCTGCGGTTCAAGCCGTTCACCGAGTTCAGCCCGGACGAGATCGAGGCCGAGGTCCGCCGCTCGCTGATGACCACGTTGTTCTCCTGCCGCGCCGCCGTTGCGTCGATGGCGCAACGGGGCGGCGGGGTGATCGTGAACGTGTCGTCGGCGGCCACCCGCGGCATCCACCGCATCCCGTACTCCGCGGCGAAGGGCGGGATCAACGCACTCACCGCGTCGCTGGCGTTCGAGTACGCCGGCGCCGGGATCCGCGTGGTCGCGACCGCTCCGGGCGGCACTGAAGCCCCGCCGCGGCGGATCCCGCGCGGCGGCCCGGACCCGGCCACCGGCCAGGAGCAGGCGTGGTTCCAGGCGCACATCGACCAGACCGTCGAGTCGTCGTTGCTCAAGCGGTACGGCACCCTGGACGAGCAGGCCGCGGCGATCGCGTTCCTGGCCTCGGACGAGGCCTCGTACGTGACCGGTACCGTCCTGCCCGTAGCCGGGGGTGACCTCGGCTGACGACCGAACTCGTGAGCTGGGAGGACCGTGACCGGACCGGCGGATTCGGTACGCCTGCCACCCGGGCGTGCCGTACTGGTGCGCGGCCCGGGCGGCTCCGGCCGGACCACACTGGCACAGCGGCTGGCCGATGCCCGCCCGGGCCCGGTGCTCCGAGCGGCCGCCGCCGAGTGGGAGGGCGCGTACGCGGTGGTGCGGCAGCTGGTGCCGGACCTGCCGGTGGATGGCTCGCCGTTGATGGTGGCCGATGCGCTGGCCGCCCGGTTGGCGCCCGGCACCCTGCTCGTGGTCGACGATGCCCACCTCGCCGATGTGGACTCGATCCGCACGTTGTCGTCGCTGCTGCGGCACCATCCACAGGTCACGGTGCTGCTCACCGCCGCGACAGGCGACCCGCGGGCCCGCGCGGACGTGCTCGAATTGCTCACCCGCATGGCCGACGACGAGGTCCGCGTCCCGCCGCTTGATGCCGCAGAGGTGTCCGAACTGGCGTCGGCACACGGCATCGCCCTGCACCCGACCATGGCCGAACGGCTTTGCCGCCACACTCTCGGGCGGCCGCGATTTGTGGTTCAGCTGCTCACCGAGGTCCCACGGACGACCTGGGCCCGCTTCGATCCGAACCTGCCCGCCCCGGCCGCGATTGCGGCGTCGGTCCGCGAGCGCCTGGCGGCGATTTCCCCTGCGGCGGAACGATTTGTGGCCGCCACCGCGGTACTCGGCGCGGGGGCGGCGGTGCGCTCGGTGGCGGCCTTGGCCGACGTCGACGACCCGCTGCCGGTGCTCGACGAGGCCTGCGCGACCCGCTTGGTCGAACTCGCCCCACGCGGGCTCTCCGAGGTGGGTCCGCCGGATCCGATGGTCCGCGCGGCGGTGCTCGCCGAACTGGGCCCGGAGCGGCGCTCGCAGTTGCAGCGGCGGGCGGCTGACCTGGTCGAAGACTCGGCGCGAAGCCTGCGGCTCCTGGTGGCGGCGAGCCCGGTGCCGGACGCGAGCGTCGCGGACCGCCTCGACGCCATGGCCGTCGAGCGGGCTGCCGAAGGCGCGTGGGGCACCGCTGCAGTACTGCTCAACGACGCTGGTCGCCTCACCGAGGAACCCTTGCTGCGGCAGGAACGAATCACCCGCGCAGTAGACGCCCTGATCGGCGCCGGTGACGTCTTCCGCGCCGCCGCTTTGGCTCCGGAGGTGGAAAGCGTCCGCGAGACGCCGTTGCGGGATGCAGTCCTCGGTTACCTGGCGGTAGTCCGTGGCCGAGCCACCGAGGCAGGCAGCCGGTTGAGCCGTGCGTGGGACATCGTGAACGCATCGCGCGATCCGGAAACGGCGGCGGTGATCTGCCAGCGCTACGTCCTGGACGCCCTGTGCCGGTACAACGCCGACGACCTGGTGCGCTGGGCGGACCGCGCGATCGAGCTCGCAGTACCCGAGACACCGCCCGCGATCGAAGCCGCCGCCATCCGTGGCCTCGGCCTCGCCGCATCGGGGCGTGCCCGGCAAGCGCGGCGGGACTACACGCACCTGGCCGAGCGGATCCGGCACGGCGCGCAGGCCCAGCGGGTGGTCATGGCACGTGGCTGGCTGAACCTGCTCACCGACCGCATCGACGACGCCCGGGTGGATTTGGAAAGCGCCGTACCCACGAGCTACCTGGGCGGCTCGGCACGGATTTCCCTGTGGGCACAAGCCTGGCTGGCGAGAACGCTGTTCCTGACCGGCGAATGGGACGACGCATTGCGCGTGGTCCGCGAAGCCCGCGGCTTGATCGACCGCAGCGGAATCATGGTCACCGGCCCACTGCTGTACTGGACGGCGGCCGCAATCCACACCCTGCGCGGCGACCGGGAACGAGCAGACGAGGCACTGCTGGCTTGCGCGGCGGGCCCGCAGGATTACGAAATCATGCGAGTCCCCGGCCTGCTGGCAAGAGCACAAGTCGCCGAGGCGGCGGCCGATTCATCCGGTGTGTTGCGGGCGCTACACCCATTGACCCGCTCGTCACTGCCACGCGCAATCGACGAGCCAGGCCATTGGCCGTGGCAAGATCTGTACGCGCACGCTTTGGTCCTGAGCGGACGATCCGACGAGGCCGACGCATTTCTCGTTCCGCACGAACGCCTTGCCGCCAAACGCGATCACGTGTCAACTCGGGCAAGGCTAGCCGCAGCACGGGGACGGCTACTCGGCGCGCGCAATGATCACCCCGGCGCGACCGCAGCCTTCGACGAGGCAATGGAGCTGATCGGAACACTGCCACTGCGATACGACCAAGCTCGGATGGCGTTCGCATACGGACAGACGTTGCGGAGGTTGGGCCGCCGCGCACGGGCAGACACCCAACTGGCAGCCGCACGAGACGGCTTCGCCTCAATGGGCGCAACGACCTACGCCGCCCGCTGCGACCGAGAACTCCGCGCCGGCGGAGTACACGTCCCAAGGTCCGGAGCCGACAAAACCCTCACCCCGCAAGAAGAAGCGGTAGCAAGATTGGTCGCAAGGGGACAATCCAACCGAGAAGTAGCAGCAGAACTGTTCCTCTCCGTGAAAACCGTCCAATACCACTTAGAGGTCCTAACAGAATGATCTTGGTTTGTGGTTTGATGTCTCCTGTTGTTGATCATGTGGCGGGAGGTTGGTGTGGCCCAGCGCAGGCCGTGGGAAGT
>NZ_JNYZ01000035.1 GCF_000717335.1 Amycolatopsis jejuensis
TCACCACCCACGTCACCCGCCTGGCCGCCACCATCGCCCGCATCGGCGACCGACGTCGCCACCCACGCGGCAAACAACCCCGCCTGCACATACGGTGCCGCTTCACCCACCGCGCGCAACGCACGGCTACGCGGGCGTTCCACCGGCTCCGAAGCCGGAGCGTCCGCCGGGCGATCGGTGCGCCACGGCGTCTCTTCGGTGCGGACCTCGGCGAGGAAGTCCGCCGTCGGGTCGCCGTCGGGGTCGCTCATTCCTTCACGATGACACCGCCGCCGCACTTCCGCAGCGGAATCAGAAAAGCAGTGGCAGCAACGCTTGGCGACGCTTGAGCACCGCACCGTAACGGGCGTCGAGGCGGAGCCACGAATCCGTGGCGGTCACGCGCACGACGTCGCCGTCGATCGACGAATCGAACAATCCCATGCCGGACAACGCGAACAGGCATCGCATCTGCACCTTGACCTCGAGGTCTGCCCCGGTCACGGTGAGCACCGCCTGATCCATCAGCGACGCGGGCGGCGTGCCGTGCGGCCCCGCGTTGTCTCGGGCGAGCGTGACCCCGCGGTCGGCGAGGTCCGACACCACACCCACCGGCAGCTCGTCCACCAGTTGCCAGCGGCCGGGCGCGGGCAGCTCGGCGTGCCACAGCAGGTCGCGCGCCGGGCCCGGGTCCATCACCTCGCCGCCTGCGACGGTGAGCGCCGCGAGCAGCTCGTTGCCGGACACCGTGACGTCGGCCGGGGTCACCGTCCCTGCCACCGCGCGGGTGGCGAGGACTTCGAATGGCGTGGCCGTCCAGGCTTCGACCACGTCGTCACCTCGGCGGCGCAGCCGGACGGCGGTGTTGCCGTCCAGCCGCACCGCACGCGCGACGAACGCGCTGAGCGTGTCGCGGTCACCCGCGTCGGGGATGCGCAGCTCAGGCATCGGCCAGCACCCGCTTGAGGAATTCCGACTCTTCGTCGCTCAGCCGGCGCGGCCGCTGAGCCGCCGTGTTGTACGGCGCGAGCACGGTTTCCGCCGTCACCGCAACGGGATCGGCGGCATCCGGCCCGCTGCGCACGACGTACCCGAGCGTGACGGTGGCGGCCTTCAGTTCGGTGAGCGTGATCTCCACGCGCACCGGGCGGCCGGGCTTCGGGACGAGCGGAGCCCGGTACTGCACGCCGAGCTTCACCACCACGATGCCCTTGGGCAGGTCGGTCAGCCCGGCCGCCACTGCCTCGCCGAACAGCACGGGAACCCGTGCCTCTTCGAGCAGCGTCACCACGTTCGCGTGGTTGACGTGCCCGAACACGTCCATGTCCGACCATCGCGGCTGGACGTGGGAAACAAATGTCACCGCACCGTGCTCCGGATCTGGCGGGCGGCCACGGACAGCGTTGCGAGGTCGAGCCGCCCGGAACGGGTGATCTCGTCCAGCGACACGCGCGCCCGCGAAAGCCGCGACGCGTTGGCTTTCTCCCACTGCGCGATCTGCTCGTCGACGGTCAGGTCCTGATCGCTGTGCCGCAAGGCATCGAGCACGATCGCACGCAGCGAACCGTACACGTCGTCCCGCAGCGACAGCCGCGCGAGGGCGTGCCAGCGGTTGCCGCGTTCCAGCGCACTGATCTCGGTGAGCATCTTGTCGATGTCCAGGTGGGCCGACAGCGCGTAGTACAGCTCCGCGGTGTCGTGCGGCGTGTGCGTCGCGTCGAGCCCGACCTGCTGCTCGGCCAGCTCCGCCACCTCGACCACGTCGAGCAGGCCGTAGCTGTGCAGCAGCAGCCCCACCCGGCCGGCGAGATCGGCCGGTACCCCCTCGTCGACCAGCGTGGCCGCGTGCGCTTCGACCGCTTCCAGCTGACGTCCGCGCAGCAGCTCGCCGAGCTTCGGCCCCAGCTCCGCGATGATCGGCCCGAACCGGTTGATCTCGGCCAGCGGCGCGAGCGGCTGCGGGCGGTTGCTGAGGAACCAGCGCGCGGCCCGGTCGAGCAGCCGCCGCGTCTCCAGCACCATCGAGTCCGCGACCGCGGTGGGCACCACGTTGTCCAGCGCGTCGATCTCGGCCCACAGCTTCGGCAGGTCGTAGACGTGCGTGACCACGGCGAACGCGCGTACCGCATCGGTGGCGGTGGCGTTCATTTCCTCCATCAGGCGGTAGACGAAGGAGATGCCGCCGCCGTCGACCAGCTCGTTGGTGACCAGCGTGGTGATGATCTGCCTGCGCAGCGGGTGCCGGTCGATCGCCGTGGCGAACGGCTCGCGCAGCGGCGCCGGGAAGTACTCCGGCAGCCGTCGCGTGAACACCTCGGAATCGGGAAGGTCGGACTGCAGCAGCTCGTCCTTGAGGTCGAGCTTCACGTGCGCGAGCAGCGTCGCCAGCTCCGGCGACGCGAGCCCGTCACCCGCCTTCTCCAGCGCGCGGAACTGCGACGGGCTGGGCAGCGCCTCCAGCTTGCGGTCGAACGCACCCTTCGCCACCAGCGCGGACACCTGCCGCGCGTGCACCGACACCATCGGCCCGGCATGCGCCCGGCTGACGCCGAGCACCGCGTTCTGCCGATAGTTGTCCGCCAGCACGAGCGCGCCGACCTCGTCGGTCATCTCCTCGAGCAGCTCGTTGCGCCGCGTGTGCTCCAGTTCCCCGCCGGACACGAGGTGGTCCAGCAGGATCTTGATGTTGACCTCGTGGTCGGAGCAGTCGACCCCGGCGGAGTTGTCGAGCGCGTCGGTGTTGATCTTGCCGCCGGAGCGGGCGAACTCGATGCGGCCGAGCTGGGTCAGGCCGAGGTTGCCGCCCTCGCCGACGACCTGCACGCGCAGCTGGTTGCCGTTGACGCGGATCGCGTCGTTGGCCTTGTCGCCCGCCGCGGCCTGGCTTTCGCTTTCGGCCTTGACGTACGTGCCGATACCGCCGTTCCACAGCAGCTCGACCGGCGACAGCAGGATCGCCTGGATGAGATCCATCGGCGCGAGCTGCGTGACGTCGTCATCGAGGCCGAGCGCACGGCGGACCTGCGGCGTGATCGGGACGGTCTTGGCCGAGCGCGGGTAGATCCCGCCGCCCTCGCTGATCAGCGAGCGGTCGTAGTCGTCCCACGAGCTGCGCGGCAGGTCGAACAACCGGCGCCGCTCGGCGAACGTGGCCGCCGCATCCGGGTCCGGGTCGAGGAACACGTGCATGTGGTTGAACGCGGCCACGAGCCGGATGTGCTCGGACAGCAGCATGCCGTTGCCGAAGACGTCGCCCATCATGTCGCCGATGCCGACGACGGTGAAGTCCTCGGTCTGCGTGTCCTTGCCCAGCTCGCGGAAATGCCGTTTGACGCTCTCCCACGCCCCCTTGGCGGTGATGCCCATGGCCTTGTGGTCGTAGCCGACCGAACCGCCGGACGCGAACGCGTCGCCGAGCCAGAACCCGTACTGCGCCGAGACTTCGTTGGCGATGTCGGAGAACTTCGCGGTGCCCTTGTCCGCGGCGACGACCAGGTAGCTGTCGTCGCCGTCGTGCCGGACGACGTCCGGCGCGGGCACGGTGCCGCCCTCGACCCGGTTGTCGGTGAGGTCGAGCAGGCCCGAGATGAACATGCGGTAGCAGGCGATGCCTTCGGCGAGCTGGGCTTCGCGATCGACCCCGGCGTCCCCGGTGACGGCGGGCGGCCGCTTCACCACGAACCCGCCCTTCGCGCCGACCGGCACGATCACCGCGTTTTTCACCGCCTGCGCCTTGACCAGGCCGAGGATTTCGGTGCGGAAGTCCTCCTGCCGGTCCGACCAGCGCAGGCCACCGCGCGCGACGCCGCCGAAGCGCAGGTGCACGCCCTCGACCCGCGGCGAGTACACGAAGATCTCGAACTGCGGACGCGGTTCGGGCAGCTCCGGCACCGCGCCCGGGTCGAGCTTGAGCGCGAGGTACTGGCGCGGGTTCCCGTCGGCATCGCGGACGTGGTAGTTCGTGCGGAGGGTCGCGTTGATCACCGACAGCAGCCGGCGCAGGATCCGGTCCTCGTCGAGGCTCGTGACCTCGTCGACCATCGAGCCGATCTCGGCGGTGAGGGCCTCCGCGCCGGTCGAGCAGTCCACATCGGACAGTTGCGGGTCGAAGCGGGTTTCGAAGAGCCGTACCAGCTTCGTGGCGACCTCGGTGTGCTTGAGCACCGTGTTCTGGATGTATGCCTGGGAAAACGGGCTGCGGGCCTGCTGCAGGTACCGCGAGTACGCACGCAGCACCGCGGCCTGCCGCCAGGTGAGCCCGGCCTGCAGGACGAGACCGTTGAAGCCGTCGACCTCCGCGTCGCCGTACCACGCCGCGCGGAACGCGTCCTGGAACCGCTCGCGCAGGTCGAGGATCGCCGCGTAGTCGGCCGACTCGAGGCCCTTCCGGTGGATGAGCAGGCCGAAGTCGTAGATCCAGCTGGCGCCGCCGTCCTCACGGAACAGCTCGTACGGCCGCTCGTCCACCACCTCGACGCCCATGGCCTGCAGCACCGGCAGCACCTTGGACAGCGTGACGCCTTCGCCGCGCAGGTACAGCTTGAAGCGCCGCTCGCCCGGTTCGGCGCCGGCGGGCAGGTAGAACGACAGGGCGAGGTCGCCCTCGTCCGCGAGGGTGTCGAGGTTGCGCAGGTCGGCGAGCGCTTCCTCGGCGGTGAAGTCCTCCTTGTAGCCCTCCGGGAACACCGCGGCGAACCGCTGCCCCTGGTCGACCACGGACTCCTCGCCCATCATCCCGATCGGACCGCCGTCGCCGACGCGCTCGCGGCGTTCGGCGAGGATCGCCTCGACGAGCCGGTCGTCCCAGCTGCGCACGACCGTGTTGAGCCGGTCCTGTATCCGCAGCGTGTCCGGTTCGAGCCGGGTCGCCGGGTCGGTGTGCACCATGAAGTGCACCTGCGCCAGCAGGGTTTCGCCGACGCGGGCGCTGTACTCGAGCTGGGTTCCTTCGAGTTCCTCCAGCAGCACTTCCTGCATCGCGAGCCGCGACCGGGTGGTGTAGCGGTCGCGCGGCAGGTAGACGAGGCAGGAGTAGAAGCGGCCGTACGGGTCGCGGCGCAGGAAGAGCCGCAGCCGCCGCCGGTCGGACAGCGTGATCGCGCCGGTGGTGGTGGCGTACAGCGAATCGGTGTCGGCGGAGAACAGGTCGGCGCGCGGCCAGTTCTGCAGTACCTCCAGCATCCGCTGGCCGGAGAACGACTCCATCGGGAAGCCGGCGCGGTGGATCACCTCGCGCACGCGCTGGCCGACCACCGGGATGTCGAGCACGTTCTCGTGCAGCGCGGTGGTGGTGAACATGCCGAGGAAACGGTGCTCGCCGGTGACCTTGCCCTCGTCGTCGAACGTCTTCACGCCGACGTAGTACGGATACACCGGACGGTGCACCGTGCTCGGCGCGCTGGCCTGGGTGAGCACGAGCAGCGACGGCGCGAGCGCGTCGACCGAGTTGTCCGGCCCGGCGGTGAGCCCGCGGGCGGCGAGGCTGTCCTGACGCAGCACGCCGAGCCCGGTGGCGAGGACCGCACGCAGGGCGGGCTCGTCGGTGTCCGGATGCGGGTTGTCGACCAGCTCGTACTTGCGGTAGCCGAGGAAGGTGAAGTGGCCGTCGGCGAGCCAGCGCAGCAGGCGGGCGCCTTCGGAGACCTGATCTTGGCCTCCGGGCAGCTTGGGCGGGTGCTCCTCGAGGGTCTGCGCGAGTGCGCAGGCGGTCTGGGCCATTTTCTCGGCGTCCTCGACGACCTCGCGCACGTCACCGAGCACGGACGCCAGCCGGTTGTCCAGCTCGCGCGCCCGGTTCGGGTCGGTGACGAGGTCGATCTCGGCGTACATCCACGATTCCGCGGACGCCCCGGCAGGCGGGTCGCCCGGGTCGGCCTCGGGGTGCAGGCCCTCGAGCTCGCCGGTGAGGCCGCGGCTGACGACGACGATCGGGTGCACGATGCGCTGCACCTGCACGCCGTCACGGGCGAACTCGGCGGTGAGGCTGTCGACGAGGTAGGGCATGTCGTCGGTGACGACCTGCACGACGGTCGCCTCACGCGACCAGCCGTCCTCGGCGGTGGTGGGGTTGAGCAGGCGCACCGCGGGCCGCCCCGGCATGCGCTGCTCCGCGAGCTGCAGATGCGAACGCACCGCGCCGACGAGCGCCACCGGGTCGTCGCCGACGATCTCGTCGGCCGGAATGTGCCGGTAGTACAAGCGGATCAGGTCCGCGATCTCCGGCGCCTGCGCCGCGGCGGTGTCGATCAGCTCGTCCCGGATCTGCTCCGGGCTGGCCGAGCGACGGGATGGGCCGGCGGTGGGGCCGGGGTTGGTGCCGGGGTCGGTTCCGGGCGGGGCTGAGACTCCCGTCGAGCTCATTGAGCAACTCTCCAGTGTGCGAGACCGAGATGCATCCGTCACCACAACGTGCCGGACTTCCCTCACCCTAATCCGCCCGGGAGACCCGCTGCGCACGGCGGGGAAAGACTTAAGGTTCGGTTTCCCGCCCGCTCCGCACGGGTTGCTGCGGGATCGGTTCAGCTACCGACGGGTCGCGCTCGGCGGAAACCCTTGGCACGAACGGGTCGCACGGATCGCGGGTCGGCCGGGGATGGTTCGGGATCGGTTCAGCGAGGCGTATCGCCCGCGGCTCCCCACCGAAAGGTTGCGTTCCACCCCGCGAGATTTCCCACCCGGACGGGCTATTTTGCTGCCCTTCCGTACGGTGCGCGGGGGCTCTTGCCGAGGATCCGCTTGGCGGCTGCATATCGGTTGTCAGGATGGGGAGGCTCGTACCTACCTCTGCTGCCGCGGCGGCGCACACCTGACGTCATTGCAACCCCCGGCTGTCATTCCGCCGCACGCTGATGCGCCGACGCCCACACGAAGGCACAACCACGCTGGGCGGGCGGTCTTGATTTGCCACGACGGTTGCGCAAGACGGGTAAGTCATCGACCGGCCTGGCTCATTGCGCAGCGGCCTCGTCACGCCTCGCCTGACAGCTCCGCTGGCCCCTGGCCGCCTCCGCAACCGGGCCGCCTACTGGCTTGGTGAGTCCGTAGCTCGGCCTGGCAACCACACCGTCCCGCCCTGCGCCGTCTCGCCTCCTGGCTCGGCAGCGCGCAGCTCCGCCTGGGAACTGCGCCACATCCCGCCCGGCAGCCCCATCGCTCCTAGCCCGGCGGCGCGTCGGTCCGGCTGGCAACCGCACCACTCCCCACACGACAGCTGCATCGCTCCTAGCCCGCCAACACGTAGCTCGCGGCTTGGCAACCGCACCACATCCGACCCGGCAACCGCATCGCTGCTAGCCCGGCGGCGCGTCGGTCCGCCTGGCAACTGCGCCACATCCGACCCGGCAACCGCATCGCTGCTAGCCCGGCGGCGCGTCGGTCCGCTTGGCAACCGCGCCACATCCGACCCGGCAGCGTCTCGCCTCCCGGCTCGGCAGCACGTAGCTCCGCCCGGGAACCGCGCCCCTCCCCACCCGGCAGCCTGTCCGCTCTCCGCCCGGTGGTCTCGCTGATTTGGCTCCGTCCCGGCTCGGCGGACCCGGCCGCACCGCAAACCCGGCTGGTGGGCAGGCGAGGTCCGGAATCAGTCGCCGTTGTGGCGGCGGTCTGCGGTGGCTCGGCCGTTGACCGGTTTCTTGGGCTCGTCGTCCGGGCCGAGGCGTTTCACCAGGGCGGCCGCGCTGGCGGTGCCTGCCTGGTGTTCCGCGAGGGCGCGGGCCAGCAGTTCCGCCAGTCCGGCGTCCGGGGGTGGTTCGTCCTCGGCGATGGCTCGGGCGTAGCTGTCCGGGAAGGGCTGTTCGGACGGGGTCCAGTCGTCGATGTCGGCGAGTGGGTCGAGTGCCGGTGGCATCCGCAGCCGGGGCAGCCACGGTTCCCCGGCGGAAGATTCCTCCGGCCGGGCCGCGGGGTCCGGCTTGTCGGCGGTTTCGGTTTCTGCCGCAGCGGATTCCGTTGCGACAGGCTCGTCTGGTTCCGGATCCCGCGCGCGCCGTCCGGCATCGTCCGCCCGGCGACGGCCTCCGCCGCCTCCGGTCGCGGTGATTCCCAGACGGTCCAGCACCGACTTCGCAGCCACCGACCCGTGCTCGGCATCGTGCCGGGTCGTCCGTCCGCGGGACTCGCGCCGGGCCACTTCCTCCTGCGCCCACTCGGCGCTCTCCCAAAGCGGAGCAGCGGCTTCGTCCGCGGACGCGGGGGCCAGCGGGAGCTCCGGCAGGATGTCCGACAAATCCGGCATCCGCAACGAAAACCGCGGCGCCGCAGGCTCTTCCGCCGGAGAAGAAGCCTTCTCGACGGCCCTGCGCGCCCCTTCCCCTCGACGCGCATCCGGCATCTCCGCCGTGCCGTCCCTGCGAGGGGCCGCGTTCTCCTCCGCGGCAAACGACCCGTCCACGCGACGAGTCGCGTTCCCCTCCGCGGCAAACGACCCGTCCGCGCGATGGGTCGCGTTCCCCTCCGCAGCAAACGACCCGTCCACGCGACGAGTCGCGTTCCCCTCCGCGGCAACCGCTGCGTCCGCGCGATGGGTCGCGTTCTCCGTGGCCGCGCGATAAGTTGTGTCCTTCGCGCCTGCCGATGCGTCCGCGCGGCGAGTCGCGCTCGCCCCTGCACCGGGCGACACGTCCGTGCGATGAGTCGCGTTCGCCGCGCGACCGTTTACGTTCTCCCCCGCGGCAATCGACGCACCTGTGTGACGGGTCGTCATTTCCTCCGCGCTGCGACGTCCGGGGCGGTCATCCCGCGGGCGGTCCGAGGTCTCGCCCATCGTTCGCGACGATTCGGCCCGGTGCGCGTCCCCCACGGCCTGCGTTGCTTCGGCCCACCGCGAGGCTTTTCCGGCTGTAAGGGAACCGTCCGTGGTCCGCGAAGTTGCGTCCGACCTCGCCGCCTCCGCGCGACGTGCTTCCACCGCCGCCCGCGAAGCTTCCACCCACCGCGATGCGTCTTCGGCTGCTCGCAACGCTTCCGAGCGCCGGGCTTCTTCCGCGGATCGCGAGGACCCCGAGCCCAACGACGGATCGTCGGTCGTCCGCGACCTGGCTTCCGCAGCCCCGAACACCGCCGACTGCCGCGAAGCGTCATCTGTGCCTCGCGACGCCTCGGCGTGCGGCGAAAAGTCATCGGCGGCCCGCGACACGTTCGCCCGGCGCGGGAACGTTTCTCCTGCCGACAGCGAACGATCCACCCCGCGCGCCAGCGATCCCTCTGCTGAATGCGAACTGTCCGCCCGATGCGCCAACGGTTCCCCCGCCGACTGCGAGCTGTCACCTCGCCGAGCCGACGATTCCGCCGCCGAACGCGAACTGTCCGCCCGACGCGCCAACGGTTCCCCCGCCGACTGCGAGCTGTCCGCCCGATGCGCCGACCGCGTGCCCGAGGTACGGCCCGACGTTTCCTCCGTCTGCCACGAAGCCGCCCGCTGAGTGGGGGCGTCCTCGGGTTGGTCGCGTGTTTCTGCGTCCTTCCGGCTGAACGGGCGCACCCAGCCGGGCAGGGCGGACGGGTGCCGGTCCTCGGCGCGGCGGCGGCCGCCTCCGTGTCCGGGCTCGGACGGCTTTTCGCGTACCGCCGGGATCACCGACGTTTCGTCGGGCTGCGCTCCGCCCGTCCCGAACGACCACGCCGGTTTCCTGTCCTTCGCCGGGGATTCCGGGGCGGGCGCGTCGTCCCGGATGATCGGCATTACCGAGGTGACCGCGGCATCGACGCGAGGTTCGACGGCCATCGAGACCGCACGTCCGTCGCGCGGGGCAGATGCGGCCAGTACGTCGTCGAGGTCGAGGGAAGCGACTGCGTCGGTACCGAGTTCTCCCGCGATCA
This sequence comes from Amycolatopsis jejuensis, assembly GCF_000717335.1. Classification (GTDB taxonomy): domain Bacteria; phylum Actinomycetota; class Actinomycetes; order Mycobacteriales; family Pseudonocardiaceae; genus Amycolatopsis; species Amycolatopsis jejuensis. The sequence continues at coordinate 9,796 of NZ_JNYZ01000035.1, forward strand.
ACCCGCAGGCCTGCCGCCGCGCTCGGGCGTGCACGTGTTCCGCTGCGCGCGCCCGGTGCAGGCACGCGATGGCCTCCTCCGCGCTGCCGAATCGTTCCTCTATTTGCGCCAGCTCCAGCCACAACCGCGCGGTGACCGCGGCGAGGCCGTGCCGGTCGGTGGCGGCGACGGCCTCCCCCACCAGTTCTGCGGCTGCGTCGCCCGCTCCGGCAGGGAGGTGAATGCGCGTCGCGACGGCAAGGCGCAGCCACGCCGAAGGCGCAATGCCTGCGGCCCGCACGGGTTCCCGCAGAATCGGTTCGGCAATGTCGTAGGCCATGTCGGCGTCGCCGCGGTCGAGCAGGGTGCTGACCAGCTGCAGGACCAGCCGGATGCGCACGAGGCCGCCGTCGTCGCCGGGGCGGTGCAGTTTGTCCAGGAATCCGAGGCCGGTGCGCGCGGCGTCGGCGGCTGCGGTGAGGTCGCCGTGCCGGCGGCGGTGGGCCGCGGTTCCGTTGCGCAGCAATGCTCGCATGAGGAGGCGGTCGTCGGCGTCGAGGGAATCGTCGGCCACCAGCAGCCGGTCGGCCTCGACGAGCACGCGGTCCAGCTCCGCCTTCCGGCCGAACTGCGCAAGACATCCGACGAGATGGCACAACGCTTCCGCCCGCAGCGACGGCGGTACGTGCTCCGACAGCACCGGCCGCAACGCGGCCAGCCCCAGCAGCGGAACGCCGAGACTGCGCGCGCACACTGCGAGGTCGATCCGCAGCCGCGCGGCCGTGGTGGCGTACCCGGCGTGCTCAGCCGCGCGCAGAGCTGCGACGGCACGGCCGACCGTCGATGTGCGTGCCCCGGTCCGCACTCGAGCGGCGACGACGAGCGCTTCGGCCCGGATCCAATGTCCGTCCGCGCCCGCCGTCTCGGCGAGCGCAGCTGCGCGTTCGCCGAGGACGAGGGACAACTCGGGCGCGCGCAGATGAAGCGCGTCGGCGCGGTCGATCAGCCGCCCGAGGTCGGCGAGGGTCCCGCCACCGGCAACGGCGGGCCGCCCGTCCGCGGTCGCGGACGGGCTGGGCCGGTTGTGCCTGCTGGTTTCCACTCGGGACCCCCGCGCCGGTCAGTCGCGCTTCAGCTTGCGATGGGTGACCCGGTGCGGGCGCGCGGCTTCGGCGCCGAGGCGCTCGACCTTGTTCTTCTCGTAGCCCTCGAAGTTGCCTTCGAACCAGAACCACTTCGCGGGGTCTTCGTCGGTGCCTTCCCAGGCGAGGATGTGCGTCGCGACCCGGTCGAGGAACCACCGGTCGTGGGAGATCACGACGGCGCAGCCGGGGAACTGCTCGAGCGCGTTCTCGAGCGAGCCGAGGGTCTCGACGTCCAGGTCGTTCGTCGGCTCGTCCAGCAGGATCAGGTTGCCGCCCTCTTTGAGCGTGAGCGCGAGGTTGAGCCGGTTGCGTTCGCCACCGGACAGCACCCCGGCCGGCTTCTGCTGGTCCGGGCCCTTGAAGCCGAACGCGCTCACGTAGGCACGCGAGGGCATTTCGGTCTGGCCGACGTGGATGTAGTCGAGCTTGTCGGACACGACCTCCCACACGGTCTTCTTCGGGTCGATCCCGCCGCGGGACTGGTCCACATAGGACAGTTTGACCGTCTCGCCGATCTTGACCGCACCCGCGTCCGGCTCCTCGAGCCCGACGATGGTCTTGAACAGCGTGGTCTTGCCGACGCCGTTCGGGCCGATCACGCCGACGATGCCGTTGCGCGGCAGGTCGAACGAGAGGCCGTCGATGAGGACGCGGTCGTCGAAGCCCTTGCGCAGCTTGTCGACCTCGACCACCACACTGCCGAGCCGCGGGCCCGGCGGGATCTGGATCTCCTCGAAGTCGAGCTTGCGGTGCTTGTCGGCCTCCGCGGCCATCTCCTCGTAGCGGTCGAGCCGCGAGCGGGACTTGGTCTGACGCGCCTTCGCGTTGGACCGCACCCATTCCAACTCGCTCTTGAGCCGTTTGGCGAGCTTCGCGTCCTTCTTGCCCTGTACCTCGAGCCGCTCGCGCTTCTTCTCCAGGTACGTGGAGTAGTTGCCCTCGTAGCCGACGACGCGGCCGCGGTCGAGCTCCATGATCCACTGCGCGACGTTGTCGAGGAAGTACCGGTCGTGGGTGACGGCCAGGACGGCGCCGTTGTAGTTCGCGAGGAACTGCTCCAGCCACAGCACGCTTTCGGCGTCCAGGTGGTTGGTGGGCTCGTCGAGCAGCAGCAGGTCGGGCGCGGACAGCAGCAGCTTGCACAACGCGACGCGGCGGCGCTCACCCCCGGAGAGGTGGGTGACCGGCTCGTCCGGCGGCGGGCAGCGCAGGGCGTCCATGGCCTGCTCGACGGTGGAGTCGAGCTCCCAGGCGTCGGCGTGGTCCAGGTCTTCCTGGAGCTTGCCCATCTCCTCCATGAGCGCGTCGCTGTAGTCGGTCGCCATCTGCTCGGCGATCTCGTTGTAGCGGTCGAGCTTCTTCTTGGTGTCGCCGAGGCCCTCCTCGGCGTTCTGCCGGACCGTCTTGGTCTCGTCCAGCTCCGGCTCCTGCATGAGGATGCCGACGGTGGCGCCCGGCTGCAGGAACGCTTCGCCGTTGCTGGCCTGCTCGATCCCCGCCATGATCTTGAGAACGGTCGACTTGCCTGCGCCGTTCGGACCCACCACGCCGATCTTGGCGCCGGGGTAGAACGCGGTGCTCACGTCGTCGAGGATGACCTTGTCCCCGACGGTCTTGCGCACCTTCTTCATGGTGTAGATGAACTCGGCCATGCCAGCGATCGTAGAGTGGCCCCTCCGGCGCCCTGACGGCGGTCACCACCGGATCACCGAGGGTCATGCCCACATCACGCGGACGATATCAATTGCGGTCGCGTTCCTCCTTGTGTTCCTCCTGTTGCGGTCGGGCGTGGGTTCGGCGGGTCATGCCGCTTCGCCGGTCGGGGTGGACGGTTGCGGCGGGGTGGGGAACTCGAGGGTGAGTTGCTCTGATCTCTTGGCTCTGCGTGGGCGGCGGGGTGCGGTGGAGCGGCGGTTCGGGTGAGCGGCTGGCGGGTTGGCCGCTGGCGGGTTGGCAGCTGGTGGGTTGGCCGCTCGTGGGTTGGCTGCAGGCGGGGTGGCTGCTGGCGGGTTGGCGGCCGTTGGCGGGTTGGCGGTTGGCGAGGTGGCGGCTGGCGGGGTGGCGGCTGGCGGGGTGATGGCTGGCGGGGTGATGGCTGCTGGCGGGTTGGCGGTCGTGGTGTCGAGAGCAGCCGGTGAATCGACGGCTGCTGGACCGGGGGCAGCTGAGCCGGGGGCGGCTAAGTCTGGGGCGGCTAAGTCTGGGGCGGCTAAGTCTGGGGCGGCTGGTGAGTCTTCGTCAGCTGGTGGGTTGGCTACGGCGTGCGGCTGGGTGGCCGGGTGCGGGTGGTCGGTCAGGTAGTGGAGTTTGAGGAGGTGACGGCGGACCAATCCGGCGCGGCGGGCTTCGTCGAAGATGGCTCGGGTGGCTCGGTTGCGGGCGCGGCGGCCGGGAGGTCGGGGGTGGTCGGTCATGGGGCGTCCCGGGAGTCGGGGTGGTGACTGTGGGCAGCGAAGATCACGAATACGTCTCGGCGGGGTCGAGTAGTGGGGAGACGGGTGACGGCGCGCTTCGGCAGGCGTGGGATGTCGCCGCGGGCCGGAAGTCTCTGGCTGGAGAAACGCTGTGCTAGGGGCTAGCACAGCGTTTCCCCTGGTAGTGCCCCCGGCAGGACTCGAACCTGCGACCTAGAGATTAGAAGGCTCTTGCTCTATCCAGCTGAGCTACGAGGGCCCGGGTGGCCGACAGTTGCTGCTCTCCAGCATGGGCAGCTTAGTCATCGCCAATCTCTCGATCGTTCGACACCGTCGAATCGTTTCAGGTTCGGTTCGGCGGATTTGGGGGCGTGGGGAGGCGGGTTGCGACGGGGTGCGACAGAGCCGGTACGCACCGCTTGCGGGGGACGTCCGGGAGGTGGCCGGGTGGGGTGCGGGGGTGCCGGGTTGCGGGACGGAGGCATCGGGATCTCCGGGTGTGTTGTGGACATGCGGTGGGTCGGGTGGTCGGCGGAACTGGGGCGGTGTGGGTGGACGGGTCAGGGGTCTGGCGGCCTGGGATCTCCGGGTGAGCGGGATGGGACGGAAGGGCAGGACTGCGGCCCGGCTGTGTCCGTCGCCGGGGCGGGTGGCTGGGCGGGCGTCTCGTGGGTATGGGCAGGGCGGGGGCCTCGCCTCCCGGGCCTGGGTCGGGGCCGGGCTCGGGAGGCGAGGGGTCGGGAGGGTCAGGAGGGACGGGACGGTCGGGTCGGGAGGCAAGGGGTCGGGAGGGTTGGGGGCCCGTGGGCGCGGTGTGCGCGGGGGTGCGCCCACGGGCCGGGGGGCCGCTCGGGGGTGCGGCCCCAGGGACCGGCGTAACCGGCTGCGAGTCGACTCGGCCTGGAGCTGGCCGGTTCGGCGGTCCCGGTCTCGGGGTTGCGGGGCTGGTCGTTCGGCAGGCCCGGTGTAGCGGTTGCGGGGGTGACCGTCGGCCAGTTGCGGGCTGGCCGTTATCGAGCTGGTTGCTCTCCAGCTCTGGTGTTGCGGTTATTGAGCTGACCGTTCACCAGTCCCGAACCCGGCGCTCGGAAAGCTCCGGGGCCCGGGGCTACTCCCACACTTTCAGGGCACGGACCACGAACGGAGACTGTGGCACGTAGGTGCCGCCACCGGGATAGGTGATGAAATCTCCCTCGGTCGTGCATTCCGTGTCCTGATAGATGGTGACGTCCCTGGTCATTCGGTTCACGAAGGAATGTGCCTGGAATCCCTCGGGGAGGGGGATGCAGTCGCTTGGGTTGGCGGTGCGCAGGTCGTAATGCTGGGTGGTGCCGGAATAGTTTTCGCCGTCCCATAGGCAGAATTCGCCTGCTGTGCAGGTCGGCGGGGCCGGATCTGCTTGTGCCATCCCGGAACCGGCCAGGAGACCGGCGGCTACCAGCAGCAGGACCCGGGGCAGGCGGCCTGCGGTGCCGGGCATCCTGGACGGGGTGCCGGGCCAGGCGGGGCGGCCGGGGAAGGGCAGGGTCGGCTTCAGGCGGTGGAACATTGTGGTAAACCCCCTCTTGTCGGCGACCGGGTGGCCGCCGAGGAAACGCTTACCTCCGGTGGCCGGGTGGCCGCCATGGGAATCGCGTACCTCTACGATGGCGCGTCCGCAGCAGTTTGTCTGCACGCATTTTGCCGCTTGTGGACAACTCGGTCCCCTTCACTCGAATGGGACCTCGTTATCCACAGATCGGTGGACGGTCTTGCCAAAACACCCACCGACCACCCCAGAAAATCAAAGGGCCGCAGTGCTTTCCCGGACGGCCAAGGACACCGGCAGTTCGAGTGGCGGCGGAGGGGGATCGCCGTTCAGCAGGCGCAGGACCAGTTCTCCGGCGGCTCGGCCTTTTCCGGCCAGGTCCTGGCGGACGGTGGTCAGTGGTGGTTCGGACCATGCGGCTTGCGGGGTGTCGTCGAAGCCGACTATCGAAACGTCTTCCGGTACGCGTAGTCCCAGGCGGCGGGCGGCGGCGATGGCGGCGAAGGCCAACTGGTCGGACATGCAGAGCAGTGCGGTCGGCCGGGGATCGGTCGTCAGGAGGTCGGTGACGCGGGCGCGGGCGGTCTGGGCGGAGAGCCACGGGGCTTCGGTCACGGTGACGTCGGTGATTCCGGCCGACGACAGCGTGTCGAGGTACCCGGCCAGGCGTTCGCGGGTGCCGTGGAAAGCGCTCGAATGACGCTGAATGCGTGGTGCGGCGAGGATTCCGAACCTCCGGTGGCCCAAGTCCGCCAAATGCTGCGCTGCGAGTGCCGCTCCGCCACGATCGTCGCAGCCTACCCTCGCTGACGTCGGCAGCAGCGGCTGGTCGATGACCACCAGCGGCAAACCCCGGGCGCGTACCGCTTCCAGTGCGGGAGTGCCGTCGGCGAGGGAGTACGCGACCGCGATGTCCGCCTGTGCTGCCAGCACCCGCGACGCCGGTGGGCCGTCCTGTGCTTCGCCGCCGGGCAGGAGGAGCAGGGCGTTTCCGGTGGGTTCGACCGTCTTCGCGAGCGCGTCCAGGGTGATCGACAGCGCCGGGTCCGAAAACGCGGCGGACAGGGACGAATCGAGCAGGAACGCGATCGCGCCGGTGCGGCTCGTCGCCAGGCTGCGTGCGGTCGGGTCCGGGCCGGGGTAACCGAGTTCACCCGCCACCCGCAGAATCTGCTCCCGCAACCGCGCCGACAGCTGGTCAGGCCGGTTGTAGGCGTTGGACACCGTGGCGCGCGACACCCCGACCGCCCGCGCGACGTCGTCCAGCGTCGGACGGCGGCGACGGCTGCTGGTCATCGGCGGAGCATAGAGGAATGTCTTGCCGCGCACCGGATTCGGCCATCCCGAGACATTCCAAGACATCCCGGGGCATCCCGGCCAGGGCAAACACCCCGCGCGAGAGCCAGGGCCCCGTGCCGCCGCGGGCCGGACCGGCCTAGTCTCGTGGGGTGAGTTCGGAACCTGTGCCCAAGCCGGATGCACCCGCCGGACGCCGGACGAGTGTGCTTCCGTTGCTGTCGGTCGGGGTCGTGCTCGCGGTGGTCGTCGCGGTGGGGCTCGTCGCGCTCACCGGCGGGGCGGGTTACCTCATCGCCGGGCTGCCCGACCCCGGCCTCGTCACGCGGTACGGCGTCACCGTGGTCCGGGTGCTCGCCGAGGCGGCTTCGGTCGTGTGCGTCGGCGCGTTGCTGCTGGCCGCTTTCCTCGTACCGCCCCAGAAATCGGGCACGCTCGGCCCCGAGGGGTACGCCGCCGTCCGCACCGCCGGGATTGCCGCGTGGGTGTGGTTCGCGGCCGCCATCCTGTCCGTCGTCTTCACCGCGGCGGACAGCGCGGGCAAACCGCTCGGCGAAGTCCTTGCCCCGGACACGCTTCTCGACCTGATCAACGCGATCGAGCAACCCAAAGCCTGGCTCTGGACGGCCCTGATCGCGATCCTCCTCGCGCTCGGCTGCCGTCTGGTGCTGAGCTGGGGCTGGAGCGTGGTGCTGTTCGTGCTGGCCGTCGGCGGGCTGGTGCCGGTGGCGGTCACCGGGCACTCCGCGAGCGGCGGTTCGCACGATCTGGCCACCAACAGCCTCCTGTACCACCTGGTCGCCGCCGCGCTGTGGGTCGGCGGGCTGCTCGCCGTGCTCGCACTGGGCTGGCGCCGTGGCAAGCACCTCAGCCTCGCCGCGCAGCGGTTCTCCAAGCTGGCGCTGGTCTGCTGGATCGTGATGGCGGTGTCCGGCGTCGTCAACGCGCTGGTGCGGATCAACCTCGCCGACCTCTTCACCACCGACTACGGCCTGCTCGTGGTCGCCAAGACCGTCGCGTTGCTGCTCCTCGGTGTCTTCGGGCACCAGCAGCGCAGCCGCGGGGTCGCGAACCTCGTCGACGGCAAGGGCGGCAGTCAGCTGCTGCGGCTCGCGGCCGTCGAGGTGCTGATCATGTTCGTCACCATCGGCATCGCGTCCGGGCTCGCCCGCACGCCCCCGCCGCCGGACGCGATCACCCAGCCGTCGACCGTCGAACTGCTCATCGGATACGAACTTCAAGGCCCGCCCACGTTCTGGCGGCTGCTCACCGACTGGCGGTTCGACCTCGTCTACGGCACCCTCGCGCTCGTCCTCGCCGGGCTGTACCTGGCGGGCGTACGGCGGCTGCGCAAGCGCGGCGACGCGTGGCCGGTCGGCCGTCTCGTGTCGTGGCTGGCCGGCTGCCTGGTGATCCTGCTGGCGACGTCGTCGGGGATCGGCCGGTACGCGCCCGCGATGTTCAGCGTGCACATGGGCAACCACATGCTCCTGTCGATGGTCGCACCGGTGCTGCTCGTGCTGGGCGGCCCCGTCACGCTCGCCCTGCGCGCACTCCCCCCGGCAGGCGGCGACGCTCCCCCGGGTCCGCGCGAATGGCTGCTCGCCGCCGTGCATTCGCCGGTATCGCGGTTTCTGACGAACCCGATCGTCGCGCTGCTGCTGTTCGTCGGTTCCTTCTACGCGCTGTACTTCTCCGGTCTCTTCGACTCCGCGCTCAACTACCACTGGGCGCACCTGGCGATGAACGCGCACTTCCTGCTCGTCGGCTACGTCTTCTACTGGCCGGTGATCGGCGTCGACCCGGCGCCGCGACGGCTGCCGCACATCGGCAGGCTCGGGATGATGTTCGGGGCCATGCCGTTCCACGCGTTCTTCGGCGTGATCCTGATGAACATGCAGACCGTGATCGGCCGCGACTTCTACACCTCGCTGCGGCTGCCGTGGGTCGGCGATCTGCTCACCGACCAGCGGCTCGGCGGCGGGATCGCGTGGGCGTCCGGCGAAATCCCGGTGCTGCTCGTGCTCATTGCGCTGCTGGTGCAGTGGGCGCGGCAGGACGAACGCGAGGCGAAGCGGCGCGACCGGCGCGAGGAAACCACCGGTGGCGAGGAACTGGCTGCGTACAACGCCATGCTGAAGAACCTCGCCGAGGGCAAGCGGGTCGAGTAGCTACCTGCTCCGCACGCGCACCACGGTTCCGGCGCACGCGACCACGGCGAGGCCGCCGAGAATCGTCGGCCACGTCAGGTGTTCGCCGAGGAACAGCGCCGACCACAGGAGCGTCAGCACCGGCTGTACCAGCTGGACCTGGCTGACCTGTGTCATCGGACCCAAGCCGAGGCCGCGGTACCAGGCGAAATAGCCCAGGTACATGCTCACCACGGCCAGGTACGCGAACGCCGCCCACTCCATCGGCGTCGCGCGGAGCGGGTGATCCGCCACTGAGACCGCGGTGAGCACGACCATCAGCGGCGCGGAAACCACCAGCGCCCAGGAAACTGTCTGCCAGGCGCCCAATTCCCGGGCCAGCAGGCCGCCCTCCGCGTACCCGATCGCGGCCGCGAGCACGGCGCCGAAGAGGAGCGCGTCCGACCAGTGCAATCCGCCCAGACCGCCTTGCCCGACAGCGAAACCGACGGCTGCTGCAGCGCCGACCGCGGCCATGATCCAGAAAACCACCGGCGGCCGTTCGCGGACCCGCAGCACCGCTGTCACAGCCGTCGCAGCGGGGAGAAGCGCGATCACGACGGCGCCGTGGCTCGCCGAAGCCGTGGTGAGCGCGTACGACGTGAGCAACGGAAAGCCCACCACGACCCCGCCCGCGACAATCGCCACCCGCACCCACTGGGTACCGCGTGGAAGGCGTTGCCTGGTCAGCAATAGCGCGGCACCGGCGAGCGCCGCGGCCACCACTGCGCGGGCCGAGCCGATGAACAACGCCGACAGACCGCCGCTTTCCACTGCGACACGCGTGAAAGGCACCGTGAACGAGAACGCCACCACACCGAGCAGACCCCACCAGAGGCCGGAGCGGGGTAGCACCTTCACATCGGGGAGAGTAGCGCTATCCTCAAGCTTCATGACCGACGATAGCAGCTCGCGGATCGCCGCTGCCCTCCGCGAGTGGATCGGGACGGCACCGGCCGGGGCGCGGCTGCCGACCTCGCGGGAGCTCGTCGCGCAATACTCGGCGAGTCCGGTGACGGTGCAGAAAGCCTTGCGCAGCTTGTCTTCCCAGGGACTAGTGGAAAGCATGCCCGGCGTCGGGACCTTCGTCCGCGCGACACCGGTCGCTCGCGCCAGTGACTACGGGTGGCAGACCGCCGCACTCGGCTCGTCCGGACACCGGCTGCTGCGTCGGCCTGGCGCGCTACAGTTCGTGTCCAACAACGTAGTAGCGCTACACTCCGGCTACCCCGATCCCGAGCTGCTGCCGGAACGTCTCGTCCGGAGTGCGTTCGCCCGTGCCGCGCGCACTGCCGCCCTTGTCGGACGGCCGCCCACTGCGGGCGTCGCGGAGCTCCAGGCGTGGTTCGCCGCGGAACTCGCGACCCCCGCCGGAATCGCCGCTGCCACCCCCCGCGACGTCGTGATCACCCCGGGCAGCCAAAGCGGCCTGGTGACGGCGTTCCGCGCGCTCGTCGGCCCGGGACGGCCGCTGCTGCTCGAATCGCCGACCTACTGGGGCGCCATCCTCGCGGCAACCAAGGCAGGTGTCACGATGGTGCCGGTACCGAGCGGTCCGGACGGCCCCGATCCCGAGGTGCTGTCCCGCACCTTCGCGCAGACCGGGGCGCGGGCCTTCTACGGCCAGCCCAGCTTCGCGAGCCCGACCGGCGCGCTGTGGCATCCCGGCCTCACCAGCCGGATCCTCGACACCGTCCGGCAGCACGGCGCGTTTCTCATCGAGGACGATTCCGCCCACGACTTCGGCATCACCGCGGAACCACAGCCGGTCGCCGGCCGCGACGACGACGGGCACGTCGTCTACCTCCGGTCCCTCACCAAGAGCGTCTCCCCCGCGATCCGGGTAGCCGCCCTGATCGCGCGCGGACCGGCCCGCGACCGGATTCTCGTCGATACTCTCGCCGAGTCGATGTACGTGAGCACCGTGCTGCAGACGGTCGCGCTCGACGTCGTCACGCACCCGGCGTGGCGCACCCACCTGCGCCGGGTCCGCCACCAGCTCAAAACCCGGCGCGACCTGCTGCTCACCAGCCTGCGCGAGCACGCGCCCGCGGTACAGGCGGAATCCGTGCCCCGTGGCGGCCTCAACCTCTGGGCCCGCCTGCCGGGCACGACCGACCTGCCGCAGGTGATCCGCGACTGCGAAGCGGCCGGGGTCGTGATCGGTTCCGGCGACGAATGGTTCCCCGCGGAACCGACCGGGCGATTCATCCGGCTCAACTACGCCGGGCCGAACCCGGGCGCGTACCCGGAGGCAGCCCGGGTGATCCAGGACGCGGTGGTGCGCAACAGCCAGTGACCGGATCCGCAGTGGACTGCCGAGAAGGGACTGTCCACTGCGGACCCGGTCGTCACCCCGTCCCGGTCAGCCGCGGACCGGCAGGGCAGGCACACCCGGCTCGGCAGGCACGCCCGGCTGGGTCGGGAGGGTCGGCTCGACCGGGAGCGTCGGGCCGCCGTCCGTCGTGCACTTGATCGCCCGCGTGGGCAGGTCGGTCGGCAGGTTGGTCGGCAGCGTCGCGCCACCGCTGCCGCCCGGCGTGGCCGGCTGCAACGGGGACGCCGGCGAGGCCGGGATGCAGCGCAGCTGCTGCGGGGCGTCGGCGGCGAAGGCAGGGCCCGCGGTCAGGGCGATCCCGGCACAAGCCACCCCGGTGACCGCAGCGGCGCCGAGAATGCGAGTCAGTTTCATTGGATTCTCCCACTCCGTTCGTGCATTCCGGCGTTTTCCGGAACGGAAGTCAGCTTGCCGGGGCGGGCGTTACGCGAACGCTAGCCCGCGCTTTATTGTTTCTTTAGGTAAGAAAAGGCTGAATATGCTGTCCCATGGTGACTGTATCCTTGGTGAACTTGATCATCGCGTGGTATTCAGGGACGCATGCACATCCTCGTGGCGGAAGACGACGAGCTTCTGGCGAACGCGGTCGGAGACGGCTTGCGCGATCAGGACCTCGTGGTCGACATCGTCCACGACGGTGCTTCGGCACTCGACAGATGCCGACGCACCGAGTACGACGTACTGGTACTCGACCGTGGACTGCCGCTCGTGCACGGTGACCAGGTCTGCCGTTCCCTCGCCACCGGGCAGTCCGCGACGAAAATCCTCATGCTGACTGCCGCGGCGGAAGTCGCGGACCGGGTTTCCGGATTGGAACGGGGTGCCGACGATTATCTGCCGAAACCATTCGTCTTCGCCGAATTGGTCGCGCGGGTGTACGCACTCGGCCGCCGGAGCCGGACCATGGTGCCGCCGGTGCTCGTTCGTGCGGGCATCACCCTCGATCCGGCCCGGCACCTGGTCGTCCGCGACGGCAGGCAGGTGCTGTTGACGAAAAAGGAGTTCACCGTCCTCGAAGAACTGCTGCGTGCGAACGGCGCGGTGGTCTCGGCGGAGGAATTGCTGGAACGGGCGTGGGACGAGAAGGCCGACCCATTCACCAATGCCGTGCGGGTGACCATGGCCGGGCTCCGCCGGAAGCTGGCGGAACCGCAGGTGATCGAGACCGTCCCCGGGGTGGGGTACCGGATTTCGTGAGGCGCTGGACGCTGCGGGCGCGTCTCACGCTCATCTACACCACGTTCACCGCTGCGATCGGCGCCGTGCTGCTCGGCATCACGATCCTGCTGGCCAGGTCGGTCCTGCCGGCCGAGGTCGCCGCCGCGCTGCCGACGTTCGACCTGCCCCCGGACGCGCCGGTCCGGCCGATGGACGCGGCGGGCACGGTGGTACCCGGCCACGATTCGCCGTCCCTTCCGGACATCATCACGCATGCGCTGCTCCGCGCCGGTGGGCTCGCCCTCGCCGTTGCCGTGGCCGCCTCGGCGATCACCGGCTGGCTCGTCGCGCGGCGGGCGCTGGCGCCGGTCCGCCGGATCACCGCGGCGGCCCAGCAGGTCGCCGGGCAGGATCTGAGTACGCGGATCCGGCTGGCCGGGCCTGCGGACGAGGTCAAGGAGCTCGCCGACACCTTCGACCACATGCTGGGCAGGCTGGAACGGTCGTTCGCCGCCCAGCGCAGGTTCGTCGCGAATGCCGCGCACGAGCTGAAAACCCCGGTCGCGACGCAGCGGGCGGTGGCCGAGGTGGCGCTGGCGCGGCCCGGCGCCGACGGCGCGGTCACCGCACTCGGCACCAAGGTGCTCGCGAGCACGGACCAGCAGGAGCGGCTCCTCGAAAGCCTGCTCGCGCTCGCGCAGAACCCGGAAACCGTGGCCCGCACCGAGATCGTCGACCTGGGCAGGCTCACCGGCGACCTGCTCCCGCGGCGTCCGGCGCAGGCGGCCGAGGACGTCGAGGCCCGGGCCGAGCTGGGGTCGGCCAAGGTGCTCGGTGACGCCGTGCTGCTCGGCCGGATGCTGTGCAACCTGCTCGACAATGCGTTCCTGTACAACCATCCGGGCGGCTGGGTGTCGGCGCGCACCGGGGAGCGCGACGGCGGATGCGTGGCCGAGGTCGAGAACACCGGCCCGGAACTGGGTCCGGACGACGCGGCGCGCCTGTTCGAGCCCTTCCGGCGGCTGTGCCTCGACCGGCAGAGCCTGCCCCGGGGATCCGGTTTGGGGCTGTCGGTGGTGCGGGCGATCGCGGAGGCGCACGGCGGATCGGTGACCGCACAGCCGCGGCCGGGTGGCGGGCTGCTGGTGCGGGTGTCGATTCCCGGCGCGGCCTGAGCTCGGCCGCCGCGGCGTTCTCCAGCCGACCACGCTGTCGCGCTCCCGGCTCGTTCGACAGCAGCGGCATTCCCCGCCCGACCACGCTCTCGCGCTCCCGGCTCGTTCGACAGCAGCGGCATTCCCCGGCAGACCACGCACGTCGGCTCTTCTCGCGAAGGCTGCCGCCGGCGGCGTTCGCGAGAAGAACGCTCCCCGGAATGCCCGGCACCAGTGCCGAGCAGCACGTCCGCGCGTGGATCTCGGCTCGCATCCCGGAGTACTGGCCGTGGTGGCACGCGTGCGCTACTCTGGCCCAAGGTTTCGAGTCTTCAGGAAATTCCGAATCTTCGGATCACTGGGTGAGGTGTCATGCGGCTGGATCTGGTGGTCGGCAACGCGCGGATCCGGACGATGGATCCGGCGTATCCGCTGGCGGAGCGGGTCGGGGTGATGCACGGGCGGATCGTCGGGCTGGATCGGGATCTCGACGGGGTTTCCGCGGCCGAGGTGGTCGACGCGCGTGGGCGCGTGGTCGTGCCGGGGTTCGTCGATGCGCACAGTCACCTTGCGTGGGCCGGGCTGGCCGCCGGGGCCGTCGACCTCACCGGAGCGGCCACGATCGACCAGGCGTTGGGCGTGATCGAGGCGGCTGCCGCGCAGACGGACGGCTGGGTCGACGTGATCGGGTACGACCAGCGTCCGTTCGGCAGGCACCTGACCCGCGAAGACCTCGACCGGGCCGCGCCGGGGCGCAAGGTGTACGTCATCCACACGTCGGGGCACGCGCATCTCGTGAGTACCGCGGTGCTCGACGAACTGCCCGAGCCCCCTCGCGGACCCGGCGTGGTGCTGGAAGACGGGCGGCCGACGGGGCTCTTCCTCGAAGCGGCGACCGAGATCGTCAACGCGCTGCGGACGCCGTACCCCCTGGAAACCCTCCAGAAAGCAATCGCGAGAGCGGCGGAAACCTGTGCGGCGCAAGGCATTACGTCCGTCACCGAGGCCGGGCTGGGCGGTGGGCTCACGGCCCGCTCCCCCATCGAGGCGCTCGCGTACCAGAACGCGGACCTGCCGATCCGCACGCAGCTGATGGTGTCCCTGGACGCGCTGCAGGCGACCCAAGCGCATCCGGCCGACGGCGTCACCCGCGCGCTGCCACTCGGGTTGCGCAGCGGATTCGGCAACGGACGGCTTTCCCTCGGTGCCGCCAAAACCTGGCTCGACGGCGGCATGATGGCTCGCACCGCGGCGCTCACCGAGCCTTACCTCGGCAGCGACACCTGCGGCGACCTGGCCGACGTCGAGGAAATCACCGAAGCCGCGTGCGCCGCCCACGCGGCGGGGTGGCAACTCGCGCTGCACGCCATCGGCGACCGAGCCATCGATGCTGCGCTGGAAATCGTGACCACCGCGCAGCGCCGCCATCCCCGTCCCGACCCGCGGCATCGGATCGAGCACTGCGGCCTCGTCCGCCCGGACCAGCTGCCGAAGCTCGCGGAAGCGCAGGTCACGGCCGTTCTGCAGCCGACTTTCCTGCACGCGTTCGGCGACGACTACGCCGCCGTCATGGGCCCAGACCGCGCCCCATGGATGTATCGCGGACGCAGCCTGCTCGACCACGGCATCCCGATCGCGGGCAGTTCGGACCGGCCGGTCGCCGACGGAGCGCCCTTGCGGGCCATGCAGTTCATGGTCGAACGGCGCTCCGGTTCCGGCCGCCTGATCGGTCCACAAGAGACGATCACCGTGGCGGAAGCCTTGCACGCGTACACGATGGGTGCGGCCCGCGCGTGCCGCACCCAGCATCAGGTCGGCAGCATCACGCCGGGTAAGTACGCGGATTTCACCGTCCTGGACGCCGATCCGTTCGAAGTCCCCACCGCCGAACTGGCGGCGGTCCCGGTGACCGCGACCGTCGTCGGTGGTCAGCTGGTCCATGGCACCTGGAGTACCCGATGAGACACAACCCTGCGTACGAGACCGACGACGTCCGTCAGCTCATCCGCGACTACCCCTTCGTCACGCTCGTGAGCACGACCAGCACCGGGATCGTGGCGTCGCATTATCCGGTCCTCCTCGACGAAACCGCACCGGGGATCGTCCTCGTCGGCCACGTCGGACGGCCCGACGAAGAGCTGCACGAGCTGGGCGAGCACGACGTCCTGGTGATCGTGCAGGGTGCACACGGATACGTCTCGCCCAGCTGGTACGACCATGCCGGACCCGCGGTGCCGACCTGGAACTTCACCGTCGCACATCTGCACGGCAGGCCGGAACTGCTTTCCCCGCAGGAAAACTTCCGCGAGCTCAGCCGCCTGGTCGACCATTTCGAGGACGGCGTCGCGTGCCCCCGGCGAGTCCACAGTGGAGCCGCGGACGCCGAGTACGCCCAGCGGATCCAACACGGCACGGTCGGCTTCCGCATCCCGGTGCAGCGGATCGAGGCGAAAGCCAAGCTCAGCCAAGACAAACCCCCGCAGACCGCCAAAAGCGTGATCGCCGCGCTCGAAACCGACGGACGCTACGGCAACCCCGACCTCGCCCGCGCCATGCGCACCGCCTACGCCGGGAGAGCGTCGGCGAAGTGACACGCGCTCGGGTGATCCGAACCGGGCCGCCCGGTCAGCGTCGGTTCTTCCGTGGCACAGATGTCCTGCGCTTTCCAGCACCGCGTGCGGAACCGGCAACCGGACGGCGGGTTCAGCGGGCTCGGTACCTCGCCCTCCAGCACGATGCGTTCGCGTACCACGTCGAGATCCGGCTCCGACACCGCCGACAGCAGCGCCTGCGTGTACGGATGCGTCGGCCGGTCGTGTACCTGGTCCGCGCTGCCCAGCTCGACCATCTTCCCCAGGTACATCACCTGGACGCGGTCGGACACGTGCCGGACCACCGACAGGTCGTGCGCGATGAACAGGTACGCCAGGCCAAGGTCGCGCTGGATGTCCTCCAGCAGGTTCAGCACCTGGGCCTGCACGGACACGTCGAGCGCGGACACCGGTTCGTCCAGCACGAGCAGCTCCGGCCGCAGCGCGAGCGCCCGCGCGATCCCGACGCGCTGCCGCTGGCCGCCGGAGAACTGGTACGGGTACCGGGCCGCGTGGTCCGGGTTCAGGCCGACGCGTTTCAGCAGGTCGCGCACGTACCCCGCGCGCTCGGCCCGCGGGGCGACGTCCGGGTGGATCTCCAGCGGTTCGCCGATGATCTCCCCGACCGTCATCCGCGGGTTCAGCGAGGTGTACGGGTCTTGCAGCACGATCTGCATTTTCCGGCGGAAGGCCCGCAACTCGCGCCGGGACAGGGAGAACACGTCGGTCCCGGCGAGCGTGACGCTTCCGGCGTCCGGCCGGTCGAGGGCGAGGATCAGCCGGGCGAGTGTCGACTTGCCGCAGCCGGATTCGCCGACCAGCCCGAGTGTCTCGCCGCGGCCGATGGTCAGGTTCACCCCGTCCACGGCCTTCACCTCGCCGATCTCCCGGCGCAGCACTCCCTTGTCCCGCACGGGAAATCGCCGCACGAGGTCACGCACGACCAGCACTGGCTCAGACACTGCCCACCTCCAGGGCGAAATGACACGCGCTGCCGTGCCCGTCCAGAGGCAGGACGGGCTCCTCGCGCAGGCAGATCTCGGCCGAACGCGGGCACCGCGGATGGAACGAACACCCCGGCGGCAACGCCGACAACGAAGGCGGGCTACCCGCAATGGGCGTGAGCCGTTTCCCTCGCGTTGCCACGCGCGGGACGGAATTGAGCAGCCCCAAGGTGTACGGATGATTCGAATGCCGGTAAACATCGGCGGCCGACCCGGTTTCCACGATCCGGCCGGAATACATGACCGCGATCCGGTCGGCGATTTCGGCGCTCACCGAAAGGTCGTGGGTGATGAAGATCAAGGCGGTCCCGGTGTCGTCGCGAAGTTCGGTGAGCAGCTGGAGGATCTGGGCCTGCACGGTGACATCCAGCGCGGTCGTCGGCTCGTCGGCGATCAGGATTTCCGGTTCGAGCGCCAGCGCGATCGCGATCATGATCCGCTGCCGCATTCCGCCGGAAAGCTGGTGCGGATAGCTGTCGTACCGCGAACCCGCCGCCGGAATGCGTACCCGATCCATCAGTTCGATGGCACCCTTACGCGCCGCCGATTTCGACTGATTACCGTGTACCCGCAGCACTTCCGCAATTTGCGCGCCGACCGAAGCAACCGGATTCAACGCCGCCAGCGCGTCCTGGAACACCATGGCGATCCGGTGCCGCTGCCGTCGCCGCCGTTCGCGCCTGCCAAGAGAAAGCAGGTCGACGCCGTCGAGCCGGATTTCGCCGCGGACCTCGCTGCGGCGCGCGTCGAGCAACCCCATCACCGCCTGCGCCGTCACGCTCTTGCCCGACCCTGATTCGCCGAGCACGGCCAGCGTTTCGCCCGGCCGCAGGGTGAACGACACCCCGCGCACCGCGGGCAACCGGCCGAACTCGACGTGCAGGTCCCGGACGTCCAGTAACGCGTCCTGTTCAGCCATCGCTCCGCCTCGGGTCGAGCACGTCCTCCAGCGCGTCACCCAGCACCAGGAAGCTGAGGACCGCGACGCTCAGGAACAGTGCGGGGAAAATCAGCAGATGCGGGTGGACCTGGAAATCGCTCTGCGCGTTCGACAGCTGCAACCCCCAGGAGATCGCGGGCTGCTGCAGCCCGACGCCCAGGAACGTCAAGGTCGCCTCCGCCGCGATGACCCCGCCGATGTTCAGCGCGCTCACCACGATCACCGGTGAGATCGCGTTGGGCAGCAAGTGTTTCCGGATCAACCGCCAGTCCCCGGCACCGAGACTCCGCGCGGCGAGGACGTAATCGAGCTCCTTCACCGACAGCACCGACGCCCGCATCATGCGCGTCAGCGCGGGCCAGGTGAACATCGCGAGCGCGGCCGACACCGTCCACACGCTGTGCGACCGCGACGCCGTGAGCAGCACCAACGCCCCGAGCAGGAACGGAAAACCGAAGAAGATGTCGGAGATCCGGCCGATGATCGCGTCCACCACGCCGAGGTAATATGCCGAAAGGGAGCCGAGCAGCACCGCGACGCACAGGCCGAACAGGCAGGCCAGCAGGCCGACACTGATCGAGTCGCGGGTGCCGTAGATGACGTTGGCGTACACGTCACAGCCCTGTTTGTCGAAGCCGAACGGATGCCCGGACACCGGCCCGCTCGCGCTCTGCCCTAGATCGCAGGCCCGCGGGTCACCGTTGCCGAACCAGCCCGCGAAGGCTTGCGGGACAACGGAAATCGCCGCCAGCAGCAGCACGAAGAACAGCGCGAGCAGGAACCCCGGCCGACGCCGCAGCCGGCGCCAGGCGCCGCGGGACGGCGCCGTTTCCTCGGAAGTGATCAGCAGGTCAGACAACGCGGATCCTCGGGTCGAGTAGCCCGTAGCCGATGTCCACGAGCAGGTTGAGCAACAGAAAGACCAGTACCAGCACCGTCGCGACGCCGACCACCACCGACCCCTGCTGCTGCCGGATCGAGGTGAAGAGCAGCTGGCCGATACCGGGCAGGTTGAACACGCCCTCGACGACCACCGTGCTGGCGAGCAGGTACCCGAGGTCGAGCGCGACGAACGTCAGCACCGGGATCAGCGCATTGCGCAGCGCATGCCGGACGACCACGCGGAACCACGGCAGGTCTTTCGCGATCGCGGTCCGGATGAAATCGGCCTGCAACGCCTGGATCATGCTCGACCGCGTGAGCCGGGTGACCGCCGCCGCCCCGACCGCGCCGAGCACCGCCGCGGGCAGCAGGTAGCTCATCGGCCACCCCTCCTGGTTCCCGGCGATCGGGAAGATCCCGGCTTTCACGCCGAGCAGCAGCTGGGCCGCGAACGCCGCGACGAACGCCGGGATCGAGATCAGGCCGACCGACATCAGCAGGATCGTGTGGTCGCCCAGCTTCCGCCGCCGCAGCGCCGCGATGATCCCGAACCCGACGCCGAACACGATCTCGAACGCCCAGGCCATCGACGCCAGCTGCAAGGTGACCGGCCAGCGGTCGGCCATCAGGTCCAGCACGCTCTCGCCGTAGAAATCGGTGCCGAAATCGCCCTGCACGACGCCGCCGAGGTACCGGCCGTACTGCTGCCAGAACGGTTCGTCGAGGTGGTACTGGTGGCGGATCGCGGCGAGGGTGTCCGGGGCCAGCTGCTGGTGCCCGGCGAGGTTGCCGATCGGGTCACCGGGCAGCGTGAACACCGCGAGGTAGATCAGCAGCGTGACCCCCACGAAGACGAGCACGAGCTGCAGCCCGCGGCCGATCAGGTAGCGGGCCATGTCAGCGCTCCCGGACGTGCACGGCACCGGCCAGGATCGCGCCGAGCTGCACGCCGACCAGCGCGTTGATCGGCAGGGTCTCAGCCGGGGTGGCGCGGACGGCTTCGGCGCCCCACTCGTCGTAGACCGCGCGCAACCGCCGGTACTGGCCGCGGATGCGCGGGGTCCCGTTGCCCGCGTTGATCTCGGCTTCCAGCAGCCGCAACGTCATTCCGCCGTACCGCATCCGGTACCCGTGCGCGAGATCGGTTCCGGAGAACACCTCCGCGACGGTCGCGAGACGGTCGTTGTCGGCCAGCTCCGCGCGCCGCGCCTCCTGCCGGGCGCTTTCCAGGAAGTGCGGCGCGAACTGGCGCATGGCCCGGAGGAACGGCGAATCGAGCGACAGGTCCGGCCCGGCTTCGGTGAGCACGCTGGTGATCCGCTCGCCGAGATCGGCCAGTACCTCGGACCGGTCACGCAGGACCTCCGGGTACGGGATCGAGCTGGACGTCGCGTCTTCGGCGTCCGGGTGGATCCAGTACGGCAGCTCGCTGACCACCGTGAACGTGCCGTACTTCGCCGCGTACGCCGCACTCGAAGTACCGCTGACCATCCCCTCCTTCGGGTCCAGACCGAGGGAAAGCGCGTACTCGTAATGCTTTTCGACGCCCGTGTCGCCGTAGATCCCGGTGGCGTACTGCGGGATGAACGGCGCTTCCGGCTCGCCGGACGTGAGCGGGATACCCAGATGCCGCGGGATCGCGTGCAGCATCGGGTACAGCTCCGGCGCCGGGGCGCTCACGTAGTAGTAGACGCCGCCGATCTCCCCGTTGTGCAGGGTGCACATGAACGCGGGCTGGATCTCGTCGATCAACCGCATCAGCGCGAGGGTCTCGGGCATCACGCGGTCGAAGTAGAGATCCTTGTACGCCAAGGGAAACGTCCATTCGACCTGTTCGTCGGACGCCGGGCGGAAGAACTCCCGCCCGTACCCGGCCCGGTCGAGCGTGCAGCTGAACCAGCCTTCGTTGAGCCGCATGCCGTCCGGGTCGACGCAGCCGATGATGTGCCACGTGTACCCGAGGTCCTCGCGCAGCTGCGCGTCGGCGGCGAGCGTCCGGGCCAGGTGGAGGGTGGTGGGGCTGCCGATCGGCTCGTTCGGATGGACGCCGCCGATCACCAGCGCGTGCTGGTCACCGGTGCCGATGACGACCTCGTGGATCGGCTCGCCGAGGCGGGACGAGCCGATCCGGCGCCGGCGGACCGTGTCCGGCTCCTGTTCGGCGAGTGCGGCGAACTCGTCGACGAGCTCGTCCACCGAGGGGAACCGGTCGATCGGCGGGATCGCGGACGCGAGCCCGAGGATGCGGTCCGGCGGCACGGCCTGAGTCACTTCAGCTTCACCGCCTCGACCGCGGTGTCGATCTGCGCCGGGCGTGCGTGCACGTCGGTGACCCGCTGCGAATACACCACCGGGAACTTCTCGTAGAACAACGGCACCACCGGGAAGTCGGCGGCAATGGCGCGTTCGGCATCCTGGTATGTGCGCACGCCGTCGGTGGCCGCGGGGGCTGCGTCGCCCTGGGTGATCAGGTCGGTGACCTTCGGGCTGGAGTAGCCGCCCACCGAGTAGTTGTAGTCCCCTCCTGGCAGGAACAGCTTGTGCAGCGTGTCGGCCGGGCTCGGGTAGCTCGAACCCCACTTGCCGCGGAACGGGCCGGGCACCTTCTTCTCCTTCACGTCGGTGGCGAAATCGGAGAACCCGACCGTCGGCTTTGCGGTGACCTCGATGCCGAGGTTCTGCCGGATCTGGTTCGCGATGGACTGCATCGCCTGGTCGTAGCCCGCGCCGCCGGGGTAGGTCAGCGTCATCGGGCCGCCGGACCACCCGCCTGCTTCGGCGAGCAGCTGCTTGGCCTTGGCCGGGTCGTAGGCGCAGTACTGGCAGGACCGCGTCGACCCGCCGAGCATGCTGGACGAGAACAGCGAGTCCGCCGGTTCGTACTGGCCGCCGAAGATCTGCTTGTTGATCGTCGCCCGGTCGATCGCCAGCGAGATCGCCCCGCGGACCCGGACGTCCTGGTACCGCTTGTCCCACAACGGGAATCCGAGGTACTCGATCGACGGCCCGGCGAGATGCGCGACCCGGTCGCCGAAGTCGTTCTTGATCTGCTGGAACTTGTCCTGCGGCGCGAGCGCGATGTCGACGTTGCCCGCCTGGGTGTCGGTGTAGGCGGTACCCGGGCTGGTGTACATCCGGAAGGTGATGTTCTCGATCTGCCCGGGGTTCGGGCCCTTGTACCCGGCGAAACGCTTGAGCCGTACCTCCTGGTTGAGCTTCGCCGGCGCACTCATCTGGTACGGGCCGTCGCCGATCGGATTGGTCTTGAACGCCGCGAGATCGTTCAGCCCGGCCTTGGGCATCGGGTAGAACGCGCCGTTGCCCTGGCTGAGCTCGAACGGGAACTGGCTGTCCGGCTTGGTCAACGTGACCTGCAGCGTTTCCTGGTCGACGACCTTGAGGCCGGACAACGTCTTCGCCGTCGGTTCGCCCTTGGCCGGGTGCACGGCGTCGTACCCGGCGATGTTCGAAAGTTCCCCGGCGGCCACGTAGGCGTTGGGGCCGTAGGCGGTGAGGTTCCAGCCGTCGGCGTAGCTCTGCGCGGTGACCGGCTCGCCGTTGTGGAACGTCCATCCGGGACGGAACTTGATCGTCCACTGCTTCGCACCGTCGCTGCCGGTGATCGAACTGGCCTGGACGTAGTCGAGACCCCCGTCCGGCTTGAACGCCACGATCGGCGCGAAGAGCACGCCGAGCTGGGAGAACGCCAGCGCCGTGTTGCCGGGGACCAGGGTGTCGAGCTGGCTGTTGCCGTCGGCGACCACGAGCGTGCCGCCTCCTCCGGAAGCACCGGAGGAGCTCCCCGAACAGGCGCTGAGGGTGGTTGCGACGCAGGCGAGCGCGAGCACGCTCACTGCCGTACGCAGGGACTTCATGGGCACTCCTTGACCATGAGGGCCCCGGGCCGCCGGTTGCCGGCCAGGGGTGGCGCACTCGATCCCCGGGGAGAGCTGGCCGCAGCAGCGCGGCCGGGGCGATCGATGCCGCTACCGTGCCAGACTTGTCGTATCTTCGGAATATTCTGAAGATTACAATTTCCAAACACTCGGCTATGCTCACGAGCGGTGACCGCCCCGGAACCGGAAGGATGGACTGCATGCCGCGATCGAGCCGGGAGCCCCGCCATCTCGGCGACGAGGCCCGCCACGAGATCATCGACGACATGGGGATGCTCTGGCAGACGCTGGGGATGCCGCGCGCCGAGGGCCGGATCGTCGGCTGCCTCATGCTCAGCAACGCACCGTCGATGTCCAGCGCGGAGCTGATGGAGGAACTCGGCTCCAGCCCGGCAGGGATCTCCACGGCCACGCGGCGGCTCGTCGACGTTGGCTTCATCAAGCGGGTCACGCAGACCGGGCAGCGCGGGCACTTCTTCAAGGTCGAGGACGACGTCTGGGGCGCGTTCCTCGCGGGCGAGCGCGCCTATCTCGACAAGCGGGCGGCCTTCGCCGAGTCCGTGCTGGAAAAGCTGGGCACCGGCGACGAAGGCCCCCGCCGCCGGGTCACCAACATGCGCGACTACATGGCGTGGCTGAGCACCTACCACCGGAAGATGCTCGACGACTACGAGAAGTTCAAGCAGGAGCGGGAAGCGAACGGCTGATCAGGGGTTCCAGTAGAACGTCGTGTACGCGCGTTCGAACCGCCCGGCGGACAGGTCGGCCTCCGGGATCGACCAGTGGATCTGCATCCCTTCCCAGCCGCTGATGTCCGGGCTCCAGCTCGCCAGGAGCACCCAGCCCGAGGAGACCGCGCTTTTCGCCCGGTTACCCGCTTTCTCGGCCTCGGCGGCGAACTCCGCGGCACCGCGCACCGGGTCGCCGCCGGATTCGTCGGTGGCGTACCCGCCGATCTGCAGCGGGCCGTCGGCGGTGATCTCGCCGCAGGTGTCGAGCCAGACGCCGGCCAGTTCCTCCGAGCGGGGATGCCCTGGCAACGGCCTTTCGTAGGGCGGGTCGGGGATTTCCACGAATCCGGCGTACGGCAGGGAGACGTCGGCGGCCAGGTGCAGATCGCCCTGCGGGTACGCCTCGGACAGCTCGCGGTACGACGAATCGGGGCCGTAGAAGTACGGATTCTGCGCGCGTTCCCGGAGTTCCGTGCCGGCCGGGAGGTAGCGCACCGCTCCGTCGGATGCCGGGGTGCCGGGGTCGTCGAAGGCCGGGAAGGCGAAGAGCAGCAGGTGCCCGTCACGAGGCAGCGGGAGACCGGTGGAGCCCTCCGGAAACGTTGCCAGGTCGAGGGTGGCGACGAGCGGGAACCACGGGTCCTCGGCGTCCGGCGGCAGCAGGAGCGGGCCGCCGAACCGGGCCACCACCGGGCCTTCGCCGTGGGTCAGGGTCGCGCATGCGCGGGCTTCGGAAAGCCAGCGGTCGACGTCGTTCGCGGGGAGATCTCTGCGGAGTGCTTCGTCGCGGAACGGGCTGAGCCGTTCCTTCAGTTCGGTGGGGATCACGGCGGCAAGCTACCGCCGGGGAACGGCAATCGCCCCGCCGATCGTCCGGATGTGCCCGGACGACCGGCAGGTGCGGCAATTTCAGGACAGGTGATGCACTTCCGGCAACCCGTACACCGGGGTGGACACGCCCTCGTAGCGGGCTTTCAGTTGCAGCGCAAGGTACAGCGAGTAGTGCCGTGACTGGTGGAGGTTCCCGCCGTGGAACCACA
Source organism: Amycolatopsis jejuensis (assembly GCF_000717335.1). Lineage (GTDB taxonomy): Bacteria > Actinomycetota > Actinomycetes > Mycobacteriales > Pseudonocardiaceae > Amycolatopsis > Amycolatopsis jejuensis. Next base: position 34,081 of record NZ_JNYZ01000035.1, read on the forward strand.
GTCCGTCTTGCCGGGTCGGCTTCCACATGTTGCGCTGCTCGCCCTCCCACGGGCCAGGGTCCTTCGTCGTTTCCGAGCCGAGGCCCCAGCATTTGCCGACCTTGTCCGCGGTTTCCCGGCCAACGAGGTCGGCGACCCAGCCGTTCATCGAGCCGTACCCGGTGGCGTAGACGACCAGGTCGGCGTCCAGTTCGGTGCCGTCGGCGAGCACGACCGTCTTGGCGGTCAGATGGTCGACCTGGCCGTGTGCGAGCTTGATGCTGCCGTTGGCGACGAGCTCCGAAGCACCGACGTCGATGTAGTAACCCGAACCGCGGCGGAGGTACTTCATGAAGAGGCCGGACCCGTCGTCGCCCCAGTCGTGCTTGAAGCCGGCCGCTTCGAGCCGGGCGTAGAAGTCCTTGTCCCGCTCGTGAATTGCCTGGTACACCGGGATCTGGAACTCGGGAAGGACCCGGTACGGGATCGACGCGAAGATCAGGTCGGCCTTCTCGGTGGTGACCCCGGCGGCCAGCGCGCGTTCGGAGTACAGGTCGCCGAGGCCGAGGTCCATCAGCGAATCGGACTTCACGATGTGCGTGGACGAGCGCTGCACCATGGTCACGTCGGCGCCGTGTTCCCACAGCGCGGCGCAGATGTCGTGCGCCGAGTTGTTCGACCCGACGACCACGGCTTTCTTGCCTGCGTACGCGTCCGGGCCGGGATGCTGCGACGAGTGGTGCTGGTCGCCCTCGAACTCGTCCATTCCGGGGAACGACGGCAGGTTCGGCTTGCCGGACATCCCGGTCGCGAACACGACGTGCCGCGGGGTGAGGACGATCTGCTCGCCGTCGCGTTCCACCGCGACGTGCCACTGCTTCGCCTCGTCGTCCCACGACGCGGAGGTGACCGCGGACCGCGTCCAGTACGGCACCTCCATCAGGCGCGTGTACATCTCCAGCCAGTCGGCGATCTTGTCCTTCGGCGCGAACACCGGCCAGTTCTCCGGGAACGGCAGGTAGGGCAGGTGGTCGTACCAGACCGGGTCGTGCAGGCAGAGGTTCTTGTACCGCTTGCGCCAGGAGTCGCCGGGCCGGTCGTTGCGTTCCACGACCAGCGCCGGTACGCCCAGCTGACGCAGCCGCGCACCGAGCGCGATCCCGCCCTGCCCGCCGCCGATCACGACGACGTACGGCTGCTCGTCGTACCCGAGCGTCTCTTGCTCCGCGGCGCGTTTCTCCGCCCACGAACGGCGGCCGCGGACCACGCCGTGCTCCACGCCCTTCGGCCGCCGCTCGCGCTGGGCCTCCTCGAAGCCCTTCAGCTCACGCAGTGTGGTGAGCAGCGTCCAAGCGCCTTCTTCCTTCAGCCGCAGGTGCCCCTTCGCGCGGCCGGTGGCGGTCTCGAACTCGATCCACGCCTCGGTGACGCCGTCGGCCTCGGTGGCCGGTTCGGTGGTGCGGAACCCGCGCGGATCGGTCGTCGCCAGGCAGCCGCCGAGCAGGCCCGCGATGCCGTCGCGGCCCTCGACGGTCTTGATGTTCCAGGTGAAGGAAACCAGGTCACGCCAATAGGAATCGACGGCGAACAGGGCCGCGGCAGCCTCGACGTCGCGAGCGGCGAGCGCGGCCTCGAACCGCTCCAGCCAGCCCTCGACCCGGGCCTGCGGCGAGTCTGCCGGCGCGATCCGGTCGACCGTCTGTGTCATGGCTACTCCTCCGACGTCGGTGTCGCGTGTTGTGCCGATCACACTCCTCGCGGCGGCCCCGCAGCAAGGGTTGCAGCGAGTTGCACGCGGCTGGTCCATGGCGGCATCGGCGCAGGTCACCTATGCTGAAGCGCTGACGCAACGCAGCGGGAGGTGGACTGTGGCGGTGCACAGTGCGGTCCCTCCGGGCCGCAACCTGCCCGCCTACGCCCGCGATCTGGTCCGCATGCACGAGGCCGTGATCGGCGGCAGCCGTCCCGTCGTGCCACCCCGCCCGCTGGTCTCCCGCTCCTGGTCCCGTGTGCTGAGCCTCGGGCTCACCGCCGACGGCATGAACGCGCGCGATTCGGTGCCCGGCGACGAGATCGAACGGCGGCGGCACGGGTCACCGCTGCGGCACGTGATCGAAGACCTCCGGCAGATCGTGGGAGCAACGTCCGACGCGGCGCACATGTTGCTGGTAGTGACGGATGCGGACGGCGTCATCCTGTGGCGCGAAGGCTCGTCGGCCGTCCGGCGGCGGGCGGACACGCTGGGTTTCACCGAAGGGTCGGAATGGACCGAATCGCGGGTCGGCACGAACGCGATCGGCACCGCGCTCGCCGAAGCCGCACCGATCGAACTGCTCGCGGGTGAACACTTCGAGCAGAACCAGCATCCGTGGTACTGCACGGCGTCGCCGATCCACGACCCGCGCACCGGCGAACTGCTGGGCGTCATCGACGTGAGCGGCCCGGCGCTCACCCTGCACCCCGCAATCGGCGCCCTCGTCGACACCGGCCGCCGGCTGGCCGAATCCGAGCTGTGGCGCTCGCACCGGCAACGCCTCGAACGGCTACGCCAGGTCGCCGAACCGGTGCTGGCATCGGGCCCGGCACTCGTCGTCGACGAGGACGGCTGGGTGGCACACAGCGTGGGCGTCTCGGCAGGCGAACGCATTGCCGCCCCGCGCGCAGGCCAGGTAGTCGCGGTCCCCGGCCTGGGCGCGTGCCTGCCGGAACCCGTCGGCGACGGCTGGCTGGTCCGCCCGTCCGGCACGGGCCGCGCCGTCCTGCTCGAACTGGACCTCACCCCCGCTCCCCTGCTGAGCCTGCAAACCGGCGACACCGGCTGGCGCCGCCCGGTGACTCGCCGGCACGCAGAAATCCTGGTACGACTGCAGAACGCGGGCCGCGAAGGCCTGTCCGCAGTTGCCTTGAGCCACGCGCTTTACGGCGATGCCGAGCACCTGGTCACTGTGCGCGCCGAGGTGTCCCGCCTGCGCCGCCTGCTGGGCGCCATCGTGGACACCCGCCCGTACCGCCTCGCGGACGGCGTCCGGATGACCGTGCACGCCGGGTAGCGAGGGGTCGCTGTCAGCCGTCGCCGGACGGTCCGCTAGGGTTTACCTCACGTTGCACAGCGACAAGCGCGATTAGCTCAGCGGGAGAGCGCTTCCCTGACACGGAAGAGGTCACTGGTTCAATCCCAGTATCGCGCACTCCGGCCTACCCCAAGGCCGGCGAGTTGCTGAAACGGGCGATTAGCTCAGGGGGAGAGCGCTTCGTTCACACCGAAGAGGTCACTGGTTCGATCCCAGTATCGCCCACCATCGCGGTCCTTGTTCACACCTCGGCAGCACACGGTGCGCGGCGACGTACGGACGACGGCCGTTCCAGTATCTGACACACCCGCTATACCTGACCACGCGTCACGTCTAGCAAGAAGCTCACCGACAAACGCAATGTCATGCTCCGTCGACGACGTACGCAGTTGATTGGCCAGTTAAGGGTCTTGAAGGAAAAGAACTTCCCGACCGCTGGCCGCAAGGGCGCACCACAGCACAACGCAAGCAATGCTCTCTCAGCCCGGTTACCGCATCCGCGGCAACCGGCGTCGACCTCGTGCGCGATGCACGATGAAGAGTGGCTACCTCGTCCCATGGCGCTTACTAGGAGCCGGTGAATACCTGCGTCCGGCGGCTGCCACGGCCCGGAGGAGATTCGGGCACTCACCGCTCCAGCCAGCAAGCGGGCAACGCCTGCTCCCGCCACATCGCTACCGTGAGGTTGTACTGTTGGTGCCCGGAACCTCAGGCTGAACGACCTCGTCGGGCTTTCGGCACGAGCGAACGTCGTGGGAAGTCAGGCAATCGTGTCCGAGTTCGGCCAACGGCGAAGGCTGGCCGACGAGCGCGCGGGCTTCGGGATGACTCCGCCCACGATGACAAGCGCAACAAGCGGACTGCCGGGACGACACGGCCACGCGACGTCGGCCCGGATGGCCCGCCAGGTTCCTGGCCGATTCCGATCAGGCAACAGCGCTTCAGCCGCCAATGTGGCGACGTCCTCGATGACCCAGGAGGATAGGTCGAGAGTCGACCGGATGGCTCCGCAGCCAGCATTTAGCCAACTCCAGGGAATTTCGCCAATCGAATTCCAGTCTCTCTCGTCGTGAGCCGGTTCTTCTCCGTAACAAGTGGTTCTTGCCGAACGATAAGGTCCAAGTTCCGAAAGGTCGGTGGTCGACTGCGTCCAGGTACATCACAACGAGCCACCGCTGCTCGGGGCTATTGGCGACCTCCCTTGGGACCGGACATCGCAGCTTGTGTAATAGGGCTATCACTGCACATGGAACTGGAAAGGAAATCTTGGAGGATCGCCCGACAGGTTGACGGCAACTAACTAATCAACCGGCAGTTTGACCCTGCAGCAAGTTGCCTTATTGAACCGTACGCCATGGTCATGCTTGTTGGCATAAGGAGGCCGAATATCTATGTCTACGACACGGTCGGGTAGCTCCGATCAACTGTGGCCTGAGAGGATGAACGAGACTGACAAGCATGCGTGACGATAGCGGCGCACACTTTTATCGATGCGACTTTCAGGTGCATTCACCCCGTGACGCCCAATGGAAAGGTCGGCGTCCGCGGACACTCGAAGATCGGAAATCATATGCGAGCAGATTTGTGGCAAAATGTCGTGCACTCGGGTTGGATGCGGTTGCGATCACCGATCACCATGACCTTGTCTTCGCACCACTGATCAGGGCTGCCGCTCAGCGCGAGACGGGCCCAGACGGTCGTCCGATTCCACTAGATCAACAGCTCGTCGTCTTCCCCGGTGTCGAACTTACCCTGGGAGTTCCGTGTCAAGCCCTGTTGATCCTCGACGCCGACATGCCGGATGATCGCCTCCCCCAGGTACTGGATGCCTTGGCCTGTGAGCAACACAATGAACAGGCCGGAAAGCTTCCCGACGTAAAACCACTCGAACACATCTCGAGCCTAAGCAAGCTATACGAGCTACTCAACCAACGAACTTGGCTCAAAGGCCGATTTATTGTACTACCAAATGTGACCGATAAAGGCCACCAAACACTCATGCGCCCTGGCATGCAATCGAAATACAAGGAAATGCCATGTGTAGGCGGCTACCTCGATGGCTCGGTCGCCAGTATCGGCACGGGTAACGCTCGGAAGTTCGCCGGCATGGACGCAGCGTGGGGCAGCAAGCCGCTTGCACTCTTCCAGACATCCGACAGCCGAAGCGACACACTAGAGGATCTCGGGAAATACTCAACCTGGGTCAAGTGGGCCGAACCAACGGCGGAAGCTTTGCGTCAGGCATGCTTGGGGTATCAGTCGAGAATCTCGCAGCAAATGCCCGAACTACCAAGTGTATTCATTTCCCGGATCAACGTCTCAAACAGCAAGTTTCTCGGCCCTATCGATGTAGCATTCAACTCCCAGTACAACTCGGTAATCGGAGGACGAGGAACCGGAAAGTCCACCATACTGGATTACCTTCGTTGGGGCCTTTGCGACCAAGCAGCTCAAGCAGGCGACGACGAACTTGCCGACCCAACAGTTCGTCGTGAAAAACTGGTAGAACAAACCTTGAAGCCCGTCTCTGGTCAGGTTGAGGTCTACTTCACAATCAACGAGATCCCACACGTTGTTCGACGAGACTCTGCAACCGGAGAGATTCTCCTCAAAGTTGGCGATGACGAATTCGAAAAGGTCCGAGAAAGCCACGTGCGCTCACTTCTTCCTATTCACGCGTACAGTCAGAAGCAATTGAGCAGCGTGGCCCTTCGAGTTGACGAACTCACACGTTTCGTCACCTCACCTGTCAAGCGAGATCTTGACGCAGTCGATCAAAGGATTTCAGAACTTGCTGGGCGAATTCGCGAGAACTATGCTAAGGTGCAGCGTGCACAACACCTGGACGTGACAATTAGGCAACAGAGACTCGCCAAAAGGTCACTTGCAGAACAAGCAGCCAACTTGCGCAACTCTCTCACTGACCTTTCACAAGATGATCGCATGGTGCTCGATTCCAAACCCGACTACGATCGCATCGGCCAGTCTTTACAGATCCAGGAACGTGATTTGCATCAGGTCAATGGTTCAGCTGCAGCTCTAATCAATGAATTGGAGCAGGTTTCACGAGGCCTCGAAGATCTGATCGATGCACCGGCACACCTTAATGATCTTGTGACGGCGGTACTCACCGCAAATAGATCCGCGATCGAAGGCCTGCACGAAGCTGTCGCGGCCGGAGCGACCGCATTCGCGCAAACCCAAGAAGCAGGCTCTACATCACAGCTAGCAAAAACGGCTCTAGAAAGAGAAATTTCCGATTTCGAAATTCGTTACGAAGAAGTGAAGCAACGTTCTACTTCCCATCAGACTCATCTAAAGGAGCTTGCCCAGATCGAAGCTCAGCGGAAGAGTGTAGCTGACCTCCTTCAACAGCACGAGCTTGACCGAAGGACCCTGGGCGATCCTAGAACTCTTCATTCCGAATTGCGATCTGAATTTGTAGCCCTATTTTGGGAACGGTCTTCGTTACTTTCGGAAGAATGCATTCGACTAACCAAGCTATCGCAGGGACTCTTACGCGCATCAATCAACCGCGGGCGAGGGATCAATGCCATCGAGCAAAAGTTTCGAGCGACCATTCAAGGGTCCGGGGTTCGCGGAGGACGGGTCGAGCAGCTTTTCTCAGGGCTTCGCGACGAGTCGGCCCCCTTGGCGACCTGGGAGGAGGTACTGAATGAAATCGAGTCAATTCTACTACTGGAAGCGGATGCCCAACATACTTCCGAGGCGACACCGAACCTAACTCGACTCGGCTTCCCAATCGCCGACCAGCACCGCATCAGAACCCAGATTACACCAGATTCGTGGCTCGATCTCTCACTCACACCCATAAGCGACGAACCCGTTTTTGAGTATCAAACAAAAGAGGAGGAGTTCATCGCCTTCAGTGCCGCATCAGCCGGCCAGCAAGCGACCGCATTGCTACGGGTCCTTCTTTCACAAACGGGAGCACCGTTGATCATTGACCAGCCGGAAGATGACCTCGACAGCCAGGTCATACAAGACGTCGTGGCACAGATCTGGAAGACCAAATCAGGACGGCAAATTGTTTTTGCAAGCCACAATGCCAACCTGGTGGTGAACGGTGATGCGGAACTTGTCGTCGCATGCGACTACCGGAAGGCAGGAGACCAGTCCGGCGGAAAAATCAGCTTGCAAGGCGCGATAGACGTCCCCGGCCTTCGGGACGAGATCACGAAGGTCATGGAAGGGGGTGAGAAGGCGTTCCGCCTTCGCAAGGAAAGATACGGCTTTTGAGGTACCACGCATATCTATCGAACTTGGTGTTCGGCGATGTGCGGCCGTGACGACCTCTGTATGTTATGTGCGTATGACACCACGCTCACCGGGGCCAGCGCGAAGTACGCCTCCGCGCGGCGATCCCGGTGAGTTCTGACGTTAGTTCCCCGGGATGGGTGATCATCGCGTCGTGGGTGGCGGCCAGTTCGCGCATCGTCCAGCCTTCGGTTTCCGCTAGCCGGGCGGATCCATCGACGCCGGGGAACAGCGGGGCGGTGCAGCGTAGGTAGGTGACAGGGACTCCCGCGCCCAGCGGACCTGGTGCGGGGAACGGGTCCAGGTAAGGCTGCAGGGGGTGCGGGGTCAGTCGGCGGGTCAGCCATGCGGCGTCGTCCGGGGTGGTTACGCCGAACATGGACGGTGGGGGTGGCGGCAGGAAAGGGCCGGTTGGGGTGCGTTCTTCCAGTGCGTCCGGGTTCAGGGCGGCGAAGCCGGAGGTGCCCGGTCTCGCGACGATGCCGTCCAGGACTACGACATGTGTGAGTCGCTGCGAGACGCGTGGGAGTGCGCCCAGAACTGGGAGGGCGCCGAAGCTGTGGCCCACCAGGATGGCGTCCGTTACTTCCTCCGCCTCGCAGGTGCCGACGACGTCGTCGATCATCGTCTGCAGGCCGACGGCGGGGGTCAGGAGGTGGGCTCGCTCGCCCAGGCCGGTGAGGGTCGGGGTGTGCACGGTGTGGCCTTGCGCCCGCAAGCGGTCGGACACTCGGCGCCAGCACCAGCCGCCGTGGTAGGCGCCGTGGACCAGGACGAAAACGGCCATGTCAGGGCTCCTGTCGGCGAGCTGCGTGGAGGGTGTTGGCCAGCAGCATCGCGATCGTCATGGGACCGACGCCGCCGGGGACCGGGGTCAGGAGACCGGCGATTTCGCGGACCTCGGGGAAGCGGACGTCGCCGTGCAGGCCAGCCCTGGAGCGGTGGATGCCGACGTCGATCACTGTTGCGCCGGGGCGGACGTGTTCCCGTCCGATCAGGCCGGGGATTCCGGCGGCCACGATCAGGATGTCCGCGGTCCGGGTTTCGGCGGCGAGATCCTTGGTGCGGGAATGGCACAGGGTGACCGTCGCGTCGCGGGTCAGGAGCAGGTGCGCCATCGGGCGGCCGACCAGGACCGAGCGCCCCACCACTACGGCCTTAGCGCCGGAGAGCGGGACTGCGTATTCGTCGAGGAGACGTTCGATTCCGGCGGGGGTGCAGGGGCGTAAGCCGTCGCGGCCTTGGGCCAGGCGGCCTGCGTTGCCCGGAGTCAGGCCGTCTACGTCCTTGTGCACGGGAATACGGTCGATGAGTGCGTCGGCGTCGAGGTGGCCGGGCAAGGGTAATTGCAGGAGGATGCCGCTGACGGCGGGGTCTTCGGCGAGGCGCGCCAGTTCCTCGTCGACCTGCTGCTGGGTCGCCGTGCCGGGGAGGCGCCGGTGGAAGCCGGCCATTCCCGCGGCGACACAGGCGCGGCGTTTGCTGCGGACGTACACCTCCGAAGCGGGGTCCTCACCGACCAGGACCGTGGCCAGGCCGGGCGCGGGCCCACCGGCCACCTTGGCCGCCACCTCCTGCCGGACTTTGGCGGCGACGGCCTTTCCGTCGATCAGCTCGGCGGTCATCGGCTCTCCTTCCACGGAGTGAACTCAGGCAATCCCGCTGCGCTGCATCCGTTGCACGGCACCGGCGAACGGCGCCGGGGCGACCGTCACGCGGATCTCCGTCTGCTCGTGTTTCTCGACCTGCGGCTTGCGTGAACCGCCATCCGGCTCGCCCCAGGTCAGGACCAGTTCAGTACCGATCTCCGCGTTGTCCGCACCGAGCATCGCGAGCGAAACCAGGTGCCCGTCGCTGTACCCGGCGTGGCAGGAAACTCCGGCGAATCCACCGGAAGTAGTCTGCACAGTGTCGAACTGGTTCCAGCCGTAATGACTGATCGGTAGCTCGATTGCCTTGTACCGCGGACCTTCGCCGAACTGCGACGCAAGCACCCGCACGACGTCGTCGCGGTTCCACACCAACGTTCGCTTGGTACGGCGGTCTTCCGCGCCGATCTTTTCCAGCGCGTCTCGCCCGATGAAATCGTGGTCGAATTTCACCACGCGTTCGTACCCGAGGTCGTACGGGGTCACGTAGTAATCCTCGATGTCCGGCGAACGGAAGCTGCCGGTGAGCTGAATCCGCGCTTCCCAGGACGTCGACGGAAGCCATTCGCGGAAGCCGCGCAGCTCTTCCCCGTTGTAAATACCCGGTACCGGATAAGGCATCCAGCCACTCGAGAACGGGGTGCTGTAATACGCCTGCGTTCCGGCCGGGACGAGCCCGTACTCCTCGCCCGCCGCGATCAGCGCGGACCGTACCACGTCGTGGTCCTCGAATGCGCCGGACAGTTCGACACCCTTGTACCCGGCCATTCCGTGGCGCAGGACAAGGACTTCCCGTCCGGCAATCGACACCTTGGCGGTGCGGAAGAACGGGATCGCGGGAGGCTCCCCATCGACCGCTGCCGCGAAAATGGCGCCCGCATTCGGGCCGTCGAGCTGGAACCGGAATCGTACCCGGCGGCCGGTGGGATTGTCGGTGGACTGGTCGTCGCGGACCACGGAAACGTCGTAACCGCCGGTTTCGGCATGGTAGTGCACCCAGTCGAGCGCGGGCATTCCGCTGACCAGTTCGAAACTCTGCTCGCCGAGCCGGTAAAGAATGCTTTCCCCGATCACGTGGCCGTCCGGCGTGCAGACGACGAACTGTTTGGCCCGATCGGCGGGAAAATTCGCGAAAGTGTTCACGCCGAGGCGTTCGAGCAGCTTGAGTGCGTCCGGGCCGTCGAGGAACAGTTCCGGCATGTTGTGGGTTTGCTGGAACAGCACGGCAGTTTCGCTCCAGGCACGTTGCTCGCCGCGCCAGTTGGAGTACGCGGGCGGGGTGAGCGCCGCTGCCCGGCCGCCGGCGGATTTGAACGTCGGCGCCTGGGTTTCGTGGTAGAAGTAGTCGACCAGGCCGGGCAGGCGGTCGACGAGATCTTGCAGCGACTGCATGGGAGTCCTTCCGGTAGCGGGGGCGGTTCAGAAAACGATCGTGCGGTTCTCCCATCGGACGACCCGGTCCTGGCTGTGCCAGAGTACGGCGCGGGCCAGCACCTCGCGTTCGACATTCGCCCCGCGGCGCACCATTTCCTCCAGGCTTTCCTTGTGCGACACGCGCACCACGTCCTGTTCGATGATCGGCCCCTCGTCGAGATCCTCGGTGACGTAATGCGCGGTCGACCCGATCAGCTTGACCCCGCGTTCCTGCGCCCGGCGGTACGGCCCGGCCCCGATGAACGCGGGCAGGAACGAATGGTGGATGTTGATCACCGGCACGTCGATCTCCTTAAGGAAGGTGCCGGACAGAATCTGCATGTACCGCGCGAGCACTACCAGATCGACATTGCCGGACAGCAGCTCGGCGATCCGGCGTTCCGCGTCGGACTTGTCCTTCCCGGCCGCGCTGGGCACGTGGAAGAACGGAATGTCGAAGAACCGCACGTCCTCGGCCACGTCGGGATGGTTGGAAATCACCATGCAGACGGAAATCGGCAGTTCCTGCCGCCGTTGCCGCCACAGCAGGTCGAGCAGGCAGTGGTCCGATTTGGACGCGAGGATCGCCACTCGCAACGGAACGGAAAGATCCCGTAACCGCCAGTGCAATCCCAGCTGGGTGCCTACGGTGGCAGCCAGATCCTCCTGCAGCGCAGGCAGAATCGCGGGCAGACCCGGAATGTGCACCACGGTGCGCTGGAAAAATGCGCCGCCTTCGGGATTGTCGCTGTGCTGGTCGAGCGCGACGATGTTCGCCTGATGCCGGGTCAGCACGGCGGCGACTGCGGTGACGATTCCCCGTTTGTCGTCGCCGTGCACGACCAGGCTCGCGTGATCCCGTAACAGGCCGATGTGTTCCATCATTCCGCCCTCGCAGTCCGGACCCATTCCGCAGTCGCGCGTACGCCGCCGAACGTGTAGAAATGCACGAGGATTTCGCCGTGCACTGCCGGGTCGATCGCGGATTGGAGATCGGCGATGAAGCGTGTCGGACCCGCCGTGCCGAGCAATCCGGTGAGCGAGAATCCGTACTTCTGCACCACACTTGCCGACGAGCTCACCCCGAACCGCTTGGCATACCGCAGCAATCGCTGTACCCCGGCCGGTCCAGGTACGCCGATGCGCACCGGAGCGTCGATCCCCTCGCCGCGCAACCGCTCGATCCACCGCACCACCGCGCCCGCGTCGAAGCCGAACTGCGTGGCGATGGCGTAGCTCAATTCCTGCGCCCGCAGGGCTTCCGTCTTGTCCCGAATGGCCTGCCACAACACCTCGTCCGGGATTTTCGGGTGCCCTTCGGGATACCCGGCGATGTCCACCGACCGCACGCCATACGCGGTGAGGTCGCCTCCGGTGAGCACGGCCAGCGAGTCCTCGAACGGCCCGGCCGGCTGCGCCGGATCACCGGCGACGACCACGACGTCCTCGGTGGCCCCGACCGCGGCCAGCGCCGCCAGGTAGCTGCCGAGTTCCTCGCGCGAAGCCAGGCGGCGGGCCGAAATGTGCGGGACCGGCCGGAAGCCGAGGTTCTTGATCACCTCCGCTGCGTGGACCCGGACCGAGGCGTCCTCGTTCGCCAGGAACGTGATGTTGACCCTCGTCCCGCGCGGGATTCCGGCCACCGCCTGCTGCAGGTCACGCAGGTCCTTGCCGGTGATCTCCAGGGAGAAGTCCTTCAGGAGACCCGAACCGGGGCTCGTATCGCACTCAAGTGGGCTCACGATGTCAACTCCTCGTCGGCGAACAGGCTCGGGAAAGGGGCGGATGGGCCCCGGTGGAAACTCAACCGGCTGGCCGCGCCTGTGTTGAGCAGAATAGGGGATGTCAGGAGACACGGCAACTGTCAGGCTGTACAGTCTCGGGAAAGCCAGCGAAGGAGGCGCGATGTCCGGGCTGCGAGACGAGCGCACACGGCAGAGCCGCGAGATGATCTTGTCCGCTGCGGCGGAACTGTTCGCCGAGCAGGGCTACCAGCAGACGTCACTGATCGACGTCGCCAACCGGTCAGGCGTCAGCCGAGGGTCCATTCCCTGGCATTTCGGGGACAAACAAGGACTTCTGGTCGCGGTCGTCGACCACATTTACGACGAAGCATCCTCGTCGCGGGCCGCGGCGCCGCTGCGGCCGGGCCCGGAAGGCGCGCACGACCTCGCCCACATGGCGACCCGGGCGATCCGCAGCCGCACGACGCAGCTGATGCTCGCCCTGCTGCTCGAAGCGAGCCAGCCCGAATCCCCCATCCACGAGTCGTTCATCAAGCTGCACGACAACTTCCGCTCGCACGTCAGCGAATGGGCGCGGCAGCCCGACGTCGCGTCGCTGCTTCCGGACGGGGTGAGCCCCGACGCGCTCGCGGTGATGGTCTTCGGCACCGTGATCGGGGTCAACCAGCAATGGAACCTCAGCCCGGACCGCGTCGACCTCACCGAAACCTACGAGGTCCTCACGCGCATGCTGCTGAGCCTCCTCGGCCGGCGAGACGGCTAGCGCCATGCCCCGGGTCAGCGCGGACGACTTCCTGATCCTGCTCGAGGTCGCGCGTGCCGGACGGTACACGCGCGCGAGCGAGACGCTCGGGCTCAGCCACACCACGGTCGCCCGCCGGATCGACTCGCTCGAACGGGCGCTCGGCGGCCGGGTGCTCATGCGGTCGACCTCCGGCTGGGACCTCACCCCGCTCGGACGGCAGGCCCTGCGCACCGCCGAACGCCTCGACGAAGCCCTGCACGAGCTGCGCAGCGGCGCCGACGAAACGCTGCTCGACGACGTCGTGCGGCTGTCCACCCCGGACGCGTTCAGCGTGCTCGTGGTGGCCCCGGCGGCCGCCCGGCTGCGCCGCCGACATCCGCGCCTGAGCATCGAGATCGTGTCGTCCACCCGCCCCGCCACCGTGCATCGCTCCGGGCTGGATTTGGAGGTGGTCGTCGGGGAACCTCGGGTGCTCCGGGCCGATGCGGTCAAGATCGCCTCCTATACTCTCGGTTTGTTCGGCTCCCGCGATTACCTTGCGGCACAAGGCACTCCGGCGTCGGTGCGGGATCTCACCACGCACGGGCTGGTCTACTTCATCCCGTCGATGCTGCAGATCGACGACCTCGACGTCGGCCGCCGCGTGGTGCCCGACATGCGCGAAGCGGTCACGTCCACCAATGTGTTCGCGCACGTGGCCGCCACCCGAGCGGGTGCCGGGCTCGGGTTGATCCCCACTTTCCTTGCGCGGCAACACGAAGACCTCATCCAGGTGATGCCGGACGAAATCACCGCGACAGTCGGCTACTGGCTCGTGACACGTGTCGAAGCCTTGCGAAGACCGGCTGTCGCAGCCACGGTCGCCGAACTGAAAGCCGTCGCCGCAACGCTTTTACCCGAGCGCGCCCCGGTCTGAGCCGACGATCGCAGTCAGCGGCCGGGCATTCTCGATCTCGCAGGTGACGACGTCGCCGGTTCGAATGGTCCGCGGCGGCGCGGCGGCGCCGGTGAGCACGACCTCGCCCGCGCGAATGTCGTTGCCCTGTCCGGTGACGGTGTCGACCAGCCAGACCAGGGCGTCACAGGGATCGCCGAGCGCGTTGGCTCCGAAACCCTCGGACGAAACGGCTCCGTTGATCCGCAGGACGACCCAGTGGTCCCGCAACTCCTCGGCACGCCAGCGTTCGAGAGGCTCGCCGAGCACGACGAATCCGGCGCATGCGAGGTCGGCGACCAGCTGTGCTTCCCCGGCAGCGGACACGTCGAGGAAACGGGAGTCCGGGATCTCGATGGCCGGGAGGACGTCCGACACGGCGGCCAGGACTGTTGCGCGGTCGTACCGGCGTCCGGCAGGCAGGTCCGCGCCGAACCCGAACGCGATTTCGGGCTCGGCCGAGGCCATCGAGGTCAGCGGCACCCGGTCGCCGTCCGCCCGGACCCCCGGCGCGAGCAATGGCCCGGCCAGCGGACCGGACACCCCGAGGTGCCGCTGCCCGGCGAGGCTGCTCGCTGCGACCTTCCACCCCGCCCGCGGCCCGGCCAGTTCGGTGAACGCCAGCTGGACCGGCCATGCCTCCTCCGCCGTGACCGGCAGCGGCCCACCAGGTACCCTCGACTGCCAGCGCCGCCACAATTCCGCGGCGAGGCCGCTCACGCGTTCGCCGAAACGGTCAGCACGATCTTGCCCAGATGTTCGTCCGCGGCAAGGACGTCCTGGGCTTCGAGGACGTCCGTCCAGGGCATGATGCGGTCGATCCGCGGGTCGAGCCGTCCGCCGTGCAGCGCCGCGGACAGATCAGCGCGGACCCCGGCGGCGATCGCGGCCTTCTCGGCGTTGTCCCGGGTGCGGAACGTGACGCCGACGATCTCCAACCGCTTGAATGCCAACGTTTCCAGGTCCAGCGAGCCGAGCGCACCACCGAGCCGCCCGACGCCCACAATGCGGCCCTTCACGGCTGCCGCGGCGACGTGCTGTTCGAGATAAGGACCGCCGACGTGGTCGACGATGACGTCCACACCGTGTCCGTCGGTGGCCGCCCGGATGGCGTCGGCGAAGGCACCCGAACCGGTCCCGACCACGGTGTCCGCGCCGAGTTCCTTGAGGAACTCCTCGTCCCGCAACGACCGCACCGCCGCGATGACCCGGCTCGCGCCGAGCTCGTTCGCGATCCGGATGGTGGCCTGCCCGACGCCCGACCGGGCCGCGTTGACCAGAACGGTCTCGCCGGGGATGAGCCGTCCCGCCGTGCGCAGCGCGTTGTGCCCGGTCATCAGCGCCAGCACTGCGGCCGCGCCCATTTCGAACGACCACGCGTCCGGCAAGCGGATCGGCAAGCGATCGTCGACGACCACCCGTTCCGCCAACCCGCCACCCACGATGGTCATCACGCGATCACCCGGCGCCAGCGCGGAATCCGCATCGGCTTCGAGCACGACGCCCGCGCAATCGAGCCCGGCGACGGTGCTGGCCCCGTGCGTCCCGCCTCGAGCGGCGAGATCCGCCCGGTTGACCGACGCGGCCCGGACCCCGATGAGGACCTGACCGGCCGACCGCTCCGGAGCCTCGATTTCGCGCAGCTGAATCGCCGGTCCCGGCCCCTGCGCGACCATCATCGCCTGCATGTGTTCCTCCCTTCCGGAAGGCCGCGTCAAGCGGCCATCCGCAACACAACCTTCCCCAGCGAGTGCCCGTCCTCGACCAGCGCGAGCGCGGCCTTGGCGTCCTCGAAGGGCCGGATTTCCGTCACCAGCGGATCGAGCGTTCCTGCCTCGACCCGCCGGACCAGCTCGGTCAGCACGCGCGTGCTGCGATCCCGCGTGACGTCCTGCCCGCCCAGCTCCCCGACCAACGGTTTGTCGGCGACCGACCGCAGCCGCGACTTGTCGGCCACGAGCTCGGCGACGGTCCGCAGCGCGTCGCCGCCGACCAGGTCGAACACGGCGTCGACGCCGTCCGGTGCGAGGGCGCGGAGCCGGTCGAGCACGCCGTCGCCGTACGCCACCGGGATTCCGCCGTACCGCCGCACGATCTCGTGCTTGGCCGGGCTGGCCGTCCCGAGCACCCGCAGTCCCTGGTCCCGGGCGAGCTGCAGCATCGGAATCCCGACCCCGCCGCCCGCGCCGTTCACCAGCAGCGTCGCGCCCGCCGGGAGCGCGAGGCCCTCCAGCGCGTCCCACGCCGTCCCCGCCGCGACCGGCAGGGATGCCGCCAGCTCGGGGCTCACCGCGGGAGGCCGGTGCGCGGCAAAGGAAGCCGTGACGATGGCCTCCTCCGCCCATCCGCCGACCATGCCCGGGCAGCCGCCGAAAACCTCGTCCCCCACGGCGAATCCACTCACGCCCTCGCCGACCGCGGTCACGGTTCCGGCGACCTCGCGGCCCAGCACCGCCTGCCCGGCGGTGCCGTACGAGCCCTCCCGCAACCGCCAGTCCCCCGGATTCACCCCGGCCGCCCGCACCCGGACCCGAAGCTCGTCCGGCCCCGGCTCGGGCACTCCGACCTCCAGGAACGCCTCGTTGTCCGGCCCGCCGACCTGGGTGAATCCGTACGCCCGCATGTTCGTCCTCCATCGCTGCTCATCCGGCATGAGCAGCATCGCCCGTGCGGCTGGACGTGTCGTCGGCGGGTCGGGGCCCGGCGGTGCGACCCAGGTACAGCGGGAGTTTCGCGACCACTACCGCCGCGACGACCGAGACGCCCACTCCGACCAGCGCGAGGTACATCGGCGCGCCGACGCCCAGCAGCGAGATCAGGCCGACCATGACCAGCCCCAGCACCCCGCCGATGGAGGCGATGACCAGGTTGTACGACAGCGAGTAGCCGGTCTGGCGGACCTCCGCGGGATACAGGGACGACACCAGGCCGGGCACCATCGCGATGGACGCGCCGGACCCGATCGCGCCCGGCAGGCCGATCCAGTAGACGAGGCTCGACCCGGCCGGGAGCCCCGGCAGCACCACGAGCAGCAGCACGGACCCCGCGGCCGAGATCGCCGCCGCGCAGAGCAGCGCCCGCCGCCAGCCGAAACGGTCGGCGACCCGGCCCCACACCGGCATCAGCACGAGCGCCCCCGAAATCGACACCAGGCTCGTCATGAGGGCTTTCGTCGGCGAAATGTGCAGGGAATGCTGGAGATACGTCGGCCAGAAACCGATGTAGGCGGTGTTGCCGATGACGAGCGTCGACACGATTGCCGCGCCGAACAAGGCCGCGCGACGGTGGTTCCTGAACACCTCGCGCACCGGGCTCTTCTGAACGGTGCGCTCGGACGCACTGAAGACCGGCGTTTCGTCGAGCTTGCGGCGCAGATACATCGACACGACACCGAGGACTCCGCCGACGAGGAACGGCAGCCGCCACGCCAGGTCGGGCATTCCCGGCGTCAGGTTCGCGGCGATGACCCCGCTCAGGAAAGCGACCCCGGCACCGCACAGCTGCCCGATGAAGGTCACCATCTGCTGGAATGATCCGGCTCTCGCGACACCGCCACGAGGAGCGTGTTCGGTCACGAAAACCGCCGCCGCGGGGACTTCACCGCCCATCGCGCAGCCCTGGATCGCCCGCATCAGGATCAGCAGGATCGGGGCTGGCCAGCCGATCTGCGCGTAGGTCGGCAGGAGACCGGTGGCGAGCGTGGCCGCGGACATCACGATCACGTTGAGCACGAACAACCGTTTCCGGCCGACCTGATCCGCAATGCGCGCAATGAGAATTCCGGCGACGGGACGGATCAGGAAACCGATGGCGTAAATCGCGAAAGTCTGGGCCAGCCGGAGCGTTTCGGACGATCCGGAGGGCAGGAAGTCCTTGCTGATCAGGGTCGCGACGTAGAGGTAGACGACGAGGTCGTAGTTCTCGAGACCGACCCCGAGCGAGCCGAGGCGGATGTTCCGCCGGATCCGACGCTGTTCGGACTGTGGCGAGAGCACCATTGCAACACACCCTTGAGTCGAAGAGTCAGTACGCGTCGTGCGCGAGCACGGTTTCCATGACCTCGTGGTACGGCACCTGCTCGCCGTCCGGATCGAGCTCCCGGTACACCGCGTTGATCGCCTGGAACACCCGCGAACCGTGCGCCCAGAGCCGGTACCTGCCGAGGTCGATGCTCTTGAACGCCTCGAACGACGTGTCCCCGGCGGCAAAGCGCGCCGAAGCGTGCTCGTGCACCATGGTCAGGTAGTCGCAGAGGTCGCGGATCCCCGTGCGCTCGGCCGCGGAGCCGTGCCCGGAGACCACCACCGCGGGGTCGAGCGAGAGGATCAGCTCGCACGCGGCGACCACATTGGACAGCGGACCGGTCCACACCATCGGCGTCGTGCGGTGGAACACGATGTCCCCGGCGAACACGACCCCGTGCTCCGGCACGTGCACGAGAACGTCGCCGGTGGTGTGCGCCGGACCGACCGGGATCAGGTCGACCTGGATTCCGCCCACGGTCAGCGACTTCGACGTGGAAACGGTGTCGGTCGGGAAGACCGGCCGCCAGCCGGTGTAGTCGAACATGTCGGCGCGCCACGTGAGGAAATTGCGCAGGGCCGGTCCGGGCGCGGCTTCGGCGGTCTTGCGGATGATCCGCGGATCGCGCCGGAGTTCGCGCATTTGCGCGGCCGCCTCCTCGGTGGCGAAAATCCGCGCCTCCTCGAAAAGCAGATTGCCGAACCAGTGGTCACCGTCGGCGTGCGTGTTGACCACGGTGGTGATTTCGCGGGGACCGGCCACCTCGCGCACCGCGTTCCGCAGGTTCCGCGCCCGGGGCACGTCGTTCTGGGTGTCGACGACGAGCACTTCGTCGCCCGCCACCACGATGCCCGAGTTGGCGAGTCCCCAGCTCCCCGGCGGCTCGAACCAGGCGTAACACCCGTCGGCGATCCGGTTGAGCCCGGTGGTGTACGGCGTCGCTGCCACGGTTTCCTCACCTTCGATCCGGTGCAGAAGCACAGAGAACCTGGCTGAAGCCTGTGCCACGCGACGGCGCGCCGCAATGACGTCTTGCGTGCCTTGGATGTGCAGCAATGCACATCTGCAGTTCTGCACACCGGCAGCACGAAAGACGTCATTGCCGGTGCGTTTCCGCGCCATCCATGCTGGGCGCGTGAGCACCTTCGACGAGGTATGGCGGCGTACTGTCGGCGAGCACGGCGACCGGCCGTTCCTGCTGTTCCGCGAGGAGTCCGGCACGACCACCCGGTGGACCTATGCCGAGTTCGAGGACGTGGTCGCCCGCGTGGCCGGGACCCTCGCGGAGTCGGGGGTGACACCGGGTTCCGCCGTGCATCTCGTCCTGCGCAACTCGCCGGTGTTCGTGGCGGTGTGGCTGGCGGTGGCCCGGCTCGGCGCCTGGATGGTGCCGGTCGACCCGGCGTCGTCGACCCGCGATCTCCGCAGCCAGCTCCGCCGGGTCCAGCCGGTCTTGTCGGTGGTGGCAGCCAGCCGAACTGCTTTGCCGGAAGGTGCCGTGGCGATAAAGGTTTCCGAGACTGCGTCCGATGTGGACCGGAATTCACCACTCCTGCGCGGCGCACCTCTCGCTGCCGGTCCGGCGACCCCTGATGCCCGGCTCGCGGTGATGTTCACGTCGGGTACGACGTCGGAACCGAAGGGCGTCGAGCTGACCCAGGCCAACTATGCCCAGGTCGCGACGGCAATGGCGACCGGACTCCGCCCCGAGCACCGATGGTTTGTCACGCTGCCGCTCTTTCATGCCAACGCGCAGTACTACTGCTTTGCGCCCGCGATCCGCGCGGGCGCGAGCGTGGCCCTGACGGCGTCGTTCTCGGCGTCGGCCTGGGTACCTGTGGCACGCGAACTCGGCGTGACGCATGCCAGCCTGTTCGCTGCCCCCATCCGGATGATCCTGGCTCGCTGTCCGGAGATCGAGCCGCTCGCGCTTAAGCACGTCTGGTTCGCGCAGAGCCTGGGCGTCGAGCATCACCGCGCGTTCGGCAAGCTCGTGGGCACGCTGCCGCGCCAGCTTTACGGGATGACCGAGACCGTTGCGATCGTCACCGCCGACGACCGAAATCCGCCGGTGCACGACGTCATC
Source organism: Amycolatopsis jejuensis (assembly GCF_000717335.1). Classification (GTDB taxonomy): domain Bacteria; phylum Actinomycetota; class Actinomycetes; order Mycobacteriales; family Pseudonocardiaceae; genus Amycolatopsis; species Amycolatopsis jejuensis. The sequence continues at coordinate 54,004 of NZ_JNYZ01000035.1, forward strand.
GGCCCGCCGGTGCGCGAGATCCGGCTGGTCGACGACGGCCGCGACGTCCCGGACGGGACTCCCGGCGAGATCTGGGTCCGCGGCGAACGCGGCCGGGACCTGTTCGCCGGGTACCTCGACGCGCCCGAACTCAACGCCGCGGCCTTCACCCCGGACGGCGACCACGTCTGGTTCCACACCGGTGACCTGGCCGTGCGGGACGACGGTGCGCTGCGCTTCGTCGGCCGGGTCGACGACGTGATCAAGGTGTCCGGCGAGAACGTCAGCCTCACCGAGGTCGAAGCGGCCGCCGCGCAGGCCCCCGGGGTGCTGGAGGTCGCCGTGGTCGCGCGGCCCGATCCGGTGCGCGACCAGGTACCGGTCGCCTATGTCGTACCCAAGGACAAGGCCGCTCCACCGACACCGGCCGAGCTGGAGAACTGGGCCGTGGGCAATCTTCCGCCCGCTGCCCGCCCGCGCGCTTGGCATCTCATCGGCGAGCTTCCCCGCACGAGCGTGGGCAAGGTCCGCCGTTTCCGTATCCCGCAATGATTGTGCCGAAAGGATTCCTCGATGAAGCTGGTCCGGGTCCGCGCACGCGGCGAGTCTCGCTTCGCGTTCGTCGAAAGCGACGACCGATTCCGCCTGCTGCCGCCGAACCTGAGTCTCGCCGACGCGCTCCGCTCCGAGCCCGGCGGTGAGACCGTACCCGCTGGTGAATGGGAATTACTTGCCCCGGTGCCAAGTCCGGCGAGCCTGCGCGACTTCGTCGGCCACCTGCAGCACATCCGGAACACGCGGCGCAGCCGGGGTGTCGTCGATCCCCTGCCACCGGAATGGGCCGCGCGTCCCGCGTTCTATTTCGCGAATCCGCACTCCCTGCATTCGTGCTCTGCCGACATCGCGATTCCGGCCGGGAGCAAGGCGTTCGACTTCGAATTGGAAATCGCCGTGGTCGTCGGAAAAGGTGGTCGCGACCTCACCCTCGCCGAGGCAGGCGAGGCAATCGCCGGATACGTCCTGTACTGCGACTGGAGCGCCCGTGACATCCAGACCGAGGAGCGCGCCATGCAAATCGGGCAGGGCAAAGGGAAAGACTCGGCCATTTCCCTCGGTCCGTGGATTCTGCCCGCTGCGGACGCCGCGCCGTTCGTGCGTGCCGACGGCCTCGACTTCCCGGTCAGCGTGCAGGTCAACGGCGAGGAGGTGACCGCCCCGGGGACGCGGTACGCCGGGATGGACTGGACCTTTTCGGAACTCGTGGCGTACGCGTCGGCCGGGGTCGATCTGGTACCCGGAGAGGTGATCGCGGCGGGCACGGTCCCCACTGGGTGCCTGCTGGAACACTCCGGCGCCGACGATTTCCGCGGCTGGCTCGCCCCGGGCGACGAAGTCCGCCTCTCCGCCGGGCCGCTCGGCGAAATCACCAGCACGATCCTGCCCGGGGTCCCGCTCGCCGCGTGGCGCCGACCTTGAGTAAACCCCCGTCGTCGGCTAATGCGGCTCGGCAAATCCGTCCGCGAGCAGCAATTGCGTATCGGCAGTCCGTTGCCGGACGCCGCGCAGCGGCGCATAGCGATCACTGGTGTACCAGCGGCGCGCCTGCTCGAGGTCGGCGAATTCGATGAGGACGAACCGGTTCGGCCGCCAATCGCCTTCCAGGGAAACGGTTTCGCCGCCCTTGACGAGATACCGGCCGCCGAACTCGGCGGTGAGCGGCGGCGAGTCGCGCCGGTATTCCTCGTAGTTCTCCGGGTCGTGGACCGCGATGTTGGCGATGACGAACGCAGGCATCGAGCCTCCATTTTGTACTAGCACGTACTTACTTTGTACTGGATAATTAAAACATGCACGAGTGTGCCGCGCCAGCGGTTCTTTCCACGCCGCGCGGAGCCCGGACCGGGGATCTGGCCGGAATCACCGTGGAATGCGGGCCCGCCACCGAGTTCCGCCGTCCGGATTCGCCTGGACGTCCAGCGCTCCCCCGATCGCCCCCAGCGCATGCGCCGACCCGGCCAGCCCGATCCCCGCGGTGGCCGGATCGGGGTCGAACCCGGTCCCGTCGTCGGTCACCGCAATGACCACCTCGTTCTCGGTGGCGGACAAGGTCACCGCAACCGACTGCGCAGCAGCGTGTTTCTCGACGTTGTGCAGGGCTTCGCGCACTGCGCGGGTGATCGGTTCGAGTACTTCCCGGCTCAGCGGCGGGAGATCGCCGAGGGTGAGCACGTGTGTCTGTATTGCCGTTCGTTCTTCGAGCGCCCGGCATTCGGCGTGCACGGCGGCGGTCAGGGCGAGTTCCGTCGGAGAAGCGTGCAGGGCGCGAAGGGCATCGCGCAGGAAACGGGATGCCTCGGCGGTTTGTGCTTCCAATGCGGTGATCCGGTCGGCGGTTTCCGGCGCCGAGGGTTCGCGTAGGCCACGCAATCCGCTGCCGATCGCGTACAGCAGCGCGCCGACCGTGTCGTGCAATTCCAATGCGACCCGACGTCGTTCCTCGTGCACGGCGAGTTCGGCCGCGTGTCGCGCGCGTTCTGCTGCGGTGACCGCGAAAGCGGCGCTGTTGGCGGCGGCCACGACCTGCTCGATCGCCCGGTCACCGAACGCACCGGCCTTGCGGGCGCCCGCGGCCAGCACACCGAGGGTCCGGCCGTCGTGCACGATCGGGATCGCGATCAGCCGCTGGATGCTTTCGGCCTGGATGTGCCGGTCGAACTCGTGCGTGATGGACGGCGCCGTGGCGTACTCGTTCACCCAATCCATTGCCGCGTGCTCGTACACCTTCCCGGTGAGCCCCGACCCGGACGGCACCGGCAGCCCGGTGAGCAGGTCGGTGCGGGTGCCCGCGGTGACGCCGATGGTCAGGTCCGGCCCGTCCCCCGGCTCGCCTGCCCAGGCCACGTCCAGCACCCCGGATTCGATCAGCCGCGCAACCGACTGCCGCAGCGCCGCATGCCGGTCGGCGACCGTGAGCGACTCCCGGTAGAGCCGGTCCAGCCCGGCGAGCGTGGTCAGAACAGCGTTCAGATCGGTGAGTTCTCCACGGTCCATCCCGCCACACTCCACATTCGGCTACCCGCGAATGTACGCGCGACACTACGATGCACGCGAGAGGAGCAGCGTGGACATCACGAATGGCGAACCGGTGCGCGTGCTGGTGGTCGACGACCATCCGGTGGTCCGGGACGGGGTCACGGCCCAGCTCGGCGCCGCGCGCAGCTTGCGCGTAGTCGGGTATGCCGGCTCCGCCGCGGACACCCTGCCCGCCGCGCGCGAGCTCCGTCCCGACGTGGTCCTGCTCGACCTGCGCCTCGGCGGAACCCTCGCGCCGGAGATCATCCCGGACCTGCTCCGAGCGCTACCGGGCGTGAAAGTCGTGCTGTTCACCGCGTATCCCGAACACGCCGGTGTGCAGGCCGCCGTCGACGCCGGGGCGCACGGGGTGCTGATCAAGGACGCCGCCCGCGGCGATCTCGTGCACGCCATCCTCACCGTCGCGCGCACCGGCGCACTGCCCACCGTCGTCACCGGTGAGAACGGCGCGCCCAGCCAGGTGATCGCGCCGCGCGAGTACGAGCTGCTCCGGCGCGTCGCACTGGGGCAGAGCAACCCGGAAATCGCCGCAGCGATGGACATTTCGCGCAACACCGTGAAGAGCTACCTGCGCAGCGTCCTGCAGAAACTCGGTGCCCGCAACCGGGTCGAGGCGATCGCGCGGGCCAGGGAACTCGGCCTCCTCTGACCCCGGCACGCCCAGGTGGGGGTGCCGGGCCTGCTGCCCGCCGGGGCACGATGTGCTCGCTCTGCACCCGTGACCTGCGAGGAGCGTCGATGAAGACGACCGCCGCCGTACTCCGCACCGCCGGAGCCCCCCTGTCCCTGGAAGAGGTCGACGTCGAGGACCCGCGTGCCGGAGAGGTGCAGGTGCGGCTGGTGTCGTCCGGGGTGTGCCACACCGATCTCGGCGTGATCGCCACCGCGGCCGCCGAACAGCTGCCGGTGGTTCTCGGGCACGAGGGCGCGGGTGTCGTCGAGGCGGTGGGCGACGGGGTGGCCGGTGTCGAAACGGGCGACCACGTGGTGCTGACCTACAATTTCTGCGGCGGCTGCGACAATTGCCGCGCCGGGGTGATGGTGCACTGCCGTGATTTCGTCCCGTTGAATCTCACCGGTGCGCGGCTCGACGGGTCCAGCCCGTTCTCCTCGGGCGGCGGCAATGTGTTCGGGCACTTCTTCGGCCAATCTTCCTTTGCCCGTAATGTGATCGCGACCGAGCAGAACGTGGTGAAGGTGGACCCGGCGCTGCCGCTGGAACTGCTCGGACCACTGGGCTGCGGCGTGCAGACCGGCGCGGGTGCGGTACTCAACACGCTGAACCCCGAGCCCGGGTCCGGCATTGCCGTGTTCGCCGCCGGGTCCGTGGGGCTGAGCGCCATCATGGCCGCAGCGGCCGCCGGGTGCGCCACGATCATCGCGGTGGACCCCCAGCCGCAGCGGCTCGACCTCGCCCGCAAACTCGGCGCCACCCACGTGATCGACCCCGGCGAAACCGATCCGGTCGCGGCGATCCGCGAAATCACCGGAACCGGTGCTCGTTATTCGGTGGACTGCCTCGGGCTTTCGTCGACCGTGCGGCAGGCACTGGAATGCCTGCAGTCGCCGGGAACCTGTGTGAGCGTCGGATTCCAGGGCATGACCAACGAGCTCACCATCGACCAGGGGCACCTGCTGTTCGGGCGGACGCTGATCGGGGTGATCGAGGGGGATTCCGTACCGGCACAGTTCCTTCCGCGGATGATCGAACTGTACCAGGCGGGCTCGTTCCCGTTCGACAAACTGATCAGCACGTTCCCGTTCGAGCAGATCAACGAAGCCGTCGAAGCGGCACACCACGGCAAGGTGGTCAAAGCCGTGCTGACGTTCGAATCGTGAGCACCATGGCCGCGGTGAACGAGATTCTGCCGCGCAGCGCCGCGCGGTTCGGGGACAAGATCGCGCTGGTCACCCCCACCGGCAGCTGTCCTACGCCGAACTGGACCGGGAGTCCGGCAGCGTCGCGGCTTCCCTGATCGCACAGGGAATCCGTCCCGGCGACCGGGTCTCGCTCTATTCGCAGAACCGGTGGGAATGGGTCGTCGCATATCACGGCGCGCTCAAAGCCGGGGCCGTCGTGAATCCGATCAACGTGATGCTCACCCCGGAAGAAGTGGGCTACGTCCTGCGCGACTGCGGGTCGGCGGCGCTGTTCGCTTCCGCAGGTAAACTGGCCACCCTGGGCGAGGAAACCGCCACCCTGAAGACCGTGCTCTCGTTCGACGGTCCGTCCTTTGCCGAATGCCTTGAAGCTGACCCTGTTCCGCCGGTCGACGTCGATGCCGGACAACCGTCGACCATCGGGTACACCTCGGGTACCACCGGCCGTCCGAAAGGTGCCGTGCAATCGCATCGGGCGGTGCTGCGGAACTGCGAATCGACCGCCGCCATGCACGGCCGGTCCGAAGTGGACACGGTGCTCACCGCGCTCCCGGCCCCGCATGTCTACGGCAATGTGGTGATCAACAGTACATTCCTCGTCGGCGGAACCGTTGTGCTGATGGAACGGTTCGACGCCGGTGCCGCGCTCGAACTCATCGAAAAGCACCACGCGACGATGTTCGAAGGCGTACCGGTGATGTACTCGATGCTGCTCGCGCATCCGGGGCTCGGTACCGCCGGCCTGTCCACGGTGACCCGCTGCACTGTCGGCGGGCAGACCATCGCACTGTCCACAATAGAACGCTGGGAGAAGGTCAGCGGGGCCCGGCTCATCGAACTGTGGGGCATGACGGAGCTGTCCGGCCTCGGCACCACCCATTGGCTCGACGCCGCACCCTGCCCCGGTTCGATCGGAGTTGCCCTTCCCGGCACGGAAATCCGGGTCGGAGACTTGACAAACCCCGTGCAGACTGCACCCCCGGGTACCCCCGGCGAGCTGCTCGTGCGCGGCGACCTGGTGATGCTCGGCTACTACGGCAACGACGAGGCCACCGCGAACACGATCGACGCCGACGGCTGGCTGCACACCGGAGATGTCGCGTATGCCGACGAAGCCGGGCACTTCTTCATCGTCGACCGGCGGAAAGACATGATCATCACTGCGGGGTACAACGTGTACCCCGCGGAGATCGAACGCGTGCTCGCCGCCCATCCCGCGGTGGCGATGGTGGCCGTGGGACCCGTTCCCGACGAGGTCAAGGGCGAAACCGCGCGAGCGTACGTCGTGCGCGCCGAAGGCGTTGCGGCAACAGCGGAAGAGCTCATCGACTACTGCCGCGGGAACATCGCCGCGTACAAGGTACCGCGATCCGTGCGGTTCGTGACCGCTCTTCCGCAGACGTCCACCGGCAAGATCATGCGCCGGGAGCTGGCCCGCTCCACGGTGGAGGACTTCCGGTAGAGTCGGTGCCCTACCGCAAAAATCAGGAGGTCACGAGTGTCCACGACGCTCACCGCCCAGCAGCTGGGCCACGTCCGGCACTTCGACAACCTGTCCCGGCAGCTGCCCAACGACTGGTCCCTCATGCAGGGCAAGGGAACCAACCAGGAGGACTTCGGCGGCTACCGGTTCCAGCTCGCGTACATGGCGTACGCGCTGGCGCTCACCCACCGGCATCGGCTGCCCGCCGCACCCGGGCTGTTCCAGCCGGTGCTGCAACGCCTGGTCGAGAAGATCCTGCACCCCGAGGTGTGGATGTACTGGCGGGACGTCGGCCGCGGCGGCAGCGTCTTCAACGCACATCTCTCGGATTCCCTCGGCGAGCAATGGGATCCGGTGGTGCAGGACAACATCATGTACAGCGCGTACGTGCAATCGATGGCGCTGCTGCACGACTACCTCTTCGACAGCGACCGGTACGCCGCCGAAGGTTCGCTCACCTTCGAGTACCAGTCGTTCTTCTGGGGTGGAGAAGGGCACCATTTCCCGTACGATCGGGAAAAGCTCAACGAGCACATCTACTGGCAGATGGTGAACAACGGGTATCTCGGCGTCGCCTGCGAACCCAACTGCATTTTCCAGATCTGCAACCAGCCCGCGATCCTCGGCTTCCGGCTGCACGACCTCATCACCGGCGGGCAGCGCGCGGAGGAGGTCGTCACCGGGTACGAACGGGCCTGGGCCGATTTCGGCAGGCTCGACGAAACCGGGCGCTACAACATGATGGTGCTCGAGGATTCGCGCAAGGTCCTGCCGAACGGCAGGCAGCTGCCCTGGGTCGATGCGTGGTGCGGTGCCCTGATGAACATGTGGAACCGCGATTTCGTGCACTCGAACTATCCGGAGCAGGTCGCGCGGCTGCTGGAGGAGAGCCCGGCAGGCACGCTGTCGGTGGCGCCGTCCCCGCCGCAGGAGTTCATGGGCCGCCCGGTCGTGTCCGACACGTGCGATTTCGGCTGGGTCACCGCATGGGCGTCGGAAATGGGTGACGAGCGCACGCTGGGCAGGCTGCTGGAGCACGTCGACCGGTTCATGAACCCGACCTGGCGCGACGGCGGCCTGTACTACCCGCGCAACGACACGCTCACCGACGAGCACGGAAACCGCACGGAAGTCGAGCCGATGACCGGAAACGTGCTGCTCGGTTACGCGCGGCTGAACGTGCCGGACGGGTTGTGGCGGCTGTACAACGAACCCTGGGACCGCGCGCGGTTCGAGGAGCCTGCGCTCACCGCGGTCGAGCGGAATGTGGACGTCAGCCGCGCCGAAGTCGTCGACGGCGCGTTGCACACCCGGCTGCAGCGAGCGGCCGGGCTGCCCGGCGAGGGCACGGTCACGATCTCCCGCGTCGCCGGGCGCGGCCGGTGGACGGTCACCGTTGACGGAGCTCCGCTCGCGCAGATCGACGGCGCCACCGAGACGCCGGACATCCTGCGGGTCGACGGCGAGGACGTCATCCTCCGCTGCCCGGACGAAGCGCAGACCTTCACCTTCCGGAAGGAATCATGACCGCCCCCACCACCCCGGCGTACTCGCTCGTAGATCACCATGGCCGCCCGGCCACGGAGCAGACCTATCGCGGGCGATATCAGCTGGTGTTCTTCGGTTTCACCCATTGCCGGGCAGTGTGCCCGCGGGCGCTGAAGCGGCTGTCGTCCACTGTGGACAGTCTCGGCGGGCTCGCGGACACCGTCACGCCGTTGTACATCACGGTCGATCCGGAGCGTGATACGCCGGAGGTGATGAAGGAGTTCCTGCGCGACTATCCGGCGTTCACCGGGCTCACCGGACCGCCCGAGGCCATCGACGAGGCCAAGAAGGCCTTCCGGGTGTTCGCCCGGCGCAAGGACGATCCGGAAGACCCCGACGGGTACGCGGTTCCGCACACGGCCATCACGTATCTGGTGTCGCCGGAGGGGAAATACGTCGCGCATTTCCCCGACTCGCTGTCCGACGAGGAACTCCGCACCCGGCTGCGGGCCGAACTCAGCTGACCTCGGCGGTGATCTCGCGCACCGTTTCCATCGCGGCCGACGCGTGCGCGTAGCCGAGGTAGTTGGCCAGCAACACCATCAATGCGGTGAGGGTGTCCGGGTCGAGTCCATTCGCGACGGCCAGCCGCAGGTGGGCGCTGAGGCGTTCGCCGGACACCCCCTGCGCGACGAGTGCGGTCACGATGGCGACGCTGTGGTCGCGGTCGGTCAGCCCGGCGTGCGACCACGCCGGGCCACCGGCCGACGACAGCACCTCCTCGGCGAACACCGGGCCCACCCGGGCAGCCATCGCCGCCGGCAGTTCCTGCTCGGGTACGCCGAAGATCCGGGCGTAGGCGGCAATACCGCGGTCGCGTCGTGTCGTGTCGATGTCCACTGTGGTCACTCCCCTTTTCGGATGCTGCCTTCCACGCAACCGCTGCCCGCGCGCGGATGTCCAAGACCGATCGGGTCCGGCCCATACCGAACCGATATCGCCGCAGCCCGGACGGCGAACCCGCGGCAATGCCACTCTGGTCACCTTGCCCTGGGCACTTCCGCGTTCCTACCCTGAAACCATGAGCCCGCTTCCCCTTCCTCCGGCCTGGTCCGGCGCCCTTCCCAAGGCGACGCCACCGGCGGAGATGACCTTGCACCAGCTGCCCACGGGCACCTACGTCACCCGGGCCGCCTTCGCCTTCCGCGGCGGAAAGTTCCGTGACAAGCGCGATTTCGCCTCGACCGCGGTACTGGTGCAGCATCCGGAGGGCGACCTGCTGATCGACGCGGGGTTCAGCTCGGAAGTCGCGGACCACATCAAGCTGCTCCCCCGGTTCGTGCAGTCGCCGTTCACGCAGCGCGGCACGGTCGACGAGCAGCTCACCGCCGCCGGTTACGACCGCAGCCGCCTGCAGGGCGTGGTGGTGACGCATTCGCATTGGGACCACGTGAGCGGAGTGTCCGACCTCTCGCTCCCGATCTGGATGAACGAGGGCGAACTGCAGTACGCGGCCAAGGATTCCGACGGCAAGGTCTTCCGCGAAATCTCGCCGGGGCACCGGATCCGGCACTACGATTTCCCCGGCCCGGCATATCTGGGTTTCCCGTCGAGCTATGATGTGTACGGCGACGGCTCGGTGGTGATCGCACTGGCAGGCGGCCACACGACCGGCTCGGTGATCGTGTTCGTCACCCTGCCGACCGGCAACCGCTACGCGTTCATCGGCGACCTCGCGTGGCAACTGGACGCCCTCCGCCTGCGCGTCGACCGCCCCCTGATGCTCCGCCTACTGGCCGACACCGACCCGAAACTGGTCCGGCAAGGCCTGCTGCGCATGCTGGCGCTCACCGACCGGATGCAAATCGTACCGTCACACGACGTCTCCGCCTACGACGGCATCCCCCTGCTGACCGCCCACTGACTCCAGTCATCCGGCCTGCCCAGCGGCAGGCCGTTTCCCTTTTCCGGCCATGCTCTGTGTCGGTTGACATAGACTTGGTTGTTGTGTTTGCTGGAGGAAGCCGGACCCGGCAAACCAGCTCGGAGGAGAGGTCTGGACCCATGCCCGCACCCCACGAACCGGCCCCGCCGACGACGGCCAGCCCCACCGGCAATCCGGGACGCGACCAGCACACGGCCGGTGCGAGGCAGCAGCGCCGGTCAGGTCGGGCCGATCCGGATGGGTCTGGCTGCACCGCGCCTCCCGAGCACGAGTCAGGTCGGGCCGGTCCGAGCGGGCCCGGCCGCGCAACACCTCCCAAGCGCCACGAGTCACGCCCGCCCGAGCCTCGTCCGCACCACCGCGCCACCACCACCCCTCCCAAGCAGCGCCACCGACCCGCCGAAGGAAAGCGTCCCTTTCGGCAACCTCCCCTCTTCTCCGGCTTTTCCCGTACCCGGCAAGCCATCTCCCTCGCGGCCATCCCGGTCGCCTTCGGCGTTGTCGCCCTTCTTGCGCTCCGGTGGGCGGCGCCGGTCTGGTGGGGGTGGCAGGCGCTCGGCATGCTGGGTGCGCTGATCGCCGGGCTCGAGCATCGCCGGTGGTGGTCGGCGGCTCTGCGCGGCGCGATCGGCGGGCTGGCCGCCGCGGGCGTCGTCGTCCTTCTGCACGCAGCCATTCCCGGCGTGGACGCCGCGGACTTCGATCCCGCAGCTTTCCCCGTCTACGCCGCCGCCGCGTCCGCCGCGCTGCATGCCGGTGGTTCTCTCCTGCGGCGGCGTAGCCTGTTCTAGGATGGCGGCCGTGAGTTCCCCAGGACGGCGCCGGATCGACGAGATCGGCGACGAAAGCCGACGGCGCATTCTCGATGCCGCCGAGGAGCTGTTCGCCGAGCGCGGATTCGATCGGACGTCGTTCGTCGACATCGCCGAGCGGTCCGGCATCAGCCGCGGCAGTATTCCGTGGCATTTCAAGAACAAGGACGGCCTGGTGATCGCCGTCCTGCAGCGGGCAATGGACCGCTACATGGGGCCCGAGCAGTACGCCGAAGCGTTCCCCACCCTGGCCGAGGTCGTGCTCGACTACCGGAAGTGGGCCGAGAGCGACAATTCGGCGCTGATCTTCATGGTCCTCGCCGAAGCCATGGGCAACACCGGCGACGTCCACAGCCAGTATCAGGAATTCCTGGGCCGGCGCCGCGCCGGGGTCGAACTGTGGTTGCGGGCGCAACGTCCGGCCAGGGCCGACCCGGCCGCCGCGGCGAAACAGGAGCACGCGGTCGCGGTTGCCCTGCAGGGCGCCGTGCTGGGTATCCACCTGCAAGCCCTGATCGACCCGGACGGGGTCGACCTCGACGGCGCGCTGCAGTCACTGGCCACCCTCGTGGACCGCAACGTCGCCGACGTGTGGGTGCCGCCGGACAAGCCCGCGAAGAAACGACGCAAGAAGAACCCGGGCTAACCCGGCAGAGACGCGAGCAGCCGTTCCATCCGCATCGTCAGGTACGGCCGCAGCCAATCGTCGGTGTGAATCCAGGTCGCCCCGGCTTCCATCCCGGCCAGCACGGCTTCCCCCGCAGCGTCGATGCTCACGCCCCCCGCGAACGACGCCTCCGCCGCCCGGCGGCGTTCTTCCGGCATCAAGACACTGCCGACCGCCTCGGTGTGCTCCAGAATTCCGGTGTCGACGAACGCCGGGCACAGCACGCTGACCTCGATCCCGTGCTCGGCCAGCTCGAGCTTCAGCGCTTCGGAAAGCCCGACCACCCCGAATTTCGCAGTCGTGTACAGCACATTCGGGCCGCCGACCAGACCGGCACCCGATGCCGTGTTCACCACATACCCGCCGTCCCCGCGTTCGATCATGCGCGGCACGAAGGTCTGCACCCCGTTCACGACCCCGCCGAGGTTGACGTCCAGCGCCAGGTCCCATTGCTCGTAGCCCAGCTGCGCCGCCGGCGCATACGGCACGATCCCGGCGTTGTTGAACAGCAGGCCGACCGGACCGAGCTCGGCTTCCGCCCGGTCGGCCACCGCGGCGAACGCCCCGCGGTCGCGAACGTCCAGCCGGTAGGCCGCCACCTGGGTCACGGACGAAAGCTCGGCGGACGCCCGCGCCAGTGCCTCGTCGTCGATGTCCGCCAGCACGAGCCGGACGCCCCGTTTACCCAGCGCCCGCGCGATGCCCAGCCCGATCCCCTGCGCGCCTCCGGTCACGAAGGCGACCGAACCCTGCCATTCCGTCATCCCGCTGCCCTCCCACGATGGCCGTCACCCCAAGTCTATGTCATCCAGCATAGACTTGGCCACCGTGGTCAGACCTCCACGTACACGACCCCATCGTCGACGCGGGTCGCATACGTGGCCAGCGGTTCCCGCGCCGGTGGCGAAAGCACCTTCCCGTTACGCACACAGAACTTCGCGAAATGCCAGGCGCATTCCACGACGTCGCCGTCGAGGTACCCGTCTTCCGCGAGCGAGGATTCGTCGTGTGAGCAGTGGTCTGCCGTCGCGAGCCATTCTCCGTCCACATTGAACACCGCGATCGGCGGCGAATGGTCCACCCTGGTCGCCTCGCCCGGCGCGACCTCGTCCACTGCGCACGCGCGCTTCCAGCTCACCGTTTCCTCCTCGACCGAATTCATGCCCGCACGGCGAGCTTTGCGGAGATCCCCGCCGCCGCCTTGCGTACCGCGACGGCGAACTGGCGGGGGTCGAACCGCGGTGGGGCCCCCGAAATCGAAATGGCCCCGAGCACCTTCCCCCGGGCGATGATCGGCGCGGCAACACACGCGACGCCGACCGACGCTTCCTCGTGGTCGTACGCCACGCCGTCGCGCCGCGCCCGGGCCAGCCCGGTGCGGAACACTCCCGGCAGCACCACCGTGTACGGCGTGCGCGGCCGGAGCCCGTGCTGAATCGCCTGGTACACCGTCTCGTCGTCGGAGAACGCCAGGATTGCCTTGCCGATTGCCGTGCAGTGGGCCGGGAACCGCCTGCCGACATACGACGGCACCGGCGCCTTCACGTGCCCGAAAAGCTTCTCCAGGTACAGGATCTCGGTGTCCTCCAGCGTCGCGAGGTGCACCGTTTCCCCGCTGAGCTGGTACAGGTCGCTGAGATACGGCAGCGACGCGTCCCGCAGGTTCCGCGGCCGGAGGTCGGCCACCAGGTTGCCCAGCTCGAACAGCCGCCTGCCCAGGCTGTACCCGGTGCCGCGGCGTTCCACGAACCCGCTGTCGTGCAGCGCGACCAGCAGCCGGAATGCCGTCGACTTGGGGATTCCGGCCGCGTCGGCGAGCGCGGTGACCCCCAGCACCGCCGACGGCGAATCGAACGCGTTGAGGATCGCCAGCGCCTTGCCCACCGACGTGTCCAGCTTGCCCGGGACCGTCCCGTCCCGTTCGGCGCCGAGGAAACCCGGCCCGGCCGGTGCACCCGCCATCGTCACACCTCGATCCATACGCAACCGTATGGATCGACTATGTATCCTTCCTCCGAGGCTGTCAACCCGATTGCCCGAAGGGGGAACTCCGATGGCCCTGACGCGCACCCCGCCCGAAGCCTGGATCGGCGAGGGGCTGCAAGCGCTGGCCGACGGCGGCCCCGACGCGGTGCGGATCGAACCGCTCGCCCAGCGGCTCGGCGTGTCCAAAGGCGGGTTCTACTGGCATTTCACCGACCGCCCGACCTTCCTCACCGCCATCCTGGATGCCTGGGAGAAGTCAGCGACCACCGACGCGATCGAGCTCGTCGAGAGTGCCGACCCCGACCCGCGGGCGAAACTGCGGCTGCTGTTCTCGATCTCGTCGGACGATCGCCTGTCGCGGACCGACTTCGCGGTGCGGATGTGGGCGCAGCGGGACGCGGACGTCGCCGAACGGCTCCGCCGCGTCGACCGCCGCCGCCGCGAATACCTCCGTACCCTGTTCGCCACGCTCTACGACTCGCCCGAGGTGGTCGAGGCCAAGGTCCTGCTCACCTCGGCCGTGTGGATCGGCAGCCACCTGATGACCTACGAGGACTACAGCCGCCCCGAGGTCGTCGAGCTGGCGCTGAAACAGCTCGTGGACTAGCGCACCGCGGTTTCCGGCACCGCCACCCGGTCCGGCAACGGCGGGCGCCGCGACGAGATCCCGGCGTCGCGGGCGGTGTCCCAGGACACCTTGCCGTCGCGGAAGAACTCCAGGAACACGCGGCCGAACAGCTCGGGCGAATCGGTCTGGCCCTGGTGGCCGGTGTCCGGCGGGTAGAAGAACTGGACGTGCGGCAGCACGTCCTCCTGCGCATGCCCGCCGATTTCCGGCGGCAGCGACCTGTCCTCGGCGCCGTAGAGGTAGATGCCGGGGATGGTGAGCCGGTCGAAGCGGCCTTTGATGCTCATCCGTGCCTGCACGTCCGGGTCGGGGCTCTTGAACACCGAATGCTCGTTCATCCGGCGGTAATACCCGACGTGCTTTGCCGCGGCGAGCCGGCGCATTTCGACCACGTCGTCGGTGATTTTCGCCGGATCGTGCACGAGCCATTCGAGCGTGCGCCGCATGGACTCGGTGGTCCCGTCGTAGCCGAACACAATACTGCGGTCCACTTCCTTGGGCTGCGGCAGTTTCGCCATCAGCTCGTCGAAGGACACCAGATCCTCCAGCCCGCCCGCGATGAGCGCGTAACTGAGGATCTTCTTCGGATGCGCGGTGATGTAGTTGACCGCATTCTGCGAGCCCATGGAATTGCCGGAAATGTGGAATTCGTCGAGGCACAACGCGGTGACGAACTCGTGCAGGAAATCGAGGTGCCCGCTGAGGTCCGGCGGGTACGCGTGCTCGTACTGTTCGGTGAGCCCGAAACCGGGGAAATCGGGGCAGTACACCCGGAATCCATTGGCACCGAGGAACGGCGCGATCTGCGCCCAGGCCGCCGCCCCGGACGCACCCCACAGCCCGCCGTGCAGCAGCACCACCGCCGGTCCGGTCTCGCCGGACGTCACGTAGTGCGCCTGGCATCCGCTGGCCAGGCGTACCCGCCTGCTCAGCAGCCCCGATACGGGAATGAGGCCCTCTTCCGTCAGCGCCATGCCGACACCTTTCTCTCGTCGATTGCGGTGGACGGTATCGCCGCGCGGCGCTCGTCCGGTCGTCCCGCGTTTCGGTGCGCGGCACGCAGTTCGAGAAGCCCGCCCAGATGGTCCCGATGGGTTCCGGAATCGCCGAACAGGACCTGGTTCGCCTTTGCCCGCAGCAAATGCAGTGATACCTCGCGGTCCTCGCCGAAATCGCCGCCGGACTGCAAGGCTGAATCCGCAATGGCCGCATACGCGTCGTTGGCCACGATCTGGGCGACGTCCACCGCCGCCGCCGCGTCCGGCGACCGGTCGGCCACCGCCAGCGCGGCCCGATACGTTGCCGCAGCAGCGGATTCGGCGGCGACGTGCAACCCGGCCACCTCGCGCGGGACGGAGTTTTCCGACCCCGCGGACAATTCCACCAGGCGCGCCGCTCCGGCCGCACTCTCGGCGCACTGGAGTACCTTCGCCACGAGGAGCTGTTCCGCGACGACCTCCGGCCCGAGCACCGCCGAATCCGGCACGTACACCCCGTCGAACCGCACGTCGTACCACCGGCGGGTGCGATCGAGCCCGGTGCTCGCGGTGCACGTGAGCCCACGCGTACCGGCCGGGACGAGCAGCTGCACCAACCCGCTTTCCGCCCGGGCGGTCACCAGGATCAGGTCGGCCGCCTCGGCATCCTGGACGAGCGTCTTCACTCCGTCGAGCACCCAGCCGTCCCCGGCGGGCTCCGCGGTGACCGAGAACGCCGACGGGTCCCAGCGGTTTCCCGGCTCCGCGATCGCCCAGGTCGCCACCAGCACCCCGGACGCGATATCGGGCAGGTACCGCCGTTTCTGCTCCTCCGTGCCGCCCCGCTCGATCGCCAGCGCCACGACACTCGTCGGCAGGAACGGCCCCGGCTGCACGGCGCGGCCGAACTCCCCGGCGACCACCACCAGGTCGACCAGCGGCCGCCGGGTCAGGCAAAACCCGCCGTAGCGTTCGGAAACGAGCACGCCGTACCAGCCGAGCGTGGCCCCGCGGCGCCACGCGGCCCGATCGAATCCGGCCGAGCCTTCGGCCAGTAACGCGCGGGTCGCCTCGCTCAGCTGGTGCTGGTCGGCGTCGAGTTCGAAGTACACGGCTCAGCCCTCCGTGGCGTGCTTGCGGATGAAACTGCGGATCAGGGATTCGTCCTGGGCAACGAGAACCGGCATTTCGACCGGCGGAAGGTCCGTCACCAGCAATGACTGCGCACACCGGACGATCCGGGCGACATACCGCTCGACCGGAGTGGCCAGCAGCTCGTCCCGGAACGCCGGATCGGTCGCCACCCGATGCCCGAACGGCCCGGCGGCGGGGTTCTCTTCGAGCCCGGCACCCGGACGGGCCGCGTCCACCACCGCCCGCATCCCGGACGCCCGCGCGACCCGCATGGTCTCCTCGAACAACGCCGCAACCGGTTCCCACCGGGGACCCGGCGGGCGGATGAACACCGCTGCGACCACCCGGTCCCGCGCGTCCACGGCAAACCGCATTGCGAGCGTCGCGCACCAGGATTCGCCGAGCACAATGCACCGCTTCACCCCAGCCTCGTCGAGCACGGCCTCCGGATCGGAAAGCCACGGCTCGACGGTGTGTACGGCAAACTCGTCAGCCAGTGCCCTGGGGCCGGGCGCGAACACCAGCACCGGGCAGGACGCCGTCATGCGAGCCGCACCGGGAGCGCACGGGCCATGAGCACGTCGATCCGCCCAGGGATCCGTTCCACCGGACCAGCCAGCGCAAGCCGCGGCAGCTGTGGAATCAACGCGCCGAACATCGCCCGCAGCTCCGCTTTCGCCAGGTTCACCCCGAGGCAGAAGTGCTCGCCGCGGCCGAATCCCACATGCGGGTTGGGATTCCGCGTGACGTCGAACGTGTACGGATCGGTGAACACGGTCTCGTCGCGGTTGGCCGACGGGTAGAACAGCGCGACCGTCTCCCCCGGCCGGATCTCGCGGCCGTGCAGCGCGAACCTCTCCCGGCAGGTACGCGCGAAATGCCCGAAGACCGACGTCCAGCGCACGATTTCCTCCACCGCGGACGGCAGCAACCCGGGATCGTCCACGAGCAGCTGCAGCTGATCGGGGTGCTGCAGCACGGCTTCGAGTCCGAACGCCGTGGTCGACCGCGTCGTCTCGTTGCCCGCGCTGATCAGGAACAGCAGGTACTCCAGCAGTTCCCGATCGGTGAGCTGCACACCGTCGACGGTGCGGTGCACCAGTGAGCTGAGCAGGTCCTCGCGCGGGGTGCGCCGCCGGTCGGCGATCAGGGCGAGGAAGTAGTCGTCGAACTCCCGCAGGTTGACCCGGTGGATCTCGGCCGGGGTCAGCCCGGGAATCGGGTAGTGCCCCGGATCGACCCGCGCGCCGATCCAGCGCAGCACCCGCGGCCAGTCCTCCTCCGGTACCCCGGCGATCGAGCAGATCGCGAACAGCGGCAACCGATCGGCGAAGGCCCGCACGAAGTCGACCGGCCCGTCGGCGTCGGTGAGGACGCGAAGCAAGTCTTCCGCGTAATGCTCGGACAGCCGCCGGAAAACCTCCTCGTGCTTGGCCACCGCTCGCGGGGTGAACTGCAGCGACGCGATCCGGCGGTTGGCACGGTGCGCGGGCGGATCCATGGCCAGCATGTTCGACGGCGCGTCGAACGGACATCCGGTCCGTGCCGCGCGCCGGTCGTTCTCGCGGTCGACGGTGTCGAGGTCCGCGATCCGCAGCCGCTGAGTGTTGGAAAAGATCTCCGGCCGCTGCGAGATCGCGACGATGTCGGCGTGCCGGGTGATCGCCCAGAACGGTTCGAAACCCGGCCGGTGGTACCAGAATGCCGGTGCCTCGCGACGCAGCCGGTCGAACGCGGCCCACGGATGGCCGTCGCGGGTGTAGCGGCCGGCAGTGGTCAGATCCGGTGCGGGACAGGTCATCGCACCTCCCCTCGGTTCACCGTCCAGCGAACACCGCCCGCCAGTGGATCTTCAACACCGGCGTTCAGCCAGGCGGTACACCGTCCTCGACCAGCCGGGCGGCAACGCGCACGCTCGGGCGATGAGCACCCCTACGTACGCGATCGTCGGTGCCAACCTCGCGGGCGGACGCGCCGCGCTCACCCTCCGGGACGAGGGATTCGACGGGAGGATCGTGCTCATCGGAGCCGAACCGCACCCCCCGTACGAACGGCCGCCGCTGTCCAAGGACCTGCTGAAAGGCCATCGCGAGGCCGAATCGACGTATCTGCACACCGAGGACTACTACGCCGCCGTCGACATCGAACTCCGGCTCGGCACGCGGGTCGAGCGGATCGCGCCGCGCTGGAGCGGTCTCGAACTCTCCGACGGCACCACCGTCACGGCCGACCACGTCCTGCTCACCACCGGCGCCCGCGTGCGCCGCCTCGACGTACTCGGCGCCGACCTCGACGGCGTGCACTACCTGCGCACGCTCGACGACGCCCTCGCCATCCGCGAACAGCTCAGCGCCGCAACGAACCTCACTGTCGTGGGCGCGGGGTTCATCGGCGCCGAGGTGGCCGCGTCCGCATGGGAGGTGTGCAGTTCGGTCACTCTGCTCGAAGCGGGCGACCTGCCGCTGGGCCGGGCGGTGAGCGCGGAGGTCGGCCGCTTCTACGCCGACATCCACCGCGATCGCGGCGTCGACCTGCGCATCGGCACCGGGGTCGCGGAAATCCAGGGCGAGCACGGCCGGGTGCGCCGGGTCGTCACCACCACCGGCGACGTAATCGAAACCGACCTGGTGCTGATCGGCGTCGGCACCACCGCAGCCACGGAACTCGCCGACGAGGCGGGAATCGCTACCGACAACGGAATCCTGGTCGACGAGTTCTGCCGGACGTCGATCCCGAACGTGTCGGCCGCCGGTGATGTTGCGCGGCACCCGAACCGGTACGCGGGCGGGCACGTCCGGCTCGAACACTGGCAGACCGCGCAGAACCAGGCGATGGCCGCGGCACGGGCGATGCTGGGCCGCGGCGAGCCGTACCACGAGGTCCCGTGGTTCTGGTCCGACCAGTACGACCTCAACCTCCAATACGCCGGGCATCCCGCCGCAACCGATCGCACGGTCCGCCGCGGTGATCCGGACGACCTGTCGTTCAGCATCCTTTCCTTGCGGGACAACAAGATCACCGGGGTCCTCGCGGTCAACCGGCCCCGCGATGTCCGGGCGGCGATGAAGCTGATCGAGTCCGGCACCCCGGTGGACCCGGACGTGCTCGCCGACGCGGCGACCGACCTGCGCAAGCTGAGCACGATCGGAGGACGGTAATGCTGACCGGAAATGTCACGCTGCTGACCGGCGGTGGATCCGGCCTCGGCCGCGCCCTCGTCGAACGCTTCCTCCGCGAAGGCGCCCGCGTCGGCGTACTGGAACATTCACCCGAGAAAGCCGCCCGGCTGGAAACCGATTTCGGGGACGCCGTCGCGGTCACGGTCGGCGATGTCAGCTCCGCGGCCGACAACGTTTCCGCCGTTTCCCGCACCCGCAAGGCCTTCGGCAAGCTGGACACGTTCATCGGCAACGCCGGGCTGTGGGACTTCGGCAAGGCCCTGCTCGACCTCCCGGCGGAGGCCTGGCCCGCTGCCTTCGACCAGCTGTTCCGCGTGAACGTCCAAGGTTACCTGCTCGGCGCGCGAGCGAGCGTGGAAGCGTTGCGGGAAACCGGCGGAAGCATGATCTTCACACTGTCGAACGCGGCTTTCCACCCCGGTGGCGGCGGACCGCTGTACGTCGCCGCGAAACACGCAATCCGTGGCCTGATCACGCAATTGGCCTGGGAACTGGAAAACGTGGTCCGCGTGAACGGCGTCGCGCCCGGGGCGATGTCGACGGAATTGAGCGGTTTACCCGCCCTCGACCAGGACGGCGTCACCCTGCGCGGCACCATCGAATCCATCGGCGGCGAGGACGCCTTCGCGACAATGATCGGACGGCCCCGGCTGCCCCGCCCGGAGGATTACGTCGGCGCATACGTCCTGCTTGCCTCCGACCAATCCCGCACCACCACCGGCACCGTGTTCGAAACACACGGAATGCTGGGCGCACCCGCCAAGAGCTAGCCCGTTCTGCCTCCCGGAACACCACGCTGTCCCGGTACCGCCTCAGGTGGCACTTTGGGGCGGGACAAGGAGGAAACAATGTCTGCAGACAGCACCGTCGACCAGCTCGACGACTTCGTTTCCCTCGAACGCGGGGAAATCGACCGGCGGATCTTCGCCGACGAGGAACTCTTCGAACGGGAGCTCGACCTGATCTTCGGCCGGGCGTGGAACTTCCTGTGCCACGAAAGCCAGATCCCGAAAGCCGGGGACTTCTTCGAAACCCCCATCGGCCGTGACAACGTGCTCACCGTCCGCCAGCGCGACGGCGGGATCAAAGCACTCCTGAACACCTGCGCCCACCGCGGGAATGCCGTGTGCCGCGCCGAAGAAGGCAACACCAAGGCCTTCATGTGCACCTACCACGGCTGGACCTACGACCTCGCCGGCAATCTCGTCGGCGTGCCGAACATCGACTCGTACTACAAGGGCGAGCTCGACAAGTCGAAGCACGGCATGCGCAAGGTCGCCCAGCTCGACAGCTACCACGGTTTCGTGTTCGCCACGATGGACCCGACCGCCCCGCCGCTCACCGAATTCCTCGGCGCGGCCGGCCGGATGAGCATCGACCTGATCGCCGCGCGCAACGTCGAGGTGCTGCCCGGCATCCAGAAGTTCGTGATCGACTGCAACTGGAAGTTCGCCGTCGACAACACTTTCGACTTCTACCACGCGCAGATCACCCACATGTCGGCGATGAGCATCATCTCCGGTACCCAGGACGGCGCGAGCGACAGCGGCGGCGCCACCGACAGCGCGGGACAGGACCTCAACGTCCCCGCCGCCGGGTCTTCCGGGCTCGAAGAAATCGCAGTGATCGCCGAATACGGGCACGCCATCGCCGGTCCCACGGCGTCGGCCATCGCGTCGCCGTTCGTGGACGAATCGTGGCGCGAGAGGCCGGAGGTGCAGGAACTGCTCGGCCCGGTCGGCGTCCGCGTCGGCGGGCATCCCAACATCTTCCCCAACGCGTGGATTTCCACCAGCGGACCGCAGGTTTCGCTGCGGATCCCGATCAGCCCGAACAAGACCGAGGTGTGGTGGTTCACCTTCGCCGACAAGGACGCCACCCCCGAGCAGCGCGCGAAGAGCCTGTGGTTCACCAACCACGGCTTCGGCCCGGCCGGCCTCTTCGAACAGGAGGACGGCGAGAACTGGGCACAGTCGACCCTGCAGGTGCACGGCCCGGGCAGCCAGCAGGTACCGCAACTGCTCTCGATGGACCTCGCCCGCGGCAAGGTGATCAAGGAACACGACCTCGCCCGGATCGAAGGCACGTCCAACGAGCACGCGCAGCTGTGGCTGTACCACTCGTGGGTGCAGTGGATGAAGGGGCTCGGCTGGGCGGCACTGCGGGAGGCCACCACGCCTCCGGACGTTCTCTGAACCGACTGACGACGAGGTGGACATCCGATGACCATGACCGATCCCGGCCAGCTCACCGCGCTGCTGCTGCAGCGCCAGGTCGAGCAGTTCTACTACGACGAGGCCGCGCTGCTGGACTCCTACCGGCTCACCGAATGGGTCGACCTGTTCAGCGAGGACACGCATTACTTCATGCCGATCCGGCGCACCCGGCTGCGCCGCGAGCTCGGCAAGGAGTTCACGAAACCCGGTGAAGCCGCGTATTACGACGACGACAAGAGCACGCTTCGCCTGCGGCAGGTCAAGTTCGACACCGGCACCGCGTGGGCGGAGGACCCGCCGTCGCGCACCCGGCACCTGATCAGCAACATCCGGATCACCGCGGACCGCGGCGACGAGCTGGACGTCGAATCGTACTTCCACCTCTACCGCACGCGGCTGAAGTCCGAAGTGGACACCTGGGTCGGGCGGCGGCTGGACGTGCTGCGCCGGCACGAGGGCTCGTTCCTCATCGCCCGCAGGCACATCCTGCTCGACCAGACCGTGCTGCTGGCGCGCAACCTGAGCACGTTGTTCTGACTCTGCAGACACGAAGAAACCGGGTCAGCCACGGCTGACCCGGTTTCCCGGTGCTCAGCCGCGCAACGCGTCGCCCGGCTCCAGCTGCGCCTGCGGGTCGGTGCCGTCGGGAAAACGGTGGCCCCACGTGCTGGCCTCGGCGTAGAAATCGGTGGTGTGCCGTTCGTCGTCGATGACCCGGCCGCCGAACCCGTACTCGATCGCCAGCCCGGACGGGCTGATGCAGTAGAACGACAGCATCCGGTCGTTCGTGTGCCTGCCGAGCGAGGCGGCCAGCGGAATCCCGGCGTCGTGCACGCGGTCGAGCGCCCGGCCGACGGCGTCGATGTCGTCCACCTCGAGCAGAATGTGCTGCACTCCCGAAGGAACGCCGGGCATGTTCCCGTAGGCCACCGAATGGTGCCGCGCATTCGGCGAGGTGAAGTACAACGTCATCGGACCGGCGCTGAACACGTCACTGAGCCGGAAGCCGAGCGTATTGAGGTAGAACTCCTCGGTTTTCTGCACGTCGCCGACCCACAGCACCACGTGGCCGAGACCCTGGCTGCCGGTCACGAACCGCGCGCCCTGCGCGGACACGAACGGCTCGCGCACCCGGGTGCCGCCGTAGAAGAACTCCAGCGGGTTGCCGTCCGGGTCCTCGGTGCGGAAGAGGTCGAGCACCCGGCGGCGCTTCGCGAGCTCCGGGTCGTGCTTCACCGGGAACCCGGCGGCGGTGAGCTGTTCCTGCAGTTCGGCGAACGCGTCGGACCCGTGCACTTCGAAGCCCAGCGCGGCCAGCCCGCCGTTGGTCCCCTGCTCGACGGCGAACCGCCAGCCCCAGTCGTCCACCCGGAAGTACAGTTCCGAGTCCGTCGTCATCCCGGCATTGACCTGCAGCCCGAGTACCGATTCCGCGAACGACTGCCAGGCGGGCAGATCCTCCGCGGTGATCACGGTGTATCCCAACGAACTCACGGGCTTTTTGGCATCCATGGTCTTCCTTCCCGGTCGCTGCCTGCCAGCTGAGGCTGTCCGCATGGTAGGCAGCGCCGGGGTGCCCAGGCCCGGATTCCGTTCCGATGCCCGGAACTCAGCGGAAGGCGGCGTGCCCGGTGATCGCCTGGCCGAGCACGAGCGTGTGCATTTCCACCGTGCCCTCGTAGGTGAGCACCGATTCGAGGTTCGTCATGTGCCGGATCACCGGGTACTCCAGCGAAATCCCGTTCGCGCCGAGAATGGTGCGCGACGTACGGCAGATGTCCATCGCCTCGCGGACGTTGTTGAGCTTGCCGAGGCTCACCTGCTCCGGGCGCAGCGTACCGGCGTCCTTGCGGCGGCCGAGGTGGATCGCGAGCAGCAGCGCCTTGGTGTACTCCAGCGTCATGTCGACGAGTTTCTGCTGGGTCAGCTGGAACGCGGCGATCGGCTTGCCGAACTGCGTGCGTTCCCCGGCATACGACAACGCCGCGTTGAGACACGACCGCGCCGCGCCGAGCGAACCCCACACGATGCCGAACCGCGCTTCGTTGAGACAGCTCAGCGGTCCCTTGAGCCCGGTGACCTCCGGGAGCACCGCGTCGGCAGGCAACCGCACGCCGTCCAGCACGAGTTCACTCGTGACCGACGCCCGCAGCGAAAGCTTGTGCTTGATCTCCGGCGCCGAGAAACCCGGGGCGTCCGTGGGTACCACGAAGCCGCGCACGCCCTCGTCGGTCTGCGCCCACACCACGGCCACGTCGGCGACGCTTCCGTTGGTGATCCACATCTTCCGGCCGTCGAGGATCCAGTCGCCGCCATCGCGCCGCGCCCGCGTGCGCATGCTCGCCGGGTCGGATCCCGCGTCCGGTTCGGTCAGGCCGAAGCAGCCGATCGCCTCGCCCGCCGCCATCGACGGCAGCCAGCGCTGCTTGTGCTCCTCCGAACCCCACCGCCAGATCGCGAACATCGCGAGCGAGCCCTGCACCGACACCAGCGAGCGGATGCCCGAGTCGGACGCCTCCAGCTCCAGGCACGCGAGGCCGTACTGGGTGGCCGACATCCCGGCGCAGCCGTAGCCCTCCAGGTGCATGCCGAGCACCCCGAGCGAGCCGAGATCCTTGGCAAGGCCACGGACATCGGGCAGCTCGCCGCGTTCGTACCAGTCGCCGACGTACGGGTCGATCCGGTCGGCGCACATCCGGCGCACCGCGGCCGCGATGTCCTTCTCGTCGTCGGTGAACAGGTCGGCGAGCCCGGCGGGGTCCCGCGGGTCCAGCGGCGGCAGGGACTTCGTGGTGGTCATTTCTTCTCCTCTGCGAGCCAGCGGCGGATCTCGTCACTGTGCTGCCCCAGCCGGGGCGGGGCGGTGTAGCGGGTGACCGGCGTGTCCGAGTAGCCGATCGGATGGCGGACCTGGGGTGGGACGTCGTCGCCGACCCGCACCGTCGGGGCAAGGCCGAGCGATTCCGCGAGCCGGAAGCCGTCGGCCAGATCGCCGACCGGTCCGGCAGGCACCCCGGCTTCGGTGAGCTTCGCGGCCCAGGCGACCACCGTGTCGGTACCGAGCCCCTCTTCCAGGGCGGCCCTTAGCTCGGGACGGTTGCGTACGCGTTCGGCATTCGTCGCGAACCGGACGTCGTCGGCCAGCTCGGGGGTACCCAATACCTCGGCGAGGCGGCGGAACTGACCGTCGTTGCCGCAGGCGAGCGCGAGCATGTCGTCCTTGCACCGCAAGGTTTCGTACGGCGCGATCGACGGATGCTGGTTGCCCATCCGGCGCGGCGCGCGACCGGTGGTGAGGTACGCGGACGCCTGGTTGACCATCGAGCCGAGCAGGCTGGACAGCAGGTTCACCTCGACGCGCTGCCCACGTCCGGTCGCTTCCCGCGCCCGCAACGCGGCAAGGATGCCGATGGTGGCGTCCTTGGCGGCAAGCACGTCGACCAGCGCGACCCCGGCCTTGGCCGGTTCGCCGTCCGCCGCGCCGGTGATGCTCATCAGACCGCCCATCGCCTGCACGAGGAAGTCGTAGCCGGGCAGGTCGGCGTCGCCGCCGAAACCCGAGACCGAGCAGTACACGATGCCGGGATTGTCCGCGCGGACGGACTCGTAGTCCAGGCCGCGCCGCTGCAGCGCGCCGGTGCGGAAGTTCTCCACGAACACGTCGGCGCGGCGGGCGAGCTCGCGCGCGAGAACCAGGTCAGCCGGGTCGCCGAGGTCGAGCGTCACCGACTGCTTGGACCGGTTGGCGCATTCGAAGTACGACGCGGAATTGCCGGTCCAGGGCGGTCCCCAGCCGCGGGTGTCGTCACCCGCACCGGGCCGTTCGACCTTGATCACGGTGGCACCGAGGTCGGCCAGCAGCACCGAAGCCAGCGGACCGGCCAGCACCCGGCTGAAGTCCGCGACGACGATCCCGTCCAATGGCATGCTCACGCCCGCACCTCCTTGTCTACGCATACTGGCATCAAAATACGTATTTACGCAACCCCCTCGCGGCAGGTAGAGTTCGCGATCACCCCGAGGAGAGAAAGCACCGATGCCGACGCACCCCACGCCGGACGGCCGCCCGAGGCCGCACCACCGGATGATCGACCGGGTGTCGACCATCCTGGACCTGGCCGCCCGGTCCCGGCACGGGGTCACGCTCACCGAGTTCGCCCGCGAGCTCGACGCGCCGATGAGCTCGATCCAGGGCCTGGTCAACGGCCTGGTCGCCACGGGGTATCTCGACGAGCACGACCGCCGCTACACCCTCGGCCCGGCGCCGTTCCTGCTCATCCGGCTGGCCGGGCGGCCCACCGTCACCACGGTCACCCACGAGGACCTCGAAGCCCTGCACACCGAAACCGGGATGACCGCGGTGCTGGCGATCGTGGTGGGCAGCGACCTCTATTACGTCGACTATTCCTCACACGATCCGCGGTACGCCTACCTCGCCGAAGGATTCGTGCGCCGCTCCCCGATCCGCACGTCCACCGGCTGGGTTTTGCTGGCGGGCATGGAAAATCGCGACCTGTGGGCCCGGATCGGCGCACTGCCCCCGGCCGACGCGGACCTGGTCGAGCGGTTCCTCAAAGACCTCACCCAGATCCAGGCCGAGGGCGTGGTGGCCGCACCGAACGCGTCCACCGAGGCCGACGGCGTGTCGGTCGCGGTGGTGGAAGACGGCCGGACCGTTGCCGCAGTGGGGATCATGGGCAGCCACGCCGAGGTGGCCGAGCGGAAAGCCGAGCTGATCGAAGTGCTTACGCGGCACCGGGAGAAGTGGCGCGCGCCCCGGCCCTCGTGAGCTGAGCGCTGGCCGTCGCTCCCGAACGCCCGGCGTGCGGCGGGCTCAACCATCGCTGCCGAGCGCCGTGCGTGCTTCGGCGCTAACTTTCGCCGCCGAGCGCCGTCCGGATCCTTCCCGCCGGGTCCAGTTCGCGTTCCACCTCGGCCAGTTTCGCGCTCGCCCGCTGATGCGCGCTGCGTCCGCGCGGCGCGAGGTACACCCGCACCCGCCGCCGGTCCTCGACGTCGACCTCGCGATACGCCGCCGCCGTGGTGACCAGCCGGTCGACCACCCGGGTCAGCGTGGGCCCGGTGACCAGCGTGCGCCCGGCCAGCTCGGTCATCGTGAGACCGTCACCGGCGGCAAGGGCGTCGAGCACCAGCCAGCCGTCGAGGGTGAGCCCTTCCGCTTTGAGCAGCGGTTCGATCCGGAGCGTGACCTCGCGGGCGGTGCGGGTGAGTGTGCGGATGAGCGACGCTTCGGCCGTGTCCAGCTGCTCCATCCGCCCGCCCTCGTTCCGCCCTTGCGCAAATGCCTTCGCATTGTAAGACTTCCAGATGGAAGCAAGTCAACCGGCAAAGAAGCCCGGAGCCGGCATGGGACTCGGACTCGCCAGCCGCGCGACCGCATTGCGCGTCGCGCTGGTCGTCCCGCTCCAGGGACCGGCGGGCCTCTTCGGGCCGTCGTGCGAGGCGACCAGCGAGCTCGCGGTCCGGGAGCTGAACGACACCGGTGGCATCCTCGGCCGCGAGGTCACGCTGGAGGTCGTCGACGGCGGCGCGCCCCCGGCGCAGGTCGCCTCCGCAGTGCGCAAGCTCGTCGACGCGGGCGAGGTCGACGCGGTCACCGGCTGGCACATTTCCTCGTTACGCAACGCCCTCGCGCCGGTCTTGGCCGACCGCGTGCTGTACGTGTACACGTCACTGTACGAAGGTGGCGAAAGGCGTTCCGGTATCTACTGTTCCGGCGAAGTCCCGCGCGTCCAGATCCAGCCCGCGCTGCGCTGGTTGCGGGACAACTGCGGCGCGCGGACCTGGTTCGTGGCCGGTGACGATTACGTCTGGCCGCGCGGGTCCGCGGACGCAATCCGTCGCTACGCAAGGGAATTGGACCTGCGGATCGTCGGCGAAGCGTTCGTCGGGCTCGGTTCCGGCGACATGGCGCGGCTCGTCCGGCGCGTGGAAACAGCCGCATGCGACGGCGTGCTGATGTTGTTCGTGGGCCAGGATGCCGTGCGGTTCAACCGGCAGTTCGCCGCGAGGGGCCTCGACGCGCAGATGCTGCGGTTCAGCCCACTGATGGAAGAGAACATGCTGCTCGCCAGCGGAGCCGAGGCCACGCGCAACCTCTTCGTGTCCGCCGCGTACTTCCGCTCGCTGGTCACCGCGGACGCGATGGACCTCCTCGGCCGCTACGTCCACCTGCACGGCCCGGCCGCTCCCCCGCTCAACAACGCGGCCGAATCCTGTTACGAGGGCTTGCACACGCTCGCACAGCTCGCCCGCCGCGCCGGTACCCCAGACCTGCGCGCACTCAACGCGGCCATCGACGGCGTCGCGTACGACGGGCCTCGCGGCACGGTCGAATTCCACGGCCAGCAAGCCGCCCAGCACGTGCACCTCGCCGCCGCCCGAGGCTGCGACTTCGATCCGATCACCCGGCTCTGATCCTTTCCCCGAGCACCTTGACGGGCTGCCCTCGCCCAATTAGTTTCATCTGACAGTATTTCATCTGGTACCAACTGAGAGGGCGTGCGATGAACAACGTCGGCCTGCTCTACGTCGGGGCGGTACTGCTGGTCAACGGCCTGATGCTGCTCGGGAGAGTGCCCGCCCGGTCGGCGGCCGCGCTGAACCTGTTCGTGGGCGCACTGCAGTGCGTGACCCCGACCGTGCTGATCATCCAGGCGCACGGGGACTCCGAAGCGATCCTCGGCGCGTCCGGCCTCTTCCTGTTCGGGTTCACCTACCTGTACGTCGGGATCGCGAACCTCGCCGGGCTCGAACCCGAGGGCATCGGCTGGTTCTCGCTGTTCGTCGCGGGTGCCGCGATCGTGTACGCGGGCCTGGCGTTCTGGCGGCAGGACGATCCGGTGTTCGGCGTCATCTGGCTTTCCTGGGCCCTGCTGTGGGGCCTGTTCTTCCTGGTGCTCGGGCTCGGCCGCGAGGAGCTGACCCGGTTCACCGGCTGGGCGACCGTGCTTCTCAGCCAGCCGACCTGCACGGTGCCCGCCTTCCTCGCGCTCACCGGCGGGTACCGCTCCACCGCGGTCACGGCGAGCGTCGCCGCCGCGGCCGCCGTCCTGCTCGTCGCCCTCGCCGCGGTGCTCGGTTTCCGCGGCCAGCCCCGTCCGCGCACCGCCGCGGCGGATCACCCGAGGTTAGGAGAAACCCATGCGACACGGTGACATTTCCGCGAGCCCGGACACGGTCGGCGTCGCGGTGGTGAACTACAAGATGCCGCGGCTGCACACCAAAGCCGAGGTGCTCGACAACGCCCGCAAGATCGCCGACATGGTGGTCGGCATGAAGGGCGGTCTTCCCGGAATGGACCTCGTCGTGTTCCCCGAATACTCGACCCAGGGGATCATGTACGACGAGCAGGAAATGTACGACACGGCGGCCACCGTCCCCGGCGAAGAAACCGCGATCTTCTCCGCCGCGTGCCGCGAAGCCGATACATGGGGCGTTTTCTCGATCACCGGTGAACAGCACGAGGACCACCCGGGCAAACCGCCGTACAACACTCTCGTACTGATCGACAATCACGGCGAAATCGTGCAGAAATACCGCAAGATCCTGCCCTGGTGCCCGATCGAGGGGTGGTACCCGGGCGATTCCACGTACGTCACCGATGGCCCGAAAGGCCTCAAGACCTCGCTGATCATCTGCGACGACGGCAACTACCCGGAAATCTGGCGGGACTGCGCGATGAAGGGCGCCGAGCTGATCGTGCGCTGCCAGGGGTACATGTATCCGGCGAAGGACCAGCAGGTATTGATGGCGAAAGCGATGGCGTGGGCCAATAACACGTACGTCGCCGTCGCCAATGCAGCCGGGTTCGACGGCGTGTACTCGTATTTCGGCCATTCGTCGATCATCGGCTTCGACGGCCGGACGCTCGGCGAAACCGGCGAGGAGGAATACGGTATCCAGTTCGCCCAATTGTCGATCTCGGCCATCCGCGACGCCCGCGAGTACGACCAGTCGCAGAACCACCTGTTCAAACTGCTGCACCGCGGTTACTCCGGGGTGCACGCAGCCGGTGACGGGGACAAGGGCGTGGCCGACTGCCCGTTCGAGTTCTACCGCACGTGGGTCACCGACGCGCAAAAGGCACAGGAAAACTCGGAGGCCATTACCCGCAGCACCATCGGCGTCGCCGAATGCCCGGTGGGTGCGCTGCCGGTGGAAAAGACGAAACAGGCCTGACGGTTCCGCGGTCTGCCGGTTTCTTGTTCAGGGAAAGGACACCATGCCGTTCATCACCGACAGGTATCACGACCAGAACCGGAACCGGCAGACCGCACCACCACCCACTCCCGCACCCCCGGTCTTCACTCCCGACGGCCTTGCCGAACGCCTGCGCAGCCGCATCCTCGGCCAAGACCCCGCCGTCGACGCCGTGGTCCGGGCCATCGTGCTGGCCCGGGCCGGTGCCACCGAACCCGACCGGCCGCCCGCGACAATGCTCCTGCTCGGCCCGACCGGCGTGGGCAAAACCGAGCTCGTCCGCCAGGTCGCGGCCACCCTCCGCGCCGGCCCGGACGACCTGTGCCGGGTCGACATGAACTCCCTCGCGCAGGAGCATTACGCCGCGTCCTTCAACGGCGCCCCACCCGGGTACGCGGGCAGCAAGGAAGCCTTCACCGTCTTCGACCGGTCCACAGTGGAGGGTGACCCGTACGCCCCGGGAATCGTCCTGTTCGACGAGGTGGAAAAGGCCCACCCCACAGTTCTGCGCGCACTGTTGGGGGTCCTGGACAACGGAATGCTGCGCCTGGCGAACGGTCAGGAGAAAATCTCGTTCCGGAACTGCTTCGTCTTTCTGACGTCGAACCTGGGGTCGAGGGAACTGGCCCGCCGCCGAGCCACCCGCTGGCGCACCCTCCTGGACCGCGCCCATTCCCGGCGGACCATCGTGGACAAGGCCCTGCAAGCCTTCTTCGACCCGGAATTCCTCAACCGCCTCGACGAAACCGTCATCTTCGACGAACTCGACCGCCCCACGATCGAACGCATCACCCGGCTTGAAATCGACTTGCTGAGAACCCGCCTCCGCCGCCGAGGCGTCGATTTGGAGGTGGACGATTCCGCCATCCACCTGCTGGCCGCCAAAGGCTTCGACCCGGTGTACGGCGCCCGTGGCCTGCGCCGGACCCTGCGCACCCACCTGGCGTCCCCGGTAGCCGAGCAGATCATGCACACCCGCCCGACCGGCACGGACCCGTTGCAGATCACCGCAACCACCACCGGCGGGTCGATCGCGATTTCCTGAACCGTCCCGCTCAGCGAACTGCGTACGCTGCCATCATGGAACTGCGCAAAGTGTTCGCCGGGCTGGGCCGTACCAAGGCATTCGCCGTGTTCGGACGCGCGATCATGCCCGCCGACCGGCTGCTGTTGCGCGTCAGCGGCGGCCGCGTCGGGGTCGGCGCGACCGTCGGCCTCCGGACCTTGCTGCTCACCACGATCGGCCGCACGAGCGGCGAACCGCGGCAGGTCCCACTGCTGTACGTCGAGCGTTCAGGCGGCTACGTCGTCATCGGCTCGAACTGGGGCGGCGAAAACCACCCCGCGTGGACCGCCAACCTGCTGGCCTGCCCCGACGCGACGGTCTCCGTGCACGGCCGCACCATCCCGGTCCGCGCGCGGCTCCTCGAAGACCCCGAGCGAAAGGAAATGTGGGACGAGGTGGCCTCGTACTGGCCCGCCTACGACCGGTACGCCGAACGAGCCGCCCACCGCGAAATCCGGGTATTCCTGCTGGAAAAGGCCTGAATTCAGGAGCTCAGGAACTTCGCTGCCTGCGCCTGCAGGTACCGGCGTTCCGGCAGGCTGCTCGTCCGCTTGGCCGCGCGGAGGTAATGCTCGTGCGCGCCCGCGGGGTCACCGGCGAGTTCGAGAAGATGCGCGCGGACCGCGTCGAGCCGATGCCCCTGCTTCAGCCGCGCGTCGTCCTCGAGGGTGGCCAGCAGCGCCAGCGCATCGTCCGGACCATCGACCATCGCGACGGCAATCGCCCGGTTGAGCGTGGTCACCGGCCCGGGCGCGAGCTGTTCGAGCAGGCCGTACAGCTCGAGGATCTGCGGCCAGTCGGTGGAGTCGGTACCGGTCGCCTGATCGTGCAAGGCCGCGATCGCCGCCTGCACCTGGTAGGGCCCGATCGGGCCGCGCCCCAGCACCTGGTTCACCAGCTCGACACCTTCGACGATCAACGGGACCGTCCACTGTCGACGGTCCTGCTCGGCAAGGGGAGTCAGCGCACCGTCCGGCCCGGTCCGCGCCGGCCGCCGCGCGTCGGTGAGCAGCATCAACGCGAGCAGACCGGCCACTTCGCCGTCGTCCGGAAGCAACGCGCGCACCGAACGGGTCAGCCGGATCGCCTCCTCGGACAGTTCGACCCGGTGCAGCTCCTCCCCCGACGACGCCGTGTACCCCTCGTTGAAAATCAGGTACAGCACGTGCAGCACGACCTGCAGCCGCGCCGGCCAGTCCTCGGCGGACGGCGGCGCGAAGGTCGAGCCCGCAGCCGCGACGCTCTCCTTCGCCCGCGTGATCCGCCGCGTCATGGTGGCTTCCGGCACCAGAAACGCCCGCGCGATCTCCGCGGTGGTCAGCCCGCCGACGGCGCGCAAGGTGAGCGCGACCTGCGAGCTGGCCGTGACCGCCGGATGGCAGCACAGGAACAGCAGCGTGAGCGTGTCGTCCTGGTCGGGCGGCGGCTCGTCCTCCGGCCCGGGAACGACCGCGGTCACCTGCACCGCGATGGTCTCCTCGCGCCGCCGCCGTGCGCTCTCACTCCGCCAGAGGTCGGTGAGCCGCCTGGTCGCGACGGTCAGCAGCCAGGCCCGCGGATTGTCCGGTACCTCGCCCGCGGACCACTGCTCGACGGCCGCGACCACGGCTTCCTGCACCGCGTCCTCGGCCGCCTCGAACTGCCCGTACCGCCGGACGAGCGTCCCGAGCACCTGCGGCACGAGCGGGCGGAGCAGCTCGCCGACGTCCGTCATCAGGCGAAGTCGAGCGGGGTCTCTGCGTCGGCGAAGAACAGGACCGGACGGACCTCGATGCCGAGCCCCTCGACCGCCGCGTCCGGAATCATGGCGGCGACCTCCAGCGCCCGCTCCCGGCTCTCGCACTCCACCAGGTAGAACCCGGCCAGGAACTCCTTCGACTCGATGAACGGGCCGTCGGTCACCACCGGCACCCCGCCGCGCACGCGCACGACCGCGGCGTCTTCCGGCCCGGTGAGCGCCTGCGTGCTGATCATCTCGCCGGACTCCCGGATCTTCGTGATGAAGGCCCCTTGCCCGTTCATCACCTCCTGGCGCGTCTCCTCGCTCAGTCCGTTCCACACTTCCGGGTTCATGTGCATCGTCAACAGGAATTTCACGTCGTCTCCCCAGGTAGGCGCTCCGATGGTGCCAAAATAGCGGAGCGTCGCGGTGCGGCCGGAGGCACGCCCGTTCACTCGAACCGGGACGGGTCTCCCGCGCCGTGCCGGACGACCTCCGCCTCGCCGGAGGAGAAGTCGATGACCGTGGTGGGCTCCACGCCGCAGTCGCCGGAGTCGAGGACGGCGTCCAGCACGTGGTCGAGCTCCTCCTTGATCTCCCAGCCCTGGGTGAGCGGTTCGCCGGAGTCGGGCAGCAGCAGCGTGCTCGACAGGATCGGTTCGCCCAGCTCGCCGAGCAGTTCCTGGGTCACCACGTGGTCCGGGATCCGCACGCCGACGGTCTTCTTCTTGGCGTGCAGCAGCCGCCGCGGCACCTCCTTGGTGGCCGGGAGGATGAACGTGTACGGGCCCGGCGTGCTGGCCTTGATCGCGCGGAACACCGCGTTGTCGACGTGCACGAACTGCCCGAGCTGGGCGAAGTCCTGGCAGACGAGCGTGAAGTGGTGCCGGTGGTCGAGCTTGCGGATGGTGCGGATCCGCTCCATCCCCTGCTGGTTGCCGATGCGGCAGCCGAGCGCGAAGCACGAGTCGGTCGGATAGGCGATCAGCCCGTCGTTGCGCAGCAGGTCGACCACCTGGCCGAGAGCGCGGCGCTGCGGGTTCTGCGGGTGCACGTCGAAGTACCGGGCCATTGCCCGAGCTTAGGCGTGCGCACCGGGCCGGGCGCGCGGGCTCTCCCGGGGCCGGGCACAGTGGCGGGATGCATGCTCTGTGGTCCACCGGCGAACAGTGGGCGCTGCTGCCGCCGGTACTGCTCGCCCTGGTGCTGAGCACCGTGATCGGCATCGAGCGGGAGGTCGGCAACAAACAGGCCGGCCTGCGCACGCACACGCTGGTGGGCGTCGGGTCGGCGGTGTTCATGCTGGTGTCGAAATACGGGTTCGCCGACCTGCTCGGCATCGAGCACGTGGCACTCGACCCGTCGCGGATCGCCGCGCAGATCGTGTCCGGCATCGGCTTCGTCGGCGGCGGGCTGATCTTCGTCCGCCGCGACGCAGTCCGCGGCCTCACCACCGCGGCGACGGTGTGGCTCGCCGCCGCGGTCGGGGTCGCCTGCGGGGCCGGACTGCCGGTGCTCGCCGCCGCGACCACGGCCGGGCTCGTGGTGATCACCCGGGGATTCCCGCTGCTTTCCCGGTTCGTCGCGCGCCATCGCCGCCGGCCACCCGTCCTCCGGTTGAGTTACGCCGACGGCCACGGCGTCCTGCGTGCCGTGCTCACGACGTGCACCGAACGGGGGTGGGCGGTACACCGGGTGGCGGTCGATCGTGAAACGGTTTCCGAAGAGGGACAACGGATCGCGGTCGTCACGCTGCTCCTGCAAGGACGCGGTGATCTTCCCGAGCTCACCGCGGAACTGGCCGAATTGCCCGGCGTACGAAGCACTGCGACCGGCGCGGAGGATCCGCTCGAAGATTGATCGGCCCCCGGTCTCGCACCGGACGCCACACTTCGGGCACACTGGAGGTACGCGAAAATCCCCGGCGCGGCAGGAAAAACGAGCGGCGGGGAGAAATCATCCAAATGGGAGGTGAGAGCATGGCCCCCGGCGGCGGCGAGGACCTGATGTCCGTCCGGCCTGCCTTCGACCGTGCGTGGCGCGGCTACCACCGTGGCCAGGTCGAAGAATTCGCGACGTGGGTGGAGGCGGAATTCCGGCGCCTGGCAGCAGAACGCGACGCGGCGGCCCGGCAGGCGGCCGAACTCGCCGAGCGCAACCGCGAACTGCGCGCGACGATCGACCGGATCAGCCGCACCCCCATCGAACCGGATGCCTTGCAGGAACGGTCCCGGCGCATGGTCGAACTGACCCGCGACGAGGCCACGGAGATCATCGCGCACGCCGAGCACACGGCCGCCCGGATCATCGCCGACGCAAAAACCGAGGCCGTGCGGCTCACGGAGAAAGAACGCGCGCTGGTCGAAGCGGTGTCCCACGATCGGGAACAGCAACGCCGGGAACACGAAGACGTGCTGCGCCGCGCGGCCGAAGAGCGCGCAGCTTTGGACGAGACCGCAGCGAAGGAACGTCAACGGCTGACGGAACACGTCACGCGCACCCTGGCCGACCGCCGAACCGACGCAGTCCGCGAAATCGCCGACCGCACCACGTCCGCCCGCGCCGAAGCCGATCAGCTCGTCGGGGAAGCGAAGGCCCACGCCACTCACCTGGTGACCGACGCCGAACACCGGGTCGCCGAACTGGCCGCCGTGCAGCACCGGCTGAAGGCCGCACTGCGCGGTGCCCGCGAACTCCTGGCCACCGCAAACGCCGACTTGGCCCCGGAAGGCACGCCGGTCCCGAACCAACGCCGTACGTCCGCCCTCACCGAGCCCAGCCCCACCGGCTGAGCCCCAGGCACAGATACACCGGGAGGGTATAGTGGACTGGAAGTGTCCGATGAAGGGGAATGATGCGCGATGACCGGCTACGGCAGTGAACGAGAGGCCTACCTCAAACGCCTCCGCCGGATCGAAGGCCAGATCCGCGGCCTGCAGCGCATGGTGGAGCAGGACAAGTACTGCATCGACATCCTGACCCAAGTCTCCGCCGCGACGAAAGCCCTGCAGTCCTTCTCACTGGAACTACTGGACGAACACCTGGCAACCTGCGTGGTGGAAGCAGCTGCCGCCGGTGGCGAAGAAGCGGACCTGAAGGTACGCGAAGCATCGGACGCCATCGCGCGATTGGTGCGGTCCTGACCCTGGTGAACAGGGGCCGTGGTTGGTGCGGTCCTGACCGCGGTGCTGACCTGGTGAACAAGCGGTCGCGGTTGGCGCGGTCCTCACCGCGGTCCTGACCTGGTGGACAACGGCCGCGCGGGCCAGGGTGACCACCGCGGTGATTGGCGCACCGCTGAACGGCCGCGACTTGCGCAGGCCCCTGGGTGACCACCGCAACTGGCGCGCCGTGAGACAACCACGGCGACTTGCACAGGCTCGCGGCGACCACGGCGACCGGTGAACGCCCGACAACCACCACAAGTCACACCCGCCCCAGGCAACCACCACAACCGGTGAACCCCAGGGGCAACCACGGCAAGTTACGCAGGCCCGGCACCTCCCCGGTTGATGATCCCCGAGACGTCAGCAACTTGCGCGAGCCGGGGCAACGACGGGTTCCCGGCCTCGGCTCGGCCGGTGAAGCTCGCCGCCCTGGACCCGGGCGGCGCACGACGCGCAGGTCATCCCGCCGATGACGAGTCCGTCCGAGCAATTTTGCTACGCGACAACCTGGTACCCGGCCTCGGCGACAGCTGCCTCGACGGCGTCACGCGGCAGCGGCTCCTGGCTGGTGACCTTGACGGCTCCGGTGGCGAGGTCCACGTCGACCGTCTGCACCCCCGTCAGCCCGCTGACCTCCTCCTTCACCGCGCCGGCGCAGTGTCCGCACGTCATGCCCTCGACGGTGTAGGTGGCTTCGGTCATCGCCGTGCTCCTTCTCGTGGGTCGTTCGCTGCCTCCTTTATACCCCTCGGGGGTAGGGGTTTCACGCCCGCCCCGCTCGCGGCCTCGGATATCCGCCGGGGGAGACTTGCGGGATGCGGAAGATCTACGCGATCGGGATCGGGGCGGGCGACCCGGAGCATCTCACGGTTCAGGCGGTCGACCGGCTCAATCGCGTCGACGTCTTTTTCGTGCTGGACAAGGGCAACGCGAAGGCCGACCTGGTCCGGCTGCGGCAGGAGATCCTGGACCGGTTCGTGACCCGGCCGGGGTATCGCCTGGTGAGCGCGCAGGACCCGGACCGCGACCGGACCCCCGCCGACTACCGCACCGCGGTCGCCGACTGGCACCGGCTCCGGACTGAGGTCTACGAGCAGCTCATCCGCGACGAGCTCGCCGACGGCGAGTCCGGTGCTTTCCTGGTGTGGGGCGACCCGGCGCTGTACGACAGCACTATCGCGCTGATCGAGGCGGTCCTGGCGCGCGGAAACGTCGCGTTCGAGTACGAGGTGGTGCCGGGGATCAGCAGCATTTCGGCGCTGGTGGCGCGACACCGCACGACCATGAACCAGATCGGCCGCGCAGTGCAGCTCACGACCGGTCGCCGGCTGGCCGCAGGCTGGCCGGACGATGCCGACGACGTGTTCGTGCTGCTCGACGCGCACACGACTTTCGACCGGTACACGGATCGGGGGTTGTGGATCTATTGGGGCGCGTACGTGGGGACGCCGGACGAGATCCTGCTTTCCGGCCCACTGGACGAGGCGCTGGCGGCAAAGATCCGGGATACGCGGGCCGCCGCTCGGGAACAGCACGGGTGGATCATGGACACGTACCTGCTGCGCCGACCGGAGTGAGGCGGGGTTTTCGGGACCGATGGCGGGCATGCGCAAGGGGCCAGCCCCTGCTCGGGCTGGCCCACTGTTCTGGCCGCAGACACAAAAAGGGCTGGGCCCCGGGAGCACCCCCCGTGTGGGGGGGTGCTCGACCGGGGCCCAGCCCTTTTCATGTTGAGTTCGGCGGTGTCCTACTCTCCCACAACCCTTCGGTTGCAGTACCATCGGCGCAATCAGGCTTAGCTTCCGGGTTCGGAATGGGACCGGGCG
>NZ_JNYZ01000036.1 GCF_000717335.1 Amycolatopsis jejuensis
AGATCTGCACTAGATCGCTCGTCGGCAGCGTCAGATGTGTATAAGAGACAGGCTCAGTTCCGTGCCGGTCAGGAAGCAGTTGCCTCGGCGTCGTCTGTGGGCTCGGAGTTCCCGGAGTCCTCGACCAGGGTGCCGCGCAGCCATTGCTCAACCCCGGCGATGTGCACCGTCGCCCACGAGCGGGCCAGTTCCGGCTC
The DNA here is from genome assembly GCF_000717335.1 of Amycolatopsis jejuensis. Taxonomy (GTDB): domain Bacteria; phylum Actinomycetota; class Actinomycetes; order Mycobacteriales; family Pseudonocardiaceae; genus Amycolatopsis; species Amycolatopsis jejuensis. The sequence goes on from NZ_JNYZ01000036.1 coordinate 198, forward strand.
TCGGGCGGCGATCGCGTCGTAGATTGCGGTGTGTTCTTCGTGTGTTCGGGCCACCGCACCGTCCTGTGTGAGGCCGCGCCAGATTCGGGCTCGCGCGGTCGGCCCGGACAGGCTGTCGAGCAGCGCGCAGAGAACCGGATTGCCTGAGCCGTCCGCAATTTTGCGGTGGAACTGCAGGTCGTTGGCCACGAGTGCGTCGATGGTCGGCGATTCGGCCAGCTCGCCGAGTAGCGTGCCCAGCTCGACAATGTCCTCGTCACTCATGCGCAACGCGGCCATCGCGGTCGCCGCCGGCTCGAGAATGCGCCGCACGGCAAGGAAATCGAGCATGGTGTCGTCGCGATGAAAGTCGACGACGAACGTCATCGCGTCAAGCAGCAGGTGCGGTTCGAGGCTGGTGACGTACGTGCCGTCGCCTTGGCGCACGTCCAGCACCCGGACGAGGCACAACGCTTTCACCGCTTCGCGCAGCGAACTGCGCGAAAGCCCCAGGCGCTGCGCCAGTTCGGCCTCCCTGGGAAGCCGGTCGCCCGGTGCCAGCTCACCCGAGAGGATCATGTCCTTGATCTTGCCGATCGCGACATCGGTGACCGGCATCGAGCCGCCCTCCCTGCAGAGACCTCGGATGTTTGCTCCCTACAGCGTGCCACGCGCCCTCGCCGGACGAATGCCTGACCCACGGCCGAGCGCAGCTCAAAGCGGCCCCACACTGAGGGGCTCAAAGCTCGGGATGGCGTGCACGGTGCACGCAACCTCAGCTGGTCCGGGCGGCACGCTGGTCAGCCGGACCCAGTGTCAGCCGGACCCACTGGTCCGTCAGGTCACCTGGTTCGGCACCGAGCCCGTCACACGGCTCATTGCTCAGCGACCGCGCCACCCAGCGATCTCGCTACCCAGCGGTCTTAAGGGCCCAGGGGTCTCATTGCCCAGCGATCTCACGGCGCAGTGGTCTCACCACCCTGCGGTCTCACTACCCAGCGGTCTCGCCACCGAGCGGTCTCACCCCCAGTGGCCTCAGCGCCCAGAGATCTCACAAGCCAGAGACTCACTGTCCAGCGAGCCACTCAGCCCGTCGTCGAGCCTGTGCCAGGGCCGCTTCCATCCCAGGCGGTCGACCCGTCGCGTCGGGTAGCGCAATGACCGACCGCGGCACCACTCGCGGTCCGGCTGTCGCGCATACCCGTGGCTTCCGACGACGCAACGCCACGTACCGCACGCCGGGCACCGTCGCGGACGGGCCTGCCGAGCGACCGGGAACGGCAGGACATCCTCGAACACGCTGCTGAAGCAGATCTATGGACTGAGTACGGAGAATCGGAGTTCTGTGAATTGATGTGTATGTCGTGTTTCTTCCACGATGCAACGAGTCTCGCGGCCTGTCCAGGCCGTTCTGCTGTGAGCAGCGAGCTATCGCTCGTCCGTGTGATTCGGTGTGATTCGGTGTGATTCAGAACTCCTGGCCCTGGATCATTTCGCGCAGCTTCGTGAGCGCGCGGTGCTGCGTGACCCGGACATTTCCGGCCGAGATACCCAGTGTCTCCGCCGTTTCGTTGGCGCTGAGGCCGACGACGATGCGCAGGGCGAGGATTTCCTGCTGCAGCGGCGCGAGACGCGTGAGCAGCTCCTGCAGCCGGCTGCCGAGGTCGAGGCGCAGGGCGTGCGACTCCGGCTCGTTGCCGACCAGCGGGCGCTCCGGCAGCTCCGGCACCGGCTCGGAACGGTCGCGCGCGACCGCGCGGTAGGCGTCGGCGACCTTGTTGGCCGCGATCGCGTGCACGAGGTACAGGAACGACCCACCGCGGTCCTGGTAGTCGGGCAGGGCTTTGAGCACGGCCATGCAGACGTCCTGGGCGACGTCGTCGGCCGAGAGGTACGAGAGGTCGCGGCCGCCCATCCGCGCGCGGCAGTAGCGCGCGACCACGGGCCGGAGCACGTGCAGCAGGCGGGCGATCGCCGCCTGGTCGTTCTGCCCCGCCGCGCGCACGAGGGGGTCCAAGTCCTCTTTGGTCAAGCGTCCCCCGGACCGGGGCAGCGTCTCCGGGTTCACGTAACCCGCGACGCCGGACTCCTCGGTACGGGACGTCTTCGACGGTGCTGTCATGGTCGTCTCCCCGGCAACCCTCGACCGTCGCTGTCTTGGGGTCAACACTCTGTGATGTTGCGGTCGCAGCTACTCCGATCGGTCGGGGGGAGTGCTGCAGCCGTTGCGACGCTCCGTAACCTTAAGCGGCCGGACGCCGACCGTCCACATTTCAACTACGAATACCCCGTTAGCAGCAGTGGTCTTGACACAAACGAGACCAGGCGACGCACAGTACGAGTTCGGCCTCGCAGCATGTGCGGATGACCCGATCGGTACGTCACGAAGAGTGATAGCCAGGTAGCGCAACAGAGAGTGGCCACCACTGCGGGTAGAACGGGTTCCACTGCGGTTGAGGGCACCGGTCGGTGCAATGCGTGATCTTGAGTCTGCTCAGCCGCGCCGCGCGAACACCCACCACCGCAGCACGGCGAACCGGGCGACTCCGCCGACGAAGCTCGCCGCGAGCAACGCGACGGTCTGCTGCCAGGCTGAGGGCTGCCCGGCGACCGCGTCGAGCGCGGAAAGCACGACCGACCCGTAGCCCGCGTAGAAGGCAAAGGTGGCCAGGTCCTGTAGATGCCGCTTCCCGGCGCGGCTGCGGCGGCCCGAAAACGTGACGCGCCGGTGGAACTCGGTATTGCCGACGGTCGTGATCGCGAGCGCCGCGAGATTCGCCCACTGCGCGCCGAACTCCGGCCGCAGCGCCAGGAACAGGATCGCTTGCAGTCCCGTGGTGACCACTCCGGCGACGAGGTACCAGGCCGCGTGTCCGCCGATCTCGTGGCGGCGAAGACCGGGCCGGTTCGTGCTTCGTGACCGGCCGCAATTACCCAGCTGACGGTGGTTCTGCCGGTCCGCCCCGTCGGCCTCGGGTCGGCCACGGTCGGCCTGTGCCTCGGTCCGCTCATCGAACCCTTTACAGGAGGCGTTCCGGTCGGCTTCGGGCCGCTGCCGGTTGACCGAACCTTCGTCACCCGGCGAGACAGGTGCGGCACTCGGACGGTCCGCGATGTTGCCGATTTCCGGCGAATAGTGCGTCGCGGTGCGGTCCGCCGACCGTGACCCGGCAGTGTCGCCACTGAATGGCGACTGGCTGGCGGCATCGGCACGGAGCTGGCCTTGGCCAGATCCGGCGCCCGGCACGATGGTGCGCCGGCGGCGGATACCGATCCGTCCTCGTGGTACCCACCTGGTGGTGGTCATGATCCTGACGCTAGCGTGTTTTCACAAATTTGTGAACCTGATGAACCGAATGAACATATGTGATCCCGGTGACAGCCGTGCGGCCCGTTTCACCGGAAAGCGCCTCGGGTAGCTCATCACGAACAATCCGGACTTCGGGAGGTGCCCGTGAGCGATCCCGGCGACCACACGCTCCGGCCGAGTGAAGCACTCGATGAGGACGACCTCCGCGTCGACCCGCTCGAGGCAGGCGTCGAACCACCCGAGCACTGGAGCGCTGTGCACCGCGGTCCAGCGGAGATCCGCGAAGAGGAAAGCGATGTGCCCCGGCTTGCCGAGGGGGACGTCCAGCCGTCGCCGGTCCCCGGCCGCCCGGTCGCCGCGACACCGGCGGAGGACCTTCCCGAAACGGTCGAAAACTCCGACATCGAGCCGGTCGCGCCGGACTCCTCCGTGCCCCACCGGGATGCCGCGTCCGACCACGGCGAATGGGCCGACCGCGCGGGCGGCACGGTCGCCGATGCGATCCGCTCGGCCATGGCCCGGAGATCGTGATCTCAAACGTATTTGTGACAGGTTCCACCGTCACAGCTACGGCCCGGCGCTCACACTGCGCGACCGTGGCGCCGCCCCTAGCGTGAAAAACCACCCGCAACCGACCGCGCATCCGACTGCGACGAAGGGAAGGCCGAAGATGCTGACCGTCACCGAAGCCGCCGCCGAGGCGATTACCGCGCTGACCGCCGACCAGGGCACCGACTCCGAACAAAGCGGCCTGAGGTTCGCACTGCAGAGCATGGAAGGCGAGGGCGCTCAGCTGGCACTGTCAGTGGCCCCGGCCCCGGAAGACGGCGACCGAGTCGTCGGCGCTGACGGCGGCGCGAAGGTCTTCCTCGAGCCGCAAGCAGCTGCCCTGCTGGACGACAAGGTCCTGGACGTCCAGCAGGACGAGACCGGCGACGTCGCCTTCGCTGTACTGCCGCAGCAACCCGCTTGAGGTCATCCCGCGGAGCCCTCTCGACAGGTTCGTGACAGGGCGACGCCGTGCTGCCAGGCCGGTCTGTTCGCAGCCGGATGGCAATGGGACGCCGATGTAGCAGGCTTGGCTCGGCGGGGAGGACGGCCTTGGTCCGGCCCTCGACGGGTGGTCTGAGTCGGCCGTCAGTCGCAATCGGCTGCACGCTGCGTCGACAGTCTCGATGAGCTGCCAGAGTGGGCTCGACAGTCTCGGCGGGCTGCTCGAGTTGGTCTGACAGCCTCAACGGGTTGCCTGCCGCGCCGTTGTCAGTGGCGACCGGCCTCCCATTGCACCGTCAGTCTCGACGGGTTGCCTGCCGTGCCGTCACCGGCTTCTCGCCGCGCCGACAGCGGTGGCCTGGCCGCCTGCCGAGTCGTTAACCTCGACCGACCTCCCGCCGCGCCGAGAGCGGTGGCCTGGCCGCCTGCCGTGCCTTCAGCGGTGACCTGGCCGCGCGCCGTGTCTTCAGCGGTGGCCTGGCCGCGCGCCGTGTCTTCAGCGGTGGCCTGGCCGCGCGCCGTGCCTTCAGCGGCGACTGGCTGCGCGCTGTGCCGTCAGTCCTGACCGGCTGCCCGTCGTGCTGTCAGTCAGTCTCGACCGGCCTCCCGCTGCGCCGTCACCCGCGCGCCCAGTCGCGCACCAGTACCGCGGCCCGTTCGCGCAGCAGTTCTGCTGCGTGGGCGCGGGCGTAGTCCAGCGACGGGGCATGGTCGATCAGCGCGCTGCTGCCCACCACGCCCAGCCCAGCCAGCGCGTCGGCGTCCAGTTGGATCCGGCCGGCCAGCACCAGCAGCGGAACTCCGGTCCGCCCGGCGCGCGCGGCGATCCCCGCCGGAGCCTTGCCCGACAGGGACTGCTCATCCAGCGAACCCTCGCCGGTGATCACCAGGTCCGCGCCGGTGAGCGCGTCGTCGACGCCGGTCAGCGCGGCGATCAGGTCGAAGCCGGACTCGACCGTCGCGCCCAGTCCGGCGATCGCTCCCGCCGCGACGCCTCCGCCCGCTCCTGCGCCCGGAAGATCCGCGACGTCCACCGCACCGGCCTTCACCAGCGCCTTCGCCCAGTGCGACAGCGCATCGTCGAGGGCCAGCACGTCCTCCGGGCTCGCGCCCTTCTGCGGGCCGAACACCGCGGCCGCACCGTTCGCGCCGAGCAGCGGGTTGGTCACGTCCGTCGCGACCGCCACCGGCACCGCGCCCAGCCGCTCGCGCGCCGACCCGAGATCGACACGAGCAACCCGAGCGAGTGACCCACCGCCGAGACCGACCGACACATCCGACGAGTCGACGACGTCAGCGCCCAACGCGGCGAGCATCCCGGCGCCGCCGTCTGTACTCGCCGTGCCGCCGACCGTCAGCACGAGCCGCTGCGCGCCGCGCCTGAGCGCGTCGTCCAGCAGCTCACCAACGCCCCACGTGTGCGCGGCAAGCGCGACCTCCCGGCTCGGCGTCACGAACTCGATGCCGCACGCCCGTGCCGACTCGACGTAAGCCGTGCCGTCGAGCAGCACGTACCGGGCCTCGACCTGCTCGTCGAGCGGACCCCGCACGGACACGCGCACCACCGAGCCGCCAGCGTTCTCCAGTACTTCCAACGTTCCTTCGCCGCCGTCGGCGACCGGGCACGCGGAGATCTCGGCGTCCGGCAACGCATCGCGCACGCCCTGCGCAATGGCCTCCGTGACCTCGACCGCGGTCAGGCTTCCTTTGAACTTGTCCGGTGCGATCACGACGCGGGTCATCGGGCGACTCCGGTGAGCGGCTCGGCGCCGGCGAGCACCGAGACGACGTTGCGGGCAGCGAGTACGGCCATCGCGGTGCGTGTCTCCACTGTCGCCGACCCGAGGTGCGGCGTGAGCACCACGTCCTCGCGTGCCAGTAACCGTGGCTCGACCTCCGGCTCCGCCTCGAACACGTCCAGCGCCGCGCCCGCGATCTCGCCGGCCTCGAGCGCGTCGGCAAGCGCTGACTCGTCGACGACCGGACCGCGCGTGGTGTTGACCAGGTACGCACCCGGTTTCATCGCCCGTAACGCGTCCGCGTCGATGAGGTGCCGCGTCTCCGGCGTGAGCGGGCAATGCAGCGACACGAAGTCGGACCGTCGCAGCAACTCCTCGAACGACACGAACTCGCCCGCGAAGCCCGGTTTCGCTGACCGTCCTGAGCAGACGACCTGCATCCCGAACGCCACCGCCCGGTCCGCCACCGCACGCCCGATCTGCCCGAGGCCCACGATGCCGAGCGTCTTGCCCTGCAGTCCGGATCCGAGCAGGAAACCGAGGTGGAACGACCACGGCCGGCGCGCCCGGACGAGACGTTCACCCTCGCCGAGCCGACGCGAGACTGCCAGCAGCAGCCCGAACGTTAGGTCCGCGGTCGCGTCAGTGAGCACGCCAGGGGTGTTCGTCACCACCACCCCGCGCTTGCCCAGCGCAGCGACGTCGACGTTGTCGTAGCCCACGGCGACGTTCGCGACCACCTTCAGCTCCGGCCCGGCGGCGTCGGCCACCGCGCCGTCCATCCGGTCGTGCAGCATCGACACCACGGCGGACGACCCGGTGACGAACTCACGCAGTTCCTCCGCCGTGAGCGGGCGATCCTCCTTGGAGATCTCCACTTCGCCTGCTTCACCGAGCACCTGCGCGGCCTCGTCCGGAATCCAGCGGGTGACCGCGATCTTCGGCATGCCGAGCAGCCTAATGCCCACCACATCGCATGAGCGAGGTTCGCCGCCCGGCCGCCTTTGAACGCCCGCTCTGAGCTGCAGTGGAACGTCGGCACGTGACCAAAGCCTCGCCACGGCCGGTCATGGTCTGCTGCTGCCGCATTCCGCATTGTGGTACCACGCAAAGAGATTCACGTCGGCCATGGTCGCTCGACCCCGGACTGCCGCGATGTCTCCGGTACCCGGCTTCGGCGCTGGGGACTGTCCAGCATCAGTCGCTTTGTCCCCACCCCGGCCCGGCCCGGCGCCGCGAAACCCGTTCGCCACCTGCCAGCGCATCGTGTTCTCTTGGCGACCACCTCCCTTTCCGATCCTTCGCCCGTCCTCCGTTTGATACTCGCCGCGGGCGGCTAACTCGTGCTATGTTCTCATGCAGAACGTGTGTGCGCAATACGAACACACGGAGATCGGCAGAAGAAACGACGCAGGAAGATCCGGACGGAAGGGCTCGTGATGGCAAGGGTGCTGTCGCTCGGCGAGGCGGTCGCCGAGCTGGTGCACGACGGGGACACCGTCGCTCTCGAGGGGTTCACTCACCTCATCCCGGTCGCGGCCGGGCACGAGATCATCCGGCAACGCAGGCGAAACCTGACGCTGGTCCGGATGACTCCGGACATCGTCTACGACCAGCTCATCGGCGCAGGCTGTGCGAGCAAGCTGATCTTCTCGTGGGGAGGCAATCCCGGGGTCGGCTCGCTGCACCGCTTCCGTGATGCCGTGCAGCATTCGTGGCCGGTGCCGCTGGAGATCGAGGAACACAGTCACGCGGGCATGGCCAACCGCTATGTCGCAGGAGCGTCCGGGCTGCCGTTCGCCGTGCTGCGCGGATACACCGGCACCGATCTGCCTGCGCAGACCTCCACGATCAAGCCGATCACCTGCCCGTTCACCGGAGAACAGCTCACGGCCGTGCCCGCACTCAACCCGGACGTCACGATCGTGCACGCGCAACGTGCCGACCGGGTGGGCAACGTCCAGCTCTGGGGAATCCCCGGCGTGCAAAAGGAAGCTGTGCTCGCTGCGAAACGGTCACTGGTGACGGTAGAAGAGGTCGTCGACGAACTGGAACCGCGGCCCGGTGCGCTGATCCTGCCGTCGTGGGCGGTCACTGCAGTGGCCGAGGCGCCGGGTGGGTCGGCGCCGTCGTACGCCGCCGGGTACTACGAACGGGACAACTCGGCGTACCAGGCGTGGGATGCGGTCGGGCGGGACCGCGACGAGTTCACCAAGTGGCTGAACGAACTGACCGGGGTGAAGGCATGAGCGAGTACACCTCCGACGAGATGATGAGCGTCGCTGCGGCGCGGGCGTTGCGCGCGGGCACCTCCTGCTTCGTCGGGATCGGATTGCCCAGTACAGCGGCCAACCTCGCCCGGCGCACCCATGCCCCAGACCTCACGCTGATCTACGAATCTGGCTGCCTCGGCGCAAAACCCACCCGGCTGCCGCTGTCGATCGGCGACGGCGAGCTGGCCGACACGGCCGACGCGGTCGTCAGCGTGCCAGAGGTATTCAACTACTGGCTGCAGCCCGGCCGGATCGACGTCGGGTTCCTCGGAGCTGCGCAGTTGGACAAGTTCGGCAACATCAACACCACAGTGATCGGCGCCGACTACCACGATCCGAAGGTGCGGCTGCCCGGCGCAGGCGGTGCGCCGGAGATCGCCGCCTCCTGTAAGGAGGTGTTCGTGGTGCTGCGGCAGAGCAAAAGGGCGTTCGTGGAGAAGGTCGACTTCATCACCTCGTTCGGCCACGGCACCGGCAGGGGCGACCGCGAGCGGCTCGGCCTGCGCGGCGCCGGGCCGACACTCGTGGTCACCGATCTCGGCCTGATGCGACCCGATCCGGACACCGCCGAGCTCACGCTCACCGAGCTGCACCCCGGTGTCGAGCTGGAGCAGGCTGTCGAAACCACCGGGTGGACACTGAAGGTGGCGGCGGACCTGAAGACCACCCCGGCGCCCCTTGAACGCGAACTGACCCTGCTCCGCGAACTGAAGAAGGCCGGCGAATGAGCGACGCATACGTACTCGACGCGATCCGTACTCCCTTCGGGCGCTACGGCGGCGCCCTGTCCGGGGTACGCCCCGACGACCTCGCTGCAGGTGTCCTGCGCGCGCTGGCGGAACGAAACGGACTTGATCCGTCCACAGTGGACGAAGTGCTGCTCGGTGACGCCAACGGCGCCGGTGAGGACAACCGGAACGTGGCGCGGATGGCGGCGCTGCTTGCGGGCTGGCCGACGTCGGTGCCCGGGGCCACGGTCAACCGGCTTTGCGGCTCCGGCGTCGAGGCGACCATGCAGGGCAGCCGGGCCATCCAGGTCGGGGACGCATCGCTGGTCGTCGCGGGTGGCGTCGAGTCGATGAGCCGGGCGCCGCTGGTGATGCCGAAGCCGGACAAGGCGTTCCCGGCCGGCAACCAGACGCTGTACAACTCAGCGCTCGGCTGGCGGATGGTCAACCCGGCGATGCCGTCGCAGTGGACGGTCTCGCTCGGCGAGTCCACCGAACTGCTGGCCGAACGTTACGGCATCGGCCGGGACGAGCAGGACGCATTCGCCGCGCGCAGCCACGCGAACGCGGCGCGGGCGTGGGACGAGGGCTTCTACGACGATCACGTGGTGCCGGTCGAGGGCGTCGAGCTGTCGCGTGACGAAGGAATCCGGCCGGATTCAACGGTCGAGAGACTCGGAAAGCTCAAGACGGTGTTCCGCAAGGAAAACGGCACTGTCACGGCGGGCAACGCTTCACCGCTGAACGATGGTGCGTCGGCGTTGCTGCTCGGTGACGCGGCCGCGGCGGAGCGGCTCGGCAAGGCTCCGCTGGCTCGGATCGCCGGTCGTGGGGCTGCGGGTGTCGACCCGGACGTGTTCGGCATCGGCCCGGTCCGTGCGGCGGAAATCGCGCTCGAACGGGCCGGCATCGACTGGAGTGACCTTGCGGCAGTGGAGCTCAACGAGGCGTTCGCCGCACAGTCGCTGGCCTGCCTCAAGGAATGGTCGAAGCTCGACCCGGAGATCGTGAACGTCAACGGCGGTGCCATCGCGATCGGCCATCCGCTCGGAGCCTCGGGCGGCCGGATCATCGGCACCCTTGCGCACCAGCTCCGCCGCACCGGTGGGCGCTGGGGTCTCGCTGCGATCTGCATCGGTGTGGGGCAGGGTCTCGCCGTCGTACTCGAGCGCCAGTAGAGGAGGACTCATCGTGGCCACCCCCACCGACCGGCGCTTGCCGCGCTACCGGACCGATCCCGACGGCACTCACCCGCCGCTCGACTATGCGCCGTACCGCTCGACCACCCTGCGGCATCCGAAGCAGCCGCTGGTCTTGTTGCCGCAGATGCTCACCGAAGTCACCGGTCCATTGCTCGGCCCGGGACGGATCGGCGAACTCGACAACGACCTCACGCGGCAGCACGCAGGAGAGCCGCAGGGGCAGCGGATCATCGTCACCGGCAGGCTCCTCGACGGCGACGGACGTCCGATCCGCAACTCGCTCGTCGAGATCTGGCAAGCGAATGCCGGCGGGCGCTACCGGCACACCGGCGACCGCTGGCCATCGCCGCTCGACCCGAACTTCGACGGGCTGGGCCGCACCCTCACCGACGGCGACGGGCGTTATCAGTTCACTACCATCAAACCCGGCGCGTATCCGTGGAAGAACCACGACAACGCCTGGCGTCCGGCGCACATCCACTTCTCCGTCTTCGGTTCGGCGTTCACGCAACGGCTCGTCACGCAGATGTACTTCCCCGACGATCCGCTGTTCTCGCAGGACCCGATCTTCAACTCGATCCCCGACGAGAAGGCGCGGCAGCGGATGATCTCGCGGTTCGACCTCCAGCGCACCGAGGAGGAATGGGCACTGGCGTTCCAGTTCGACATCGTGGTGCGCGGGCGCGAGCAGTCGGTGTTCGAGGACGAGGAGGAAGACGAGTGAGGATGGAAAGCACCCCCTCGCAGACCGTCGGGCCGTACCTGTCCATCGGGCTGCCGTGGGAGGACGGGCCGTTCGTTGTCGCGGAGGGCACCGAAGGCGCCGTGTGGATCCGCGGCGGGGTTTACGACGGCGCGGGTGATCCGGTGCCTGACGCGATGATCGAGACGTGGCAAGCCGATCCGGACGGCGCGTTCGACCATCCCGACGACCCGCGCGGGGCTCCCGGCCTCCCGTTCCGTGCGTTCGGCCGGTGTCCCACCGACGAGCAGGGGCAGTACCGGATTCTCACAGTGCTGCCCGGCATCGTGCCGGACGCGACCGGTGCACCGCAGGCGCGGCACATCGACGTTTCGGTGTTCGCTCGCGGGCTGCTGAACCGGGTCGTGACGCGGATCTACTTCGAGGACCAGGACAATTCCGCGGACGCGGTGCTGGCGAGCGTGCCGGAGGGACGGCGTGGCACGCTGCTCGCGCGGAAGGACGGCGACGGCTACCGGTTCGACGTGCGGCTGCAAGGGGAGGGGGAGACGGTGTTCTTTGCGGTCTGATCAGCCGGTGATGAGCGGCCCGATCAGGCGATGACGCAGCGGTCTAATCCGGCACTGACGCCGCGGCCAGATCAGGCGGCGACGCAGTGGTCTGTTCAGGCACTGACGCCGCGGCCCGATCAGGCGGCGACGCAGTGGTCTGTTCAGGCACTGACGCAGCGGTCTGATCAGCCGGTGATGAGCGGCCCGATCAGGCGGTCACGCAGTGGTCTGATCAGGCGGCGACGGAGCTGCCGGATCGGCCGGGTGGCGTCCTGGTCGGACCGGCGGGGTGGCGTAGCCGTCTGGTTGGCCGGTGGCGTAGCGGTCTGGTGGCGTAATCGTCTGATCGGAGGGTGACGTAGCGGTTCGACCGGCAGGGTGATCTCGCGGTCTGACCGGCCGGGGCGACTCGCCATCTGGTGGCTGGTAAGCCTGACCGGCCGAGGTGACTTCACAGTCTGACCAGCCGCTGAGCAGAGCGGCCGACCAGAGCAGGCCGACCAGCAGGGTGACCAGCAGGGTGACCAGAGTGTCCATTGTGGAGGTTCAAGCGTGAGCAGTGTCCGGGTGCACCGGGTCGTCGACGGTCCGGCGGCTGGTCCGGTGGTGGTGTTGTCCAACTCGATCGGCAGCGACCACCGGATGTGGGAGCCGCAGGTCGCGCCGTTGGCCGAGCGCGGGTTCCGCGTCGTGCGGTACGACACGCGCGGTCACGGGGCGTCGCCGGTGCCGCCGGGGCCGTACGACCTGGCCGACCTCGGCGGCGACGTGCTGGGGCTGCTCGACGACCTCGACGTCGACCGTGCGCACTTCGTCGGGCTGTCGCTGGGCGGGATGGTCGGGATGTGGCTTGGCACGCAGGTCCCGGATCGGTTGGTGAGCCTCACGTTGTGCTGCACGTCGGCGCAGCTCGGTCCGCCGGAGATGTGGGCCGAGCGGGCCCGCACCGTGCGGGCCGAGGGCACGGCGGCGGTCGCGGAGGCAGGCGTCGGACGCTGGGTCACCCCGGCGTACGCGCAGGCGCATCCGGACCGGGTTGCGTACCTGCGCGAGATGATCGAGGCACAGCCCGACGAGGGGTACGCCGCCTGCTGCGCCGCGATCGAGCGGATGGACCTCACCGGGGATCTGGCCAAGATTTCCGTGCCGGCACTGGTGATCGCGGGCGCGGAGGACCCGTCGACGCCCGCCGAACCACACGGCAGGATCATTGCCGACGGGATCCCGGACGCGCGGCTGGAGATCGTCGCATCCGCCGCGCACCTGGGCAGTTACGAACAGCCGGACGAGTTCACCCGGCTGATCCTCGGGCAGATCACGGAGGAACGGTGACCGGAGACCGTTACGAGGCAGGCATGAAGGTGCGCCGCGAGGTGCTCGGCGACGAGCACGTCGACCGGGCAGTCGCGCGGACCACCGAGTTCAGCAGCCCGTTCCAGGAGTACATCACCGAGTCGGTGTGGGGCTCGGTGTGGACGCGCGACGGGCTCGACCGGCGGACCCGCAGCTGCATCACGCTGGCCGCGCTCACCGCGCTGCACTGCCACGACGAGCTTGCGATGCACGTCCGGGCGGCGGTGCGCAACGGCCTTACCACCGACGAGATCCGTGAGGTTTTGCTGCACACCGGCGTGTACGCGGGGGTGCCGGCCGCGAACACGGCGATCGCGATCGCCCAGCGCATCCTCGCCGAGATGGGAGAGCCGACGGCCGGACCACCGGCCGGATAGGGTTCGCGACATGGATTCCGACGAGCAGGCCGAACGCGGCGCACACCACGTGCAGTCGCTCGAGCGCGGGCTGGCGGTGATCAAGGCGTTCAGCGCCGAGGCACCGCATCCCACGCTCAGTGAGGTCGCCCGCGCCACCGGGCTCACTCGCGCGGCGGCGCGACGGTTCCTGCTCACCCTCGTCGACCTCGGATACGTCCGCACCGACGGCAAGTACTTCTCGCTCACCGCGCGGGTGCTGGACCTCGGCTACGCGTATTTGTCGAGCCTGAGCCTCGCCGAAGTCGCGCAGCCGCACCTGGAGCGGCTGTCGGCGGAAGTGCACGAGTCGAGCTCGGTGTCGGTGCTGGAAGCCACGGACGTCGTGTACGTCGCGCGCGTTGCGGTGTCGCGGATCATGACTGTGAGCATCAATGTCGGGACGCGGTTTCCGGCGCACGCCACGTCGATGGGGCACGTGCTGCTCGCCGGCATGGACAACACCGAGCTGAAGGCGTATTTCATCGTCGCCGAGCTGGACAAACTGACCGCCCGCACCCTCACCGAACAGGCTGCGCTCAAGGTCGAACTGGCGCGCGTCCGGGAGCAGGGCTGGGCGATGGTCGACCAGGAGCTCGAGGAGGGTCTGCGTTCGGTCGCCGCGCCGATCCGCAATCGCGCCGGACGGGTGGTGGCCGCGGTGAACATCTCCACGCATGCAAGCCGTACGCCGATCGAGGCCGTCCGCACGAAGCTCGTTCCGCCGTTGCTTGCCACCGCCGCTGCCATTTCGGACGATCTCGCCGTGGTTTCGACCCGCCGAGCGATGCGTGGCTGAGGGGGCGCCGATGTCCGGACTGCCGGTTGCCGGTCTGCTGCTCGCCGCAGGTGCGGGCAGACGATTCGGCGGACCCAAGGCGCTGGTCGAATACGAGGGAGAACCGCTGGTCCGCCGGGCGGTCCGGACGCTGAGCGAGGCCGGGTGCACGTCGGTGCGGGTGGTCGTCGGTGCGGCCGCCGCGGAGGTCCGCGAACTCCTTCCGCCGCAGGCGATCGCGGTGCTCGCCGAGCGGTGGGAGGCGGGGATGGGGGAGTCGCTGAAGGCGGGGCTCGAGTCGCTGATCGCGGACGACCCGGCGGTCGCGGTCCTCGTGCACCTCGTCGACCTGCCGTGGGTGCCGGCCGCGGCTCTCGCGCGAGTCCTCGCGGAGGCGGCCGACGACGCCGTCGTGCGAGCCGCCTACCAGGGGGTTCCCGGACATCCGGCCCTATTCGGGCGGCGATGGTGGCCCGAGATCGCCGCCACTGCGCACGGCGACCACGGAGCACGGGACTGGCTGCGCGGGCGGTCCGACGTGCGCCTCGTCGAATGCGGTGACCTCGGCAGCGGCAGTGATGTCGACCGGCCCGGTGATCTGGCCGGGCCGGGCGCCGAGCGGCGTTGAGCGGCGTTGAGCGGCTCGGCCTGGTTCTGGCGCCGCCTGGGACGGTCCGGCGGCAGCGGCCGATCGGGCTTCGTGCGATGGTGAACGGCGCAACGGAGCGTTCCGGCTTTACGATCGGAGGCGTGACAGAGTCTCTCGCCTCGCCCGACGCGCTCGCGGCCGCCCTTGACACCACCGGTTACCTCGCCGACGAGGGGCTGGCCACCGCGGGGTTCCTCGCGTTGCAGATGCGCCGTCCGCTCTTCTGCGAGGGCGAGCCGGGTACCGGAAAAACCTCGCTTGCGCTTGCGTTGTCGGAGGCGTTGCGGTGGCCGTTGGTGCGACTTCAGTGTCACGAGGGCATCGACGCCGCGCAGGCGCTCTACGAGTGGGACTTCCCCCGTCAGCTGCTGCACTTGCGGGCGCTCGAAGCCGCGGACGGCGGACGGCTCGACGCGGAAACTGCCGAACGCTCGCTGTACACCGAGCGCTTCCTGCTGGCCCGCCCGCTGTTGCAGGCGCTGACGACGGCGCCGTGCGTACTGCTCGTCGACGAGATCGACCGCGCCGACGACGAGTTCGAGGCATTCCTGCTGCAACTCCTGGACGAGTACACGGTCACGATCCCGGAGTACGGCGAGGTGCGCGCCGAGCAGCCGCCGCTGGTCGTGTTGACGTCCAACCGCACCCGCGAAGTGCACGATGCGCTCAAGCGGCGGTGTCTCTACCACTGGCTCGAGCACCCGGACCTGGCGCGCGAGATCAACATCCTGCGCCGCCGTCTGCCCGGCATCGGCGAAACGCTCGCCCGCCAGGTCGCCGACGCGGTCCACCGGCTGCGGGCGATGGACCTGCTGAAGCCGCCCGGAGTCGCCGAATCCCTCGACTGGGCCCGCGCCTTGCTCGCCCTCAACCGCGACGAACTGGACGCCGCGACAGCCGCGCGCACCCTCGGCGCAGTGCTGAAGTACAGCGAGGATCTCGACCGGGTCCGGGCGAAGCTGGACACGCTGTTCTCCTGATTCGAGTCCATTGTGGACTGATCGGTTAATTCCGTTGCGGTGGTGGGGGATACCAGTATGCTTGGGGGTATCACCGAATTACTCCATGACCGCAGGTGAAGGAGGGGCCGTGACCGACGTCGTCCGGATTGCTCTCCTTGCCGTTCACTGAGTTCCGTTCTTTTCCGAAGGTTCCGCGCGCCCGCTCTGCGCTACCGGGGTCGGCCGCTGCGCGTAACCACGGTCCGCGCACGTCGCCCCGGAGGCGGGGTGCGTGCGCGGACCGCCCTCGTCGGCGCCATGGGCGCCGGGAAGGAGAGAGATGAGAGTTGTCGTGCGCCGCTGAGATGCGTGGTGGTGCCGAGCGCCGTCGTGCGCTGCGCTGAAGGTGCCGTGGTGGTGCTGGGTGACGTGGTGCGGCGGTGAGAGGTGCTCGTGGTGCGGAGTGCTGTGGGGCTGGATGGCGTCGCGCTGTTGTCGATAGGTGCTCGTGGTGCCGAGTGCTGTGGGGCTGGGTGACGTCGCGCTGTTGTCGATAGGTGCTCGTGGTGCCGAGTGCTGTGGGGCTGGATGGCGTCGCGCTGTTGTCGATAGGTGCTCGTGGTGCCGAGTGCTGTGGGGCTGGGTGACGTCGCGCAGTCGCCGCGAGGTGCTGGTGGTGCCGAGCGCCGTCGTGCACCGCTGATGCGCCGCGGTGGTGCAGGATGACGTTGCGCTGTTGCCAAGGATCCGCGTTGGAGAGCGGTGTTGCGTTGATGTCCGGTGCTCGGTCGGCGAGTGGTGTTGCGTCGGCGAGTGATGCCGCAAGGCGCTGCGGAGCGTTGTCGCGCTGTTGCGTTGGCTGGTGACGTTGCGCTGCTGAGTCCGGTGAGCGGCCGACTGCAGTGAGAAGGCAGGGCGGCTGCCGAGTCAGTGAGCAGGCAGGGCAGCGGCCGACTCAGTGAGCAGCAGGGTCAGCGGCCGAGATGAGCGGCCGGGCAGTAGGTGCCATGCGAGATGACTTCCTGCGCCGGTCAGCGCCCGTATGCGGTGGGCGAGTCGTCATCACACCGGTCGCCGGGGCCTACCCGTCGGCGAGTTGCGGAGTAGTGAGCCTGGTTGGTTCGGAACCGGCAAGGAGGTGCACCTTCGCGCGCGTCAACCGGTGGGGTGGGCAGGGCGTCGGCTCACCGTGGCGGTGCGGATGTCCGGGCTCGGGTCACAATGGAGCTATGGACACCGAAGTCGCTGACCCGATTGCTGGGTATGCCGGGTTCGCGGCGGCGTTGCGTGAGGCGGGCGTGGCCTGTGATGCGCGGCGGGTGCAGGCGTATCTCGCTGCGGTTGCGGCCGTCGACGTGGCGAAGCCGACCCAGCTGTACTGGGCTGGGCGGCTCACGCTGTGTTCCGACCCGGACGATCTGCCTCGCTACGAGGAAGCCTTCGCGCGCTGGTTCGAGGACGATGACAGCCCGCACAGTGCAGCCGGGGCTCCCGTGCAGAAGCAGGCGCGGATCGCTCCGCTCGCGGCTGGGGGTGGTGACGGCGGCGAGGGCTCGGACGAGTCGGCGGACACGTTGCGCGTCGCGGCCAGTGAGCAGGAGGTTCTTCGTCATCGGGACCTCGCTGAGCTCACCACGGCCGAGCGTGCGCATCTTCGGGAACTGCTCGCCACGCTGCGGCCAGCTCCACCTCGGCGGCGGGCGGCGCGGCGGACGCCTTCGCGGCGCGGCAGGCTCGACCCGGCTCGTACCTTGCGTGCCATGCTCGCTGCCGGTGGGGAGCCCGTTCGGCTTGCTCATCATCGGCGGGGTACGCGGCCGCGGCGGATTGTTTTGCTGATCGACGTTTCCGGGTCGATGAGCCCGTACGCCGACGCGCTGCTGCGGTTTGCGCACGTCGTGACGCGGGCGGCGCCGATGTCCGTCGAGGTGTTCACCCTCGGTACCCGGATGACGCGGGTTTCGCGCCAGCTGCGGCAGCGTGACCCGGAGCAGGCCATGCTCGCGGCGGGTTCGGCGGTACCCGATTTCGCCGGCGGGACACGGCTCGGGGAGACCCTGCGCGTGTTCCTCGACCGCTGGGGACAGCGAGGTTTCGCCCGCCGCGCGGTAGTCGTCGTATTCTCGGACGGGTGGGAACGCGGCGACGTCAGCCTGCTCGCCGAACAGCTCGGCAGGCTCCACCGGCTGGCGCACGCCGTATTCTGGGTGAATCCGCATGCCGGGCGGGAGGGTTACGCTCCCGTCCAGTCCGGCATCGTGGCCGCCCTGCCCCACATCGACCGGTTGCTGGCCGGGCACAGTCTGGCGACCTTGGAACGACTCCTCGGGGAGATTGCCGATGCGTGACGTACTGGACGACGTGTACCGCCGCTGGCTGGCGGGCGAAACTGTCGGGCTCGGCACTGTCGTGGCCACGTTCTCGTCGGCGCCGCGTGCGCCCGGAGCGTCGATGGTGGTCGCGCCGGACGGCACGGTTGCCGGGAGCGTGTCCGGCGGCTGCGTCGAAGGCGCGGTGTACGAGCTGGCGAACGAGGTCGTCGCCGAGCGCAAGCCGGTGCTGCAGCGCTACGGCGTGACCGACGACGACGCCTTCGCCGTCGGGCTGACCTGCGGCGGGATCATCGACATCTACGTCGAGCCGGTGGACCGCGAGTCGATGCCCGAGCTGGAGCGGGTCGTCGAGTCGGTGCGCAGCGGCGAACCGGTCGCGGTGGTCACGATCGTCGAGCACGAGACGCCCGGCCTGGTCGGCGAGCACATGATCGTGTGGCCGGACCGGACCGAGGGTTCGCTCGGCTCGTCGCGGATGGACGACGCGGTCGCCGACGATGCCCGCGGCCTCCTCGCCTCCGGACGCACCGGCACCCTGCACTACGGCCCCGACGGCCAGCGCCGCGGCGAAGGCATGGCCGTGTTCGTGAATTCCTTCGAACCGCCGCCGCGACTCCTCGTGTTCGGCGCGATCGACTTCGCCGCCGCAATGGCCCGGATGGGTGCTTATCTCGGGTACCAGGTGACGGTCTGCGACGCGCGGCCGGTGTTCGCGACCAGCAGCCGATTCCCGGACGCGCACGAGGTGGTCGTCGACTGGCCGCACCGCTACCTGAAGGCCGAATCCGACGCAGGCCGGATCGACTCGCGCACGGCGATCGCGGTGCTCACCCACGACCCGAAATTCGACGTGCCACTGCTGGAAATCGCGCTGCGGCTGGACGTCGGCTACGTCGGGGCGATGGGGTCCCGCAAGACTCACGACGACCGGTTTGCCCGGCTGCGCGAGGCGGGCGTCACCGAGCCCGAGCTGGAGCGGCTGTCGTCGCCGATCGGCCTCGACCTCGGCGCGCGCACCCCGGAGGAGACGGCGGTGTCGATCGCGGCGGAGATCATCGCGTTGCGGTGGAGCGGAACGGGACGTCGGCTGGCGGCGCTGACCGGGCGCATTCACAGCTGACCTGGCGCGGGCCGGGCGGTGGGGCGCGGCGGGTCGGCTGGGCGAGTTCGTGGTCGGTACCGGTGGGGTCGGCTGAGGCCGGGGTTCGGGGTCGGGTTCGCTTGGCGGGCCGGACGGTGATGCGGGGCGGTCGTGGGCGGAATTGCGATCGTTTCGGTGGCCTCGGCGACCGGCGTACGTGCGGGTGGTGGGGCGGTCGCGTGATGTGGCGGGCGGTTGTGGGCGAATTGCGGCTGCTCCGGTAGATGCGGGGGCCCGGCGGGCGTGCGGGTGGTGGGGCGGTCGCGTGATGTGGCGGGTGGTCGTGGGCGAATTGCGTCTGCCTCGGTGGCGCGGGGGGCCCGGCGTGCGGGTGGTGGGGCGGTCGCGTGGTGAGGCGGGTGGTCGTGGGCGAGTTGCGGCCGCTTCGGCGGACGCGGAGACCCGGCGAGCTCACGGGTGGTGGGCGGCCGACATGGTGATCACCGAACCAAAGGGTGAAAGCGACCCCAGCCCGTGCCCCAAGCCCGTTACCTCGGCCCGTGCCTCAAGCCCGTGACCAGCCCGTGCTCCAAGCCCCTGACCTGAGCCAAAAGACGCACCCCCAGCCCCCACCCACCCCAACAACCCCCCCGGGGCGGAAACCCCAATCCCCGCAACCGAAACCTCCGTGTCCGCCCCGTCGACCGCCGACCCGGGACCCCCTCCGCCCGACAAGAGCCACCTCCGGGGCGGCGAAAAATCACCCGTACGGAGGTCCGTATCTGCGGACCGAAAAGACAAAAACCACCGCAACTACGGAAGTACCTCCCTGACGTGCGACATCAGGACTTGTCCACTCGCGGAAGGAGTAGCACGCTCCCCTGTGAGGCCGATCACCGTCGTGCCTTGGCCGTTCCCGAACCGGCCCGCCGGGCCCCGCCGAGGCCGTGCGGGCATTTGCACTTGGAGGCCTTTGATGCGCATCACCGTCACTGTCGACGGCACGAAGTACACCGATGACGTCGAGCCGCGCACCCTGCTCGTCCACTACTTACGGGAACGGGTCGGGAAGGTGGGCACCGTCGTCGGGTGTGACACCAGCAACTGCGGCGCGTGCACCGTCCACCTCGACGGGCACAGCGTGAAGTCCTGTTCCGTTCTCGCCGTGCAAGCCGACGGGTCCGAGGTCACCACCATCGAGGGCCTCGCCCGTGATGGGCAGCTGCATCCCGTCCAGCAGGCGTTCCACGACAACCACGCGCTGCAGTGCGGGTTCTGCACGCCGGGCATGATCATGCAGTCCATCGACCTGCTTGCCGACAACCCGGACCCGGACGAGCAGGCCGTCCGCGAGGGGCTCGAGGGCAACCTCTGCCGCTGCACCGGGTACCAGAACATCGTGCGGGCCGTGCGCGATGCGGCGCAGCACATGAGTCCCGGCGCCGGACCTGCCGCCGAGAAGATCGACCAGGCCAACCACGTCGGCGTGGGTGGTGAATGATGACCGCCACGATCGAACCCGAGGTCGGCAAGTCCCGTCGCCGCAAGGAGGACGAGCGGCTGATCACCGGTCGTACCCGCTGGACCGACAACATCACCCTGCCCGGCATGCTGCACCTCGCTGTGCTCCGCAGCCCGCTGGCGCACGCGAAGATCGTCTCGATCGACACGTCCGCGGCGAAGGAAGCGTCCGGGGTCGTCGCTGTCTACACCGCTGCTGACCTGGACCCCGAGGGTGCCATCGGGATGCCGTGCGCCTGGCCGGTCACGCCGGACATGGCTGCGCCGCGGCGTCCGGTGCTCGCGTCGGGGCGGGTCAACTTCGCCGGGGAGGGCGTGGCCGTCGTGGTCGCGCGGTCGGCCGGCGAGGCGCACGACGCGCTCGAAGCCATCGAAGTCGAGTACGACGAGCTGCCCGCGGTCCTCGACCTCGAAGCCGCGCTCGCGGACGGTGCGCCGCTCGTGCACGAGGAGCTCGGCAGCAACAAGAACGCGTTCTGGGTGTTCGACTCGGCCGCGGCGGGCACCGGCGGCAACGTCGATGAAGCGCTGTCCTCCTCGGAGGTCGTGCTGAAGCGCCGGTTCCGCCAGCAGCGCCTGGTACCCGCGTTCATGGAGCCGCGCGCGTGCGTGGTCGACCCCACCGGCGCGCAGCTCACCATGTGGGCGGCCACGCAGGTACCGCACATCCTGCGGGTGATGTCGGCGCTCACGCTCGGCATTCCGGAGCACAAGCTGCGCGTGATCGCCCCGGACGTCGGCGGTGGTTTCGGCGGCAAGATCGGGGTGCTGCCCGAGGAAATGATGTCACTGCTCGTGGCGAACAAGCTCGGCAAGCCGGTGAAGTGGAACGAGTCCCGGTCCGAGACGATGCTCGCCGCGCACCACGGTCGCGACCAGATCCAGGACATCACGATCTCGGCGAAGGCCGACGGCACCGTCACCGGGCTGAAGGTGGAGCTGCTGGCCAACCTCGGCGCGTACAACGGACTGGTCGGGCCGGGCGTGCCGATCCTCGGCGCGTTCATGTTCAACGCGATCTACAAGATCCCGGCTTACCACTTCGCGTGCACCAACGTGTTCACCACGACCACGCTCACCGACGCCTACCGCGGCGCCGGACGGCCCGAGGCGACGTTCGCGATCGAGCGGATCATGGACGAGCTCGCCGACGAGCTGGGCATGGACCCGGTGGAGCTGCGCGAGAAGAACTGGATCAAGCACGAGGAATTCCCGTTCACCACCGTCTGCGGGCTCACCTACGACTCCGGCAACTACGAGGCCGCGACGGCGAAAGCGAAGGAGCTCTTCGGCTACGACGCGCTGCGCCGGGAGCAGAAGGAACGCCGCGAGGCCAACGACCCGGTGCAGCTGGGGATCGGCATCTCGACATTCACCGAGATGTGTGGTCTCGCGCCGTCCCGCGTGCTCGGCTCGCTCGACTACGGCGCCGGTGGCTGGGAGTACGCGTCGCTGCGGATGCTGCCCACCGGCAAGGTCGAGGTCATCACGGGTGCGTCGGCGCACGGCCAGGGGCACGAGACGGCGTGGAGCCAGATCGTGGCCGACCAGCTCGGCGTGGCGTTCGAGGACGTCGAGGTGCTGCACGGGGACACCCAGTCCTCGCACAAGGGCCTGGACACCTACGGGTCGCGGTCGCTGGTCGTCGGCGGCATCGCGATCGTGAAGGCGGCCGAGAAGGTGGTCGCGAAGGCCAAGCCGGTCGCCGCGCACCTGCTGGAATGCTCCGAGGACGACCTCGAGTTCAGCGGCGGCAAGTTCACCGTCAAGGGCACGGATTCGTCGACGACCATCCAGGACATCGCGCTCGCCGTGTTCGCCGCGCACAACCTGCCCGACGGGATCGAGCCGTCGCTCGACTCCGACGCCACCTTCGACCCGGAGAACTTCTCCTTCCCGCACGGGACCCACCTGTGCGCGGCCGAGGTGGACACCGAGACCGGCCGGGTGACGCTGCGGTCGTACGTCTGCGTGGACGACGTCGGCAAGGTGGTCAACCCGCTGATCGTGGAAGGCCAGGTGCACGGCGGGCTCGCGCAGGGCATCGCGCAGGCGCTGTTCGAGGAAGCCGTCTTCGACGAGAGCGGCACCCTCACCACCGGTACATTCGCCGACTACCTGCTGCCCTCGGCGGCCGACCTGCCGTCGTTCACCACCGACCGCACGGAAACGCCGTCCACCACGAACCCGTTGGGCGCCAAAGGCGTCGGCGAGGCGGGCACGATCGCGTCCACGCCTGCCGTGGTCAACGCGGTGGTCGACGCGGTGCGCCAGTTCGGGGTGAACGACATCGAAATGCCGCTCAGCCCGATGCGCGTGTGGCGGGCTGTGCAGTCCGGTACCGCTTCGACCGACGGAGGTGCCCAGTGATCCCGGCCCCGTTCGACTACGTCGCTCCGTCCACGGTGGACGAAGCCGTACAGGCTCTCTCAGCGGCTGGTGAGGACGCGAAGGTGCTGGCCGGTGGGCAGAGCCTGCTGCCGGTGTTGCGGATGCGGCTCGCCGCGCCGACGACGCTGATCGACCTCGGGAAGGTCGCCGAGCTGCGTGGCGTGCGTGAGGACGGCGACGCGCTCGTGGTCGGTGCGATGACCACGCACTACGAGGTGCAGCGGGACCCGCTGGTCGCCCAGCACGCCGCGCTGGTGAAGGAGGCCACCGACACCGTCGCGGACCCGCAGGTACGCCATCGTGGCACGTTCGGCGGCGCAATCGCGCACGCCGACCCGGCCGGGGACCTCCTGGCTCCGGTGCTCGCGCTCGACGGCGAGCTCGTGCTGGCCGGGCCGAACGGGCGGCGGACGGTGTCCGCGGCGGACTTCTTCCAGGACTACTTCACGACCGCGCTGGCCCCGGACGAGCTGCTCGTGGAGGTGCGGCTGCCCAAGCACACCGGCTGGCGGGCGCACTACGAGAAGTTCAACCGGGTCGCCCAGGCCTGGTCGATGTGCGCGGTCGCGGCCACCGTGCGCACCGAGGGCGGCGTGATCGAGGAGGCCAGGGTCGCGCTCACCAACATGGGTGCGACGCCCGTCCGGGCCACTGCCGTCGAGCAGGCGCTGCTCGGCGCGCAGGCCACCGCCGAGACGATCCGGGCGGCCGCCGCGCACGCGGCCGAGGGCACCAGCCCGGTCGCCGACGGAAACTCCGACGCCGAGTACCGGCAGCACCTCGCCAGGGTGCTCACCGGCCGTGCCGTCGCGGCTGCGGTAGGCGCCTGATCCAGTTTCCGTGAAGGGAACCATGAGGGAATCTGATTCCCTGATGGTTCCCTTCACGGACCACATCGCGCGCCGCGGCCGTAAGGTGGACCGCAACGGCTCGACGAAGTGCGCAGGAGAGGAGGTCGGCCCGTGCGGCTCGACCACGAATTCACCGTCCCCGCTCCGATCGGGGAGGTCTGGCAGGCCGTCATCGACCCGGAGCGGGTCGCCCCGTGCATGCCGGGCGCCTCGCTCACGAAGGTGGAAGGAGACACCTTCGCGGGTACGGTGAAGGTCAAGCTGGGCCCGATCTCGTTGCTGTACAAGGGAACCGGTGAGTTCCTGGAGAAGGACGAGGCGGCGCGGAAGGTCGTCATCAAGGCGTCCGGAAAGGACTCGCGCGGCGGGGGCACCGCGGCCGCGACGGTCACCCTCACGCTCACCGAAACCGACGGCGGTACCCACGGGTCGGTCGCCACCGACCTGGCCATCACCGGCCGTCCGGCGCAGTTCGGCCGCGGCCTGATCTCCGAGGTCGGCGGCAAGATCCTGGACACTTTCGCGGGAAATCTGGCGAAGTCGCTGGAGACCCCCGACGACAAGCCGGAGGAACCCGCCGAACCGGCGGCGGAGGAGAAGAAGCCCGAAGCGCCTGCCGCGGCGGAGGAGGAGAAGCCGCGTCTGCACAGCGTCCCGGCGGGTGGTTCCACCGGCGAGACCGAGGCGATCGACCTGCTCGACTACGCGGGTCAGTCGGTGGCGAAACGGCTGATCCCGGTCGCCGCGGGGGCTGTGGTGCTCGTGCTCTTCCTGGCGATCTTGCGCGCGTTGCGGCGGCGCTGAACGTCCCGGTTGGGTTGCCCGCTCGCGCTGCTCACGGTGTGTCCCGTGGGCAGTTCGCGAGCGGGCTTTCGCTCGTCCCGGTGATTTCCGGGGAACCGACCGGCTACGCTGGGCCACTTCCGGCTGATTTTCGCGTAGGGGCGTCACCATGCAGGCTCCGGTTCCCCGCGGGGGTGCACTGACGGTCTGGCGCGGCTGGCCGTCCCGCTGGGCGATGTGGACCGTCGCGCGGAGGCGGTGGATCTGGTACGCCGTCGGCTGCGAAGTGCTGGCCACGGCGGTCACGGTTGCGGGTCTCGTGACCGGATTCGGCGGGCCGGTGCAGTTCGGGTGGTTTGCTGCGCTCGTGGTGCTGGGTATCGCGCAGGCCGAGATGTCGCGGCGGATCGAACGCCTGCGGCGGTGGATGAGCGGGCAGACGCACATCAACGTCACCTCGGTCTGGTACCTCGCCGGAGCCTTCCTGTTACCGCCGGCGTGGGTCGCCTTGCTCGCAGTGGTCCTGTACCTGCATCTGTGGCTGCGCGTGTGGCGAAACGTGCGTACGCGGCCCGCGCACCGCTTCGCGGCGAGCACGGCGTGGGCGATGCTGTCGTGCTTCGCGGCTTCGGCGGTGCTGACGATCGGCGGTCCCGCGCGGCTCGACACTGCGTACGGCGTCGGCGCGCTCGTGCTGGCCGCAGCGGTGTTCGAGTTGGTGAACGTCGTGCTCGTGGCGACCGGCATCTTCCTGTACACGAACAGCCGCTCGCCTGCGGACCTCGTCGGCACCTGGGAGGACAACGCGTTCGAACTCGCGACGCTGTGTCTCGGCGGCCTCGCCGCGCTGGCGTTCGTGGGACAGCCGGTGCTGGTCGTGTTCGTGCTGCCGCCGTTGCTGTTGCTGCACCGCTATCTCCTGCTGAAGCAGCAACTGCAGGTGGCCGCGATGACCGACGAGAAGACCGGGTTGCTCAACACGGCCGGGTGGCACGACCTCGCGACCCGGGAGTTCACGCGGGTAAGTCGGCGGGGAACCGGCAGCGGGTTCGCCGTGCTGATGATCGATCTCGACCATTTCAAGCGCATCAACGACACGTACGGGCATCTCACCGGCGACGAGGTCCTCGCCGCGGTTGCCGTCACCATCGAGGGTTCGGTACGGCAAAGCGACACCGTGGGCCGGTTCGGCGGCGAGGAATTCGTGGTCCTGCTGCCCGCCACCGGCGGTACCGACGTGCTCGGCATCGCCGAACGGATCCGCGTCGCGGTGGGGGACCTGACTGTCGCGGTGGGCGGTCCGGTGCGGATCAGCGGGCTCTCGGTGTCCGTCGGGGTCGCGTGTTACCCCGGTGCGGGTACCACGCTCGACGAGGTGCTGCGGTCCGCCGACGCCGCGTTGTACCGGGCCAAGGACGCCGGCCGCAACCGCGTCGCGGTGTGATCGAACGCCCGAAATACCGGGCGCGGGCAGTTGTTGAACGTTGTATGAGTGCTGCGGATCACGAGACCGACGTCGTGGTGATCGGGGCAGGGCAGGCGGGCCTGTCGGCGGCGTATCACCTGCGCCGCGCCGGGTTCGCGAACGAACGCGGGTTCGTCGTGCTCGATCACGGCAAGCGCGCGGGCGGGGCGTGGCAGTACCGGTGGCCGTCGCTGGTGCTTGGCAAGGTCCACGGGATTCACGACCTGCCGGGGATGGCGCTCGGGACCCCGGACGTCACGCGCCCGGCGAGCGAGGTCGTGTCTGAGTACTTCGGGCGGTTCGAGAAGACGTTCGACCTGCCGGTGCACCGTCCGGTGGACGTCATCGCGGTGCGCCGGGCGGGGGACCGGCTGCTCGTCGAATCGCCTGCGGAGACGTGGGCGGCGCGTGCGGTGATCAGCGCGACGGGGACGTGGGACCGGCCGTTCTGGCCGCGGTACCCGGGCACGTTCGGCGGACGGCAGCTGCACACGGCGGACTACCGCGGCGCCGAGGAGTTCCGCAACCAGCGGGTGGTCGTCGTGGGCGGGGGAACCTCGGCGGTGCAGCTGCTGATGGAGATCGGCCCGGTCGCTCGCTCGACGACGTGGGTCACGCGGCGTCCGCCGGTGTGGCGGGAAGTGCCGTTCAGCGAGGACTGGGGACGGCAGGCGGTCGCGAAGGTCGACCGGCGGGTGCGGGCCGGGCTGGCGCCGGAGAGCGTGGTGAGTGTGACCGACCTGGCGGTGACCTCCGAGGTACTGGCCGGTCGCGCGGCTGGTTACCTCGATCGGCGGCCGATGTTCGCGCGCTTGGTTCCGGACGGCGTCGAATGGGCGGACGGGACTTTCGAACCGGCCGACATCATCCTGTGGGCGACGGGTTTTCGCGCGTCGATCGACCACCTGGCCCCGCTGCACCTGCGTACGACGGGCGGCGGGATCCGCATGGACGGAACCCGCGTGGTGGCTGAACCGCGGCTGCATCTGGTGGGGTACGGGCCGTCGGCGAGCACGGTGGGGGCGAACCGCGCCGGGCGGGCTGCAGTGCATGAGGTGGCGCGGCTGCTGGGCCGGTGAAGGTGCACGTTCGCCAGCTGCCCCGTCGGACCGGTTCTCCACCATGGCTTCTTGATCGTTTCACGGACTTTCCGGGCTTGTCGCGGGAAGGCCCGGCCGCTACTCTGCCGTTTTAGTTAGGAAACTTTCTTAACGCAACGAGACGCCGCAGTGCCCGCCGCCGTCCTGTCCGTTCGGCCCCCGAGGAGTGCTCCCGTGTCCCGTCTTCGAAGTCTTGTCGTGCTGCCCGTGGCGGCGGTGGTGCTGCTGCCTGCTGCGGTGTCGGCAGCACCTCAGCAGGCAGCCGCCGATGTGCTGCTCTCCCAAGGCAAACCCGTCACCACGTCGACCCTGGAAGCCTCCACGCTGAGCGGTGACAATGCCGTCGACGGGGACGTCAAGACCCGCTGGGCCAGCGCCGTCAGCTCGGACGCCCAGTGGTTGCGCATCGACCTCGGCCAGCCCGCGACGGTCCACCAGGTGAAGCTCAACTGGGAAGCCGCGTACGCCAAGAAGTACCGCATCGAGATCTCCGACGACGGCACGAACTTCCGCTCGATCGCGACGATCACTGACGGCGACGGCAAGACCGACGACCTACCCGGGTTGTCCGCGCACGGCCGGTTCCTGCGCTTCGTCGGCACGGAACGCGCGACGAAGTACGGCTACTCGCTGTGGGAAATCCAGGCCTTCGGGACCCCGGACTCGTCCGGTGACACCCAGGCGCCCACCGCGCCGTCGAACCTCACCGCCGATCCCAGCGCGAGCAGTGTTGCGCTGAGCTGGGCCGCGGCGACCGACAACGTCAGCGTGAGCGGGTACGACGTGTTGCGTGACGGCAACGTCGTGGCCACCAGCGCGACGACGTCGTACACCGACAGCGGCCTGAAGCCCGACACTGACTACACCTACACCGTGCGCGCCCGCGATGCCGCCGGGAACACGTCACCGGTGAGTGGGCCGGTGAAGGTGCACACGAAGCCTGGCAACGCGGGTACCAGCTTCGTCCTCGCCGCGGCCGGTGACATCGCCGAGCAGTGCACCGCGAGCGACTCCAGCTGTATCCACCCGAAGACCGCGAAGCTCGTGGAGCAGATGAACCCCGCCGCCGTGCTGACCATCGGCGACAACCAGTACGACGACGCGCACCTTTCGGACTTCACCAAGTACTACGACAAGACCTGGGGCAAGTTCAAGAGCATCACGCACCCCATCCCGGGTAACCACGAATCGTACGACGGCACGCCGTTCAAGGGGTACGAGGACTATTTCGGCAAGATCGCCAAGCCGGACGGGAAACGGTACTACAGCTGGGAAATGGGCAACTGGCACTTCATCGCGCTCGACTCCAACGGGTTCGTCGACGAGGAGGGCGGCGAACTGCACGACACCGACCAGATGAACTGGCTCAAGCAGGATCTCGCGAAGAACACCAAGGGCTGCGTCGCGACGTCCTACCACCATCCGCGGTGGAGCTCCGGCGACCACGGTGACCAGCGTGGTTCCAAGCAGCTGTGGGACGTCCTCGCGCAGAACAAGGTCGACCTCGTCCTGAACGGTCACGACCACCATTACGAGCGGTTCAACCCGCAGAACGCGAGTGGTAAAGCCGATCCGAACGGCCCGGTCGAGATCCTCGCGGGCATCGGCGGCGCGAACCCGTACCCGATCCACTCCGCGCACCCGACCACCGCGAAGCTGCTCAAGGACACCTTCGGCGTGCTCAAGCTGACTATGACCGACACGACCTTCGAATCGCAGCTGATCGGCCTCGACGGCAAGGTCCTCGACAGCAGCCCGACCTACACCTGTCACCAGTAGGGGACCGGGGATGTACATCGCGGCAAGCCGGAGCACGGACCTCGCGGCGGGCACTCAGCGAAAGCCGGCGCTGCGCCGGGTGTCGGCGAACGTCGTCGCACTCGGCGCGGTCAGCCTGGTCACCGACATCTCGTCGGAGATGGTGACCGCCGTGCTCCCGCTGTACCTGGTGCTCGGCCTCGGGCTGAACCCGCTGCAGTTCGGCCTGCTCGACGGGCTTTACGCGGGGGCGACCGCGGTCGTCCGCGTGCTCGGCGGGCATCTGGCCGACCGGTGGCGGCGGCTCAAGGCGGTGGCCGGGGCCGGCTACGGCTTGTCCGCGGTGTGCAAACTCGGGCTCATCGCGGCGGGGTCGTCGGTCGCGGCGATCGGGGTGGTGCTCGCCGCCGACCGCACCGGCAAGGGGCTGCGCACGGCCCCGCGCGACGCGTTGATCTCGCTCAGCAGTGCGCCGGACACGCTCGGCCGGTCGTTCGGTGTGCATCGCGCGATGGACACCGTCGGCGCGTTCCTCGGCCCGCTGGTCGCGATGGGCGTGCTGGCGGTGAGCCTCGGCAGCTATCCGTCAGTGTTCTTCGCAAGCTTCTGTATTGCCGCGATTGCGGTGCTGCTGTTGGTGTTGTTCGTCCGCGATCGGCCGGGTTCGCTCGACAAAGCCACCGTGTCCGTACGGGCTGCGTTCGCTTTGCTGCGTGAGCGCGGGTTCCGGCGTGTGGTGGTGTGGGCGGCGCTGCTCGGGCTGGTCACGGTCGGCGATTCCTTCGTGTACCTGGTGCTGCAGCGGCGGTGGGACGTCGCGGCGACGTTCTTCCCGCTCCTGCCGCTCGGGACCGCCGGGGGGTACCTGCTGCTGGCCGTTCCACTGGGGAAGCTGGCCGACCGGATCGGTCGCTGGCCGGTGTTTCTCGGCGGGCACGTTGCGCTGACCGGCGCACTGGTTGCGCTTACCGGTCCGGTTTCCGGCTTCTGGCTCGCGGCGCTCGCGCTCGGACTGCACGGCGTGTTCTACGCCGCCACCGACGGGGTTCTCATGGCCGCGGCGGGACCCCTCGTACCGGAAGATCTGCGTGCGACGGGACTTGCCGTTGTCCAAACCGGACAGGCGGCGGCACGGATGCTTTCGTCTGTCCTTTTCGGACTCGCCTGGACCGTGTGGGACCTGCAGCCCGCAGTTCTGGTGGCGGCCGGAGCTCTCGCCGTCGTAGCGCTGGGTGCCGCTTTCGCAAGGCCGGTGCGGCCGTGAAGAAAATCTTCCTCGCCATTGCCGGGACCGTGGTGCTCGCTGCCGCCGCGGTCGTCTACACCGTTGCCGCGCGGCCCAGCCCGGCCGCACCTGCTGCCACCGAGCACCTTTCGCTCGCACCCGGCCAGTTGTTCTTCCGCAGCACCACAACCGGGCACGTCGGCGCGGTCCCGCTCGCGAACCCTGGTGCCAAACCGAAGTTCAGCGATCTGAAATGTGACCGGTTCGCCGTCTCCGGGCCGACCGCGATGTGCCTCGCGGTGCGTGCCGGGACGCTGCCGCCAGTCAGCGATCTTACCGTCCTCGACCGGAACCTGGCGAAAGTGCACGAGGAATACCTGCCGGGTACGCCGAGCCGGGCCCGTGTCGCGCCGGACGGGAAACGCGTGTACTGGACGGTATTCGTCACCGGCGATTCCTATGCTGCGACCGGGTTTTCCACCCGCGCCGGGATTTACGACCTCGACAACGGCGAGCTGGCGAAGACGATCGAGGAACTGCCGGTGCTCGTGGACGGCAAGCGGTATTTCGCGCCGGACGTGAACTATTGGGGCATCACCTTCGCTCGGGACGGCAAGACGTTCTACGCGACGCTCGGCAGCAAGGGCAAGACGTACCTGATCGAAGGCGACTACGACACTTACCGCGGGAAAGCGTTGCGGGAGAACGTGGAATGCCCGTCGCTGTCGCCGGATGGCACGCGGATCGCGTTCAAGAAGAAGGTGAGCGAGGGGGTCTGGCGGCTGTCGGTGCTCGATCTGAAGTCGATGCACGAGACACCACTCGCCGAGTCCCGCAGCGTCGACGACCAGGCATTGTGGCAGGACGACCACACCATTCTGTACGGCGTCGAGAACGCCGTGTGGGCGGTGCCCGCCGACGGCTCCGGCTCGCCGAAACAGCTGGTCACGGAC
Organism: Amycolatopsis jejuensis; assembly: GCF_000717335.1. Classification (GTDB taxonomy): domain Bacteria; phylum Actinomycetota; class Actinomycetes; order Mycobacteriales; family Pseudonocardiaceae; genus Amycolatopsis; species Amycolatopsis jejuensis. Next base: position 31,253 of record NZ_JNYZ01000036.1, read on the forward strand.
GCCTCGTCGCCTGCCGTCGCCAGCTGATTCGACAACTCGATACGCCGTAAAGTATCCTCGGGCCCGGAGATACTTTACGACGTAAAGAGATGAGATGCCTGAAGTCACGCTGCCTGACGGGACCCGGATCGAGGCCGAGGTCAACGGCGCCGGACCGGTGCTGCTGCTCCCGGTGGACCCACGCCCGGCCGAGGGGCCGGAAGCCGACGCTGCCCGGAAATGGGGTGCCGATCCCGAGCTCGGCCGGTCGTTGATCGACGGGCTCACCGGATTCCGGGTCGTCGCGTTCGATTACCAAGGACACCGGATGGCGCATCCGGCGGAATTGACCCCGGAAGTGATCACCGAAGATTTCCTGGCCATTGCCGACGGTGTCGATGCACCGCGGTTCTCCTACTACGGTTATTCCTGGCTGGCGCTTTCCGGTCTCCAGCTGGCCTTGCGCACCGACCGGCTCGACGCGCTGGTGATGGGGGGATACCCGCCGGTGGACGGGCCGTACGAGCAAATGCTGGCGGTCACCCGGGCGACGCACGAAATGTCCGGCACACCGCCGAAAACTGACGTCATGCCGGGGGATTGGGACTCGGTTCAGGTCACCCTCTCGACCGCCCAGACGAAACAGTTCGTGACGTTGTACGAGGCATTGCAGGAATTCGACGACCGATCGGTGGAACTGTCCTGTCCACGGCTGGCTTTCGCCGGTTCGGAAGACCGGATCGAATACGGCGAACGCTGGGGTGGCGTCACGGTCGACATCGCGGGTCCGCTGATCCGGGAACGCGCCACGCTGGAAGCCCGCGGCTGGACGGTCGAGGTGCTGGACGGGCTGGACCACATGAGTGCCATGCAGGCCAAGGCGGTGCTCCCGGTGTTGCGGCCGTTCCTGGAGAAGCTGTCGCTTAGACCTCGAGTTCCGTGAGCGCCGTGCTCGCGCGGGCTGCAGTCCGAAAGGCGGCGATGGTATCCCGGGTTTCCCGGCGCCGGGTAGCGATGGCGACGGTGGCGTGCGGCCCGGTCAATGGCCGGTAGCAGACCCCGGGGTGGGCGAAGAATCGCATCGCGGGTTCGCCGTGGAGGCCGATACAGCCGGTGGTCGCCACGGCAATCGGCACCCCGGCGGGGGAGCGCACGCTGATCGGGTTGGCCACCTCGCCCCGGCCGTTCCACTCCGCCAGCCCGGGCTGTCCGACAAGCCCGATCCGCGGGTGGCCGGACACATCGGCCTCGGTGAGTTCGGCCGCGTCGGCGAACTCCGATTCGGCAGGCACGACGGCGTAGCGTCCGGTGTCCATCACCGGCTCGATGTCGAGGTCTTCCGCGCCGCCGACGTCGTGCACGATTGCGACGTCCACCTCGCCAGTGCGGACTGCGTCGTACTGGTTCGGCCAGTCCAGTTCGATGTATGCGACCCGGAGGCCGGGGCGGCTGGCGGCGAGCAGCGATCGGGTGGCGGGCCAGCGGTCGGCGAGCCCGAAGCCGAGCACCCCGACCCGCAGCACCGGTCCGGCCGGGTCGCCCTCGGCGGCTGACATGAGCGCGTCCAGTTCGGCCAGTACGCGACGGGCGCGCGGCAGGAACCGTTCACCCGCGTCGGTGAGCCGCACGCGGCGGCTGGTGCGCTCGAACAATCGCGTACCCAGCTGGTGTTCCAGCTCGGCGATCCGGCGGCCGAACGGCTGGGCCGCGATGTAGTGGGCCTGCGCCGCGCGGCCGAAATGCAGCTCGTCGGCCAGCGTGAGGGCGTAGCGCAAGGACCGGACGTCCATGTCCCACCACCTCTTTCCGCGCGCGGCGATGATACCCACGCGGGACCCGGAGATCGCAACCGTTTCGGCTGATGATGGCGGCCGGAGCGCGGGTGATGCTGGGCGTGGCAACGACGCTTCGGAGGTCAGACATGAGCGCACATCGCACCGTGGTCCGGAATGGGCACGTGCTCACCATGGATCCCGCACTCGGGGACTTTCCTGCCGGGGACGTGCTGATCGAGGACGGGGAGATCACCGCGGTCGCCCCGTCGCTGCCGGTGACCGACGCCGAGGTCATCGACGCCACCGGGCACCTCGTGGTGCCCGGGATGATCGACACGCACCGGCACACCTGGCAGTCGCTCGTCCGCGGCATCTGCGGCGACTGGACGCTCGCCGACTACTACTACGGCATCCGCCTCGGCATCTCCCCGAACTACACGGCCGACGACGTGCGCCTCGGCAACCTCTACGGCGCCGTCGACGCGCTCAGTGCCGGGGTGACCACGCTGCTCGATTTCTCCCACTGCAACAACACTCCCGACCATTCCGACGGCGCGGTGAACGGGTTGCAGGAAGCCGGAATCCGCGCCGCGTTCTGTTACGGGTTCTTCGAAAGCTCACCCGGGCAGAGCAAGTTCGGCGGCCACGCGGACCGGGTCGCGGACTTCCACCGGATCGCCGACAAGTACTTCGCCGCCGACGGCCTGCTCACCCTCGGGGTGTCGCTGTCGGAGCTGTTCGGCCTGCCCTGGGCGGACACGGCGGCCGAGCTCGCTGCCGCCCGCGAGCGCGAGGCGTTGCTGGTCAACCACGCCGGCTGCATTTTCGGCAGCGTGCTCTGCGCCGGGATCACCGAGATGGACACGCTCGGCCTCCTCGGCCCGGACATGGTCCACGTGCACTGCAACGCCTTTGACGACAGCGAATGGGACGCGATCGCGCGCAGCGGCGGCAAGGTGTCGATCTCCGTCGAAACCGAGCTCAACATGGGATTCGGCCGTCCGGTTTTCGACCGCTGCGCGCGGCACGGGATCAAGCCGACGCTGTCGGCCGACGTCGTTTCGCTCAACAGCGGCGATCTGTGGCACGAACTGCGGTTCGGGCTCGGCTGCGCCCGCGCCGACCGGCTGGTGCCGATCAACCTCGGCGGCGCGATGCCCGACTCCGTCCAGATCACCGCGCGCGAAGCGTTCGACTGGTGCACCGTCAACGCCGCCGACGCGCTCGGGCTCGGCGACCGGATCGGTTCGCTGACCCCGGGCAAGCGCGCTGACCTGCTGCTCATCGGCGGTCCGGCGCTCGAACAGCACCCGCGGGTCGACCCGTACGCGACGCTCGTCTACCAAACCACGGCGGCCGACGTCCGCACGGTGCTGATCGACGGCCAGGTCCGGAAGCGCGACGGCGTGCTGACCTCGGTGGACCTGCCTGCTCTCACCTCCGCCGCCGACGCTGCCTCGGACCGCATCCTCGGCCGCGTCCGCGCTGCGGGACGGGCTCTGCCGGGTACGCCGCCGAACGCATGGGCCGGAATCGAGACCACGGCACGGGAATTCCACGAGCAGGCGGTACAGGCCGGAAAGAACCGAGGTCTGCCATCCTGATGCCATGACCCCGCGATGTTCGCCCCGGCTGGCCGCGATCGTCGACGCGTTGCCGCTGCGCCCGGGGATGCGCGTGCTGGAAATCGGTGGTGCGCCGGGTGCGGCGGCGAAAGTGGTGTGCGAGCGGATCGCGCCCGGTGGGCACATCCTGGTGATCGACAGGTCTGCCAAGGGAATCTCGCTCATCGAACGCAACGCGGCCGCCGAGATCGAAGCGGGGCTGCTCAGCGTGCGGCACACGGCGGCCGAGGAGTTCGCGCTGCGCCAGGGAGAACCGCTGTTCGACCTGGCGTTTGCGGTACGGGTCGGAGCGTTCGACGGACGGTATCCCGAGGCCGGGGTCCGGGCGCGGGACCGGGTTCGGCAGGCGCTTGTCGAGGGTGGACGGTTTTTCGTCGACGGGCTACCCGAGTAGCGCTTCGATTTCCGGCACCGTCGGCATCGCGTCCGCGCACGCGAGCCTCGACGCCACCAGCGCGCCCGCCGCATTGGCGTACTGCGCGATGCGTACGGGCTCCCATCCGGACAGCAGGCCGTGCACCAAAGCCCCGCCGAATCCGTCGCCCGCGCCGAGGCCGCACACCACGTCGACGGGTTGCGGCGGCACTGTCCAGCGGCCTTCGGGCGTAGCGACGAGAACGCCTTCCGCGCCTTTCTTGATCATTGCCAGGCGCAGACCGCGGGCCAGCATCCGGTCCGCGGCCTCGTCCGGATCGGCGGTACCGACCGCGACCTCGGCCTCCGCCCGGTTGCCGACCGCAGCCGTCACGTGGTCGAGCATCCACCCGATTTCGGCGCGCGCGGTCTCGACGTCCGGCCAGAACATCGGGCGATGGTCCAGGTCGGCGACGGTGTGCGCGCGACGGCCGCGCGCTTCGAGGATCTTCCGTTGCGTGGTCCGCGCGGGTTCGACCGACACACCAGTGCCAGTGACCCACAACAGCGGGACCTCGCGTACGACGTCCCATGGCACGTCGGCCTCGGTGAGCGTGAGGTCGGGCGCGATGGGGGAGCGGTAGAAGAGCAACGGCGGGTCAGCGGGCGGGTTGAGCTCGCAGAAGACGACCGGTGTGTGCAGGTCGTCGGCGGTGCCGACGTGGTCTGCCGTGACGCCGAAACCGGTGAGCGCCTGCCGGACGTAGGTGCCGAAACCGTCGGCGCCGACCTTGGTCAGCACGGCGGTCCGGCGGCCGAGCCGGGCGGCGGCGACCGCGACGTTGGTCGCGGTGCCGCCCAGCGATTTGGCGAACGTGGTGACTTCGGCGAGTGGTACGCCGCTTTGCTGCGGGTAGAGGTCCACCCCGACGCGGCCGACGGTCAAGGCTTCCAGCGCGGTCATGTCTGCCTCAGTTCGTGTTCCAGCGCCTCAAGTTCGGCGCCGCCGGCCATCTGCCGGGTGAGCTCTGGCAGGCCGATCTCCGACTTCTCGTACGACCCGAGCGCCGCCCCGCGTTTGAGCAGCAGGAACCGATCGGCGACCGGGTACGCGTGGTGCGGGTTGTGCGTGATCAGCACGACGCCGAGCCCCCGATCGCGCGCCTGTGCCACGTATTTCAACACCACCCCGGCCTGCTTGACTCCGAGAGCCGCGGTCGGTTCGTCGAGGATCAGCACCTTCGCGCCGAAGTGGACTGCCCGCGCGATCGCCACACATTGCCGTTCACCGCCGGACAGCGTGCCCACCGGCTGTTCGACGTCCCGGAGGTCGATGCCCATGTCAGCGAGCGCCTTTTTGGTCAGCTCACGGCCTTTGCGCCGGTCGAGCGCCTGGAATGGACCGAAGCCGACGGTCGGTTCGGAGCCGAGGAAGAAGTTGCGCCACACGCTCATCAGCGGCACCACGGCGAGATCCTGGTACACCGTGGCGATTCCGCGGTCCAGCGCCTCCCGCGGCGAGCCGAACCGCACCGGCGCACCCTCGACCAGGAACTCGCCCTGGTCATGCTGGTGCACTCCGGCGAGGATCTTGATCAACGTCGACTTCCCAGCGCCATTGTCGCCCAGCACGCAGGTGACCTCGCCCGCATTGACCACTGTGGACACGTCCCGCAAGGCCACCACACTGCCGTAACGCTTGCCGACGTCCTTGACCTCGAGGAGAGCGTTCATCGCCGGACCCTTTCCGCGCGCCGCCGGAAGGCGTTGTTGACCAGCACCGCAGCCAGCAGCATGATGCCGAGGAACAGCATGAACCAGTCGCTGTCCCAGCCCGCGAACACGATGCCCTGGCGCGCCATGCCGAAAATCAGCGCGCCGATCGCCGCGCCCACCGCCGAGCCGAACCCGCCGGTGAGCAGGCAGCCGCCGATCACTGCGGCGATGATGTACTGGAATTCCAGCCCGATGCCCTGGTTCGCCTGCACGCTCGCGAAGCGCAGAATGTTGATCGAACCCACCAGCCAGCCCGCCAGCGCGGTACCCATGAACAGCAGGATTTTCGTGCGGACCACCGGAACCCCGACCGCGCGCGAGCTCGGTGCCGAACCGCCGACGGCGAAGATCCAGTTGCCGAAGCGGGTCCGGACCAGCAGCCACGCGGCCAGTGCCGCCGCGCCGAGCCACCACAAGATGGAGATCTGGAACGGCGTCCCGCCGATGTCCACTGTGGACGCGAAGACGAACCCGGCGGAGGCGTACCCGTCGGTGGAGCGCATGCCGGACACCTGCACGGTGCCGGTCACCAAGCGGGTCACGCCGAGGTTGAGCCCTTGCAGGGCAAGGAAAGTGCCGAGAGTGACGATGAAACTCGGTAACCCGGTCTTCATCACCAGCCAGCCGTTGAACGCACCCACGGTGAGCGCGAAGATCAACGACACCAGCAGCGCAAGCCAGACGTTCCAGCCCGCTTGGGTGGCGAGGATTGCGGTGACCAGCGAGGTCGACGCGGTCATCACGCCTGCCGACAGGTCGAACTCGCCGCCGACCATGAGCAGCGACACGGCCACCGCCATGATGCCGAGAGTCGCCGCGTCGTCGAGCCAGGTCGCGGCGCCGCTGGCACTGAAGAACTTGTCCGTGACCAGGGTGAAGAACAGGAACACCACCACCGCGCCGAGCAGCGCGCCGATCTCCGGCCGCACCACGAGCCGGTCGAGCAGCCGCGGCTTCACGAGCCGTTCGTCGAGGGTCGTCATCGGGTGCCCCTTTGCACGTACTTGCCGACCTTGTCCACTGTGGATTTGTCGACGAGGTCCGGCCCGGTGAGCACCGGTTTCCCGCCGCCGACGACGTTCGCGTTGTCCCGGTACAGCTTGAGGAACAGCACCGGGAGGTAACCCTGCTCGTACTGCTGCTGGTCGACCGCGAAGAGCACGTCGCCCGCCTTGATCGCGGCGACGACGTCGGAGTTGAGGTCGAAGGTGGCGACCTGCGCCTTCGACCCGACCGACTTCACCGCGCTCACCGCCCGCGCCGCGACCTGCGAGTTCAGCGTGAGCACGGCGTCGATCGACGGGTCGGTCTGCACGGCGCCGCGGATTCGGGACTCGGCATCGGTGGGATTGGAGATGTCCACCTGCAGGGTCTGGACGGTGCCCGCGAATCCGGCCTTCGCACCGTCACATCGCTGTGCCTGCCCGACGTTCCCGGCCTCGTGGATCACGCACAACAGCCGGTGTTTGCCGAGGTCCTTGAACTTCTTCCCGGCTTCCTGCCCGGCAATCGACTCGTTCTGCCCGACGTGCGTCAGCGCGCCGTACGCCGCGCTCTTGTCCTCGCCGGAGTTGATGGTGATGACCGGAATCCCGGCCCGCACCGCGGCCTCGATCGACGGGCGCAGCGCCTCCGGGTTCGCCATCGACACCACCAGCCCGCCGGTCTGCTGCGCGACCGCGTTGTCGATCAGCTTCGCCTGCGCACCCGGGTCGCCGTCGGAGGTGTACTCGACCTGCACCCCGAGCTCTTTCCCGGCCTGCTCGGCGCCGTTTTTCACCACGTTCCAGAACGCGTCGCCCGCGGTGCCGTGGGTGATCACCGAGACCTTGAGCGGTCCGGTCGGCTCCGGCGCGGCTGCGGGTGCGGTCGCCTTCGGCTCGGCGGCCGGGCCGGTGCACGCGGCGAGCAGCAGACCTGCCGCGAGCAGGCCCGCCGCCGCGCGCCCGGTGCGTTTCCAGCGATGGGACATCGTTGTCTCTCCTCGCACTTCTTCGAATCAGGCGGTGATCTTGCGCAGGTACGCGAGACTGGCCGCCACGTCCTGCCCGGGGCGGTCGACGGGGCTGTCCTCGCCCAGCGCGGTGTCCTGTTCCAGCACATACCATCCGTCGTAACCCGCCTCGGCCACGGACCGGATCATTGCCATTAGGTCGACGTCGCCCTCGCCCAACGGCACGTACAAGCCCTGGCCGACCGCCTCGGTGTACGGGATCTTGCCGGTGCGGACTGCTTCGGCCAAGGAGCCACGCACGTCCTTGAGGTGCAGGTGCCCGATCCGCTGCGGATGCCGCTGCGCGAGCGCGACCGGGTCGGTGCCGCCGATCAGCAGATGGCCGGTGTCGAGGCAGAGCGGCAGGTCGGAGTCGGCGAGGAACCGTTCGATCTCGGCCTCGGTTTCCACGTGCGTGCCGACGTGCGGGTGCAGCACCGTCCGAAGTCCTTGTGCCGCCGCGATATCCCGGATCTTGGCTGCCGTGCTGACCAAAGTGGACCATTGCTCGTCGGTGAGCGCGGGCCGTTCGTCGTAGCCGTCGAGACCGGTCGCGGCGGCCAGCACGAGCACGTCGGCGCCACACGCGGCGAACAGCGCGGCGGACTCCCCGGCCGCGGCGAGGTCCGGGTTGTCGTGCAGTGGAATGGCCAGGAAGCCGCCGACCAGCTGCAACCGGTATTTCGCCAGCAGGGTCTTGAGCTCGGCCGGGTCGCGGGGCAGGTAGCCCGGCGGACCCAGTTCGGTGGCGGTGATGCCCAGCTCCGCCATCTCGCCGAGCACGGCAGGCGCGTCGAGTACCCGGCCCCAGCCGGGCACTTCGCAGACCCCCCACGAGATCGGGGCGGCGGCGACGCGGATCTTCGCGGTCATGGATCCCTCTCCGGTAGGGGGAAGCGTTAGAGCGCGCTATTGATTAGAGCGCTCTAAGAATGTAGCGTCCGGATCGTCACGTCAAGGGCCGGTTTCCGGCTCGCCGTTCACCAGGAGGCTCTCGATGGGGAAGCCCACGATGGAGGACGTCGCCGCGCGCGCGGGCGTCTCCCGCGCGCTGGTCTCGCTGGTCATGCGCAATTCGCCGAAGGTGTCGCCCCAGCGGCGCGAGGCCGTGCTGAAGGCGGCCGAGGAGCTGGGCTATTCGCCGCACGTGATGGCCCGGTCGCTGGCGAGCCGCACGTCGACAGTGCTGGGGGTGATGGTCAACGACCTGCGCAACGCCTTCTTCGCCGACGTGGTGGAAGGTCTCGACGCGGCTGCGCAGGCGGCGGGATTCGACCTGATCCTCAACACCGGTGGCCGCGTGCCTTCGCGGGAGGGTTCCGCGTTGCGCAGCTTGCTGTCGTTCCGGCCTGCCGGCGTGGTGCTGTTGTCGCCGGTGGTTCCGGCGGCGGCGATCGAAACGGCGGCGCAGCAGTGTCCGGTGGTGCTGGTGTCGCGCACTTCCCGGCTGTCCGGAGTGGACACGGTGAACGACGACGGCGAAGCGGGGGCCACGCTGGCCGTCGAGCACCTGGTCCAATTAGGACACCGCAGGATCGCGCACCTCGACGGTGGGGGAGCGGCTGGTGCGGCGGCGCGGCGGCGCGGGTTCCGGCAGGCAATGCAGGCGCACGGGCTGGAGCCGATCGTGGTGCGCAGTGAACACACCGACACCGCGGGCGAGAAGGCGGTCCGGGAGCTGCTTTCCGGGTCCGAGATGCCGACGGCTTTGCTGGCAGGCAACGACTTCAACGCGGTCGGGGCGATTTCGGCGTTGGAAGAACACGGGCTGCGGGTACCCGAGGACATCTCGGTGGTGGGCTACGACAACACGTCCTTGGCTTCCCTGCGGCACATCTCACTGACCACAGTGGACCAGCCGCGTACCGAAATGGGGCGGCTCGCCTTCGACGCGCTGCTGGAACGCATTCGCGGCAAACGCACCGAGCCGGTCCGCCATCTGCTTCATCCGTCCCTGGTCGTGCGCGCGACCACGGGACCGAATTCCCACGACCAGGAGGCACAGCGATGAGGTTGGGACTGGCCGGGACCGGCCGGATCGGCACGGCGCACGCGGAGACGCTCAAGGGGTTTGCCGAGGTCACGTCGGTGGTGGTGGCGGACGCGGACCCGGCGCGCGCACAGGCGGCCGCGGCGAAGCTCGGGGTGGATGCCGTCGAGGGGATCGACGAGCTGTTCCGCGCCGGGCTCGACGGGCTCGTCGTCACCGCGGCCACCGATGCGCATCCCGAGCTGATCATTCGCGCCGTCGATGCCGAGGTGCCGGTGTTCTGCGAAAAGCCGGTGGCCGCGGACATCCCGGGCACGCTCGCGGTGATCGACCGGATCACCGGGTCGGACGTGCCGGTGCAGATCGGGTTCCAGCGCCGGTTCGACGCGGGGTACCAGGCCGCGCGCGCCGCCGTGGAAAGCGGGGAGCTGGGCTGGCTGCACAGCATCCGGTCGACCACTTTGGACCCGGCGCCGCCGCCTGCGGAGTACGTTGCGCATTCCGGTGGGCTCTTCCGCGACTGCGGCGTCCACGATTTCGACATCATCCGCTGGGTCACCGGCCGCGAGGTCGACGAGGTGTATGCGGTGGGGCGCAACAAAGGCGAGCAGTTCTTCGCCGAGGCTGGAGACGTCGACACGGCGGCGGTGGCGATGACCCTCGACGACGGGACGCTGGCCACGGTTTCGCTCACGCGGTACAACGGCGCGGGTTACGACGTGCGCTTCGAAGCCCTTGGCTCGTCGGGGAATGTGGTGGTGGGCTTGGACGATCGGGCGCCGTTGCGTTCGGTGGAGCCCGGGGTCGCGCCGCTGCCAGGGCCGCCGTATCCGGGGTTCATGGAACGGTTCCGGCCTGCCTATACCGCGGAACTGCGGGTATTCCTGGAAGTGGCGGCCGGGCAGCGGATGTCTCCGGCGGGGGCGGGGGATGCGCTGGAGGCGTTTTACCTTGCCGAAGCGTGCGAGGTTTCCCGTCGGGAGAACCGGCCGGTGCGGGTGGCCGAGGTGCGGCGGTGAGGTTTCGACGGTGAGGTGCGGCGGTGAGGTTTCGACAGTGATCCGCCGGGAAGTGTTGATCACCAACGGCAAGGGGCCCGTCCGGGTAACGAGTGGGGCCGCCGGGTAGCGCGGGACGGCCGGGCGTGCCAAGCTGCGGGGCGTGCCTGGATCCGGAGAATCCGAGATCGTGCTCATTCCGCTCGACGAGCCGGGGCTGGGGCGGCTGCTGGAAGCTGCCGTGGCCGACGCCGACCCGGTGGAGGTCATGCCGCCGGTGGCCGGTCCTGGCGGGTGGACGGAAGCCCGGCGGGAAGCGTTCCTGGCGTTTCACCGGCGGCGGTCGCTTGATCCGGATACCGCGATCGAGACGACCTGGGTGATCGAGGTCGACGGGGCGGCCGCGGGGGCGGCTCGGTTGCGGCCGGTGTCCGGGCAGGCGGCGCTGGAGGTCGAGGCCGGGGTGTGGCTCGGACGGTCGGTGCGAGGGCGGGGGATCGGGCGGCGGGTTGCCGAGGTGCTGCTGGAGGCGGCCCGGGACGGTGGGGCGGCTCGGTTTGTCGCCACTACCACGGTGGACAACGCTGCTGCGCGGCGGTTGTTGAGTGATGCCGGGGCGGAGTTGAACGTGCATGGGGTTGATGTCGATGCACAGCTGGAGTTGTGACGTCGCTTGAGGGAACTGTTGCGTGGGGGCACCCCGGAACTGTTGCGGTGGGGGCTGTGTTGGCCGGAACTGTTGCGGTGGGGCACCCCGAAGTTTGAGTGTCACGACGGTCGGAGGGGCTTGTCAAGGCGGGAAAGATGCCTTGACAAGCCCCTCCGACCGTGTGGGGGCTTCGGATCGGGGTGCAGGGCCGGGACTGGCTGCCCGGGTCGGGTGGGTGCCTCGGCTGCGGTTGGGAGGGTGGTGGGGGAAGTCCGTGAAGGGAACCTTCACGGAATGTGGAGGGCTGTGAAGGGAACCATGAGGGAATCTGATTCCGTGATGGTTCCCTTCACGGAACTCAGTCCAGTTGTAGTTCTGGGCGGTACAGGTCGAACCAGTGGTGCAGGTCCAGTGCGCGGTCCAGGCCTGCTCGTTGCAGGGGGGTGATGGCGGCTGGGTCGGTTTCGGTGGCGGATTGCAGCCAGGCTTTGCCTACTACCTGGAAGACCGGGTTGTCGTGCTGGGCAAGGACTTCCTTTGCTTGCTGCTGAAGTGCGACCGCGTAACCCGGGTCCTGAGTGGACGGGTAGGGGCTCTTGACCCGGTCGCGCACTGATGCGGGCAGTACGTGTTTGGTTGCGTGGCGGAGGAGGCTCTTTTCCCTGCCGTCAAACGTTTTCAGTGCCCACGGGGCGTTGTAGACGTATTCCACCAAACGGTGATCGCAGAATGGTACTCGCACTTCCAGGCCTACCGCCATGGACATGCGGTCCTTGCGGTCGAGCAGTTGCCTTACGAAACGGGTCAGGTGCAGGTGCGAGATGGTGCGCATCCGGGATTCCCGGGCGGATTCGCCGTCCAGCTGGTCCACCTCCGCCACGGCGGCCCGATATTGATCGGCCACATAGGACTTCAGGTCCAGTTTGGCTGCCAGGCCTGGATCCAGCACCGACTCGCGGTTGTCCATCAGGCTGGTGCTGAACGCCAGCCACGGGAAGGTGTCCGCGTTCACCGCGGCTTCGTCGTGGAACCAGCGGTAGCCGCCGAAGACCTCGTCTGCCGATTCACCCGACAGCGCTACCGTCGATTCTCCGCGGATTGCCTTGAACAGCAAGTACAACGACGTGTCCATGTCGCCAAGTCCGGCGGGGATGTCGCGCGCCCGCAGTACTGCGCGGCGGACCTCGGGGTCGGTCAGCTCGGACGGGTTCAGCATCACGTCCTGGTGGGCCGAACCGACGAGCTTCGCCACGTCGCGGATGTACGGCGAGTCGGGCGTTCCGCGCATCTCGTCCGGCTGGAAGTGTTCCTCCTGGCCGAAGAAGTCGACCGAGAACGTGCGCAGCTGCTCGCCCTCGTCGGCGAGCCGGGCGGCGGCCAGGCCGGTGATCGCGCTGGAGTCGAGGCCGCCGGACAGCAGGACGCAGCGCGGGACATCCGCGATCAGCTGCCGGTTGACGATGTCGGTCATCAGTTCCCGCACGCGCCCGACCGTGGTCTCCTGGTCGTCGGTGTGCGGGCGCGCGTCGAGCTTCCAGTACGTGCGCGTGTTGATGCCCTCGCGGGTCACCGTGACCAGGGTGCCCGGATCGACCTCGCGCATGCCCTTCCACAGCGACCATCCCGGCTGCTTCGTGAACGCCATCAGCTCGCGCAGCCCGTCGGTGTCGACGACCTTGCTCGCCAGCGGGTTCGCCAGGATCGCCTTCGGTTCCGAGCCGAACAGGACGCCGTCGCGGGTCGGGTAGTAGTAGAAGGGCTTGATGCCCATCCGGTCGCGGATCATCACCAGCTTCTGGTCGCGCTCGTCCCAGATCGCGAACGCGTACATGCCATTGAGGTGATCCACGACGTCGAGGCCCCACTGCAGGTAGCCGTGCAGCACGACTTCGGTGTCACTGTCGGTTTCCCAGCGGTGGCCCAGCTTCGTGAGCTCTTCGCGCAGCTCGGTGAAGTTGTAGGCCTCCCCGCTGTACACCATGGCGACCTCGCCGTTCGGCGTCGCGACGCTCATCGGCTGCCGCCCGCCGGGCAGGTCGATGATGGCGAGCCTGCGATGGCCGAGTGCCACCGCGCGGCGTACCCAGGTGCCCCGGTCGTCGGGACCGCGGCAGGCCATGGTTTCGGTCATCGCGTCGGCGATCTCCTGCCGCTGCGTGAGATCGGTGTCGTAGGAGACCCAGCCCGCGATTCCGCACATGCGAAAACCCCTCCCGAAATTTACTTAGCTGATACAACTAAGTCCGGTGTAACACGGCGCCGCGAAGTTGTCTGCCCGAATTGCACGCTCTGTCCTTGATCCACTACTCTTTGTGCGGTAAGTCACCCACTTGTCACTGGCGGACGTGGACATTTCTTGACATCGATCGGTGGCGGGGGTCACCCGCCGTCAAGATCCCGTAAACGCCCCCAGGTCGCGCCGTCAAGGAGCCGTCAGACGCGGGTGTTCACGCTCTGCGACGACCGCACAGTGGCATCGACCGACGGTCACCCCGTGCCGGGTGACCCTTCCTGAGAGGTGCCTCGTGGCGGATTTGCTGTACGCCTTATTGCTCATCGGCGTTTTCGTTCTGCTCGCCGGTGTCCTGCGCGGGCTGGAGAAGCTGTGAGCGGCGCGGGCACCGTGGCCAACGTCATCGGGGGGCTGCTGGCGCTGGGCTTGATCGTCTACCTGTTCATCGCGCTCGTGAGGCCGGAGAAATTCTGAGATGAGTGACGTCGGTGCCGGCTTCCTGCAAGCCGGGATACTGCTGGTCGCCCTGGCGGTGGTCTACAAACCGCTCGGCGGGTACCTCGCCCGCGTCTTCTCGGCCGAGAAGCACCTGCGGGTCGAGAAGGCCCTGTACAAGATCGTCCGGGTCGACCCGGACACCGAACAGCACTGGAAGACCTACGCGTCCGGGGTGCTCGGGTTCTCGTTCGTGTCGGTGATCCTGCTGTACCTGCTGCAGCGGCTGCAGGGGATCCTGCCGTGGAACTTCGACCGCGGGCCGGTGTCGCCCGCGGTCGCGTTCAACGCCGCGGCGAGCTTCGTGGCCAACACGAACTGGCAGTCCTACTCGCCCGAGGCCACCATGGGCCACTTCGTCCAGATGGCCGGGCTCACCGTGCAGAACTTCCTGTCCGCGGGCGTCGGGCTCGCCGTGGCCATCGCGGTGACGCGCGGTTTCATCCGCTCGCGCACCGACCGGCTCGGCAACTTCTGGGTCGACCTCACCCGTGGCACGATCCGCGTGCTGCTGCCGATGGCGTTCGTGTTCGCGATCGTCCTGGTGGCGCTCGGCGTGGTGCAGAGCCTGCGGTCCGGCGTCGCGGTGACCAACCCGGACGGCAGCCAGAGCACGCTCGCGCTCGCCCCGGCCGCGAGCCAGGAAGTGATCAAGGAACTGGGTACCAACGGCGGCGGCATCTTCAACGCCAACTCCGCGCACCCGTTCGAGAACCCGAACGTGTGGACCAACCTCATCGAGATGTTCCTGATCCTGGTGATCCCGGTGTGCCTCACCCGCGCCTTCGGGCTGCTGGTGGGCAACCGCAAGCAGGGCTACGTCCTGCTGTCGGTGATGGCCGTCCTGTGGACCGCGATGCTCGCGGTGATCTGGTCCTCCGAGGCGTTCACCAAGAACCCGGCCGCGCTCGCCGCCGGAGCGAATCTCGAAGGCAAGGAACAGCGGTTCGGGCTCAGCGCGACCTCGCTGTTCGCCGATACGACGACCGGAACCTCGACCGGCGCGGTGAACGGCGCGCACGACAGCCTGTCCGGGCTCGGCGGCGGCGGCACGCTGCTGAACATGCTCTTCGGCGAGGTTTCGCCGGGCGGCGTCGGCACCGGGCTCTACGGCATCCTCGTGATGGCGGTGATCGCGATGTTCCTGGCCGGGCTGATGGTCGGCCGCACGCCGGAGTACCTCGGCAAGAAGCTCGGCAAACGCGAGGTCACCGCCGCGGCGATCGCGATGCTCGCGATGCCCACCCTGGTACTGCTCGGGTCCGGGATTGCGCTGATGCTGCCGGGAACCCGTGCCGCACTGGGCAACTCGGGGGCACACGGGCTGTCGGAGATCCTGTACGGCTACGCGTCGACGGCCAACAACAACGGCAGTGCCTTCGGCGGTCTCACCGCGACCAGCGATTGGTTTCAGGCGTCGTTCGGGGTCGCGATGCTGCTCGGCAGGCTGATCCCGATCGTGGCCGTGCTCTGCCTGGCGGGTTCGCTTGCCGCGCAGAAGAAAGTGCCGGAAACCGCGGGCACGCTGCCCACCACCGGGCCGCTGTTCGGGACGATGCTCACCGGAACGATCGTCCTCGTCGCGGCTCTCACCTTCATCCCCGCGCTGGCGCTGGGGCCGATCGCAGAGGCTTTGGCATGAGTACGCAATTCGGAAGTGTCGCTGAAGATCGCGGCCGGGTGTGGTCCTCCGGCAAATTTCGAGAGGCGTTGGCATGAGTATCACCAAAGAGCGGACTCCCGCCGAGGAAACACAGCACCACGTGGAGAACGCCGGGCGCGTCGGAGCCGGGATCTTCAGCCCGAAGCAGCTCTGGTCGTCGCTGCCGGACGCGCTCCGCAAGCTGAACCCGCGGCACCAGCTCAAGAACCCGGTGATGTTCGTGGTGTGGGCCGGTTCGGTGCTCACCACCGTCTTCGCCATCACCGACCCGAGCGTGTTCTCGATCCTCATCGCGGTGTGGCTCTGGTTCACCGTGGTGTTCGCGAACCTGGCCGAAGCGGTGGCCGAGGGCCGCGGCAAGGCGCAGGCGGAATCGTTGCGGCGCACCAAGAAGGAGACGGTTGCGCGGCGGCTGACCGAGGATGGGTCCGAGGAGCAGGTACCCGGCGTGGACCTGCGCATCGGCGACCTGGTCGTGGTCGAGGCGGGGCAGGTGATCCCGGGGGACGGCGACGTCGTCGAGGGGATCGCGACCGTCGACGAATCGGCCATCACCGGCGAGTCGGCGCCGGTGATCCGCGAGTCCGGTGGCGACCGTTCGGCGGTCACCGGTGGTACGACGGTGCTGAGCGACCGGATCGTCGTGAAGATCACCACCAAGCCCGGTGAGTCCTTTGTGGACCGGATGATCGCGTTGGTGGAAGGCGCTTCCCGGCAGAAGACGCCGAACGAGATCGCGCTGACGATCCTGCTGTCGACGCTCACGATCATCTTCCTGCTGGCCGTGGTGGCACTGCAGCCGATGGCGACGTACTCCGGCAGTGAGCAGTCGGTGATCGTGCTGACCGCGCTGCTGGTGTGCTTGATCCCGACTACAATCGGCGCGCTGCTGAGCGCCATCGGCATCGCCGGGATGGACCGGCTGGTGCAGCGCAACGTGCTCGCCACGTCCGGCCGCGCGGTCGAGGCCGCCGGTGACGTGTCGACGCTGCTGCTCGACAAGACCGGCACGATCACCTTCGGCAACCGGCGGGCGACCGAGCTGATCCCGATCGGCGGGTCCACTGTGGACGAACTGGCCCGCGCGGCCCGGCTGTCCAGCCTCGCCGACGGCACTCCCGAAGGACGCAGCATCGTCGAGCTGATCGCGGAGCGGCACGGTCTTCCGCCTGCTGCGGACGAGAGCGAGAAGCTTGCGGAGTTCGTGCCGTTCACCGCGCAGACCCGGATGAGCGGCGTCGACCTCGGCGACCGCGAGGTCCGCAAGGGAGCCACCTCGGCGGTCCGCCAGTGGGTACGCGACCGTGGCGGCAACGTGCCGGACGAGACCGAGCGCGTCGTCGACGAGATCAGCCAGCAGGGCGGAACTCCGCTGGTGGTCGCGGAGGCCGCCGGTGGCACGGCGTTCGTGCGCGGGGTGATCCGGCTGTCGGACGTCGTCAAGCCGGGCATGAAGGAGCGGTTCCAGGAACTGCGGTCGATGGGCATCAAGACGGTGATGATCACCGGCGACAACCCGCTCACCGCACGGGCCATCGCCGAGGACGCGGGTGTCGACGACTATCTCGCCGAGGCCAAGCCCGAGGACAAGATGGCGCTCATCAAGAAGGAACAGGAGGGCGGCCGGCTCGTCGCGATGACCGGCGACGGCACGAACGACGCGCCCGCGCTCGCGCAGTCCGACGTCGGGGTCGCGATGAACACCGGGACCATGGCGGCGAAGGAAGCCGGCAACATGGTCGACCTCGACTCGAACCCCACGAAGCTCATCGAGATCGTGGAGATCGGGAAGCAGCTGCTCATCACCCGCGGCGCGCTCACCACGTTCAGCGTGGCGAACGACCTGGCGAAGTACTTCGCCATCCTGCCGGCGATGTTCACGAGCATCTTCGCCCAGCTCGGTGCGCTGAACATCATGCATCTGGCCACGCCGAAGTCGGCCATCCTGTCGGCGGTGATCTTCAACGCGCTGATCATCGTCGCGCTCATCCCGCTCGCCCTGCGCGGCGTGCGGTACCGGCCGTCGTCGGCGTCCGCGCTGCTGCGCCGCAACCTGCTGATCTACGGCCTCGGCGGGATCGTGAGCCCGTTCCTCGGAATCTGGGTGATCGACCTGATCGTACGGCTCATTCCGGGGATTGGTTGACATGAACGTATTGCTCAAGCAGACCTGGGCGGGCCTGCGCCTGCTCATCGCGATGACGGTGCTGCTCGGCATCGTCTACCCGCTCGGGGTGTGGGCGGTCTCGCGCATCCCCGGGCTACAGGGCCACGCCGAAGGTTCGGTGGTGACGCAGAACGGCCAGGCCGTCGGCTCGTCGCTGATCGGCGTCGACCCGGTGCCTGCCGACCCGGCGCGCGACCCGTGGTTCCACAACCGGCCGTCGGCGAGTGCGAAGGACGTGCTGGGTCCGGGTGATCCGTCGACGTCCGGACCGTCCAACAAGGGGCCGTACAACGAGGACCTGGCCAAGGCCATCGCGCAGCGGCGGGACCTGATCGCCCAGCGCGAAGGTGTCGCACCGGCGGCCGTGCCTGCGGACGCGGTGACGGCTTCGGCATCGGGTCTCGACCCGGCGATCAGCGTCGATTACGCCGCGCTGCAGGTATCGCGCGTGGCCCGGAACACCGGGCTGAGCGAGGAGAAGGTGCGGCAGCTGGTCGCGGACAACACCAGCGGCGCCGGGATCGGCGTGCCCGGCGTGAACGTGCTCCTGCTCAACCTTGCCGTGCATTCCGCGGCACCTGGCGCACACTGACACTGTGAGCACAACCGACACACCCCCGAAGCCGCGCCGAGGAGAACTGCGGATCTACCTCGGCGCGGCTCCGGGCGTTGGCAAGACCTTCGCCATGCTCGGCGAAGCCCGGCGCCGCCTCGACCGCGGCACCGACGTGGTGGTGGGCCTCGTCGAGACGCACGGCCGCAAGAAGACCGCCGACCTGCTCGACGGGCTCGACGTCGTGCCCCGGCGCACGGTCAGCCACCGCGGGCACGAGTTCGCCGAGATGGACCTCGAGGCGGTGCTCGCCCGCAAGCCCGAGGTGGTCGTGGTCGACGAGCTGGCGCACACGAACGTCCCCGGCGGACGGCACGACAAGCGCTGGCAGGACGTCGACGAGCTGCTCGACGCGGGGATCGACGTGCTGTCCACGGTGAACGTGCAGCACCTGCAGAGCCTCAACGACGTGGTCGAGCGCATCACCGGCGTCACCCTGCAGGAGACGATCCCGGACGAGGTCGTGCGCCGGGCCGAGCAGCTGGAGCTGGTGGACATCACGCCGGAGGCGCTGCGGCGGCGCCTCGCGCATGGCAACGTGTACCCGGCCGAGCGGATCGATGCCGCGCTGGGCAACTACTTCCGGCCGGGGAACCTGACCGCGCTGCGCGAACTGGCGCTGCTGTGGGTGGCCGACCAGGTCGACGTCGCGTTGCAGCGCTACCGGGCCGAGCAGAAGATCACCGACACGTGGGAGACGCGCGAACGGGTGGTCGTGTCGATCACCGGCGGGCCGGAGAGCGAGACGCTGATCCGCCGCGCCAGCCGGATCGCCAACCGCGCGGGCGCGGAACTGCAGGTGGTGCACATCCTGCGCGGGGACGGGCTGGCCGGGCTCGGGCCGACCGCGATGGTCCGCTCCCGCACGCTGGCCGAGGAGGTCGGCGCGACGTTCCACACGGTGGTCGGCGACGACGTACCCACCGCGCTGCTCGACTTCGCGCGCGGGGTCAACGCGACCCAGCTCGTGATCGGCACGTCGCGGCGGTCCCGGGTCGCGCGGCTGTTCGACGAGGGGATCGGCGCTTCGGTGGTCCAGCAGTCCGGATCGATCGACGTGCACATGGTCACGCACTCCTACGCCGGCGGACGGCTGCGCGCGCGGCTGGGCACGAGCCCGCTGACGCCGTCTCGGCTGGTAGTGGGCTGGCTGCTGAGCATCCTGCTGCCGCTGGCCGCGACCGGTCTCGGCGTGCTGCTGCGGGACACGGTGGAGTTCTCGACGGACGTGATGCTGTACGTCCTGGCGACGGTGGTGGTCGCACTGGTCGGCGGGCTCGGTCCCGCGCTCGTGGCTTCGATTTTCGGGGCAGGGTTGCTGAATTTCTTCTTCACGCCACCGCTCTACACGCTGAACGTGCACAGCCCGCAGAACGTCGTCACGCTCATCGCGATGATCGTGGTGGCCGTGATGGTGGCGCTGGTCGTCGCATCCGCCGCGCGACGGGGTGCGGCGGCGGCACGGGCGCGTACGGAGGCGTCGTTGCTGGCGTCGTACGCGCGTACGGTGCTCACCGATCCGAACCCGATCGAGCGGTTGCTGGCGAAGGTACGGGAGAACTTCGGCCTCACTTCCGTTACGCTGCTGGAGAAACGTAACGGGAAGTGGGACAAGGTCGCAGTGGCCGGTGGGGAACCGTGCGACGATCCGGACGAGGCCGATGTGGACATTGCCGTAACGGCTGACGTCCACCTGACACTCCGCGGGCGCACCCTGCCCGCCGCCGACCGCCGGGTACTGGAAGCCGTTGCGGGACAAGCATTGCTCGCGTTGCGCCAGCAGCGGATGGCGACGGCTGCCGCGGCCGCGGAGCGCAAAGCCGAGGCGACTGAGCTGCGTACGACGCTGCTGTCCGCAGTCGGCCACGACCTGCGCACGCCGCTCACGTCCATCAAGGCCGCCATCGGCAGCCTGCGTGCGCCGGACCTGTCACTGTCCGAAGAGGACACCTCCGAGCTGTTGGAGACAGTGGAACTTTCGGCCGACCGGCTGGCTGGGCTGATCGACAATCTGCTCGACTCTTCGCGGTTGGCGACCGGTGCCGTCACCCCGCATTTGCGCCCGGTCGGCTACGACGAGGTACTCGCGCATGCTTTGTCCACAGTGGACAATTCGCAGGATGTGCAAGTCGCCGTGGACGCCCGGCTGCCGTCGGTGCAAGCCGATCCGGGATTGCTGGAACGCGTGATTGCAAACGTACTGGACAACGCCCTCCGGCACGGCGGCGGCGAGGTTTCGGCGCGGGCAAGTGCGCATTCGGAATTCGTGGAGCTGCGAATCGTCGACCACGGAAAAGGCTTGCGAAAAGGGGCCGCGGAATCGGCCTTCGCGCCATTTCAGCGCCTGGGCGGCGACCGGGATTCGACGCCCGGTGTGGGGTTGGGGCTTTCCGTTGCGAAGGGGTTCACGGAAGCAATGGGCGGTACGGTACGCGCAGAAGACACTCCCGGCGGCGGGCTGACCGTGGTGATTTCGCTACCCGCGTGCACGGGCCGGGAACTGGTGGAAGCGGCTGAGGAGGTGGCCCGATGAACGCAGACCGGGCAGCGACGGTACTGGTCGTCGACGACGAGCCGCAGATCGTCCGAGCGTTGCGAATCAACCTCAACGCGCGCGGGTACAAGGTGATCACCGCGCATGATGGCACGGCGGCGCTGAAAGCGGTCGCGGAAACGAAGCCGGACGTGGTGGTCCTGGACCTGGGCCTGCCGGACCTGGACGGCACGGAGGTCATCGCAGGCCTGCGCGGCTGGACCACGGTGCCGATCATCGTCCTGTCCGCAAGGGGCGATTCGGCGGACAAGGTACAAGCACTGGACGCAGGCGCGGACGATTACGTCACGAAGCCGTTCGGCATGGACGAACTACTGGCCCGCCTGCGCGCGGCGGTGAGACGTTCGGCAGTAGCAGGCGCAGACGGCGCAGAAGCAGTGGTGGACGCAGGCTCGTTCACCATTGATCTGGCCGCGAAAAAAGTCCAGCGAGACGGCCGGGAAGTACATTTGACGAAAACCGAATGGGGTGTACTGGAACTGCTGGTACGGAACCGAGGCCGCCTGGTGGCGCAGAAACAATTGCTGCACGAAGTATGGGGCCCGTCGTACGAGACGGAATCACACTACCTACGCGTTTATCTGGCCCAGCTACGCAGAAAGCTGGAACCAGAACCCTCCCGCCCCCGCCACCTGCTGACAGAACCAGGAATGGGCTACCGCTTCGAAGTTTAGCTCCCGCCCCGCTGGCGTTCCGTGAAGGGAACCTTCACGGAATCAGATTCCCTCATGGTTCCCTTCACGGACTTCAGCGGAGCGTCAGCGCGTGGAGCCGGTCGGGGCGGTATCGCCGGTGCCCGTGGTGTCCGAAGTGGACACGCTGGACGTACTACTGGTCGGCTGCCCGCCAGTGGAACTACTCCCGGACGGCTTCGACGAAGGCGGAGTCTCCGAACTGGACGTACTAGTCGGAGAAGTAGGAGTCGTCGACGTAGGGTCGGTACTCGTCGGCGGAGTAGTGGAATGATCCGAAGTAGGAGTGTCACTACGCTGCGAAGTAGTCCCAGGCACCGGATTCCCGCCCGGCTGCCCCGGCGGAACCGGCACCGGCGGCGGAGTGACCACACTCGTGGTCGGCACCCCATCCGCCCCGACCGACACCACAGTCGTCGGCGTGGACGGCACAGTCTGCCCAGGCACCGGCGACCCCGGCACCGTCATCGGCCCACCCGGCACCGCGTTCCCCGGAACAACCTGGGAACTACCGGGCAACGTGCCCTGCCCGCCACCGGGTGCATTGGTCGCAGAATCAGTGATCCCGAGCGGCCCGGCCAGCTCGGCGACCGCGGCGAACGCCGTAGCGACCACCAGTCCGCTGACCCCCAGCACGGCGTACCCGGTACGGGTCAGCCGCCCGCTCGCCCCTTTGGGCGGCGCAGTGGCGGGGACGGCATGGACGGAGATGGATGAGCTCGGATCAGGCCCGTCGGGACGGGACATGCAGGCTCCTTAGAAGGTTCGAACAGAGAATGCGGGGGATGCGCTCCACCCGGGCCCCGGCATGCGGGGGAGAGGGCTCCGGGCGTGGATCCTGGCCGGAGGCTATCACCGCGGCTGACCCGTTCGCGCGACCGCCAGGAGGACCCCGTCACGTTCTGCAACCACACTCGTACGGCAGGATGGGACCGGTGAGTGAGCAGGAATCACCCGTCCGGCTGGCCGCCTGGGTACACGGGCACGTACAGGGAGTCGGTTTCCGCTGGTGGACCCGAAGCCGCGCACTGGAGCTGGGCCTCACCGGATTCGCACGCAATCACCCCGACGGGCGTGTCGAAGTGATTGCAGAGGGTAGCCGTGACCACTGTGCGCGCTTGCTGGCCGCCCTGCGGTCCGGAACCTCACCCGGAAGAGTGGATCAGGTAGTGGAACGCTGGACTGCCGCAAAAGGCGGGCTGACGGGTTTCGCGGAGCGCTGAACGGCCGCCGAACCGGACATGCGGTGACCCGCTGGCTGGGATGGGGCAACCGGTGGCTGGGATGGGGCACGTGGGGATCCGCGGTGGTCCCGAGTGTCCCTCTTGCCGGGACAGCCTTGCCGGTTTGCTCTGCCCGGCTTGCCCCGCGGTCCCGGCAGCCTTACTGGTTTGGCCTGCCCTGCTTGCCCCGCAGTCCCGGCGGCTTTGCTGGTTCGGTCTGCCCCTGCAGCCCTGCTTGCCCGCAGTCCCGGCGGCCTTCTTGCCTTGCAGTCCCGGCGGCCTTGCTGGTTCGGTCTGCCCCGGCAGACTGGCAGGTTTCACCGAGCGTTGCGTGGCCGCCGAGCCGGACGTCCGGGTGATCCGGTGGCTGGGACAGGGGATCCGCAGTGATCCCGGCAGTCCCGCTTGCCGCGGCTGCCCTGTTGCTCCCGCCCGCCCCGAAAGCCCTGCACCTCCGCCCGCCCCCTCAGCCCACCGATCCGAAGCCACCCGCCCACCCCCCACAACCCCTGTGGTCCGTGTGACGGATGGGACTCAAGGGGTTGCCGAGGTGGTCCCAGATGTGCTAGGCGCGCCCGGGCGGCCCCGCCTCCCACGGCGCTGCCGGACCCCCGGGTAGCCTGTCCCGAGCCCGGGAACCCGGTCGCCACGGTCCGGGGGAAACCGGTGGCCAACCTGTACGCATGGCCAGAGGGGTCGGCAGCACGTGCACCTGAAAAGCCTGACGCTCAAGGGCTTCAAGTCCTTCGCCTCGGCCACCACGCTGCGGTTCGAACCCGGGATCACCTGCGTGGTCGGCCCGAACGGCTCCGGGAAGTCGAACGTCCTCGATGCGCTGCGCTGGGTCATGGGCACCCAAGGGGCGAAAGACCTGCGCGGCGGCAAGATGGAAGACGTCATCTTCGCCGGTACCGCGGGACGCGCGCCGCTTGGCCGGGCCGAGGTCACGCTCACCATCGACAACACCGACGGTGCGTTGCCCATCGAGTACACCGAGGTCTCCATCACGCGCCGGATGTTCCGTGACGGCGCCAGCGAGTACGAGATCAACGGTGACCGCTGCCGGTTGATGGACGTGCAGGAGCTGTTGTCGGACTCCGGGATCGGCCGGGAGATGCACGTCATCGTCGGGCAGGGGCAGCTGTCGGCGATTCTCGAGTCCAAGCCCGAGGAGCGCCGCGCGTTCATCGAGGAGGCTGCGGGCGTCCTCAAACACCGCAAGCGCAAGGAACAGACCCTGCGCAAGCTCAACAACATGCAGGGCAACCTCGACCGGCTCACCGACCTCACCACCGAACTGCGCCGCCAGCTCAAGCCGCTCGGCAAGCAGGCCGAGATCGCGCGCAAGGCGCAGTCGGTGCAGTCCGAGCTGCGGGATTCCCGGTTGCGGCTGCTCGCCGACGACCTCGTCACCCAGCGTGAGTCCATTGCGCGGGAAGAGGCCGACGAGCGCACCGCCCGGCAGCGCCGCACCGAGGTCGAGCAGGCGCTGGAGCTGGTGTCGGCCGAGGAAGCCGAGCTGGAGGCCTCGCTCGCCGAGGACGCGCCGCGGCTGCAGCGCGCGCAGGAGACCTGGTACAAGCTGTCGGCGCTCACCGAGCGGCTGCGCGGCACCGTGCGGCTGGCGGTGGAACGGCAGCGGCACCTGTCGTCGGACGTTTCCGCGCCCACCGGCGGTCGTGACCCGGAGGAGCTGCTCGCCGAGGCCGAGCAGGCTGCCGAGCGCGAGCAGGAGCTCACCGAGGCCGTGATGGAGGCCCGCGAGCTGCTCGCGGAAACCGTGCTGCGGCGCGAAGAACTCGAACAACGCGTACAGGCTGCCGAGCGCGCGCACTGGGCTGCGGTACGCGCGATCGCCGACCGCCGCGAGGGCATGGCGAAGCTGACCGGCCAGGTCGAGGCGCTGCGCAGCAAGAACGGTGCCACCGCGGAGGAGGTCGACCGGCTCACGGTCGGTCTGCAGGAAGCGGCCGAGCGCGCGGAGATCGCGGTCGAGGAGCTGGAAGAGGCCAAAGCGACTGGCGGCGCCGAGGAATCCGACGACGCCGACCTGCAGCAGCGCCTCGACCGCGCGGTCGAGGCGAACAATGCGGCGAAGGCGCGCGTCGAGGAGCTGGTGAAGGCCGAGCGCGGTGCCGAGCGGGAGATCGCGTCGGAGAAGGCGCGCGTCGAGGCGTTGTCGATGGGCCTCAAGCGCAAGGACGGCGCGGGTGCGCTGCTCGGTGCGTCCGCGG
Organism: Amycolatopsis jejuensis; assembly: GCF_000717335.1. GTDB lineage: Bacteria > Actinomycetota > Actinomycetes > Mycobacteriales > Pseudonocardiaceae > Amycolatopsis > Amycolatopsis jejuensis. The sequence continues at coordinate 56,266 of NZ_JNYZ01000036.1, forward strand.
AATTACCCGGTCTGCTCGGGTCGGTCGCCGCGCTGCTCACTGTCCAACCTGGACACGAGGTCGCGCTGGCCGCCGCGCTCGGGCCGGTGGCGGACGCGGTCGCGGTGTCCGGTGGCGAACACGCGCTCACCGCGCTGAAGTACTTGAAGGACACCGATTCCGGCCGCGCCGGGATCGTGCCGGTCGGCGCGATGTCCACTGTGGACACCAGTGGCTGGCCGATGTTGCCCGAAGGCGCGCGTTGGGCCCGCGAGGTGGTCAGCGCGCCGGAGCAGCTGCGGCCTGCGGTCGAAAAGGCACTCGACCGGCTTGCGCTGGTACCGGACCTGGAGTCCGCCCGCCGTCTCGTCGCGCAGTATCCGGCCGTGCGAGCGGTCACCGGCGAAGGGGACGTGTTCGGCGCGAACTGGATTGCCGGTGGGTCGGCCGCGCGCGAGAGCGTGATCGAGGTACAGGCAGCGGTCGACGAGGCGCAGGAACGCTTGCGTGTCGCCGAACGCGCGCTGGAGCGGTATTCCGCGGAGCTGGAAGGCGCGCGGTCCGAACAGCAGGCGCGGCGCGAGGAAGTCGGGCAGGCCAAGGACGCGCTCGGCGAGGCCAAGGTCCGCAAGGCCCGGTCGTCCGAGCGGCTCAACCGGCTGCAGCAGGCGGCGCGGTCGGCGCAGGCCGAGGTCGAACGGCTCACCGGGCAGCGCGCGAAGGTCGAGCAGAGCCGCGAGCACGCGCTCGAGCAGCTGGCCGAGCTGGAGGAACGGCTTGCCGCCGTCGCCGAGCAGCCGGTGGAGGACGACCCGGACACGGCCGAGCGCGACGAGGCGGCCGAGCAGCTTGCCGTGGTACGGCAGGAAGAAGTCGAAGCACGGCTCGCGCAGCGCACCGCGGAGGAACGCGCGCGCAGTATCGCCGGACGTGCGGAATCGTTGCGCCGCGCGGCTTTCGCCGAACAGCAGGCGCGCGAACGTGCGGCCAAGGCGCAGGCGGCTCGCAAACGCGGCGCGGAAATCGCGAACGCGGTCGTCAACGCGGGTGAGTTTGCGTTGGAGCGCATCGAAATCTCGGTACAGCGCGCAGCTGCCGAGCGCGACGACGCCCAAGCACAACGGCAGACCCGCGAAACGGCGCTCACCGCGGTCCGCGCCAAGGTGCGCGAGCTGACCGGCGAACTGGAGAAGCTCACCGACGCCGTCCACCGCGACGAGGTGCTTCGTGCCGAACAGCGGCTGCGTCTGGAAACGCTGGAAGGCAAGATCTCCGAGGACTTCGGGATCGGGCTGGCGGACCTGATCGCCGAGTACGGCCCGGACGTACCGGTGCCGCCGAGCGCGGGCGAGATGGCCGAGTACGAGGCGGCGAAGGAACGTGGCGAGGACGTCACCCCGCCGCCGCCCATGCCTTTCGACCGCGACACCCAGGCCCGCCGCGCCAAGCGCGCGGAGAAGGACCTCACCCTGCTGGGCAAGGTCAACCCGCTGGCGCTGGAGGAGTTCGCGGCGCTGGAGGAACGCTACAAGTTCCTGTCCACCCAGCTGGAAGACCTCAAGGACACCCGCAAGGACCTCGAGGCCGTGATCAAGCAGGTCGACGAGAAGATCCTGGAGGTCTTCACCTCGGCTTACTACGACGTCGCGCGCGAGTTCGAGACGGTGTTCGGCGTGCTCTTCCCCGGCGGCGAGGGCCGGATGGTGCTCACCGAGCCGAACGACCTGCTGTCCACCGGGGTGGACGTCGAGGCCCGCCCGCCGGGCAAGAAGGTGAAGCGGCTGTCGCTGCTGTCCGGTGGCGAGAAGTCGCTGGTGGCGGTGGGGATGCTGGTCGCCATCTTCCGGGCGCGGCCGTCACCGTTCTACGTGATGGACGAGGTCGAGGCCGCGCTGGACGACACCAACATGCGCCGCCTGATCGGCCTGCTGGAGCAGCTGCGCGATTCGTCGCAGCTGATCATCATCACGCACCAGAAGCCGACGATGGAAATCGCCGACGCCCTGTACGGCGTGAGCATGCAGGGCGACGGCATCACGAAGGTGATCTCGCAGCGTCTGCGCACGGCCGAAGAGGAGCCGGTACCCGCTTCTTGATCTCCGGGGCAACTGTTACGGGCTCGGCGCGTCTCTAGGGGTGTACGGGGTAACAGTGATCGGGGAGGAATTCTTCATGCGCACAATGGCGGCCAGGATTGGGATTTCCGCAGCGCTTCTGGGCTTCGGCGGGCTGGTGACGGCCTGCGGCGGGACCGCCGGTTCGGCGCTTCCGGCGGCCGTCACGCCAGCCGCGCCCACTGCCACGTCGGCGGTGGTCAACTCGGCTGCTCCGGCGGCGAAACCGCCAGTAGCGAAACCGCCGGTAGCCAAGAAGACGGAACCGCCGTCCAACGGCTCGCGGACCACGGACGGACGGCACCCCGACCCGGGCGACCCGGTCGGCCCGGACGTGAACTGCGGCAAGGTCGACATGCCGAACGGCCGCCAGGCCGACCTGATCGCCGAGGAGACGAAAGCGGGTATCCCCGGTTGCCAGGAAGCGATCACGGTGATTTCCGACTACTTCGAGCAGGCGCCGACCAAGTCCGAGGGGACCGCGCACGTGCTGACCTTGAACGACTGGCAGTGCATGGCCGACACCGGCGCGGGCGGCAGCGGAGCGGTGGCCTGCGACAAGGACGGGCGGGTCTTCTACACCAAGCCGTGAACGAACAGCCGGGTTTCCCGTGCAGCCACGGGAAACCCGGCCGGCTCAGGCCGCAGTCTCCACGGTTTCCTCCACCGCAGCGGTTTTCGGGTCCACCCCGCGGTGGCGCAAGGACAGCAGCCCGCCCACGATGAGCGTGATCAGCACGCCCGCGAGCGTGTACCAGAAGGTCGCCAGGGGTACCAGCGTTTTCGTGGCCGTGCCGAACTGGATGTGTACCGCGGTGGTCGCCTTGTCGAACTTCACGAACAAGATCAGGAACGCCATGCCCACCACGGAGCAGGCGAACGCGATCACGGCGTCGGCCTGGCGGGCTTTGCGGACCATCAGTCCGAGGAAGAACGAGCCCAGCAGCGCGCCGTACGTGTAGCCCACGATACCGAGGCCCTGCTGGATCACCGGGTCCTTCGAGTTCGTGAACAGCGACGCGAAGCCCGCGAACACCACCGCCCAGATGAGTGTCCACATGCGACCGTGCCGCAGCAGTTTGGTGTCGTCGATCGAGCGGTGCGTGAACCGCTGGTAGAGGTCGGCGATGGTGGACGTGGAGAGCGCGTTGAGCGCGGACGCGAGCGCTCCCATCGTGGACGCCAGGATGCCCGCGATGAGTAACCCGGCGAGGCCCACCGGCAGGTCGTTCACGATGAAGTTGGAGAAGACGTCGTCGCCGGACATCTTCCCGGACGCGACCGCGGTGGCCGTCGCGCCGGTCTTGCCGCCGGTGTACACCCACAGCATCGCGCCGACCAGCAGGAACAACGCGAACTGCACGAACACCACGATGGACGACCCGATCAGCGCGCGCTGGCCGTCGCGCAGGTTCCGGCACGACAGCAGCCGTCCGACGATCAGCTGGTCCGCGCCGTGTGACGCCATCGACAGGAACGCGCCGCCGATCACCGCGCACAGGAAGGCGTACGGGCTGGTGATGATGTTGGACGCGAAGTCGGTGAGCTGGAACCGGCCCTGGTCCGCCGCAATCGACGTCCAGCCGGACGGCAGCTTGGTGGTCAGGAAGATCACCGCACCGATCGCGCCGAGGACGTACAGTGACCACTGGATCACGTCGACCCAGATCACCGACTTGATGCCGCCGACGAATGCGTAGATCACCGTCAGCGCGGTCAGCAGCACCACGATGTGCCAGTACTCGGTGTGGATGCCGTAGTGGCCGAGGATCGCCTTGATCGGGATCGCACCCGCGAACAGCCGCAGCCCCTCGGCCAGCAGGCGCGTGACCACGAAGGTGACCGACGCGGTGCCCTGCAGCCCGCGGCCGAAGCGGCGGCCGAGGAATTCGTACGCGCTCACGTAGTTCCCGCGGAAGTAGCGCGGCAGCAACACGAACGCCGCGATCACCCGGCCGATGATGTAGCCGAACGCCACTTCCAGGAACAGGAACGCGCTGCCGAAGACGAGCCCCGGCGTGGAGATCACGGTGAGAGTGGACGTCTCGGTGGCCACCACCGAAAGCGTGACCGCCCACCACGGCATGCTGCGTTCACCGACGAAGTAGTCGTTCGCGGACTTCTGTCTGCGCCCGACCAGCACGCCGATGATCGGCATCGCCGCGAGGTACACGATGACGATCACCAGATCGACTGGGTTCATGGGGTTTCTCCTACCGTGGTTGCCCGGATTCCGCGACCCGGAGCCGGGTCACGGTGCCCCCCAGCGGGGCGGGAAGGGTGAGCGGGGCCGCCCCCGGCGTCAGCGCGCCGAGCAGGCGGGGACCGCGGGCGCCGGTGGCCGACGGCAGCGTCGCGGGGACGCCGCACCAGCTCAGCCAGCCGAGCAACGCGGTCAGGTAAGCCTCTTTGCCGGAGCCGGGCAGGCCGAGGTCGTCGCTGGTACACAGCGTTCCGCCGGGCAGATGCCGGGCGAGCGCGGCCATCAGCGCCGGGTTCGAGACTCCGCCGCCGGACGCCACGACCGTCGCGGCCCGGTGGCGTCGGCACTCCGCGGCGACCGTCACGGCGGTCAGTTCGGTGAGGGTGGCGAGCAGGTCTTCCGGCGTCAGTTCCGGCAGTCCGGACAGCGCGGTGTCGAGATATCCGCAGTGGAAGTGTTCCTTCCCGGTGGATTTCGGTGGTGCAGCAGCGAAGTACGGGTCGGCAAGGAGCCGGTCGAGCAGATCCGCGCGGACGTCCCCGGCCAGCGCGAGCCGTCCGTCCACGTCGGCGGGCAGGCGTCCGCCGGTGACGTGCGCGGCGGCGATGTCCAGCAGCGCGTTCGCCGGTCCGGTGTCGTACGCGAGTACCGCGTCGCCTTGCGTGACCACGGTGATGTTCGCGATGCCGCCGAGGTTGAGAGCGGCGACCGGACGGCCGGTCTGCTCGGCGAGACCGCGTAACCACAACGCGTCGAGCGTGCTTGCCAGCGGCGCGCCCTGCCCGCCCGCGGTGATGTCGCGGATGCGGAGGTCGGCGATCACCGGCACCCCGGTGCGCTCGGCGATCCACGCGGGCTGGCCGAGCTGCAGAGTGCCGAGCGCCGTTCCGTTCTCGACCCAGTGGTACACCGTCTGGCCGAGTGACGCGATCACGTCCACCGGCCCGTACCCGGCGATCCCGCGCGCGGCGGCCTCCGCGAACGCCTGCCCGACCCGGGTGTCGAGCACGGTCAGCTGCCGCGCGCTGCTCGGCCGCGGCGGGAGGATGTCGAGCAGTTCCGCGCGGAGGGCGGCGGGGTAGGGGAGGTCGAGCTCGCCGAGCGGGGTGAGCACGACGGTGCCGTCCTCGGCGTGCAGGTCGGCGACCGCGACGTCGATGCTGTCCACGGACGTGCCCGACAGCAGCCCGAGGACGCGGAAACGATGGCCGGCGGGGAAGGTCATTCGCAGTGGTCTAGCCAAGTCCCGGCGACCCGCGCAAGCCACTCCGTGGAGTCTTGGCCGAATCGGAACCATTCGCGTCAATCGTTGGCCGCACGGTGGGGTGCCCCGGGCCGGGCGAGGGCGGATGACAGGATGGTGGTGTGTCGAGCACCTGGTTCTGGATCGTTGTCATCGCCGTCGTCGTCCTGGTCGCCGTGCTGGTGGCGGGGCTGCTCATCGCGCGAAGGCGGCGGATCAGCATCGCCGAGCCGCGCGAGGTCGAGGAGAAGCCGAAGGGCGGCGGGTACACCGCGGCCGGCGGCATCGCGCTGGCCCCCGGCGGCACGGAGAAAACCACGGCCGAACCGGTCGAACATCCGGTGGAGGACCGGCCGGAGGTCGACGGCCAGCCCGCGGTGGGCGACGACGCGGCGGTCCCGCGCGACTCCGACCAGCGCACAGTGCTCGACGTCAAGCTCCCGGAGCCGGTCGAGGAAGCCGCGCCGCTCGACGAGATCGACCCCGCGACGGGGCGGCTGGAGCGGCTGCGCGGCCGCCTGTCGAAGTCGCGGTCGATGTTCGGGCAGAGCCTGCTGGGCCTGCTCGGCGGTGGCGACCTCGACGAGGATTCCTGGCAGGACGTGGAAGACACGCTGCTGGTCGCGGACCTCGGCGCGGCCACTACCACGCACATCGTGGAGCGGCTGCGGGACGAGCTCGGCCGCCGCGCCGCGCGGTCGTCGGCGGAGGCCCGCGAGGTGCTGCACGAGGTGTTGACGGCCGAACTGTCGACGGACGCCGAGCGTTCCGTCCGCGCGCTGCCGCACGAGGTCGACGGCAAGAAGCAGCCCGCGGTCGTGCTCGTCGCGGGCGTGAACGGCACCGGCAAGACCACCACCACCGGCAAGCTGGCGCGGGTGCTCGTGGCCCAAGGCGGCACCGTGGTGCTCGGCGCGGCCGACACGTTCCGCGCCGCGGCCGCGGATCAGCTGCAGACTTGGGGCGAGCGCGTGGGCGCGTCCGTCGTGCGCGGCAAGGAAGGCGCAGACCCGGCAGCGGTCGCCTTCGACGCGGTCAAGCAGGGTATCGCCGAGGGCGTCGACGCGGTGCTGGTCGACACCGCCGGGCGGCTGCACACCAAGACCGGCCTGATGGACGAGCTCGGCAAGGTGAAGCGGGTCGTCGAAAAGCAGGCCAAGGTCGACGAGGTGCTGCTCGTGCTCGACGCGACCACCGGCCAGAACGGCCTCGCGCAGGCACGGGTGTTCGCCGAGGTCATCGACGTGACCGGGATCGTGCTGACCAAGCTCGACGGCACGGCCAAGGGCGGCATCGTGTTCCAGGTCCAGCGGGAGCTGGGGGTGCCGGTGAAGCTCGTCGGCCTCGGCGAAGGCCCGGACGACCTGGCCCCGTTCGAGCCCGGCGCGTTCGTGGACGCGCTGCTCGGCTGAGCCGGTGGTGCTCTCCGGGCCGCGGATCCGCCTCCGGCCGCTCGAGCCGGGTGACCGGGCGCGGGTCCGGGAAATCCTTGCGGCGCCGGACGTTTCCCGCTGGTGGGGCGATCCGGACGAGGAGACCGACGACCTGCTGGTGGTCGAAGAAGGACACCAGGCTTACGCCATCGAGCTCGGCGGCGAGACCGTCGGCGTGATCCAGAGCTGGGAAGAGCTCGAACGGCGTTACCGGCACGCCGGGATCGACCTCGCGCTGCACCCGGACCACTACGGGCGAGGGCTGGGCGCGGAAGCGATCCGCGTGCTCGCCCGGCATCTGTTCGCGCAGGGACACCACCGGCTCACCATCGATCCGGCAGCGCACAACGCACGCGCCATCCACGTGTACGAGAAGCTCGGCTTCCGCCGCGTCGGTTTGCTCCGTGCCTACGAACAGGCCCTCGACGGCACCTGGCACGACTGCCTGCTCCTCGATCTCCTCAACGGCGAGCTCAGCTGACCGGCAGCTGCTGTGCGAGCCGGTCCGCGATCTTCTGCACGACCGGCGCGATGTGGCTCACCGCGTCGGCGGTCAGGCGACCCGAAGGACCCGACACCGACACCGCAGCGGGTACCGGAGCACCGGGTACCGCAACGGCAATGCAGCGCACGCCCAGCTCCTGTTCCGCTTCGTCCAGCGCATAGCCCTGACCGGCGATCTTCTTCAGCTCCGCGGCCAGCGCGTCCGGATCGGTGAAGGTGTGCTCGGTGTACGCAGGCATCCCCGTGCGCTCCAGCAGCGCGGTGACATCGCCGGGTGGCAGCTGTGCCAGCATCGCCTTGCCCACGCCGGTGCCGTGCGGCAGCAGCCGCCTGCCGACCTCGGTGAACATCCGCATCGAATGCTTCGAGGGCACCTGCGCTACGTACACCACCTCGTCGCGTTCCAGCACCGCCAGGTTCGCCGTCTCGCCGACCTCCTCGACCAGCTCCACCAGCAGCGGCCGTGCCCACGCGCCGAACTGCATGCTCGCGTTCTCACCGAGCCGGATCAGCCGCGCGCCGAGGGCGTAGTGCCGGTTGGTGTTCTGCCGGACGTACCCGAGCGCGACCAGCGTGCGGATCAGCCGGTGGATCGTCGGCATCGGCAGCCCGGACAGGGTCGCCAGCTCCGACAGGCTGGCCTCGCCGCCGGTGTCCGCCAGGTGCTCCAGCAGCTCGAACGCCCGCTGCAGGGACTGGACGCCGCCGTCGCGTCCGCTCTTCTCAGCCGCCACCAGTGGTCCTCCTCACAGACCCGGACAGACCCGATTGATGTTCCGCCATGCAGAAACTATAGTCCGTCAGGTAAAAACCGTAGGGACGTTATCCAAAGCACTACTCGGGGTGTTGCGCATGTCTGAAGTCCAGGTCCTCGGCGGTCCGGTCGAGCGCGGAGACGAGATCCTGACGCCGGAGGCCCTCGCGTTCGTCGCGGGCCTGCACGGCAAGTTCGCGGCGCGCCGGGACGAGCTGCTGGCCGCCCGTGGCAAGCGGCGCGAGGAAGCCCGTACCACCGGGCGGCTCGACTTCCTGCCCGAGACCAGGGAAATCCGCGAGAGCGAGTGGCAGGTCGCCGGTGCCCCGGCGGCATTGGGGGACCGCCGCGTGGAGATCACCGGCCCGACCGACCGCAAGATGACCATCAACGCGCTCAACTCCGGCGCGAAGGTGTGGCTGGCCGACTTCGAGGACGCCAACACGCCGCACTGGGTCAACGTGGTCGACGGCCAGGTCAACCTGTCCGACGCGATCCGCGGCACCATCACGCTCGACCAGAACGGCAAGCACTACGAGCTGAAGAAGGACGTCGAGCACGCCACCATCGTGGTCCGCCCGCGCGGCTGGCACCTCGACGAGCGCAACCTCACGTTCGGCGGCCGCAAGGGCGTCGGCGCGCTGGTCGACTTCGGCCTGTTCTTCTTCCACAACGCCCAGGAGCTGCTCAACCGCGGCAAGGGGCCGTACTTCTACCTGCCGAAGATGGAAAGCCACCTCGAAGCGCGGCTGTGGAACGACGTGTTCACGCACGCGGAGAAGGAGCTCGGCATCGAGCACGGCACCGTCCGCGCCACGGTGCTGATCGAGACCATCCCGGCGGCGTTCGAGATGGAGGAAATCCTCTACGAGCTGCGCGAGCACGCGTCCGGCCTCAACGCGGGCCGCTGGGACTACCTGTTCAGCGTGATCAAGTACTTCCGCGACGCGGGCGAGAAGTTCGTGCTGCCGGACCGCAACTCGGTCACCATGACCGCCCCGTTCATGCGTGCGTACACCGAACTGCTCGTGCGTACCTGCCACAAGCGCGGCGCGTTCGCGATCGGCGGCATGGCCGCGTTCATCCCGAGCAAGGACCCCGAGGTCAACCAGGGTGCCTTCGACAAGGTGCACGCCGACAAGGCGCGCGAGGCCGGCGACGGCTTCGACGGCTCGTGGGTCGCGCATCCGGGCATGGTCGCACTGTGCAAGGAGGAGTTCGACAAGGTCCTCGGCGACAACCCGAACCAGCTCGAGCGCACCCGTGACGAGGTCAGCGTGACCGCGGACCAGCTGCTGGACGTCGCCTCGACGCCGGGCAGCGCCACCGCGGCCGGGCTGCGCGCGGCGGTCGACGTCGGCATCCGCTACCTGGCCTCGTGGCTGGGTGGCAACGGCGCGGCGGCGATCCACAACCTGATGGAAGACGCGGCCACGGCGGAGATTTCGCGGTCGCAGGTGTGGCAGTGGGTGAAGAACGGGACGCAGCTGGACAACGGCGAGAAGGTCACCGCGGAGCTGGTGCGCGGGGTCGTCGCGGACGTGCGGGGCGACCTGGCCGCCGAGGTCCCCGACGACCTGCTGAAGCCGGCTGTCGAGCTGTTCGAGCAGGTCGCGCTGGCCGACGAGTTCCCCGACTTCCTCACCCTGCCGGCGTACGAGCACATCCAGTAATGGGCACCGGACGGCTCACTGAGGACGTCTACACCGCCGCCGACACGCGCCTGGCCGAGGCCGACGCGCGCGTCGCGGCAAGCTATCCCGGTGAGCCGCCGGGCCGCCGTCCCGTGCACACGGTGTACGTGCCGGCGTCGCAGTACCGCACGCGCCTGGTCGCCGATTGGGGCAAGCAGGCGATGCGGGTGTTCGTGGAACACGGTGACCTGCTGGAACTCGACCCGGCGGTGGCCGATCGGGTCCGCGAAAAGCTCCTCACCGAGCCGATCGAGGACCTGCGGATCGACTTCGAGGACGGCTACGGCCACCCCGGCGACGAGGCCGAGGACGCCGCCGCGGTGGCCGCCGGGCGCACGCTCGCGACCACCGGGGGTACGCCGTTCGTCGGGATCCGGTTCAAGAGCTTCGAAGCGGCCACGCGCCGCCGCGGTATCCGCACGCTCGACCTGTTCCTGTCCGGGCTCCTCGACGAGGGGTCGCTGCCGGACGGGTTCGTGGTGACGCTGCCGAAGGTGACTGCGGTGGAGCAGGTCGAGGTTGCCGCGGAGGTGTTGGGGCGCTTGGAAACCGCGTACGGGCTCGCTGAGCGCACGCTGCGGTTCGAGGTGCAGATCGAGACCGCACAGTCGATCCTCGCGACCGACGGCACGGTTTCGGTGGCGCGCATCATCCAGGCCGCGGACGGTCGGTGTTCGGGCCTGCATTACGGCACCTACGACTACAGCGCGGGCCTTGGCATCAGCGCGGCGTATCAGAGCATGGCGCATCCGTCGGCGGATTTCGCCAAGCAGGTCATGCAGGTCGCGGCCGCGGGCACCGGAGTGCGGCTGTCCGACGGCTCGACCAACCGGCTCCCGATCGGCGACGACCTGCCGGGCGCGTGGGCCGAGCACCTGCGCCTGGTCCGGCGGTCCCTGGAGAACGGCTTCTACCAGGGCTGGGACCTGCATCCGCACCAGCTGCCCACGCGATACGCCGCCACGTACACCTTCTACCGCGAGGGTTTCCCGTCCGCGGCAAAGCGGTTGCTGGACTACGCGGCGAAGACGGCCGGTGGCGTGCTGGACGAACCGGCGACGGCGGAGGCACTGGCGAGGTACCTGCTGGGCGGCTTCCACTGCGGCGCGGTGGCCGAGCCGGAGCTGCCGTTCGACGTGGCAACCCTCGACGCCTACGCCCGCCGGCTGGCCTGACTCGCGCCGCCCCTTATACCGGTCCGAACCGGGATAAACCCTCACAAGTGGTCTGGGTAGACTTCCTGCCGGTCTTTCAGGGGCGGGAAGGAAACGCGCGATGCCAGACACGGCCGAAACCTTGGAGTTCCAGTCCGAGGCACGCCAGCTGCTGCAGCTGATGATCCACTCGATCTACTCGAACAAGGACATCTTCCTGCGCGAGCTGGTCTCCAACGCCTCCGACGCACTCGACAAGCTGCGGCTAGAGACGTTCCGCGACAAGGAGCTGCAGGCCGAAACGGACAATCTGCACGTCGAGATCCAGCTGGACGCCGACGCGCGCACCCTCACCGTGCGCGACAACGGCATCGGCATGACCCGCGACGACGTCGTCAACCTCATCGGCACCATCGCCAAATCCGGCACCGCGGAGTTCCTGCGCCAGCTCAAGGAGTCCAAGGACGCCGCCGGGCAGGACCTGATCGGGCAGTTCGGCGTCGGCTTCTACTCCAGCTTCATGGTCGCGGACAAGGTCACCCTCGTGACCCGGCGGGCGGGTACCGATGAGGGCGTGCGCTGGGAGTCCTCCGGCGAGGGCACCTACACGATCGAACCGGTCGCCGACGCCCCGCAGGGCACCGCGGTGACGTTGCACCTCAAGCCTGCCGACGACGAGGACCACCTCTACGACTACACGTCGCCGTGGAAGGTGCGCGAGATCGTCAAGCGGTACTCGGACTTCATCACCTGGCCGGTGCAGATGGCCAAAGAAAGCACTGCGGGTGACGAGGGCAACGACGCTGCGGGTCTGGAGACCGTCAACTCGATGAAGGCGCTGTGGGCGCGCTCGAAGGACGAGGTCTCCGACGAGGAGTACCACGAGTTCTACAAGCACATCAGCCACGACTGGACCGATCCGCTGGAGACGGTCCGGATGCAGGCCGAGGGCACCTTCGAGTACCAGGCGCTGCTGTTCCTGCCGTCGCGGGCGCCGATGGACCTGTTCATGCGGGACGCGAAGCGCGGCGTGCAGCTGTACGTCAAGCGCGTGTTCATCATGGACGACTGCGAAGCGCTGATGCCGAACTACCTGCGTTTCGTGAAGGGCGTCGTCGACGCGCAGGACCTGTCGCTGAACGTGTCGCGCGAGATCCTCCAGCAGGACCGCCAGATCCGCGCGATCCGGCGGCGGCTGGAGAAGAAGATCCTCGCCACGCTGAAGACGATGATGACCGAGGACGCCGAGAAGTACGCGACGTTCTGGGCCGAGTTCGGCCGCGCGGTCAAGGAGGGTCTGCTCGATGACCCGGAGAACCGCGAGCAGATCCTGGAGATCTCGTCGTTCGAGTCGACGCACCACGCGGAGAAGCCGACCACGCTGCGCGACTACGTGTCGCGGATGAAGGACGGCCAGGAGCACATCTACTACCTCACCGGCGAATCGCGGTCCACGATCGAGAACTCGCCGCACCTGGAAGCGTTCCGCGCCAAGGGGTACGAGGTGCTGATCCTCACCGACCCGGTCGACGAGATGTGGGCCGACGCGGTCAGTGGCTTCGACGGCAAGACGTTCCAGTCGGTCGCGAAGGGCGAGGTCGACCTCGACGAGATCCCGCAGGAGCGGCAGGACGAGTACGCGGACCTGCTGAAGTGGATGTCGGCGACCCTCGACGCGGTCAAGGAGGTCCGCCTGTCCTCGCGGCTGACCACGTCCCCGTCGTGCATCGTCGGCGACGCGGGCGACCTCACGCCGACGCTGGAGAAGATGTACCGCGCGATGGGCCAGGAAATGCCGCAGGTGAAGCGGATCCTGGAGCTGAACCCGGACCACGCGCTGGTCACCGGCCTGCGCACGGCGTTCGCGGAGCACCCGGAGGACCCGTCGCTGGTCGAGACGGCGGAGCTGCTGCACGGGATGGCGTTGCTCGCCGAAGGCGGCGACCTGCCCGACCCGAGCCGCTTCTTGGCTTTGGTCGCGGACCGGGCGGCGAAGGCGCTCTGACCCTCAGGAGCGCTTACCGTCGTGTCCGAGTTCGGTCAGCAGGCGCCGCGCGACGTCCACCACTGCGGCGCCTGCCACGGCCATCGGTTCCGTCGAGCGCATCGAGCGGGCCAGCACGAACGCGCCTTCGAGGCTGGTGACGAGGGTGATCGTCAGCGTTCGCGCTGCTTCGGAGGGTAAGCCGAAGGGGGCGAAACCCTTGGTACCCGCGGCAATCCACGCCTCGAAGACGTCCGCCGTCGCCTTGCGCAGCGGTTCGTTCGTGGTCGCCACTTCGAGCGCGACGGTCGCGATCGGGCAGCCTTCGACGTAATTCGTTTCGAGCAGCGTGGTGACCGCGGCGCCGAAGAACGCCTCCAGGCCGCCGATCAGGTCCGGCGCGGGCGCGATGAACACCTCGAACAGCTGCGCGTACTGCATTCCCGAGGTGCGTACCACTTCTTCGCCCAGCTGTTCCTTGCCGCCGGGGAAGAAGTGGTACAGCGACCCGAAGGGCGCACCCGCCTTCTCGACGATCTGCTTCACGCCGGTTCCGGCGTACCCGCCCTGCCGGAAGAGTTCCGTGCCGGCGGCGAGGATGCGGTCCTTGGTGCCTGTCACGACACCGAGGATAGCTCTTTCGCGGTAGAGCGTTCTATCAAGCGCGGCCGGAAGACCAGGTTCAGCACGACGGCCGTCAGGCAGCCGGCGCTGATCCCGGAGTTGAGCACGACCTGCAGAGCGGCCGGGAAACCGGAGTAGAAGTCCGGCATCGCGATCGGGATCAGGCCGACGCCGAGTGAAGCGGCGACGATCGCGACGTTGCCGGGATGCTCGAACGACGCCTTCGCGAGCGTCCGGATGCCGCTCACCGCGACGCTGCCGAACAGCACCAGCCCGGCCCCGCCGAGCACCGGCTGCGGCACCAGCGCGACGATCCCGCCGGTCACCGGGAAAACACCCAGCAGCACCAGCACCACACCGCTGGCCGCGACCACGTACCTGCTCACCATGCGGGTCAGCGAGACGAGCCCGATGTTCTGCGCGAACGCCGTGCACGCGAAGCCGCCGAAGATGGTGCCGACGGCGGTGGACAGACCATCCGCGCGCAGGCCGTCGGCGAGGATGCGGCTGGTGGTCGGCCGTTCGACGATTTCGCCGAGGGCCAGCAGGTCAGCGGTGCTTTCGGCCATCACCACGAGCATGACGATGAGCATCGAGACGATGGCCGCGACGTCGAAGACCGGCGCACCGAAGTGGAACGGCGTCGCGATGCCGAACACCGGCGCCTCGCGCAACGTCGATGTGTCGACTTCACCCAGTGGCCAGGCGACCACTGTGCCCACGACCAGTCCGAGCAGCAGCGCGATCCGGCTCCAGAAGCCGGTCAGGAACCGGGTGAACACGAGGACCGCGATCAGCGTGATCCCGGCGAGGACGAGCCCTGACGGCCGGGCCGCTTTCTGTTGCGCGGCAATCCATTGCACCGCGACCGGCAGCAGTGAGACGCCGATGAGCGTGATGACCGTTCCGGTCACCACCGGCGGGAAGAACCGGGTGAGTCTCGAAAAGAACGGTGCGGCGAACACGACGAACATGCCGCCGACAAGAGTGGCGCCGTACACCACGCCGAGCGCGTTGCCGGAGCGGTGTTGCGCCACGATGGACAGAATTGGCGCCACCGCAGCGAAAGTGACGCCGTTGACCAGCGGCAGCCGGGCGCCGAAACGCCAGCAGCCGAGGGTCTGCAGGAGGGTGGCCAGACCAGCGGTGAACAGCGCGGCGCTGATCAGCAGCGTGAGCTGTCCGGGCGAAAGGCCGACGGCGGCGCCGATCACGAGCGGCGGCGCCACCACTCCGGCGTACATGGCCGCGACGTGCTGGATCCCGCCCAGGACGAGCTGGGGGAGGGGAGGCGCCGTGTCGACGGGATGCCGGGCTGGTCGGTCTTGCGAAGCTGACATGCGCTCTCCCGGAGGGGCTCGGGGCTAGAGCACGGCGTCGGTCCAGGCCGGGCCGGGCTCTTCGGCTTCGTCGCGGACCACTGTGCCTTCGATGAGGCCGTACGGGCGGTCGGCGGCGTAGAACACCTCATTGTGATTCTCGAGGCCGAAGGGGCTTAGATCGACGAGGAAATGGTGCTTGTTGGGAAGGGCGAACCGGATTTCGGCGACCTCCGGCCGGGCCTGCAGCACGGCCTCGCCCATCGCGTACAGGGTCTGCTGCAACGACAGGCTGTGCTTGGTGGCGAACGTTTCCAGTAGCGTCCGCCGGATCTCCCGATGGCTCTTGGCCCAGTCGATCCCGGTGTATCCCTGGTACCGCCAGCGCGCGGTGACGGCGGTGGCGAGAATGCGGTCGTCGGTTTCGGCGAGGGTGGTGTACTCGTCGCGCGGGTAGCCGTGGAACTCCGAACCGCCGGACTTGAGCACCACGAGACCGTCCACTCCGGACACCACCCACGCGCGGTCGGGCTGCACGGTCACCGTGGTGGTCCGGCGTTCGCCGCCGGAGCTGCTGAACGAGTGGTCGTGCGGCGCGCCGTCCACCGCGATCCGGTCCCACTCCTGCTCTTCGACCGAAATCCGCGCGCCGGTGATCTTTTCCTGCGTACCGACGAAATGCCGCCCGAGCCGCAGCGCGAAATCCTCGATCTCGCCGACGTCCTGCTGCTTGGCGAACGCGTACACGGTGTTCTTCTGCGTGTCGGTGGCGAGCACGGCGGAGTTGTCGCCGGTGAGATGCGTGTCGGTGAGGTCACCGCGCAGCGCGGAGGACACCGTGAGGTCGCGCAGGTGATGCACCGCGCCGTCGCGGCGGACGGTGACCAGCCGGACCTCGGCTTTGCCGTATTGGTTGGGGCCCAAGGAGATTCCCACGTCAGCTCCCTCGGTAGGTCGAATAGGCGAACGGGCTCAGCAGCACCGGCACGTGGTGGTGCGCCGTGCCGTCGGTGATCCGGAACGTGATGGTGATGTCCGGGAAGAACGCCTGCGGACCCAGGTAGTCCGCGGTGTCGAAGACGAGCCGGTACCCGCCGGGCGCGAGCGTTTCCGGGCCGAGGTCGCGGATCCGGCCGTCGTCGTCGGTGACGCCGTGCGCGATCGCCGTGCCGTCGTGGTGCTCGAACCGCACCGCGATCCCGGCGGCGGGCTTGCCCTTGGCCGTGTCGAGGACGTGGGTGGTCACCAGGCTCATGCCGTTACCGCTTTCGCCAGGCGCAACTGCGCGATCTTGGCCAGCTCGGCGCCGGCGACGTCGAGTTCGGTCTCCGGGTCGTTGGCCAGCCGGGACCGCAGGTTCGCCAGCAGTTCGGCGCCGCTGCGGCCGCTCGCGCACACCAGGAACACGTGGCCGAACTTGGCTTCGTACTCGGCATTGGCGGCGGCGAACTCGTCGGCATTGTCCACTCCGGACTGTTCGGACCGCGACCAGTCCGCGTCGGTTCCCTTGCCGCTCGGCCGTTCCCCGATCCGCGGGTGCGCGGCCATCGCGGCGCGGATCTCGTCCCGGCGTAGCGGCGTCGCACTGTCGGCGCTCTTGGCGAGCGCGGCGACGTCGGCGTACGGACGGCCGTCCAGCACGGTGTCGACCCAGCGCGGCACGGCCAGGCACGCGGTGAGCGTGGACCGCAGTTCCGCAGCGGGCGCGGAGTTGAACTGGGCAAGCGTCAACGGAATCTCCTCGCAGCGGGGGGTGCCGCTGACGGTACGGGCGACCCGGCCCGTGCGTCAACACTTTGTTGAAAGCCCTCTTCAGTCGGCTTCGCGATTGAGGTAGTTGTAGACCGTGAACCTCGTGACCCCGAGCTCCTCAGCCACCGCCGAGACCGATTTCCGCAGGTTGAAGGCCCCGCGCTCGCGCAGCAGCCGCACCGCGCGCTGCTTGCCGGGGCGGTCCAGGTCGACGAGTTTGGCCCCGAGTTCGCGCTCGACGTCGGCGATCAGCCGGGTCAGCGCGCTGTTGAGCTCGACCGCCGGTGCGGGGCCGGGTTCGTCGGTGCGGCGCAGCTGCAGGGTGACCCGGGTGGCGCCGCCTTCGAGCGCGGCCCTGGCGATGGACGGCAGCGCGGCGAGCAGGTCGTCGGCGCGGCCGCGGGCGAGGGTGCCGAGCGGACCGAAATCGGTGTCGAGCCCGGCGGCGTCGGCGGCATCGCGGGCGTGCACCGCGTGGTCCGGCGGCGCGCCCTCGCCGCGGAACGGTTCGCTGGTGAACTCGGCTTCCAACTCCACCCGCTGACCGTAACGTGGTGGGCGTTGACTAGCCGCGAGCGACGTGGTTAATCTCGGTAAGCGAAAGAGTATTTCCGTAAAGTGGAATTGGAGGGTACCGCCGATGGATCTCGTGGTGCGCGCCGCGCGAGCGGTGACCTCCGCCGGCCTCGGCCCGGCGACGATCGGCGTGCGGGACGGCCGGATCGCCGCGGTCGAGCCGGGCATCGCCGATCTGCCGGGTGCCCAGGTCGTGGACCTGGCCGCCGACGAGGTGCTGCTGCCCGGGCTCGTGGACACGCACGTGCACGTGAACGACCCCGGCCGCGCCGAATGGGAGGGCTTCGCGAGCGCGACCCGCGCGGCCGCGGCCGGTGGCGTCACCACGATCGTCGACATGCCGCTCAACAGCCTGCCGCCCACGGTCGACATGGCCGCGCTGGAGGTCAAGCGCAAAACGGCGAGTGGCCGGGTACACGTGGACGTCGGATTCTGGGGCGGCGCGATTCCGGGTAACGAGGGCGACCTGCGCGGGCTGTACGACGCCGGGGTTTTCGGGTTCAAATGCTTCCTGCTGCATTCGGGCGTCGACGAGTTCCCGCCGCTCGACGCCGCCGGGCTGGAATCGGCGCTGCGCGAACTGTCGTCGTTCGACGCATTGATGATCGTGCACGCGGAGGACTCCGAGGCAATCGACGCGGCGCCTGACCCGCACGGCGAGAAGT
The DNA here is from genome assembly GCF_000717335.1 of Amycolatopsis jejuensis. Classification (GTDB taxonomy): domain Bacteria; phylum Actinomycetota; class Actinomycetes; order Mycobacteriales; family Pseudonocardiaceae; genus Amycolatopsis; species Amycolatopsis jejuensis. The sequence continues at coordinate 74,264 of NZ_JNYZ01000036.1, forward strand.
ACCGTGATTTCCTCGGTTCCCGCCCGCGCGGTGCGGAAAACCTGGCCATCACCCACGTGATCGAGGCGGCCCGGCGCACCGGCGCCCGCGTGCACGTCCTGCATCTGTCCTCTTCGGACGCTCTGCCGCTGATTTCCAGTGCCCGCCGCGAAGGGGTCGCGCTGTCGGTGGAGACGTGTCCGCACTATCTGACGTTCGTGGCCGAGGAAATCCGCGACGGGGCAACGCAATTCAAGTGCTGTCCGCCGATCCGCGAAGCGGCGAACCGGGAACTGCTGTGGCAGGGTCTCGCCGACGGCGTGATCGACACGATCGTCAGCGACCATTCGCCGTGCACGCCGGAGCTGAAACGCTTCGACACCGGCGATTTCGGCCTGGCGTGGGGCGGGATTTCGAGCCTGCAGCTGGGCTTGCCGGCAATCTGGACGCAGGCGCGGCAGCGTGGGTACGGGCTCGTCGACGTGGTGCGCTGGATGGCCGAACGCCCGGCGGCGCAGGTCGGGATGACGCGTAAAGGACACCTCGAAGTGGGCTACGACGCGGATTTCTGCGTGTTCGCGCCCGACGAGGCGTTCGTGGTGGACGTCGCGAAGCTCGCCCACCGCAATCCGGTGAGCGCGTACGACCAGCGCCCGCTGGCCGGCGTCGTGCGGGGGACGTGGCTGCGCGGCGAACCGGTGACCGGCGACGAACCGCGGGGCCGCCTGCTGACGCGGGGGAACTGCTAGAGATGGAGGAGCACGTGTCCGACCGTCCGGAATGGACAGCCCAGCCCGACCTGGCCTCGCGGCAGTTCGGCGGCACCGTGATGTGGGCGAGCGACGAACTGTTCGCCGAAAAGGAAAACCTGGTCAACCCCTGGCGGCCGGCCCACCGCGCGGAAACGTTCGGCCCGAAGGGTCAGGTCTACGACGGCTGGGAAACCCGGCGCCACCGCGAACCGGGCGACGACCACGCGCTGGTACGCCTTGGCCTGGCCGGGGTGATTTCCGGCGTCGTGGTGGACACGGCTTTCTTCAAGGGAAACTACCCGCCGTTCGTCTCCGTCGCCGCAGTCTCCCTGCCCGGGTACCCGAGCGCGGCCGAACTCCGCGATGCCGACTGGGACATCCTGGTAGACCACGAACCAGCGGCCGGGGACACGGAAAACTTCTTCAAGGTAACGACTTCACGGCGCTACACCCACGTACGCCTGACCCAACACCCAGACGGCGGCGTCGCACGGCTGCGGGTACACGGGGTCGCGGTGCCCGATCCCACACTCCTGGACCCACGCTCGCTGGACCTGGCGGCGTTGGAGAACGGCGCAGTGGTGACGGGATGCAGCGACATGTTCTATTCGTCGCCGAGCAACATGTTTTCGCCGGGCCTGGCCGCGCACCAGGCCGAAGGCTGGGAAACCGCCCGCCGCCGAGACGACGGAAACGACTGGGCGACGGTCCGCCTGGCAGGCGCAGGCGTAGTGCGCTTCGCAGAGCTGGACACGAGCAACCTGAAGGGAAACGCACCAGGCTGGGCCTCCGTAAGCGGCCGCCTGGACGACGGCGAGTGGGTCGCGTTGTTACCGCGCACGCGCCTCCAGCCGGACACCCGACACCGCTTCGCATTGGCAGACGGCCCAGAAATCACGGAAGCCAGACTGGACATCTACCCAGACGGCGGCCTGGCCCGCCTACGCCTATTCGGCGAACTGTCCACCCGAGGCCGCGAAACCCTGACCACCAAATTCTCCGACACCGCAAGCTAGCCACAATTCCGTGAAGGCCACCTTCACGGAATCTGATTCCCTCAAGGTTCCCTTCACAGCCCTTCACGGACCCACCACCCACTCACCCGCCGCCCGCGCGCCCACCCGGACCCCGGCACCCAGACCCGGTCCTAAGCTCGCACACGGTTTGAGGGGCTTGTCAAGGCATCTTTCCCGCCTTGACAAGCCCCTCAAACCGTAGTGACACTCGGGCTTCGGGGTGCCCCCACGCAACAATTCCCCAACACAGAACCCTCACGGAGCCTTAGGATCAGGATGATCCTTACGCCACTGCTCCCCCTCCTCTTTCCAAGCCTGCTCAGCCTGCATGTGAATATCAGTGAGCGCCTTGTCCAAATTCACCCCGGTCTTACCCGCCCACCCCGCAGCATTCTTCGCGCTCTTGGCATCCGAAATAGCCTTGATCACCGGATAATACTGCGAAAACTTGGGACTGCTCCGCACCCAGTTCTCGATGAACTTGACCTTGTCCCAGCTGGCCCCCTTCAACCAGCTCTCATGCTTCTTCATCCACTCGAACTCCCCAGCCCTGAACGGCGACACCGGCGGCTTCGGCTCCCCACCGGCAGTCGACGGCGTAGTCGACTGGCTCGGCGTGGGATGCGGAGTAGGCGGCGGCGTGGGATGTGGCGTCGGCGGCGGAGTGGGATGCGGAGTACCCGACGGCGTCGGATGCGGCGCCGACGACGGATTCAAATGCTGATCCCACTTCAGCCAGTCCTGAAGATGCTGATCCGGCGGCGGAGTCTGATTCCTCGGCGGCGGCGGTGTCTCATTCCTGGGCGGGGGCGTCTCGTTCCGTGGCGGCGGAGTCTCATTCCGCGGTGGAGGAGTCTCATTCCGCGGTGGATTGTGCGGCGCCCCAGACCCGGACCCACCCCCATGCCCACCCGACCCGCCAGAACCCCCATGCCCACCCGAACCAGGCGTAGGCTGCGGCCGAATCGGCGTCATCTCATGCGAATTCGGCTTCGACGGCATCGGCTTGACCTTCGAAGCCAACTCCGCCACCCGCTGCATCGACCGGCCACCCAGCGCAGTCAGCTTGACCACCTTGGTCGTCAACGCCACCACCGTGGCCACCGCCTTGGCAACGATCACCCCCACCGCAACCACAATCGACGCGCCGAACGTGAACACCGCCATCGCCAAAGCGACCAGCGCCGTCGCGATGATTTCACCGATGATCGTGGCAATGATGTCCCGGATGAGTGACCGCGCCGCGTAGACCACCGCCATCGTGGTCTCGACCACATACCCCGCGGTGTCAACCGCGTGCCCGGCATCCTTGATCTGCGTGACCCGGGTGTTGACCTGGTTCTTGAACCGGTTCGCCGACTCGCCCTCCCACTGCGTGATCTGGGCTTTCAGCGCGGAATCGAGGTCGGTCGACGCCTGGCGCAGCTTCTCGCCGATCTTGTGCAGGCCCTCGGCGAGCTTCTTGATCTCGGCGGGGTCACCGGCGAGCTGGTCGAGCGGTTCCTTGAGGAACGAGATGTGCTCGATCAGCCACCCGACCCCCGCGGCCATGAGTTTCGCCAGCGGGTCCAGCGCAAAGGCGACCGTGTCGGCGATCGCGCTGACCGCGGTGATGCCGATCTCGACACCGACCGCTGCGGTGTCGGCGCCGTGTGCATGTTTGAGGTGGTCGATCGCGGACGCGAAGCTCTTCCAGCTGTCGAAAACCCCGGCGCCGGTCGTCGAGTTCGTCGACGTGATCGGCTCGACGACGCTCATTTTCCGATCTCCGGAAGGAACTTGTCGATGCCGTCCTTCGCGGTGGCGTCCTGGTCGCGGTAGGCCTTCGCGGCTTTCTTGGTGAGGTCCGCGGTTTCGGTGACGTTGCCGGAGATCTTGTCCAGGTTCCCGGCGACGACCCCCATCGTGATCCGCGCGGGCACCGCGAAGACCTGGGCGAGGAAGATGCCGAACGCCTGGTTGTCGAAACCGTTGGCGGTGTGCACGTCGGCCGCGGCCTGTTTCACCGCGGGTGACGTGGTTTTCTCCAGATAGCCGCTGAACTTGTCCAGTTCCGCCGGATCGACCTTGAAGTCCTTGCCTGCCACCGATCGTCCTCTCCTGCCGGGCGTGAGCCGACGAAGTAGACCAGTGGCGGCTGAACCACGGGCGACCGCCGGGGGACCGCAGGCTGAACTCGGCCGGTGGCTGCCCGTCCGCCCCGCGGGTGGTGCCCGAAGGGGTCAGTCCCGCGCGCCGGGCCGGTTCAGGTACGCGGAGAAGGAGGACAGCAGGCACGCGACCCCCACGATCGCGGTGACCCACCACGGGCCGCCGACGACCAGGTTCCACACGAACGCAGCAGCCATGAGCACGGCCGCGATGATGTTCCTGATCTGCAGCCCGGAGGGTTTCGCCATGCCGCCAGCCTCTCACGAGCCCCGCCGCGGACCGCGCGGGCTTGCCTGGTGAACGCTAGGTTGCTAGCATTCTAGAATGGCCGGTGAAGAGGTCAAGCAGTTCAACGTGTACCTGCCGGTCGAGCTGATCAAGCAGGTGAAGTACCGGGCGATCGAGACCGAGCAGTCGCTGTCCGCGCTGGTCACCGCGGCCCTGCGGGCGTATCTCGGCGAACCGGGAAACTCGGGAGAGGACGGATGACATGACTGACGGCATCACGATGCTCGTCGTGGAAACGCACAACTGGGGCAAGACCGCGAAGTTCCTGCAGCGGCTCGGCTTCGGCCTCGATTTCGAGACCGACCACAACTCGGGCCAGCTGTCGGGCGGCGACGGCCCGCCGATCTTCGTGGTCGAGGTACCTGCGGGGCAGGAGCCGAAGACTGCCGTGGTGGTGGCGGTGCCGGAGGACTCCGTCGACCCGGAGCTGGACGTCATCGCGCCGTTCGAGGACACCCACTACGGCACGCGCGAGATGACCGTGCGCGACCCGGACGGTCGCACGTGGGTACTGCGGGCTGCTTCGTGACAGGGTCCTCGGCGCTGCCGGACCACACCGCAGTGCGCGTCGCGTTGTGGCGCGCGCTGCACGTGCTCGCCGACGCGCCACCGCACGCGCTCGAGGACGTGATCGGGCTCCAGCTCGCCGATCCAGGACCCGATTGGCGCGCAAGGCCGGACATGGACCTCAGCTTCACCAGCCGGTTCCGCGCGGGCATCGTCCTGCGCAGCCGGTTCGTGGAGGACCTGGTGCGCGAGCACGCCGTATCGCAGTACGTGCTGCTGGGCGCCGGTCTCGACACCTTCGCCCAGCGCGAGCCGAACCACGGCGTGCGGGTCTTCGAGATCGACCAGCCGGGAACGCAGGCCTGGAAGCAGGCACGACTGGCCGAGCTTGGCCTCCCGTCGCCGTTCTTCGTGCCGGTCGACTTCGAGTCGGGCGAGCAGTGGCCGGACAGCTTGGCAGCCAACGGTTTCGACGCAGGTCAACCCGCCGTGGTCGCGTCCACCGGCGTGAGCATGTACCTCACTCGCGAGGCGAATGCGGCGACCTTGCGTGCGCTCGCGGGCTTCGCGCCGGGCACCGTGGTGGCGATGACGTTCCAGCAGCCAGAGGAGTACCTCGACGAACCGGACCGCGTCGCTCGGGCAGCCGCGATGAAGGGCGCGAAGGCCGCGGGTACGCCGTTCGTGAGCTTCTTCGCCCCGGACGAAATGCTGGAGTTCGCGCGGGAATGCGGCTTCCGGGACGTCCGGCACGTCAGCGCGGACGACCTCAGCGACCGGTACCTGTCCGGCCGCCCGGACGGGATGCGCACGTCGGGAGAGGATTTCCTGGTCGCGACTGTCACCGAAGGCTGAGCTACTTCCCGACCTGAAGCACCACTTTCCCGTGCACCCCACCGGCTTCGAGCATCTCGTGGGCCGCCGCGATCTCGCTCAGGTCGAACACCCGGTGCACCACCGGCCGGAGCGCCCCGCGTTCGGCCAGGTCGGCCAGCTGATCGAGCCGTGCGCGGGACGGCGCGGCGCGGAAGAACCGCACCCGGCCGGAAATCGTCGAGGCGGCCAGGTACCCGATGCTGCGGACCGGGGTGCGGAGGTCGAATGCGATGGTTGCCATCCGGCCGTTTTCGGTCAGCAGCTTGCGAAACCGGGGGAGCTCGGTGCCGTGGGTGTCGAAGATGACGTCGAAGGTACCGAGCTGGGCGGAGTAGTCGAACACCTCGTCGGCGCCGAGGCCGCGGACGAAATCCGCACTCCGGGACAGCGCGGTGACGTGTGCGCCCAGGTGCTTGCCGAGCTGTACGGCGATGCTGCCGACCCCGCCGTTCGCGCCACGGACGAGCAGCCGTTCCCCTCGGGCCAGACGTGTCTTGTCCTGTAACCCGGTCAGTGCGACGGTACCGCCGGCGAGCAGCGTGACGGCTTCGGTGTCACTGAGGTTTTTCGGTGCCGGAGCGACGTTTCCGGCTGGGACCGCGACGTACTCGGCCGCCGCACCTTCGCGCCGTCGTTCGTCGACAGCTCCCCACACCCGGTCGCCGATGTCGACCCCGGCGCCCGCCTTGACCACCTCGCCGACGAAATCGATGCCGACCATCCGCGGGAACTTCCGTCCGGTCACGAGCCGCAACCGGCCGGCGCGCATCAGCAGGTCGCCGCCGTTGACAGTGGTGGCGGTGACCCGGACGAGAACGTCCTGGTCACCGACGGCCGGGATGGGCAGTTGCCCTTGGTACAGCACACTCGGCGGTCCGTACCGGTCGTGGAGGGCGGCGCGCATCGGTGGTCAGCCTTCTTTCGCTGTGGTGACCGGGACTGGCGTGTCCGCGGGTTTCTTGGTGCGGGGCAAGAGGAACGCCGCGATGACCCCGGCGGCGACGAGGATCACGGTGCCGGTGAAGAACGCGCTGGTGAACCCGCTGACGGTCGCGCTCAGGACGTCCTGCTGCGTCGGCCGGGCGACGGCGTGAAGGCGGCTGGTGGTGGTTTGCGCGGCAATGGCGTTGAGCAATGCCACGCCGAGCGCGCCACCGATCTGCTGCAACGCGTTGACCAGCGCGGACGCCACCCCGGTGTCCCGCTCGGCGACGCCTGCCGTCGCCAGGTTGATGGCCAGCGCCAGAATCACGCCGACGCCGAGCCCGGCGATGATCAAGCCCGGCCCGATGTGTGGCCAGTACCGGCCGGAATCGGGAAGCGCGGTCAGCCAAGCGATGCCGAACGCGCCGACGAGCGCGGCTCCCACGAATGCCGCCGCGGCGGGAATGCGCGTGAACGGTTTCGCCGACGCGGTCACCGCGCCGACGACCACCCCGCCCAGCAGCGGCAGGAACGCCATGCCGCTTTGCAACGGGGAGAAGCCGAGGATCTGCTGAAGGTAGTAGACGATGAACAGGAACATCGAGAACATCGCGACCGGCGTGAGCGCCACAGCCACGAGCGCGGCGCCACGTTTCCGGTCGGCGACGATCCGCAGCGGCAGCAGTGGGGCGGACGACCTCGCCTGCATGAGCACGAACAACGCGGTCGCCACGACCCCGGCGCCGATCAGGGTAAGCGTGGCGGGGTCGCCCCATCCGGCGCTGCCGGCGTGGTCGAAGCCGTAGACGAGCAGTCCGAGCCCGGCCGCCGCGACCACCGCACTGGGCAGGTTCACCGGCACCGGGTCGCTCGGTTTCGTGCTGCGCAGCAGGAAAAGGCAAGCGACGAGCACCACGACCACGATCGGCACGTTGACGTACATGCCCCACCGCCAGTTCAGATGCTCGGTGAGCACGCCGCCGAGCACGAGCCCGACCGCGCCGCCCGCCCCCGTGACACCGCCGAACACCGCAAACGCCCGCCGCCGCTCTGCGGGTTCGGTGAAGATGTGGTTGAGCAACGAGAGAACCGCCGGCGCGAGCAACGCGCCGGACGCACCTTGAAACGCCCGCGCGGTCACGAGGACGGTGAAGTTCGGCGCCAGCCCACCCACCGCCGACGCGACCGCGAACCCGACCAGCCCGGCGAGCAGCGCGCGCCGAGCCCCGAACCGGTCGGCGAGCCGCCCGCCGGTGAGCAGCAGCGCACCGAAAGCGAGCGCGTAAGCGGTCACGATCCATTGCCGCTGCAGATCGGAAAAGCCGAGGTCAGCCTGGGCGCGAGGCAGCGCGATGTTGATGATGGTGACGTCCATGACGTCGGTCAGCTGGGCAAGCGCCAGGATCCCCAGCGCCCACCACCGGTATCTCGTCACGGGTCCACCGTTCCTTCGACTAAGTGGAGAGGTCTCACCACTTAGGACCCGAGCGTAGCACCGACCACCGGGAGGCGGCACTATCGTGGGTGCCCGGAGAATGGATGGTGTGATGGGAGCGGCCGAGCTGAGGGCAGACGCCCAGCGCAACCGTGACCGCATCGTGCAAGCCGCGCGGCACGCATTCGCAACCGAAGGAACGACGGTGTCGATGGCGGAAATCGCCCGCCGCGCAGGCGTCGGTTTCGCCACCGCGCAACGCCGGTTCCCGACGAAGGAGTCGCTGATCCGCGAGGTGGTGGGCGAGCAGCTGGCCGGGATCGGGGAGCTTGCCGGTCGAATGGGTGAGGCCGGGCGAATGGGCGAGGGCAGGCGGTCCGGTGAGGTCGGGCGAATGGGTGAGGTCGGGCGGTCCGGTGAGGTCGGGCGAGTGGGCGAGGTCGGGCGGTCCGGTGAGGTCGGGCGAATGGGCGAGGCCGGGCGGCCCGGTGAGGTCGGGCGAATGGGCGAGGCCGGGCGGCCCGGCGAGGCTGGGCGAATGGGCGAGGCTGGGCGAATGGGCGAGGCCGGGCGATCCGGCGACCCGTGGGAGGTCTTTACCACCCCGATCCGCGCCTGCTGCGCACACCAGGCCAATGAACCGGGCCTGGCCGGAGCACTGGCCCAGGCCCTGGCAGCCGTGACGTCGGCGGGCGTGCGCGAGGCAGTCGAGCCGGTGTTCGCCACCCTGGCGGAACCGGCAAAAGCCGCCGGAAAACTCCGGAACGACGCCACCTTCGACGACGTACTGCTGATCTTGAAAGCAAACGCCGGCGTGGTGGCCAACTCCCCAGGCCACGAAACCGAAGAATCGCAGCGATTCGTGGAACTGGCGTTGAACTCACTGCGCGTCGGGGGGCGTTGAGCGCCTGCTCGGTCGCTTGGGTGGGGTGAGCGGCCTGGCCGTGGCTAGCCGAGCGGGTGGCTTGGTGAGTGGAACGGCTTGGTGAGCGGGCGGCTTGGTGAGTGGAACGGCTTGGTGAGCGGGTGGCTTGGTGAGTGGAACGGCTTGGTGAGCGGAACTCGGGTCGGGGTGAGCTTGTTCGGTTGTGGCTACCCGGGCGGTGGCTAGTCGGGTGAACTCGGCTCGGAAGGGCCGGTCGCTGTGGTTCCAGCGGGGCGCGAGTCGGCCTGGGAAGCGCGGTCCGGGAGCTGGTTGGCCTGGTCGGGGAGCCTGGATGTCCGGTCGCTGATGGAAGCCGCCACCGTGTCCGCAACCCGGCCACTGCGACTGCAACCCAGCAACCGCAAGCCTGCGACTGCCACTCCCGCCACTGCGACTGCAAGCCTGCGACTGCAAGCCCGCGACTGCAAGCCCGCGACCGCCACTCCCGCCGCAATCATGTCCGTAACCACCGCCACCGCGACCCCGGCCACGGCGACCCCGACCGCCGCCACGGTGGCCGGAACCCTCCACCGTGTCCACTCGACTCCACCCCGGCCACCGCGACCGTGTTCGGCGTGCTCTGTTCAGGGGGCTGCTTGGCGGCGGGAGCTGATCACACCTGTGTTGAAGCCCGCCAGGTGAAGGCCTCCGGCGAAGCGGGCGTGTTCGATTTTCACGCAGCGGTTCATCACCACGTCGAGGCCGGCTTCGTGGGCGCGGTCTGCGGCTGGTTCGTGCCGCAGGCCCAGTTGGAGCCACAGCGTGCGGGCGCCTGCGGTGATGACTTCTTCGGTGACGTCCGGGAGGTCGTCGTGTTTGCGGAACACACTCACCAGGTCCGGTTGGCTCGGGAGGTCCTTCAGCGACGGGTACACCGGATGGCCCAGCAGCGTGTCCAGGCGCGGGTTGACGAAGGTGACGTCGTACCTCGTGGATGACAGCAGGTACGTTGCCACGAAGTAGCTCGGTCGCGCGGGATTTGCCGACGCGCCAACAATCGTGACCGACTTCGTGCGGGTCAGGATCCGTCGCCGTTCGACTGCGCCGACGTCGTAGCTCATGCGGTCACCGCCTTGTCGAGCGCTTGGTCCAGGTCCCACAGCAGGTCTTCGACGTCCTCCAGGCCCACCGACAGCCGGATCAGGTCCGGGCTGACGCCGGCTGCCGCGAGCCGGTCTTCGGACAGTTGCGCGTGTGTGGTGGAGGCTGGGTGGATGACGAGCGTCCGGGCGTCGCCGACGTTGGCCAAGTGCGACAACAGTTCCACCGATTCCACGAACTTCTCGCCTGCCGTCCGTCCGCCTTTCACCCCGAATGAGAACACCGCTCCCGGTCCGGCCGGGAGGTAGCGCGCGGCGAGGTCGTGGTCCGGGTGGTCGGGCAGCCCGGCGTAGGAGACCCAGGCGACCCGCGGATCGGCGTTGAGGTAGTCGGCGATCGCGCGCGCGTTGGCGACGTGCGCGTCCATCCGCTGCGGCAGCGTTTCGACGCCCTGCAGCAGCAAAAACGCCGAATGCGGCGACAGGACCGCGCCGATGTCACGCAGTTGTTCCACCCGCAGCCGGGTGCAGAAGGCGTATTCGCCGAAGTTCTCCCAGTATTTGAGCCCGCCGTAGCTGTCGACCGTTTCGGTCATGCGCGGGAAATTGCCGTTGCCCCAGTCGAATGTGCCCCCTTCGACGACCACGCCACCGAGCGTCGTGCCGTGCCCGCCGAGGAATTTCGTGGCGGAGTGGAGCACGATGTCCGCGCCGTGCTCGATCGGGCGGCAAAGGTACGGCGTGGCGAGCGTGGCGTCGACCACCAGCGGAATGCCGTGCGAGTGCGCGAGATCGGCCAGCCCGGTGAGGTCCGCGATCGCGCCACTCGGGTTGCCGATCATCTCGGTGTAGAGCAGCTTCGTGCGCTCCGTGACCGCCGCGGCGTACGCGTCGACGCCACCATTGACGAACGTCGTCTCGACCCCGAACCGCGCGAGCGTGCCGGTGAGCTGCGTGACGGTGCCGCCGTACAGCCCGCTGGCCGACACGATGTGGTCACCGGCCTCGGCGAGCGCGGAGAACGTGAGGAATTCCGCGGCCTGCCCGCTTGCCGTCGCGACCCCGCCGATCGCCCCCTCGAGACTCGCGATGCGCTCCTCGAACGCCGCGACGGTCGGGTTGCCGATCCGGCTGTAGATGTTCCCGTACTTCTGCAGCGCGAACAGGCTGGCCGCGTCGGCGGTGTCCTCGAACACGAAGCTCGTGGTCTGGTAGATCGGCACGGCCCGGGCCCCGGTGGTGGGGTCGGGGGTACCCCCGGCATGCAGCGCGCGGGTGCGGAAGCCCCAGGTACGTTCGCTCATCAGGCGCCACGCTAACCCAGCCCTGGGCGGGGAGGCCATTCTTCCCGGAGTGTGGCCTGGCCCTGCGGAGCGGTGTTGGTGATTGTCGCGGGGAGCCTTGGTTGCGGGGAGTGCATGGGTTCGGTGCGAGCTGCAGGTATTGCGGAGTTTGCCGGGGGTTGTGAGTGCAGGTTGTGGGCGCGCGTGCGGAACGGGGTGTGGGATCCGAGTGCGGGACGCACTGTGCGAGGCGAACGGGGGTGCGACGGGTGGTGGTCGGGCAGTGGGCTGGGGTGGGCTTGGACTGCGTGTGGCGAGGCGGCTGCGGGGTACGTGGGGTTGAGGGGCCTGGGCGGTGCGCGCTACAGAGTGTGATGCGGGCTGCTGGATTCGGTGCACGGGTACGGGGGTGTGGTGCGGGCTGTACGTGGTCATCGGCGCTGGGCCACCTCGGGCAGGTTGGATCGGGATGCGGGGGGCGTGAGTGCCGAGGCGCGCATCCGGGCTGGTGGTGGGAAGGGTTCGGGTTTGTTGGGTTTGGGAGAGGGGCTTACGTCAGTGCCAGTGCCAGTGCCGGTGCCGGTGCCGGTGCCGGTGCCGGTGCCGGTGCCGGGCTGGTGCCTGTGTCGGGGCCCTGGGCGGGGCGGTGAGGCTGGAGCCGGTATCCATTCTGGTGCTGGAGCTGGAGCCGATATCCATTCCGGTGCTGGTGCCGGTGTCCCGGCTTGGGTCTAGGCCGAAGCCGGGACACGGGTCAGACCCGGGTCCGCTGCGGGAGCTGAGGTTGGCGTCGGGGTGGGGGGCTTGGCCGGAGTCGGGACTGGTCTTGAGGCCAGAGTCGGAGTCGGGACTGGTGTCGAGGTCAGAGTCGGAGTCGGGACTGGTCTTGAGGTCAGAGTCGGAGTTGGGGCTGGTGTTGAGGTCAGAGTCGGAGTTGGGGCTGGTGTTGACGCGAGAGTCCGAGTCGGTGTTGGGGGTGCGGTTGTTGAGGTGAGGGTCCAGGTCGGAGTTGGCGGGGCCGTCGGAGTGGGTATCTGGCGTGGTGCCGGGGCGGTGCTTGGGGTGGGTGGTGGGTTGGGTACGGGTGGTGGGTTGTGGGCGGTGTTGCGGAGGGGTTTTTGTTCGGGGTCGAGGATTGTGGGTGGGATCCAGTGGACG
>NZ_JNYZ01000037.1 GCF_000717335.1 Amycolatopsis jejuensis
GGGTTGCCGGGTTGAGAGCCGCGGTGCTGCTGGGCTGGGCGGGTGCCGGGTTGAGAGGCCGGGGGTGCTGCTGGGTTGGGCGGGGTTGCCGGGTTGAGAGCCGCGGTGCTGCTGGGCTGGGCGGGTGCCGGGTTGAGAGGCCGGGGGTGCTGCTGGGTTGGGGAAGGTTGCCGCGTCGAGCTGCGCGGAGGTGCTGCCCGGGGGAGCTGCCGGATTGGGCGTGTTGCCGCGTCGAGTTGCCGGGGTGGTCGCGGATCGCGGGTTTGCCGGTCGGGCGGTGGGGAATTGTTCGTGTCGGTATCGCTCGGGCCGCGTGGGGTTGCCGCTCGGGGTGAGCGGCCCGTGTCGGTGTCGCCGGGACTGCGCGGGGTTGCCGCTCGGGGGTGAGCGGCCCGTGTCGGTGTCGCCGGGATTGCGCGGGTTCGCCGTCGCGAGGTGAACGACTTGTGCTCGTCACTCGAATTGTGTTGGCCGATCGGTCGGGTGGCGGCGAACCGGACCGGGTCGCGGCGGCGCTTCACCTCAAGCGGTCCCCGCCACCCGGCTTGCTACGACTTGGTATCCGGTCGTTGACACAACCCGCCGGGCGCCTTAGCTTCATGCGAAGCGATCGTTCACTTTGTCACGGCTTCTGCTTCGGCCGCCGTTGTCCTCGTCTTCAGGTTGGTTGCCTGGTTCGGCACCGGGCCGGGAAGGGTGTAGTGGATCATGAAAAAGCGGGTCAGCCTGGTGCTTGTTCCTCTCCTCGCGGTGAGCGCCGCGGCTTGTGGGGCGTCGGCTTCCGGGGGTGGTTACGTGCTCGGGGCCGCGTTGCCGTTGAGTGGTGCGGCGGCCTCGTTCGGTACCGCTTATCAGCAGGGTATCGACGGGTGCGTGAAATTGGTCAACGAACGGCATGACCTGCCCAAAAACGTCACGGTGAAATATGTGGACACCGGTGTCGGGGAGACTTCGAAGGGAATTGCCGCGTTCACTCAGCTCACTACTGTCGATCACGCGACCACGGTGTTCAGTGCTTACAGTTCGATCACCACCGCGCTTGCGCCGCTGGCTCAGCGGAGCCGGATTCCGGTGCTGAACGGTGGCTCGCTCAGTCCGTCGCTGGCCAATCAGGCCTGGGTCTGGAACACCGTGCCGTTCTTGACTTCCGAGCTGTCCGCCAGCGTTCCGTACCTCATGGCGCATCGGCCGGAGCTGAAAAAGGCGACGTTGATCTATCAGGACGACGTCGTCGGGAAGGATGCGGTCGGGATCGTGCGCAAAGCGTGGCAAGGTGACGGCCGTACGCTCGACACGCTTCCGGTCGCCGTGCAGGCGGCATCGTTTTCCGCGCAGGTCGACAAGATCAAAGTCCGTAATCCGGACGTCATTTTCCTCGTACATTCCGGCGACCCGCAGGCCGCGCTGATCCAGCAGTTGCGGGCCGCCGGGGTGACGGCGCAGATCGTCGGCGCATCGCCGTTTCCCACGCCGTCGGTGCTCAAGCTGAAAGAGGCCGAAGGATCGCTTTTCACGCTGCAGAGCATCGATTTCTCGGCCACCGATCCCACCACCGCCGGGTTTCTGCGGCTGACCGGCGCGAAACCCGGGCAGGGCGCGATCGTGGGGATGGCCGACTACTGCAACGGCGTCCTGATGTGGGCCGACGCGGCGAAGAAGCTGGTCGCCGAGGGCAAGGACGTCACCGGCGAGAATCTCAACGAGAAGTTCGGCACCCAGGGCAAGATCGACGCCGTCGGCGGCACCTTGCAGCTGCTGCCCGACCACACGCTCAAGTCGCCCATTGCGATCAACCAGGTCAAGGACGGCGCGTTCACCACGGTGGCCACCGTTCCCGCGGCAGGCTGACAGTTCCCGAAACCACGGAGCGGGGTCCGAAATGCATGAATTAGCACAGCTTGCCGTGGGCGGGCTGTTCCTCGGGGGAATTTACGTCCTGATCGCGATCGGCATGTCGATCATTCTCAACGTCACCGGAATCCTGCACATCGCCCACGGGGCCAACCTCAGCCTGTGCGCGCTGACGTATTCCGCGCTCGAATCGGTGAACGTCCCGATCGCGATTCTCGGTACGGCCGTCGTTTCGCTCGGCTTCACGATGGCCGGTTACGAGCTCCTGTACCGGCCGATCAGCGCGCGGCAGTCCGGTCTCTTCCCGTTGTTCCTGGCGTCGTTCGGGTTGTGGATTGCCGGGAGTTCCGTTCTGACGCTGATCTTCGGCGCCAATGCCGCGCATCCGCAGACGTCGCTCAATTCGACGTTCGACATCGGCGGCCTGCACGTCTTGAAGATCAACCTGCTCGCCTTCGGCGTCGCAATCGTGTGCTACGCCGTGACGCGGCTTTTCCTCACCAGGTCGATGACCGGATCACTGATGCGGTCGGTGGCGTGCAACAGCGAGATGACTGACGTCTGGGGAATGCCGCGCCGCCGCGCCGAACGCGTTGCGTTCGCCATTGCCGGACTGCTCGCCGTACCGGCCGGGATCTTCGCCGCGTACATTCTCGGCGCGTACCCAACGGTGGGTGACACGCCATTGCTGATCGCTTTCTCGACCGTCATTCTCGGCGGCGTAGGCAGTATCGCGGGAGCGGCCGGTGCGGCGTTGCTGTTCGGCGTTATCCAGGGCGTCGCAGTGTGGAAGCTGCCGGAAACGTGGCAGGACGGCGTGGTCTTCGGGGTTTTCCTGCTGCTGATCCTGATCAGCCCGCGGGGCCTGTCCGCGCTGCGGATCCGCCGGGCCGCGGGAGCTGCCCGATGATCGACTACCTGACCACCGTGGGAACGCTCACGGGAATCTTCGCCATTGCCGCGGCCGGATTGAACATCACGCTCGGCTACGCCGGAGTCTTTTCCGCCGCCCAAGCGGTTTTCGTCGGCATCGGCGCGTATGTCACCGCTTTGCTCGGACCCGCGGTCAACGGTTCGTTCCTGATCTGCGCACTCGTGGGGATCGGGATTTCCGTGGTCGCCGCGATTGTGCTGGCCTCGACCGGACTGCGGGTGAGCGACGAGTACTTCATCGTCGCTTCACTGGCCCTGCAGATCATCATTTCCACCGTCTTCACGAGCTGGTACTCGCTTACGAAGGGGACGGACGGGATCTCCGGCGTGCCGTACCCGCGGGTGCTGGGCGCCGAATTGCCGACGCGCGGCCTGCAAACCGGTCTGGTGTGGGTCGTCGCGATCATTGTGGTCCTGGTGACCGCGGTACTGCGCCGCGGCGCAGTCGGGCGGCTGTTCTTCGCGATCCGGGAAGACCCGGTCGCCACGCAGACCATGGGCCGCAGCCCGGTCGTCGGCAAATACGCGGCAATCGTGCTCGGCGCGGCGGTCTCGTCGGTCGGCGGGGTGCTGTACGCCTTCTACACCGGATTCGTCAATTCCCCGACCTTCGGCTATTCGCTTTCGATCGAACTCGTCGCGATCGTGGTCGTCGGCGGGATCGGCTGGTCGGCCGGACCGGTGCTCGGCAGTGCGATCATCGTCGCCGCCATTCCGTTGATCAGCCTGCTGAATTTGCCGTCGACAGCGGTCGGTCCATTGCAGCAGCTCGTGTACGGCGCGTTGATCATCGGCGTGGTGCTTCTGCGGGGGTATTTCCCGGCCATCCGGGCGTGGCGAAAGGCGGCGGTATGAGCCTGCAGGTCAACGGGGTCCGCGCGGCATTCGGTGGTCTGGTCGCGCTGGACGATGTATCACTTACCGCCGAACCGGGCGAGGTCACCGCGCTCATCGGGCCCAACGGAGCCGGGAAGACGACCCTGTTCAACGTCATTTCGGGATTGGTCACGCCGCAGAGCGGAAGTATTCTCCTCGACGGCACCGAATTGCTCGGACGGTCGGCCCGGCGGCGCGCGAAACTGGGGATCGTCCGCTCATTTCAGGAGCTTCGGCTTTTCGGCGGGGTTTCCGTACAGGAACAGACGGTATTCGCGGCGGAACGGACAGTGCTCACCCGTTCCCGGCCGACCAGAGCCAAGGCCACCGAAATCCTCGACCGGCTCGGGTTGTCCGCGGCCCGCCGTGATCTCGCCGCCAATCTCAGTTACGGCCAGCAGAAGGCGGTGTCGATCGCCCGGATGCTGGCCATGAACGGCCGCGCGTGGCTGCTCGACGAACAGGCCGCCGGGCTTGCGCCACGCGAATACGACCTGTTCTGCGAGGTGGTCACCGAGGCCAAGAACCGCGGCTTGATCATTCTCCTGATCGAGC
Source organism: Amycolatopsis jejuensis (assembly GCF_000717335.1). Lineage (GTDB taxonomy): Bacteria > Actinomycetota > Actinomycetes > Mycobacteriales > Pseudonocardiaceae > Amycolatopsis > Amycolatopsis jejuensis. The sequence continues at coordinate 4,216 of NZ_JNYZ01000037.1, forward strand.
ACAATCTCCAGCTCGTGAAAGATCTGGCCGACGTCGTCGTATTCCTCGACCGGGGCAGGGAACTCGCCACCGGCACCGCCGACGACGTGTTTTCCGACGACGTCGTGCGGGCGCTCTATTTCGGCCGCCGGGACCAGGGGTAGCGATGCTGACCATCGAATCGTTGACCGTCCGCCTCGGGCACCGCACGGTCGTGGACACCCTCAACGCCACTTTCCCGGCCGGGGAGATCAGCCTGGTCCTCGGCCACAACGGCGCGGGTAAATCGACCTTGCTCCGGGCCATCACCGGACTGCTGCGTCCCACGAGCGGCAGCATTTCCCTCGACGGCACCGGAATCGCCCGCCGCTCACCGGTGGACGTCGCCCGCGCCGGAGTCGTGCTCGTTCCGCAGGGCCGGGGTGTTTTCGCCGACCTGACCGTGGCCGACAACATCAAACTCGGGTTGTGGAATACCCGCCGCCTCGGCCGCGGTACCGCCGAAACCGAACAAACCCGGCTCGACGAGGCCCGCGAGCTCTTCCCCGTGCTCGGCGAGCTCTGGGACGCACGGGCCGGGTCGCTGTCCGGCGGGCAGCAGCAACAGGTCGCGATCGCCCGGGCATTTCTGGCGAACCCGCAGGTCCTGCTGCTGGACGAACCGTCGGTGGGCTTGTCGCCGAAGCTGGCGGACACGGTGCTCACCACGGTGGCGTCGCTGCGGCGGGACGACCGGATCATCGTGCTGGTGGAGCAGAACGTCCATCAGGCGCTCGCGGTGGCCGATTCGATCGGCGTGATGCGTGCTGGCGTGATGGAACAGCAAGGTCTCGCTCCGGCCGAGATTGCCGAACAAGATCTCGAAGCCATTTTCTGAGGCTGACAATCGCCGCGGCAGGGGCGACCATGCAGGGGTGAACGAAACCGCGCCGGTGCGGTTGTCCGAACTGGTCGCCACGCTGTCGCTGGTGGCAGACCTCGGCATGGGCCGCCCGATGGAACGCGTGCTGCGGCAGACGGTGATCGCGCTGCGGCTGGCCGAGGAGTCCGGGGCGGACGACGGAGTGCGCGCGGCCGCCTACTACACGTCGCTGCTCACCTGGGTCGGCTGTGCGGCGGACACCAGCGAGCTGGCCGCGTTGTTCGGCGACGAGACCGACCTGTACGCCGACAGCCACGACGGTGACCTCGCCGGGGTCACCATGGCGATGTTCGTCCTGCGCCACCTCGGCCGGGGCAGTTCACGGGTGCGCCGCGCCGGGATGGTGACCCGGTTCCTCGCCACCGCGGGCCGGTCGGTGCAGCAGGTCATGCAGGCGCACTGCCAGAGCGCCAGCGAGCTGGCCGGGCGGCTCGACCTCGGCGAGGACGTCTGCCGTCCGCTGCTGCAGTCGTTCGAACGCTGGGACGGCCGCGGGATTCCCGGGGCCGCGGGCGGAGCGGCCCTCGACCCGGCGATCCGGCTGGTCCAGCTGGCCGACAACGTCGAGGCGTTCCACCACACGGCGGGTACCGACGGTGCGGTGACGGTGGCCCGGGAACGCCGCGGTACCCAGTTCGACCCGGCGCTGGTCGACTGTTTCGTCCGCAACCACGCCGACGTACTGGCGGGGCTCGACCGCATCCAGGCCTGGGACGAGGTGATCGCGCTCGATCCCCGGCTCGGCGCCTGCCTGTCCGACGCCGCCCTCGACCGCGCATTGCAGGCTTTCGCCGATTTCGCCGACCTCAAATCCCCGCCCCGGCTGGGACATTCGCGCGGCGTCGCGGCACTCGCGGCCGCCGCGGCCACCCGGCTCGGCCTGCTCGCGGAGGACGTCCACCTGGTCCGCCGGGCCGGCTGGGTACACGACATCGGGATGATCGGCGTGCCGAGCGCGATCTGGAACGCCACTGCGCCGTGGTCGCTGAGCCAGGCCGAACGTGCCCGCACGCATCCGTACCTGACCGAGCGGATGCTGGCGGGAATGCCCGGTCTGAACGCGGTCGCGCGCTGCGCCGCGCAGCACCACGAACGGCTCGACGGATCCGGCTACCCGCACGGCCTTTCCGGCGACGCGCTCCCGATGACGTCCCGGGTGCTGGCCGCCGCGGACGTCTTCCACGCGCTGGGGGAACCGCGTCCGCATCGCGCGCCGTTGCCCGCCGACGCGGCCGCCGGGGTACTCCCCGCCGAAGCCAAGGCCGGGCGTCTCGACCCGGACGCCGTGGCCGCCGTGCTGGCGTCGTCCGGACGGCGGGTGCGCCGCACGCCGGACGGATTGACCGCACGCGAGACGGAAGTCCTGCTGCACCTGGCCCGCGGACTGTCCAATCCGGAAATTGCCGCGGCGCTTACCTTGTCCCGCAAGACCGTTTCGACGCATCTCGAGCACATCTACACCAAACTCGGCGTGACGACCCGGACACAAGCTGCGCTCGTCGCCCTGCGCCGCGGTCTCGCCGGGGGCTGAAACATCGGGCAGTTACCCGATGCCCCGGCCGCGGCCGCCGCCGTAGAACAGACGCATGACGACTCAACTCACCCGCCGCTCGACGGCAGGCACCTTCTTCGACGCACTGGCCACTCAGGACTTCGCCCGGCTCGCGTCCACAATGGACCCCGACGTGAAGCTGACCGCGCTGCTCCCGCCCGGACTGCGCGAATTCCACGGCACGGACGAAATCACCGCGACCTTCACCCGCTGGTTCGGCGACACCGACGAGTTCGAACTCGCCGAAACCGACGCCGGCCGGATCGGCCCGCGGGTGCACCTGCGCTGGCGTGTGCGCATGCGCGCCGCTCGGCTCGGCACCGGCCGGTTCACCGTCGAACAGCAGGTCTACGCCGACGAGGGCGAGGACGGCCGCTTTTCCCGGCTGGTGCTGCTCTGCTCCGGCTACTGCCCGGAGTCTTGAGGAACTCCGGCGCGGAGGACCCGCAGCGCAAGCTGCAACGTCAGCCGGGTGTCCGATCTCGACAGCGTGGCGCCGAGCAGGGTTTCGATCTTCGAGATCCGCAGGCTGACGGTGTTGCGGTGGACGCCGAGCGCCCGCGCGGTGTGCATGGCCGAACAGGCCCGATCCAGGTACGCCTCAAGTGTTTTGAGCAGTTCCGTTTCCGGCTCGTCGAGCAAGGGTTCGAGCAGCTGGCGGGCGTAGTCGTGGAAGGCGCCCGAGGTGTACCAGCCGAGCAGCAGCCGTGACGCGCCGAGGTCTTGCAGGGCACGTACGGCGACTGGCGCGCCTTCGGCGGCGGCGATCGAAGCTGCTTGCCGCGCTTGGGAAAGCGTGGTCGCGATGCCTGCGACGTCACGCTGGGGTGCCCCGACCCCAGCGGCGCAGGTCAGGCCGGGCTGCCGGGAATTCAGGTGCCGCAACCGGGTTTCGAGGACGCGGGCGAGGGTGCGGGCGTGGTCGGGACCCGGTTCGTCGCGGCTGGTCGTCCAGGCCGACCAGCCGTCGGCGCGCTCCACGACGGTACCCAGCGTCAGCGGCGGCTTCGCGAGGTCGGCGAGCAGCGTTTCAACGGCCAAAGTGGACCGTGGCGCCGGTTCGGCGAAGGTGAGGTGCACCCCGATGTGCCAGCCGAACAGCTGCCATCCGGCGGAAACGGCCTGTTCTTCGATCGACTCCGAGATGGCGTTGCCATGTTCCAGGATTTCGGTGAGCAACGTGGTCCGCACCCGCGCGTCGCGTTCGGCGGACAGCTGACGGCGCGCCAGCCACGCCGTCATTTCCCCGCGGGCCAACGTCAACGCGTGCAGGGCGGTCTCCCTCCACAATGGACCGCCGCCGGTACGCTCGGCGACCGCCCACACCGCGGGTACCCGGCCAGTCCCCTCACCGGCACGACGGCAACGCTGCGACTGTCCACCGGGAAGGCTTCCGGCACCGATGCGCCGACCAGCCGCGCCGTCGGCGTTTCCGCGGCGACACCGGCGATGAAGGCCCCTTGCGCGGTGCTGACCCCGACGGTTGCGTTGAGTGCCTTGGAAACCAGCTGGGTCACGTCGTGTAGGGATCGCGTTTCCCCGGTCAGCTGCCGGGACAACGTGAGCAGCGTCGTGCTCATCGCCAGTTCCGGAGCGAGCACAGTGGACCGAAGCCGGACCGAAACTTCCAGCGCGGACAACCCATCCGGAGCCAGCAACACCGGAATGGCGAATCTGTCGGCCAGTATCCGGGTTGCTGCCGGTACCTCGCCGGTGAACCCGATGACGACGATGGCGCCGACCCGCGCCTGATCGCCGCGGCGCAGCAGAATGTCGAGGAGGTGCTGCCGGTGCCGGGCAGGTCCGGTGGCCAGGGGCAGGACGACGGCTGACCCGGCCGTCAGCGTCGCGGTGAGGACGTCGGGCGGCTCGACGACGTCGACTGCCGTGATGCGGTACTGCCCTGGTCGCGTGCCGAATACGGTGGCGTGTTCGAAAAGGTCGAGTGCTTGCAGGTCGTCGAACGTGACCGGGTTCATCGCGGTACCCCTTCGGCCGGGACCGGGTCGCGGTCGTAGGCGGGCAGCCCGAACCGGCGTTCCGCCGCCGGTCCGCCGCGGCGCAGCTCGGGCGGCGCGGGCAACGCCAGCACGCGGACTCGTTGGGGTACCGAGAGATTCTCGACGCTGATCGGTTTCCACGTCCGCGCATCCACCACCACGATGAGGTCCGGAGCCGCGCACACCGGCAGGCCGTCGTCGAACGCGAGTACGTACTCGTTGGCGAAATCGAGCCGCATGACACCGGTGTCCACGTGCCGGATGGTGGCGACGCCGCCGATTTCGGCCCGTTCCCGGAGCACCTCGACCACGGTCCCTTCATACAGCTGCCGCGCCGAAATCCCGTGCAGCAGCTCGGGTCCTTCGGCGCGCAGCCGCTGCCAGGTACGGCCGTAGCGGAGGGCGCGCGAGACCGACGACTGCACCGACACCCGTCCGTACTCGGCGGCGGTCGCCGGGTACAGGCACACCGCGGCCCAGCTGCCGAGCCCGGGAAGCATCGCCCGCACGAGCGCTTCCGCCGAACTGTCGTCGGGAGCGTCGAGCACGACCACCTCGCCCCTCGATGCGGACAGCGCGAGTGGCCCGATCGGAACCTCTCCGGCGAGCACGGTGAGGTTCAGCCGTGGGTACGCGCGGCCCATTGCGTCGGCGTCGAGCAGCGGCAGGCCCAGCCACGCCGCCGAACACGCGCCGAGCAGCCCGTTCACGCCGCCGATTTCGAGCGACTGGACGGCCGCAATGGTGCGCCCGAGCCGCTGTTCGGTCGCCCGCGCGGCGCGGACGAACTCGTCGGCACTCGGGATCCGCTCCATCATCGCGGTGGGGGAGCCGACCGCGCCGATGCTCACCACCAGTGCGTCGTCCGGGAGCCGGTCCGCGGTGCCGACCTCGACGGAACCGCTGGTGGACAGCGCTTCCGCCAGCAGCGTTTCGGCGACGTCGGTCGCTCCGCCGCCGCCGGACCCGAGCAGGGTGCAGCCGGCGGACAGGGCCGCCACCGAGCCGGACGTGAGCCGCATGCCGTCGACCTCGAATCTGGGTGCTGTGCGTTCTGCACTATAACCCCCGCGATGTCCGGCAGTATGACCATTGAGCTGCTGCGATGCCCGTCACTACCGTCAAGGCACCTGGTCAGCCGGGGTCTGTGGTCCCCACTCCGAAAGGTCCTTGAGATGGCTGATGGCACGGAAAATACAGTCGTCGGAAGTGACGACTACGCCCTCGAACGGGTCCCGATCGATGCCCGGTACCCCTGGTGGTCGGTGGCGATCCAGCGGTTCGGCCAGCTGTCCGCGCTGGCGCAGTTCCTGCTGGGGGCCACGCTCGGCTTCGGCATGACGTTCTGGAACGCCATTCTCGCCATCACCGTGTGGGCGGTGCTGCTGGAGGTCGTCACCATTTTCGTCGGGATCGCCGGGATGCGGGAAGGACTGTCCACTTCGGTCCTCGCCCGCTGGACCGGCTTCGGCACCAAGGGATCGGCGCTGATCGGGCTCCTGATCGCGGTGAGCCTGATCGGCTGGTTCGGCGTCCAGAACGCGGTGTTCGGCACCGGCCTGCATGCGCTGCTGGGCGGGCTGCCGACGTGGGCGTGGTCGCTGTTCGGCGGTATCGCCGTGACCGTGATCGTGATCTACGGCTTCGGCAGCATGACGTGGACGGCGTATATCACCGTGCCCGCGTTCCTCGCGCTGGCGATCTGGGCCGTGACCCGGGAATTGTCGCAGCATTCGATTTCCGCGCTGCTTTCGTCGCCGCCTGCCGGGCCGGCCTTGTCGCTCGCGGCCGGGGCAACGCTGGTGGCGGGCGGGTTCATCGTCGGCGCGGTCATGACCCCGGACATGACGCGGTACAACCGAAGCGTCGGCGACGTCGTGAAGCAGACCGTGCTCGGCGTGACGCTGGGGGAGTACGTGGTCGGGGTGATCGGGGTGCTGCTCGCGCACGCCGCGCGGTCCTCGGACATCGTCATGATGATCACGACCACGAGCGGCCTGATCGGCACCATCGTGCTGATCGCGTCGATTCTCAAGATCAACGACTGGAACCTGTACTCGTCCTCGCTGGGGCTGGTGAACGTGGTCGACGTGCTGTTCGGGCGCAAGCTCAACCGCGCCGTGGTCACGATTTTCGTCGGCGTCGTCGGATCGGTGCTGTCGGCCGTCGGAATCCTGAACTATTTCACCGAATTCCTGACCTTCATCGGGGTGCTGCTACCACCCGTTGCCGGAATCATGATTGCCGAATACTTCGTGGTGAAGACCTGGCGGCGGACGCTCGACGAGTCACGAGCCCACGGTGCCTTGCCCGCCGCGGCACCGAACTGGGTCCCGGCCGGGCTCGTGGCGTGGGCGGCGGGCGGGCTCGCCGGGCAGTTCGAAACCTTCGGCATTCCCACGATCAACTCCCTTGTCGTCGCAACGGCCGTCTACCTCGGGCTCGGCACGCTCGCGCGGCGCCGCGCCGGGACCGCCGCCGTGCCCGCCGTTCCCGTCCAGGATTAGGAAACCCGTATGCACCTCGGTATCGACGTCGGCGGAACGAACACCGACGCAGTCCTCATGGACCGCGGCGAGGCCGTGGCCTCGGTCAAGCGCCCGACCACCAGCGACGTGACGAGCGGAATCGTCGACGCGATCGCGGCGCTCGGCGAGGCCCACCCCTTCGACCTCGGCGCCGTCGCCGCCGTGGCCATCGGCACGACGCATTTCACCAACGCGGTCGTGCAGGCCAAGGGGCTGGCCCCGACCGCGGCGATCCGCCTCGGCCTCCCGGCTTCGGCCGGGGTACCGCCGCTCACCAAGTGGCCCGCGCGGCTGCGGTCCGCGGTGGGTGACCACGTGTTCCTTTGCCACGGCGGACACGAATTCGACGGCCGGGAGATCTCCGCACTCGACCGCGGCGAACTGCGGCAGGTTGCCGGGACGATTGCCGCGCGCGGGATCACGTCGGCCGCGATCAGTTCGATTTTCTCGCCGGTCAACCAGGACTGCGAGCTCGCTGCCGCCGAGATCCTGCAGGCCGAGGTACCCGGGCTGCGGATCTCCCTCTCGCACGAGATCGGCCGCGTCGGGCTTCTCGAACGCGAGAATGCGACGGTCATCAATGCATCGCTGCTGCCGGTCGCGGAAAGCACCACTCGCGCGTTTTCCGAAGCACTCGCGCGGGTCGGCATCGATGCGCCGCTTTACCTGTCGCAGAACGACGGCACCTTGATGGACGTCGATTACGTGCGCCGGTACCCGGTGGCGACCTTCGCGGCCGGGCCGACGAACTCGATGCGCGGGGCGGCCTTGCTGTCCGGGCTGGCCGATTGCATTGTCGTGGACGTCGGCGGGACGACGGCCGACGTCGGCGCGGTCGTGCACGGTTTCCCGCGCCCGGCCACCACCGCGGTCGACATCGCCGGGGTCCGCACGAATTTCCGCATGCCCGACGTGGTGTCGGTCGGGATCGGCGGCGGCAGCATCGTCCGCTGGGACGGCGCGGCCATGAGGTCGGGCCGGAAAGCACCGGGCACGAACTGCACACGCGCGCACGGGTTTTCGGCGGCTCGACGCTCACCGCGACGGACCTCGCGGTCGCGGGCGGGCTGTCGGAGATCGGCGACCCGGCACTGGTCGCGGACCTGCCGAAGAAGCAGGTGCGGGCGGCGCTCGACCTGATCGCGTCGCGGGTCGCGGTGCTCGCCGACACCATGCGCACGTCCGCCGAGGCGGTGCCGATGGTGCTCGTCGGCGGCGGCAGCATCCTGCTGCCCGACCATCTGCCCGGGTTCGACAAGGTGGTCCGGCCGCGGGAGTTCGCCGTCGCCAACGCGATCGGGGCGGCCATCGCCCAGGTCGGCGGCGAGGTCGACCGGGTGTTCTCCGGCACCGGACGCAGCCGCGACACCATTCTGGACGAGGCGAAAGGCGAAGCCGCGGAAAAGGCCGTGCTGGCCGGGGCCGCCCCGGAAAGCGTCCGCATCGTCGAGGTCGACGAACTGCCCATGGCCTACCTGCCCGGCGACGCCATCCGCATTCGCGTGAAGGCCATCGGCGATCTGATCCTGGAGGAGCGGAAGTGAGCCACATCGACGTCGACGCGATTGCCGACATCGCCCGCGGGGCCGCGATTCTCGGTGCCGGCGGGGGAGGGGACCCGTACCTCGGGAGCCTGCTGGCGGAACGCGTCATCGAACAGACCGGCCCGGTCGAGCTGGTCCGGCTCGGCGATCTCCCGGACGACGCGGTGCTCCTGCCGGTCGCGATCATGGGTGCGCCGACGGTGATCGTCGAGAAACCACCTGCCGGTGGGGAGTTCGCGGCGGCGGTGGCAGCGGTGGCGGCTTCGTACGGCGCGACCGTCACGCACATCGCCTGTCTGGAAGCAGGCGGGCTGAATTCGATGATGCCATTGCTGTGTGCCGCGGAGACCGGGCTGCCGCTGGTCGACGGCGACGGGATGGGCCGCGCTTTCCCGGAGCTGCAGATGGTTCTCGCCACTTTGGACGGTATTTCGACCACCCCGATGGCCATGGTCGACGACAAGGGCAACACGGTGGTGCTGAACACCGTCGACAACGCGTGGGCCGAACGGCTCGCCCGATCGGCCACTGTGGACATGGGGTGTGGCGCATGCATTGCGCTGTACCCGATGACCGGCCGGGAGGCGAAAACCGCGCTCGTACCCGGTACGGTGAGTCTCGCCCGGCGGCTCGGCCAGGTGGTGACCACGGCCCGGCAGGACCACCGGGACCCGGCCGGGGCCATTGTGTCCGAAATGGACGGACGGATGCTGTTCCGGGGCAAGGTGACCGACGTCGAACGGCGTACCCAGGACGGATTCGCCCGCGGGGAAGCGCAGCTCGCCGGGATCAATGAGGACAGTGGCCACACGATGACGTTGTGCTTCCAGAACGAGCATCTCGTCGCCACGCGCGATGGCGACGTCGTGGCTTCCGTACCGGACCTCATCTGCGTCCTGGACTCCGACACCGGGGAACCGGTCACCACCGAAAGCCTGCGGTACGGGTTCCGGGTGACGGTGGCAGGCCTGCCGTGCCATCCGCGGTGGCGGTCGGCGGAGGGGCTGGAGCTGGTCGGCCCGGCGTATTTCGGGTACGACCACGACTACGTGCCGGTGGAAGACCTGGCAGGGAAAGGAATGTCGCATGTCTGACTACCCGGTGACGATCCGGCACCAGGAGGATCTGTCCTTCGCGGCGGACAACGGCCGCGCTCAGTTCTCCATCGAATGGAATGCGGTGGACCGATCCTGGCAAGCGACGGAACTGTTCCTCGCCGGGCTCGGATCGTGCATGCTCGCGACGATGATGGATTACGCCCAGAAGAACAACATCGACGCGACCGGGGCGAGCGTCGAGGTATCGGGGGAGACCGCGACCCGGCCGATTCGCCTTGGCACGCTGAACATCACGTACGTGCTGCCGGGCACGCTGACCCCTAACCAGATCGATGCACTCGTCCGGGCCGGAAGCCGATGCAAGGTCCACAACACCATCGAGAACCATCCGGAATTCGCCGTCAGCGTGCGGACGACGGAATGACGGCCGATCTGAACCGATCGGATCGCGCCGCGCGGGAGTGGTCCGCCTGGGCGATCCGCCGGGTCGAGGCCGACGCCACGCGGTCTGCGGACACGCATTTGCTGACCGTGCCCCTTCCCCGGGAATGGAATATCCACCTGTATCTGAAGGACGAATCGACGCACCCCACCGGGAGCCTGAAACACCGGCTTGCGCGTTCGTTGTTCCTGTACGCCCTGTGCAACGGATGGATCACCCGCGGCACCGCGATCGTCGAAGCGTCGAGCGGGTCCACCGCAGTTTCGGAAGCCTATTTCGCGCGGCTGCTGGGGTTGCCCTTCTTCGCCGTGATGCCGGCGTCGACGAGTCCGGCGAAAGTGGCGTTGATCGAACGGGAAGGCGGAACCTGTCACCTCGTCGAGGACCCGGCCGCGATCCGCGCGGAGTCCGTCCGGCTGGCGGAGGAATCGGGCGGGCATTTCCTCGACCAGTTCACCTACGCCGAACGCGCGACCGACTGGCGCGGGAACAACAACATCGCCGAGTCGATTTTCGGCCAGCTGGCAAGGGAACCGTTTCCGGTGCCGTCGTGGATCGTGGCCGGCGCGGGAACCGGCGGCACGAGCGCGACGATCGGCCGGTTCCTGCGGTACCGCGGACATCCGACCCGGCTTTGCGTCGTCGACCCGGACCACTCGGCGTTCTTCCCCGGCTGGGAGCACCGGGACCCCGGGCTTCGCACGGCGACGCCGTCCCGGATCGAAGGCATCGGACGGCAGCGGGTGGAGCCCAGCTTCGTCCCGGCGGTGGTGGACCGGATGATCCACGTCCCCGACGCAGCCTCGATCGCCGCCGCCCGGTTCCTGCGCACGACCACGGGGCTGAGCGCGGGCGCGTCCACCGGAACCAACCTGTACGGCGCCTACCGGATCCTCTGCGAAATGCGCGAAACCGGCACCGAGGGCAGCGTCGTGACCCTGCTGTGCGACCGGGGGGACCGTTACGAGAACACGTACTACAACGACGACTGGACGGCCGCGCAGGGGCTGGCGGTGGAACCGTACCTGGAGATCCTGGAAGCCGCCCACCGGCACGGAAAGTGGACCGGCTAGAGCAGGTGGGTTCCCCCGTCGACATTGAGGGTCTGGCCGGTGATGAAAGCGGCATCGTCGGAGGCCAGGAAGAACACCGGGCCCACCAGGTCGGCCGCGACCTCGTCGCGCTGGATTGCCCGGCGTTGCCGGGCTCCGGCCAGGACTTCCGGCGGGAAGCTGGTCCGTACGGCGTCCGTGACGGTGATGCCCGGGGTGACCAGGTTGACGGTGATCCCGTACTTCCCGACTGAGCGCGCGAGTGACCGAGTGAAGCCCGCGATCCCCGCTTTGGCGGCCACGTAATGGGTTTGGTCCGGGACGCCCGCGAACACCGAACCCGAGCCGAAGTTGATGATCCGGCCGGTGCCGAGGTCCTTCATCAACGGCAGGATCGCCTTGGTGACCAGGAAGTAGCCGGTGAGGTTGACGTCCACCACCCGCCGCCAGTCCGCAATGGACAGTTCCTCGAACGGCAGGATCGGGAACCAGCCCGCGCAGTTCACCAGCACGTCGACGCGGCCGGCGGACGAGCGGGCGAAGTCCGCCACCGCGGTCACACCGTCCTCAGTGGACAGATCGGCGGCGATGGTGGAAAGCGTGTCGCCGGAACCGAGTGTGGCAAGGCCGTTTTCGGTGAGGTCGGTGGCGATCACGTGATCGCCATTGGCCAGAAAGCGCTGTACCAGCTCGCGACCCACGCCACCGGCGGCGCCGGTGATCACCACTACGCGGTGCGCGGTCATTCCGACCCTTCCACGGTGAGCACGATCCGGCCGAAGTGGTCTTGTGAGCTGAGCTTGTCGTCTGCCTCGGCGGCGGCGCGCAGCGGGTACCGGCTGTCGACCACCGGGTCGAGCTTGCCGTCCGCGACGAACCCGACGAGCTCGGCCATGTCCGCTTTGCTGCCCTGCACGTAGAAATAGAGGGAAATGAGGTTCCGGTACAGCTGCCGCACGTCGAGCATGACCTCGAATCCGGTGGTCCCGCCGGAACAGAACAGCCGTCCGGCGCGCGCGAGGCAATCGACGCTCGAAGGCAGCGTCTCGCTTCCGGCGTTGTCGAACGCGGCAGTGACGCCTCGCCCGCCGGTCGCGGCACGGACTTTCCCCGCCCAGTCCGGATCGCGGTAGCTGAACACCTCGTCCGCGCCGAGTTCGCGGACGCGCTGCTGTTTCCATTCCGAGCCGGTCACCGCGAGTACCCGCGCGCCGACCAGCTTCCCGAGCTGTACGGCCGCCACTCCGCACCCGCCGCCTGCGCCCATCACCAGCAGCGTGTCGTTCGCGGTGAGCCGGGCGCGCTGGTTCATCCCGTGCCACGTGGTGGTGTACGCGACTCCGAGCGCGGCGGCGGCCTCATAACTGACGTTGTCGGGCAGCGGGACCAGCTGGCTCGCCGGAGCGACCGCGAACTGCGCGCGCCCGCCCTGCGTCTGCACGCCGTACAGCCGCGAGTTGCTGCAGTAGTTCTCCGGGAACCCGTCTCGGCAGAATTCGCAGACGCCGCACGCGATCACCGGGTATACGGCCACCCGGTCGCCCGGTCGCCAGCCGGTGACGCCCGGCCCCACCTCGGCGATCTCGCCCGCCGGGTCGACGCCGCCGATGTGCGGCATCTCGACCGCGCCCATCGAGAACCCGCGCTGCCGCGTTTCGACGTCCGGCCCGTGGTTCACCGACACTGCCCGCACCGCGACCAGCACCTCGCCCGCACCCGGCGACGGACGCTCCACGTCGCGGTAGCCGAGCACGTCACTGTCCCCGTGGCGGTCGAAGATGATGGCCTTCATCGGCCCTCCGGCTTCTTGAAAATCTCTATGGACTTGAGCTACTGTAGCAGAGCCTGACGAGGTAACGAGCAGTGAATCCCCGCTTTACTCTATAGAGTCTCCCCGTGATCCGGTCCCGAAGGAGTGCCTGGACATGACAACCCCCGCCGGTTCCGCCCCCGCGCCGTGGTGGGTGGACCTCTACGCCCGCATCGACGCGTTCGACCCCGCACTCGCCGACGAGCTGCTCACCGAAGACCACAGCTTCACCATGGGCAACCGGCCGGCGCTGGTCGGCCGGGAGGCGTTCCAGCAGGCCGCGGAGCACCTCCAGGGCGTCGTCGCGAGCATGCACCACACGTTCGTCAAGGTCATCGAGGACGGTGACCACTCGACGCTCGAGGCGATCGTCGAATACCGCAAGCACGACGGCACCGTCGTCGCGCTCCCCGTCCTCACCGCGATCGAGCGCCGCGACGGCCGGATCGCCGCACAGCGCGTCTACGTCGACCCAGCCCCGCTTTTCGCCGGGGACAAGTAAAAGGAGACACCGTGATCGAGGCAGCAACCCCCCGCGTTCCCGCCAACCCAGAGGGCGCGGACGTCACCCTCACCACCGCGCACGTGTGGCAGGCGCTGGTCTGGAAGGCCGAGTTCGCCCATCTGTTCGTGAAGCCCATCAAGGAATGCCGCGTCATCGAGCGGTTCGGCGACGGCTTCCTCCGCGAGATCCTGCACGAGGACTCCCAGGGCCGCGACCGGCTGTACGAGCGGATCTTCCTCGAGGACGAGAAGACGGTGCGATTCCTGCGGCTGAACGGCCCGGTGTACGGCGAGATCGTCAACACCCTCACCACGATCGACGACACGCTCGCGCTGGACTTCAGCTTCACCCTCGGCATCGCCGGCGAAACGCACGGCAGCCAGAAGGAGAAGGAGTACCAGGAGGAATTCCTGCGCGGCTACGTGATCGCCGCGGAGGCCACCCTCGAGGCCGCGCGCGAGTACGTGCGCACCGGTGTCGACCCGACCGCCGCAGCGTGATCCCGCCGCGCCGGTTTCGCGGCCCGGCCTCGTGCCGCGCCGGGAAACCGGCCACGTTGCCCCGGGGAACCGGGGTCGATAGAGTTTCCCGGTGTCCGATCACCCGGCCGACGACATGCTGACCACGCGGTCCGTCAGCAACACCGAAGACGTCTACGCCCGGTTGCGGGGCATGCTGCTCAACGGCGAGATCCGGCCGGGCACCGTGTTGTCGCAGGTCCAGCTGGCGAAAGAGCTGGCGGTCAGCACCACGCCACTGCGCGAGGCGATGCGCCAGCTGCAGGCGGAAGGCCTGCTGATCGCGGAGCACAACCGCCGTTCGCGCGTCGCGCCGCTGGAACCGCGCGACATCGATTCGATGTACGGCAGCCGGATCGTGATGGAAGCACTCGCGATCCGGCTCACCGTCCCGGCGCTGCGGGCCGCCGATCTCGAAGCCCTGCACGAGGATCTGCGGCGCATGCGCAAGGCGAGTGAGGAACAGGACCTCACCACGTGGGAACCCCTCCACGCCGAGTTCCACCGCCGGTTGACCAGCGGTGCCGACGAGCACATGGCGCGGGTGATCGATTCGATCGCCAGCCATACCGAGCGGTACCGCCGGTCCAGCTTGTTCGGTTCGCCTGCTCGTACGTGGGAAATCGGCAATGAGGAGCACGAGGCGATCGTGCGGGCTTGTGAGGCGCGGGAGCCGGAGCAGGCGGCTGGTCTGCTGGCCCGGCATCTTGCGCGGTCGGCGCTCACGATGCTGGCCAAGGTGGCTCCGGAGGAGGACCCGGTGGCGGTGCGTGAGGCGCTGCGGATGGTGCAGCGGGCGTCGGACTGAGGACACAAAAGGGGACCCTCCGCCTTCCCCGGCGGAGGGTCCCCTTTTTCAGGCCTTTTCCGTGGCCACCTTGTTTTCCAGGCTGCCCACGCCGTCGATCTCGACCCGGACCACGTCACCGTCGGTCAGGAATACCTGTGGGTCGCGGCGGAAACCCACGCCGTCCGGAGTTCCGGTGAGAATGACGTCGCCGACTGCCAGCGTCACGAATTCCGACACCACCGAGATCAGCTTGGGAATGTCGAAGATCATCTGCGACACGTTGCCGGACTGCAGTTCCCGGCCGTTCACCGACAACCGCAGCTGCGCGCCCTTGGTGAGGTCGACCTCGTCCGGCGTCACGAGATACGGGCCGAGCGGCGTCGACCGTTCCCACGATTTCCCTTGCAGCCATTGGTGGGTCTTGTACTGGTAGTCGCGCATCGTGACGTCGTTCGCGACCGTGTACCCGGCGACGTGTGACCACGCGTCGGCTTCGGCGATGCGCCTGCCGGAGCGGCCGATCACGACCGCCAGCTCGCCTTCGTAGTCCACTTGGGACGATTCCGGCGGCAGCTCGATGTCTTCCCCGTGTGCCACCAGTGATTCCGGGAACTTCACGAACAGCACCGGGTACGTCGGGAGCTCGCGTTTGCTTTCCGTGACGTGACCGCGGTAGTTGAGGCCGACACAGATGATCTTGCCGGGGTGCGGGACGAGCGGGCGCAGGGTCAGCCCGGCGGCCGGGACGGCGCGTTCGCGCACCAGCGGCGGGTTCGCGAGGATCTCCGACGGCGTCGCGGACCCGAGTTCCGCGATTGCGTCGAGGGGTACGGCGAGGTCGCCGGTGAGCGCGACCGCGGCGCACTCGCCGTCGATGAGGGCAGAAGCAAAGCGCATGTCAGGCAGTCCTCCAGCTCGGGACCTGTCCACCCCAGAGGTTGACGGTCGTCGGCGCGGCTTCCCAGACGCGCGGCTGGTACTCGGCCCGCTCGTCGAAGTACCGCTCCATTTCGGCGGACAGCTCGATGTGGTTGCCGTCCGGGTCGTCGTAGAACAGGAACAGGTTGCCGCCGGGGCCGTGCCGGCCGGGTCCCCATTGGATCGGCACTCCGTTGTCGGTGAGCCGGTCGGCCCAGGTCTTGAAGTCCTCCCATTCGGCGAGGTCCCACGAATAGTGGTCCAGACCGTTCGGGGTGGCGCCCTGCACAATGGCGACGGAATGGTGTTCGACGGTCGAGCGAAGCCAGGTGAACACCTCGCCCATCCGGTCGCTGATCCGGAATCCGAGCCCGAGGTAGAACTCGACCATCGGTTCCATGTCGTGCGTGGAGAACGTCGCGTGCTGCACCCGCAGCGGACGGCGGCCCGAGCCTCGGGTGAATTCACCGGTCCGGGAAATCGCGCCGTGCCACCGTAAAACGTTGCCGTCCGGGTCGGTGACCTCGAGCTGGTCGCCGACCTCCCGCACCTCGACCCCGCGGTCGCGCAGCCGCTCGCCGACGCGCTCGGGTCCACCCTCGTCGCCGACCTCGAAGGCGACGTGGGCGAGACCGGCGGTCCCCTTGATCAGTTCGAGGGAATGGTGTCCCTCGCCGAAACCGAGGTAGACGTGGTCCGTTGTGGACTCGTCATGTCGCACCAATCCCATGTGCCGCCCGTAATGCGCGGCCATCGCTTCGACGTCCGGCGTGCGCAAGGCCACGTGCGAAAGGGAGGTACGGGTGAGCCCGCTCATGACAGGAACCCTTCCGGACCGGCGTAGCCCCACATGTTCGGGCCGCCGTCCTCGGGCGACCAGCGCTTCGGGTACTGCGGGCGGTCGGTGTGCCACGGCCGCGGTTCGAAATAGCCGAGGTCTTCGGAAACGAGGCGATCGAGGTCGGTGAAGATCTCGACGACGTTGCCGTCCGGATCGGCGTGGTAGGTGAAAAGATTGTGGCCGATTCCGTGCCGCCCCGGGCCCCAGATCAGCGGAATACCCTTCATTGCCAACGCATCACACGCGGCGACCACGGCACTCGCGTCCTTCACTTCGAACGCGAAATGGTGCATCTGACCGGGATTCGAGGCATTGACGAAGTTGACCGTGTGGTGGTCGGCATTGCAGCGCATGAAGGCGAAGAAATCGCCCAGCCAGTCCGACCAGCGGAAGTCCAGCGCGCGCTGGTAGAAGTCCACAACGGACTCCGCGTTGCGCGTACGCGTGGCGACGTGCCCGATCTTCTGCGGCACAATCCCCACCGGCGACAATTCGGCGGCCGGGCGGGAACTGTCGATGACGCACAGCTGCACGCGGTTGCCTTCGTTGTCCGCGATGTCGTGCACCCGCAGGATTCCGGGTTCCGCGTCCGTTTTCGTGACGACCTCGACGCTTTGCCCGGAAAGCCGCGTGAGCAGTTCTTCCTCGCGCGTTTCGGTGAGGTCGAACGCAATGTGGTCGACGCCGGCTTTGGCGGCAGGCTGCAGTTCGAGTGCCGGACCGAGGCCGCCGCTCGCGAGGTAGACGGTGCCGTCCGCGTCGTCGTAGGCGGAAAGGCCGATCACGGTCGTGTAGTAGTCGCGCAGGCGCTGTACGTCCGGGGTGCGCAGGGCGACGTGCGAGAGGCGGCTGATCGGGCTGGTCATTCGGTCACTCCTTCGAGCGGGCCGGACATGCGCGTTTCGAGGCGTCCGATCCCTTCGATCTCCACGGCGACGGTATCTCCGTGCCGGAGGAACTGCTGGGGGCGCGCGCCGAAGCCGACGCCGGCCGGGGTTCCGGTGGCGATGACGTCGCCGGGCCGGAGCGTCATGATCCCGGCTAGGTGCCGGAGGATCGCCTCGACGCCGAAAATCATCTGTGCGGTGCTGGAATCCTGTTTGATCTCCCCGTTGACCCAGCACCGGATCGCGAGAGCCTGAGGGTCGGCGACGAATTCCCGCGGCACGAAGAACGGCCCGACCGGGGAGAAGCCGTCGTAGGCCTTCTGCATCACCCAGTCGATGCCGACCTCGGGTTTGCTCTTGATCCAGTCGCGGGCGGAAAGATCGTTGAGGACGGTGTACCCGGCCACGCTGTCGAGGATGTCCTCGTCGTCCTCGGCCGGGGTGCGGCCGATCACCACGGCCAGTTCGGCTTCCCAGTCCACCATTTTGCTGCGCGCGGGAAGCTGCACCGTGGTGCCGGACGCGACCAGCCCGGTCGACGCCGGTTTGAGAAAGGCGTACGGCAGTTTGGGCCCGACGGGGGTGCCCATTTCCTTGAGGTGGTCGTAATAGTTCGTCCCGATGCAGACGAGCTTGTCCGGGTTCACCGGGAGCAGCCATGCGTCCGGTTCCACGGTGGGCGCCGCCCCGGCCCGCCCGGCGGCCGCCGCAACGCGTGGACTCCAGACGTCCCAGCCGGCGATCACGTCGGGCAGCGGCGGCACCGGCCCGTCGACGAGGTCGCGCAGTGCCACGAGCCGTTCCCCGATGGCGAGCACGACCAGGCTTTCGCCCCCGGCCGAGGCGGCCGCCAGCCGGTATCTGGGAGTTGTGGTCATTCGGCCCTCCGCATGCTTCCTGCGGATCGGCTGCACAGCCGGTCCGGTCCGCCAGAGTCTATAGACTAATGGCGGCCAGGCGCAACTGTGCTGAGTGCTCCGGCGGTCCTTGATTCCGGTGACGACGGTATCTTGCCGGCTTTACGGCGGTGTGCGAGTCTGCTGATCTCTATAGAGTGTGGGTGCCTGAGCTGGCGAAGCTCATCGGGCGGGCAATCCCCCTGGACCACGGGGCCGTCGAACCCTGGCGCGCCCCGCGTGGGTTGCCCGAGCCGGACGCCGGGTAGCTCAACCCGCCATTACCGAAGTCTCCCAAGGGAAACCGTCCGGATCAGTGAAGGGACCGGTGTCGCTGCCCACAGCGACGCGGTGCGAGCCATCGCCGGAAACGTCCACCCCGGCGTCCTTCGCCAATGCGCGGCGGCCGTACAGGGCCAATTTGAGCGGGCTCGTCTCGAATTCCACGTACTTGCGCCCGAAACTCTTGCCCACCGTCAAGCCGTGGTCGACGTAGAACTGCTTGCTCGCCGCCACGTCCGCGACTCCCAGCAGCAGTACCATCTGCTCGAATTCCCGTGCCGCCGGAGTGGTGTTCTTCTTCGAGGAACAAGCGACCTTCCAAATCGCGCCGTCCGGGGCCTGCACCACCCCGCCGAAGCCCCAGAACGATTTGGTGGCCGGTTTGAGGGAAGTGGCACCGGCCTGCAAAGCCGCGTCGAGGTAGGCAACGGCGTTTGCCGGCTGCGAAACGGTGAGGGAAATGGTGAATCCGCGGAAACCGGTGCTCGGGGCGTCGGCCTGGCGGAAGCGGAGGCGGGGGCCAAGGTCGAAGGCTTCGGCGTAGAAGCGCTCGGCGGCGGCCGGGTCGGGAACGTCCAGGGTGATGAAGTCGAAGGAAGTCATGCGGAAAACGTTAGGTCGGCGGCCCGGCCCGCCGCTTCTCGATTCCTGATTACTTCCGCGAAGCCAGCCACGCGTCCCGCCGCCGGGCGGAGGCCTGCGTGAGCCAGGCGTCCTCGACCACCTCGGTCAGCTCCCGCAGCGTGAGCTCGCCCAGGCGGCTCGCGCGGACCAGGACCGACGGGTGGCCGTCGAAATGCGGGGTGGTGAAGAACGGCGTCCCGGGATCCTGGATCAGTGCCAGTTTGTCCGATTCGGACGGTACCCAGAACACGATGACATCGGGGTACCGCTCGCCGGTCTCGGGATCGAACGCGTCGGGGCGCGGAGTGCGGAAGAAGACGAACGATTTGCGGCCCACCTGGTACACCGCGTTACCGCGCGAGCCGCGCTCCACCGTGACGTGGGGCATCCCCAGCGCCAGCTCGTGCACATCCTCGACCTGCGCCCGGCGCGTCGCCATGACCTGCACGATACGGGTTCAGCGCAGCTGCCCGGAAGGCCATCGGCCACCGTCGACGGCGGCGCGGACCTCGCGGACCAGCGTGTTCGCCACCACCTGCACCGCGGGGGCGACCCGGACCGTCCGCGGCATCCCGAGTACCACGGTCCGGCGGATTTCCGGCTCCGTCACCGGCGCTGCGGTCAGGACGCCGTTCTCCAGATCCTCGGCGATCCCCACCGACGGCAGGATCGTCCAGCCGTGCCCGGCCAGCGTGAACTGCTTCTGCAGGGCCATCGAATTCGTGTGCACCGCCACGTCGATGGCCGCCCCGGCCTCGTGGGCGGCGTTCGTGATCAGCGAATACAGCCCATGCCCCGGTTGCGGCATCACGAGCGGATGCGTGACGACGTCCGCCAGCGGCACCGGCTGGTCGGCGCGCAATCCCTCGGCCGGTCCGGCGGCCACCCACAGGTGCTCGTCCACGAGCGGGGTCACGTTGAGCGAGGGCGTGCTCGTGAGGTCGTACAGCAGGCTCAGATCGACGTCACCGGCGTCCAGCCACTGCTGCAGATGACCCGAGTACGCCGTCAAAACCCGCAGCTCGACGCCGGGATGCTCGCGCAGCACGGCCGTCACCAAGGGCTCGGCGAGCGTCTCCGCGGTGCTCGCCAGCAGCCCGACGGTGACGATTCCGGTCACCGTGCCGGGTGACGGCGTCAGCTCGGCACGGGCCCGGTCCAGCTCCGTGAGTGCGCGGCGGGCGCGTTCGGCGAGGGCGGCGCCTGCCTCGGTCGGGCGCATGCCGAGCCGGGTCCGTTCGAACAATGGGGTGCCGAATTCCTTTTCCAGCGCCCGGATGTAACGCGTCACCGCGGGCTGGACGACGTGCAGCAGCTCGGCCGCCTTCGTCACGCTGCCCACGTCGGCGACCAGGACCAGGGCCTTCAGTTGTTTGAGATCCATCCCGCCCTCGCATGTCGGCATCACGAATCGGTATTTCCCAGCGACCGTCATCAGGAGTGATGATAGCCGGGTGACAACCAGGCATGACGGGCTCAGCGAAGAGGAAGCAGCGATCGTGGACCTGGTCGGCGAGTTCGTCGACCGGGAGGTCCGGCCGGTCGCGCGGGACCTCGACCACACGAATACGTACCCGGAAAAGCTCATCGGCCAGATGAAGGAGATGGGCATCTTCGGGCTGGCCATCCCGGAGCCGTGGGGTGAGGCGTTCGTGTCGGCGCGGTGCTACGCGTCCGTCACCGAGGAGCTCGCGCGCGGCTGGATGAGCCTCGCCGGCGCCATGGGCGGGCACACCGTGGTGTCGAAACTCCTGGTCGCGTACGGCACTGAGGAGCAGCAGAACGAGTACCTGCCGAAAATGGCGACCGGCGAGATCCGCGCCACGATGGCGCTCACCGAACCCGGCGGCGGCTCCGACCTGCAGGCCATGCGCACCACCGCACGCCGCGCCGGAGACGCCGAATACGTGATCAACGGCTCGAAGACCTGGATCACCAACGCCCGCCGTTCACAGCTGATCGCCTTGCTGTGCAAGACGGATCCGGCCGCCGAACCCGCGCATCGGGGCGTCAGCGTGCTGCTGGTGGACAAACGCCACGACCTTCCGGGGTTCGCGGTGTCGCGAGACCTGCCCAAGCTCGGGTACAAGGGCGTGGAGAGCTGCGAGCTGTCCTTCGACGACGTCCGGGTCCCGGCCTCGGCGCTGCTCGGCGGCCGCGAGGGCGAAGGCTTTGCGCAGATGATGCGTGGCCTGGAGATCGGCCGGATCCAGGTCGCCTGCCGGGCGCTCGGCGTCGGGCGGGCGGCGTTCGAGGACGCGCTGCGGTACTCGCAGGAACGGGAAAGCTTCGGCAAACCGATCTGGCAGCACCAGTCGGTCGGCAATCTCCTCGCCGACATGGCGACAAAACTCGAAGCGGCTCGTCAGCTCGTCCACCATGCCGCCCGGCGCTACGACTCCGGCGAACGCGCCGACCTGGAAGCGGGCATGGCGAAGCTGTTCGCGTCGGAGACGGCGATGGAGGTCGCGCTGAATGCGGTGCGCATCCACGGTGGCTATGGGTATTCGACGGAGTTCGACGTGGAGCGGTACTTCCGCGACGCGCCGCTGATGATCGTCGGCGAGGGCACCAACGAGATTCAGCGCAACGTGATCGCTCGGCAGCTGGTGAAGCGGGGGATTGCGTGACCATCGAACACGCTGAGCTTCTGCTGCCCGGACCGGCCGAAGCGCTGGCGTCCCTTTTGGACGTTCCGTTTCCGGAGGACGGCCTGCCCTTGCTGTGGCATTGGTGTTACCTGCTGGATCGGCCCGCGCAAAGCGAGCTGGGTCCGGACGGGCATCCGCTCAGCAGCGCCGCCCCGGCTGGACGCCGCCGGATGTGGGCCGGGGGAGAAGTGCGTACCAGCGGCGTGTTGCGGTACGGCGAACCTGCGACCCGGCAGACCGAGGTTTTGTCCACTGTGGACAAGGAGGGCCGCAGCGGGCCGTTGACGTTCGTCACCGTCGGACATCAGGTGCTGCAGGGCGGCAAGGTCGTGGTGGAGGAACGGCAGGACCTCGTCTACCGCGAACCTGGTACGACCGTGTTGCCCGAACCCGGCGAGGAAATCCCGGCCGGGCAAGGAGAATGGACCATCGACGTCACGCCGACGTTGTTGTTCCGCTTTTCCGCACTCACCTACAACGCCCACCGGATCCATTACGACCGCGATTACGCGCGCGACGTCGAGGGCTATCCCGGGCTGCTCACCCATGGTCCGCTGCAGGCGATTGTGATGGCCGAAGCCGCAGGTGGCCGTGGGGGAGATCAGGTCTTCGAATACCGCCTCACCGCGCCGTTGTTCGACCATCAGGGCATGATTGTCAGCGCGGACGGCGGAATCACGGCGGTACGGGACAAGTTCGGCCGCCAGACCGCCGCCGGAACCCTGCGGAGTGCGAAGTGATCGAAACCGCGCGGAGTCTTCTTTTCGTTCCGGGAAACCGTCCGGAACGGTTTGCCAAGGCCGCGGCGAGCGGTGCCGACGTCGTGGTGCTCGACCTCGAAGACGCGGTCGGCCCGGCGGCCAAAGTGGACGCCCGGGAACACGTCCGCGCCTGGCTCGACGAGGGGAACAAGGCGGTCGTCCGGATCAACGGCACGGGAACTCCTTGGTACCAAGAGGATCTCGCCATGGTCACCGGTCGCGCTCAGGCAGTGATGGTGCCGAAAGCGGAAAACGCCGAGCAGGTCGACCTCGCTCTGCCGGTGATTCCCCTGCTCGAAACGGCGCTCGGAATCGCCAAGGCAATAGAGGTCTGCGCGGCGGATTCCGTGGTACGACCGGCTTTCGGCAGCGTCGACCTGGCTGCGCAACTGGGTGTGGACCACCAATCGCACGACGCGCTCAGGTACGCACGGTCCGCCGTCGTCCTCGCCGCCGCGGCCGCCGGATGCGCCGCCCCGATCGACGGCGTGACCACCACTTTGGCCGACGAAGCCATGCTGCAGAAAGACCTTGCGCACGCGATAGAACTCGGCTTCACCGCAAAGCTGTGCGTGCATCCCCGCCAGGTCGGCCCGGTCCGCGAAGCGTTCCGTCCGTCCGCAGAGGACATCGATTGGGCACGGGGCGTCCTCGCGATGGCCGCCGACGGCTCGGTGAACGTCTACAACGGACAGATGGTGGACCGTCCGGTGCTCCTGCGGGCGGAGGCGATCCTCGCCCGCAGTTAGGGCACGGCGCCCTCGTATCAGGTATGAACAGGGCATGGTCACGCTGGATCGGCTCGTCAACGTCCTCGGTGGGTACGGCGCGCGGTTGTGCTGCTGCCCTGTGCCGCGCGAGGCGGCGTTGCGCGACGTGGTGATGGACGACCCCGCCGACCCGCGGGGCCGCCGCGGTGACGTCTACCTCGCGGTGGGCGTCGAAACGGTGCTCGAAGCCGTCGAACGGGCAGCCGCGGCACGGGCGTCCGTGGTGCTCGTGCGCGGTTCCGTGCCACCCGGGCCGGACGCGATCGCGCGGGCCGAGGAAGGCCGGGTCGCCGTGCTGCTCGTGGACCCCGAGGTCGGCTGGGGGCAGCTGGCCGGCGTGGTCTACGGCCTCGTCCTCGAAGGGCGCGAGACCGAATCCGGCCGTGGCCCGACCGATCTGTTCGCACTGGCCGACAGTCTCGCCGACGCACTCGGCAGCGCGGTCACCATCGAGGACCAGCTGTCCCGCGTGCTCGCGTATTCCAGCCGTCAGCAGGGCGCCGACCGCGTCCGACTGGAGACTATCCTCGGCCGCCGCGTGCCGGACCAGGTACGTGACCTGTTCGAACGCCGTGGTGTGTTCGCGCACCTGGCCGAGTCCGACGAACCGCTGTTCGTCGAGGCGGACCCGGAACACGGGCTGACCGGGCGGATGGTCGTCGCGGTCCGGGCCGGGCGCGAGACGCTCGGGTCGATCTGGGTGGAATGCGAGCAGCCGCTGTCGGATGTCCGGGCGACCGCGCTGCACGACAGTTCCCGCACGGTCGGCCTGCACCTGCTGCGTTCGCGCGCGAGCGCCGACCTCGAACGGCAGGTCGAATCGGACCTGGTGATCCGGCTGCTGGAGGGGACCCCGGACGCGGCGTCCGTGCTCAGCAGGCTCGGGCTGCCGCCGGGCCGGTTCCGCGTGGTCGCGCTGCAGGCGCACATCGCCGAGGAACGGCACGCCGCGTTGCTGCTCGCGTTCGAGCGCGCGACCACCGGGTTCGGCTGGTCGCGGCCGGGGCGGAGCACGTTGTTCAGCAATACCGTGTACACCGTCCTGCCCGGCGAGGACGTCGCGACCGCGCGGGCGTGGATCGACGGCATCCGCGAGGTGCTGCCTGCGCAGGTGACCGTCGCGGCCGGGATCGGCGCCGCCGCCTCGACCGCGGAACTGCCTGCGAGCAGGCGGGAATCCGACGAATGCCTTGCCCTGCACGACGCGGGCGGAGACGCCACGGTCGCGTACGACGAATCCTGGGACGACATCCTGATCCTCCGTCTCCGTGCTGCCGCAGCCGCCGGCCGGGCGCCCGCGAGGGGCCCGATCGCCGACCTGGCCAGGCACGACGCGGCGCACGCCACCAGCTACGTCGCGACTCTGCGCGCGTGGCTGGAGACCCAAGGCGACCTCACCGAGGCCGCGGAACGGCTCGGCGTGCATCCGAACACCATCCGCTACCGGCTGCGGAAGATGGCCGAGGTCACCCCGCTGCGGCTCGATCTCCCGGCGAAACGGCTGGCGATGATCATCGAACTGGCCGTCGCCGACCCGCCGTCTTGACCGATCCGGACAAAGCCGCGGGTCCCGATTGGCCGATCTCGACAAAGACTGGCCGCCGGATCGGGGTCATCCTGGCCGTGACAGCACCCGGGCACGGCAAGGCGGAGGAAGACAGATGGACGATCTCGACCGCACGGACGGCGGACCGCGTTCGGTGATCGTGGTCGGTGCCGGCATCGTCGGGCTGTCCACCGCCTGGTTCCTGCAGGAGCACGGCATCCGGGTGACCGTCGTCGACCGCGAGGGCATCGCGGCGGGGTCGTCCTGGGGCAACGCCGGCTGGCTCTCGCCCGGCCTCGCGATCCCGCTCAACGAACCCGCGGTACTCCGGTACGGCCTGCGCTCCCTGCTCGACCGGCAGGCGCCACTGCACATCCCGCCCAGCTCGGACGTGCGGCTCTGGACGTTCCTCACCCGGTTCGCCGCCAACTGCACGAACCGGTCCTGGACGCGGGCGGTGCGCGCGAACCTCCCCTTCAACGACGAGTGCCTCGAAGCGTTCGACCTCCTGACCTCGGGCGGCGTGGAAGCGCCGACCGTCGACGCACCCATCACGGCGATGTTCGAAACGGCCGAACAGTCTTCGACGCTCATCGCGGAGCTCGACCGGCTCGGCGACGCCGGGCAGAAGGTGACCTGGACCCAGCTCACCGGATCCGAGCTGCGCGAGCACTTCCCGCAGGTCACCGACCGGATCGGGGCGGGCATCCGGCTCGACGGGCAGCGTTATGTCGACCCCGGCCGGTTTGTCGAGTCGCTGGCCCGCGCGGTCGTCAGCCGCGGTGGCACGATCCGGCACCGCTTCGAGGTCACCGCGATCCGACGGCACGAGCGGGCATACACCGTGCAGTCGGCGAACGGCCGGACGGTCAATGCCAACGCCGTCGTGGTCGCCACCGGCGCGTGGCTGGGCGGGCTGGCGCGGAAGTGGGGCGTGCGCGTGCCGGTGCGAGCCGGGCGTGGGTACTCCTTCACCGTGCCGACCGACCAGCCGGTGCCGGGACCGATGTACCTGCCTGACATCCGGGTCGCGTGCACGCCGTACCAGGGCGGGCTGCGGGTGGCCGGGACGATGGAGTTCCGCAGGCCGGACGACCCGCTGTACCCGGCGCGCGTCAACGCGATCATCGCCTCGGCGCGGCCGCTGCTCAAGGGACTCCGCTGGGACGAGCGCACGGACACCTGGGTCGGCTCGCGGCCGGTGAGCGCGGACGGGCGGCCGGTGATCGGGGCGACCGCCGCGCCGGGGTTGTACGTCGCGGGCGGGCACGGCATGTGGGGACTCACCCACGGCCCGGTCACCGGACGGCTGCTCGC
The DNA here is from genome assembly GCF_000717335.1 of Amycolatopsis jejuensis. Lineage (GTDB taxonomy): Bacteria > Actinomycetota > Actinomycetes > Mycobacteriales > Pseudonocardiaceae > Amycolatopsis > Amycolatopsis jejuensis. The sequence continues at coordinate 30,409 of NZ_JNYZ01000037.1, forward strand.
CGAGCAGATCGTCACCGGCAAGCAGCCGGAGACCCTCCGGCCGTTCGACCCCCTGCGGTGAGCGTGCCGTGTCCGCCGAACCCGCCGGCCTGCCCCCGCTGACCGGAGACGAGCACGCCGAACTGATCTGGCTGCGGGCCGAGAACGCCTTGCTGCGCACCGAAAGGGACATCCTGGTGAAGGCGGCAGGCTGGTTCGCCGCGCACCAGAGCGAGCCCGAGTCCCGCTGACCGCCGCGGGGCTCCTTGATAGGTCCGTGGGGGCCGGGCCGCCTCCCGGCCCCCACGGCCCTCTTCGAAAGGTAAATCCGATGACTACGACTCCTTCGCGTCCCTGGCTCACGCCCGACGCGCACACGCGCCTCGCCGCGGAACTAACCGCACTGCAGCAGGAACCCGGCGACGACGGCGAGTCCGAGAACGACCGGCTCGTCCGCACCCGGCACCGCCAGGCCCGGATCCACGAGCTGCAGGACCTGCTGCAGAACGCCGTGGTCGGCGAGGACCCGCCGGACGACGGGATCGCCGAGCCCGGCATGGTCCTCACCGTCCGCTACGCCGACGGCGGGACCGAGACTTTCCTGCTCGGCTCCCGCGCCGAAGGCAGCCTGGAGGTGTGCTCGCCGGATTCCCCGCTCGGCCAGGCCCTGCACGGCGCGAAGCCGGGGGAGCAGCGGGAGTACCGGGTCCCGAGCGGCGCGACGGTGCAGGTGACGCTGGTCGAGGCGCATCCGTACGGGCACCACCGGGCTTAGTCTGGTGCGGTGACCGACGAAGAGCTCCTCATCGAGTTCGCCCTCACGAGGCTCGACCACCCGGGCCTCGACCTGGAGGACGTCGCCGCACTGCTGGTCCGCCGCGTCGGGCCGGACCACATGGTCGACCTCGCCGCCCGGAACCTGGCCACCCGGGGCGAACTGCGGGGCGCGGTGTTCGAATCGGCGGTGGAGCATGTCCTGCGGGTGGTGCTGACGCTTCGCGGTCCGGCCGACTAGCTGTGACGTCCAGGCAGGTTGGTCAGCCGGGTGGCGGGTGGTCGGCCTCTGGTGGCGCTGTGGGCTTGGTGGTGATTGTCGAAGTGGAGCCAGCCGGGCAGGGTTTGGCGGCGGTCGGTTTCTGAGTGGTAGTGCCGGGCGTAGGCCAGCCGTCGCTCAGGGTGCGGTGGAAGCGTTCGATCTTGCCGTTGGTCTGCGATCGATATGCCGACCCGTTGTCGGGGAGCACCCGCTCTAGGGTGACGCCGTGGTCGGCGAACCAGGCGAGGGCTCGTAGCGGCGGATCGGTCCCCCGCTCACCCGGTCGAGGTGCGAGAGGCGATTGATCCGGCAGCGGGTCAGCACTGCGTGCACTGTCGGGGCCGCGACGCCGGGCTGGCCGGCGATCTGTACCGGCCCGAGCCGCTTGCACTACCGCAGCCGCACGATCTGACGCGCGACGTGCTCGGGTGTCCTCGCCAGGCTGCGATGCGGCCGCGACGAGCGATCGGCCATCCCGACCGGCCCCTCGGATCGGTATCGGTTGGCCCGCTGAGCGGCCGCGCGAGACGAGACCATGAACATCTTCGCCGCCATCGAGTACGCCCAACCGTCGTCGACGACAAGCCGGGCCAGACGCAGACGAGCGCGCGGGGTCAGCAAGGCATCAGCGTGGGACACGAAGGCCTCCGGTTCGTGAAGCGGTTCCTCGACAGCTCCACATCACAACCAGAGGCCTTCGCCTGTCTCGACGACAGGCCGACATCAACTCAACCCCGAACAACGTCCCTGGCATCACACCCAGCCGAGCTGAGACGCGGCCGGTGGGGCGGTTTGCCGGTGAGCACGGTGGTGATTGCCGCTCGGCAGTTTCCCATGGCTGCCCCCGGCTTGAATGTCCTTTTCGGACCAAAGCCCGCATTGTCGCTGGTCACCGGACTTGAATACGGCGCCGTACAGTTTTTGCGGAACCCTCCGGGCAATTTCCGCCGCGCCCGTTCCGCGGTGCGGCGCGAATTCCCGGTGCCGGAATTCCGGCACCGGACGGCAGTAGTGGTCACATGACACCGCGTGTCCGACACGCGCCTTTCGCAGGATCACCCCTACGGGTGGATGGAGCAGCAATCCGCCATGTGGGGGCCGAATCCGGTTGCGGAGCGTGAGAAATCAGGCCGGGAAGTCTCGCGTTACATCACTCTTTAGTGGTGAAATTGCGGCAATTGCAGTCACGGGACCGGGCCGGGCGACGGCTCTGCGGTCGATCTTGCTTTGCGTTTGCCTGGGGTCTTGATAATGTCGCGGCTCGCCGGTGATCGACAGTTGCGTCGGGTCACGCGTGGATTCGGGGATCCACGGGCGTTCCATTCTTGATGTTCGAAAGGACAATTCATGCGTTCTGCCCTGCTGCGCGGTCGGACCGTCGCGGTCGCCGTTCCCGCGCTGGCCTTGCTGGCCACCACCGCCGCCCCCTCGGCGGTCGCCGCCGAATCGCCCGCCGGTTCGGCGTACGGCGCGTCGGCCGCGGTCTCCCTGCTGCCGGGTGTGCTGGGGGACAAGGGAATCACCGTCGAGACCGGCAAGATCGCCCCGTCCAACACCGGGGGCCCGACGTCCGCGCAGGTCGTCGACGTGCCGCTGAAGGGCCTCGTCACCGCGAAGGTGATCAGCAGCTCGGCCAAGCAGGACGGCTCGTCCGGCCCGGTCACCTCGAAGGCCTCGATCGTCGACGCCGCGATCCCGGTGCTCGCGCCGCTCACCGGCAGCACGCCGAAGGCCCGCGTGATCAGCTCCGAGTGCAAGTCCACGGCGGACGGCATCACCGCGTCGTCCGAGCTGGCCGGCCTCGACCTCGGCAAGATCGGCGACATCCCGGTCACCACCAAGCCGAACCAGAAGATCGGGGTCGACGGCGTGGTCCAGGTGATCATCAACGAGCAGGTCAAGCACGCCGACGGCAGCCTCACCGTCAACGCGCTGCACATCAAGCTCCTCGGCGGCAAGGCCACCGGCGCGCTCGGCAACGGCGACATCGTGCTCGCCTCGTCCACCTGCGCCAAGGTCGCCGGCGGCCCCACCACCACGCCGCCCACCTCGACGAAGCCCAGCGAGCCGGGCAAGCCGACCACGCCGCCTGCCAAGGGCCCCGGCCAGGTCACCGTCGTGCCGGTGGGTGCGCCGGAGACGGGTGACGGCTCACTGGCTGCCCGGTGACCCGTTCCCGCTTCGGGCTGTTCGCGCTTCTGCTGGCGCTCGTCGCCAACTTCGCGCTGCTGGGCTGCGGGTCGGCGGACACGCCGCCCGCGGCCCCGGCCACTTCGGCCGCGGCGCAGCAGGTGGCGGACCCGGTGTCGATCGACGTATCCAGCATCGCCGCGCATTCGTCGCTCGTCCCGCTCGGCCTCAACGACGACAAGACCGTCCAGGTGCCGCCGGTCGACCAGCCGCTGCAGGCGGGCTGGTACAAGTTCGGCCCGCTGCCGGGCCAGATCGGCCCCGCGGTCATCCTCGGCCACATCGACGGCAACCACCAGAAGGGCATTTTCTGGCGGCTGCACGAGGTGAAGACGGGCGACCAGGTCGTGATCGGGCGCAAGGACGGGTCGAAGGCCACGTTCACGGTGACCAAGGTGGACCAGATCGCGAAGAAGACGTTCCCCACCGAAGCCGTGTACGGCAACACGTCCGACCCGCAGATCCGCCTGATCACCTGCGGTGGCACGTATGACCCGGAGAAGAAGAGCTATCTCGACAACATCATCGTGTACGGCTCGCTGAACGCCTGAGCCGTTCCGGTACCGGGGCCTCGTCGTTTCGCGCTCGGGCGAAACGGCGGGGTCCCACTTTTGGCTGCACTGTCATTCCCCGGTCAGCTCGGCCGTCGCGGCACGGCCGGCTTCCGTGGTACGGCGCAGGAACCCGGCGATCAGCACCAGTTCCTCCTCGGTGTACCCGGCGCACAGATCGTCCATCGCGGAGTTCATCCCGGAGTACACGCGGAACACCTCGCCGGTCCGCCCGCGCACCGCGCGCACGGTGACCGCCCGGCGGTCGGCCGCCTCGGGATCCCGTTCGCGCGCCACCCATCCGCCGCGTTCCAGCCGGTCGAGAATCCCGGTGACCGTCGCCGGATGCAGGCCCGCGCGCCGGGCGAGCGCACTCGGCGTCAGCGGGCCGGCGGACGCGATCAGCTCGAGGCAGTCCAGGTCCACGTCCTTCAGCTTCAACCGCCCGCCGACCTGGTGGTTCAGCAGCGACAGCTGGTTGCGCAGCTCGCGAAGCGACTCCTTCAGCGCCAGCGTGACGCGTCGCCTGCGCTGGGCGGTGTCCGTCGCGGGTGCCATCCGAACCGCCTTTTCCTCGTTCCCGGCAGCCCAGCGTAACCGGATCACGCAGCGGCGAGCAGCGCTTCCCCGGCGGGGGTCAGCTCGGCGGGCACCGGCTGCCCGGCCGGTCCGGGACACACCGCTCGCAGCAGCCCGGCGTGCGCGAGGGCGTGCGCGGTGAACTGGTCGCAGCACGGCAGGCCGTCCACGAACAGGTCCGGCTCACAGCTGCCGGTCAGCCGTCCGCGCCCGGCGGCGACGGCACGCAGCATCGCGATCCCGCGGTGGGTGACGGTGGTGCCCATGGCTGCCTCCTCAGGAGTTGCTCTCACCGATACGTCGAACGGGAACCGCGGATTTCGACCTAACCTGTGGGAAGGAATTCGGAACGGAGCGCCCATGCTGATCGACGACCTGCACACCGTGCTGCCGGACGACCGGATCGTGCAGGACCCCGACGTGCTGCGCAGCTTCGCGCACGACGAAGCCGAGTGGGCGCCGTACGGCGAACCGGCGGCGCTGGTCCGGCCGCGCACTGCCGACGAGGTACAGGCGACCGTGCGGCAATGCATCAAGCACGGCACGCCGCTGGTCCCGCGTGGTGCGGGCACCGGGCTTTCCGGCGGCGCCAACGCGCTGGCCGGCTGCGTCGTGCTGGTGACCGACCGGATGACCGCGGTCAAGGAAATCGACCCGGTGGAACGGCTGGCCGTGGTCGAGCCAGGGGTGGTCAACGACGATCTGCGCGCCGCCTGCGCCGAGCACGGACTCTGGTACCCGCCCGACCCGGCGAGCTCACCGTGGTCGACGATCGGCGGCAACGTCGCCACCAACGCGGGTGGCGTCTGCTGCGTGAAATACGGCGTGACCCGGGATTACGTGCTCGGCCTGCAGGTCGTCACCGGTACCGGCGAGCTGGTGCGGCTCGGCCGTCGCACGGCGAAGGGCGTTGCCGGGTACGACCTCGCCGGGCTGATGGTCGGGTCCGAGGGCACGCTCGGGGTGATCACCGAAGTCACCGTGCGGCTGCGGGCGCAACGTCCGCCGGAGGCGACGGTCGCCGGGTACTTCGATTCCACGGTCGCCGCCGGGGAAGCCGCCGCGGCGATCCGGGCGGCCGGGGTGGTGCCGTCCGCGCTGGAGCTGGTGGACCGGCATTGCCTGGCCGCCGTCGACGCGTGGAAGAACATGGGCCTGTCCGCCGACGCGAACGTCGTGCTGCTCGGCCGCAGCGACGTTCCCGGCGGGCACGAGACCGCGGTGATGCTGGAGTGCTTCGAAAAGGCGGGCGCGACCTGGGCCGCGCAGTCCACCGACGAAGCCGAGGCCGACGCGCTCTTCGCCGCCCGGCGGCTGGCGTACCCGGCGCTCGAGCGGCTCGGCCCGGTGCTCACCGAGGACGTCTGCGTACCGACCCATCTGGTGCCGGAAATGCTGGCGCGGATCGATCTCGCCGCGCAGCGGCACAACACGCAGATTGCGAACATTGCGCACATCGGGGACGGAAATCTGCACCCGCTGCTCATCACCCCAGCCGGGGACGACAATGCGCAGCGTCGCGCGCAAGCCGCGTTCGACGACATCGTCGCTGACGCGCTCGACCTCGGCGGCACGGTGACCGGCGAGCACGGCGTGGGGTTGCTGAAGCAGCGAGGGCTCGCCCGGGAGCTCGGCCCGGCCGTCCTAGACCTGCATCACGCGGTCAAGAATGCGTTGGACCCGCACGGGATCCTCAACCCCGGAAAGGTCGTCGGCGGGTAACTCGGCCGGGTGAAAGTAAATAGTCCACAAAGGACAATGTATCGGTTGTGACCCTTCTCTCCCAAGCGTTTCCGATTGATGGTTGCCGGGCACAAGCAACTTGCTTAGCCTAGCTAAGGGAGCGGCTGGAGAGGGGTTTCCGACAGTGCGGACAGCGGCGGAGCGCAGGACGTATTCGATCGCGGAGCTCGGTCCGCGGTACAAGTGGATCGCGCTGTCCAACACGACATTGGGCATGCTGATCGCCACGATCAACTCGTCGATCGTGCTGATCGCGCTGCCCGACATCTTCAAGGGCATCGGCATCAACCCGCTCGAGCCGTCGAACACCGGCTACCTGCTGTGGATGATCATGGGCTTCCTCGTGGTCACCGCGGTGCTGGTGGTGGCGTTCGGCAGGCTGGGGGACATGTACGGCCGGGCCCGGATGTACAACCTCGGCTTCGCCGTTTTCACCGTGTCCTCGATCATGCTCGCGATCACCTGGTTCGACGGCGACGCGGCCGCGCTGTGGCTCATCGGCTGGCGGATCGTGCAGGGCGTCGGCGGGGCGTTCCTGATGGCGAACTCGTCGGCGATCCTCACCGACGCCTTCCCGGCCAACCAGCGCGGGCTCGCGCTCGGCATGAACGGCGTCGCGGCGATCGCGGGCTCGTTCCTCGGCCTCGTGGTGGGCGGCGTGCTGGCGCCGGTCGACTGGAACCTGATCTTCCTCGTGTCGGTGCCGTTCGGCGTGATCGGCACCGGGTGGGCGTACCTCAAGCTGCACGACACCGGGGTCCGCAAGCACGCGAAAATGGACTGGTGGGGCAACATCACCTTCGCCGTCGGGCTCATCGCGGTGCTGGTGGGGATCACGTACGGCATCCAGCCGTACGGCACGTCGCAGACCGGATGGGGCAGCCCGATGGTGCTGAGCTGCCTGATCGGCGGGGTCGCGGTGCTGGCTCTGTTCGTGGTGATCGAAATGAAGGTGGACAACCCGCTGTTCCGGTTGTCGCTCTTCAAGATCCGCTCGTTCAGCTGGGGCAACCTGGCCAACCTCACGGCGTCGCTCGGCCGCGGCGGGCTGCAGTTCGTGCTGATCATCTGGCTGCAGGGGATCTGGCTGCCACAGCACGGGTACACGTTCGAGCAGACGCCGCTGTGGGCCGGGATCTACATGCTGCCGCTCACGATCGGGTTCCTGGTGTCCGCGCCGACGTCCGGGGTGCTGTCGGACCGGATCGGGAGCCGGGCGCTCGCGTCCGGCGGTTTGGTGCTCACTGCGCTGACGTTCCTGTTGCTGATGCTGTTGCCCGTCAATTTCAGTTATTGGGCGTTTGCCGGGATTCTGCTGCTCAACGGGATCGGGATGGGGATGTTCTCGTCGCCCAACCGGGCCGAGGTGATGAACAGCCTGCCTGCGGATTCGCGGGGGTCCGGCGCGGGGATGATGACGACGTTCCAGAACGCGGCGATGGTGTTGTCGATCGGGTTCTTCTTCAGTCTGATTATCGCCGGACTGTCGGATCATTTGCCGATGGCGATGTCGCAGGGGCTTACGGCGCACGGGGTTCCGGCGGCTGCGGCGGATCAGGTCGCGCATTTGCCTGCGGTGGCGGTGCTGTTTGCGGCGTTTTTGGGGTACAACCCGATTCAGCAGTTGCTCGGGGGGCAGTTGGCCGGGTTGCCGCCGGATCAGGCCAGTTTCCTGACTGGGCGGAGCTTTTTCCCGAATTTGATTTCTGGTCCGTTTCAGGATGGTCTTGCGGTGGCGTTCGGGTTTGCGATCGTGGTGTGCTTGATTGGGGCGGTGGCTTCGTTGCTTGCCAAGGACGGGAAGCCGGTGGAGTCGGTGGGGGAGGAATTGGCGGCGGTGGCCGGCGAAGCCGGGGGTGGTCCTGGGGAGCTGGTGTCTCCGCGTCGCGATAGGTGACTTGGAGGGCACCCCGAAGCCGAAACACGTGCGGAGGGTGCTTGTCAAGGCGGGAAAGATGTCTTGACAAGCACCCTCCGCACGTGTTGGAGCTTCGGATCGGGGTGCAGGGCGGGGGCTGGCTGCCCGGGTTTCGTTGGGTTCGCGCGTGCGGCTTGGGTGGCCGTTCGGGTCGGTGGGGATGATGCCGTCGGCGACCATTCGGTCCAGTACTTCCATGCCGCGTACTACTTTGCCCAGCACCGAATACTTCGCCGGGATGTGGGCGAACGAGTGCACGATGAAGAATTCGCTTCCGTTCGTGCCTGGGCCCTGGTTGCCCATTGCGCCGGTGCCGCGGTCGTACGTTTCCGTGCCGGATACCTCGTCCGGGAAACCGTAGCCCGGGCCGCCTTTTTCCACCTCGTAGAGGTCACCGCATTGCAGGACGCCCAGGCGGGCGGAGTTCGTCAGGCGCCAGCATTGGGAGTGGTCGTAGAAGTGTTGCAGGACCAGGCTGGTCATGTTCGCCACTGCGCAGGGGGCGGCGCCGGCGCGGTCGAGCCGGACGGTGACCGGGCCGTAGTTGTAGTGGATGGTCACGTCCAGTGTGCCGCGGGTGAACGCGAACGGCAGCGGGCGCAGCACCGGGCGGGCGGCCGGGTTGTCCGGCGTCGGGGTGAACGTGCAGCTCACCACGGGTGGTTTGACCGCAGCGGAGGCCGGGGTGGCGAACAGGGACAGGCCGGCGGCAACGGCGGCCGCCAGTGCGACCCAGCGTGGCTTCATGAGCCCGCAACGTAGCGAACCCACGGCGGGAAAACCAGGTCCGGAAGTCTCCGGCCGGAAGGGCTACCGGGAAATCACTTGCGCCAGGCGGTGCGGCGCTTGCGCAGGTCGAGTACCAGCAGCAGGACGATGAAGGCGGCCAAGCCGACGAGCCACACGTTTTCGGTGTTGTTCTCGTGGTTGCCCTTGATCATCACGAGCAGGATGATCGCGGACACCCAGCCGGCGATCCGGGTGGCCTTCGGGAACGAGCCGTGCCAGCCCCACTCCGCGGACGGCTCGTCGCGCGGGTCGACCTCGGGGCGCTTTTCGACCGCCTTGCCTGCCACGACCTTCTCCTTCGGACCACTGACGTCGTACCCCCGGATGATCCCACACCGCCGGGCGCCACGCGGACCTGACCCGCGCGATAATGACTGCCGATGACTACCTCGCGAAGCATCCTCGTGCTGGGTTCGACCGGGTCCGTCGGGGCTCAGGCGCTCGACGTCGCTGCACGTAACCCGCATTTGTTCACCGTCGCCGGGATCGCCGCCGGTGGGTCCGACCCGGCCGCCTTGGCCGCGCAGGCGCTCGCGCACGGCGTGGCCGCGGTCGCCGTGACGAAGCCCACGGTGGTCGAAGACCTGCAGCTCGCGCTGTACGCCGAGGCGCAGCGCCGCGGGTACTCGAAGGGTGAGTTCCGGCTGCCCCGCATCCTCGCCGGTGCCGACGCGGTGGCGCAGCTGATCGACAGCGTGCAGGTCGACGTCGTGCTCAACGCCCTGCCCGGTTCCCAGGGCCTCGACCCGACGCTGCGCGCGCTTGCCACCGGCGCCACGCTCGCCCTGGCCAACAAGGAGTCCCTCATTGCCGGTGGGCCGCTCGTGCTCGCCGCGGCGAAGCCGGGGCAGATCGTGCCGGTGGATTCGGAGCATTCGGCCATCGCGCAGGCCTTGCGGGCAGGTCAGGACAACGAGGTCGCGCGGCTCGTGCTCACGGCGTCCGGCGGGCCGTTCCGCGGCCGTAAGCGCGCCGACCTCGCCGACGTCACCGTCGAGCAGGCGATGGCGCATCCCACCTGGTCGATGGGCCCGCTGATCACGATCAACTCGGCGACGCTCGTGAACAAGGGCCTGGAGCTGATCGAGGCGGCGCTGCTCTTCGGCATCGAACCGGCGCGGATCGACGTCACGGTGCACCCGCAGTCGATCGTGCACTCGATGGTCACCTACACCGACGGCTCCACGATCGCCCAGGCCAGCCCGCCGGACATGCGGCTGCCGATCGCGCTGGCCCTGCACTGGCCGGAGCGGGTCCCTGGCGCGGCGGCGGCGTGCACCTGGGACACGGCGGCGAGCTGGACGTTCGAACCGCTCGACGGCGAGGCGTTCCCGGCGGTCGAGCTGGCCCGCGAGGCCGGTACCGCGGGTGGATGCCTGCCTGCGGTCTACAACGCGGCCAACGAGGAGGCGGTCGCCGCATTCCTGGCCGGCACCGCGGGGTTCCTCTCGATTGTGGACACGATTGCGCAGGTCTTGTCGGACGCGGACGAGTGGCGCCGCGAACCCCGTGACGTCGCCGACGTGCTCGCGGCCGAGCGCTGGGCCCGAGGCCGCGCGGCCACCCTTCTGGGCTGAGCGCCCGCCGGTCGGTGCGCGCGGCCGGGGGTACCGATGCAACACTGGTTTCACGCCGGTGGCGGATACTTGAACAGGTAACTGTCGAGTGGCCTCGCCGCCGAAGCGGAAGCCGTGAAAGACGACGAACCTGCTGCCCCCGCCCCGCGGGACGCGGCTGAGGGGTGAGGTGCTGGGCCCGTGCTTGCCTATGTGATCGGTGTGGTGCTCTTCGCGCTCGCGATCTGTGTTTCGGTCGCATTGCACGAGGCAGGCCACATGGTCACCGCCCGGATGTTCGGGATGAGGGTCCGCCGGTACTTCGTCGGGTTCGGGCCCACCGTCTTCTCGTTCCGGCGCGGGGAAACCGAGTACGGCCTCAAGGCGATCCCGCTCGGCGGCTTCTGCGACATCGCGGGCATGACCGCGCTCGACGAGGTCACCAAGGAAGAAGCGCCGCGGGCGATGTGGCGGTTCAAGGCGTGGAAGCGCACGGTCGTGATGTCGGCCGGGTCGATCACGCACTTCCTGCTCGGCTTCATCGTGCTGTTCCTGATGGCGGCCACGATGGGGCTGCCGAACGTCGACCAGAAGCCGATCGCCGCCGAGATCTCCGACTGCGTGCAGAACGCGACCACGATCGACCAGGCCAACAACCCGGTGTGCAAACCGGGTGACCCGGCGCCGGCCAAGAAGGCCGGGCTGCTCCCCGGCGACAAGGTGCTGTCGGTGGCTGGCAAGCCCACGCCGACCTGGAACGCCATGGTGGACCAGGTCCGGGCGCTGTCCGGGCCGGTCCCGATCGTCGTGGACCGCGACGGCACCGAGCGCACGTTCGTCGTCGACATCCCGAAGGTCACCCGGCCCGCCCCGAACGGCGGCACGACGACGGTGGGTGCGGTGGGCATCGGCGTCTCCAAGAGCATCCACTACAGCGTGCTGGGCGCGTTCGGCGGTGCGGTGTCGTTCACCGGCGACATGTTCGCCCGTACGTGGGACGGGCTGATGGCCTTCCCGAAGCGCATCCCGGCGGTCGTGAACTCGATCTTCGGCGCCGAACGCGACCCGGACACCCCGGTCAGCGTGGTCGGCGCGAGCCGGCTCGGCGGCGAGGCGGTGGAGGCCGGGCTGTGGCAGGTCTTCCTCCTGCTGCTGGCCAGCCTCAACTTCTTCATCGGCGTGTTCAACCTGCTGCCGCTGGACGGCGGCCACATCGCGATCGTCTGGTACGAGCGGATCCGCGACTGGCTGCGCGGCCTGCGCGGCAAACCCGCGGGCGGCCCGGTCGACTACGCGAAACTCTCCGCGGTCACGATGGTGCTCGTCGTGATCGGCGGCGGTATCACGCTGCTCACGGTGACCGCGGACATCGTCAACCCGATCCGGCTGCAGTAACGGCGCGCACCGGCCGGGGCACGCACTGCCCCGCAGGCGCCCGACCGGGGGTAACACTGCTCACCACGTCGGCTGACTTCGTTGAACCGGGTGCGGGTGGGGTGGGTACGCTGGATGCGTGACCGTCGCGCTAGGTATGCCCGCTCTGCCCCCGCCCGTACTCGCCGAGCGCCGCAAGACCCGCCAGCTGATGGTGGGCTCGGTCGGGGTCGGGAGCGACCACCCGATCTCCGTGCAGTCGATGACCACCACGCTCACGTCCGACGTCAACGCCACGCTCCAGCAGATCGCCGAGCTCACCGCGGCAGGCTGCGACATCGTGCGCGTGGCCTGCCCATCGGCCGACGACGCCGAGGCACTCCCGGCAATCGCGAAGAAGTCGGGCATCCCGGTCATCGCCGACATCCACTTCCAGCCCAAGTACGTGTTCGCCGCCATCGAGGCAGGCTGTGCCGCGGTCCGGGTGAACCCGGGCAACATCCGCAAGTTCGACGACCAGGTCAAGGAAATCGCCCAGGCCGCGAAGGACCACGGCACCCCGATCCGGATCGGCGTGAACGCCGGGTCGCTGGACAAGCGGCTGCTCGAGAAGTACGGCAAGGCCACCCCGGAAGCCCTCGCCGAATCGGCGATGTGGGAGGCGTCGCTCTTCGCCGAGCACGACTTCCACGACATCAAGATCTCGGTGAAGCACAACGACCCGGTCGTGATGGTGCGCGCGTACGAAATCCTCGCCGAACAGTGTGATTACCCCCTGCACCTGGGCGTCACGGAGGCCGGACCGGCCTTCCAGGGCACGATCAAGTCGGCAGTGGCGTTCGGCGCCCTGCTGCGCCAGGGCATCGGCGACACGATCCGGGTGTCGCTGTCCGCCCCGCCGGTGGAAGAGGTCAAGGTCGGCGCGCAGATCCTGCAGTCGCTGAACCTGAGGCCACGCAAACTGGAGATCGTGTCGTGCCCGTCGTGCGGCCGCGCACAGGTGGACGTGTACACCCTGGCCGACCAGGTAACAGCAGGCCTGGAAGGCATGGAGGTACCCCTGCGGGTCGCGGTGATGGGCTGCGTAGTGAACGGCCCCGGCGAAGCACGGGAAGCCGACCTGGGCGTAGCGTCGGGTAACGGCAAGGGCCAAATCTTCGTCAAGGGCGAAGTAATCAAAACAGTGCCAGAACACGCAATCGTGGAAACCCTGATCGAAGAAGCCATGCGCATCGCAGAAGAATCAGGCGAATCAATCGGCGAAGGCACCCCGAACGTAACGGTCGGCTGACTACAACCAACCGCAGCCGACGCACCCCACGAGACCCGGCCCTGCACCCCGATACGAAGCCAAAACACGGTCGGGAGGGGCTTGTCAAGGCATCTTTCCCGCCTTGACAAGCCCCTCCCGACCGTTGTCACAATTCCGGCTTCGGGGTGCCCCCACCGCAACATTCACCCCCCAAGATGATGCCGAGCAGCGTCGAGAATCTGCACCCGCACATTCTCCAGCGAAGCCGCCACCTCATCAATCTGCCGAACCGCCAACTGCACCGCCCCCTGAATAGCCGTAGCCGTCGCAGTCTCCCCCAGCAGCCCGACCACCCGCTCCTGCAACTCCTCCAGCTCACCCTTGGTCGCGAGAGCAATCCCGGTAGGCACCTGATCGGCCAGCAACTCCAACTGCTGCGCCTGCTCCTGAATCGTCATCCGGCTCTCCTCACAGTGGGGACGCTGCTTTCGTGGTAGCAGAATCCCCCGGCGCTAGCCTGGTCACGTGAGTCACAGCTGGGCAGCCCGCCCGCCGCACCCGGTGCTGCGGGGACTCGTCACGCGCTACATCGGCTACGCACAGGAAAACGTCACCCTGGAAGTACACCGCGGCCTACCCTCACGACACGTCACGCTGGTCATCAGCCTCGCGGAACCGATCCACTACACCGGGTTACCCGGCGAAGGTCCCCTGCAGAGCGTCGTCGGCGGCCTGCACACCGCACCCGCCCTCATCACCCAGGACCGCACCCAACGCGGCATCCAGCTGGAACTCGACCCACTGGGCGTCCGGACCCTGCTCGGCGTCACCGCAGCCGAACTCACCGGCCGGGTAACCGACCTCGCCGACTTCGGCCCCGACCTGGCCAACCTGCCCTACCGGCTCGCCGAAGCCCCGGACTGGCGCACCAGATTCGCGATCATCGACGACACACTGGCCGCACGAGCCGTCGAACCCACCCAACCCCCACCAGAGCTGGACCGGGCATGGCACCAGCTACGCACCAGCGGCGGCCGGCTACGAGTATCCGACCTGGCCAGCGAGGTCGGCTGGAGCAGGCGACACCTGGGCGAACGCTTCCGAACCGAACTGGGCCTGGCACCGAAACAAGCCGCCCGGATCCTCCGCTTCGAACGAGCAGCAACCCTCCTCCGCAGCGGAACCCGCGACCTGGCCACCGTCGCATACTCCGCCGGTTACTACGACCAAGCGCATTTCTCCAACGAATGGCGCGCAATGGCCGGTTGCTCGCCCCGGACCTGGATTACCGAAGAGCTCCCGTTTCTCCAAGACAACCCAGCGGGAGCCGAACCAGAATCGGCAACATGACACCCCAACCGACAGTCTGGCCAGCCTTCCGCTACACCGACGCACGCGGCGCAATCCGTTTCCTCACCGAGATTCTCGGCTTCGAAGAGACGCTGGTGGTGCCCGGCGCGCCGGAACGCGACGTCGCGCACGCCGAACTCCGCTGGCCCGAAGGCGGCGGCATCATGCTGGGCAGCTGCGGCGGCCCGGCAGACGGCGTACACGATGAGATGAAACCCGGCACCGGCGCCGCCTACGTGGTTTCCGACCACGTCGACGAGATTTACGCACGGGTGCGCGAAGCCGGTGCCGAGATCAGCCTCGAATTGCACGACACCGACTACGGCTCGCACACCTTCAGCGTTCGCGACCCGGAGGGAAACGCCTGGACGATCGGCAGTTACCGCGGCGCCTAGCCCTCCGGGTAGAAGACGAACAGCGTGCAGCCGGTCTCGGTGGCGGGAACGTGCCACGACCCGGCCGGGGCGTGCAGGAACGTCCCGGCCGGGTAGTCGCGCGCGCCGTCGTTGAACGTGCCCGCGACCACGTAGACCTCCTCCGGGCCGGGTTCGTGGACGTCCTTGCGCGGCCACGAGCTGCCCGGGTCGAACTCGACGACGTTGGCCGAAGCGCCGTTCTCTCCGGTCCACAGTGGACGGAGGCGGATACCGGGGAACAGCTCCTTCACCGGAGCGTCTCCGACGGCGACCGACGTGTAGCCCTGCTGGGCGAGGATCTCGGGATGCATGACCCCAGCTTGGCGCCCGGGACGCGGCCGGGACAGTGTCCGGAAAGACGTCATGGGGTATATTCTTGCCATGCATCGCGTGGTGGCTCTCGTGCGCCCGGTGCAGTCGACGTTCGAGCTCGGCTGCGGCGCGGAGGTCTTCGGCACGCCGAGGGACGGCGTGCCGCAGCACTACGAGTTCGACGTGTGCACCGAGCATCCTGGGCCGGTGCCGACCACGGCCGGGTACGCAATGCACGTGCCCAGTGGTTTGTCGGCGCTCGACAATGCCGACACCGTGCTGATCCCCGGCTGGTTGCCGGTCGAAACCCCGCTCTCGCCGAAGGTGCGACGGGCGTTGCTTGCGGCGCACGAGCGCGGCGCCCGGCTGGTCACGATCTGCTCGGGTGTTTTCGCCTTGGCCCGCACGGGATTGCTGTCCGGCCGATCCGCGACCACCCACTGGGCGCGCGCCGAGCAGTTGCAGCGGGAATTCCCGGACATCCGCGTGGAGCCGGACGTGCTGTACGTGGACCACGGCGACGTCGCCACCAGTGCCGGGGCGGGCGCGGGGATCGACCTGTGCCTGCATTTGGTCCGGCGTGATCACGGCGCCGCGCATGCCGCGTTGGTCGCACGGCACATGGTGATGCCGACGCATCGCGAGGGCGGGCAGGTGCAGTACGCGCCGCCGACGGTGCCGTCCGACGCGTTGGACGGTCTCCTCGAATGGGCCTCGGCGCGGCTGGGCACGTCGTTGTCGGTGGACGATCTTGCTGCGTACCTTCGGGTTTCGCCGCGGACGCTGGCCCGCCGCTTCGCGGAGCAGCTCGGGACGAGCCCGGGTGCGTGGCTGCTGTCCCGCCGGGTCGCCGAGGCACGGCGGCTGCTGGAGGAGACGGAACTGCCGGTGGACGCCGTTGCGGCGCGGGTGGGTCTCGCGTCGGCGGTCAACCTGCGGCGGCGGTTTCACGCACAGGTCGGGACGACCCCGGGCGCGTACCGGCGGGCGTTCCGCACACCTTGAGCTGGCGGATCGACTGATCGATCCAGACCGTGGTGGTGCGATGAGCCGCCAGTAACCGGACCAATCCGGATGGCCGTAGCTCCTTGTGTGTTCGGAAAGTTCCGCTATCCTCGCCAATGTGATTAAAGGACTTAACTACCCCGCGAGGAGACCTGGATGAGCGATTTCGCCGGACTCGACGGACTGGGCCAGGCCGAACTGGTGCGCACCGGACAGGTCAGCCCGGCCGAGCTGCTCGACGATGCGGTCGCGCGGATCGAAGAGGCCAACCCCGCGGTGAATGCGGTTGTGACGACGATGTACGACGAGGCACGGAAGACCGCTGAGGGGCCGCTGCCCGAAGGTCCGTTCACCGGAGTGCCGTTCCTGCTCAAGAACGGCGGCGGCGTGGGCTACGCAGGCGTCCCGATGACGTCGGGCAGCCGGTTTCTCGCCGGTTACGTGCCTGCCGCCGACGGCGAGCTCACCCGCCGGTACCAGGCCGCCGGGCTGGTCGTGTGCGGCAAGACCAACCTGCCCGAGTTCGGCCTGCTGCCCACCACCGAGCCCGAGCTGCACGGCCCCACCCGCAATCCGTGGGACCTCACGCGTTCGGCGGGCGGGTCGAGCGGCGGGGCCGCGGCCGCGGTCGCGACGCGGATGGTTCCGATGGCGAATGCCAGCGACAGCGGCGGGTCGATCCGCGTTCCGGCCGCGCTGTGCGGGGTGTTCGGGATGAAGCCGACCCGGCTGCGGATTTCGTCGGCCCGGCGCCGGGCCGGGGTGTCGTTCCGGATCGCGGTGCTGAGCGAGCACGCGATCACCGTCAGCGTGCGCGACTGCGCTGCTCTGCTCGACGCGACCGCGGGACCGTTGCCCGGCGACCCGTTCATCGCGCCGCGGCCGGAACGTCCTTACCTGGAAGAGATCGGCGCCGATCCGGGGAAGTTGCGGATCGCGTTCAGCACCATCGCCCCGGCCGGGCCGCCGCTGCACCCGGACTGCGTGGCCGCGGTCGAGGACGCCGCGCGGCTGTGTGAATCCCTTGGCCACGAGGTGGAAGAAACCACGCCAGTGCTCGACGGGCCTGCGCTCGCGAAGGCCTTCATGACGGTGTCCTCGGGCGGCCTGGCCTGGGACATCGCCCATCTGGAGCGCGTCACCGGCCGGAAAGCCACCCCCGAAGACTTCGAGATCGGTACCTGGGCGGCAATCGAGCAGGGCCGCGGCGGCGGTGTCTCGCTGGCGGCCTATCAGGACGCGCTTGCCGAACTGCAGGTGCTGTGCGACGATCTGGCCGCTTTCCAAGCCCCGTACGACGTTTGGCTCACGCCGACGACGGCGGCACCCGCGCCACCGCTGGGTACGTTCACGTCCACTGCGGACGATCCGGGCCGCGGAATGCGGGCTGCCGGGGCGTTTCTCCCGTTCACGATGCTTGCCAACATCACCGGCCAGCCCGCCATGTCCGTCCCGCTGTACTGGAACACTGCCGGTCTTCCGGTCGGCGTGCACTTCATCGGCCCGTACGGCAACGAGGGCCTGCTCTACCGGCTGGCGTCCCAGCTGGAGGCCGCCCGCCCGTGGGCAGGCCGGATTCCGCTTTCCTGAGCACGAGAATTCCCCGCCGCCGCGGGAGAGCTGTCCCGCGTCCCCACCGAAAGCGAGGCATCCGATGACCAACCCGCTGATTCCCGGTCCACAGTGGACATCCGCCCGGCTGAACGGCAGCGAGGTGATGGACGACCAGATCAAGCACCAGATCAGCCAGATGTTCTTCGGGATGTCCGATCTCGGCGAATGCCTCGACGCGGCCATGCGGATCACGGCCGACGACGAGGAGAGCTGGGTACGGGCCTGGACCGGCCGGGCCGAGCTCCTGCAGCACCGCGCCGAAACCGCCGAGCGCAAGGCCCGGCCGGTCTCCGCGGCCGACGCGTACCTGCGCGCCTCGACGTACTGGCGAGCGTCGCTGATGCACTTCAGCAGCGCCGACGACCCGCGGACCCGGGAGAACTCGCTCAACGCGTACCACTGCTACGACCGTTACCTCGCGCTGTCCGACTACCCGGGCGAGTACGTCAAGATCCCTTACGAGGACAGCTTTCTGCCGTCCTACCTGTACCGGAGCCCGGTGGCCACCGGACCCGCACCGCTGCTGATCTTCCACCAGGGCCGGGACGCGTGGCCCGAGGACACGCGCTGGCTGTACGACGGCGCGATCCGGCGCGGTTACCACTGCCTGTCGGTGCAGTGCCCCGGCCAGGGCATGGCGCTGCGGGTGAACGGGCTCCCGTTCCGGTACGACTGGGAGAAGGTCGTCACGCCGATCGTGGACACCGCGCTCGCCCTCGACGGCGTCCATCCGGAGCGGATCGGGTTGATGGGACTCAGTTTCGGCGGTTACCTCGCGCCGCGCGCCGCCGCGTTCGAGAAGCGGCTCAAGGTGTGTATCGCCAACCCCGGCGTGCTCAAGTGGGGCGAGTCGATCAAGGACAACATGCCTCCTGCGGTCAGCGAGGCGCAGGAAGCGGGACCGGAGGCGTTCAATGCGGCGGTCGCGAAGTTCACTGCCGAGGCGCCGGTGGCCGAGTGGTTCGTGCGCGACTCGATGTGGAAGCACGGGGTGAGTACTCCGTACGACCTCTTCCGCGAGCTCGACGCTTGTGACCTCACCGAAATCGCCGGGAAGATCGAGTGCGAAACGCTCGTCCAGGACGGCGTCGAGGAGCGGTTTTCCGCCGGACAGGCCGAAAAGCTGTACGACGCGTTGACGTGCCCGAAAGACCTGCTGGTGTTCGACGACGAGTCGACCGCCCAGCTGCACTGCCAGAACGGCGGCACCGCCACGGCCGCCGAGTTCACCTTCGACTGGCTGGACGGGCGGTTGTGATCCGCGATGACCACCGATGACGATCCGGCGATAAGTACCCTGCCGCTGAAGGAAACCCTGCGCCAGGGCGGATGGGGGATCTGCCTGCTGGCCGTACCGCTCGTGATGATGGAACAGCTCAGCCGTGAGGCGACCACCACGCTCGCCCCGGACATCCGGACCGCGTTCGGGATCTCCGACGCCACCCTGGTCGCGCTGGCCGGGTTCGCCGGGGTCGCGCTGACCCTCGGTGGCGTGCCGATGGCGTGGCTGGCCGACCGGGTCCGGCGCAGGTACCTCGTGGTGGCCTCGGCTTCGGCCGGGGCGCTGGCGTTGCTCGGTGCCGGGCTGTCCCAGCACACGTGGCAGCTGTTCATCGCCTACCTGTTCACCGGGCTGGCCGCGGCGTACTCGAACCCCGTGTTCGGGTCGCTGATCGCCGACGCGTACCCGGTGGGTGGCCGCGGCCGGATCTACTCGCTGCAGGCCATCGCGACCCCGTTGGGCCAGGCCGTGGGCCCGGTGCTGGCCGGCTCGATCGCGGGGATCGCCGGGCAGTCGGCGGGCGCGTGGCGGTGGTCGTACATCGGGCTCGCGGTACCGTACGCGGTGCTCGCGATCTGCGCGGCGCTGTTCCTCCGCGAACCCGGCCGCGGTGAGGCCGACCGCAAAGAGCTCGGTGCGGCTTGCACCGTCGAGCAGCCGGTCCGGATCCTTTCCGCGTTCCGGCAAGTGATCAAGGTCAAGACTTTTCTGTTCATGTGCATGGGAATCGGCGTGCTCGGGCTTGCGCTGTACACGATCCCGGTGCAGATGTCCTTGCTGCTGGCGTACGAGTACGGGATTGGCGCCGTGCAGCGGGGAGCGACCTTCTCGCTGATCCAGATCCCGGTGATCGCGACGATGTTCTTCGCGGGGTACCTGTTCGACCGGGCTTACCGGGTCCGGCCGGAACGGACGGTGCACATTGCCGGTGGAGCGATCCTGGCCTTCGGCGTGCTCATCTGCGGCGGCATCTGGTTCCCGCCGATCGGGCTGCTGCTGGCGTGCTACGTACCCGCGTCGATGTGTGTTGGGGTCGCGCTGGTGTCGATCAACCCGCTGGTGTCGTCGGTGACGCCGTTTCGCTTGCGGGCGCAGGCTTTCGCGCTGCTGACCGTGTTCACGTTCCTGATGGGCGGCTTCTTCGGCGCGGTGGGCGCCGGGGTGATCTCGGATTCGTTCGGGCCACGGCTCGCCCTGACGGTCGCTGTCGGGTTCTCGGCCTTCATCGCCGGGGCCTTGTTCCTGTACGGCGGCCGGTTTCTGAAGGCTGACATTGCCGCGGCGGCGGAGGATCTGCTGCCGGAGAACTCTGCGCCGGTGCGGGCGTGGGAATCGAGCTGAGGGATGGTCATGTCTGATCTGTTCGACCTGTCCGGCCGGGTTGCGGTGGTGACGGGGGCCAGTTCCGGGATCGGTGCGGGGATCGCGCAGGCGCTGGGCGCGGCGGGGAGTGCGGTGGTGCTGGTCGGCCGTTCGAAGCGGCGGTTGTCCCGCACCGCCGCCGCGATCCCCGGGGCCAAGGTGGCGGAGGTCGTAGCCGACCTTCGTGACGACGGTGCCGCGCGGGCTGTCGTGGACGCGGCCGTCGACCGGTTCGGCCGGATCGACGTGCTGGTCCACTCGGCCGGGATCTACCACCAGGCGTCGCTCGCCGAGACCACCGACCAGATCTTCGACGACCAGTGGATGACCAACGTCCGGGCGCCGTTCCAGCTGACCCGCGAAGCCCGGCCGCACCTGCGCCGCGGTGGGTCGATCATCTTCGTGTCGTCGATGTCCGGGCATGTCGGTTCCCCGGACGACTCGGCGTACTGCGCATCCAAGGGCGCGATCGAACTGCTGGTGAAAGCGCTTGCGGTCGAGCTGGCGCCGGACGGGATCCGGGTCAACGCGGTGGCGCCCGGCAACGTGCACACGCCCATCAACGCGGAAATCATCACCGCCGACCTGGAGCAGGAAATCAACGCCACGACACCGGCCGGCCGGATCGGGGTCGTCGCCGACATCAGCCCGGCGGTCGTGTACCTGGCTTCGGCGGCTTCGTCCTACGTGTACGGGGCGAGCCTGCCCATCGACGGCGGGTTCATCGCCCAGTGAAGAGAGCGAGGAGTACCGCCATGTTCCCCAGCGGGGTGGGCATCGACGAATTCACGCACGAGCTGGACCGGCTGGAGAAGGTCTCGCGGTTCGCCGAGATGCCACGGAACCTGTTCGACGAAGGCCCGCATCTGGTGTCCACTTCGGACCTGCCGTGGGGCGACGCCGTCCGCGAGCAGTCGGTCACCGCGTACCTGCGGTTCATCCACGGCGAAACCTGGATCACCGGCGGTGGCGCGCGGGAGATGGAAACCGGGATCGTCGGCTGGCTCGGCGGGTTGTTCGGCGCGAGCGCACCGGCCGGGTTCATCACCGCGGGCGGGTCCGAGTCCAATATGTGCGCCATCCTCACCGCCAAACAGCGCAGCGGCCGCAAAGGCGGCAGCGTGGTGTTCCCCGACAACGGGCACTACTCGCTGTACAAGCTGTGCAAGATGTTCGACCTGGACGCCATCCCGGTCCCCGCCCCGCCGGGACGGCTGGACCAGGTCGACCCGGCGGCGATCGAGGCGGCCATCCGCCCGGACACCATCGCCATCATCGCGACCGCAGGCACCTGGGCGTACGGCAGTGTCGACCCGATCGCCGAGATCGGCGAAATTGCCCAGCGCTACAACCTTTACCTGCACGTCGACGCCGCGTTCGGTGGATACATTCTGCCCTTCCTGGAGCGTTCCGGGTACGACCCGGCCATCCCGCCCTGGGACTTCCGGGTCCCGGCCGTGTGCTCGATCAGCGCGGACCTGCACAAGAACGGCATGGCCCCACCGCCCGCGGGCACGCTGGTATTCCGCGACGAGTCGTTGCTCCGCTCGGCCAAGGAGATCTGCCCGCCCAACGGCACGATGTCCGGTACCCGCGGCGCCGGGCCGATCGCGGGTGCGTGGGCGATGGTCAAGCTGCTGGGCGAAGCCGGGTACACGGCGGTGTCCCGCGCGTCGATGGGGTTGCGGGACAGGCTCGCCGACGGCGTCCGGCAGATCGACGGCCTGAGCGTGTACCCCGGCTCCCGGATCAACATGGTGCTGATCCACTCCGAGACGATGGACCTGCGTCCGGTCGCGGATGCGTTACGGGCGCAGGGCTGGATGTTCGCGGCCCGTGCGGTGCCGTCGCCGGTCGGGATCGTCGTGGTGCCGATGCCGCACAACGACGGGCAGGTCGAACCGTTCCTGGCCGACCTGCGGGACACGGTTGCGCTGGCCACCCCGCTCGAAGCGGAACTGGACCCGGCGAGCCTGGAAAAGGTGTCCAGCTATGGGTTCTGACCACACCCGGGTCTCGGTGGACATCGGGGGCACGTTCACCGATCTGGTCGTCGAACGCGACGGGGAGCTACGGCTGGTGAAGTCGCCGACCGTACCCGGCGATCCCGTCCAGGGCATCATGAACGCGTTGGAACTCGCTGCGGACGGCGTCCCGCTCGCGGAGTTCCTCGGCGGTGTCGAGTCCTTCGTGCACGCCACCACACGCGGGCTCAACGCCGTGCTCACCGGCGACGTCGCCCGCACGGCTTTGCTTACCACACAAGGACATCCGGACATCCTGCTGCTGCGGGAAGGCGGCCGTCCCGACCCGTTCGACTTCACCATCCCGTTCCCGGAGCCGTACGTGCCCCGCTCGCTCACCTTCGAGGTGGCCGAACGGCTGACGTCGACCGGCGCCGTACTGCAGCCACTGGACCTCGCCGAGCTGGAGCGCACCTGCTCCCGGCTGCTCGATGCCGAGGTCGAGGCGGTCGCGGTGTGCCTGCTGTGGGCGACGGTCAACCCGGTGCACGAGATCCAGGCCGGCGAGGTGCTGGCGCGGCGGCTGCCCGGGGTCCCGGTCACGTTGTCGCACGTGATCAACCCGTCGTTGCGCGAGTACCGGCGGGCGTCCGGGGCGGCGATCGACGCGTCGATCAAACCGCTCATGACCGATTACGTCGGCAGTCTCACGTCGCGGCTGACCGAGGCAGGGCTGACCGGTCGCGTGCTGATGGTGACGTCGATGGGCGGGGTCGTGGACGTGCGGGACGCGGCCGAAAAGCCGATCCTGACGATCAACTCGGGCCCGTCGATGGCCCCGGTGGCCGGACGCGCATACGCCACGGCCGACCTCGCCGCCGAGACCGTGATCGTCGCGGACGCCGGAGGCACGACCTACGACGTGACCTTGGTGCGGCGCGGGGAAATCCCGTCGGCTCGGGCGGCGTGGGTCGGCGGCGAGATCACCGGGCACCTGACCGGGTTGCCGTCCATCGACGTCAAGAGCGTCGGCGCGGGCGGCGGCAGCCTCGCCTGGGTCGACTCCGGCGGGTTGCTCCACATCGGACCGGGCAGCGCGGGCGCGGTTCCCGGTCCGGCCTGTTACGGCCGCGGCGGCACCCGCGCGACGGTGACCGACGCGGCGCTGGTGCTCGGGTACCTCGACGCGGAGAAGTTCTCCGGCGGTGCCATGCAGCTGGACCGCGAGGCCGCCGCGACCGCGGTGACCAAGGACGTCGGCGAACCGCTCGGGCTGGACCCGGTCGGCGCCGCGGCGGCGATCCTGGAGCTGACCACCGAGCAGATGGTCCGCGCGATCGAGGAAATCACGCTCCAGCAAGGTATCGACCCGTCCGGTGCGGTGCTCGTGGGCGGAGGTGGCGCGGCCGGGTTGAACGCGGTCGCGGTAGCGCGGCGGCTGGGTTGCGCCCGGCTGGTGATCCCGGCGGCGGGTGCAGCGCTCGCGGCGGCCGGGTCGCTCATGTCCGACCTCACCGCTGTGTACACCGCGACCGTGCCGACCACGACCCGCGCCTTCGACGCCGACCGCGTGAATGCCGCGCTGAAGGAGCTTTCGGCCCGCTGCCAGGGATTCGCGGAGCGGGCGGATGGGGCGGCAACTGTCACGCTGTTCGCCGAGGCACGCTACCCGCAGCAGATCTGGGAGCTCGAGGTGCCGTTGCGGGTCGAGGCGTTCTCGGCGCGGTCGGAGGTAGCGGACTTCGCGGCCGACTTCCATGAGGTCCACCAGCAGATCCTGGGCATCACCGACCCGGACTCCCCGGTCGAGGTGATCACCTGGGGTGCGCGCGTCCGGGTCGCGCTCCGCGAATCGGCCGGGTCGCTCACCACTCGTGTGCCCGGCGGAACGGCGTCATCTCGGCACGCGTACGTCCACGGCGAGGGCATGGCCGACGTCCCGGTCCGGCCGCTGGGCTCGATCACCCCCGGCGAGGTGGTGGCGGGTCCGCTGCTCGTGGAATCGCCGTTCACCACCGTCGTCGTACCGGACCGCAGCACGGGGACGCTCAGCGACTCCGGCTCCCTGATCATCGACCCGGAGGCCAGTCATGTCTGACGGCGCGCACCTCGCCGTGCTCAGCCACCGCTTCCAGGCGATCGTCCGGCGGATGTCCAACACCCTTGCCCGCTCCGGCCGGTCCGGCGTGCTGAACACCGCCCGAGACTTCTCCTGCTGCGTGCTCGCTGCCGACGGCAGTGTGCTGATGACCGGTCAAAGCCCGCCGATCCACGTGATGGGCGGCCCGGACCTGCAGGCCCGGTCGATGGCGCAGTTCCACCCCGATCTCCGCGCGGGCGACGCCTTCCTGCACAACTCGCCGTACCACGGGAACACGCACGCGGCCGACCATTCGATCCTCGTCCCGATCGTCGACGCGGACGGGGTGCACCGGTTCACCGTGCTGGCCAAAGCCCACCAGGCGGACTGCGGCAACTCGCTCCCGACGACGTATCTGGCGCAGGCCAAGGACGTCTACGCGGAAGGCGCGCTGATCTTCCCGGTGGTCCGGGTACAGCAGGACTACGAGGACTGCGCGGATGTCCTGCGGATGTGCGAAATGCGCATCCGGGTACCGCACCAGTGGCGAGGCGACTACCTCGCGATCCTCGGCAGCGCGCGGATCGGGGAACGGGCGCTGCAGGATCTCGCCGGCGAGGTCGGCTGGGACATCCTCGACAGTTTCGCCCGCGACTGGCTCGACTACAGCGAGGCCCGGATGACCGCGGCGATCGCCGGGCTCCCGGCGGGGGAGACCACCACGACCACCTGTCACGACCCGTTTCCCGGTGTGCCGCAAGGGGTTCCGCTGAAGGCGAAGGTCACCGTGCGGCCCGCGGACGGCGTGATCGACGTCGACCTGCGGGACAACCCGGACTGCGTCCCGTCGGGCCTTAACCTGAGCGAGGCGGCGTCCCGGACGGCCGCGCTGGTCGGCGTGTTCAACAGCATCGACCACACCGTCCCGCACAACCAGGGCAGCTTCCGGCGGGTCCGGGTGCACCTGCGGGAGAACTGCGTGGTCGGTATTCCCCGGCATCCGGTGAGCTGTTCGGTCGCGACCACGAACCTCGCCAACCGCGTCGGCAACCTGGTACAGCGGGCGCTGGCCGGAATCGGGGACGGGATGGGCTTGGCCGAGGTCGGCGCGGGGATGTCGCCGTCCGAAGCCGTGGTGTCCGGAATGGACAGTCGCGGTGGCGCGGAACCGTTCGTCAACCAGATCTTCACCGGGACCAACGGCGGCGCGGGCGGTCCGGTCACCGACGGCTGGCTCACCATGAGCGACCTCGGCAGCGGCGGCACGCTCCTGCTGGACAGCGTCGAGATCGACGAGCTGAAGCAACCCATCGTGATCCACCGCCGCGGCCTTGCTCCGGACACCGAAGGCGCGGGGTATCGCCGGGGTGCACCAGGATTGTCGGTGGAGTACGGCCCGGCCGACGGCGAACTGGAAGCGATCTACGCCAACGACGGCTCGATCAACCCGACCGCCGGTGCCCGCGGTGGTCTCGGCGGCGCTCCGTCGGCGCAGTACGTCCGGGCGGCGGACGGCACCGTCGCGGCGGCCGACATCTGCGGCCCGGTGCGGATCACCGCGGGGGAGCGGCTGGTGGCGCTGACCAGTGGCGGAGGCGGGTACGGCCCGCCGGAGACCAGAGAACCCGGACTGGTCGCCCGAGACGTCCGGGAGGGCTGGATCAGCCGGGACCGGGCCGAGCGGATCTACCGGGTGGTACTCGACGACAGCGCAGCCGTGGACGAGGAAGCGACCCGGCGGTTGCGCGGGAAAGGCACGAACGCATGACCGAAATCGACCGAGCCGGGCTCGCCCGGCTGCTGAAGACCGAGCAGGACCGGTACGTCGGCTGCAACCCGCGGTCGAGGGCGTTGTCCGGCAAGGCCCGGCACCTGCTCACCGGGGTGCCGATGACGTGGATGGCCAAGACCGCCGCGGACTTCCCGCTGTATCTGGACCGGGCGTCCGGGGCGCACGTGGTCGACGTCGACGGGCACGACCTGATCGACTTCTGCCTCGGCGACACCGGGTCGATGGCTGGGCACTCGCCGGGTCCGACGGTCGCGGCGGTGGTGCGCCGGTACGCCGAATCCGGTGGTGCCACAGCGATGTTGCCGACCGAAGACGCCGAGATCGTCGCCGCGGAGCTGTCCCGCCGGTTCGGGGTGAGCCACTGGAGCTTCTCCCTGTCGGCGACCGACGCGAACCGCTGGGTGCTGCGGCTGGCCAGGGCGGTCACCGGCCGTCCGCGGGTGCTGGTGAACTCCTACAGCTACCACGGCAGCGTCGACGAATCGTTCATCGTCACCGGCCCGGACGGCCCGCAGTCGCGGCGGGGCAACGTAGGTCCGCCGGTCGACGTGACCCAGACCAGCCGGGTGGTGGAGTTCAACGATCTCGAAGGGCTGCAACGGGAACTGGCGCACGGCGACGTCGCCGCGGTGCTGATGGAACCGGCGTTGACCAACATGGGCATCGTCCTGCCGGAGCCCGGTTACCTGGCCGGGGTCCGGGAGCTGACGCGCAAAGCGGGCACCCTGCTGATCAACGACGAGACGCACACCGTGTCCGCGGGACCGGGTGGCTGTACGGCGGCCTGGGGTCTTGAACCGGACATCGTCACGATCGGCAAGGCAATCGGCGGCGGGATCCCAATCGGCGCGTACGGGCTGTCGAAGTCCTTCTCCGACAGCGTGCTCGGCACCCCCGGCCTTGACCTGGTCGACACCGGTGGCGTCGGCGGTACCCTCGCCGGTAACGCGCTTTCCCTTGCGGCGGCCCGGGCCACGCTCACCGAAGTGCTCACCGACAACGCGTACGGGCACATGATCGACCTCGCCGGCCAGTACACCGCCGGGGTACGGCGGATCATCGAGAACTACCGTCTGGAATGGACAGTCACGCAGCTGGGCGCCCGCGCCGAGTACCGGTTCACCGCGCCGGAACCACGCAACGGCACGGAATCCGAGCGCGCGGCCGATCCGGACCTGGAGGATTACCTGCATCTGTTCCTGCTCAACCGGGGCGTGTTCCTGACGCCGTTCCACAACATGGCCCTGATGTGCCCGCAGACGTCGCGGGCCGACGTGGCCACCCACCTGTCCGTCCTCGACGACGCGGTACAGGCGCTGGTGGCGCAGTAGCCGATGGACGAAGCACTTGCCCCGCGGCGCGGCCGGGCGCTCGCGGTGCTGTCGGCCGCCCAGCTGATCACCGCCCTCGACGGCATGATGATGGTGATCGCCCTGCCCTCGGCCCAGCGGGACATCGGCCTGTCCGCAAGCGCGACCAGGTGGGTGCTGGTCGCTTACTCGCTCACCTTGGGGGCGTTCCTGCTCGCCGGGGGCCGGGCCGGCGACGTCATCGGCAGGCGCCGCGCGCTGGTGATCGGGGTACTCGGGTTTGCCGTGTCGTCGATGGTGTCCGGTTCGGCGGTGGCGCCGGGGATGCTCATCGCGGGCCGGGTCGCGCAGGGTCTCTTCGCCGCATTGCTCGCCCCGGCCGCGTTGTCCCTTGTCACCACCACATTCACCGAACGGGCCGAGCGGGCGAAGGCACTCGCGGTGTTCAGCTCGACCCTCATGGCAGGCGTCGCCGCCGGGCAGGTGCTCGGCGGCGTGCTGACGTCCGGGCTGGGATGGCGGTGGTGTCTCTTCGTGAGCGTGCCGATTGCGCTCACGGTCGCGGTTCTGACACCCCGGTGCGTCGCGCCGGTCAAGCCCGATCGCGGGGTACGGCTCGATGTGCCAGGGGTGGTGCTCGCGTCGAGCGGGCTCGCCTCGCTCGTCTACGCGCTGGCCGAGGCGGGCCGGGACGGCTGGGGAGCGGCGACCACCATCGGCCCGCTCGCCGCGTCGGCCGTGCTGCTTGCGGTGTTCGCGTTCTGGCAGACGCGAGTCCGGCAACCGTTGCTGCCACTGGGAATTCTGGCCAGCCCGGCCCGGGTCGGCGCCAACCTGGCCGTGGTCAGCTCGCAGTTCGCGATGTTCGGCATGTTCCTCTTCCTGACCTACCAGCTGCAGCTCGTCAACGGCTGGCCGGCGTGGCAGACCGGGCTCGCGTTCCTGCCGTTCGTCGCGGTGAACATCCTCGCCGCGACCCAGGTGGTACCCCGGTCGCTCGGCCGGATCGGGCCGCGGGTGGTCATCCCGGCGGGGCTCGTGCTGATCGGCGCCGGGTTCGTGGTGTTCACCCGGCTCGGGGCGGGCAGCACCTATCCCGGGCTGGTGCTGCCGGTCCTGGTGCTGCTGGGGGTCGGCGGCGGGCTGCTCATGCCCTCCAGCGTGGGTACGGCCGCGACCGTCGACGACCGGACGCACACCGCACCGGCATCGGCATTGGTGCGTACCAGCCAGCAGGTCGGGGCGGCGCTCGGACCTGCGGTGCTGGGCACCCTCGCCGCGGCGCGGACCTCGGTGACGGCCAGCGCCTGGGGCGCGGTGATCGTGTTCACGAGTGCTCTGGTGGTGGCGGTGTTGCTGCGCCGGGCCTAGTAGGCTCCGGGTCGCATGCGGTGAGGAGAAAGCTGTGACCAGGCGAGCAGACGGTGAACTGCTGGGGGCGGTCCGCACGATCATCCGGCTGGCCCGGGTCGCCGGGCAGGTCTGCGAGGAGGGCGGGCTCACCCTGGCCCAGTACCGCGCCCTGCACAGCGCCGACCGCGGCGACCAGCGGGCGTACGAGCTGGCGCAGTACGCGGCGGTGAGCCGCCCGGCGATCTCGGCCCTCACCAACGGGATGGTCAAATCCGGGCTGATCGAACGCGTGAGCCTCGCCGCCGACGGCCGCGGGGTGCTGTTCTCCATCACCGACACCGGCCGCCGGACCCTGCGCTCGGTGGAGGACGAGCTCGTCGCACGCTTCAAAAAGGTACTGGGCGATTCGACGGCCGCCCTGGCCATGCTGAACGACGAGGCCTTGGTGGCGGCGATCGACATCCAGGCCGACAAGGACTTCGGCACCTCGGTGGCCGGTCGGCGCGCCCGGTCCTGAGCGCGGGTGCCGCGCCGGGCTTCTCCGGATGCACCTGATCCGCCCGGCTCGCTGACCCGTTCGACCCGCCCCGGCAGGTGCCGCCGTTCGGGTGTGCGGTGCGTTCATCTCAGCGTGTCGGCCGGCTCGCGTTCCGTTCATCCGGTTCATCTGGCACTCTGGACCCTGTGTTGCGGCTTGCAGGTGCACGGCTGCTCGACGATCGGGACTATCCGGCGGTGCGCGCTGCACTCGCCGCCGACCCGGTGGGCAGCTGCATGGTCAGCGCCAGGGTCGAGGCGGCCGGTCTCGACCCGTGGCGGCTCGGTGGTGAGCTCTGGGCCGCCGACGCGCGGCCGGGGCGGTCCGGGCGGCTGTCCGGGCTCTGCTTTGCCGGGCCGAACCTGATCCCGTTGCGTGGCAACGCCTCGGCGCTCCGCTCGTTCGCCGACCGTGCCCTGCGCAGGCAGCGCACCTGCTCCTCGCTCGTCGGCCCCGCGCCGCAGGTCCTGGGGCTGTGGGACGAGCTGTCCGCCGAATGGGGACCCGCCCGCGAGGTGCGCGGTGACCAGCCGCTGATGGCGCTGGAGGGCGACCCGCTGGTGGCCCCCGACCCGCGCGTGCGCACCGTCCGCCCGCACGAGCTCGACCGGTATCTGCCCGCGGCGGTCGCGATGTTCATCGAGGAAGTGGGTGTCGACCCGCGGGTAGGCGACGGTGGCGCCAGCTACCGCGCCCGCGTGAGCGAGCTGATTTCCACCGGCCGCGCCTTCGCCCGCTTCGAGGACGGCGAGGTCGTGTTCAAGGCCGAGATCGGGGCGATGTCCGCGCGCGTCGGCCAGATCCAGGGCGTGTGGGTGCACCCGGACCGGCGTGGCGGCGGGCTCGGCACCGCGGGTACGGCGGCAGTGGTGAATCGCCTGGTACACGGCCTGGGCCGCACCGCGAGCCTGTACGTCAACGCCTTCAACGCGCCCGCGCTCGCCGCGTACCGGCGGATCGGGTTCGAGCAGGTCGGGCAGTACGCCACGGTGCTGTTCTGAGCCACGCCCGCGAGGTCGTAGGCTGGGGGACATGTCCGATCGCGCCCCGTTGAAGCCCGGCGTCCAGACGCCGCGCCGGGAAGTCCCCGCCGACATCGCCCGCCCCGAGTACGTCGACCGGCCGGCACCGAAGCGGGACACCGGCAACGGCGTGCGGACCCCGGAGGTCGTCGAGGCGATGCGGGTCGCGTCCAAGATCGCCGCACAGGCGCTCGAGGAGGGCGGCAAAGCGGTCAAACCCGGCGCGACCACCGACGACATCGACAAGGTGGTGCACGAGTTCCTGCTAGACCACCACGCGTACCCGTCCACGCTCGGGTACCGCGGTTTCCCGAAGTCGTGCTGCACCTCGCTGAACGAGGTGATCTGCCACGGCATCCCGGACTCGACGGTGATCGAGGACGGTGACATCTGCAACATTGACGTCACGGCGTACCTCGGCAGCGTGCACGGCGACACGAACGCGACGTTCCTCGCCGGTGACGTGTCGGAGGAAGCCCGGCTGCTCGTCGAGCGCACCCGCGAGGCGACTGCGCGCGCGATCAAGGCGGTCCGCCCGGGGCGGCAGCTGAACGTGATCGGCCGCGTGATCGAGGCGTACGCGAAGCGGTTCGACTACGGCGTGGTCCGCGATTTCACCGGCCATGGCGTCGGCCCGGCCTTCCACACCGCGCCCACCGTGCTGCACTACGAAGAGCCGTCGGTGCACACGGTGATCGAGGAAGGCATGACCTTCACCATCGAACCGATGATCACGCTGGGCACCATCGACTACGACGTGTGGTCCGATGACTGGACGGTCACCACGAAGGACAAGAAGTGGACGGCCCAGTTCGAGCACACGCTGGTGGTGACGGCCGACGGCGCGGAAATCCTGACCCTGCCCTAGTTCCGGTCCACCCGGGCGAGCAGCTCGTCGAGGAAACCGGCGGCTTCGGCGGCCGCGCGGGTGGCGTCGCGGGCCTCGATCGCGTCCACCAGATCCCGGTGCATGATCATCTCCGCGTGCTCCGGATTGTCCGAAGTGGACGCCACGCTCGCGGTAATCGCTTCCATCAGGCCGCGGTAGAGCTCGAACAGCAGCCCGTTGTGTCCACAACGGACCACCGCGAGGTGGAATTCGGCGTCGTCACGGGCAAAATCGTCGCGGCGGCCCTCGTCCCAGTCGAGGTCCCGTTGTTCGAGCAGGCCGCGTAGCTCGGCCACGTCCTCGTCGGTACGCGCGGTGGCGGCCAGCCGGGCGCCCTCCACTTCCAGCGTGCGACGCACCTGCAGTACCTCGCGCAACTCCGTGCCGCACAACCGGCGGATCGCGCCGGACACTTCACTCGTCGCGCGTACGTACGTGCCGTCGCCCTGCCGTACTTCCAAGATCCCGGTGTGCGCGAGCGCGCGTACCGCTTCGCGCACCGTATTGCGCCCGACGCCCAGCTGCGCGGCAAGCGCCGGTTCGGTGGGAATGCGGTGCCCGATCGGCCACTCTCCGGCACTGACCGCTTCGCGCAGCTGGTCGATGACCTGGTCGACAAGCCCGGCGCGGCGGGTGGTGGCCAAGGGCACAGGGTAATCCCTTCATCCAATCATCCTATGTATGCCATAGTAGCTTACGTGCCCGCCGACTTCCGAGACTCCGCCGCCGCGCGTCCTTCCGCTGCAACCTACGCCGAGCGGCTCGAGCTGGAACTCGAAGGCAGCCTCGAAGAGGAGGTACCGGCCCGTCGTCGGCCCGGGGTAGTCGCCGGTGGCGCGCTGCTGGCGGTCGCGGTGGTGCTCACGGCAATGAACCTGCGCCCGGCGATCACGAGCATCGGGCCCCTGCTCGCGGAAATGCGCGAGGGCCTCGGTGCGTCCGCGCTGTGGGCGAGCGTGCTCACCACCTTGCCCGGGCTGTGTTTCGCGGGTGCCGGTCTCGCCGCGCCGATGCTGTCCCGGCGGTTCGGCATCGGCCGCGCAATCGCGTTCGCCCTGGTGGTGCTCACCGCCGGGCTCGTGCTGCGAGTGCTCGACGGCCAGTTCGTCGTACTGGGCGGCACCCTCGTCGCGACCGCCGGGATTGCGCTGGTCAACGTGCTCATCCCGGTGGTGATCAAGGATTCGTTCCCGGCCCGTGTCGGTCTCATGACCGGGATTTACACCGCCGCGCTGCAGGGCGGCGGTGCGGCGGGTTCCGCGCTGAGCCCGCCGCTGGAATCAGCGCTGGGCGGCTGGCGCGCCTCGCTGGGGTCATGGGCCGTGCTGGCCGCGGGCGCGCTGGTGGTGTGGCTGCTTGCTTCGCGGGGCACCGGACGCCCGCCGCGCCCGGCCGCGGGTACCACTGCCGGAAGGTCGTTGCTACGCAGCCCGCTCGCCTGGATCGTCACGCTTTTCTTCGGCCTGCAGTCGTTCATCGCGTACGTGGTGATGGGCTGGCTGCCCCAGGTGTTCATCGACGCAGGCGTCAGCAAGGCCGACGCCGGTCTCCTGCTCGGCCTGATCTCCGTGATCGCGGTACCGATCAGCCTGGTGATCCCGCCGATCGCCGCCCGGCAGGGCAGCCAGAGCCCGTGGATCGTCGGGTTGGGCGTATTCGGCGTCGCCGCAATGCTCGGGCTGATCATCGCGCCGGGGTTCTCGCCCCTGCTGTGGAGCATCCTGCTCGGCATCGGGATGAGCGTGTTTTCCTTGGCGCTCACGGTGATCGCGTTGCGGGCCCGGACGGGTGCGGAGACGGCGCGGTTGTCGGGAATGGCGCAGGGTTTCGGTTACCTGCTTGCTGCGGTCGGTCCGTTTGCGTTCGGTTTGCTGCATGACGCCACCGGGAGCTGGTCGGTGTCGTTGATCGTGCTTCTCGTGGTGATGGTGGCGCAGATGATCTTCGGCGGCCTGGCCGGGCGGCGCCGTTTCGTGTGATCGTCAATCCAGCGGCAGGTTCAGCAGCGCGTTCTCGATCAGCTCCGGCATTGCCGGGTGGATCCAGTACTGCCCGCGCGCCATCTGCCGGGCGTCGAGGCCGAAGCTCATCGCCTGGATCAGCGGCTGGATCACCGTGGACGCCTGCGGGCCGATGATGTGCGCGCCCAGCAGCTGTCCCGTGGACGGGTCGGCCAGCAGCTTCGCGAAACCCGTCGTGTCCTCCATCGCCCAGCCGTACGCGATACCCGCGTAATCCTGCTTCGAGACCACATAGGACAGTCCACGCGCGACGGCCTGCCGCTCGGTCAGCCCCACCGCCGCCACCTGCGGCGACGTGAACACCGCGTGCGGCACGAACCGGTGGTCGGCCTTGATCCGGTCGTCCGGATGCGCCAGATTGTGCTGTACCACCCGGGCTTCGTGGTTCGCGACGTGCTTGAGCTCCAGCGGGGACGACAAATCTCCCAGCGCGTAAATGCCGTCGACCGCAGTCTCCTGGTAGTCGTCCACGATGACGTGTCCGGTCTCGGTGGTGGTGACGCCGGTGGCGGCCACGTCGAGGAGGTCGGAGTTCGGTGTGCGGCCGGTCGCGACCAGGATCAGGTCGGCCTCGACGGTCTCGGCGCCGTGCGGGCCTTCGAGATCCAGCGCGACCCCGGTGTCCGTCCGCCGGGCACGCAGGGTTTTGCGCTCCAGCCGGACGTCGAACCGTTGCGTGGCCAGCTCGGTGTACCGGGCGCTGATGTCCTCGTCTTCCTGGCGCAGCAACGCACCCGAGCGGTTCACCACCGTCACTGCCACGCCGAACGACGCGAACACGTGCGCGAATTCCGCCGCGATGTACCCGCCGCCGAGCACGACGATCCGCTGCGGCAGGTCGTCGAGCCGCATGATCGTGTCGGACGTGTAGTAGCCGGTTTCGGCGAGCCCCGGCACGTCCGGGATCACCGGGCGCCCGCCCGCGGCCAGCACGAACCGGTCGGCGGTGAGCACCTCGTCCGGCCGCCCGTCCGCGAAGCTGACGCGCAGTTCCTTCACGCCGGTGAACCGGCCTTCGCCCTGGTAGACGTCGACGTTCCGGTTGTCCTCGTGCAATTTCCGGTACTCCGCGCCGCCGTCGGCAATCGGGTCGATGCGGCCGAAGATGCGGTCGCGGATGTCGCGCCAGCGCACCGCCTTGAGCTCCTCGTCCACTCCGAACCGCGAGCTCGCCGACGGCGTCGCCGCGACGTCGGCCGCGTGGACGAACATCTTGGTCGGGATGCAGCCGACGTTGAGGCAGGTGCCGCCGAACACGCCCTTCTCGACGAGGGCCGTGCGGAGGTCCGCGAACTCCGGCCCGAGGATCGAGTTGCCCGATCCGGTCCCGATGATCACCAGGTCGTAGTGCGGCACGGCGGTCCTTCCCGAAGATTTTCTCCTGCCAGCCTAGTCAACCCGATTCGCCCGCCCGGGTGTTCCCTGATCAGGTTCCGTTGGCCGTGAAATGCATCCGGTCGACCGGGGACGTCCAGTTCCCGCCCCACTGCCAGCCGACGTTCGTGAAGGCGCGGACGACCGGCCCACCAGCGGTGATCATGCCCGGCCGGACGTCGGCGCGGTCGACGTAGGACGTCGCCAGCTCCGGCAGCACGAGATCCCCCTTCGTGTACGGATTGCAGAACGGGTTGACGTCCACCGCCAGCCCGTACGCGTGCGCTGACCAGTTCTTCTGCCCGCGGACCGGACGGCACACGAAAGCGCTCGTGTCATTGCCGTCACCAGTCGGCGGTGCGTCGAGTTCGGACGGCGCCGTGATGCGCATCTCCTCGATCGGGAACTGCTGCGCGTACAGCTCGCCGAACGCCTTGACCACTGCGTCCGCGGCATCCTGGCGGACCAGCAGCTCACCGGTGTGCGGTCGTCGGTCGAAGCCCCAGAACGACAGCGTGACGTAGCGGAGGTCTTTCGCGGCGACCGGGCAGGCGGATTGCCAGGTACTGCGCTGGAGCACGTCGGCGGGCACTTCGGCGATCTTCGCGGCGTACGTCGTGCCGCTCGGTGGCGGAAGCAGGTCCCGGGTCGGGAGCGAGCGGTTCACCAATTCGGGTGGAGTCGGAAGGACCTCGCCGAAGCCGTCCGGGCGGAGCGGGAGCGGGCGGGCACCCACCTGCCAGGTGACGGCGGGTGCGGTCGTCGCTGTCCGAGTTGCCGGAGATGTCGGGCCGGCGGGCGCCGGTGGCGCCGTCAACGGGGCCTGCGGCGCCGGGGGCGGAGCCGCTGTGGTGCACCCAGCCAGCAAGAAGGCGGTCAGCGCACCGGCCGTCGCGGCCGTTCTCCGTCGCATGGGACCAGCTAAACAAATGCGCTCGGTACACAGCGAGTCCACCCGTTCCAGTGACACCGTTTCGGGCCTGCTCCGTTTAGGGTAATCGCGGCCGGGTGTTCACGCGCCGGAGTCGTCCGGGTGCGTTCAGCGCCGTCCAGAGTCGTTCAGAGTCATGCAGAGCACAGCTGTACCAGTGAAAGGGAAGCCCATGCCCGCGAAGTTCCGCCGTCCGCTCCTGCTTGCCGCGGGGGCGCTGCTCGCCGCTGCGGTGGCGGTGCCGGTCGGTTCGGCGTGGGCCGCCGAACCTGCCCCGCCCGCCAGCGGCTCCTCGCATGCCGAGCCGCGCATCGTCGGCGGCAACGAGTCGTCGCTGGCCGAGCATCCGTACGCGGTGTACCTCACCGACCAGAGCGGCGCGCAGTTCTGCGGCGCGGTGATCGTGAGCGAGTCGGCGGTGGCCACGGCCGCGCACTGTGCGAAAGCCGTGTCGCAGTCGTCGATCCGCGTCGTCGCCGGGCGCCAGGACAAGCGCAGCAGCGACGGTGTGGTGCTGTCGGTGTCGCGGGTCTGGGTCGCGCCGGGGTACACCGATCCCACGAAGGGCAACGACGTCGCGGTGCTCAGCGTCCGCGGGCAGCTGCCGTACCGCGCGGCGAAGCCGGCCGGCAGCAGCGACCGGTCGGTGTACGCCGAGGGCACGCAGGCGACCGTGCTCGGCTGGGGACGCCTCTCCGAGGGCGGCCAGCGCTCCGACGTGCTGCGCAGCGCCCAGGTCCCGCTGGTCAGTGACTCCACCTGCAAGTCGGCGTACGACACGTACGACCCGTCGAGCATGGTGTGCGCGGGCTACCCCGACGGTGGCATCGACGCCTGTCAGGGCGATTCCGGCGGCCCGCTCGTGGTGGGCGACACGCTGATCGGCATCGTGTCGTTCGGCGACGGCTGCGCGAAAGCCGGTAAGCCCGGGGTGTACACGCGGGTGTCGGAGTTCTCGGACGCCATCGCAGCGCAGTCCCAGGCGCGGCTGCTCGGCTGACCTGTGTTAAGCAAGGCCGGGTGACGACTCTGCACCGCGCAAGCGGACCCGACCTCACCCCGGCTGAGCTGTACGCGATTCTCCGGCTGCGCGTCGACGTGTTCGTGGTGGAGCAAGACTGCCCGTACTCCGAGCTCGACGGCCGTGACCTGTTGCCCGGTACGCGGCACCTCTGGCTCACCGAGGGCGAGGAAATCCTGGCGTACCTGCGGGTACTCGTCGAACCCGGCGGTGGCGAGCGAATCGGGCGGGTGGTCACGGCGGCGTCCGCGCGCGGGCGCGGGCTGGCGGCCGAGCTCATGGCGGAAGCGCTGGACGGGTCGTCCGCGGAGTTCGTGCTGGACGCGCAGACGTACGCGCAGAAGCTCTACGCGCGCTTCGGTTTCGTCGCCGAGGGCGACGAGTTCCTCGAGGACGGCATCCCGCACATCACGATGCGCCGGGCGGCGCCGTCGCAGTGATCACCTTGACCGCGCGGTCGAGGTCCGCTTCGGACAAATCGGCGCGGACGGTGAGCCGCAGCCGCGAAACGCCGTCGGGCACGGCAGGCGGACGGAAGCAGCCGACGTGAATTCCTTGCTCCGCACAGGCTTCGACCCACGCGACGGCAGCTTCCGCGGACGGCGCCGGTACGGAAAGCACTGCGGCCTCCGGGAGACT
This sequence comes from Amycolatopsis jejuensis, assembly GCF_000717335.1. Classification (GTDB taxonomy): domain Bacteria; phylum Actinomycetota; class Actinomycetes; order Mycobacteriales; family Pseudonocardiaceae; genus Amycolatopsis; species Amycolatopsis jejuensis. The sequence goes on from NZ_JNYZ01000037.1 coordinate 67,651, forward strand.
GACGGGTAAACCGGCGTTTTTCAGTTGCATAGCAAGGTTTCCGGCGTTCTCGACGACCTTCGCCGGCAGGTCCGGTTCGGCCTTGAGCACCTGCAACGCGGCCAGCGCAGCGGCGGCACTGGCGGGCGCGAGGGCAGTGTCGAAGAGGAAGCTGCGCGCGGTGTCCACGAGATGCCGGATCACGCGACGCGGCCCGACGACGGCGCCACCCTGCGCGCCGAGCGCAGTGGAAAGCGCCAACGTGGTCACCACGTCCGGCTCGGACGACAACCCGGCAGCGTGCACCGCACCCCGTCCACCTTCACCGAGGACGCCGAACCCGTGCGCGTCATCGACAACCAACGCGGCACTGTGCCCACGGCAAATCTCGGCGAGCTCATCCAGCGGCGCGAGATCCCCGTCCACGGAGAACACCGAATCGGTGACCACGAGCGCCCGCGGCTTGCGCCGGGTGGCGAGCGCATGCTTGATCGCCGAGGGCGTCGCATGCGCCACCGCCGCGATGTCCGCCCGGGACAACCGGCAGCCTTCCACGAGCGATGGGTGGACATGCTTGTCGGTCACGATGGCCGATTCCGCGCCGGACAACGCCGTGACCGCGCCGAGGTTCGCCGCGAACCCGGAGGAGAACACCAGCGCCGCCTGGGCGCCGCAGAAGCGCGCGAGCTCGTGCTCGAGCTCGGAATGCAGTTCTGTGGACCCGGTCCCGAGCCGCGACCCGGTCGCGCCCGCCCCCCAGCGCAACGCCGCCGCTGCCGCCGCCCCGGCGACGCGCTTGTCGCGGGCGAGGCCGAGGTAGTCGTCACTGGCCAGGTCGAGCCCGGTGTGCTGCGCAGGCCGGGGCCGCAACCGCCGACCGAGCCCGGCTTCCGCCCGACGGCCACCCTCGGCGTCCAGCCAGTCGAAGACGTTTTCCGGCAGCAGCGGCGGGGTCGCAGTCACTGAGGCAGTGTCGCATCCGAGGCGCCGCCCACCGCGTGACCCCCACCGGACGACACGCGGGAAACCTGCGGGGGCAACGGAAACACTGCCCTCGGGGATGCCGGGTTGGGCGGAGATGAGGCTTGGGGTGGGTGGCGGGTTTGGGGGCCTGATGAGGCTTGGCCGGGGTGGCTGGTTGGCCTGGGAGGGCCGGGTGCGCTGGGCGGCGCTCACGAGGTTTGATCGGGCCACTGGCCAGTGCAGCTGGCCGCATGCGGGGAAGCCCGGGCGTTGGTGGTCCGGGGAAAACGACAACGGCCCCGCCGGAGCGGGGCCGTTGTTCTTGGATCACGCGGTGGAGCAGGCGCCGGGATCAGGCGTCGTGGCCTCGGCGGGGGCCGCGGCTTGGGCGTTGCGGGCGGCCGGAGCCGCCGAAGCGCTGCTGCTGGCGTCCGCGGCCGTAGCCGCCTCCGTCGCGGGAGCCTCGGTAGCCGCCGTCACGGGAGTAGCCGCCCTCGCGGGAGCCGCTGTCGCGGGAGTAGCCGCCGTCACGGGCGCCACCGTCCCGCGAGTAACCGCCCTCGCGGGGACCGCTGTCGCGGGAGTAGCCGCCGTCGCGGGAACCGCCATCACGCGAGTAACCGCCGTCGCGGGAGCCGTTGTCGCGGGAACCGCGGTAGCCGCCGCCGTCCCGGGAGCGGTAACCGCCCTCGCGCGAACCGCCGTCACGCGAGTAGCCGCCCTCACGCGAGCCGCGGTAACCGCGGTCCCGGCGGTCGCCGCCAAAGCCACCCGAGCCAGAACCACCCGAACCACCGAAACCGCGTCCACCCGAGCGCCGCGGAGCTTCCCGGCGGCGTTCCACGACCGGCTCGCCGCTCGGTTCGCGGGCGCCGGTGATGCGGGACAGCTCGGTGTCGTCCGGGCGGACCATCGTGGTCTCGGCGCGGACGCCGGCCCGGTCGGTCATCCGGCGGACCGTGCGGCGCTGGTCGTGCGTCACCAGCGTCACGACCGTGCCCGATGCGCCGGCGCGGGCGGTGCGGCCCGCGCGGTGCAGGTAGTCCTTGTGGTCGGCGGCCGGGTCGACGTGCAGTACCAGCGAGATGTCGTCGACGTGGATGCCGCGCGCGGCGACGTCCGTGGCGACCAGGACGGCCGAGTAGCCCTCCTTGAAGTCGGCCAGTACGCGGTTGCGCTGCCCCTGCGTCTTGCCGCCGTGCAGGGCAGCCGCGTGCACGCCGCGCTCGCGCAGCCGCTCGGTGAGCCGGTCGACGTGGTGCTTGGTGCGCACGAACATGATCGTGCGGCCCTCGCGGGCGCCGATCCGGGTGACGACCTCCTGCTTGTCCGAGTGCGAGACCTGGAACAAGTGGTGGTCCATCGTGGTGACGCTCGCGGTGGACGGCGCGACCGAGTGCGTGACCGGGTCGGCCAGGTACTGCCGGACCAGCTTGTCGACGTCACCGTCGAGCGTCGCCGAGAACAGCAGCCGCTGCCCGCCCGGCGGGGTGAGGTCCATGATCTCGCGCACCTGCGGCATGAAGCCCATGTCGGCCATCTGGTCGGCCTCGTCGAGCGCGATGAAGTTGCAGTCGCCGAGCGAGGCGGTGCCCTGGCGGACGTGGTCCGACAGGCGGCCGGGGGTGGCGATCAGCAGGTCGACGCCGCGGGCGAGCGCGTCCGCCTGGCGGGCGAACGACATGCCGCCGACCGCGGTGCGGCACCACAGGCCGAGCGCCTTGGCCAGCGGGGTCAGCGAATCGGCCACCTGCATGGCCAGCTCGCGGGTGGGCACCAGCACGAGCGCGCGGGGGCGCTTCGGGCGGGCCTTGCCGCCGTCGAGCCGGGCCAGCATGGCGAGGCCGAAGGCGAGGGTCTTGCCCGACCCGGTCTGGGCGCGGCCCAGCACGTCCCGGCCGGCCAGCGCGTCCGGGATGGTGGCGGACTGGATCGGGAACGGCGCGTCGATGCCCGCCTCGGCGAGCGCCCGCAGCAGTGGCTCGGGCAGGCCCAGCTGGGCGAAGGTCTTGACGGCGGGGGTTTCCACCGCGTCGTCGTGGAGCATTTCTCCACCGGCCGGCCGGTGCCGCGGCTTGCGCTCGGGGCGGCCCGCGCGGGAGCGGGCGGAGTGGCCGGAGTTGAACGTGACTGTCACAAATGCCTCTCGGACGTGGCACGTCGCAAGGGAGGCCCGGGCTGCCCGCGCGCAGGCAGGGCAAGATGGTGTGCGGTGGGCGTTCACAGGGACGGACCCGGTGTACCAAGCCGTGGCGTGGCGCACCGACGGAAATTGCTTCGGATGGCCGCGAGCCCTGCTGCGGGCTGTGGAGGCGACGGACACCAACTCATCCACGCCGCCGATGCGGTCTTCGAACACTGTACCGGAGTGACCTCTCCTCCTTCGCACCCAGGTGCACGGTTGTGGGCGGCGTCGCAGGTGTGGCATGCGGCACACTCGCGACGCCGCCGGGGTTTTCAGCCGAGCCCGGCCGCCGCGGCCAGGTCCTTCACCAGGTCATCGACGGGTTGTTCGGGCAGCCCGCGGCTGCGGAACCAGCCGGCGAGATTCGCGACGTCCCGCGCCAGGAACTCGGTCCCGCGCGGGTTTGCGACCAGGTCGACGACCTGCGGCAGGTCGATCACCATCAGATGCCCGTCGTGCACCAGCAGGTTGTACGCGGACAGGTCGCCGTGCGCGAGCCCTTGCGTGGCCAGCAGTTCCAGCGCTGCCACGGCTTGTTCCCACAGTTCGGCCAGCTCGTCCGGGGCGGGACGCAGCTGCGCCAGCCGGGGCGCGGCGGTGCCGTCGGCGTCGCCGAGGAACTCCAGCAGCAGTTCGGTGCCGTGCCGCTGCACCGGGTACGGCACCGGCGCCCCGATCGTCCACAAGCGACAGAGCGCGGCGAACTCCGCCACCGCCCACTGTTCGGCGATCAGGTTGCGGCCGAACGCGGTGCGCCCGGCCATCGCGCGCATCTCGCGGGAGCGGCGCATCCGCCTGCCCTCGAGGTAACCCGCGTCGCGGTGGAACAGCTTGTGCTCGTCGGACCGGTACCGTTTCGCCGCCAGCAGTACGCCGTCGGTGCCGGGATCGTTGCGGCGCAGCAGGTGTACGTCGGCCTCCTTGCCGGTCTTGAGCACGCCGAGGTCGGTGTCGACCGCGCCGAGCCCGGTGATCACCCAGTCCGGCCGCGGATGCGGGCCGTGGTCGGCGTCGTCCCAGGTGGTCCAGCGGTCGGCGCCGTCGGGCAGTTCGGTTTCGGTGTAGGCGTCGTCGCGCAGCCGGGCGACGCGGACGCGCTCGGCCTCGGTGAGCCGTCCCCGGCGCGCAGGGGCGGGCTCGTCGTCGTACCGCGGACGGCGGCGGCGCGGCGGCTGGGGTTCGGCGTGGTCGGAAGCGTCGGAAAATTCGTCGAAATCGTGCTCGCGCACTGGTGGGTTCTCCTCGATCAAGGTGCCCACCGGGCGAGCGGAAGCGCTCTAGCCGAGGCGGGCGGGCGGAAGTGGGCAGGACAGCGCCCGGGCAAACTCCACGACGCACCTCCTCGCTTCGGCAACCGCCGGCCCTCCGGCCGGTTGCCGACCACCTTGCCGTTCACCCTGATCCCGGCGCAACCGATTTGTTCGCGCTGCGGTCAGCGAACCGCCGGAGCCGGGTCGCTGATGACTGCCAGCGCGGCCGAACGGGCCTCGGCCAACTCCTGGACGCCTTCGGCCGCAGCGGCCTCGACCTGGCTCGCGGTCGCTTCTTCGGGACCGAGCAAGGCGGTCACCGCGGCACCGCACAGCCGGTCGACCGAGGCGTCTTTGCGGCCTTCCGTGATCGACAGGAAGCCCATGCCCAGCGCGCGCAGCACGAATGCCTGATCGGCCGGTTCCCAGTCCGTCCGGGCAAGGTGGTGGCGCCGCCAGATCGGCAGGACGCCGTGCGTGAGCGCGTCCGGTCCCAGGTTGCCGAGCAGGCGGGCGGAACGGGGATCGTCGGCCAGGACGCCGAGGAGGTCGCTGCTGCCGCTCTGCATGGCGTACACGAAGGGCCGCTCGGCCGTGTTGCGCAGCAAACGCGGGTACAGCCGGGAAGGCCGGGCCAGGTCCGGGTCGGCGGTGATCTCCGCGATGAGCGTGTCGGCCAGGTCGAGGAAATCCCGGCAGAGCAGCTCGAGCAGCAGGTCTTCTTTGGTCTTCCAGTACAGGTAGACGGTGCCCTTGCCGATGTGGGCCCTGCGCGCCACCTCGGCGATGGTCACCCCCGTGCTGCCGCGGGTGACCAGCAGCTCACCCGCGGCCGCGAGAATGCGCGCGGCTTTGGGCGAACTGTGTTCAAGCGGTCCGGGCAACGATTCTCTCCTCCGGCGGCGCGGGTCGGCCGAGTACCCTGCCGACGATATCGGCATCGTGGAACTCGGCCATGCGGTCTGTCCCCATCATGCGCGCCACCAGGCGGGCGCCGAGCTTGAACCTGGTCAGCGTCGGGATCGCGCGCCGCACCATGAGCTGCAGCCGGGTCTCCATCACGAAGACGGGGCGCTGCCGCAACGCGCCTTCCTGGTACTGCTCGATATACGGCCGCAGCTCCTTCTCCCACCGGCTCAGCGCGGTTTCGAGGTCGCCGGGGTGCTCCTCGAGCATGGCGCCGAGCAGGTCGGCGCCCGCGAACCCGGCGGAGACGCCCATGCCGCCGTACAACGTGATGCACCACGCGGAATCCCCGACCAGCACGACCCGCCCGCGGTGCCAGTGGTCCAGGTGCACCTGCTCGACCGAATCGAACAGCAGGCCGTCGGCCGAGTCCGCGGCGGAAATGACGGCGTCGAGCGTGCCGCCGAGAGGCTGGGGTCCGAACGCGGCCCGGATGCGCTCGGAAGGGGACTGGGTGAACTCGGCGTCCACGTCGTCGGTCCGGTAGGTCAGCAGGATCGTCGGGTCATGGTCGGAGAAGGCGAAGACCCACATCGAGCGGCCGGGTTCGAGCAGTCCGGCGGACTGGTTGGGGGGCAGGCCTTCCGGGGTGCCGGGGTACTCGAAGGCGGCGATCATGTAGTTCAGCCGCTGCAGGTAGTCCTCGGGCGGCCCGAAGACCAGCGAGCGCACCGTGGAGCGCAGGCCGTCCGCACCCACGACCAGGTCGAACCGCTCGGTCGTCGAAGTCCCGTTCGCCGTGTCGTGCAGGGTCACGTCGACGCCGTCGGCGTCCTGGTCGATCCTGGTCGGCACCGTCGAGTACCGGATCTCCACGTCTTCGGGCAGCGCGGAGAACACGGCCTTCTCCGCGTCGCCGCGCAGCATGATCCACGGCGCGCCGGGCAGGTCGGTGAACCCGCTCGCCGTCCTCGCGCGGCCCTTCCGGTCGAGATCGAGGTGCGGCTTCACCGGCGCCCGGTTGTGCATTGCGCCGAGGAAACCCATCCGTTGCGCGGCCTTCTTGCCGACGCCGAGCAAGAGGACGAAGTAACCACCCGAACGGCGGGCCGCCGCCCGCTCGACGATCACCGGTGTCCAGCCTGCCCGGTGCAGCCGCGCTGCCGTGGCGGTTCCGCTGATTCCCATTCCGACGACGAGCACTCTGCCCTTGCTGTTCTCCCTCATGCCTTCGACCATACTGACCATTTTGGTCATTTGGTCAGTCAGTGATGTGGATCACAGGTTCGACGTTCCTGGTTCGGGCGGGCAGGGTGAAGACATGCGCGTGATCGTGATCGGCAGCGGAATGGGCGGTGCTTCGACGGCGTACCACCTGGCGCGGCGGGGAGCGGAAGTCGTGGTGGTGGACGCGGATCGGCCGGGTTCGGCCACCGACGCGGGCGCCGGGATCGTCAGCCCGTCGACGTCGGCATGGGACGACGCGATGTATCCGCTCGCGGCTGCCGCCGGAAGGTATTACCCGGAGCTGACGGCAGAACTGGCCGAGGCGGGCCACGAGTCGTCGTACGAGGTCGTGGGCGCTCTGGTGGTGTCCGCGGTGGAGGCGGAGCTGACCGAGGCGTACGACCGGGTGGTCGCGCGGACCGGGGACGCGGGCGTCGTGCAGCGCCTCGACCCTGCGCAGGCGCGCGAGGTTTTCCCGCCGCTGGCCCCGGATCTGGCCGCGGTGCACGTGTCCGGTTCGGCCCGGGTCGACGGTCAGGTGCTGCGCCGGGCGCTGATCTCCGCGGCGATCGATCAGGGGGTCGAGTTCGTGACGGCCGAGGCGTCGCTGGAGCCCGGGTTGCGGGTGCGGGCGGGGGAGCCGGCGCTGGACGGCGACGCGGTGGTGCTCGCTGCCGGGGCGTGGTCGGCGGAGGTGGCTTCCGCGCTGGGGGTGCCGGTGCCGGTCGAGCCGCTGCGGGGGCAGATCAGCCACTTTTCGTTGCCGGGTACGGAAACTGCGGGGTGGCCGGTGGTGCTGCCGCGGACGAGTCACTACCTGCTGGCGTTTCCCGGCGGGCGGGTGGTGGCCGGGGCTACCCGGGAGGCCGGGGTGGGGTTCGACCATCGGGTCACGGCGCGCGGACAGGCTGAGGTGCTGGAGCAGGCGCTGGCGGTGGCACCGGGGCTGGCGGATGCCGGCCTGATCGAGACCCGGGTCGGATTTCGGCCGGTGACGCCGGATTCGCTGCCGCTCTTGGGACAGGTCGCGCCGGGGTTGTTCCTGGCTACCGGGTTCGGCCCGGCGGGGCTGACGTTGGGACCGTATGCGGGGAAGCTGATCGCCGGGCTGGTTCTGGGGGAGGATGTGCCCGGCGATGAGCTGGGGCCGTGCGCGCCGGGGAGGTTCGCTTGATGCCGCGGCCTGCGTAGGTCCGTGAAGGGAACCATCACGGAATGTGTAGGTCCGTGAAGGGAACCATGAGGGAATCTGATTCCGTGAAGGTTCCCTTCACGGACGGCGGCCGTTGGTGCGGGAGGTTCTCGTCACGTGGTCAGTAGTTCCAGGGTGTGGTCGCCGGTGCGTTCCACGGTCAGGCCTGCTTTGGTGATCACCCGGACCAGCTGGTCCACAGTGGACGGTTCGGTGCGGGCGGTCGCCAGTACAGCGGCCAGGCGGCCCTTGTAGGCCTTGTTGAAGTGGCTGACCGTGGTGCGGTTGCCGTTCGCGTCTTCGGTGACGACGCGGACTGTCACTGCGTCTGCGCGGAGTTTCGCGAAGGCGGCGTACGTGCCGGAGCGAAGGTCCACGATCAAGCCTTCGACGTCGCGTAGAACCGGTTCCAGCACTGGCTTCCACAGCCCGCGCACGGTGCCCAGCGCGGGGACCGTGTTGCCGCCGGACAGGCGGTACGCCGGGATCGGGTCGGTTGCCGCGACGACGCCGAACAGGGCGGACGTCACCGCCAGCCGTTGCTGTGCCTTGGCCAGACCGGCGCGGGTGAAGCTCTTGACGTCCAGCGCGTCGTAGAGCACGCCCGTGTACCGGCGGAGCGCGGGCATCGTGGGGGAGGTCCAGAGCTGGGCGTTGCGGGTGACCTCGTCGCTCTGCCGTGGCGAGATGCCCAGCGCGGCGAGGCTCGCCGGGACGTCTCGGGCCAGCTCGGCGAGGGCGTCGGCCAGCTTGGCGCGCACCGGGTTCAGCGCGGGATACGAGAGCGCGTCCAGGTCGAGGGGAGCGCCTTTGCCGCCGTCGGCCTTGGTCTCGGAAGGGGGGAGAAGCACCAGCACCCCCGGAGCGTAGCCGCCGCGAAATCCGGGTGCGGCGGGCGTCTGCTGCTCCCTACGCTGGCCGGTATGGACCTCACCTGGCGCCCGCTCTCGCTCGGCGACGCGGGCGCGCTCGCCCGGCTGTACGCGGCGGCCGAGGCGGTCGACCGGACCGGCGAGAACCACGACGAAAACGACCTGCGGCAGGAGATGTCCGCGCCACTCGTCGACCTGCTTTCGGCGAGCATCGGCGGCTGGGCGGGGGAGCGGCTGGTGAGTTGTGCGGTGGTCGTCCCGCGGGATGCGGCCGACGTCGTGCATCAGCCGCGGGTGGAGTCGGCGACCGATCCGGAGTTTCGCGGTGGTGAGGTCGCCGACCATCTGGCGGAGTGGTTCGTGCGCACGGCGCATCGTGTTCACGAGCGGCATTTCCCGGGTGTTCCGGGGGAGCTGCATGCCGGCGCACACGAGAACGAGCGTTGGTACGCGGCGCTTTTGGACCGTGCCGGGTTCAAGCACGAGCGGACGTTCGTCGAGATGCGCGCGGACCTCGCTGCCCTGCCACCGGCGCCGCCGTTACCCGGCGATTTGGTGCTGATGCCGTACGAACCGCGCTTCGATTCTTGGACGCTGGACGCCCGCAACGCAGCCTTCGCCGGACACTGGGGCAGCACGTGGGTGTCGCCGGAGGTCTGGCAGCACCGGTTCGGCAGCAGCAAGGATTTCCGGCCGGACCTGTCGTTTCTCTTGCTGCCGCCGGAGCGCGACCGGGTGGTGGCGTTCGTGCTGAGCTCGTTCTACGCGGCCGACGCGCTGGCCACGGGGGTGCGGGAGCTGTACGTGAACTACGTCGGCACTCGCGCGGAGGCTCGCGGCCGCGGGTTGGCGTCGGCGCTGCTGGGTCACACGCTTGCGGCCGGGCGGGCGGCCGGTTTCGAGCGCTCGGCGCTGTCGGTGGACGTGGACAACACCCATCGTGCGCTGGCGGTTTATGAGCGGTGCGGGTACGCGGTGGCGGAGCGTGTACACGGTTATGTGTTGCCACTCGGCTGAGTGGCACGGCTATGTGTTGTCGCTCGGCTGAGTGAGCACGCTGCGGACGACGAGTTCGAACACAGCGCGCGCGTCCGGCTCTGCGTGCCGTCCGATGCAGTGCAGGTAAAGGCCTTCGAAACAGGCCGCGATCGCGTCGGCGGCGGTTTTCGGATCGGCCGCACCGAGCCGGACGAGCGCGGGAATGACGAGCCGCTCGAACGTCGCGCGCCCCTGCGCGAGGGCAGCCCGCAACGCCGGATCGTGGCTGGCTTCGACGAGCAGCACCATGCGCGCGGTGGTCATGGTGCGGTTGGGACCGGTGAGGAAATCGAAGGTCCGAACAAGCTCGTCGACGAATTCCTCCGCCGAATCCGGCGCGACGACCGCTTCGGCCGCCATGGGCGATTCCGCCTCGACCATATGCCGCACGACGCCCTCCAAGAGCGCAGCACGGGTACGGAAGTAGTTGGACGTGGAGCCCTTCGGAAGGCCCGCGTGCGCGTCGACGCGCGTGTGGGTGAGCGCCCGCGCCCCACCGGTGCCGAGCAGCTCGACCGCCGCGTCGAGCGCCCGCTCGCGATTGGTCATGCCGCCACTATACTTGTAGTGACTTGACACTATGCTTGTAGTACCTTGATGGATGTGACTCCTCTTCTGGCTTTGGCCGCCTGGATCGCCGGAGCGGCCCTGGGCTTGACGATGCTCGTGGGCTGGCTGCGGTCCGGCAGCCAGCCGCCGCCGCCGTTGCTGTACGTGCACCTGACGAGCGCGGTGGCCGGGTTGGTGCTGTGGATCGTCTACCTGGCGAGCGACCGGCCGGTCGCGCTGGCGTGGGTGGCGTTCGGGCTCCTGTTCGTGATCAACGGTTTGGGCGACACCCTCACCATGCGGCTGTACCGGCAGCGCAGCGGTACGGCAGGCCCGCTGCGAGACATCGGCCGGGCGGGGCTGGCGCAACTCCACCGCCCGAAACCCTTTGTGCACGCCTTTCTCGCGCCGGTGACGTTTGTGTCGGTACTGCTGGCCGCACTGGGAGTGGGGGTGTGATCTGCGGTTGACGGGTGGGTTGGGGTTGGGTTGCGTCGACCAGGCCGACCAGGCCGGGCTGGCCGGGTTGGGCTGGTCGGGCTGGTCGGGTTGATCGGGCTGGGCTGGGCTGGTCGCTTTGGGCTCGGGCCGGGTTGACCAGGCCGGGCTGGGTTGGGTTCATCGGGCCGCGTTGGGCCGGGTCGGTTGGGCTCGGCTGGGTTGACCAGGCCGGGTTGGGTTGGGCCGGGTTGATCGTGCTGGGCCGGGTTGAGTTGATCGGGCTGGGCTGGTCGCGTTGGGCTCGGCCGGGTTGACGCGGCCGGGCTGGGCTGGCTGGTCTTGGGTTGGGCAGGTTGAGCTGGCCGAGCTCAGCTCAGCCGGTACCCACCCGGGCCTGCCGGACTCGGCCTGGCCGAGTCGGACCGGCCAGCCTGGCTCAGCCAGGCCCGTGTCGCCCAGCCGGGCCAGCCGTCCTGCCCGCCCCGGCTCGGGTCAGCCGTCCAAATCCGGCCAGGTCAGCCGTCCCGTCCCGGGCTAGCCGCCCAAACCCGGCCCAGGCCAGTCGTCCCAGAACAGCCGTCCCGCCCCGGCCCGGGTCAGCCGTCCAAATCCGGCCAGGTCAGCCGCCCAAACCCGGCCCAGGCCAGTCGTCCCAGCCCAGCCGTCCCACCTCGGCCCAGCCCAGCCGTCCCGCCCCCGGCTTCGTCCCGTCTCAGCCCGGCCGAAGGCTTCACCCCATCACCCCACCATCAATGGGCCCCCTGGTTGGACACGCAGAACACGTTTCCCTCGGGGTCCTCCAGTACCGTCCACTCGATGCCCGGCTGGGATTGTCTGTCTCGTTCCGTTGCGCCCAGCCCGACCAGCCGCCGGACTTCCGCTTCGCGGTCTGCGGCTCCGAAGTCCACGTGGACGCGGTTCTTTCCCGCGCGGGGTTCCGGGACCTGCTGGAATCCCAATACCGGACCGCCGGTGAGTGGGCGCGTCAGCATGACGAATGCGCCGTAGTCGGCGGCTATCTCCACGCCCAGTGCGGCCGTCCAGAACTCTGCCAGGCTGCGCGGGTCGGTGCAGTCCACGGTGATCATGTTCATCTCCATACCCGCACGCTAATCCCCACCCCTGACAAAAACCGGCCGTAAGGGACTGCAACCGCATTCTCCGCGCGGCGCAGAACGGGTGACGCGCGCAGTCCCCAGGGCCGCGATAACCCGCATGCATCGCGGCCAAGGGGTTGACTACGCTGTGCCCAACGTCTAGGGCAGGGCAGGGAGTCCGCAGTGATCACCAGGATGTCGTCGTTGTTTCTCCGCACGCTGCGTGAGGATCCGGCGGACGCCGAGGTACCCAGCCATCGGCTGCTGGTACGCGCCGGCTACGTCCGCCGGGTCGCGCCGGGTGGTTACTCGTGGCTGCCGCTCGGGCTGCGGGTGCTGCGGCGGGTCGAGCAGATCGTGCGCGAGGAGATGAACGCGATCGGCGCGCAGGAGATCCAGTTCCCCGCGCTGCTGCCCCGCGAACCGTACGAGGTCACCAACCGCTGGACCGAGTACGGCGACACCCTCTTCCGCCTCAAGGACCGCAAGGGCGCCGACTACCTCCTCGGTCCCACGCACGAGGAGCTCTTCGCCCTCACCGTGAAGGGCGAATACAGCTCGTACAAGGACTTCCCGGTCATCCTGTACCAAATCCAGACCAAGTACCGCGACGAGGCGCGCCCCCGCGCGGGCATCCTGCGCGGCCGCGAGTTCGTGATGAAGGACTCCTACTCCTTCGACCTCGACGACGAAGGCCTGGCGACCTCCTACCAAGCCCACCGCGACGCCTACATCAAGCTCTTCGACCGGCTCGGCCTCGAGTACGTGATCGTCGCCGCCACGTCCGGGGCGATGGGCGGGTCCGCGTCGGAGGAGTTCCTCGCCGTCGCGGAAACCGGTGAGGACACCTTCGTGCGCAGCACCGGATCGGGGTATGCGGCGAACGTCGAGGCCGTGGTCACGCCCGTGCCGCCCGCGCGTCCGCTCGACGGCCTGCCCGCCGCGCAGGCGCACCACACCCCGGACACGCCGACCATCGAGACCCTCGTCGCGTTCCTCAACGCCGCCGGGCTCGGCCGCGAGTTCACCGCCGCGGACACACTCAAGAACGTCCTCGTCAAGACGCGTCAGCCGGGCGCGAAGGAATGGCAGCTGCTCGGCATCGGCGTCCCGGGCGATCGCGAGGTGGACTTCAAGCGGCTCGAAGCGTCGCTCGAACCCGCCGAGGTCGAGCTGCTCGACGAGGGCGACTTCGCGAAGAACCCGTTCCTCGTCAAGGGGTACATCGGCCCGAAAGCCTTGCAGGAGAACGGGGTCCGCTACCTCGTCGACCCGCGCGTGGTCGAGGGTACGGCCTGGGTCACCGGTGCCGACGAGCGTGACCACCACGTGGTCGACCTCGTCGCCGGCCGCGATTTCACCCCCGACGGCACCATCGAGGCCGCCGAGGTCCGCGAGGGCGACGCGTCGCCGGACGGCCAGGGCACCCTCGTCGCCGCTCGCGGCATCGAGATCGGGCACATCTTCCAGCTCGGCCGCAAGTACGCCGACGCGTTCGAGGTCGACGCGCTCGGCCCCGACTCCAAGCCGGTCCGCATCACGATGGGCTCCTACGGTGTCGGCGTCTCGCGGCTGGTCGCCGTGCTCGCCGAGCAGAACTTCGACGAGCAGGGCCTGGTCTGGCCGCGTGAGGTGTCGCCGTACGACGTGCACGTGGTCATCGCGGGCAAGGACGACACCGTCCGCGCCGGGGCCGAAAAGCTCGCCGCCGAACTCGACGCGGCCGGGGTCGAGGTCCTCCTCGACGACCGCAAGGCCACTCCGGGTGTCAAGTTCGCCGACGCCGAGCTGGTCGGCGTTCCCACGATCCTCGTGGTCGGCCGCGGGCTCGCCAACGGGCTCGTCGAGGTCAAGGACCGGCGCACCGGCGACCGCGAGGAAATCGCCGTGGACTCGGTGGTCGGGCACCTCGTGAAGCTCGTCCGCGGCTGACCTGGTGTTCGGGCGGAAACGCAAGGACGACAGCGGGTATCAGGACAACGCGGCGCTCAGCGGGTTCGGCGGCTACGAACCCGCTGACGGCGCGAAGCAACCGGACCCGATGCGGCAGCACCTCACCCCGCAGCAGCTCCGCCAGCGCCCGAACCGGAAACGCCCGAACCGCCGCCGTGCCTTGATCATGCTTCCGCTCGCCGCGGTCATCGCGCTGGCCATCGCCTATGCGCGGTCCACCCCGGAACCGAGCAAGCCCGACGACACCCCGAAACCCAGCACCCCGCGTACCTACCAGCCCGAGCCGCGGGTGGTCGTGCCCGCGGTGGTCGACGGCTGGCAGTCCGTGGCGAGCCGAGACGGGTCGTACGCCTACGACGTGCCGCCGTCGTGGCGTCCGGCGCCCACCGTGGTGCACGGCTGGGAACCCGGCGTCACCCTTGCCACCAGCGCATTCCTCGGCAAGGGCAGCTGCCCCGACGACCGCAGCGCAGCCATCGGCGGCGCCGGAGTCATGTCCGAGAAGACCGGCGACGCAACCCAAGCCGCGCGGAAGGCCGTCGCGGACGTCGGTCTCGCCGCGTACACCGGCAAGAACGCGCGGCCCGCACAGGTGACACCCGGTCCGGTCGAGGACGCCGAGGTCCAGCTGGACGGCAAACGCGCGCCGGCCAAGCTCATGGTCGCCGAGGTGACGCCGACCGGGAGCGATCCGTGCCGGCCGCCGAAAGCGCTGGTCGGCGCAATCGCACTGGCGTCCGGCACGAACGCGGTCGTGCTCACTGTTTACTCCGCTCAAGACAACCGCGACGACCTGGTGCGGATCCTGCACAGCTACCGCGGGGTCCCGGCCGCCGACCGTTCCACCTCCACGCCGCCGCCCACCACGCGCTGACGGCGCAACGCGAGCTTCGCGAAGTCCTTCAACCCGGCATTGGGCAGGTACGCGCGCCCGAGCGCGATGCCGATCCGCGGCAGGTCGGCCTCGTCGCGGTAAGTGAGGTACAGCGGTTCGTGCCGCGGCTGGAACTTCGCCTTGAACGCGTGCAGGGAACGGAATCCGTAGTACGGCTCCATCATCGACCCCAGCGCGTCCAGCATCCGGTCGACCATCTGCCGCGGCCCGCTGTTGCTGCTGCGCACCAGCGGCGCCCCGGAAAGGGACACGAACTTCGCACCCTCCTCGCGGAACGCGAGGCACGCCGACGCGATCAGGAACTCCATCACCGGACGGAATCCGTGTGCACTACGGCGCATCACGTCGAGCGTCCATCCGCCGACCTCGCCCGCGCCGGTGTGCACCGGCAGCCAGGACGTGACGCCGTGCACCGTGCCGTCGGCGTCGACGGCGAGCCCGACCCGCGTCGCCGGGTCCATCGCCTGGTCCACGCCGCCGAGCGTGAAGCCCATCTCCGGCAGGCCCTTGTCGCCGATCCATTCCTGCGACAGCGCTCGCACCTGCTCGCGGATCGCCTGCGGCTGCTCGGCGAGCCGTACCAGGCGGAACTCGATGCCGTCCTTCTTCGCCCGGTTCAGCGCGGTCCGCACGTCCTGCCACGCCTTGCCGCGGAACTCGAGATTTTCCAGGTCCACCAACGTGTCCTCGGCGACCTGGACCTGCTGCCAGCCCATCTCCCCGGTCTGCCGGGTGGTCGCCGACGTCGCCGAGAACACGCACGGCACGAGCCCGTTGTTCTCGCACATCGTCGCGAACTCCCGCAGCGTGCGGGCCCCGGACCCGTCCGGCGCCACCGGATCGCCGAGCGCGACCGCCACCCCGGCGTGCCGCTGGTACGCGAGGTACGACGCGCCGTCGGACGCGATGAAGTAGGTGTTGTGCGGCCAGGTCGTCATCCACGAGATCGTGCTGCCGCCGTTGCGGCCAAGGAGAAGCCGGGCGAACGCCGGGTCAGGGCCACCGCGGAAAAGCTTGCGGCGACGGCGTCGCGACGGTACGCGGAACGCGCGGCGGGCGCAGATCAGCAGCACCAGCTCGACCATCCACAAGAGATTGTCCACGATGAACAGCGGCGGCCCGCTGAGGTCGTAGTCCGCGTGGAACAGCCGCGTGATCGCGAAAAGCCCGGCCAGGATGGCCATCTGCGACGCCGCGAACACGCACAGCGCGATCGCGCACCGCCACGCGAAGCGGGACCCACGGCGCAATCCGTTGAGCAACGGCACCGCCACCACGCAAAGCGGGATGAGTTCGACGCCGGACAGGGAAATCTCCTTGGACGAGCCGAACGGCCCATCACCCGGGATCAGCGACATCACCATTTCGGCGACCACGAGCAGCACCAGCCCGGCACATCCGAGCAGCCGCCATTCGCGCAGCGACGGCCGGTTCGCGTTCCGCGCCGCAGGTCCGGCGAGCCAGCGACCCAGCGGCAATGCGAGCGCGAGAGCGAAGAAGTGCACGAGATCGGCGAGCGTGCCGACGTACACGATGGCGACACCCGCGTACACCACCAGGAGCGCGCGTACGCGCAGCCGCCACGGTGTACGCAGTGTCGCGCTGGCGACAGCGATTGCGGCGAGTGCGCCGCCGGAGAAACCGACGTCGAGCGTCCCGGCAATGCGGTCCGCCCATGCCCAGCCGGAATTCCGGCACAGCTGGAGGAACTGGGTCGCGACGATCGTCGGCACCAGCTGCCCGCCGATCGTCACCACCATCGCGCGACGGGTGCCGAGCTGCCATTCGGCGAACCCGGCCAGCAGCGCGAAACCGCCCGCCATCGGCAGGTAGAACCACGGCCGCAACGCGTAGAACGGGCCGGTGAGCAGCGTCCACCAGCGGCCGTTCTCCATCGACGGGAGCCCGTAGGCGAACTGGTGGAACGTGGCCTGGTGTTCGGCGGCGTGCCAGAGCGAACCGGTCGCGACCCCCACGACCATGATCGCGAGGAAGACAGTGGTCGTGAACGGTAGCCGGTGCCACAGCACGGCGAACCGCCCGAGCGACCAGCCGGCCGCCCGCCCGTTTCCCCCCGTGCCTGCACCGTCGGCGGTCTTCGCCGGCGTTGCAATCGTCATGCTGAGAGTCTGGCGGGGAAATCTCAGGAGGACATCGGCCGACGGACCGACTTCACCCCTAAGGGACTGCTACCCCAGACGGACCCGACCCTGGTCTCAAGGCTGATGTCGAAGCGCTGACCTGCGCAAACGTCGTGCCGACGAGCCCGGGACCCGAACGGGTGAACCTGGCTACCCGCCCAGTACCGCCGTGCGGACCGCGGCCAAGTCGGCCAGATCCGGCAGCACCGTGTGCGCGCCCGCGTCGGCGAGCTGTCCGGCAGAGTACCGGCCCGTGGCGACGGCCACCGCGACGGCCCCGTGGTCCAGCGCGGCCTCCACGTCGTTCGGGGTATCGCCGATGACCACCACCGCCTCGGCAGGGAACGACGTGCCGTGTTTCGCGGCAGCGGCGTCGACGGCGTGCGGGACGAGATCGGGCCGATGCGCCGACAGCGATCCGTAGCCGCCGATCTCCAGGTCAAGGTGCTCTTCGAGACCGAACGCGGCGAGCTTGTGCAGCGAGATCTCCGGCAGGTTTCCGGTGACGAGGGTCTGGACGACACCGTCGTGCCCGGCGAAGTCGGCGAGTGCGGCCGCGGCTCCGTCGAGGGCCCGGCCCTCGTCCCGCAGCCTGGTCCCGGCGCGTTCGGCGAGCGCGATCAGCTCCTGCCACAGCCGCTGGATCGTCTCTTCGTCGGGCTTGATTCCGTGCAGCGCAAGGACATCGGTGGTGATTGCGCGCTCGGTGCGCCCGCCGAAGTCCGGGTGGGTGTGCAGCTGCGTGCCGGTGGCCGAGGCGAGCGCGGCGGCGTACCAGCTGCTGCCGATCCCGGTGTAGTCGACGAGCGTGTGGTCGATGTCCCAGAGCACCAGCCGGTGCGTGCGTGTGGCCGTCACGTCCGCGATGCTACGGCGGGATCAGCCGGTGAGGTAGCTGAACCGGACTTTGCGGACCGGGTTGTCGACGTTGGTGTCCACCAGGCAAACCGACTGCCAGGTGCCGAGCAGCAGCACCCCGCCGAGCACCGGGACGGTCGCATACGGCGGCACCAGCGCAGGAAGGACGTGGTCGCGGCCGTGCCCGTGGCTGCCGTGCCGATGGCGCCAGCGGTCGTCGCGGGGGAGCAGGTCGTCGAGCACGGCGAGGAGGTCGTCGTCGCTGCCGGCGCCGGTTTCGAGGATCGCGAGCCCGGCCGTGGCATGCGGGACCCACACGTGCAGGAGGCCGTCGGTGGCATCGGCAGCCCGCAGGAACGCCTCGGCCTCGTGGGTGAGGTCGTGGACGACCGCCGTGCTGCCGGTGTGCACCTCGATCTCGGTGGAGTACATGGGGTCAGCGTAGGTGTCACGAATCGAGGTACCGGAGGACGGCGAGCACGCGCCGGTTGTGCCCCTCCGACGGCGGCAGGCCGAGCTTGCCGAAGATGCTCGTCACGTACTTCTCCACGGAGCCTGCGGACAGGTACGTCTCGGCCGCGATCGCGGAGTTCGACCGGCCTTGCGCCATCAGGTCGAGCACCTCGCGTTCCCGTGGCGTCAGCTCAGCGAGCGGACCGGCCTGCCCGGTCGTCGCGAACAGCTGCCGGACGACCTCCGGGTCGAGCACCGTCTCGCCGGCGGCGACGCGTTCCAGCGCGGTGAGGAAGTCCGACACCTCGGCGACGCGGTCCTTCAGCAGGTACCCGACGGCGCCTGCTTCGCCGGCGAGCAGCTGTTTCGCGAAGGTGGTCTCGATGTATTGGGAGAACACGAGAATCGCGCAGCCGGGCAGCTCGGCCCGCAGGTCGATGGCCGCACGCAGGCCTTCGTCGGTGTGCGTCGGCGGCATCCGGATGTCCACAATGGACACTTCAGGCCGGTGTTCCCGCACTGCAGTGCGAAGATCGCCCGCGTTCTTCACTGCCGCGACCACCTCGTGTCCGCGCAGGTTCAGCAGTTCGGCCAGGCCATGGCGCAGAATGGCGGTGTCCTCCGCGATCACGATCCGCACGGTTCCCCCTCAATCCGGCAGCGGCAGCACAGCCGTGACGACTGTAGGACCACCGGCCGGACTCGACACGATCAGCTCGCCGTCCACCGGACGCAGCCGTTCCACGATCCCGGCGAGCCCGCCGCCGGGAACGAGCACGGCGCCACCCGGGCCGCGGTCGGCGACGGTGAGCCGGAGCTTGTTGTGGTGGTCGTCGATGCGGACCTCGCATTGCCCGGTGCCGTGTTTGGACGCGTTGGTCATGAGTTCGGCGGCGGCGAAGTACAGGATCGTCTCCAGCGCCGGGGGCGGACGGCGGCTCAGCTGCACGTCGACGTCCGCCCGGGTGGAACTGGCCAATGTGGACAGTGCGAGGCCGAGCCCGTTGCCGAGCGCGGCCGGGTGGATGCCGCGGGCGAGGTCGCGGAGTTCGAGGAGCGCCTGTTTGGCATTGCCGTGCGCAGCGTCGACGAGCAGGCGAACCTGGTCGAGGTCGACGGTCTCGGTGCCGAGTTCTTCTTTCGCCAGGCCGAGTTTCATCGCCATCGCGACAAGCTGGGCCTGCGCACCGTCGTGCAGGTCGCGCTCGATGCGGCGAAGCCGTTCGGCAGCGTCGTCGAGCGCGGTCGCCCGGGTTTCTTCGAGGTACCGCACGCGCTCGCGCAATCCCGGATCGACGACCAGCGCGCGCAGCAACAGCCGATCCACCCCGGCGAACGCATGCACGAACCCAGGCAGCGCAACGAGCACGACGGCACCGGTCGCGCACCACACGACCGTACCCAGCCAGGTCTCACTCTGGATGGCGAACATCGGTAGCTCACGAGCAGGCTGGATGATCCAGGTGACGGGATAAGTGACGGCGGCAGCACCGTAGACCGCAAGCGCGCCGCACGTCACCAGCCCGAGCAGCCCGACCGGCAGCCGCACCAGCAGATACGCAACCGACCGCCAAGCCGCGCGATCACCGAGCCGCGCCACGAACCAGCTCCCGAGCCCACCCTTGACCGTGACGGGTTCCGGCCGCGGTATCTGCAACCCGAGCAGCACCCCGGCCAGCCGCCGATGCATCCCGCCGACCGCGCGAGCGCCGCGCAACACCCCGATCAGGACCGGAAACCCGACGAGCACCGGCGCAAGCACCAGCCCGGCAACCGTCCCGGCAATGAGCAGCAGCACGACCACCGGCGCGAGAACCCCGGTAACCAGGATCCAGGCCCCCTCACCGACCCCTTGGCGAGTGGACGGAGGCCAGAGCCGCCGCGGAAAGGCGCCACCAGCCGGACTCAATCTCACCCCCACGAGTCTGCCGCGCCACCGCAGCCGCGGCCACCGGGCAGCCCCCCCGCCCACCCCGGGGGAAACCCCCCAAGTCCGTGAAGGGAACCATGAGGGAATCAGATTCCGTGATGGTTCCCTTCACGGACTTCCCCCACCACCCCACCGCAGCCGACGCACCCACCGGCACCGGGCACCCAGCCCCCGCCCTGCACCCCGATCCGAAGCCAAAACACGGTCTGAGGGGGCTTGTCAAGGCATCTTTCCCGCCTTGACAAGCCCCCTCAGACCGTCGTCACAATCCAGCTTCGGGGTGCCCCCGCAACGCTCCGAGCCAGGGCACCTTCCCAGCGCTACACGTCAGCGTCCGGGGAATCCTCCCGAGCCCGCCGAGCCGCCTCACGCATTTCGATCACATCCGTGAACCACTCCCCGGTCTCACGAGCGATATCACGAACCGCGCCAGTGATAATCGTAGCGATATTGCCGATATGAGCAGCCGCGGACTCCGTCAGCTCCTGCACGGTGTCCTTGCCACTTTCGAATGGGCCGACCATGGGATTCCCTCAAGCCGCTCGCAGTTGCCGTTCCGCCTCCACCGTAGCGGGCCTCGGAAGCGCCAGCCGGACGATCTTCCTCGCCACCGACAACAGCTGCCGGTGCAGCGGCCCGGTGTGGTACGGCAGCCCGTACCGCTCGCAGATTTCCCGCACCTCCGCCGCGATCTGCGGGTAGCGGCGCGCCGGCAGGTCCGGGAACAGATGGTGCTCGATCTGGTGCGACAGGTTCCCGGAAAGAACGTGGAACAGCGGTCCGCCGGTGATGTTCGCCGAGCCGAGGATCTGGCGCAGGTACCACTGCCCGCGCGACTCGTCCGCGGTTTCTTCCTCGGTGAAACTCTCGACGTCCGCCGGGAAATGTCCGCAGAAGATGATCGCGAACGCCCACAGGTTGCGGACCAGGTTCGCGCTCGCGTTGCCCAGCAGCGTCAACGGCGCGAGCGGCCCGGTGAGCAGCGGAAACAGCACGTAGTCCTTACCGACCTGACGCGCCGCCTTCCGCACGATCCGGCGCAGCACCGGCACGTTCTCCGCCCACGTCCGCTCACCCTTCACCACCCGGTCGATCTCCAGGTCGTGCAGCATCACGCCCCATTGGAACAGCAGCGCGAGGAGCGTCGCGTACACCGGATTGCCGAGGTAGTACGGATGCCACTTCTGCGCCTCGTCCATCCGCAGGATTCCGTAGCCGACGTCGCGATCCTTGTCGACGATGTTGGTGTACGTGTGGTGGATGTAGTTGTGCGAATGCCGCCAGTTCTCCGCGGGCGCCACGGTGTCCCATTCGAACCGCTGCGAGCTGAGCTCCGGGATGCGGGTCCAGTCGTACTGGCCGTGCATCACGTTGTGGCCGATCTCCATGTTGTCGAGGATTTTCGCGGCCGACAGCGCCGCGACACCGGCCAGCCACGCGGGCGGCAGGAACCCGGCGAACAGCAGGCCGCGGCCGGTCACCTCCAGTGCACGCTGGGTCTTGATGATCGTGCGGACATACGCGAGGTCGTCCTCGCCGAGGTCGTCGACGATCCGCTGGCGCAGCGCGTCGAGCTCGCGGCCGAATTCCTCGACCTGCGCGGGGGTCAGGCGGTCCTGAAGACCGGTCATGATCGTTTCCTCCGAAGGTCAGACGTCGATTTCCACGTCCCCGGCAGGGACGCTGATGCAGAGCTGGATCTCCTCGTTCTCCTCGCCGGAGATCTCGCCGGTGCGCGCGTTGCGGACGCGGCCGGCGGTCTTGACCTGCGTGCAGGAGAAGCAGATCCCCATCCGGCAGCCGTGTTCGGGAGACAGTCCCGCGTCCTCGGCCTGTTCCAGCAGCGGCTTGCCGGTGTTGGCGCACTCCCGGCCGCTGCGGGCGAACCGCACCCGGCCCTCGGCCGCCGCGGTGTCGGACGGCAACGGCGGCGCGGTGAATTCTTCGGTGTGCAGGTGTGCACTCAACCCTTCATGGCCGAACAGTTCCCGCGCGGCGGCCATGAGTGGTGGCGGGCCGCACAGGAACGTTTCGGCCTCGCGGAACCACGGCGCGGCCTGCTCGAGATGCTCGCGGGAGAACCGGCCGTGCAGATCGCCATCGCGGGAACGGGTGTGTGCGCGGACCACCCGGAGCCCGGGATGCCGGGCTGCCAGGTCGGCGAGTTCGGTGCGGTACAGCGTGTCCGCGGGAGTGTTCGAGTAGTGCAGGAACACGATCTCGCCCGGATGTCGTTCGGCCACGAGCGTGCGGACCATCGCGAGCACGG
The DNA here is from genome assembly GCF_000717335.1 of Amycolatopsis jejuensis. Lineage (GTDB taxonomy): Bacteria > Actinomycetota > Actinomycetes > Mycobacteriales > Pseudonocardiaceae > Amycolatopsis > Amycolatopsis jejuensis. The sequence goes on from NZ_JNYZ01000037.1 coordinate 89,849, forward strand.
GCGTGATCCCGCTGCCGCCGCTCACCAGGACGATCCGGTCCGGGCGCGGCGACGGCAGGGTGAATTCACCGTCGGCCGGGGAAAGCCCGACCACCGTGCCCGCCGTGACGTCCTGAAGATGCCGGGACACGAGCCCGTCGGCCCTCACGGTGAACTCCAGGTCGGCGCTGCTTTGTGCCGCGCACGGCGAGTAGCAGCGGGTCCGGCGCACACCGTCGATTTCCACCTGCAGCCGCACGTATTGCCCGGCGCGGAATCCCGTCCAGGCGCGACTCGGCTGCACGGTGAACGTGACGGTGCCCGGCGTCTGGTGCCGCATCGCGGTGACGCGGCCGCGGATTTCCCGCCGCACCAGCATCGGGTCGACGAGTTCGAGGTACCGGTCCGCGCCGTGCGGGGTGAGCAGCGCCTCGGCGAGCGAGACGAGCCCGCGCACGCGGCGCGGCAGCAATGCGGTCATCACCCCTCCAGAAGTTTGAGTGCACAGTCGTACACTGACTAGTGTGGGGGTAAGCCAGGGGTGGCTGTCAACGCGGGAGCGAGGTGATGTGACGTGGGCCATGCGACGAGCGCCAGTACGCTGCTCGACGTGTCCGCAGCCGAGGAGCCGGCCGGTCCGGTGAGCCGGCAGGAACGCAAGCAGCGCACGCGTCAGGCGTTGCTCGACGCGGCGCTGGACCTGCTCGCCGACCGTAGTTTCGCGAGCCTGTCGCTGCGTGAAGTCGCCAAGGGCGCCGGAATCGTGCCGACGGCGTTTTACCGGCATTTCTCCTCGATGGAGGAGCTGGGCGTGGCGCTGGTCGAGGAGACCACGCGTACGTTGCGCGGCATGCTCCGCGGCGCGCGTACCGAGCAGAACGGGTACGGCGGCATGATCCGGGCTTCGGTGCACACGCTGCATCGGCACGTCCGCGCGCACGAGGACCACTTCCGGTTCGTCACGCGCGAGCGCTACGCCGGTCCCGGCACAGTGTCGCGCGCGATCGCGGTAGAGCTGCGGATGTTCTCCAGCGACCTGGCCCTCGACCTGGCCCGCTTCGACCCGTTGCGCACCTGGCCCACCGAGGACCTGCACCTGCTCGCCGACCTCATCGTCACCGCGATGCTCGGTACGGTCGCCGAACTGCTCGACACCCGGCCCGGCGACACCGCCGCCGACAAGCGCACGCTGGCCGCCGCGGAGAAACGGCTGCGGATGATCCTGCTCGGCGTGCCGCACTGGCGCCCGTAGCGTAGGGGGCATGGCGTTTCTGCAGCTGACGGCGATCATCGTCGACGACTACGACGAGGCCATCGCCTTCTTCACCGAGGCACTGGGGTTCGAGCTCGCTGAGGACTCGCCCTCGCGGACCAACGACGGCCGTCCCAAACGCTGGGTGGTCGTCCGCCCACCGGGCGGGGAGACCGGCCTCCTCCTCGCGCGCGCCGACGGCGACCGGCAGGCCGGCGCGGTCGGCGACCAGCACGCGGGTCGCGTCGGGTTCTTCCTGCGGGTCGACGATTTCGCGGCGAGCTACGAGCGGATGCGGGCCGCCGGGGTCGAGTTCCTCGGCGAGCCGCGGACCGAGCCGTACGGGCAGGTAGTCGTGTTCCGGGACATCGCAGGCAACCGCTGGGATCTCCTCGGTTCGTGAGCTTGTTCTACGATCCTGGGTGGACTTTCCGGAGCGTGGAGGAACTCGACGGTGATGACTGGCTCGGACGTGCGCGCGGAATTCACCGATCCGGCCGCGAACCTCGCCTTCGACGAGGCCCTGCTGCGCGAGGGACCGCAGGAGCCGCTGGTGTGGCTGTGGCGGAATCCGGTGTGCGTGGTGGTCGGCCGGGGCCAGAAGATCGCGCGCGAGGTACGGGCCGCGGAATGCGCGCGCGACGGCGTCCCGGTGCTGCGACGAGCCAGCGGCGGCGGCACGGTGTTCCACGACCCGGGCAACCTCAACGTGACCCTCGTCGTCCCAGGACGCGCAGACCGTCCGCTCGAGCTGCTCGGCCAGGTGATGTCCGCGGCGGTGGAGAAACTCGGCCTACCCGCCCGCATTGGCGACCGCGGAATCTTCGTGGGCGACGCGAAACTGTGTGGCTTCGCGGTGTTTCGCACCAAGGATGTCCTGCTGGCGCATTCGACCCTGCTGGTAGACACCGACGCCGCCCGCGTCGGCGCCTACCTCACCGGCCCGCCGCCGGACCCGAAACCGCTGGACTCGCACCGAAGCAAGGTCGCGTCCCTGGCCGACCACGGGGTCCATCCGGCGCCGGACGAGGTGGAGAACACGGTCCGCACGGCGGCGGCGACGCTGCTCGGCCCGCTGACGCCCCGCCCCCCGACCCCGGGCGAACTGGCCCGCCAGCGGACATTGCTGCGGAGCCGGTACGACTACCCGGAGTGGCACGCGGAAGGCCGACAGCGGGATTGACGGTTCCCCTGGCGAGCGCCGGATTCCAGGCTCAGTTACCCGGCTGGATCCGGGACTGAGGTGCCCGCGCCGGTTCCCGGCTCGGTTACTCCGCCGCCGAGTTCAGCAGCCAGGCCCGGCGTCGGCCCCGGCTGCCGAACTCGCGCCGGACTCAGTTTTCCGAGGACGAGAACAGCACCTGCGGCACATTGCTGGCCGCCGCGCGGCGCGGTTTCGCCGGTGCCGCAGCGGTACCGGTCGGCGACGAGGCCGCGGACTGGGCCGGAGCGCCTTTGCCGGTGGCCGCTGGGCCGGTATTGGCAGTCGTTGCCGGAGCGGCTTTGCCGGTGGCTGCCGGGCTGGTTTTGGTGGGCGCGGGTTTGCCATTGGCTGCCGGGTTGGCTTTGGTGGGCGCGGGTTTGCCGGTGGCCGCCGGAGTGGTTTTCGCTGCTGTCGCGGGGGTCTTGGCTGCCGCTGGCTTGGCCGGGGCGGTCTTGCCGGTCGCCCGGTCTGCGATTGCGGCGGTGGCGGTGGTCGCGGTGCCCTTACGGGCAGACTTCACCGTCGACTTCGCCGCGCGGGTTGTTCCGGCGACCTTGGCCGTCGCGGTCTTCGCCGACGCCGTTTTAGCTGCCGCCTTGGTCGCCCGGCTCTTGGCCGCGGTGCTCTTGACCGGCCCGCTCTTGGCTGCCGAGCCCTTGTCTGCGGAGTCCTTGGCCGCGGAGCTCTTGGCTGCCGAGCCTTTGGACCCGCTCTTCGACGCCGAGCGCCCGGCCGTAGCGCTCTTTCCCGCCGAACTCTTCGCCGCCGAACCCGGCACCGAGCCCGCCACCGAGGTCTTCACCGCCGCGCTCGTGCCCGCCGACTTGCCCCCGCGCGCCGATCCGGCCACCTTCGCCACCCGGCCGGTGCCAGCAGTCTTCTTCCCCGTTGCCTTACCGGCAGCGGATTTCCCGCTCTTCGCCGCTCCGCCGCCCTTGGCCGCAACGGATTTCCCTGCGGCCCCGGCGATGAGGCGGGGGCGCTGTTTCCGCCCGCCCACCCGGCGGCCCGCCGACGCGTACCGTTCGAGCAAGCGCCGGAGTGCGGTGGCGCTCCGGCTGGTGAGGTCGATGTCGTACTGGACGCCGTCCAGGGCGAACGCGACGGTTTCCGCCGCGCGGCCGCCGGTCAGGTCGTCCAGGACGGGGGCAGCGGTGTTCCTGGTCATGGAGCCTCCCGTGCTCGATCGTGGTCGTGCGTGCAACCGGCACGGCGACGACCCGGGAAATCCCGGTGCCGCCGAGGTCTTCGCAGCTCGCCTACGACAATAGCGGCTGGCTTGCGCGAAGCTGCGCGGTGGTGTGCGCTGTGTCCATGGCAGGACTGACTTTCGACGTCGTGGTGATCGGGGCGGGACCCGTCGGCGAGGTGGCGGCCCAGCGGGCGGCCCAGGGTGGCCTGAAGGTGGCGCTGGTCGAACACGAACTGTTCGGCGGGGAATGTTCCTATTGGGCGTGCATCCCGAGCAAGGCCTTGCTACGCCCCGGAAACCTGCTCGCCGCGGCCCAGCGGATGCCCGGCGTGCCGATCGGCGACAAGCTCGACGCGGCCGAAGTGCTCGCCCGCCGCGACTGGTTCACCGGCCGGGGCGACGACACCGGCCAGGTCGAATGGGCGCGCGGTGCGGGGATCGAACCCGTGCGTGGTCATGGCCGGATCACCGGTGAGCGCGAGGTCACGCTTGACGACGGCCGCGTGTTCACCGCGGCCCACGCGGTGATCGTGTGCACCGGCAGCGTGCCGCGGACGCCGCCGATTCCCGGGCTGGACACGATCCGGCCGTGGGGGTCGCGGGAGGCGACGTCGGCGTCCGAGGTGCCGGGGCGGCTCGGCGTGCTCGGCGGCGGGGTGGTCGGCGTCGAGATGGCGCAGGCGTGGGCGCGGCTCGGGGCACAGGTGGACTTCGTGATCAGCGGCGAGCGCCCGCTGCCCAAGCTGCCGGGCTTCGTCGGCGACCTGGTGCTCGACGGGCTGCGCGAGGCAGGGGTGCGGGCGCACGTCTCGTCCGGGCTGCGTGAAGTGTCCGTTGTGGACGGTGGGACCGCGCTGAAGCTGGCCGGTGGCGAGGAGGTCGTGGTCGACGAGCTGCTGGTGGCCACCGGGCGCGCCCCGGCGACCGGCGACGTCGGGCTCGACGTGCTCGGCCTGCCCACCGACCGTCCGCTCGAGGTGGACGAAAGCGGCCGGGCGCCTGCCGTCGAGGGTGGCTGGCTGTACGCGGCGGGTGACGTCACCGGTCGTGCTTTGCTGACCCACCAGGGGAAATACGGTGCGCGCGTCGCCGGGGACGCGGTCGCCGCCCGGGCCCGCGGCGAGGAGATCCCGACCGGGCCGTGGAGCCACTACAGCGCCACCGCCGACCATCACGCCGTACCGCAGGTGGTGTTCACCGATCCGGAGGTGACGTCGGTCGGGCTCACCGAGGCACGCGCCGGATCCGCGGACCGCGTGGTGGACATCGACATCGCGGTCGCCGGTTCGTCACTGCACGCCGACGGGTACACCGGCAAGGCGCGGATGGTCGTCGACACCGAGCGCGGGGTGGTGCTCGGGGTGACGTTCGTCGGCCAGGACGTCGCGGAACTGCTGCATTCGGCCACGATCGCGGTGGTCGGCGAGGTGCCGCTCGACCGGCTGTGGCACGCGGTCCCGGCGTTCCCGACGATCAGCGAGGTGTGGCTGCGGCTGCTGGAGGAGTACGGCCTCTGACGGCGTTCGGTGGGACGGTGCCACTTGGTTGGTCGTACCACCTTCGGGTGTTAGCGTCGGGACCATGACCGGTGCCCCAGTGCCGGGCCGGCGGGAACGCAAGAAAGCGGCCACCCGCCAGGCCCTGGCCGACGCCGCCCTGCGCATGTTCCTCGACCGCGGCTACGACCAGGTGACCGTACGCGAAATCGCAGACGCGGCCGACGTCTCCACCACCACCCTGATGAAGCACTTTCCCACCAAGGAAGCGCTCGTCTTCGACCGCGAGCCGGACGTGGAGGAAGCGCTCGTCGCCGCCGTCCGCGACCGTCCGGCGGGCACCTCGGTGCTGGCCGCGCTGCGCGAGTACGCACGGGAGCAGGCGAAGTTCCGGTCCGGGACGGAGATCGCCGAGTTCCGGACGCTGGTCCGCGGCACCCCGGCGCTGCACGACTACTGGCACAAGATGTGGATGGGCCACGAACACACGCTGAGCCGTGCGATCGCTTCCGCGGCCGGCGCGCCGGAGAACGACCCGAAGTGTGCCGCGATCGCGCATTTCGCCCTCGAAGCCGCCGTGCTGGCCGACGGCGCCGAGGATCCGTACGGGGTCCTCGATGCCGCGTTCGACATCCTGGAGAACGGCTGGCCGAACTGACCTGGAATCAGGCGGGCAGTTCGAGATCGAGAGCACCCTTGGCCGCGCGGGCAAGGCCGGGATCGTCCGGAGTGGACGGTCCGGACTGCCACACCGCCTGCACGAGCCGCACCCCGTTGCCGTCGGCTTTGCTGGCGTACGCGGCGCCGTCGAACTTGGGCGCGGCGGCGGGCCACTTGCCGGTCTCGGTGGCGACGTCGAGGATCCCGCCGCCGCCTGGGGTGTCCGCGATTTCCTTGAGGTGACCTGCCTGTGCCGCGTCGGGAAACTCGACGACCGCGACGGTCACCGCAGCGGCCCGCCCGTCGACGAGCGCGGTGTAGCTCGCGCGGCGGACTCCGGAGCAGCTGGTCTGCTGGAGGCTCGCCTGGACGTCCCCGAATGCATGCGAGGCGCATCGCTGATCGGCGCTGCTCGCCCGGGGTTCGAAGGTGAGGCTGGGGGCTGGGGGTGCGGTGGAGGTCGCGCTGGTGACCGGTGCGGCCGATGGGGTGCTGGCGGGCGGTGGTGTTGCGGTGTCGCTGTTCCCGCTGCCGCTGGTCGCCACGACGATTGCCGCTACCACCAGGACGACCAGCAGGACGATTGCCCCGAGCGGGACCCATTTGACCGTCCGGGACGGGGGTTTGCCGGGTTCTGCGGGGGGTGGGACTGCGACGGCCACGGTCTGCGGACGTGGCTGGGTCGGCGCGGCTGCCGGGGGGCGTGGCTGTTCGGGCCCGGTAGCTGCCGGCGGCCGGGCGGGGGAGGGCATCTTCTCGGTGGGGGAATCCGCAGGGAACTCGGTGGACTCGGTGGGGGCTTCGGAAAGGGCGTCGTCGGAGGTGGGGACCTCCGGGCGGGGAGGGCGCACCGAGATGATCTGCGGCTTGGGTGGTGAGGGAGGTGGGGAAAAGACCTCCTCCGGGGACCGGGGGGAAGGCGCGGTGCCGGGGGAGGCCGGGGTGCTGGTTTCGGGAGTAGCGGCTTGCGATTGCGCGGTGTCCGCGGACGCGGGCAGGGGAGTAGCAGCGGAGGCGGGAGTAGCGGCTTGCGATTGCGCGGTGTCCGCGGACCCGGGCAGGGGAACAGGAGCGCCCGGAGGGGCGGCAGGAGTGACGACAGTGCCCGTGCTGCGAGTACCCGAAGGTGCGGCGGGCGGCGGCGAAGTGGTGGTCTCAGCGGCTTGGCCGGTCGTGCGGCCGTTGGCAGCGCCGGTCGAGGCGGCGGAACCCCCGAAGCCCGCCCCGCCGGGAACAGGCGTGTCATCCGCGAACCGGACGAACCCCTCTCCCCGCAGCACCTCCTCCGACAGCGCCGGTGCCTCCGGAGCCAGCGCCGCGATGAGGGCCCGGGCCTGGTCCACCGACCGGGGGTGCCGCGCGGTCGCCAGGGAGACCGTGGCCGCGAGCATCGTGGTCGGGGTCGGGTGCAGGACCCGGACCGGACCGGCAAGGTCTCCCGGTGGCTGGTCCACCGTCTCGACGTACGGCCCTACCGCCACGATCGTCCCCACCGGGCCGCCGCCCAGTTCCGCCACGCGGCGTTCGCATTCCTGGGACAGGTCGAGTGCCTCGGTCGCCGGGTTGACTGCCTCGTCGCCGTGGACGAGCGGCCACCCGTCGGCCTTCCACGGGCCGCTCAGGGGCGCTTCCAGGTGCAGGGCCGGGTCGGGCAGGTCGACGCCGATCACGATCAGCACGCCCGTCGGCAGCACGACCACTGCTTCCACCGGGCGGTCGCCGGTGGGGCGGGCGCCGACCAGCGCGACGCCGCCGATCACGGTGCTCCCCCGGCCGAGGGAGGCGAGCGCGGCCCGCACGTCCTCCGCGACGCGCGAGGGCTGCTGCCCGAGGCGGACCAGTCGCACCGAAATCTCCTCAATCCTCACCGTTTCCGGTGCCCCACGCTAGCGTGCCGGACCGCCGTGACCGTGCTCCGTGCCTGCGCGTCGGCGTGCCTCACCACAACGGGCGTTCCGGTGCGACTTGTGGTGTTCATGTGGCCAAACAGCACGGTTGGGGTGCAGAATGTGCTACACAGGTCGGGACTGCCGTGGAGGCCGGGCAGCCTGCGCAGGTTCGGAGAGGTCGTAGGGGAAGACGTCCCTCGTCGAACAAGCGGAGGTCAGCAGTGAGCACCCGTGGCAGCACCCGAGGTGTGGTGTACGTCCACTCGTCGCCGTCTGCGGTGTGTCCGCACGTCGAGTGGGCTATTTCGGGCACCCTCGGTGCCCGTGTCGAGCTGAAGTGGACGGCCCAGCCGGCCAGTCCGGGCCAGCTCCGCGCCGAATGCGGCTGGAGCGCGCCCGCGGGAACCGGCGGAAAGCTGGCCTCGGCGCTCAAGGCGTGGCCGATGGTGCGCTTCGAGATCACCGAGGAACCCAGCGCGGGCGTCGACGGCGAGCGGTTCTGTTATGCCCCCGGCCTCGGCCTGTGGCATGGCCGCACCAGCGCGAACGGCGACATCGTGGTGGGCGAGGACCAGCTGCGCGCGCTCGTGAGCATGACCCGCGGGGGGGAGACGCTCGCGCACAAGCTCGACGAGCTGCTCGCGGCCGCGTGGGACGAGGCACTCGAGCCGTACCGGCACGCGGGCGACGGCGCCCCGGTCACCTGGCTGCACCAGGTCGGCTGAGCCGGGCCGGTACCCTCACCCGGGTGAGCGTTCAACCGGCCCCGCCGTCTCGCCAGCGGTGGCTGATCCCCGTGCTCGTGGTGGTGCTGTCCGTCACCGTCGCCGGGGGTCTGCTCGCGCGGGAGCTCTACCGCCGCCCCGACCAGCCGGACCCCGGAGGCGGCACCGTGGCGCCGTCCACCACGAACGACGGCGTACCTCGTGAACTGCCCGGCCCGGGCCGCGTCGAGGTCACGGCGGACGCCGCGGGCCACCCCGACGGCAACACCGTCCGTGAGGTGCTGCAGAGCTACTTCGACGCGGTGAACAGCAAGGACTACCGCGCCTGGACGACGACGGTCAGCGAAGAGCGGCGCAGCAAGATGCCGGAAAGCCGCTGGCGCCACGACTTCCAGTCCACCAAGGACGGCACCATCACGGTGTACCGCATCGAGCCCGGCGCCCAGAGCACGCTGCGGGTGCTCGTGCGGTTCATCAGCACCCAGTCCCTGGACGAGGCCCCGCCGGACTTCAAGCAGCCGTGCATCCGCTGGAACCTGATGCTGCCGCTGAAGTTCGAACAGGGCCAGTACCGGATCGACGTCACCGACGGTGCGTCCGCACTGCGCGCCAAGTGCTGAAAGCCGTGAAGGGAACCATCACGGAATCAGATTCCGTCATGGTTCCCTTCACGGACTTGAAGCGGATCAGACCGCCGGCGTGAACAGCAGCGCGGTGTTGTGGCCGCCGAAGCCGAACGAGTTGCTGATCGCCGCGGCGAGCTCGACCTTGCGGTTCTCCCCGGACACCACGTCGAGCTGCACCTTCGGGTCCTGGTCGGTGAGGTTCCGCGTGGCGGGCACGACCCCTTCGTAGATCGCCAGGATCGTCGCGATGCCTTCCACCGCGCCTGCCCCGCCCACGAGGTGCCCCAGTGCGCCCTTCGGCGCGGTGACCACCGGGTGTTCCCCGATCGCCGACCGGATTGCGGCCGCCTCGCCGATGTCACCGACCACAGTGGACGTCGCGTGCGCGTTCACGTGCCCGATGTCCGACGGCGACAACCCCGCCATCGTCATCGCGGCCCGCATCGCCGCGATCTGCCCGATGCCCTCGGGGTGGTTGCCGGTGATGTGGTACGCGTCGGACGTGATGCCGTACCCGGACAGCGTCGCGTAGATCCGCGCGCCGCGGGCCTTCGCCCGGTCCGCCCGCTCCAGCACGACGACGCCGGAGCCCTCCCCGAGCACGAAGCCGTCGCGGTTCACGTCGAACGGACGGGACGCGGCGGCCGGGTCGTCGTTGCGCGTGGACACCGTACGGGCCTGGGCGAACCCGGCGACGGTGATCGGGTGGATGCACGCCTCGGCGCCACCCGCGACCACCACGTCGGCCCGTCCGGACCGGATCATCTCGAACCCGTTCGCGATGCCCTCGGCGCCGGACGCGCACGCCGAAGCAGGCGAATGCACCCCGGCCCGTGCCTTGAGGTCGATGCCCACGTGCGCGGCGGGACCGTTCGGCATCAGCATCGGGACGGTCAGCGGCGACACCTTGCGAAGACCCTGCTGGTGCAACAGGTCGTTCTGGCTCAGCAGCGTGACCGGACCGCCGATCCCGGTGCCGATGGAGACGCCGAGACGTTCCGGCTCGACGTCGGAATGCTCGTCGGTCGGCTCGGTGAACCCGGCGTCGGCCCATGCCTGGCGGGCGGCGATCAGCGCCACCTGCTCGCACCGGTCGAGCCGCCGGGCCTGCACCCGCGGCAGGATGTCGGTGGGCTCGACGGCGAGCTGCGCCGCGATCCGCACCGGCAGCCCCAGCTCCGCGGGCCAGTCCGCGGCGATGGTGCGGATGCCGCTGCGGCCGGACAGCAGACCGTCCCAGGTGGACGCGACGTCACCGCCCAGCGGCGTGGTCGCCCCCATGCCGGTGATCACGACGTCGATGTTGCTCATGGGAGTCTCCCCAAGGTCGCTCCGGACCGGGGGCCTGCCCCGGTCCGGGTTCGAAGCGGGCTTACTTCGAGTTGGCGGACACGTAGTTCACCGCGTCGCCCACGGTCTTCAGGTTGGCCAGCTCGTCGTCCGGGATCTTGACGCCGAACTTGTCCTCGGCCTGCACGGCGATCTCGACCATCGACAGCGAGTCGATGTCGAGGTCGTCCACGAACGACTTCTCGGCGGTGACGTCGTCCTGAGCCACCCCGGCCACCTCTTCGACGATCTCGGCGAGGCCGGCGAGGATCTCAGCGTTGTCAGCCATCGGTGTTGTTCCCTTCTCGGTTCTTCTGTCGGGTTCCCCTCGCGGGCCCGGTGCCCGCGGGAGAAGTATTCACTCAGGGCAGGACGAACGCCTGCGCGGCATAGGAAAGACCGGCTCCGAAACCGACCGCCAGCACCACGTCTCCGCTTTTCGCGGTGCCGGACTTGCGCATGTGGTCCAGCGCCATCGGTATCGAGGCCGACGAGGTGTTGCCCGAGTACTTGATGTCGTCGGCGACCACCAGGTCCTCACGTGCCCCGCTGGCACGCAGTTTCCTGGCGATCGATTCGACGATCCGGAGGTTCGCCTGGTGCGGCACCAGGACGTCCACATCGGACGGCTGCAGCCCGGCCGCTTCGAGCGCCCGCAACGCGATCGGTGCGATCTGCGTGGTCGCCCAGCGGAAAACCGACTGGCCCTCCTGATAGATGTATTTGTGGTCGCGCATGTAGATCAGGTCGACGAGGTCGCCCGCGCTGCCCCACACCACCGGCCCGATGCCCGGCTCGTCCGCCGCGCCGACCACTGCCGCGCCCGCACCGTCGGCGAAGATGATCGCGTTCGCGCGGTCGGTGTGGTCGATCGCGTCGGTGAGCTTCTCGGCGCCGATCACGAGGACCTGCTTCGCCGAGCCCGCGCGGATCAGGTCGGAGGCGACGCCGAGGCCGTAGCAGAATCCGGCGCACGCGGCGTTGAGGTCGAAGGCGCCGGGGCTCGGGATGCCGATCCGCGCGGCGACCTGGGCCGCCGCGTTCGGGATCTGCGACGGCATCGTGCAGTTGGGCAGGATCAGGGTGTCGACGTCGGCCGGTGCCACGCCCGCGTCGGCCAGCGCCGCGGTGCCTGCCGCGACCGCGAAGTCGACCAGCAGCTCGTCCTTCTCGCCGAACCGGCGCTCGACGATGCCGACGCGGTCGCGGATCCACTGGTCGTTGGTGTCCATGACCTGGGACAGGTCGTCGTTCGTGACGACCTTGTCCGGCTGGTGGCTGCCGAAGCCGAGGATGCGGGTGGCGGCCGCGCCGGTGGTCTGGCGCAGGCTGGGGCGGGCGGCGGTCACTGGGCGTCCTCCTCGCGCAGCGCCGCCAGCTCGGCAGGCGACTTGAGCGCGGTGGTAGTGGTGACGACGCCCTTGAGCTGCCGCTTGACCAGTCCGGTCAGGGTGCCCGCGGGCGCGAGTTCGACAGTGGCGTCCACGCCGAGGGCGGCGAGCCCGTCCATGGTGAGGTCCCAGCGGACCGGGCGGGTGACCTGGGCGACGAGCCGCCGCAGGTACTCCGCGCCGCCGGTGACGACCTGACCGTCGGCATTGGACAGCAGCGGGCGCACCGGGTCGGCCGGGGTGAGGCCGGCGGCGTGCTCCCGCAGTGCGTCTTCCGCGGGTGCCATGTAGTGCGTGTGGAAGGCGCCGGCCACCTTGAGCGCACGGATCTTCGTGCCCGCCAGGGGTTCGGCGACGATCTGCTCGATCGCGGCGGCGGAGCCGGAGGCGACGATCTGCCCGGCGCCGTTGCGGTTCGCGGCGGCGAGGCCGCGGCTTTCGAGCCAGGCGGTGACCTCGTCGGGGTCACCGAGCATCACGGCGGCCATCGACGTCGGCTCGAGCGCGCACGCCTTGGCCATCTCGGCACCGCGGACGGCGGCCAGCGCCACGGCGTCGGCGGGGGAGAGCACCCCGGCGATCGCGGCCGCGGCCAGCTCGCCCACGGAGTGCCCGGCGACCGGCGCGTCGGCGGGCACCGGCAGGTGCTCGAAGGACAGCAGGGACAGCGCGACGATGAGCGGCTGTGCGACGGCGGTGTCCTGGATCTCCTCGGCTTCGGCCTCCGTGCCGAGCCGGAGCAGGTCGAGCCCGGCGCGGGCGGACCACTCCTCGACGCGCGCGCGGGCGCCGTCGAGCTCGAGCCACGGGGTGAGCATGCCGGGGGCCTGGGAACCCTGGCCGGGCGAGAGGACTGCAACTGTCACAGTGTCTATGAGACCACGGGACGGGCCCGGTGCTGAGATGCGGGCGGTCACCAAGTCCATGCGGCGTTATTGGAGGAAACCTCCAAAGACCCGCGGAAGAACCCGGCCCTTAACCCATCCGCCTTGTGGGATTCAACCAGCGCTTGCCGTGAAGTCCGTCACCCGCCGCGACCCCGGGCATCGCCCCAATGTGGCATTGGGTGCATGCGACGCACCCAATGCCACATTCGCTGCATCTGACGCACCCAATGCCACATTGGGGTGCGTTTCACCAGAGGCCGCGGGCGCGGGCGAGCCTGCCGACGGTGAGCGCGACCCGCAGCACGAGGGCGTCGCGCGCGTCGGTCGGGTTGCGCCCGGTGAGCTCGGACGCCTTGCGCAGCCGGTAGCGGACGGTGTTGGGGTGCACGAACAACGCCTGCGCACAGCGTTCCAGCACCCCGCCGGTGTCCAGATAGGTCTCGACGGTCCGCTGCAGTGCCACGCCGGCCTCCTCCAGCGGCCGCGCGATCTGGTCGACGAGCTGCCGTTCCGCACCCGGGTCGCCGGACAGCGCGCGTTCGGGGAGCAGGTCGTCCGACCGGACCGGCCGCGGCGCACCCGGCCAGCCGACGACGGCCCGCAGCCCCGACAAGGCCTCGGCCGCGCTGTGGTGGGCCTCGGCGAGCGTGGGCACGGTCGGCCCTGCGACGACGGGTCCGTCGGCGAACACCGACGACATCCTGGTGAGGATTTCGCGTTCCTTCGGCCCGCCGTCGGTGTCGCCGCCGATCACGATCACGAGCCGCGAACCCTGTACCGACAGCAGCACCGGACGGCCGACCCGTGCGGCTCGGGCGCGGACGTCGAAAACCACCGTCGGAGGGTCATCCGATGGTGGGTTTCCGACCACGACGGTCGCTGCGGCAGCCGGGTCCCAGCCGAGCGCGGCCGCGCGCGACAGCACGGACTCCTCGGTGTCGCCACGGACGATCCCGTCCACCACGAGTGCTTCGAGCCGGGCGTCCCACGCGCCGCGGGCTTCCGCTGCGGCAGCGTAGGAATTGGCCGTGGCGAAGGCGATTTCCCTGCCGTAGCGCAGGATTCCCTCGATCAAGGCGGCACGTTCGGCTTCGGTGGCGGAGAATTCGGGTAGCTGCTCCTCGAAGACCTCGATCGCGAGCCGCACCATCGCGACCGCCTGGCGCAGGCTGATCCAGCGCGACAGTTCGGTCGGTGCATCGCGGAATGCTTCGGTGGTGAGCTTCAGTGCCTCTTTCGAGTCGCGCAGCCACGCGACGAACCCGCTGGCCCCCGTCTGGGTGATGAGCAGGACGCTGGCGCGCTGGTCGGCAGGCAGCCGCGCGAACCACACGAGGCGCTGTTCCATCGCCGCGACGCTCGCGCTCGCGAGCCGCCCGGAGGCGTGCTCCAGGCTGCGCAGGGTTTTCGCGGACAGCCCGTGGTGCTTGGGCACCCGGCGTCCCCCGGTCGTGTCGGCCATGTCGGAACCGATCCTACGTCCAGTGCCCGCCTGCAACTTTCGGCGGACGACCGGCAACCTCCGGAGGTGGGCGCCGGGGCCCCGGAGTGCCTAGGATCCGGGGTCTGGGGTGGCAGGGGATCACCCCTCGCAGGAGCCAGAAGGGGGACGGGCGATGGCAGAGCCCGGTCTGGAGATCGACGGGGTCTCCAAACGCTACGGCACCGTGGTGGCGCTGGAGCAGATGACGTTCGACGTACGGCCCGGCGAGCTGTTCGGTTTCGTCGGCAGCAACGGCGCGGGGAAGACCACCACCATGCGGATCGCGCTCGGCGTCCTGAGCGCCGACGCGGGCCAGGTGCGCTACGCCGGCGAGCCGATCACGCACGAAACGCGCAGGCACATCGGGTACATGCCCGAGGAGCGCGGCCTTTACCCGAAGATGAAGGTTGGCGAACAGCTCACGTACCTCGCGCGGCTGCACGGCATGCCGGCCGCCGAGGCGAAGGCGTCGAGCGACCGGTGGACCGAGCGGCTCGGCGTGGCGTCACGGCGCGACGACGAGGTGCAGAAGCTCAGTCTCGGCAACCAGCAGCGTGTGCAGCTGGCCGCCGCCCTCGTGCACGAGCCGCGGATCCTGGTGCTGGACGAGCCGTTCTCCGGGCTGGACCCGGTGGCCGTCGACGTGATGAGCGACGTCCTCAAGGAAAAGGCGGCCGAGGGCGTGCCGGTGGTGTTCTCCAGTCATCAGCTGGATCTGGTGGAGCGCCTGTGCGACCGGATCGGGATCGTCCGGAGTGGACGGATGGAAGCGTCGGGAACGGTGGCAGAGCTGCGTTCCGGCGCGGTCACGCGGTTGCTCGTGGACGCACCGGACGCCCCGGAAGGCTGGGCTTCGGGGCTGCCCGGCGTCACGGTTCTCGGCCGCAAGGGGACGGTGACCGAGCTGGAACTCGCTGACGGTTCTGACGACCAGGCGGTACTACGCGCGGCACTGGCGACCGGCCCGGTCCGCGAGTTCGCCCGGAAACTGCCTTCGCTGACCGAGTTGTTCCGTTCTGTCGTGAGTGACCACCAGGAGGCGGCGTGAGCGGGAACGATGTCCGGATGAGCCCGTTGTCCGCGGTCGGCCTGGTGGCGTCGCGGGAGATCAGCATCCGGGTCAAGTCCAAGGCGTACCGGATCACGACGCTGGTGATGCTGCTGCTCGTGGTCGCGTTGACGCTGGTGTTCAAGGTGATCGGCGGCGGCGGAGGCGGCGCAGACTCGACGGTCGGTTATGTCCCGTCCGCCGCCCAGCTGGCCGAGCCGCTGTCGGTGACGGCGAAGTCGATCGGCCAGAACGTCGCGACCCAGCAGGTCCCGGATCAGCAAGCGGGACAAGCAAAACTCCAGGACGGCTCGATCGACGCGCTCCTGGTGCAAGACGCCCAGCGGGTCCACGTCCAGGTCAAGAAGACGCTGGACCCGAAGCTGAAGAACGCGCTCACCGTGCTCGAAAGCCAGCTCGCGCTGGACCAGCAGATCACCTCACTGGGCGGCGATCCGGCGAAGGTGCACCAGACGATCGCCCAGTCGTCGATCGACGAGCTGCCGCCGCTCGAGAAGCCGTACGACTACAACGGCCAGCAGCTGGTACTGGGCATCGTCGCGGGGATTTTGATCTATCTGTCGCTGATGATCAACGGCCAGAGCGTGGCGCAAGGCGTGGTCGAGGAGAAGACGTCGAGGGTCGTCGAGCTTCTGCTGTCGACGATCAAACCGTGGCAGCTGATGGCCGGAAAGGTCCTCGGCATCGGAACGGTCGGGTTGATCCAGATGGTCCTGATCGGCGCGGTCGGGCTGGCCTCGGGCCTGGGCTTCGGGGTACTGACGATCTCGGTGTCAGCGGCGGTCGGCACGGTCGTGTGGCTGGTGGTGTGGTACCTGCTGGGGTTCTTCATGTACTCGATCGTGTTCGCCGCACTGGGCGCGTTGGTGTCCCGCCAGGAGGACGTCGGCGGCGCGACCATGCCCGCGCTGATGCTGGTGATTCTCGGTTATGTGGTAGGGATTTCGGTCCTGCCGACCGACCCGGGCAACTCGTTTGCCGAGGTGCTGTCGGTGATCCCGATGTTCGCCCCCACGCTGATGCCGATGCGCCTGGCAATGGGCGGAGTACCGATCTGGGAGGCGATCCTGTCGGTCGGCTTGGTGGTCGCACTGATCCCGGCGTTGATCTGGCTGGCGGCAAGGATCTACCGGAATGCCGTGATGCGCACCGGGGCGAAGGTGAAGCTTCGGGATGCGTTGAGCGCTGCTTGAGCTGGCTGTCTGGCGTTTGGGGCCGTGAGGCCGTGAGGCCGTGAGGCCGTGAGGCCGTGAGGCCGTGAGGCCATGAGGCCATGAGGCCATGAGGCCATGAGGCCATGAGGCCATGAGGCCATGAGGTCTTGATGCCGTGAGGTCTTGAGGTCTCGGGGTCTTGATGCCGTGAGGTCTTGAGGCTTGGGGTCTTGGGTTTCTTGAGTCTTGATGCCATGGGGTCTGGAGGCTTGGGGTCCTTGAGGTCATGATGCCGTGAGGTCTTGGGCTTCTTGAGGTCTCGGGGTGGCCGACGGGCGGTGCAGGGGTTCCGTTTGCCACCCCTGCCCACCCGACGCAGTTGATCCCGCCGCCGCGGCGCCGCCCTCATCGGGCCACACCGCGGCGGCGCGCTGCGCGGTCTGCGCCGCCCTGCCCGCGCCGCTTATGTTGCGCGTGCCCGGCCATGGGCGCGCCAGCCTTTGCCTGATTGCCGTATGTCCTGCCCCAGTTGCGTCAACCCGACCCCGGCAATCCAACCCGCACCGGCCCGCACCAGGGGTGCCCGATCGCGCACCCCAGCCTGGCGTGCCGCCGACGCCCCCCAGAACGCTTCGGCTCGCGTTCCTCCCGGCCTCTACTCTCGGTGGGCGCATCCGCCGCACCCCAGGCTCAGCCAGCCGACCCACTCACCCACGTGGGTTAGCGGTATCGGGTGAGTTACGTGAACCCCACCCCAGCCCGGACGGTCCCCAACCTCACCGCCGCATTTCCCGATTCCCGCCCACCCTCGCGACCGCCGCTCCGGCACCCTCACGAAACCGCGGCCCCCTCACGAATCCCCGGTCATCGCCCGGCAACTCCCGGCACCTTCCCCGCAACTCGGCCCGCGCCATTCCCCGCTCATCGTCCGAACCCGGCGCGGAATCGCCGTCTCGAATACCCGGCACGCCCACCGGTTCAGCCGGAAAACCCCAGCGCAACGCCCCATCCGGAGCCACGAATCCGGCGCGCCACCCAATACGCGCAAACATGACCACGAGATGAACGCCGACACCCGGATAGGAAAACGCGACCACCATTCACAAATGCCCTGCGGCCAGACGCCGGAACAATCGCCGGAAAATGTTCGAGGCCGCTCGGCGCTTGCGGTTTTCGCTGCGCCGAGCGGCCTCGTCTCCCCGGTCCCCACCGGTAGGTCAAGTATGGCCGTGGTTGATCTTCCCGCGCCAGTCGTCTCACTCGATCGTGGTGCACGGCACTCGTGTGCGCTGGGTACCTGTCCTGCGACCCGGTGCGACAGGACGCTGCCGGAATCCACGTCGAACCGCGGCGAAGGGAGCCAGCGTGGGTGAACAACTCAAGGACGGACTCGGACAGGCCTGGAATCTTGTGGCCACGTTCGTCCCGAAACTCGTGGGTTTTCTGATCATCCTCTTGATCGGCTGGCTGATCGCGAAAGCCGTGTCCAAAGGGCTCGGTCTCGTTCTCGGAAAGCTCGGTTTCGCACGGATGGTGGAGAAGACCGGGCTGACCGGAATGGTGAAGGGCGCGAATCTCGACGCCACCACCGTGCTCGTGAAACTCGTCTACTACTTCATTCTGCTGATTGCGCTGCAGCTGGCGTTCGGGGTGTTCGGTCCGGCGAACCCGGTGAGCCAGCTGCTGAACGACATCATCGCGTTCCTGCCGAGGATCGTGGTGGCGCTGGTGCTGATCGTGGTGGCCGCAGCGATCGCGAAGGTGGTGCGGGACGTCGTCACATCGGCGATGACGGGCCGCTCGGCGGGTCGCCTGCTGGGCACGATCGCGTACTGGCTGATCATGGCGTTCGGCATCATCGCGGCGCTGGGCCAGGTGAACATCGCAACGTCGGTCACCGGCCCGGTACTGGTCGCGGTACTGGCGACCATCGGAGGCGTCATCGTGGTCGGCTTCGGCGGCGGCCTGATCAAACCGGCTCAGGAACGCTGGGGCGGGTGGCTGGCGAACCTGCAGGGGCAGGTCGGCACCGGGGGCGCGAACTCCGGTGACGGCTCGCAGCGCCAGGTAAGCGGCCAGCACCCCCAGGCAGGCACGCAGACGCAGGCGTACCCGCAGGCCCAGTCCGGAAACCTCCCGCAGACCGAGCAAACCCGCCAGATGCCGGCGGACACGGGACGCCCCGGCGAAACTCCGACCCCACCGGCAGGCTTCGGCCGCGTGGACCGCTGACCCGCAGCGGATTGCCGGTTACCGCCCCCACTGGCCAACAGGCGGGGCGGTAACCGGCATTCTGGCGTGCTCGCGGGTGGTGGCCCGGGGCGGCTGGAGTTCGGTGGGTGGGTGGCGGATCGGCGGGTTGGTGCGCTCGCGGTTCGGGTTGATGCCCCGGGGCGTTCGGGTGCGCGCCGCGGGGCGGCGGGCTGGGGCGCTCCTGGCAGGTTGACGGCCGGGAAATCGGAGGATGGTCTGCCGGTGGTGGTCTCGCGTTCGCTGCCGGTCGGCGGCCGGGAGATTGGGCACGGCCTCTCTGGGCAGTCGGGCGCTCGCGGCCGGGGATCGGAATACGGATCGCGCGTTCGGGGATACCGGGCGCGTGTGGTGTGGGGACGGTGATCAGGCAAGCGTGTCCGGGTGAGTGAGCGCGTCCCTTCAGCGGAGGCTCGGTGTCAACCGACCTCCGCTGTTTCGTGCCCGGGGGTCCACCGTTCGGGACTGTCTCGCGTCTCACAGTGGCCGGGGAATTGCGGCGTCCTGTTGCATGTTGGGAGGCGTAGATCGGAAGGGGTGCCGACGTGGAGTTTCTCCTGCACCACGGCGTGACGGTGTTCGGCCAGTGGATCTCGATCGCGGAGCTGGCCGGGCAGGTGTTCGCGTTGGCTGTCGTGTTCCTTGCGCAGCGGCGGACGCTCTGGACGTGGCCCGTGCAGGTCGGCGCCACCGTGTTGCTCTTCTCCGTCTACGTGTCCGCCCACCTCGGTGGCTTGGCCGGGCGGCAGATCGCCATCCTCCTCATCTCGCTTTACGGCTGGTGGGCCTGGAGCCGCCGGACTGACCCGGTGTACGGCGTCGTCGTGCGCAAGGGCCGGTGGACCGAGAGGGCGGTGATGCTGGGGGCGTTCGCGGTCGGCACGGTCGCGATGGCGCTGGTGCTCCAAGCCCTCGATGCATCGTGGGCGCCCTGGCCGGACGCTGCGATCTTCATCGGCACGCTCGTCGCGTTCGCGGCGCAAGGGGTCGGGCTGGTGGAGTTCTGGGGCGTGTGGCTGATGGTCGACGCGATCGGCGTGCCGCTGCAGATCAGTTCCGGACTGTATTTTTCGGCCGCGATCTACGTCGTCTTCGCGGCACTGGTGATCCACGGCTGGGTCACCTGGAACCGCTCCGCCCGCGCGGCGGCTGCCGAGGATAGGGTCACAGCCGTTACCGGTTGAGCCGGGCTCTTCGCAAATGGCATGCGCCGCAAGCAGATTTCACACGCCGAGGGCGAGGTGACCGTCGGGGGTCAGCTCGGCTCGAGCCCACTGCCCGATGGCGCCGCGCGGTGCCGCCGCACGGATCAGCCCGGCACGCACCAACTCGTGCGCGGCGGACTGATCACAGCACGGCAGGCCGTCGACCCTCAGGTCCGGTTCACAACTCCGCGTGAGCTCAGCCCGCCCCGCGGCGATCGCGCGCAGCATCGCCAGCGCGCGGCGGTTCAACGTGATGGACATCGTTCTTCCCCTCGTGGTGCTCCCGAGAGAGGAGACGTGATGGCCGTCACGGGATACGTCCGCTCGGCGATGGCTCGCCGTGCCGGGTTAGCGCCCAGCCCCACGCGCGCTGCCTGGCTCCGCGGCGGACTCGCTGGATCCACCGCACACCGCTGCTAGGTAATGGCGGGACTCGCCGCGCGCCGTCGCCGGGGTACTGGCGAGACTTGCTGCCCGCCGTCGCCGTCGCCGGGGCATCGGCGAAGCATGCTGCACGCCATCGTCGGGACACCGGCGAGACTCGCCGCACGCCGGTGGAAGCCACGAGATCCGTGCACCGGTCCTGAGATGCGCGACTCCCACACCGGTCCTGAGATGCGCGACTCCCACACCGATGCTGGGATGCGCGACCCGCACACCGATGCTGGGATGCGCGACCCGCACACCGATGCTGTGATGAGCCTATGACCGACCAGATCACCGACCCGGCGGTGCGCGCGTTCGTGGACGCGCTCAACGCAGGGGACCGTACCGCGTTCCGGGCTGCGTTGACGCCGGACGCGAGCATGTCCGACGACGGCACCGACCGCGACCTCGACGACTGGACCGAGCGGGAGATCTTCTCCAGCCAGGGACACCTGGAGGTCGAGACAGCCGGGGACGGCGGCCGCACGATCGTGGCGAACTACTCCAACTCGACGTGGGGTGCGATGCGGACTCGATGGACGTTCACAGTGCGCGACGGGAAAATTGTTCGATTCGAAACGGGGCAGGCTTAGCGGGCGTGTCTTCGACTGTAGCGCGGTTCGCGGCGTGAAGACAGGTCGATCTGCTCTGAGCAGAGCGGTTCTGCTGTGGGCAGAACGGGGTTGTGAAGCCAAAAACGTTGCTGTAGTGGGAAATGGCTCGGAGAAGGAGGGTGCTGCGGCAGGGGTCGGCGCTGCGGTCGGTCGCTGTCGCGGTTTGTGAATCGGAGTGGCGACGAGAAGCGGGGTGGCCATGAGAAGGCCATGTACACAGCCGATTATCGTCAGGTCCAGTAATGGAGTTGCGGCGAATAGCTGACTGGCAAACGGAAACCGCCGCCCTGCTTGCCGAAAGATGCGCCAAAGCAGCAGTGGCCGCCGGATGGGAGCTCAGTGCCGCTTGGTGGCTGGCGTGGCAAGGGGTAGTGGCCGCCGGATGGGAGCTCAGTGCCGCTTGGTGGCTGGCGTGGCAAGGGGTAGTGGCCGCCGGATGGGAGCTCAGCGCCGCTCGGTGGCTGGTGTGACAGGGGGCGGTGGCCGTCGGATGGAAGCCCTGTGTTGCAAGGCGGCTCGTGCGACAGGGGACGTCGGACAGAAGCCGTACTGCGCGCGCCACGGGCCAGGGCCGCCATGGTGTCGCCCCGGGCAGGATTCCCGTGTCCACTCACACTTCCGTGTGCGATCCATCGAATCCTGACCCGCATCGTGATTGCGTCGCACGTGCATCATCCGTGTGAAACCGGTGGGCGCAAAGGCGAACGGCAGCGCCGACCGTACCCGAGGATGTCCCGACTGGAGTCCACATCGGACACTCCGAGCAACACGTTCGGGTGGAATTCCGCGCGTCAGTACGCCTGCCGGGCGCGGTAGGCAGCGCTGACGCACGGCTCGGGCGGCGCGTCTCCGCGAGACCGGGGAGTGGCTGCCCGGGCGAAAACCCGGCGCAGCCACTCACGAACCGAACCGAACTGAACCGAGACGAACCGAGACGAACCGAACCGAGACGAACCGAACCGAGACGAACCGAACCGAGACGAACCGAACCGAGACGAACCGAACCGAAACGAGGCGAACCGAATCGGAACGAACCCAAACCGGAACGAACCGAACCCAAACCGGAACGAACCGAAACGGTCAGGCGTTACCCGAGTCGGACGTCTGCGGCCCCGCAGCCGTCACATCGTCGATCCTGTACCGGCGTGCTGCCTCGCCCGCCTTCGACTGGTCGACCTCGCCGCGCTTGGCCAGCGCCGACAACGCGCCGACGGTGATCGACTCGGCGTCCACCAGGAACTTGCGACGTGCGGCCGGGCGGGTGTCGGAGAAACCGAATCCGTCGGTGCCGAGCGTGAGCATGTCGGTGGGTACCCATGGGCGGATCATGTCCGGCACCGCGCGCATCCAGTCCGACACCGCCACGACCGGCCCGGAAACGTCCGCAAGTCGTTGCGTGACATACGGAATCCGCGGCGTCGCATCCGGGTGCAGCAGGTTTTCGTGGTCGATCTCGACGGCCTCGCGGCGCAGTTCGCCCCACGACGTCGCCGACCACACCGCGGCCCGCACTCCCCATTCCTCGGCCAGCAGCCGCTGTGCCTTGAGCGCGTCCGGCATTGTGACGCCGGACACCAGGATCTGCACCTCCGGACCGTCGCCCGCGGGCGCGTCGGCGTACCGGTAGAGGCCCTTGAGCAGGCCGTCCACGTCGAGGTTCGCCGGCTCGGCCGGTTGCTGGTACGGCTCGTTGTAGATCGTCACGTAGTAGAAGACGTTCTCGCCGTTGCCGTCCGGGCCGGTTTCGCCGTACATGCGACGCAGGCCGTCCCGCACGATGTGCGCGATCTCGAACGAGTACGCCGGGTCGTACGCCACCACGGCCGGGTTCGTGGCCGCCAGCAGCAGCGAATGCCCGTCTGCGTGCTGCAGGCCCTCACCGGTGAGCGTCGTGCGCCCGGCGGTGGCGCCGAGCACGAAACCGCGGGCCATCTGGTCCGCCGCCGCGTACAGGCCGTCGCCGGTGCGCTGGAATCCGAACATCGAATAGAAGATGTAGATCGGGATCATCGGCTCGCCGTGCGTCGCGTACGACGTGCCGACGGACGTGAACGACGCGGTGGACCCCGCCTCGTTGATGCCCTCGTGCAGCAGCTGGCCCTTCTCGGATTCCTTGTACGCCAGCATCAGGCTCGCGTCGACCGAGGTGTACGTCTGGCCGTGCGGGTTGTAGATCTTGGCGGTGGGGAACATCGAGTCGAGGCCGAACGTACGGGCTTCGTCCGGGATGATCGGCACGATCCGCTTGCCGATTTCCGAGTCCTTCGCCAGCTCGCGGACCAGCCGGACGAACGCCATCGTGGTGGCGACCTCCTGCTTGCCCGATCCCTTGCGGACGCCCTCGTACACCTTGTCGCCGGGCAGCACCAGTGCCTTGGCGGTCTTCGGCCTGCGCTCGGGCAGGAACCCGCCGAGTGCCTTGCGGCGGCCGATCATGTACTCGATCTCGGGCGAAGCCGCACCCGGGTGGTAGTACGGCGGCAGCTTCGGGTCGCGCTCGAGCTCCTCGTCGCTGATCGGGATGCGCTGCGAATCACGGAACAGCTTCAGGTCGTCGAGCGTGAGCTTCTTCATCTGGTGCGTGGCGTTGCGGCCCTCGAACGCCGGGCCGAGGCCGTACCCCTTGATGGTGTGCGCCAGGATCACCGTCGGCTGGCCGGCGTGCTCCATGGCCGCCTTGTACGCCGCGTACACCTTGCGGTAGTCGTGCCCGCCGCGCTTGAGGTTCCAGATCTCGGCGTCGGTGAGGTCCTTGACCAGGTCCTTCGTGCGCGGGTCACGGCCGAAGAAGTGCTCGCGGACGAACGCGCCGTCGTTGGCCTTGTACGTCTGGTAGTCGCCGTCCGGTGTGACGTTCATCAGGTTGACCAGCGCGCCGTCGCGGTCCGCGTGCAGCAGCGAGTCCCACTCACGGCCCCAGATGACCTTGATCACATTCCAGCCCGCGCCGCGGAAGTACGACTCGAGCTCCTGGATGATCTTGCCGTTGCCGCGCACCGGGCCGTCGAGCCGCTGCAGGTTGCAGTTGATCACGAAGGTGAGGTTGTCGAGACCCTCGCCCGCGGCCACGTGGATGAGGCCGCGCGATTCGGCCTCGTCCATCTCGCCGTCGCCGAGGAACGCCCACACGTGCTGGTCGGAGGTGTCCTTGATGCCGCGGTCACGCAGGTAACGGTTGAATCGTGCCTGGTAGATCGCGTTCATCGGGCCGAGGCCCATCGACACCGTGGGGTTCTCCCAGAACTCCGGCATCAGCCGCGGATGCGGGTACGACGGCAGGCCGCCGCCCTCGCCGGCGTGGCTGTACTCCTGGCGGAAGCCGTCGAGCTGCTGCTCGGACAGCCGCCCCTCGAGGAACGCGCGGGCGTACATGCCGGGGGAGGCGTGGCCCTGGAAGAAGACCTGGTCACCGCCGCCGGAGTGGTCCTTGCCGCGGAAGAAGTGGTTGAACCCGACCTCGTACAGCGCCGCCGACGACGCGTAGGTGGAGATATGGCCGCCGACGCCGACCCCGGGCCGCTGCGCGCGGTGCACCATGATCGCCGCGTTCCAGCGGATGTACGCGCGATACCGGCGCTCGATCTCCTCGTCGCCGGGGAACCACGGCTCGTTCTCGGTGGGGATCGTGTTGACGTAGTCCGTGGAGATGAGCGCCGGGACACCGACGTTGCGCTCGCGGGCGCGCTCCAGGATGCGCAGCATCAGGTACCGGGCACGCTGCTGGCCGCCGCGGGCCAATGCCTCGTCGAAGGAGTCCAGCCACTCGGCGGTCTCCTCCGGGTCGATGTCGGGCAGGTGCGCCGCGAGTCCGTCACGGATGACGCGTACGCGTGCCGGGGTCTCCTTGCCGGAGGCGCCGTCGTTCTGCGGGGCCAAGGGGTCTCCTTGTAGCTGGTCGTGCTGGTGGGCGGGAGTGTCCGCCGACGTCCATGGTCGTCCCCGATCCGGTTCCCGTCACCCCTACTGCCCGGTAACAAGGGTCGACCCGAGTGCCGCCACTCCCCACGCACGGTGTATCGCGCGCGCGTTTTCTCTCCTCCACCCTAGAGGAGCGTCCTCGCGGCGGCCGGGCCGGACGGCCACCCGGGGTCGCGCAGGGGTGCGGTGGGCCCCTACGCTGCGACACGACTTGCGAAAGATCCGGTGTGGACGGTTGCGCGCAGCGCCGCGCCAGTGTTCGCTATCGGACAACCGGGTACCCGAGTGCGGTGTGTATTCGCCGTGCTCCATAGCAGTTGGAGGAGTGGAAGCAGTGGTCGCCGCGGGAGACGCAGGCAACGCCGGCGTCGCCGAGAGCCTTGGCATCAAGCCGGACATGGTGGTCCAGGAGATCGGCTGGGACGAGGACGTCGACGACGACGTCCGCGCGGCGATCGAGGAGACGACCGGCGGGGAACTCCTCGACGAGGACGCACAGGAGGTCATCGACGTCGTGCTGCTCTGGTGGCGCGAGAACGACGGTGACCTCGGCGACGCGCTCGTCGACGCCCGCAGCCCGCTGGACGAGAACGGCGTGATCTGGGTGCTGACCCCGAAGACCGGGCAGCCCGGGCACGTCGAGCCCAGCGAGATCGCCGAGGCGGTGCCGCAGGTGGGGCTCGCGCAGACGGCGAACATCAGCGTCGGCCCCGGCTGGCTGGGCACCCGGCTGGTGTCTCCGAAGTCCTCGAAGGCGAAGCAGCGCTGACCACGCGATAGGGTGGACGGGCACGCTCGTGTTCGCTCTGGAGAGGAAACGCCGGTATGGCCGTCGAGGTCGGTTCGCAGGCCCCTGACTTCACGCTCAACGACTACAACAAGCAGCCGGTCACGCTGTCGCAGTTCAAGGGCGACAAGCCGGTGCTCCTGGTGTTCTACCCGTTCGCGTTCAGCGGGATCTGCACCGGCGAGCTGTGCCAGCTGCGCGACGAGTTCGCCGACTACGACGGCAAGGGCGTCCAGGTCATCGGCGTCTCGGTCGACACGCCGTTCTCGCTCAAGGCGTGGGCCGAGGTCGAGGGTTACCAGTTCCCGCTGCTGTCGGACTTCTGGCCGCACGGCGAGGTGGCGAAGAAGTACGGCGTGTTCAACGAGGACGCCGGGCTGGCCGTGCGCGGCACGTTCCTGATCGACACCACCGGCGTGGTCCGCTTCGCCGAGGTCAACGCGCCGGGCGAGGCGCGGGACCAGTCGGGCTGGAAGAAGGCCGTGGCGGAACTGGCTGCATGATTTCTCGTTCGCCGGAGCGGGGTTGCCCGCTCCGGCGTCGGGGCGCATAGCTCAGCGGGAGAGCACTCGGTTTACACCCGAGCGGTCGCAGGTTCGATCCCTGCTGCGCCCACCGGACCGGTCTCATTCCAACCCCATCCGGTGAATTCCTCACCGGATGGGGTTTCTTCATTTTCTGGACCCCTACGCGGCAAAGCGCCTCCCAAGCCGGGACTCCCCCACTGCCCCGGCCCGGGAGGCCGTTTGCGTCGCCCTGCCGGGCCTGCCCCCTCGACAGGCCCGGCCGCAGCGCCCCGCGGGTGTTCGCAAGACAAGAGGCGCCTGCGGGGGCCGTGGATACTGCGGCAAACGGGTGATCGTCACCTGGCCGCCGGGAGTGCCTCGATCAGCCGGTCGATTTCGTCCTCGGTGTTGTAGTAGTGCACCGACGCGCGGACCAGGTCCGGCAGGTGGCGGGCGGTGAAGTCGTACTGCGCCGACGTCGCGCGGGAGATGCTCGTGTTGACCTTCGTCGCGTTCAGCTGCGCTTTGACGTCGTCGGCGGGTACTCCCTTGATGCTGAACGTGACCAGCCCGCATTTGCGCGTCCCCGCATCGTGGACGGTCACCCCGTCCAGGGCGCTCAACCGGCTCCGGAGCGTGGCACCCAGCGTGAGTACCCGAGCCTCGATGGCCGGCAAGCCCCACTCCAGCGCGTAATCCACGGCCGCGCCGAGGCCGAGAACGGCGGCGAAATCGCGCTCCCATACCTCGAACCGCTTCGCCGTCGGGTCGACCACGTACTCGGCGGGTGAGGTCCACCTGGCCGAATGCAGGTCGAGCATCGCGGGTTCGAGCCGTTCCCGCAGCCGCGGGTGCACGTACAGGAATCCGGTACCGCGAGGTCCCCGCAGGTACTTGCGTCCGGTGGCGCTCAGCGCGTCACAGCCGATGCGCTCGACGTCCAGGTCCAGCTGCCCGGCCGACTGGCACGCGTCGAGCAGGAACGGGATGCCTGCCTCGCGCGCGACGGCGCCGATTTCCTCGGCCGGGTTCACCAGCCCGCCCTGCGTCGGCACGTGGCTCACCGCGATGAGCTTCACCTTCGGGTCGATCCGGCGGCGCAGGTCGGCTACGTCGAGCCGGCCGCTGGCGTCGTTGTCCACCACCTCGACCCGGGCGCCGGTGCGGCGCGCGATCTGCAGGTACGCGATCGCGTTGCTCGCGTACTCCGAACCGGCGGTGAGAATCCGATCACCGGGACCGAACCGCAGCGCGTAGAACACCGCTTGCCACGCGCGGGTCGCGTTGTCGGTGAGCGCGATGTCGTCGGGGGAGGCGTTGAGCAACCGGGCGATCGAGGAGTACACGGCCGCAATCCGCTGCTGGGCGAGGTCTTCCGCCTCGTAGCCGCCGATCTGCGCCTCGGTGCGCAGGTAGTCGACCATCGTGTCGGTGACCCGCGCTGGTGGCAGCGCGGATCCGGCGTTGTTGAAGTGTGCGACGCCGGTGCAGCCGGGCGTCTCGTTCCTGGCGCGGGTGACATCGAAAGGCATATGAACTGAATACAGTAGCTTCGATCTGTATGCAATACTGCCGGACATGACCAAGCGACTCCTGCGGGGCGAGCTCATCGAGGAGATCACCGCCCGCGTCCTCGACGGGCGGCTCGCCGCGGACGGCCGGATCAACGAGGTCCATCTCGCGCGTGAGCTGGGCGTCAGCCGGACGCCGCTGCGGGAGGCGCTGATCGGGCTCGCCGACCGGGGGCTGCTCGTCGCCGCTCCGGGGCGGGGTTTCCTCGTCGCGCCGTTCGACCCCGACGAGGCCCGCCGGCTGTACCCGCTGGTCGCCGAGCTGGAAGCGCTCGCACTGCGCTGGACGTCGCCGCTCGAACTCGCTTCGCTGCCGGACACGCTCGACCTGATCGCCGACGAGATGGCCGCCCTCCCCGCGGCCGCCGATCTGTCCACTGTGGACGAAAAATGGCATGCGGCACTGACGTCCCGCTGCGGCAACCCGCACCTGCTGCGCCTGATCGCGCAGACGAAACCGCTGCTGAAACGCTACGAGTCGGCGTTTTTCGGCGGTGCGTCCCGCGCGGCGGACAGCATTGCCGAGCACCGCGCGATCGCGGCCAAGCTGCGCGACGGCGACCTGCCCGGCGCGTCCGAGCTGCTCGTCCGCAATTGGGTCAAATCCCTGGTGTACCTGGAAAGGGGCTGACCACGCGTCAGCGCGCCGGGAAAACCGGCAGCGTGACGCGCGACGCCCGGGTCGCGTCGTGGAACACCTCGAACCGGTTCGGAACGCCGTCCACCGCGGACGAAACCGGCTCCCCGGTTCCGTGGTTCCGGGCGAACCGGGGGAACGCGCCACCGGCCACCTGAACGCGCAGCCGGTGCCCGCGGCGGAAGCGGTACGCCGTCGGGTCGAGCTCCACCTCGGCCTGCACCACGCCGTCGGCATCCGGTTCCAGCATGCCGGGACGCAGCCGCAGGATGCCGTCGGTGACGTTGCGCGAGATGCCGCTCCGGTCGACGTCGCAAAGCCGCACGTACACGTCTGCGTGCGCCAGCTCGGTCCGCACGAACACGGTGGCGGCGACGTCGCCGATCACGTCGAGATCAGCGACGAGCGGCTCGCCGGTGAACACCAGGACGTCGTTGCGCGCCTCGGCCGCCGAGTTGTCGCGCTGCTTGGTCTTCCCGGCGAGCAGCGGGCCGCCGACTGCCGGCGTGGGATCGGCCGGGTCGTACGTGAACGGCGTGGGCGCGGCTTCCCCGGGCACCGCCTCGCCGAGGCCGCCGATCGGGCGCAGATGAGCGGGGGTGGGTTGGACAGCGGGAGGCCATTCGTCGAAGTCGAGCCAGGTGGCCGCGTGCTGCAGGAAGACCCGTACGGGGGAGCGGTGCAGCTGCGCGCGGTCGCCCGCGAGATGCGCCCGCAGGAACCCGACCTGGTCCTGGATCAGCGTCCGCATTGCGCCCGGATCGCTGTGCGCCCACGGCCCGATGGTGATCCGCGGCTTCCGCCCGGCGTCCTGCAGGGTGCGGAAATCGCGCAGCTGGGTGCGCAGGAACAGGTCGTACCAGCCGGTGACCATGCTGACCGGCACGGCGAGCCCGGCGACCTCGGCGCTGTGGTCGGACATCGCCCAGAAGCCGTCGCCCGGCTCGGCATGGCCGGTGACGTCCCGCAGGAACTGCACCGGACGGCCGATCGCCGCCACGTCCGCACCGCCGATCGGCAGGTGCGCCATCGCCCGCCGGGTCCGCTTGGCCTGTACCGGATTCGGCAGCGCGGAGAACCGCTCCTCCTGCCTGCCGATGAGCGCCGACCACGACACCATGTTGTCCGCGGCGAGCGCCCCGCCCGGGTAGAACGTGCTGACGAACTCCGACGCGGTGACCCCGAGGCACACGGCTTCCAGCGGCGGGTCGAGGTACGGGCCGACTGCCCATTGGGTATGGCCGAGGTAGCTGGCACCGGCCATCGCGAGCCGCCCGTCGCACCAGGGCTGGGCGCGCAGCCATTCGGCGGTGGCCAGGCCGTCTTCGCGTTCCCGGTGGAAGGGGCGGAAGTCGCCCTCGGAGCCGAAGGTGCCGCGGGTGCTCTGGAGGACGGTCTGGAGGCCGTGGCGGGCGAAGGTGGTGCCGAGGAGTTTGGACAGCGGGCCGGTGCGGCCGTAGGGGGTGCGGATCAGCACTACCGGGCCGGTGGTTCGGCCGGGTGGGGTGTAGCGGTCGGCCAGGAGGTGGATGCCGTCGGGCATGGGGATGCGGAGGTCTTTGGCGATGTTCGGGGGTGGGGGGTCGGTGGGTGGGAGGCTTAGGGCGTGTCTGACAAAAGTTCCGTCTGTTGGCTGGGATGCTGGTGGTTGTGTCGCGGTTTCAGTTGCTGTCAGACGATCAGTGGGCGTTGATCGAGGATCTGCTGCCGGTTCGTACCGGTAAACGCGGACGCCCGTTCTCCGACG
This sequence comes from Amycolatopsis jejuensis, assembly GCF_000717335.1. Classification (GTDB taxonomy): domain Bacteria; phylum Actinomycetota; class Actinomycetes; order Mycobacteriales; family Pseudonocardiaceae; genus Amycolatopsis; species Amycolatopsis jejuensis. Next base: position 119,846 of record NZ_JNYZ01000037.1, read on the forward strand.
CGCGAGCGATGGTCGAAGGGATCATCTACCGGTATCGATGCGGGATCGCGTGGCGGGATGTTCCGGCGGTGTTCGGTCCGTGGCAGACGATCTGGACCTGGCATCGCCGGATGGCCAGTGACGGAACCTGGGACACCGTGCTGCAGTGCCTGCTCACCGCCGCAGGCACTGCCGGGCTGGTCGATTGGTCGGTGTCGGTGGACTCGACGATCGCTCGTGCGCATCAGCACGCCACCAACATCACCCGCTCCACAGGGGGCTGGGTCGAACTACACGGATCTGCTGACCGAGCCGCCTGATCACGCGATCGGCCGCTCCCGAGGCGGGTGGAGCACCAAAGTGCACCACCTCGTCGACGGGAACGGCCGGCCGCTGGTGACAGTGGTCGGACCCGGCCAGGCCGGGGACGCACCGATGTTTCCGCACCTCATGCGACACCTGCAGGTCCGCCGAATGGGAGGTGGTCGGGCACGCACCCGGCCCGACCGCGTCCGCGGCGACAAGGCCTACTCTTCGCGGGCGATCCGCCGGCATCTGCGCGACCGCGGGATCGCCGCAGTGATTCCCGAACGGGCCGATCAGGCTGGGCACCGCAAACGCCGCGGTTCCCGCGGCGGTCGCCCGCCGGCATTCGATCCGGTGGACTACCGCGGGCGCAACGTGGTCGAACGCCGGTTCAACCTGGTCAAGCAATGGCGTGGGCTGGCAACTCGTTACGACAAGCTCGCCATCGTCTACCGGTCAGCGGTTGTCCTGCACGCCGTAATCACCTGGACCGACGCTTTGTCAGACACGCCCTAGTGCGCGGTCGAGGAGTCGGGTCAGCACGGTGGTGACGTTACGCGTGGGTTTTGCTTGGGGCGGTTCGTTGCGGTGGGGGCACCCCGAAGCTGGATTGTGACCGTGTTGGGGCTTCGGATCGGGGTGCAGGGCGGGGGCTGGCTGCCCGGGTCCGGGTGGGTGCCTCAGCTGCGGTTGGGGTCGCGGGGTCGCGGGCCTCGGGAAGGCTGTGAAGGGAACCTTCACGGAATGTGGCGGGCTGTGAAGGGAACCATGAGGGAATCTGATTCCGTGAAGGTGGCCTTCACGGAACGCTCACGCGGCCAGCTCTCGCGTGATGCGGAGGGTGGGGCTGGTAAACGGGGTGAGTAGCTCCGCAGAGACTCCGGCTCTAGCCAGGGCCGCGGCCAGTACAGCTGGCCTGGCGCGGTCGCTGCCGTCGGCGATTTTCAGGGCTACTGCGGTTCCGTTCGGCAGGGCGGCCAGCTGTACGGCCTCGAAACCGTCCTTCGCGATCAGGCCTGGTACCGCCTGCATCAGCCGAGTCACGTCGCGTCTGCTGCCTGCCACCAGGTCCGGGTGTTGCCGGATTCCGTTGGCCACCAACGCTTCCGGTGAGCCGTCGGGAGCGGTCGCGATCTGCGAGGCGGCTCTCGCCAGGCCTCTCAAGGAGAGGGCGAACAGCGGCGCTCCGCAGCCGTCTTCGGCGACTCGCGGCACCGTTTGCCCGGTCATGTCCTCGACGGTTTCCCGGATTGCGCGCTGCAGCGGGTGTGCGGGATCGAGGTAGCCGTCGGTGTCCCATCGCTGCTCACCGCAGACAGCCAGCATGGCTGCGTGCTTGCCGGAGCAGTTGTGCGCTAGGCGGGACGGACGGCGTCCGGCGGCAACCCACGTGTCCCGTTCCGCGGGGTCGTACGGCAGGTCGGCGGGATTTCCCAGGTCGTCCTCGGTGAACCCGCGGCTTGCGAGTACGGCGCCTGCCGCCTCGAGGTGCCTGGGTTCGCCGGAGTGGCTGGCTGCGGCGATCGCGTACCCGGGCGGGCCGAGCCGCAAGCCCAGCCGGGCCATTGCGGTCGCTTGCAGCGGTTTCGCGGTGGACCGTGGGTACATCGCGACGTCCGGGTCGCCTGCTTCGAAGATCGTCGAGCCGTCGGGGGCGAGTACGACGACCGAGCCGTGGTGGACGCCTTCGACCATCCCGTCCCGCAAGAGGTGCACCAGAGGCACGTGACGGGGTTCTCGTTGCTGGACTTCTTCGGTCACTCGGGGGTTCCGCTCACGATGGTGGTCAGGGTCTGCTCGACGTGGTCGAGGTGCTCGGTCATCGCCGCCACGGCGGCCTCGGGGGTGCCGTCGGCGATCGCTGCGACGATTCGGCGGTGCTCGATGTTCGACTGGGTACGCCGTCCGCTCAGCTGGTTCAGGAACGCCGACTGCCGCGCCAGCGCGTCCCGGATCTCCTCGATGACCTTGGCGAACACCGGATTGCCCGACGCCCGCGCGATCGCGACGTGGAACTGCGAATCGAGCGCCACCCAGTCCGCCGGGCCGGTCTCGGCGTCCATCCGGTCGACGAGCTCGGCGAGCTGCGTGAGCTGGCCTGCGTCGCGGCGGCGGGCTGCGTAACCGGTGACCGGGACCTCGACGTGCCGGCGCACCTCGACCAGGTCGCGCGCGGAGTAGTCGCCGAACGTGGGGTTTTCGGGCGGGCCGGTGGCAGTGACGAAGGTGCCCCGCCCGGTGCGTGACACGGTCATCCCGAGTGCCTGCAACGCGCGCAACGCCTCGCGCACGACCGAGCGGCTGACCTCGTATTCGCTGCCCAGCGCCGCTTCCGACGGCAGCTTGTCGCCGACCTGGTACACGCCGTGCTCGATGTCGTGCCGGAGCCGCGCCAGTACGGCGTCCAGTGCGCTGACCCGCTGCGGCAGGCCAGCTGTCCGGCTGTCTGACAGGTTCACGCGATCATGGTCCGGGTCCGGCGGGTTCGGTGTCAAGGCGCGGACGGTTCACGCTCCCGGGTGACAGCTGCGCCCCCGGTTTTTGTCGGTGGTGAGTGCGAGGGTGGTGGCAGCAGAAAGAGAGCAGGGAAGAGCGCCGGGACGAGAACCGGAAGAGAGAACGGGATGAGAGCACGGAGAGAGCACCGGCGAGCGCCGCCGGGAACGGATCCGGCCGCCGCCCGGCGAGTCGGAGCACCACGCACGGCCGGTGGAGAGGGAGGATGCCAGGGAGCTGTTCGAAGTCGAGCCGTAGTGCCGCGCCCGACTGCGGCGGACGAGGCGCTGCGGACTAGGGTGGGCAGCCCGGGCCCGCCGCGTCGACCGGAGCCGGGAAGCCGTCTGCCTAGGGGAGGTTTTCGCTGGTGTCGAACGATTCTTTCGTGCACCTGCACGTTCACACCGAGTATTCGATGCTGGATGGTGCGGCGAAGATCGGCCCGTTGTTCGCGGAGGCGGCCCGGTTGGGGATGCCGGGGGCAGGCGTCGCAGCGGGGGTCGGACGAGTTCGGTGAGGGCGGCGATGTTTCCGGTGGTGGCGCGTATACGCATATGACGATGCTGGCGGAGAATGCGACGGGGTTGCGGAATCTGTTCAAGTTGTCGTCGTTGGCGTCGATGCAGGGGTATTACCGGAAGCCGCGGATGGATCGTGAGCTGATTGCGGAGAATGCGGCGGGGATCATTGCGACGACGGGGTGTCCGTCGGGTG
>NZ_JNYZ01000038.1 GCF_000717335.1 Amycolatopsis jejuensis
TCACACGACCCTGCGGCCCCCGGCCCTCCCCGACCCCGATCACGGCAACCCCTGCACAACTCAGGCGTTGCAACAACCACTAGAACCCAAGCAGATTCCCTCGTGGTTCCCTTCACGGACTTGGCTGAGCGCTGCCTGCCAGTGAGGGATTTCCCTCCGCTTTCCCCGGCACTGTCGATCATCGCGGCGGGAGCGGTATGCAGGACGAAGCACAGAGGGGACGAGCATGCGCGAACGAAACCTGGTGCGGATGTCCGACGAGGGCGTCGCACCCGAGGGCGCCCGGCCGAGCTTCACGCTCGCCGAGGGGCTGGCCGACATCAAGCGGCGGCAGAACGCCAGCCAGGTCAAATACCGGGATGCGCGGTTCCTTTCCGCCACCGTGCCGGTGAACCGCGGCCAGTGCGATGCCCTGCTGCCCGCCGGGGTGCGGATGGGCGAGGACTCGACGGCGCTCGTGTTCGTCGCGGATTATCCGTGGACCAACTTCAACAGCGTCTACCGCGAAGCGGCGATCTTCCTCAACGTGCGGCACGGCCCGTTCCGCGCGGCGCACTGCCCGTGGATCGTCGTCGACGACGACACCGCGCTGATCGGCGGACGCGAAACTCTGGGCTTTCCCAAGAAAATCGCCGAGATCGACTGGGTCGAGGACGGCGACGAGGTCCGCGCGAGCGTACGCCGCCGCGGGGTCGAGCTGCTGCGCATGCACGGCACGCTGGGTGCGCCTGCGGTGTCACTGCCGCCGATTTTCAACCAGCCGTTCCGCAATGTGCTCGGGACGCTCGGGCTGTCCATCCCACGGCTGGTCACTTTCCAGACCACCGACGAACCACTCGAACTGCGCACCGCCGAGGTCGACCTGACCGTGGGCGGCTCGTTCACCGATCCGCTCGACACGATCATCGCCGGACCACCCGAGTCCGGGCATTTCCGGCGGGTGAACATGCGGGTCGGCCGCCTGCCGCTGCCGGTCGGGCTCGTGTCGCCCACGTTCCTCCTGCGCACGCATCCGCTGCGCGCCAGCTGAACCGTCCCGACGAAAGGGCCTCTCGCAGTGACGCACGACCTCCCGGGCACGATGCGTGCGGTCCGGTTCGACGCGGCGGCCAAAACCCTTGCCGTGCAGACGGTTCCGGTGCCGCGGCCGGGTCAAGGGGAGGTCGTGGTCAAGGTCGCCGCGTGCGGGATCTGCCAGTCGGACCTGAGCCAGCTCGACGGGCACATCCCGGCGCGGCTCCCGGTGATCACGCCAGGGCACGAGGCGGCCGGGACCGTCGCGGCGACCGGCGACGGCGTGGTCCATTGGAGACCCGGCGACCGGGTGGTGCTCGGCGCCGGCCGGGCGTGCGGGCGGTGTCCGGAATGCCGCGTCGGCGGGGGGACCAACACGTGTGAATCCCTTGAGGTGATGGCGTTCCACTACGACGGCGCGTGGGCCGAGTATGTACTGACCGACGCCGCGAGCCTGGCCGCCGTCCCGGAATCCGTACCGCTGGAACACGCCGCGGTGCTGGCGGATGCGGTGTCCACCCCGTACGGCGCGATCGACACCGCGCAGCTGCGCATCGGCGAGTCCGCGGGCATCTGGGGACTGGGCGGGCTGGGTACGCATTTGGTCCAGCTGGCGCGGATCTGCGGCGCCGCGCCCATCGTCGCGGTCGACCCCCTCCCGGCCGCCCGCGAACGCGCGCTGGCCCTCGGCGCCGACTTCGCCTTCGACCCGGCCGACGAGCGCACGCTCACCCGCATTGCGGAAGCAACCGGCGGCCTGCAGGTGGCGTTCGACTGCGTAGGCCGCGCGACGACGATGACCCAAGCCGACCGGGCCCTGGGCCCGCGCGGCCGCCTCGTGCTGGTCGGAATCACGCCGGACCCGGTGTCAGTCGGCCCGGAGATCCTGTTCGTCCGGAACCGGCACACAGTCGTCGGCCACACCGGGTACCGCATGCGGCACCTGGAAGAACTGGTGAAGCTGGTCGACCTGGGACGGCTGGACGTCTCGGGCTCGGTAAGCGCCGTGTTGCCGCTGGAGGAGGCCGAGGAGGGAGTCCGCCGCCTCCGCGACCACGACGGCAACCCGATCCGCATTCTCCTGCGTCCCTGAGCTGGCTTTGAACTCCGAAGTCATGACACACTGTCCGTATGTCGACTTCCTCCGGGGGTTCCCTTCGGGGGCTCCGCGAAGCGAACCGGGCTCGGGTGCTGCAGATTCTGCAAAGCGGGCCTCGGCCGCAGGTGCAGATTGCCGCTGAGGCGGGGGTCTCGCCGGCGACTGTCACCAGTCTCGTGCGTGAGCTGGTCGACAGTGGGCAGGTGGTGGTTGCGCCCGGGACTTCGTCGGGGCGGCGTGCGACCATCGTGTCGCTCGCGACGCAGCCGCCTGGGTCGTTCGTGGGCGTCAGTCTGCGGCGGGACGGCGTTGACGTCGCGGTCTGGGGCCGGGACGGGGCTCGGTTCGAAACTGCCACGTGGGTCGGTCTTCCCGAGCCGGACCAGCCGATTCGGGAGCGGATCGCCCGGTTTGTGGCGCGGCTGCTGCCGGAGCAGGCGATCGGGGCGACGGTCGCCGTACCGGCTGCGGTGCCGCTGGCGAGGCGGGAGACGATCGTTCTTCCGCCGGATTATCCGCTCGCCGAGTGGCTCGATGACGACGCGATGGTCCCCCTCGAGCAGGTGCTCGGCACGGCTGTCACGGAGAAGAACGACGCGAACCTCGCGGCGCTCGCCGAGCTGAGACTTGGGGCGGCGCAAGGGCTTTCGCATGCGTTGTACCTCGAACTCTCCGACGGCGTCGGCGGCGCGTTCATCCTGAACAATGAGATCTTCGAGGGCGACGGCGGAATGGCCGGGGAGCTCGGGCACCTGCAGGGTTCGGAGCACGGCCCGCGGTGCTGGTGCGGTAACCGGGGTTGCCTCGAACTCCTCGTGGGTGCGGACGCGCTGCTCCCCGGCCTGCGGGCGCTGCATCCGGGGGAGCAGATCACGCTGCGGACGCTCGCCGACGACGTCGCGGCCGGTCGGGACCTTGCCCGGCGGATTGCGGTCGAGGCCGGGCGCGATGCCGGGTACGGCGTGGCGCCGCTCGTCCAGGCGCTCAATCTCTCCACCGTCATCGTCGGCGGGCAGCTCGCTGCGTGTGGTGACCCGCTGCTGTCGTCGTTCACCGAAACGCTCAGTCATTTCTCGACGCTCGTCGGTCCCCGGGTCGAGACCCGGCTGGCGTCGCTCGGGGCTCCGGCGGTCGCGCTCGGGGCCGTCGTCGACGCGGCTGCTCGCACGGGATTGTATTCATTTTCTGAACTCAAACTCGGATAATCTCGCTTTTTAAATTCAAAGCTTGACTTTACGGCCGGTGGCGCCGTTCCATGGTCCTGCCCATCGTCGACGACGACGCAGGAGAATCCGATGACCACCGACCATCCCCCGGCGAGGGAACTCGCCCGGCCCCCGGCCGCCGAGGCGAGACCGCAGCGGCTCGCCGTCCAGTTCACGCTGCTGCTGCCCGCGACCGCGGCGATGTACTCCGTTTTCCAAGGGATGCAAGCGGTTCTGCTTCCCCAGCAGGTGGAACAGCTCGGTGGCGAAAACAAGGTCAGTGCGCTGGCGGTGCTCGCTGCGCTCGGCGCCCTCATCGCCACGGTGTTCGGGCCGATCGCCGGAGCGGTGTCGGATCGCACCCGCTCACGGTTCGGCCGGCGCGCGCCGTGGCTGCTCGTCACGCCGGTTCTCGCTGCGCTCGGGCTGCTTTTGCTTGCCGGGCAACGGCAATACTTCCTGCTCGGCGCGGTGTACTGCCTCGTGATGCTGGTGATGGGCTGCTACCAGGCGGTGATCACGGCCATCGTGCCGGACCGGGTACCGGTGGCGCGGCGGGGTGCGGCGTCCGCGGTGGTCGGCATTGCGCTGCCGGTCGGGGTGCTTTTCGGGGTCAACATGGTTTCGCGGGTGTTCACCACGCCGGTGGCCGGTTACGCCGTGCTGGGTGGCACGCTGGTGCTTTTCGCTTTGCTGTTCGTGTTTCTCACCAAAGATCAGCCCGTTCTCGTTGCGCCACCACGTCGGCGCGGGAACGCGGTCGCCACGTTTTTCTCATCATTCCGGGTCGCCGACTTCAGCTGGGCTTTCGCGGCCCGCGCGCTGTACATGTTCGGGTACTGGGGAATTGCGAGCTACCTGCTTTACACGCTGCAGGATTACGTAGTCAGGGACTCGATTCCCGGGGGCAATCCGGTCGCCGCGGTCGGCACGTTGACGTCGGTCGGCATGATCGCGTTGCTGATCGGGACCTTCCTGGGTGGCTGGCTTTCCGACCTGCTCGAGCGGCGCAAGGCAGTGGTGATTGCGTCGTCGCTCATCTGCGCGGTTGCGCTTGTCATCCCGCTGATGCAGCCGACGTTCACCGGGATGCTGGTCTTCGAGGCGATCAACGGCTTCGGATTCGGCGCTTACCTCGCCGCCGACACAGCGCTCATGACGCTCGTCCTCCCGGGTGCCGACGACAATGGCCGGGACCTGGGAATTCTCAACGTAGCCGCGACGATCCCGCAGGTACTCGCGCAATTCGTCGGCGCGCTGGTGATCACTTTTGCAGGTGGGTACCCGGCGTTGTTCGTGTTCTCGATCGTGTGCTCGATTCTCGGGGCCGCCGCGATCATTCCCATCAAATCAGTTCGCTGAAAGGCTTTCCATGAACGATGCGGTCGAGACCACCAGCGGAAGCGTGCGGGGGATTGCCGCCCCCGGGGTCACCGCATTTCTCGGAATCCCGTACGCCGATTCGTCTCGCTTTGCGCCACCGCGTCCGCGGAAGCCGTGGACCGGCACCCTCGACGCGACCGCGTTCGGCACGGCGAGTCCCCAGAACGATCCGCCGCCCGGAGCCGAGTACTACCAGGTCCTCCGGTTGTGCTATCCCGGCGTCCCGACCCCGCTCGAAGGACGGCCCAGCGGTGAGGATTGCCAGTACCTCAACGTGTGGACGCCAGGTCAGGGGAAACGGCCGGTGATGGTGTGGCTGCACGGCGGGGCGTTCGTGCACGGCACCGGCGCGGAGGGCTGGTTCCAGGGAGACCAGCTGGCCGCGCACGAGGACGTCGTGGTGGTCACCCTCAACCATCGGCTGGGACTGCTCGGATTCCTGGGTCCGGCCGACCACGAGGTGTCGGGAATTGCGGGGATGCTCGACATCGTCGAAGCACTTCGCTGGGTCCGGGACAACATTGCCGCTTTCGGTGGAGATCCGGGCAATGTCACGGTTTTCGGCCAATCCGGTGGTGGGGCGAAAGTCCTGGCCCTGCTTGCCATGCCCGCCGCGCAAGGCCTGTTCCATCGCGTAATTGTGCAAAGCGTTCCGACCGCCGATGCCGTGTCGCCGGAAGATGCCGCCCGGGTGCGGTGGGCGGTGGAAATGCTTTTGACCGCAGCAGGAACGAATCTGCACGACGCTCCGGTACCGGCGTTGCTGGCCGCGCAAAAGGCTGTGCTGCGCGAAAATGGGGTGCTCAGCCTCGGTCCGGTGCTGCATCCGGTGGAACTTCCGCAGCATCCGTTCCGCTGCAGCGCGCCGGAACAGGCGGCCACGATCCCCATGCTGATCGGCACGACAACCCACGAGTTCGCCTTGATGCTCGCGGAGAACAGTTGGTACCACCAGCTTTCCCGGGCCGATTTGCCCGCCCGTTTCGACACCCTGTTCCCGGAAAACGGCGACGGCGAACTCGACCGTTACTCGGCCCTCGAAGCCGGTGAACCGCCGCAGCTCGTCCTCGCCCGAGCCGCGTCGGACATCACCTTTCGCGCGGCCAGCGACCACGTCCGCGCCCGGAAAGCCGCGCAGAAGGCACCGGTTTACTCCTACCGCCTCGACTACCGCACCGAAGTCCTGAACGGAATCCTCGGTGCGCACCACAGCCTCGACCTCGCGCTCGTCTTCCGGAATGCCGACCGCGCCCCGATCACCGGGCAGCGGCCGGAACGGTTTGCCGTGTCTCGGATGATGAGTGCCGCCTGGGCGTCCTTTGCCCGCAGCGGAGCCGCGGAATGGCAACCGTTCACCGCCGAAGCCCCGGAACAAATGGTTTTCGACGCAGTCCCACAGCTCGAACTCGACGTTCCGGTGCAGCTGCCGGACAGCGCGCTCGCGATTTGAACTCAGGAGGTATGTCATGGAATTCGGCTTGCGCCCGCCACCGTTCCTGCCGCCGGTCGACCCGACCATCGACGCGGCCGGGGTCCGCCGTTACGACGGGAACACTTACGCCCAGACCACCGGTTATCGCCCGGTTCTCCTGGACGTGCACGTTCCGCCGTCTGCCGAACCCGTCGGCGCGGTCGTCTGGATCCACGGCGGGGCGTGGCTCGACGGAGACCGGCGTTACCCGCCGCCGACGGTCGATCCGGATGCGCTGTTCGGCGGAATCGTGCGTGCCGGACTGGCGCTCGTGCGGGTGGATTACCGGCACAGCCTCGAATCGCCATTCCCGGCGCAACTGCACGATGTCGAGGCGGCAATCCGGTACGTCCGCGAGTTCGCGGGTGAGTTCGGCATCGACCCGGCCCGGATCGGAGTCTGGGGTGAATCGGCCGGTGGGCACCTGGCGAGCTTGCTCGCCCTCGCCGACGGTCTCGAAGGAACAGTCGGCGTAACCGGACCGTCGAGTGACGTGTCCGCGGTGGTGAATTGGTACGGCGTCGCTGACGTTGCCGCGCTGCTGTCCCGGCTGCATTCCCCGGAACAGCCGGACCCGTGCGAAGCGCTGCTCGGGCCGCGACGGGACCAATGGCCGATGCTCGCCGCGGCCGCGAGCCCGATCAATTACCTCGACCGCGGCCGGGGACCGGTCATTCCGATGTTGATCCAGCACGGTACCGCCGATTCCGTTGTGCCTTTCGATCACAGTGAACGGCTGGCCAAGGCGTTGGCGGCGGCCGGGGTTCCGGTCACTTTCGTCCCGGTTCCCGAAGCTGATCATTGTTTCGCCGGGCATCCGGACGTACCGGAAATCGTCCAACGGGGGATTGCTTTCCTGCGTGAGCACCTCTCACCCTGCGCGCACGATTGATTCCGTTGCGCGACAAGGCCGGGTGATGGATGACGGGTGCGGTGCGAGCCGATGACGGCTTGGCAAACACGCGGCTTTCCGGCCGGTCCGGAGGTTACCGTTCCTGTCGTGCCGCTGAAAATGATCAAAGGTCGATTTCGGATTTCAGGTGCGTCCCCGGACGGGGATTCGGTCCGGTTCTACCCGGACCGGCTCGACGCGTTCCAGGTCGCCGGGCTGAAAGTGCGGACGAATTCCCAGGGCGGGGCGCAGTTGCGGCTCGACGGGATCGACGCGCTCGAAACGCACTACCGCCCGCGCGTCGCCGGGGCGGAGCTGTGGCGGCAACCGGCCGGGCTCGCCGATGCGGCGAGTGCGGAACTGTTGCGGTACCTGGGTTTCACGAAGGTCGAACGCGACGAGGGTGGCCGCGTCACCACGAGCACGCCCGGCGAAACGAGCGGGCACATCCTCACCCGGTTCGCGGACAAATACGGCCGCGCCGTCGCGTTCGCCTTCCCCGGCCAGCGCCCGGGGCGCTCCACCGACGGCGGCGACGTGCACCTGGACGTCAAGGCATTGACCGGGTCGGCGAACTACCGGCTCCTGGAAACCGGCCTCGCGTACCCGACGTTCTATTCCCTGCTGTACCCGGACATCCGGCAGGCCATGGCCGATGTTTCGGTCAAGGCCCGCAATTCCGGCAAAGGCGTGTGGGAACACGACGTCACCCTGAGCGGTTTCCGCTTGCGCAGCCGCACCCAGTTGCGCGACGACGTGGTCATCCTGCCCAAGCTGTTCCGCCGTTTGGTCGATTACCTCAGCCTCGACGAAACGGGTGGTGTGTCACTCGCCGGTTTCGCCCATTACATCGACACCCGCAACGATCGGCTGTTCACCATTTCCGACGGCCATGCGACGGAACTGCACACATTACTGTCGGTCCGCCGCCAGACGCTGAAGCTGACCACGCCCCCGGAGAACATCGTTTTCCAGGAATCTTGAGCCGAGTACATTCGCCCGCCAATCCGGCGGGATGTGCTTGTGCTGCACGGCAGGTACACCGTCGAGCAGTGCGAGTACCTCGGGTGGGGTGAGCGGAATCCGATCGACCGCACAGCCGGTCGCATCGGCGACCGCGCAGGCAATGGCGGCGGCCACATTCAAGATCGGTACCTCCCCGGCGCCTTTCACCCCGAGCGGCCCGATCGACGGCGCACCCTCGAACAGGTCCGCTGTCACCGCAACCGCGTCGGCCGCCAGCGGGACCCGGTAGGTCTCGAAACCGGACTGCGCGACCCGCCCGGAATCCTCGAACGTCACCGTCTCGTGCAGGGCGTAGCCGAGTCCCTGCACGACTCCACCCTGGATCTGGCTGCGGATCGCCCGCGGGTTGATCGCCCGGCCGACGTCCTGCACCACCCGGTAAGCGAGCACGTCCACCTGCCCGGTCTCCGGGTCGACCGCGACCGCGCAGTCGTGCACCGCGAACACCGGGATGTCGAGGGCGTCGATCATGTGCCCGGTGGCGCAGCCGGGAATCGCGGGCGTGCCGGGGCCGGTGAACGCGCCCGACCCGGAGATCGGTCCGGTCGTGGTTTGCGCGTGGGCGGCGACTTCGGCGAGGGTGACCGACCGGCCCGGTACCCCGGTGACGGAGATTCCGTCCCGGTCGATCACGATGTCGGCCGGGGCGGCTTCGAGCAGGTCAGCGGCGACCTCGGCGATCTTCTTCTTCGCATCGTCGCAGGCCGCGCTGCTTGCCGCGCCGAGGGAAACCGTGGTGCGGCCGCCGCCGACGCCCAGGTCGAAGCCTGCTGCATCGGTGTCGGCCGCGCGGACCACGACGTCCTCCGGGCGGATCCCCAGCGCCTCCGCGACCAGTTGCGGCAGTGCCTGCATGGTCGACCCGGACCCGATCTCAACCCCGGCTGTCACGAGCGTCGCGGACCCGTCGGGATTCACGTTGACGGTTGCGGCCGACGGGCCGACGAACACGAACCAGGTACCCACCACCGTCGCCCGGCCGACCAACGCACCCGGTGTTGGCTCAGTACGCAGCTCCGCCATTCGGTCCAGCATCGGGCCGAGGACGTCGCCCTCGAAAACCTGTCCAGTAGCGCCGAGATCCCCGTCGCCGAGCACTGCGCGGCGACGGAATTCGAAGCGGTCCATGCCGAGCGCGGCGCAGATCTCGTCGATGTGCCGTTCGAGCGCGAAGGTGTTGTAAGTGCCGTTGCAGGCGCGAAAGGCGCCGGTCGGGGCGGTGTTTGTGTACACCGCGCGGCTGACCAATCGGACAGAACCGAGCCGGTAATTGCCACCGAGGGTGTGTGCGGTCATCGTGGTGAGGAACGGTTGCTCACCGCCGTAAGCGCCGCAATCCATGAGCACCACGGCTTCGCGCGCGACGATCTCCCCTTCGCGCGTCACCGCCGAGCGCAGCCAGATGTCCGCGTTCTCCCGGAAAAGCGCGAGCCGCATTTCCTCGGCTCTGGTCAGGACGAGCCGCACCGGCCGGGCGGTGGCGCGCGCCAGCAGCGCGGCAATCGGCTCGACCGACGCCTCGAACTTCATCCCGAAACCGCCGCCGACCGCCGGTACCACCACGCGTACCTCAGACGGCCGAAGCCCCAGCAGCCGAGCGGTCGCGTTGCGGACCGCCCAAGGGTTCTGCGTCGACGTTTCCATGACCACGCGGCCGTTTTCTACCCAAGCGAGGCACGCCCGCGGTTCCAGCGGAGCCTGGTTCTGCCGTCCGCTGCGGTACGAGCTTTCCACCACCACAACGTCGTCCCGCACGAAGGCGGCGTCGGTGTCTCCGCGGACCACGGTGGCTTCCCAAGCGATGTTGCCGCCTCGCGCGCCGTCCTTGACCAGTTCTTCGTAGTCGCGCCAGCCGGGATGGATCTCTCTGGAACTGTCCGCAATAGACTGTTCCATCGTCAGGTTCGCAGGCAGCGGCTCGATCTCGACGACAATCGCGGCCGCGGCGGCTTCAGCCTGCTCCAGGGTTTCGGCGGCTACTGCGGCGAGCGGCTCACCGTGGTACCGGATGTCTCCGTCGGCGAAGAGTGGATGATCGGCGACGGCGATCCCATATCGGCCGGGTGCGTCAGCGGCAGTGACAATGCCGTGTACGCCCGGCATCTCTTGTGCGGCAGAGGTGTCCAGCCGGAGAATCCGGGCGGCCGCACAATCGGAGCGACGGATTGCCGCGTGTAGCATCCCGGGCTGCCGACGGTCCACAGTGAACTGGGTCCGGCCGCGCAGCTTGTCCTCGGCATCTCGGCGGGGTACATCACTGCCGATATTCATCGCGCCACCGCCTCGACGATCCGCTGGTATCCCGTGCAGCGGCAGATGTTCCCGCTCAGATGTGCTCGTACGTCCTCTTCGGACGGTTGCGGATTCTCCCGTAGCAAAGCAGTGAGTGAGATCGCCATCCCGGGAAAGCACATTCCACATTGGACAGCGTCGTTGTCCTTGAATGCTTGCTGTACCGGGGAGAGCGGAACGTAGCCCTCGATGGTCCGGACCTGCCGTCCGTCGAGGAGGCCGATCGGAACCTGGCAAGAGGGCACTGCGGCGTCGTCGACCTCGACCAAACATGCGCCGCAGAACCCTTCGCCGCAGACGAGTTTGGTGCCAGTCAAGGCAAGTTCGTCACGCAACACCGCACCCAGTGCGGTCATCGGCGGCGCATGCACCGTACGTTCGACGCCGTTCACGATCAGGCGCATGACACCGCCCGTCCTAACAGGACCGGAAGCACGCGTTCCCGGTACCAGCCAGGAGCATCGACGCCGTCGCGGCCACGCAGCCGACAGCCACGGGCAGCCTCGACCGCAGCCGCCGGATCGACCGGCTGCCCGACCAGCTGAGCCTCCACTTCGGACCACCGTCGCGCCACCGGCTCGACCGACCCGACCGCGACCCGGGCGTCCCGGACTATGCCGTCGTCCACCGTCAACGCAACGCTGACGATCGCCACCGGATAGTCCCCGGCCCGCCGCAGGGGGAGCCGAGCATGTCCGGACAGCCGGTTTCCGTTCGGTACCACCACCTCGGTCAGCAACCCGGGCGGCCGCTCGGCGAGGAAGTCCGCGAGCGGCAGTTCAGACCCGTTGAGCACGACCCGGGCGTCAAGACACAGCAGCGCAGGCACGAGGTCCGCCGCGGGAAAGCCGCGCGTGCACAGGTTTCCGCCCAGCGTCGCACGCTGCCGGACGCCCGGGTTGGCCGAATGCGCGGCGGCTTGGTGGAGCACGCGCAGGTCCGGGTCGTCGCGGGTGGCGGCAGCGAGCTCGGTGTGCGTCAATCCCGCGCCGAACGTTCGGGCGTCTCGGCGGCGGCCGGAGCCTCGCAGGAGTGGCCCCACCGACACGTACCCCGCGTGCCGCAACGGGCGCCGCATCAGCCAGGTCGCCCCGGCGAGTGGTGGGCAGTCGTCCGAGATCAGGGCCAGTGCTTCGGGCAGCGAGCCGGGCCGGTGCAGCTCCGGTGCGATTGTCATGTCGCCGGACCTCCTTCGCAGGCGAACGAAGTATCCGAGGCCGCGGCCGCCGGGCACCATGGTGCGATTCGCGCAGCGCCGTCGCCGGACTGCGCGATCCGGAGATCGGCGAACCACGCCGCCGGGACCGTAGACTCCGGCGATGGCGTGGACTCTCGCGGACCTGGTCAGCCAGGCTGACCTGGGCCTCGTGCTGCGTTCGGGCAACGAGGCGACGCCGGTGCGGTGGGCGCACGCGTGCGACCTGCCCGACCCGGCGCCCGCCGTCGATCGCGGCTGGCTCCTGCTCACCACCGGACTGGCGCTGTCCGCCGAGGACTGCCCGGCTTACGTCCAGCGCCTGGTCCGCGCGGGCGTCGTCGCGCTGGGCTTCGGGATCGGACCGGTGCACCCGGCGATTCCGGACGAGCTCGCCGCCGCCGCACACCGGTACGGGCTGCCGTTGCTCGAGATACCCGAACGCACGCGATTCAGCGACGTACTCCGCGTGCTGACGCAAGATCGGGTCCGGGCCGAGGAGCAGGGCCGGTTGCGAGTCGTGCTGGAACAACAACGGCAGCTGATCGACGCCGCTGAAGCCCGGCCGTCGCGCCGAGCGGTCGTCTCGCTGCTCTCGCGGCACCTCGGCGCATGGGCAATGGTGCTGACCCCGGACGGCCGGTTTCTCGTCGGCGCCCCGGAAACCGCGGCCCGGCATGCCGAACTCGTGGGCATGGAGCTGCGTGCGGGACCGGCCGGGCCGAGAGCGTTCGACGTCGCGGGCAAGCGGGTCACCCTGATGCCGTTCGGGGCCACCGAGCGGACCTGCGCGTGGCTCGCGGTGGGCCGGGCCGAGCCGTTGACCACGCTGGAGTCGGACCTGGTCGACACCGCGCTGACGCTGCTGCGGCTCGACAGCGCCCGCGCGATCGAACTGCTCGACGCCGAACGCCGGGAGCGGCGCATCGTGCTGGACCTGCTGCTGGCCGGCCGGGAGCTGCTCGCCGAGCGGGCGACCGACACGCTCGGCCTGCCGTTCCCCGACGGCGACCTGCGGGTGGCGCTGCTGCAGGAGGACGGCGACGGCCTCGCCCTGCTCGACCTCCTCGAAAACGACCGCAGCCTGCAGGTCGTGTCGGCGCTCGTGGCACCGGAACCTCGCGGGCGCGCGGCGGTCGTCGTACCCGATGTGCAGGGCATCCTCGACGTGCTGCACGGCGTCCTCAGCCAGGTCGCCGGTGGGCACGGGGTGGTCAGCGAGCCCATTGCGATCACCGGTGTCCCGCATGCCTGGCGGCGGCTCGGGATGCTGATCGACGCCGGTTCGTCCACCCGGTTGGCGGTGGCGAGCGACGTTGCGGCGGAGGGCGTGCTCGCGCATCTCGACAGCGCCGATGCCCGCGGCTGGGCCGACGCGTTGCTGAGCCCGCTCGACCAGAGCGGGCGGATCGATCTCATCGGGACCCTTCGGACCTACCTGGCGCACAACTGCAATGGCGAGTCCGCGGCCGCTGCGCTCGGCATCCATCGGCGTACCCTGGGTTACCGGCTCGACCGCGCGGAGGAAGCGCTCGCCCGGTCGCTCACCGACCCGGCTTTACGCGCTGAGCTGTGGATTGCCTTGCGCCTGCGCGATCTTGGCTGACTGTCTTCTCGCCACTGTGCGCAGAAGCGGGTCGCCGATGCGCCACAACGCGCACTACTGCAGGCGTGCGGCGCCGCTCACACTTCCAACTCATCGCGCCCCCTTCCGACGAGTTGCGAGGATCCCCATGCCGATCTCTCAAAAGCCGGCCCCGCTCGACGTCAGTTTCGCCGACGATCCGAGGGTGGTCCGCGCGGCGGCCACCGAGGACTATTCGACCCACGTCGTACCCCGGTCCTGGCGGTCCGGCCGCTGGTCGCTCGCCTCGGCGTGGTGGGCGCTCTTCTCCGCCATGTTCTGGCTCTACCTGGCGGTCGCGTCGGCCGACGCGGTCGGCACACCGAACACGCTCGTCGCAATGGCGCTCAGCGTAGCCACGTACGGCGGTATCAACCTGGTGCTGAGCCGGTACGCCGCGAAGACCGGGCTCACGGTTGCGCTGCTGTCGCGACGGCTGTTCGGCCTTCTCGGCTCCGCACTCGCACCGTTGATCCTTGCCGCGACGGCGATCTACTACGGCGTCTTCGAAGGCTCCATTGTGGCCACTGCGTTCCAGAAGTACTTCGGCGGCGACCTTCGGCTCTGGTACCTCGCAGTGGTCCTGTACGCGCTTCCGCTCGTGATCGGCGGCGTACGCATGTGGCTGGACAAGCTGAACGGCATTCTCCTGCCGTTCTACGCCGTGGGTCTGGTTGCCGTCGTCGTCGCCGCGACCGTGAAGCAGGGGTACCCGGGTAACTGGCTGTCGTCGGCAACCTCGGCGAGCCCGCTGCCCGGCTGGCTTACGGCGTACCTGATCTATATGGGCGTGTGGATCATGATGATGTACACAGTGGACTACGCGCGGTTCGGCAAGGAGCGTGACGCGTCCTTCCACGGCACGGTCACCTTCGGCTGGGTGTTCTACTTCTTCACCTTCGCGATCAACGGGGTCGTCGGGATCTACCTGCTGCGGGCCTGGCACATCGCCGGATCGGAAACCGGGGTCGTCGACGCGTTCGTGAACTCGCTGGGGTTCGCCGGGGTGCTGGTGATCTTCGTGTCGCAGACCCGGATCAACACGGCCAACTACTACCTCGCGTCCACCAACCTCGAAGCGTTCGCCGCCAGGGTGTTCCGGATCCGCCCGCCGCGGATCGTGTGGGTGCTGGTGGCCGGTGTGATCGCGTATCTGTTCATGCTCACCGACGTGCTCAGCTACCTGCTGATCGCCTTGGCGTGGCAGGGAGTGTTCGTCACCGCGTGGATTGCGATCGCGCTCGTGCACATCGCGACGCACCGCACCGGGCAGCCGGAGTTCCGGCCGGGCCGGCTTCGTCCGCTCACCGCTGGTGCCGGGGTGTGGGTCGTCGCGTCGGCGATCGGGATCGTGCTGACCGTGCAGAACTCGGTAGCGGTGCTCTCGCAGCTGGCGCCGCTGGTCACGGTCGCCCTCGCGGCAGCCGGGTACTACCTGGCGGTGCGCTTCGGGCGGACCCCGGTGCTCGCCCGCGGCGACGACCCCCGCACCGAGGTCGACGACCCGTGGGAGGCGCGAATCCGGTGTCACGCCTGCGACCTGTCCTATATTGCGGTGGAGATGGACCGCGATCCGGCGGCCGGCGGCGCGGCGATCTGCTCGGCGTGTGCCGCCGAGTCCCCGGGGATGCTCCGGGCAGCACGGGAGGAGGCCAGGATGACGGGGGACGGGCAGTCTTGAGCGGAATCGTCGCCCATCGCCTTGCGACGGACGGGCATCCGGCGGTCACCTACCGCAGCGCCGGTGACCGCTGCCTGCTCATCGAGTACGGCGAAATCGCGCTCGACCTCGAACTGAGCTTCTTCACGATCGCCATGCGGGCAGCGCTGGCCGAACACCTGCCCGCCGGGGTCGTCGAGGTCGCGCCGGGGTTCCGGTCGCTGCTGGTGAGTTACTCGCCGTCGGTGCTGAGCCGCAAGGCACTGGTCGGCGCCCTCGACGAACTGCACGACGCGCAGCAGCCGGTGCGGTCGCTGGCGCTGCCGAGCCGGTGCCTCAGCCTGCCGATCGCGTTCGACGATTCGGCCAGCCGGGAGGCCGCGCAGCGGTACGCCGCGGTCACCCGGCCGGACGCGCCGAACGTGCGGGATGGGTCCAACATCGGGTACCTGGTGGAGTACAACGGGCTCGACGGGCCGGAAGCGCTCTACGAAACGGTGCTCGGGACGGCCTGGTGGACTGCGTACACGGGGTTCTTTCCCGGCCTGCCGTTCCTGTACCCGCTCGACCCGCGGCACGCGATCACCGCGCCGCGGTACAACCCGACGCGCCGGTGGACGGCCGCCGGTACCGTCGGCATCGGCGGGCCTTGTGTGGCGGTGTATCCGGTCGAATCCGGTGGGAGTTATCAGCTTTTCGGCCGCACCGTGCCGATCTACGACCACCTCGCCCGCCACGACGCATTCGCCGACGACCCGCTGCTCCTCCGGCCGGGCGACCGCATCCGGTTCGAGCGGGTCACGGAGGACGAGCTGATGCATGCGCGCCGGGAGGTGCTGGAGAACCGGTACGCCTATTCGGTCAGCGATGAGGTGTTTGTGGTTGCTGATCATCTTGACCGGGTTGCGCTGGTGGCGGAGGAGGCAGCGCGGTTGCGGGCGGTTCGGGAGGCGGCGGCGTTGCGGACGGTGGTGCCGTGATGGTGCTGGAGGTGCTGACCCCGGGTTTGGAGACGACGATCCAGGATTGGCCGGGCCGGATCGGGGTGCAGTCGCGGGGATTCTTCCCGTCCGGTCCGGCCGACGACCTGGCTTTCCGGATGGCGAACGCGTTGGTGGCCAACGAACCGTCGGCGGCGGCGCTTGAGATCACCATGGGCCGTTGCGAGTTCCGGGTCCTCGCTGACGTCGTCGTGGCGGTCACCGGGGCGGCGGGGGCGGTGGTGAAATGCGACGGCCGTCCGGTGCCGATGTGGCAGACGGTCCGCTTGCCGTCCGGGGCGGTGCTCGAGTTTCCGAACGTCAAGGGGCCCGGGTGTCGCCTGTACCTGGCGATTGCCGGGGGCATCGACGTTCCCCTCGTGATGGGTTCGCGTGCCACGTACACCGCGGGTGGCATCGGCGGGATCGAGGGCCGCCGTCTGATTCGGGGGGATGTGATCCGCCGGTTCCGGCCGCCGGACATCCCCGCCCGGCGAGTTCCGCAGGACCTGCGTCCGGTGTTCACCGACACCTGGGAAGTGGAGGTGATGCGCGGCCCGCACGCCGACGAAACCCTGCTGACCGACGGGGATTGGCACGACTTCGTCACCCGCCGCTGGAAAGTGGACCTCAGCTCGGACCGCAGCGGCGTCCGGCTGAACCCGCACCGGTTCCGCTGGGCCCGGCCGACCGGCGGGGTCGCCGGGGCGCATCCGTCGAACATCCTCGACGGCCAGTTCCCCCTCGGCGGGATTGCCGCGCACGGAGACGTGCTGGTGATTCTGGGTCCGGAAGGCCCGACTTCCGACGGGTTCTGCGTGATTGCCACGGTCGTCAGTGCGGCGCGGTGGAAATCGGGGCAGGCTCGTCCGGGTCGGGATGAGGTCCGGTTTCGGGAGGTCTCGCTGGAGGAAGCCCTGCAGCTGGCCGAACGGACGGATTACGCCACCGATGCCGCGCACTACGAAACTCTCCCGGAGCATTACTGAACCGGTCGCGTGGCTTCCTCCAGTGACACCAGCACCGACCGGTACGGGCGCCCGGTTGCGCTGGTCAGGGCCATTTCGCAGGTACGGTTGGCGGAGAGATACCGGTCGTACGACGCCGCCTTGACCTCGGCGGCCTCCGCGGCGGTCGCCGACGCCGTCAGTTCCGGGTGCAGCAATCCGCGGTCTCCGGCGAACGCGCAGCAGCGCCAGTTGTCCGGGATTTCCACCGTGTCCGCGAAACATTCGGCGAGTTTGCGCAGCGTGTCCACCGCGCCGAGGTGGACCAGCGAGCACGTCGGATGCAGGACGACCCGCTGGAACGGGCGGGTGATTTCCAGCCTCGGCACGAGTTCGGAGTAGGCGAACTGCACCGAATCCAGCACCCGGACAGCACTACCGAGATCGGCCAAGCCGTGGGTGCACGAGGACGCGTCCATCACCGCCGGGAGCTTGCCGTCGTCGGTCCAGGTCTGCAGGCGGCGCCTCATTCGCTCCGCCATTGCCCGGTGACCGGACTCCATTCCCTTGGAATGCCACGGCGTCCCGCAGCAGGAACCGGCCAGGTCGTCCGGGATGCGGACCGGCACCCGAGCCCGTTCGCACAACGTGAGGAACGCGTCGACCACTGACGGCTCATGCGGGGTGTCGGGGCCGAACATCGCGTTCACGCAAGCGGGGAAGTACACCGCGCGGGCGTCGGGTGGGTTCCGGCCGCTGGGGTATTTCGCTGCGGCGGTGGGCATTGTGGACGTCCACTGTGGAATGGGTCCGAGGACGGCGCGGCCTGCTCGGGTGAGGGCTTCGGTCGAGCCTCCCAGCAGGTGTCCGGTGCGGATTCCGGTGCGCGCGGCGGCGGTCACGCCACTCCAGCCGCTGGCGAATCCCCGCCACGCGGCCTTCGCGGGTTGCGAAGCCGACTCCGCGCGCAGTTGCCGCACCAGGTCACCGGTGTTGATGTCGACCGGACAAGCCTGCTGGCACATTCCGTCCACGGCGCAGGTTTGCAGGCCTTCGTACTGGTAATCGGCAAGCAGTTCATCCGACTGCCGTCGCTCGAGCTCGCGGTGGACGACAATCCGTTGCCGCGGCGTGAGGGTGAGATCCGCGCTCGGGCAGACGGGTTCGCAGTACCCGCATTCGATGCAGCGGTCCACGACCTCGTCGACGGTCGTCGTGGTTTTGAGATCTCGCAGGTGGGCTTGCGGATCGTCGTTGAGGATGACCCCGGGATTGAGCACGCCGTCCGGGTC
Organism: Amycolatopsis jejuensis; assembly: GCF_000717335.1. GTDB lineage: Bacteria > Actinomycetota > Actinomycetes > Mycobacteriales > Pseudonocardiaceae > Amycolatopsis > Amycolatopsis jejuensis. The sequence goes on from NZ_JNYZ01000038.1 coordinate 18,081, forward strand.
GAAGAGCTGTTTCACGCGCCGCATCACGCTGGTGAGACCGGCGCCCCACTGGCGTTCGAGGAACGGCGCCATGTTGCGGCCGGTACCGTGCTCGGCTTTGAGGGAACCGTCGAGCCCGAGCACCAGGTCGACCACGTCGTCGGTGAGATTCGCGTACTGCTGCACGGCAGTGTCGGTGCGGAAATCCTGGTTCACCAGGAAGTGGATGTTCCCGTCCTTCACGTGCCCGAAGATGATCCCGTCGTACCCGTGCCGGTCGAACAGGCCGGTGAGCTCATCGCACAAAACCGAGGTCGACCCGGTGGGCACGACGACGTCTTCGAGCACCGGCGTGGTGCCGGTCGGCCGGGGACCGGCGACGGCGGTGTACAGCCCGGAGCGCATCTGCCACAGCCGATCGTGCCCGGCGCGGCTCGCGTCCAGCGCGGCCGGGGTGGACAGCGGCAGCCCGGCGAGTGCTTTTTCCGCCTGGAGAAGCGTTTCGCGCAGGGATTCGTCGTCAGTGGTGCCCCATTCGGCGAGCAACCCGGCGGTGGCCGGGCCGACCGTCTCCCGCGCCAGCACCGGATCGGACATCCCGGCGGCAACGCGCAGGGAAGCGTTGTCGAGGAGTTCGAGCGCGACCGCGCCGGAGTCGCGCAAGGCGTCCAGCGCGGCGCAGGCTCGGCCCAGGTCAGGGAAAAGCAGAAGCCCGGTGGCGGTTTTGGGCAGGATCGGGACCGTGCGGAAGGTCCCTTCAGTAATGAACCCCAGCGTACCCTCCGACCCGACGAGCAGGTGCGCCAGCAGCTCAGCCGGACGTTCGTGGTCCAGGAACGCATTGAGGCTGTACCCGAGAGTGTTCTTCATCGAGAACTGGTGGCGGATCTTCCGGACAAACCCAGCGTTGTCGAGGATTTCCCTACGCAGCAGGACAAGCCCGTCGTGCAACGCGCGTTCCCGGGTGTACAACTGGTGGTCCGCGTCCGGATCGCCGGTGTCGACGACCGTACCCGACGGCAGCACGACGACGAGCGACTCCAACGTCCGGTAAGCGTTCGCGACGATGCCGCAGCTCTTCCCGCTGGAGTTGTTGGCCACCATCCCGCCGATCGTGCACGCCACCGCACTCGACGGGTCCGGCCCGAGCTGCCTGCCGTACGGCTTCAACCGCGCGTTGACCTGCGCGATCGTGAGCCCAGGTTGGACTCGCACGCGTGCCCCGCCGTCCAGTACCTCGCAGTCTCGCCAATGCCGTTTGACCTCGACGAGCACGCCGTCCGAAACTGCTTGCCCGGCAAGGGAACTTCCACCGGCCCGGAACACCAGTGGGACGCCGAGCCGAGAACCGGTACGCATCAGCTTCGCCACCTCGTCCGCGCCGGACGCGTGGACCACGGCCTGGGGGAGGAGGTGGTAGAAACTCGCGTCGGCGGCGAACGCGACCCGGTCGATCTCCCGCGAACGCACCCGCGACGGATCGGCAACGCAGGACCGGAGTTCGTCGTCGAGCGTGGTCATGAGTTCTTTCCGTTGACGCGGACCAGCCGGGTCGACGGGGCGGAGAAGTCGTAGGCGGCGCCCTGCAGGTCGGCGGCGTTGATCCGCAGCTGCAGCTCGATGGCGTCCGGTCGCAGGTACAGGTTCGTGCATTCGAGCATCGCGTCGTCCCGGTCGAAAGTGGTGCGCTGCAACACCAGCAGCGGTGAACCCAGTGGCGCGTCGAGTGCTTCGAGGTCTTCGGTGACCGCCAAGCTGCGCACGATCACGTCCGCGTGGTGCGGTTCGCGGCCCAGCTTGTTCTGGATCACCTGGTAAACCGGGTGATCCTCGAGGTCGGCGCGCGTGATGAGCAGGCCGAGCTGCTTGGGCACGAAGATGTCCGCAATGGACGTGGGGACCCCGTCCGCGCGGTAGAGCCGCCGGACGTGCAGTGCTTCCTGGTCGGTCTCCGCAATCGGCTCGGGAAGCCGGGCCGAATCGCTGACCCACTCGTGGATCAGCAGCTTTCCCTCGGGCTCCTGCCCGGCCTCGGTGAAGATCGTGACGAACGGGCGCAGCTGGTCGAGGCCGTGTACCAGGCGGTTGTGCCGGACGAAGGTGCCCTTGCCGCGCCTGCGGGTCAGCAACCCCTCGTCGACCAGGGTGTCGAGCGCGCGGCGGACGGTCGCGCGGCTGATCCCGTGCTCGGTCATCAGCTCCATTTCGGTGGGCAGCTGCCCACCCGGCCCGAGCTCCGCCGCGAGTGCGCGCAAACGCATGGAGAGCTGCTGGTGCACGGGTTCGGCGGACGCTCTCGTCAGTGCGTCCGCGGGATCTGGCCTCGTCACTCGGTCACCCCTAGGTATTGCAATGTCTGGTGTTGTGTGCATACATTACCATACAAATCGCGAAGGGGAAGTCATGAAGCTGACTGATGACGAGCGCGCGATGATCGGCGGCGAAGCAGGTCCGGTGCTGCAGAAAGCCCTCACCTACCAGCTGCGGCTCGCGGAGTTCTTCGGTGCGGACCACTTCGTGCCGGTCACCAACGCGCACTTCACCGGAGACTTCGAGGTCATGGACTCCGGTGGGCTCGCCTACGTCGAGGAGCTCGCCGCCGCGGGAGCCAAGGTCCGGGTGCCGACCACGCGCAATTCGACCTGCGTCGACCCGGCCGCGGCCGGGCAGCTCAAGCAGCGCTGCACGCTGGTCGACGGCGAGCTGCGGGTGGGTCCGATGCTGCGCCGGATGGGTGTGCTCACGGTGAACACCTGCATCGGGTACCAGACCGTGTACACGCCGCGCCTCGGCGAACACGTGGCGTGGGGCGACACCGGCACGGTGGCGTACGCGAACTCGGTGCTCGGCGCTCGTACCAATTACGAGGCCGGACCGGCAAGCCTGTTCGCCGGGATCACGGGCCGCACCGCCGCCTACGGGTTCCATCTCGACGAGCACCGGCGCGCCAACGTCGTCTGCCGGGTGGATGCGCCGATGACCGACCTGGCCGACTGGGGAGTTCTCGGACTCCTGGTGGGCAAACGGTTCCGCGGCTACTGGAACGTGCCGGTGTTCGAGTTCACCCGCGCCGAACCGACGCCGGATGCGCTGAAGCACCTTGCCGCCAGCATTGCGAGTTACGGCTCGATGGCGATGTTCCACGTCGCCGGGGTGACGCCGGAGGCCGATGATGCCGTCGGCGGGCGCGAGGTGCTCGAGCGGATCGTGTTGTCCAAAAAGGACATCGAGGATGTCTATGCGGAGCAAGGGAAAGACGACCAGGTCGTCGACCTGGTGGTGTTCACCGCGCCGCAGCAGTCACTGCTCGAAGTGCAGCAGATCGCCGACCTGCTCGACGGGCGGCGGGTGCATCCGGACGTGGACGTCATCCTCACCACGAACTCGATGGTCGCGAAGGCGGCTGCCGAGGAAGGGCTCACGAATGTGCTTTCCCGGTCCGGCGCCATGCTGCTCGTGGGTACCTGCTGGTATTTGATGGACCCGGCGGAAATGCGCGAAAGCTTCGGATGGAAGCGGCTGGTGACCAATTCCGCGAAGCTCGCGAACATCATCCGGGCGCACGGATACGAACCGGTCCTGCGGCGGACGGCCGAATGTATTGACGCGGCCGTTTCGGGAAAGGTACGGTAATGGAATTCACGGCGAAACAGGCCACCGGGCCGGTAGTTGTCGCGCCCGCGTTGGTCACGCGAATGCCGTTCAGCGCCCGGTACGACCTCGACCGCACCACCGGGGTGATTTCCCGCAACGACCACGAACTGCGCGGCGAATCCATTGCCGGACGGGTGCTCGTCACCCGCGGCGTGCAGGGCGGGGTGGCGGCCGGCTGGGCGCTGCTCGCGCTGGCCGCGCGGAAATGCGGGTTCGCCGGAATGGTGTTCGGGGACACGAATCCGGTGATGGTGCAGGGTGCCGTCGCCGCGGGAATTCCGGTGTTCGCGGGGATCGACCCCGAGTTCTTCGACGTCGTCCGGACCGGCGACACGGTGGAGCTCGACCCGGCGGCGCGGCTGGTGCGGATCGTGCCCGCCGCCTGAAACGCTTCGAAAAGAAAGGTGCATCGAGAATGAGCAACCGAGGATTCTCGGAAATCCCGCTCCCGGTCGAACGGGAGCCGAAACCGCGGAATTCCGCGATGACGATGATGATCGACTGGGCGCTGCCGTTGCGGTACCAGGCCGACCTCGTGGAGATGAACGGCGAATTCATCGACCTCGCCAAGATCGCGGTCGGCCTTTCCGGGCTGCTGGACCGTGACAAACTCCGGGCCAAGGTCGGGAATTATCAGGAAAACGGCATCGAGCCCTTTCCCGGCGGCATGTTCCTGGAGTACGCTCACCACATCGGCAAGGAAGAAGAATACTGGCGGGGCTGTGCCGAGGCCGGATACCGGCTGATCGAGGTTTCCGACAACGCCATTCCGCTCGATGCCGACACGAAGCGTCGCCTGATCAAGGAGGCGGCCGCCCGCGACCTGCGGGTGCTCGGCGAGGTGGGCAGCAAGCACACGGTCACCTCGGCCGACGCGCTCATCGCGGACGTCACGCAATGCCTGGATGCGGGTGCGTGGAAGGTGTTCATCGAGGCCGCCGAGCTCGTCGAGGACGGGAAGCTGCGCACCGACCTCGTCGACCGCATCCGCACCGAGCTCGACGCCGACCGGCTCCTGTGGGAGCTGCCCGGCTCGTGGATTTCCGGTACGCACGAATGCGACGTGCACGACCTGGCCGTGTACCTGCTCGAAAACCTCGGCCCGCACACGAACATCGCCAACGTGATGCCGCAGTGGATTGCCGAGCTCGAAACGCTGCGCACGCGCATCGGGGTCCGCACGCTCGCGGACGAAATGCCGCAGCACGCCTGAAGGGAGATTTTCTCGGATGACCCAGCAGCTTCAGCGACCGCAGGACCGGACATTGCCGGACGGGGACCTGGTGATCGGCGGCGAACATCGCGCGTCGTCGTCGGGGGAGACGTTCGACGTCTTCAACCCCAGCACCGGCGCCAAGCTCTGCTCGGTGGCGAAGGGCACAGCCGGTGACGTGGACGCGGCGGTACGCAGTGCCCGCGCCGCTTTCGCCGGATGGCGCGAGACGACGCCGCTCGAACGCGGCCGGATCCTCGCCAGGGCAGGCCGGATGCTGGCCGAACGCCAGGCCGAGTTCGCCGACGTCGAATGCCGTGACGCCGGAAAACCCAAGCGCCAGGCCGTGGTCGACACCGTGGTCGCCGCCCGCTACTTCGAGTACTACTCCGGCTACGCCGACAAGCTCCACGGCCGCACAATCCCGCTCGGGCCGGATTTCCTCGACTACACGGTCCTCGAACCCCACGGCGTCTGCGGCGTGATCACGCCGTGGAACTACCCGCTGGCCATTGCCTGCCGCAGCCTCGTGCCCGCGCTCGCGGTGGGCAACAGCGTGGTGTTCAAACCGGCGGAGGACGCGCCGCTCACCGGCCTGATGCTGGTCGACCTGCTGCACGAGGCCGGGCTGCCCGCCGGGGTGCTCAACGTGGTGCCCGGGCTGGGTACCGAAGCGGGGGCCGCGCTGGTCGAGCACCCGGACGTGGACCACATTTCGTTCACCGGCTCGGTTCCGGTGGGTCAGCGCGTGATGGCGGAATGCGCCAAGCACCTGCGCCCGCTCACCCTGGAGCTCGGCGGGAAATCGCCGCACATCGTGTTCGCCGACGCCGATTTCGACAAGGCGCTGCCGGTGATCATGAACTCGATCTTCCAGCACGCCGGTCAGACGTGCACCGCCGGTTCGCGGCTGCTCGTGCAGGAATCGGTGTACGACAAGTGGGTGGCGGCGGCCAAGGCACACGCGGCGAAGCTCGTCGTTGGCGATGCATCCGAAGACCTCGACCTCGGTGCGCTCATCAACGAGGCACAGCAGACCCGGGTCGCCGGATTCGTCGACCAGGCACGGGAATCCGGGGTCACGGTGGAAACCGGCGGCCGTCGTCCGGACGGGCTCGCCGGTGGCTGGTACTACGAGCCGACGGTGCTCAGCAACGTCGACCCGCTGTCGCCGATCGCCCAGGAGGAGGTGTTCGGCCCGGTCCTCACGGTGATCCCGTTCCGCGACGCCGAACATGCCGTCGAACTGGCCAACTGCACGGAATACGGGCTGGCCGCAGGGGTTTGGTCTTCCGATGTGGACACGTGCGTGCGCACCGCGGCGCAGGTCCGGGCCGGGCAGGTGTACGTGAACAACTTCGGGGCCGGTGGCGGCGTGGAACTGCCCACCGGCGGGTTCGGCAAGAGCGGTTTCGGCCGCGAGAAGGGCCTCGAAGCGCTGCTGAGCTTCACCAGTGTCAAGAACGTGAGTTTGCGTCTCGGGTAGATCCCCCACGACGAAAAGGTGGCAACAATGTCGTACCACCGGACGGATTCCGGGCCTGTCCAACGCAATCCGTTGCGGGCCTGGTCGATCACCGTGATGGCGATGGTCTTCATGCTCATCAACTTCGCGGACAAGGCCGTGCTCGGCCTGGTCGCGGTGCCGTTGATGAAAGACCTGCACATCAGTCCCGCGCAGTTCGGCTTCGCGGCCAGTTCGTTCTACTTCCTGTTCAACGTGGCTGCCGTGGTCTACGGGTTCCTGGCCACCCGGATGTCGCCGAAGAAAGCGTTGCTGCTGCTCGCGATCGTGTGGACGGTCGCGCAGCTGCCGATGGCGCTCAACGTCGGGTTCACCGTGCTGGTGCTCACCCGCGTACTGCTCGGGATCGGGGAAGGGCCGGCGTACCCACTGGCCAACCACGCGGTCTTCTCCTGGTTCCCGCCCAAGCGCCGCGCCCTGCCGAGCTCGCTGCTGACGGTCGGTGTCGGGCTCGGCGGCGTGGTGGCTGCCCCCGTGCTGGCCTACCTCATCGCCGAGCACGGCTGGCGCGCGGCTTTCCTGGCGATGGCCGCCGTCAGCGGGGTCTGGGCACTGCTGTGGATGGTCATCGGCAAGGACGGCACCGAAGCCGCTCCCGTCGAGGACCGTCCGGCGAGCGACCTGCGCGTGCCGTACCGGAAGCTGTTCCTGTCCCGGACCTTCCTCGGCGGCGTGCTCGGCGGGTTCGCGAGTTACTGGGGCCTGGCCACGATGATCTCGTGGCTCCCGGCCTACCTGGAGAACATCGGCGGCGTGAGCGCGCGGACCACCGGGGTGCTGCTGATGCTGCCGTGGGGCGCGATGGGATTGCTGACCCTGGTGTCCGGCTGGGTCGTGCACCGGTTGCTGCGCCGAGGTGTGCGCGGCAGGCTGGTCGTCGGCGTGGTCGGTGGCGGAATGCTCGCCGCGGGCGGGGTTTTCGTGCTCATTTTCGCGATGCTGTCGTACGGCGTGGTGCAGCTGGTGGTGATGACGGTCGGGTTCGGCACGCTGTCACTGCTGTATGCACTGCAGCAGACGTCGGTGTCCGAGATCTGCCCGAGTTCGCAGCGCAGTGCGGTGCTGAGCACGAGCAATGCGTTGCTGACCCTCGGCGGGATCGTCGCGCCGTTCGTCGCGGGATTGGTGATCGATTCCGCGAGTACGCCCGCGGCCGGGTACCGGTCGGTGTTCGTACTGGGCGGCGCGATCATGATCGTCGGCGGAATCATCTTCGCGGTGCTCGTGCGCCCCGACGCCGACGCGCGCAAACTCGGGACAGCGGCGGAGCCCCGGCCGAGCTCGGACGAAGCGGCGGACCTGCGTCCTTCGAACACCTGAAGCTGTGCAACAGAGAGGAATTGTGACATGACCACACCGCGGATCGGATTCATCGGGCTCGGCGCGATGGGTGCCCCGATGGCGATGAACCTGGTGAAAGCCGGATACGCCGTGACGGTGTTCGACCTCAGCCCGCCGGCGGTCAACCGGCTGCGTGACGCGGGTGCGACGGCGGCGACCACCGCCCGCGAGGTCGGCGAGAACAGCGACGTGGCGATCACCATGCTGCCGCGTTCGGCGCACGTCGAGGCCGCGGTGACGGGCGAGTACGGGTTGTACCGGGGGCTCGCCAAGGGCGCGGTGCACATCGACATGAGCACCATCGAGCCGTCGGCGAGCAAGCGGTTTGCCGAGCTGGCACAGGAAAACGGGCTGCGGATGTTCGACGCGCCGGTCGGCAAGTCCACCGCGGCGGCGGCAGCGGGCGTCCTCACGATCATGGCCGGCGGCGATCCCGCGGTCGTGGACGAATGCCGCCCGATCCTCGACGTGATGGGCGAGATCGTCTACCACTGCGGTTCGGAGGTCGGGGCCGGGGCGGCGGTGAAGGTCGTCAACAACCTGGTGTCCGGCGGGATTCTCGTGGTGGTGGCCGAGGCGATGGGGCTGGGTGTCAAGGCAGGCGTGCGGCCGGAGATCATGGTCGAGGTGCTCGGGGCGACCGGCGCGGCCAACTGGCAGCTGGCGAACACGCTGGCACAGAAGGCACTCAAGCGCGACTACGAACCGGGCTTCGCGATTTCGCTGATCCACAAGGACTGCGGTCTCGGCGCGCAGATGGCCGAGGACCTGAAGGTGCCGATGCCGGTGTCCGGGCTGGTCAAGCAGCAGTACGAGGCCGCGATGGCGGCCGGGCACGCGGGGCTGGACTGGGGTGGCTATCTGAAGGTGATCGAAGCGGCCATCGGCGAGGACGTGGCGTTCGGCGCCGCCTGAGCACGAAGGGAACGAAATCCGATGAGCAATTCAGCAGAGCTCGACCTGATCCTGTCCGGCGAGCGTGACGAACCCATGACGGGGGAGGAGTTCCTCTCCGCGATGTGGGAACGGCGGCAGAACTACTGGTGGTCGAAGCCCGCCGAGGAAAGGACGCACTACGTCGGTTTTTCCACCGACATCGAGCAGGTCAAGGAACGGCTCAAGATCCAGTGTCACGCCGAGCTGTTCGCGGCGTACGTGGCGGGGAACATGCTGGAGATCTGCCCGTGGCAGGATCTGCGCGGGGACCTGGCCAAACAGGCGTACGACGAATTCCTGCACTTCAAGCTGATCAGGGGCAGGCTGCGGCACCTCGGCGGCGAGTACGAGGAGGGATACCGGCCGCCGGTACGGGAATGGCGGGAACTGATCTCGAATGTCACGCTCACCGAGAACCGGTACTACAACGACCCGGTCACCTCGATGATCGCGATGTCGGCGAGCCTGCAGTTCGCCATCGAGGGCTGGGACGAGCTGTTCATCCACCCGCATTTCATGAAGGCGATCGAAACGAAGGACCCGGAACTGTACGAGATCTTCGACGAGCAGATTGCCGCGGACGAGGTCGTGCACCACGAAAACGGTCTGCGGGCCATGCTGAAGTGCGGCGACAATCTCGATTGGCAGCGCACCGCGATCCGGCATTTCGACAGTGCCGCCGACGGTTTGCACCAGGCAGGTCTCGGGTTCCGGAACTATTTCGCCGCGCAGGAAGGGATTCCCGCGTTCTCCGGGGAGGGCGACGACATCGCCGAGTCGATCCAGGAAGTCTCGTTCGAGAAGTTCTTCTCCGAACGCGGCCTGCCGCTGTGAGGGATCATGCGTCTCAAAGCCGCTGACCTGGCACAGCTTGCCGAGGACGGGTCGTGGGTCCGGGTTCGGCACGAGCGCCTCGACGTGCTCGTGGCGAACTCCGGCGGTGACCTCTACGCCATCGACAACCGCTGTTCCCACGCCAATATGCCGATGCACAAAGGCCGGATCCGCAAATGCGTGGTCACCTGCCCGTCGCATCTGGCGCAATTCGATCTGCGGGACGGGTCGATCCGGCGCGGCCCGATGGAGGGAGACCCGGAAAACGTCCGCCCGCAGGCCGTGTTCGCCGTGGAAATCGAGGGCGGCGAGGTTTTCATCGAGGTTCCGGGAGAGTGATCATGCTGGCACGAAACGGTCCGCTGACGGTGGTCTGCATAAAGCAGGTACCCGTTGCTGCCGCGGTGGAATTCGACGCGGAAACCGGGACGTTGCGCCGCGACGGAATTCCGGCGGAGGTGAACTCGCACGACGTTCGTGCCTTGCTTTCCGCCCTTGCCGTGCGGGAGCGGTGCGGCGGCTCGGTGGTGGTGGTCACGATGGGTCCGCCGGATGCCGCCTCCGCGCTGCGTTACTGTCTTGCGCTGGGGGCGGATCGGGCAATCCACTTGTGCGACAAGGCATTCGCGGGTTCGGACACTCTCGCGACCGCTCGTGCGCTTGCTCTCGCGATCGGCCGGGAAGAGCCCGATGTGGTCCTGTGTGGACGGAGCAGCACCGATGCCGAGACGGGCAATGTCGGTCCGGAGATTGCCGAGCTGCTCGGATGGCCGCAGGTCACCGGGGTGTGTGCGTGGGAGCTCGGGGACACCGTCGTCGCCCGCAGGGAGGTCGACGACGGGTTCGAGCAGGTCTCGGTGACCACCCCGGCGGTGCTGGTGGTCGGGGAGGATGTGGCGGAGGAGCGGTTCCCCTCGCGGGAGGCACGGTCGGCGGCAGCGTCGATGCCGCTTGAGGTGGTCGGGGTGACTGACCTGGGTGCCGATCCGGCGTTGTTCGGCGCGGCGGGTTCGCCCACCGTGGTCACGTCGGTGCAGGAGCAGCCGGGGGTCAAGCGCGCCAACGTGATTCTCGACGATTCTGCTTCCGCGCAGGCTGACGCGATCGTCGAATGGCTGTCGGCGCATGGCTCTTCGGGGGGCGATCGTCGTCTCCCGGCACCGGAAACCGTGCGGACCGAGGGTTCGTCGATCGCCGTGTACGTGGAGACTGGGCCTGATGGGATTACCCAGGTTTCGCGGGAACTGCTGGCCGCGGCCTCGGGGCTGGGACGGGTCGATGCGGTGCTGATCGGTGACCGGAAGCATTGCGCCGAGCTGGTCGCGTACGGGGCGGACCGGGTGCTCCACATCGACGCTGCCGGGTACGACACTCTGGTGCACACGGCCTTTGTCGTAGACGTGATCCGGGCGTACGCGCCGCGGGTGATGCTGTTCCCTTCCACCGGGCGTGGCCGCGACCTGGCGCCCCGTCTTGCCGCCCGGCTGGGGCTTGGTCTCACCGCCGATTGCGTCGGGTTGCACTTCTCGCGTGGACAGCTGGTGCAGCACAAACCTGCTTTCGGGGATGGGTTGCTGGCGATGATCACCTCGCGGACGAGTCCTGAGCTGGCCACCGTGCGTCCGGGGGTCTTTTCCTCGTTTCTTCCTCGATGGGACCGGCCGGTTCGAGTGGAGCGGCTCGCTCTTGATCATCGGCCGTCGCGCGGATATACTGTGCTGAAAGAAATTCCTGGCCTGCGGAGGTCCACTGTGGACCTTTTCGGGGCGGACATCGTGCTGGGCGTCGGCATGGGCGCGGCCGGTGTCCTGCCCGAGGTCGAGCGGCTGGCCGGGCTGCTGGGCGCCGGAGTGGCGTGCACCCGCAAGCTGGCCGACACCGGTGCCTTGCCTCGGCATGCGCAGGTCGGGTTGACCGGATGTTCGGTGTCGCCGCGTATTTACGTGGCGATCGGGGTCCGCGGGGCGTACGAGCACGTGGTCGGCCTGAGCCGCGCCGAGCACGTCCTGGCCATCGACATCGACGAGGACTCGTTCATGTTCGACCACGCCGACCTCGGCGTGGTCCAGGATTGCGGGATCCTGCTGCCACTGCTGGCGCAACGGCTTTCGCTGCTGGAGGAACAGTGCACACACGCGTGACGAAGTACCAGCTGAAACCGGGCCGGACCGCCGAAGCCCTCCAGCTGGTCCGCGACCATTGGCTGAACCTGATCACCGGCGCGGAGGGTTTCGTGTCCTTCGAAATGATCGAAACCGACGCCGACGAACTGGTCGGCCTCCTCACGTTCACCACGGCGGAGCAAAGCCTTTCCGCACTGGAACTGGCGCGGGAATGGGTCTTCGAGAACTTCGGCGACCTGCTGGCCAGCCCGTCGGAGATGACGATGGGAACGGTCCGGATCTCCACGATGCGCTGACGCCGGAGGGCGTGGCGGGTCACCGGGTCGGATCGCCGAGGTACTTTTCCCCGGTTGCCTGCCGCGCGTAGGCCCTTGAGACGTCCGCGAGCAAGATCGTGCGGGCGGTCGCGAACGCGGCGGCGAGGCACCCGCCGACCGCGCAGAGCCTGCGCCGCCGAATCGGGACCGGCTGCTAGTCGCCGCTCGGCCGCGGTTCGACCGGCTGCCCGGTGGCCGGTCATCCCTTCCCTTTCCGTTGCGGCCGCCCCTTCACCCGCGAGCGGCGGCTTCGACGAGCTGGTCGTGCGCGCGTGCCCGGGCTGCCGCGATCTCCGCCCGACAGGTCGACCGGGTCGAAAACAGCGTGCTCAGCAGCCGCAGGTCCCACGGAGTTGCGGCTGGGCTGATGAGCAGGGTGTGGAATTCGCGGTGGGAGTCCCAGCGGTGGTCGCCGGGGGCGGATTCGAACGTCTCGCGCTTGAGGGCGGCCAGCTCGGGTTCGATCATGAGCCGGAGCCGGTGGGTCGAGCGCAGGTCGTCGATGTCGAGTGGGGTCACGCAGGCACTGCGGGACGGGCTCAGCACCACGAGCCCCTGCGCTTCGAGGCGGCGCAACGGGATCGACCGCCGACGCCTTGCGGGCCACCACGGACCGGACTCCCTCCGGCTGTCCTGCCACGTCTCGTCTCCCGAAGCCCTGCGCTGCGTCCGGTCTGCGCACTCCTGGTTGACATCATATAGCATATATCCTAGCGTTTCGTCCTGGAAGACGAGGAGGGCGCATGGCTGCACGGCCGGGGCCGGACCGGCGGTTCCGGTGCTGCACGGCGTGCGGACCTCCCTGTCCTGCCGCGATCCGGACGGCAATTTTCGCCGAGCTCCAGGCGGACAGCCTCGCCGTCGGCCCGCTTCAGCCGTTCGCGCACGCCTGACCAGGAGAGACGGAACATCATGCGATTCATGAACCATGCCGGCCGGTTGACTCTCGTGGACCGCGAGGGGCGCGGCATCGACGTCAACCTGGCCAGCGGCGGCAGATTGCCTGCTGCCGTGGCCGAAGCCTTCGATCGGTGGGACGAGGTCGCCGAATGGGCGCGGACGTTTTCCGGTTCCGGGGACGTCGAGATCCGGCCGGACCTCGTCGGGCCGCCGTCCCCCGATCCGCGGCAGATTTTCGGAGTGGGCGTGAACTACGCGTCCCACGCGAAGGAAGCGGGCATGGAACTGCCGGAACATCCGTTGATCTTCACGAAACTTCGCGCGGCGGTGGCCGGTCCGTACGACGAGATCGAGATTTCCACCGATACCGTCGACTGGGAAATCGAGCTGGCGGTGGTGATTGGGGCGACCGCGCGGCGCGTTCCGGCCGAACGGGCGTGGGACCACGTCGCCGGGCTCACCGCCGGCCAGGATCTGTCCGATCGCGGGATTCAGCTGCGTCCCGCGTCGGCGCCGCAGTACACGCTCGGGAAGTCGCTGCCCGGATTCGGGCCGACCGGGCCGCTGCTCGCGACGGCCGACGAGTTCGCCGACCCGAACGACCTCGAGCTGGTCTGCCTCGTCAACGGGGAAGAAATGCAGCGAGCACGCACGTCGGATTTCATCTTCTCCATTCCGGAAATCGTCGAATACCTTTCCGGGATCACGATCCTGTACCCCGGCGACGTGATTCTCACCGGCACCCCGGACGGGGTCGGCGCCACCCGGACACCGCCCCGCTACCTGCAGGCCGGGGACGTACTGGAAAGCCGGATCGAGGGAATCGGCGAAATGCGGCACGTGCTCGTGGCCGCCGGATGAGAAACGAGCTCGCCCGGGGCAATAGCTCGGACGAACCGGTGGGAAGGCGGGAGCGAACACAAAATCGGACGCAGAATTTCACAGTTCCGCTCCGCCTCGGCCGCGCAGCCGCCCCGGCGGCGGCTGATCGCGGACTACCTCGCGCGGGAGGCAGGCGGGCTCACCGGTTCGCGCTGCGCACCGAAGCGATGACGGCCGATCTCGAACGGCTGGTGGACGGCAGTCCTCCTTACGCCGGGCCGATTGCCGCCGAATGAACCCTGGCCGACGGCACGGTCGTGAAACCGATAGCGCTACGGCCCACTCCGCAGCCGTGTCCCGCGATGCTGCCGGTGCCGGTCGAGCAGCACCGCCTGCTGCTCGACCAGACTCCGTCCGGCCCCCGGCCGCGCCTGACCTCGACGAAGTGGCCACCGTCCTCGGCCTGGACAGCACGTGCAGTTCGGTGGTGATCCCGCCGGTTCTCGGCTGCGGGATCCGCATAGTGGTCACCTCTGCCTGACGAAGATGAGGAGATGCCGGTGACCGTCGTCCCCGCCAGGAAATCCGTCACGACCCCGCGGTACCCCACCGGCTACTTCGAATCCGGACCGGCCGACAGTCGCTTTGCTCCATGGCTTACCTCGCCCCGGAACGCTGTCGGGGCGAGGTAAACGTAACCGTCCCGTACTTTCCCGGCGGCTTCAGAACTGCTCCCCGCTTCGGACCGTTGCACCTCCCAGCCGTAAGAACCCGCCAGGTCAGGAAGCGTAATTTCTCGATGACCGGTAGCACGCGTGGTTCACGGGGCAGCAGGTGCGTCCTGGCTCGGTACCCCGGCGTATTCCTCGATGCGCGTGATTCGGCCGTCCTCGAAGCGGAAGTACACGGCCGCGTCGAGGCGGAAATGTGCGCCGTCCTTCATGGTCACGTTCACGACGTGCTGCTGGAGGACTTCGCCGGGCCGGGAGAACTGGCGGATGATGTCGTAGCGCATCGACCGGATCGGATCGATCTGGGCTTTCATTCCCGCGATGTTCTCCTGGATCGTCGAATCGCCCTTTCCGTCGTTGTGCCACACGGTCGCGTGCTCGGTGCACAATGCCTGCGCGTCGGCCCATTCCCGGTTTTCCAGGTGGCGCAGGTAGGTGATCGCTGTGGTTTCGAGGTCCTTGCTCATCGCTGATTCCTTCGGTGTGGCTCGGTGTGGACGAGGGCGCGTTCTCCTGCCTCGACGCGCAGGGGCAGGTGGTTGCCGGGCGGTGGCAGCGGGCAGGTGAAGACGGCCGGGACCAGGTGGTGGTGCGACAGCGTTGCCTGGTTGAAGTCGACCGGCAGGGTGCTGCCGGGTTCCAGGAGGGGCAGGACCAGCCAGCGGCCGATGCCGGGGGTGTCCGTTCCGCTGGTTTCGTCGGTGAAGACCACCAGCCGCTGGCCCGGCATGTCTTCGAGCACGGTCAACACGTATTCGGTGCCATTGAGCGAGACGGCGAGGTCGGCCGGCGCCAGGATGGCTTCCGTGCTGCGGGGAGCCGTCAGGCGGCCCACCTCGATGCGGCGGCCTTCCGGCGCTGCCCGGTACTCGCCTTCGAAAACCCAGTCCGGGTCGTAGGGGTAGGTGTCGATCCCGCTGAGCCCCGATCGGGCGAGAGCTTCGTGGTCCATGACGACCACGCCGTAGAACCCGCCCGCGCCACCGGCGAAACCGACGCGTCCCCCGGAGAACTCGAGGGTGCTCCCGGAAGGTACTTCGACCGTTCCGTCGACTGCCTCGCCGTTGACCTTCACCGAGTCGCCTGCTGCTGCCGACACCGTCAGGGCACCGGCCTCGGTTGCCTGCCATTGCCCGGGTACGCCCGGGATGACCTGGCTGTCCGTACCGGCGATCCGGCCGTTGGCGACGACCTTCGCCTTGCCGTTCGGGCCGGCGATCTCGTCCCACCGCGCCTCGCGCCACGCGAGGTAGCCGGCCGGAATGTTGTTCGTGTCCATGAGAAGTCCTTGGGGTCGAAGTCAGGCGCGTGCGGCCCATACGGTGCGTTCGGTGCGCACTGCGAGGTCGCTGCGGCGGAGGATGCTGTGCGGGCCGGTGGTGTCGAGCAGCTGATCCAGTGCGGCGAGATCCTCGGCCGTGAGCATCTCGGACACGGCGTTGCGCATCCGGCGCAGTGCGCTGAGCGCGTAGCGGCCGACCGCAGCGGAGCTGGATTGCCCGACGTCGACGGTGACCGTCCGTTCGCCTTCGAGCGTGAATCCGGCAGCGGCCAGCTTCACGCCCCAGTCGGCTCCCCGGTGCGGTACGTGGCCGGCGTGCCGGCGATCGCTCGCGGCGTGGCAGCGCTTCTCCAAGCCGGGACGGTTCTCCGGGGCGTCGTCGGGCAGGAACCGGGGGAAACCGGCGAGTTCCACGACGGCGAACAGCCCGTCGTCGCCGAGCGTGTCGCGCACCTTGCGGAGCACGCGGTCAGGATCGGCCAGGTGGTGCAGGGAGGCCGACGCCCACACCAGGTCGGGCTTGTCGAGTTCCGGCCAAGCCGAGTCGAGGTCGGCCTCGACGGTGCGGACGCGGTCGGCGACCGCGTGTTCGCGGGCCTTTCCCCGCAACCGGCGCAGGAGGTCGGCCGAGGAGTCGACGGCGGTGACGTGTGCTTCGGGGAAACGGGAGAGCAGGGCGAAGGTCCCGGCCCCGGTCCCGCACCCCAGGTCCACGATCCGGCGGGGGCTCCGCGCGAGGGGCAGCCACGAGGTGATGGACGCGGTGTGCCCGGCGAGGACTTCCGCGTCGAGCTCCAGGATCTCCGCCTGGCCGTCCCCACCGTCCGGGAGGCCGTGCTGGTGCTGCGCAGTGGGCGTCATGGCAACGACGCTAGAGCGGTCATGCGCGAAATGCACGGGATCTTGCGCATGAGGCAAGTCGATGGTCGCCTGGGCTGCTGATCACGCAACCGGCCGATCCGCGCCCTTCGGGGCGGTCCGGCCGGGATCGTGCCCGCGGCGAGCCTCGCGGTCGAAGATGCCCATGATCTCGCACGGCCGGCCCGCGGCGCCGATTGCATGCGGGAGCATGGTCGGGAACTCCGCCGACTGGTTGGTCTCCACCCGGAAACGGCGGTTGCCCAGCATCAGGACAGCGGTCCCGGAGAGGACGACGAGCCACTCCCGGCCCGGGTGTGCGCGCATGGCGGCCGGATTGTCCGGTGGCGGGTCGGTCATGCGCTGGCGCATGACCGTCATCCCCGGCTCCGCCTTGATCGGCCACCGCATCAGGCCGTGGGTGCCGTCGATCATCGGATTGCCGATCACGTCCTCGGTATCCGTCTCGACCAGCTGGTCGAGCGACGTGTCCAGGGCCCGCGCCAGGGTGACCAGCTGGTCGAGCGCGAGACGGCGCTGTCCGTTCTCGATCCGGCTGAGCGACGACGGGCTCAGCCGGGCCCGCGTCGCCAGCTCGTCCAGCGACCAGCCCTGCGCCACCCGCAAGGCGCGGATGCGTTTGCGTACCAGGCCGTCCAGCCCGTCATCGTCTTGCGTCATAGGCATGACTGTATGCCGAAGTCGCAAACCGTGCTTACCGTCGACGACGGATTTTCCCTGCCTTCCGGAAGGACATCATGAACACCACCCTGGTTTCGGACGGCCGCCAGCGCCGCTCGATCCTCATTGCGGTTTCGATCGCGCTGATGGCCGTCATCGCATCCGTCACCGGGCTGAACGTCGCCCAGCCGGACCTCGCCGTCGACTTCGCCGCGTCGCAGAGCACCGTCCTGTGGATCATCAACGTCTACATCCTCAGCCTGGCTGCGCTGTTGCTGCCGCTCGGTGCGGTCGGGGATCGCTGGGGGCGCAAGCCGGTGCTCCTCGTGGGCCTTGCCGTTTTCGGGGTCGCGAACGTGGCCGCGGGTCTTGCTCCCACGGCGGGGATCATGCTCGCGGCACGGGTTCTCGCCGGGGTGGGCGCAGCGATGATCATGCCGGTCACGCTCGCCGTCATCACCTCGACCTTCCCGGAGAAGGAACGTGGCCGCGCGATCGGCGTGTGGACCGGCGTCGCCGGGGGCGGCGGCCTGCTGGGGATGTTCCTTTCCGCGGTCCTCATCGATGTGGCCAGCTGGCGCTACCTGTTCGTGCTTCCGGTCGCGCTCGTCCTCGTCGCGATCGCTGCGGCGTGGCGGTCAGTCCCGGACTCGCGCGAGGCGTCCTCGCATTCCTACGACACAGCCGGCGCCCTGGCGTCCGTCGTCGCGGTGGCCGGGCTTGTCTTCTTTCTCCACGAAGGCCCGGAGAAGGGCTGGGGCGCACCGGGCACCATCGTCAGCCTGCTCGCCGGTCTCCTCGGCACCGCCGGCTTCGTGGCGTGGGAGCTTCGCCATCGCGCCCCGCTGCTGGACGTCCGGCTCTTCCGCGAGCGCGGTCTGGCGACCGGATCCGTGGCGCTGCTGGCGGTCTTCGGAGTGCAAGCGGGAGTTTCCGTTGTCCTCTACCCGTTCTTCCAGACCGTCTTCGGCTGGTCGGGCCTGCTGTCCACGGTGGCATTGCTGCCGATGGCCGGGCTCATGATGGTCGCGTCCGGTCTCGCGCCACGGCTGGCCGAGCGGGCAGGTGCGCGGGCGACCATGGCCGCGGGGATCGTGCTGGCCGGCGCCGGACTGGCCCTGCTGGCGATTCTCGTCTCCGCCGACCGTGGCTACCTGGCGGTCCTGCCCGGCATGATCGCGATGGGGCTGGGGATGGGCTTGTCGATGCCGCCTGCCACCGAGGCCATCACCAGCGCGCTGCCACGGGAACGGCAGGGCGTGGCTTCCGCGCTCAACGACGTCACCCGGGAGTTCGGCACCGCGCTCGGCGTCGCGCTGCTCGGAGCGCTGCTGTCGGCCGGTTACCGCAGTGCCATCACTCCCCGGCTCGACGGCGTTCCGGCCGACCTCGCCGACACCGCCCGCGAAGGCATCGCCAATGCTGTCGAAGCCGCCCACGGCGCCGGTGACCGTGGGCAGGCTTTGGTTCGAGCAGCGCAGGAATCCTTCGTCGACGGCTGGCGGACCGCGATGTGGGCGGGTGTCGTCATCATGGTCGTCGTGCTCGGCTACGTCCTGGTGCGCAATCGGCCACTGTGGACAGTCAGGAAGCCTTTTCGTAGTTCTCCATGGCCTCTTCGGCATGCAGGTTGCGGTGCCGGGTTTCGCCGAGCAAGGCAATACAGATCAGGCTGACGGCCGACAATCCGACCAGGTATCCGCCGGTGGCCAGCGAGGAACCGGTCGAGGCGAACAGCGCGGTGGCGATGAACGGGGCGAGTCCGCCGCCGAGGACGGCGCCGATCTGGTAGCCCAAAGACGCGCCGCTGTAACGGACTTCGGTGTCGAACAGTTCCGCGAACAGTGCGGCCTGCGGTCCGTAGGTCGCCGCGAGAGACAGCGCCATCACGACCACTGCGAGCAGCATCAGCGGAAGGCTTGCGGTGTCGATCAAAGCGAACATCGGGATCGCCCAGGCCAAGCTCAGTACGCCGCCTGCGACGAAGACTGTGCGTCGGCCGAGGCGGTCGGACAGTGCCGAGAACACCGGCAGCGCGGCTAGCCAGACCACGCTCCCGACGAGCACGACAGCAAGCATGGCCTTGTCGTTGACCTTCAGCACCGTCCGTCCGTAGGAGAGGATGTAGACGATGATCACGTACCCGACGGCGTTGTTGGCCAGGAAGGTACCGCCGGCAAGGAGAACCTGTTTGGGGTGGCGGCGAAGTACCTCGATCACCGGGCTGCCGCGACGCGGGGTTTCCTTGCGCGACGCGGTGAACGCGGCAGTTTCGCCGATCCGCGAGCGGACGTAGAAGCCGACGCCGACGAGGATGATGCTGAGCAGGAACGGAATCCGCCAGCCCCAGTCGGCGAACTGCTTGGTACCCAGCGTGCCGACCACGATGAGGTACACCAGGTTCGCCAGTATCACGCCGATCGGAACGCCCATCTGCGGGAAGCTCCCGTAGAACCCGCGCTTGTGCTTCGGCGCGTTCTCCACCGCGAGCAGCGCGGCGCCACCCCATTCGCCGCCGACGCCGAGCCCCTGCACGAACCGCAGTACCACCAGCAGGATCGGCGCGGCGGCCCCGATGCTCGCGTATGTGGGGAGCAGGCCGATCCCGAAGGTCGCGAGCCCCATCAGCAACAGCGACAGCACCAGCATCGACTTGCGGCCGATCTTGTCGCCGAAGTGGCCCATCACCACGCCGCCGATGGGCCGGGCGAGGAAGCCGATCGCGAACGTGCTGAATGCGGCGAGCGTTCCGGCGAGGCCGGAGTACTGCGGGAAGAACTGGGGCGCGAACACCAGTGCAGCCGCGGTGCCGTAGACGAAGAAGTCGTACCACTCGATCGCCGTGCCGATGAGGCTGGCGGTCGCGGCTCTGCGCAACGTGCGGGGAGGGACGGGGGCATCGGGTGCGGCCATGGCACTACCTCTCCAAAGGTTACCGATAATCGGTCATTGCTACCGATTATGAAGAGGATGCGCTGCGGTCTTGCCGATGTCAACGGATTCACGGTCTCGATCTGCCGCGAAAACCGTTCTGGCGCATGGGAATGCGGACATGCCTCGAAGCGGCGCAAGAGCCTTGCGCCGCTTCGGGATCCGCCGGGTCAGGAGCCGTGGATCTCCCGGATCACCTGGAGCGCCTCGGCCGGTTCCATGCGGGTGCGGTACGCCATCGACACGTGCCGCGCCCGTACGACGCCGTCCTGGTCCAGCACGAACGTGGCCGGGACCGGAAGGCTGTAATGCCCCTCGGGCTGCTGTTTCGCCAATGCGGCCAGGGTGGTGTCGAGCATGTGCTCGGTGACGTGTGGCGGGAGGTCGAAGCGGACCTTGAACGCGGTCAGCACGCGTTGTTCGGTGTCGCTGAGAACGTCGTACTCGAGTTCGTGTTTCTCCGTCATGCTCAACGCGTCGTCGGGCTGTTGCGGGCTGATGGCGATCAACGCGGCGCCGGCTTCCCGGAACAGCGGCAGCGCCTGCTGGTACGCGCGGAGTTCGAGATTGCAGTACGGGCACCAGGATCCGCGGTAGAAGGTGAGGACGACCGGGCCTGCCGCCAGCCGGTCGGCCAGGCGGACCTCGGTGCCGCGCGCGTCGGGAAGGGTGAAGTCCGGCGCGATCTCGCCGACGTCCAGTCCCGGTACGAGCCCCTGCCGCTCGATCTCGTCGAAGGCGTCGTTGATGGCGGCTTTGGCGTTCTCCGGCCGCTTGACCGCCGCCGCGAAGTCGTCGAGCTGCTGCTTGAGGGAAGCCAGTTGGTCGTCGCGCAGGGTGCTCACCCGTACTCCTTCACCGATAAACGAAGATACTCGCCGATAACCGAAGACTACTCGCGCATGATTCGGTGTCAAGGCAGGGCAAAGCCGAGGTGTGCAGTGCAGGGCGGGGAAGGATCAGCCGCTGGCCAGCGAAAGCGCCTCGGCCAGTTTGAGCACTTCGGCGGCCAGTTCGGGTACCTCGTCGCCGCGCGCGGCGGGGATCACGAGGCCCACGCTGGCGGTCGCTTCGCCGCCGATGTACACCGGCGCGGACAGGCCGGTGTAGCCGGGAACGACTTCGCCGGTGGTGGTGGCGTACCCACGCTCGCGAGCCTGGCTGACCAGCGCACGTTCGCCGGGTTGCGCGGGGCGGCCGGCGAGAATGGCGACCCCGTGCGCGGCCAGGTCGAGCGGCCCGCGGGCACCGACCCGCATGCCTACCCGGAAGTTGGCCGACGGCGGTTCGATCGACAGCACGGTGACCACTTCGTCGCCGTCCGCGACATGCAGGACCGAGGTGGCGACGACGCGTTCGGTGGCGTCGCGCAGCATTGGGGTGGCGATGGAAATCAGGTCGCGCGACACCATCCGGGCCAGGCTGAACAGGCCGGTGCCGATCACGTAGCGCCCGTCGCTCATCCGGGTCGCGAACTTGCGGTGCGCCAAGGTGGCCAGCAGCCGCGCCGCAATCGACCGGTGGATCCCGACGTGCTGGGCGACCTCGGTGGCGGTGAAGCCGTTCACCGATGCGCCGAGGAACTCGAGGACCTGCAGGCCCCGGTCGAGCGTCTGGGCGAGCTCCGGCTGCGGTTTTGCCTCTTGAGTCACGGTCACCTCCTCCGGCTTCTCTTGTGTTGTTGTTCTACCAGCAATGCCGCCGGGGCTTGACAACCCGGCTCGCGCGAGCGCTAATACTCATTATACGAACAGGATAACCGATTATCGGAGATTGCCTTGGTTCTCGACACTGCTGTCGCCCCGGTTGTCATTGTCGGCGGGGGTCCGATCGGACTGGCGGCCTCGTTGCTGCTGGCGCGCCAAGGCGTGCGCAGCATCGTGGTCGAACGGCGGGAAACGGCGAGTTGCGGACAGTCCCGCGCGGTCACCATCCAGCGCGACATCCTCGCGCTCTACGACCGGCTGGGCATTGCCGGCGACATCCTCCGCCGCGGCAGCAGCTGGTCGATCGGCCGGACGTACTTTGGTGACGACGAGATCCTCCGGCTCACCTTCGACGACGACGGGTCCAGCGGCTATCCGCCGTTCATCAACTTCGCGCAGTACCGCGTCGAGGAGCTGCTGCACGAAGCGGTCCGGCAGCAGGAATGCGTGGACCTGCGGCACGGCGAGACGGCCGAGGTCGTGCACGACGGCGCCGACGCCGATTACGCCGTCGTGCGCATCACCGACGCTTCCGGGACGGCTCGCCTGGTCCACGCGTCCTATGTGGTCGCGGCGGACGGGGTCGGCAGCCGCACCCGCAAGGCACTCGGTATCGATTTCGACGGCTGGCGCACGAACGGCCGGTTCCTGGTCGCGGATTTCCGGGCGGAGCTGCCGTTTTCGGCCGAGCGGCGGCTGTGGTTCTCGCCGCCGTTCTATCCGGACGGCATTGTGCTGATGCACCAGATCGGCGACGACCAGTGGCGCCTCGACTGGCAGATCCCGCCGGAGCTCGACGTCGACGACGAGGTCGCGGCCGGACGTGTGCACCACCGGATCCGCGCCGTCCTCGACCACGCGGGAATCGGTGCGGTGGAGATCGAAATCCTGCGCTGCAACGGCTGGACTTTCCAGCAGCGCCAGGCTTCCCGGTTCCGGCAGCACCGGGTCTTCCTGGCCGGCGATTCCGCGCACGTGGTGTCGCCGTTCGGGGCGCGCGGGATGAACTCCGGGATGGAGGATGCCGAGAACCTGGCGTGGAAACTGGCGCGCGTGTTGTCCGGGCGCGCCCCGGACGCGCTGCTCGACAGCTATGCCACGGAACGCGAGTCGGCCGCCGCCCAGCACGTACTGGTCACCGGCGACTCGATGACGTTCATGACCCCCTCGACCCCGGAAGGGCTCGACGACCGCAACGCCATCCTCGCGCAGGCCGCCGCAGACCCGGCGAAGGCGCACCTCGTCGACGCCGGCAAGTTGTACGTGCCACACGCATATCCGGACTCGCCGCTCACGACTCCGGGCAGGGTGGATTCCTTGCCACAGCCCGGTTCTCTGGTCCCGGACTGCGTGCTTGTTCGTGGCGGCGAGCCGACGACCATCCGCAAGATCGTGGCCGGGCGGTTCACCGTGATCCAGGTCGACCCCGATGCCCCGGACACGCTGACGTTCTACGCGATCGACGAATCCGGGGTCACGCCGCTGCCACCGGCGCGCACTGCTGGCCTGCCACATCCGTTGAGCCACGCGCAGGCTGCGGTGTACCTCGTCCGCCCGGACTGTTATCTCGCTGCGGTACGGGAATTCGAGGACGACTGGGCGGATCACCTGCGCACCGCCTGGCACCGCGCGACGGCGGTGGCGCAGGTGAGCGCGTGATGATCGGCGGGTGGGCGCACCGGCTTCGCTGAGGCATGCCGGTGGTCACGGCCTGTACTGGGAGGCGGCGGTGCTGATGATCGTCACCCGTGATCGTCCGCACCGCCGCCCTGTCATTGTAGGTCGATCAGACGATCCGGATCTTTTCGATTTTCACTCCGCCAGGGTGATTGGGGAACGTGTAGGTGGTGTTCTTGCCGATCGGGTTGCTCGGCTGCCACCTTCCGTCGCCAAACCACTGAACACGGTTGTTCCCGGTGTGAATTTCGTGAAGCCACCATGTCATCGTCGGCAGCAGTGGGCTGCGCGGAAGGTTCATTTCTCCGCCGTTTGCGTAGCAGTATTCTCTGCGGCCATCCCTGGCTGAGTGCACACTGATCTTTGTGTACTCACTGCTGTTGCAAGGAATCTCGCTGATCAGCGTCGATGCGTCCGCCGTGGCAATAGGGCCGATTCCCATCAAAGCAGCGGCGGCGATCGTCACAACCGCCGATCTCTTCAATTTGGACATGGCTTTACTCCTCAGGCTGTTCGGTCGGGAGAACAAGGCGATTGGTCACTACGTCCGCCATGAATCACCGGCGAACGCGAAACGCTGTGAGTGACCGTCAAGATCGACATTACTGACGAGCGCAGTGCATGTACAGCCACGAGGACCACCCGGGCAAGAATGTTGCACGTCGGCTGAAACCCCTCGGAGAACAGTTCCGGATGTTCGTCGGCTGCACGATCGTCAGTGCGGCATCCACGTGAAGTACTGGCTGACCGGCCAGGTCATCACCGTGGACGGGTGACCACTCGAACTTCGGTGAGAAAAGAAAAGGACCGGCAGCGAATCCGCTGCCGGTCCCTTTCGCTGCACGGTTCAGGAAGTGAGCCGGTTCCACACCTCGTGGTCCCGGTCCACCGTCCAGATCGCCGGGGGTTCGCCGTTGAGTTCGTCCCACGCGCGCTGCACGTCGAACACCATCGCGTGCTCGAAGACCGGCATCTTGCCGTACTCCGCGAGCAGTTCGCTGCGTGCCGCCTGGTATGCGTCCTTGATGCTGCCGCCGCTGTTCTTCACCTTCTCCACCGTGGTGAACAGCCGCCCGATGAAGTCGCGCGTCAGCTCGATCGCCCGCGCGCATTCCTCCCGGGTCTGCGCGATCCGGCCGCGGCCGCCGACGAGTACCTCGGCGTCCAGTGCCGCCACGTTGTCCAGCGTGGTCGTGATCCAGTCGCGGTGGTAGGCGTCGCCGGTGTAGACCGCTGACCCGTTTTCCACCAGGTCTCCGGCGAACAGGACCTTCTGCGCCGGGACGTACGCGACGATGTCGCCGGACGTGTGGCCGTTGCCGAGCCACGACAGCTCGACGGTGCCGCGCTTGCCGCCCAGGTCGATGCTGTAGTGCTGCTCGAACGTCTTCGTCGGCCAGGTCAGCCCGGCGACCTCTTCGCTGCCCTCGGCGAGCCGGGGCATCCGGCCGAACTCGACATCCCAGTCCTCCTTGCCGCGCTCACCGACGAGCCGTTCGGTTTCCGCCGACGCCACGATTTCCTCGGCCTCGAACGCGGCGGCACCGAGCGCGCGCACCGCGTGGTAGTGCGACAGGACGAGGTACTTCACCGGCTTTTCGGTCTGCGTGCGCAGCTTTTCGAGCCACCGCCGGGCCATCGGCGGGGTCGCCAGCGCATCGAACGCGACGATGAAGTCCTCCCCCTCGATCGCGCCGACGTTCGGATCGCCTTCGGCGGTGAGCGCCCAGATCCCGTCGCCGATGACCTCTAGGGTCTCGGTCTTGGCTGCGGTGTCGCCGGAGGAGGCGAATGGCTTGGACACGGGTCAGCTCCTTGGATGTCGTCTCGGTCAGTGACGGTACTTGTCGAGGCCGTCGGGGTCGAACCGCAGCCCGTGCCCCGGACGGTCCGGCGGGACTGCGCGGCCGTCGCGGATCTCGATGGTTTCGAGCAGAACCTCGTCGATCAGCGGGAAATGCTCCACGTACGGGCAGTTGGGTACCGCGGCCGCGAGGTGGATGTTGAGCTCGGGCAGGAAATGCGGCGACAGCACGGCGGACCCGGCTTCGGCGATCGCGGAGATCCGGCGCCATTCGGTGATGCCACCACACAACGGCGGGTCCGGCTGGAGAATCGACGCCGCACCGCGCTGGAGGTACTGGGCGAATTCGAACCGGCCCAGCAGATGTTCGCCCACCGCAACCGGTAGACCGGTCTGTGCGGCGAGCTGGCGGTGCCCTTCGACGTCGTCCGAGCGCAGTGGCTCTTCGATCCAGTAGACGTCCAGCTCAGCCAGTTTCCGCGCGAACCACAGCGCGGTGGGCAGGTCGAGCCGTTCGTTGCAGTCGACCATAATGCGCACGGAATCGCCAACCGCCTCCCGCACGGCAGCGATCCGCGCGACATCGGTCTCCGCGGAGAAGGCGCCAGCGCGCAGCTTCACCGCGCGCAGGCCTTCTGCCACATACCGTTGGGTACCCTCGATGAGCTGGCTCACGTCCATCTGGTGCGTGGCCCGCCCACTGCCGTAGATCTCGACGGAATCCGTGTACGCGCCGAGATGCCGGTACAGCGGCAGGTTGCGGCGCTTCGCTTCGAGGTCGTGCACCGCAAGGTCCAAAGCGGACAGTGCGGGGAGCGCGTGGCCACGGCCGAGCCGGTGCGTCTTCGCCCACACCTTTTCCCAGGTCGACGGCCAATGGTCCAGCGCGGTCCCTGATGCGAGCGCGGTGAGTTCGTTGTCCAGCAACGACTTCACCGCACCCGCGCCGCCGGTGAGTCCGAAGGTGAAGCCGAGCCCGGTCGCGCCGTCGCTGTCGGTGATGGTGGTCAGCAGCAGGTCGACCTCGGTCGCCCCGGACCCGCCGCGGCCACTGCCCAGCGGGATCTGGTGCCAGGTCGTCTCGATCTTGTCCACGACGCTCATCCGAGCTCCTCGATCCAGCCGACCAGGACGTCGGCCATGGTCTCGGTGAGTTCCGGCTGGCCGTTCAGATAATGCTTGCCGCCCTTGATCGCGCTGAGCTTCTTGCGCTCGTGCGGCACGGCGTCGTACAGCTGCTGCGCGTGTTCCGGGAAACACGCTTGATCGGCGGTGCCGTAGATGACATGCACCGGCACGTTCGTGCGCGTGAGCCGTTCCGGCCCGTTCCCGTGGCTCGTGCGCAGCGACCACTGCGAAAGCCACGACTGCGCGGACGTGAAGTGGCCGAGCGTGGTCGGGATGAGGTTGGCGACCGCGGCCTCACCCCAGAGCGTGCCGGGCTCGCGGTCTGACGGATCGATGGTCAGGTCGAGGTTGCGCGGGTCGGCGCAGGTCGCGTGGACGAGCATCGGGACGTCGTTGACCTGGCCCTCGCTCAGCTCGCGGACCTGTTCGATGCGTTCCAGCGCCAGGTTGGTGAGGCGGTCGTTGCGGGCGAGCTGAGCGGCCCGGTACTGCGCCAGCCAAGCCGGGTCGTACGGCGGGCCGTTGTCCTTGGCGAACATGTCGAGTGCGGGATCGCGCAGCGCGGGCGTGCTTTCGTCCACGATCGCCGGGTCGAGCATTTCCGCCAGCAGGTTCGCGCGGCCCGGGTGGGCCATGAGCGTGACCAGTGCGTCGACCGGGGGTAGCACCGCCTGCGTCAGGTCGGGACCGATGCCGCCCGGGGACGCGGTGATGGTCGCCCGGGTGGCCTGTTCCTGGTACAGCGCAACCAAACCACCGCCGCCGGAGTTGCCCACGAGCACGACTTGCTGGTAGCCCTCGTTCCGCAGGTGGCCGACCACTGCGGCGACGTCGAGTACGCAGTTCTCCAGCAGCAGCGCGCTGTCGTTGCCCAGGTAGCGGGTGGTCATCGCGATGGCATCGACGCCGCGCCGGGCCCAGGCGTCCAGGGCGTAGTGCCCGAGGAAGTTCGACGACGGGTGCACGACCACGACCGCGGTCGACGCCGTTTTGCCCGGTACGGCGCGGGCGCGCGTGCACCAGAGCACGCCGGCCATCCTCGCCACTCCCGAGTAGACCTCACTGGCCTTGGCTCCCGTGCCCATCGGGACGGTCATCAGCTCTCGCACTGCGGGCCCTCTCGATAATCGAACGTCTTTACCGTTAATCGGCTACGACGCTAACGCGCTGGTAGCGGGTTGTCAATCGACTCCGGGGCTTGACAGCGGCTCCGATTGCTCGCAAGCTTCACCGTTATACGAGCTTAGCGACCGACTATCGGAGGCAGACGTGTTCTACCGGAGGCTGGGCGAGGTTCCTCGCCGTCGGCACACCCAGTTCCGCGACGCGGCGGGAAACCTGTACTACGAGGAAATGCAGGGTGAGGAAGGCTTCACCTGGAACCAGTCGTTCCTCTACCACCGCGACCTGCCGACGGTGATCACCGACGCGGCGGAGGTCGCCGACGAGGGCCGCGAGCAGGTCCGGAACTCGCCGCTGCTGCCGCGGCACATCCTCACCCACAAGCTCGGCGTGACGGGCGACCCGGTCACGTCGCGCCGTTTCCTCATGGGCAACAACGACTTGTCCGTGCTGTACGTGGCCGCGACGCGCAGCAGCGGCCTGTACCGCAACGCGGTCGGGGACGAGCTGTGTTACGTCGAATCCGGGTCCGCCGTGCTCGAATCCTCTTACGGGACCATGGAAGTCGGCAGCGGCGACTACGTCGTCATCCCGACGTCGACCACCCACCGCTGGACCCTGACGTCGGACGAACTGCGCCTGCTCGTCGTCGAATGCACCGGCGGCGGCCACCTCCGTCCGCCCAAGCGTTTCCTGTCTCCGCTGGGCCAGTTCCTCGACGGTTCGCCGTACAACGAGCGGGACATCCGCGGTCCGGAAACCCTCCCCGAACCGGCGACCGGCGAGACCGACGTCCTCGTGCGCACGCGGACCGGCGTCACCCGATACACCTACGCGTACCACCCGTTCGACGTCGTCGGCTGGGACGGCTACAACTACCCGTACGCGCTGAACATCCACGATTACCTGCCCAGCACCGGCGCCCTGCACCTGCCGCCGCCCACGTACATCACGTTCGAGGGCCCGGGTTTCGTGATCTGCTCGTTCGTGCCGAGGCTGTTCGACTACCACCCGGACGCGATCAAGGTCCCGTACTCGCATTCCAACGTCGATTCCGACGAAGTCCTCTTCTACACCGGCGATTTCATGAGCCGCGCCGGTACCGGCATCGGCCAGGGCTCGATCTCACTGCACCCCGCGGGGTACGTGCACGGCCCGCAGCCGGGCAGCCACGAACGCTCGATGTCGGTGACCTCCACCGACGAAACCGCCGTCATGATCGACACCTTCGCGCCGCTCCTGCTCGGCCAGGACGTCGCCGGGATCGAAGACCCGGGCTACGCATGGTCGTGGGCGCGGGGTTCCGGCAAGACCGCGAAGGGGGACGTCTCGAATGCCGGCTGACCCGGAGGTGCACGACCTGATCGTCGTCGGCTCCGGCCCGGCCGGTTACACCGCCGCGATCTACGCCGCCCGGGCGCAGCTGAGACCGGTCGTCCTCGAAGGCTCGGTGACGTCCGGCGGCGCGCTGATGACGACCACCGAGGTCGAGAACTTCCCCGGCTTCGAGGACGGCGTCGCCGGACCGGATTTGATGGCACGCATGCGAAAACAGGCCGACCGCTTCGGCGCCTGCCTGGTCCCGGAAGACGCCGTCGACCTCGCTCTGCAGGGGCCGGTGAAATCCGTGACCGACGGCTCCGGCCGCACCTACCACGCCCGCGCGGTGGTGCTCGCGATGGGCTCCGGCTACCGGCGGCTGGCCGTGCCGGGCGAGGACCGGCTGTCCGGCCACGGGGTCAGCTGGTGCGCCACCTGCGACGGATTCTTCTTCAAGGACAAGGAAATCGCCGTCGTCGGCGGGGGAGACAGTGCCCTGGAGGAGGCGACGTTTCTGACCCGCTTCGCCACGAAGGTCCACGTCCTCCACCGACGTGGCGAACTCCGCGCGTCGAAGGCAATGCAGGAGCGGGCGTTCGCGGATCCGAAACTGGAGTTCAGCTGGCACTCCCAGGTCACGAAGATCCTCGGCGACCAGCGGGTCGAGGCCGTTGCCGTGCGCGACACACAGACGGGTGCCGCGCGGGAACTGCCGGTGAACGGCGTATTCGTCGCCATCGGCCACGACCCGCGATCGTCGCTCGTGCGCTCCCAGCTGGACCTCGACCCCGCCGGTTACGTGCGGGTGCAACACCCGGCGACGCAGACCGGTGTCGACGGGGTCTTCGCGTGCGGTGACCTCGTCGACTCGCGGTATCGGCAGGCCATCACCGCGGCCGGGTCCGGGTGCAGCGCGGCCCTTGATGCGGAGCGGTACCTGGCTACCACCCCGTCGTGAGCCGTTTCAGCTGTGCGGCTGATTCCGCTGCTGCCGAGGCGTAAATGCCGGTGCCCATCACGGTGGGTTCGGCGTCCCGGCGTTGTGCGTACACGTCGTGGCGGGTTTGCTGGATTTCCGTGTCCTCGGGGGCGGCCTGGCTGGCCCACTCGGCGAGCTGGCTGGCGAGGCGCAGGTCTCCCGACGCGGCCAGTTCGCGGGCGCGGACGCTCAACGTGTGGGCGCCACCGGCGAGCCGGGTGACCTCCTCGGCCAGGCTCGCGTCCCGCGGGGGCTGCAGCCGCGCCGGGTTGCCGTCGTACCAGCCGCCGTACAGGCGCCAGATGTTGCGGACGACGAATTCCGGGGCGTCATACGCCGGAGTGAGGTAGGGGAGCGCCAGTTTCTCTGGCGGGACTTGGACTTTCGCGAGAATCTCATCGAGTGGCGCGCCGGTGTTCATCAGCGCGACCGTCTGCTCCACGAGATCTTCGAGCACGCTCGCCACGGTGCCGAGGACGGTGCGGATCCGGTCACGTCCGGCGAACGGCAGGCCGTGCGCAGGAAGGACCAGGTCCGGTTCGAGCGCGGCCATGGTCCGCAGCGCCGCTGCCCAATCGCCCGGATAACGCTGGACCTTCTGCGGATTGCCGCAGTTCGGGAACGACCATTTGACGAGGTCCCCGCTCACCACGGTGGAGTACTTCGGGACCCACGTCCAGGTGTGGTCGTCGGTTTCGCCCTTGGCGTGGTGCAGTTCGAAGGTGACGCCGCCGATGTCGAGCGTGAGCCGGTCGCGGTAGGTGACGTCCGGTTCGGCTACGTCCTCGGGCAGGAACGGGGGCAGCGTGGTGGTGGCATCACCGGTTTTCCCTGCCAGGTGCAGCAGGGTCTCCGGCAGCCAGCCGAACTGCCGCGTGTTGGCCGCCGCGTTGTACCCCTGCGTGGTGCGGTAGCGGGCAAACCGGCCGAGGACGTTCTCGTGTGCGACGAACCGCGGCCGCGCGTGCCCGGCGTCGGCGACGAACGCGGGGCTTCCGCCCACGTGGTCGACGTGCCCGTGGGTGTAGACGATCGTGTGGAACGGCAGGTCGCTCCACTCCCGGATCGCCTTGACGATGCCCGGCCCGGCAGCCCGGACCCCGGTGTCGAAGGCGACGAGGCCTTCGCCGGTACGGAAAACCACGCAGTGGCCGAACGAATGGACAACGGCGACGTCCTCGTTGATCACGTGCAGGCGGCTGCGTCCCTGCCCCTCGCCCTTGCGCGCCCGTTCGAACATCGCGAGCGGGGTGCGGCCGTCGAGGACGTCGCGGGACAAGGCAATGAGGTCGGTCATCGGGGTGCCTCCGAGGTCGTGGACGGAAACGGAAGAGGCCGGTCAGGCTTCGGCACAGGCGGTTTCCCTGGCCCAGACCCGGTCGATCTTCCCGGCGCCGGTACGCCGGATGGCGGGGACCCGGATGATGTCCTTGGGCAGCTTGTACCGCGCAAGGCGAGTGGCGGCACCGGCTTTGATGTCCTCGTCGGTGAGAGCGCTGTTTTCATCGAGGGCGACGATCGCCACCACCTCCTGGCCCCAGCGCGGGCTCGGCCGCGACGACACCGCGATGTCACGCACCCCGGGTACGGCCGCGATGGCGAGTTCCACTTCCTCGGCGAACACCTTTTCGCCGCCGGTGTTGATGGTCGCCGAGTCGCGGCCGAGTACCTCGACGAGACCGTCGGCGCGATGCCGGGCCCGGTCGCCCGGAATCGACCAGCGGGTGCCGGCGATGGTGCGGAACGTCGCCGCGGTCTTGGCCTCGTCGCCAAGATAGCCGAGGGGGAGCCGGCCGCTCTTGGCGAACCAGCCGGTTTCGGCGGCACCAGGGGAAAGCACGTGCGTGAGGTCTTCGGAGAGAATGGCCACGTCGGGCAACGGCCGGAAGACGGCTGTCTCGTCCCAGCCGGAACCGGTTGTCGCAGTGCGTTCGAGGGCATTGCCGGTTTCGGTCGCCATGAGCAGTTCGACCAGTTTGGCGGACGGCAGCTTTTCGAGGAGCGCGGCTTTGAGCCGGGGCGCCAAGGGCGCGCCGCCGGTGACGATGAGCCGCAACGACGAGGTGTCGTACGCGCGTTCGCCGAGTTCGCGAAGCAGTGGTGTCGCGTAGGCGTCGCCGACGATGGTGGTCGACGTGATGGCCTCGGACTCGATCAGACCGAGGAGCTGACGCGCGTCGAGCCGGCCGGACTGGGTCGCGAGCACGACCGTGTCGCCGTGGGCGAGCGCCGCGAGTGCCCCGGCCAGCCCGGACCCGTGCATCAACGGCGCGCTGGTCAGCACCCGGCCTTTCTTCCGTGCAGCCACGTACTCCACGAGTTGCTCCAGTGTGGCGTCGCTGAGGGTGCCGCGCGCGAGGGTGCCTGCCCAAACGTCACCTTGCCGCCAAAGCACTCCCTTCGGCATCCCGGTGGTCCCGCCCGTGTACATCAGGTAGACGTCGTCCGGGTTCGGGATCGGGAGTGCCGCCGCGGGCGCGGTGCGAAGAAGCTCGCTGTAGTCCAGGGCTTCCGGCAGCAGTGGCTCGCCGGAATCGTCGGCGACCTGGATCAGCAGCGGCCGACGGCGAAGGAGCGGCAGGGTTTCCTTGACCAGCGGGGCATAGGAGCTGTGGTAGACGAGCGCGGCGGCGTCGGCGTCGTCGAAGAGGTAGTGCAGTTCGGCGGCGACGTAAGAGTGGTTGACGTTGAAGGTCGCCGTTCGCGCGGCGTACCCGCCGAGGGTGGCTTCCAGGTATTCCACGCCGTTGCGCAGAAGCAGGCCCACGGTGCTCTGCCCGAGCTGCCACGGCGCGAGGGTCTCGCGCTCCGCGGTGACGCCGAGACCGTGGGCGGCCAGTACGGCGGCAAACCGGGACGAACGGTCCAGCAATTCGCCAAACGTGAATCGTCGTTCTCCATCGACGACGGCTTCATGATCCTTGATGGCCGTGCCGACGCCGCTGATCACTGTCCAGATGCCGAGCTCCATGGTCGGGTATCTTGCCTGAGGAGACGGCAATATGTAAACCTTTGTTTGGAGACAATCGGGTCGGTGGAGCGGAGTGGTGATGACCGGTGGGCACGGGTACGACGAGGAGAACACCGGACCGCTGGCCGGGATCCGGGTTGTCGAGATCGCCTCGGTCCTGATGGCGCCGTTCGGCGGACAGGTGCTCGCGGACCTCGGGGCCGACGTCGTGCGGATCGAGGGCGCCCGGCTCGACCCGGGGCGCATTCTCGGCAGCGGACCGCATCCGCAGCTGTCCGGGATGGCGCTGAACATGCATCGCAACAAG
Source organism: Amycolatopsis jejuensis (assembly GCF_000717335.1). Lineage (GTDB taxonomy): Bacteria > Actinomycetota > Actinomycetes > Mycobacteriales > Pseudonocardiaceae > Amycolatopsis > Amycolatopsis jejuensis. Next base: position 51,222 of record NZ_JNYZ01000038.1, read on the forward strand.
CGTTCGGTGCAGCTGGACCTGGCGTCCGCCGCCGGCCGGGAGGTGCTGCTGCGGCTGCTCGGTACCGCCGACGTACTCCTGACCAACTTCCGCCCGGCCGCCCTGCGCCGGCTCCGCCTTTCCTACGACGACCTGCGGCACGACCATCCCGGCCTGATCTACTGCGAGGCGCATGGCTATCACACCGCCACCGGGGAGGCCGACCTGCCGGTGTTCGACGAGATCGTGCAGGCGGCGGTCGGGCTGCCGAGCCTGATGGAGTCGGCCGGTCTGCCGGTTTCGTTCCTGCCGACGGTCGTCGCCGACAAGGTGGCCGGGCTGTATCTCGCGCAGGCGGTGCTCGCGGCGCTGGTGCACAAAGCCCGTGGCGGCGGCGGACAGCGGGTGGAGGTCCCGATGTTCGACGCGCTGCTCGCGTTCACCCTGTGCGAACACCTCGGCCGCGCGGTGACCCCCGGCCTTCCCGCGGGGTACCTGCGCATCCTCACCGCGCATCGGGGCCCGCATCGCACGAGTGACGGCCACATCGCGGTGCTGCCGTACTCCGACGAGAACTGGACCGATTTCTACCGGGCGGTCGGGCACGAGCACGAGCTGGACCAACCGTGGTTCGCGAGTCAGCGTGCCCGGCACACGCACCCGGACGAGGTGTACTCCAGTCTTGCGGCGATCCTCGCCGAGCGGACCACGGACGAGTGGATGGAGCTGTGCCGCAAGCTCGGCATCCCGTGTGCGCGGGTGCCGAGTCTCGACCGCATCGTCGAGGACGAGGAACTGCATCGCGGGGTCCTGCAGGAGCTCGACCATCCGGTGATCGGGCGGCACCGGAGCATCCGGTCCCCGTTCGGCTTCGAACGCACGCCGGTCGCGATGCGGCATCCGGCGCCGTTGGTGGGGGAGCAGTCCCTGGAAGTGCTGCGCGAACTCGGCTACGGCGAGGACGAACTCGACCGGCTGGTCGCCGATAGCACCGTCGGCGACCCGGGAAACCCGTTGCCGTAAGCCGTTTTACCCGGCGCCGATGGCACCAGCGCCGAGCAGAGTCGCCACTTCTTGGCGGTCCACCCCGAGTTCGGCCAGCACGGCAAGCGTGTCCGATCCGACGACCCGCGCGGCTTGCGGCCGACGCCGTTCGTGGGCACCGAACCGCGGCGCGGTACCCGGCTGGAGGATTCCCTCGTCGACGTAATAACTACCCAGCTCCGCGTTCTGCGGGTGCGTAGCCGCCTCGGCGAGCGACAGCACTGGCGTGACGCAGGCTTGCGCGCCTTCGAAGCACGCGACCCAGTGGTCACGCGGTCGTCCGGCGATGACTTCGGCAATCCGGTCGATCATCGCGGGCCAAGCGGCGCGATCGTTCTGCCGGGCGAGAACCGGGTCGTCGGACAATCCCAGCACCCGCAGGAAAGCCGTCCAGAACCGCCGTTCGACGCAGCCGACGGCGAGCTGCCCGCCATCGGCGCAGGCGTAGACGTGGTACCAGGGTGCTCGGCCGGTCATCGCGTTCGAATCGTGGCCCTCGTCCGCCCACTTCCCGTGGGACCGCACGGCAAGTACGACCGACAGCAACGACGCGACACCGGTAAGCATCGCGACGTCGACCACCTGCCCGCGGCCGGTGCGGTGCGCCTCCAGCAGGGCCGTGCTGACGCCGAAGGCCAGGAGCATTCCGCCGCCGCCCATGTCCGCGACCAGATTCAGCGGGATCGCAGGTACGCCTTCGGTATGCGGCATTTGCGCCAATGCGCCCGCCATCGCGAGGTAGTTGAGGTCATGGCCGACGTCCTGCGCGGCCGGGCCCTCCTGGCCGTACCCGGTCATCCGCGCGTAGACGAGGCGGGGGTTGCGGGCGAGCATTTCCTCCGGGCCAAGGCCCAGCCGTTCGGTCACGCCCGGCCGGAACCCTTCGATCACCGCGTCGGCCGATTCGATCAGCCGCGCGGCGAGCCCGGCGCCGCCGGGGGTCTTCAAGTCGATCGCGACCGAGCGCCTTCCCCGGTGCAGCACGGGTTCGAGCGGGCCTTTCCCGGCTGCGGCGGCGGGGTCGATGCGGATGACCTCCGCGCCTTGGTCGGCCAGCAGCATCGCGCCGTAGGGGCCCGGGCCGATGCCGCCCAGCTCGACGATCCGGGTTCCGGCGAGGGGGCCATGGCTTCGCAGGTGCATGACATCAACGTAATAAGTAAGACGTCGTTCGTCTATACGAGAGCGCATCAGCTGCGGTATCGTCCCGAATATCGAGCTGAAAGTGAGATGGAGTTCATGCTCAATTCGATTGGCGGCTTCCGGAGCGCGAGCGCCGTGGCAGAACGGGCGCCGGGACGCTTCGAGGCCGAGGTGCTGGACGCGTGGGGGTATCACCGGCGAGCCAACGGCGGTTACCTGCTCGCCATCGCCGCGCGGGCCGCGCTGGCCGCGACCGGGCGGGAGCACGTACAGGTGATCAGCGGCTCGTTCTGCAGCCCGGTTGCGCCGGGCCGCGTCGAGCTGGCGGTCGAACAGGTCAAGGGCGGGCGGGTCGACCAGCTCCGGCTGACGCTCACCCAGGACGCCCGTCCCGCGCTCGCCGCGCTCGTCACGGTGGGGGACCGGCCCGCCGGCCAGGAACTCTGGCCCGGCGTGATCACGTGTCCGCTGGCGCCGTACGAGGTGTGCGTTCCGGTCCGTGAACGGCCGGGGCTGCTGGAACAGGTCGAGGTCCGCTACGACCCGGATGCGACGCCACGGGCACCGCGTGGCCTCGGCGAGCGACCGGAGCTGCGGGCCTGGGTGAGTTTCCGGGACGGCTCGGCGCCCGACGAGACAGCGGTGTTGCTCGCCGCTGATCTGCTGGCTGCGTCGATTCACCGGCTGGGCATCGACGGATGGGCGCCGACCGTCACCATGACCACGTACCTGCGGCGTGCACCGGCGCCGGGTCCGCTCGGCGTCGTGGTGAAGGCGGGGCTGGTGGCGGACGGCTGGTTCGACGAGACTGCCGACGTCTACGACTCGGCCGGGGTCCTCGTGGGCCAGGCTCGGCAGTACGCGCTGGTCGGGGTGAAGGGATGACGGTGGCAGCACAGGAACTCGGCCGGCGGGAACTGCACTACGTCGATGCCGGGGTGGATGCCCTGCTGGCCGGAGCAGCGGCGGAGTACGGCGACGCCATCGCGATCAGCGACGGCCGGGACTCGCTGTCGTACCGCGAGGTCGAGGATTTCGCCCGCCGGATCGCCACCAGCTTGCGGAATCGGTCGGTCGGGCCGGGCGATGTGGTCGCGTTGCATCAGCCGAACTCGTTGGTGCTGCCCGTTCTCTACTACGGCATCCTGCTTTCGGGCGCGGCCGCGGCGCCGCTGAATCCGACGATGCCCGCTGCGGTACTGCAGACCCAGTTGAGCGCACTCGGTGCCACCGCGGCGATCATGCACTCGTCCGGTGCCGATCGCCTGCGGCCGGTGCTGCCGGACGGGATCGCGTGGGCCGTCGAGATCGACGACCTGGCGAGTGCCGGGGAATTCGCGCCGGTCGCGCGACAGTTGCCCGCAGCCGGCCCGGACGCAGTGGCGCACCTTCAGCTCACCGGCGGCACCACGGGTACTTCGCGGGGAGTCCGGGTGCTGCACCGCAATCTCGTGTCCCACACGATTCAGGCGCTGGCCTGGCGGATGGGGTACGAGGGCAGGCTCGACGGCTCCGGTGCGGTCCGGGTGACGCCGATTCCGGGCCTGGCCGAGATCGCGCCGGTGTCTCCCGGCAGTGGCGTCAGCAATGTCGTCGCGCCGATGTTCCACGCGCTGGCGCTGGTCGGGCTCACCTACAACCTCATGTCCGGGACGCGGGTCAACCTCGTCGGCCGCTTTGATCCGGTGGATTTCCTGGCAGGCATCGAACGCGACCGGGTCACGACGCTGAGCGGCACCCCCGCCTTCTACCACCGGCTGATCGGGGAACCTTCGCTCGCCGAGCGCGACCTGGGCTCGGTCCGGCTGATCAGCAGCGGCGGCGCACCACTCGACTCGGCGACGATGCGGCGGCTCAAAGCGGCTTTCGCCAATGCCGTGGTCATCCAGGGCTACGGGCTGAGCGAGGCGACCGCGACAGTGCTGTCGACTCCGGCCATTCCTCCGGCCGAGGTTCCGGAAGGGTGCGTCGGCGGTCCGCTCCACGACACGGAGATCGAACTCCGCGGCACCGACGGCCGATCGGTCGTCGGCGCCGGGCAGATCGGCGAGATCTGGGTTCGGGGGCCACAGGTCGCCGCCGGTTATCAGGGAGACCCGGAGATGACCGCGCACCAGTTTGCCGACGGCTGGCTCCGCACCGGCGACCTCGCCCGTCGCGACGAAGCCGGTCGCTACTACGTCGTCGGGCGGGCGAAGGAAGTGATCCTCTACAAGGGGTACAACGTTTACCCGGCCCCGCTGGAGGAGCTCATTGCGAGACATCCCGCGGTTGCGCGCGTGGCCGTCGTTCCGCAGCCGCGCGAGGGGGTCGGCGAGATCCCGGTCGCGTGTGTCGTGCCCCGCCGGGAGGTGGAACGGGCCGGGCTGGCCGACGAGATTATCGCCTACGTCGCCGGACAAGTTGCGCCGTACCAACGAATCCGCGCCGTCGTGGTGCTCGACGAACTGCCGACCAGCGCCGCCGGAAAGGTGCTCAAGCGCGAACTCGTGCGCATAGTGGACAAGTAGTCATCTCTGCCATGACAGTCAACTCCGCCAACCCGTTTTCCGCCCGCCGTGGTGCGCGCGACGAGTTTTCCGACGACGCCGGGATTTTCTGGCGCGGCGGAAGGATCGAGATCGCGCCGGGTACCTGGTTTCTCAGCCATTTCTCCGGTGTCACGGCGTTCGAGACCGCCGACGGGCTGGTGCTCGTCGACGCTTCATCCGAGCCGAGCAGCGGCCACATCGCCGACCGCCTCCGCGAAGTGACCTCGGCGCCGGTGCACACCGTGGTGTACACCCACGGTCATCGTGATCACGCCTACGGCCTGCCTGCCCTGCTGGCCGAGGGGCAGGCTCCGCCGGAGGTCATCGCACATCCGGCCATCCTCGACCGGTTCGACCGCTACGGCGCGCTGTCCGGCTACAACGAGGCGGTCCGCAACCGGCAGTTCGCAGGCGATCCGCAGAACGGGTTTCCGGGGCCGGTCACGTACGGCGCGCCCGAGCATCTGCCGACGCGGCTCGTCGAGTCCGCGACGATCACCGTCGGCGGCTGCACGTTCGAGATCCACCATGCCCGCGGCGAAACCGACGACGCGCTCTGGGTGTGGAATCCCGACCACGAGGTCGTCTGCACCGGCGATCTGTTCATCTGGGCCGTGCCGAACGCGGGGAATCCGCAGAAGGTGCAACGGTATCCCTGGGAGTGGGCGGCAGCACTCCGCGAGATGGCGGCAAAGCGGCCGCGGACGCTGTGTCCCGGGCACGGCGGACCGGTCGTCGATGATCCGGACAAGGTCCAGCGCATGCTGCTGGAGACGGCCGCCTATCTTGAGCAGATCGTGGAACAGACGATCGCTCTGCTCAACGATGGCGCGCCGCCGCACGTCGACATCGTGCACGCGGTCCGGCCGCCGGAGAGCGACGCGCCTTGGCTGCGGCCGGTTTACGACGAGGCAGAGTTCATTGTCCGCAACGTCATCCGCTACTTCGGCGGATGGTGGTCCGGTCGGCCGAGCGAGCTCAAGCCTGCGTCTCGCACGTCACTGGCGGCCGCGGTAGTCGGCCTGAGCGGCGGCGTCGAGCCGTTGCTGGCGGAAGCGGAGCGCGCAACCGCCGACGGCGAGCTCCGGCTGGCCTGTCACCTGGCAGACTGGGCACTGGAGCATGCGCGGGACGATCACTCGGTCCGAGCCCGGACGGCCGCGATCTACCTCGCCCGAGCCGAGTCCGAGACCAGCCTGATGGCGATCAACCTGTTCCGGTCGGCAGCCTCGTACGCCACCTTGGGCCGAGACTTCCGGTGAGCTGGCGGCCCCTGCGATCGGTGATCGCAGGGGCCATCCGCCGAAGTCATTCCACCCCGCAGCGCCGGGCGCGTTCGAGCACCGTCTCGAACAGCCGCACCGAGGCGACGTCGACCATGACCCCGTCGTGCGTCACTGCGCCGAGGCCCCGGTTTTCGGCTTCGGTGAAGGCATCGACGACCGCGCGGGCGTCGGCGACCTCGTCGGGAGTGGGCGAGAAGTCCCGGTTCGCGACCTCGATCTGGCTCGGGTGGATGCACCACTTGCCGACCGCGCCGAGTGCCCTGGCCCAGCTCGCTTCCCGGTGATAGCCGGGCCCGTCGGCGAAATCGGCGAACGGTCCGTCGATCGCGTCGAGCCCGTGCATGCGCGCTGCCCCGATCAGCCGGCAGCGCGCGTAATGCCAGATGTCGCCGGGGTACGCCGTCCCGTCCGCACCGCCGATGTGCCCGATGGGCATTCCCTGGCTGGCGGCCAGATCGCCGACGCCGAGGATGAGCGCTTCGAGCCGGGGTGAGCATCCGGCGATCTCCTCGACCCTGGCCAGCGCGTCGACCTCCTCGATGAGCACCTCGAGCCCGATCCGCCCCGGTTCGAGGCCGAGCCCCAGTTCGAGCTGGGTCAGCAGATCGTCGACGAACCACACCTCACGGGCCGATTTCACCTTCGGCACGATGACGACGTCGACCTGCTCGCCGGCGCCCGAGATCACCTCGACGAGATCGTCGTGACACCACGGGGTGTGCACTCCGTTGATACGGAAGGCTTTCACCTTGGTTCCCCAGTCGAGGGTGCGCAGCCCTTCGACGATGTTCGGCCGCGCCGCCGCTTTCGCCGCGGGTGCCACGGCATCTTCGAGGTCGAGGAAGACGAGGTCGGCGTTGCTTGCCGCGGCCTTGGCGATCATCTTCGGATTCGTGGCCGGGGTGGAGAGCTCACTTCGCCGCAGGCGCTCGGGATGACGTGCTGACACGAGAGTTCCAATCTGTCAGGGAGTGGGGCGGCGGCGGATCAGAAGAGACCGTTCGCCTTCGAAGACCACGACGCGGTCGTGGCGGCGCCCCCAGTGATGGAAGACGACCATTCCGGCGTCGTCCTCATCGGACGGGCGCACCGAGACCACCTCGGTGAATGCCTCAATCGTGTCGCCGTGGTGCACGGGCGCGCGGAACCGCAACCCGGTACAGCCCAGCTCGCGGATGGCATGCTCGGCCGTGTCCTGCGAAGCAAGGCCGAACACGACCGACGCGGTGAGCAACCCGTACACGAGCCGCCCCGAGCCGAGGCCGGGAATCTCCGGCAGATGGTCGTTCCAGTGCGCGTGCGCGGTGTTCATGACCAGTTTGGCGAGGAACGATCCTTCGACGTCGTCGATCGTCGCGGCCCGGGCGTGCCGCATCCGCTGTCCCGGAACGAAGTCCTCGAACCAGCCGTCGGGGGAGGTCATGACAGCGGACTCCGCGGCAGCATGCGGTCGGCGATGATCCGCTTCTGGATCTGGCTGGTCCCTTCGAAGATGGTGGTGAGCCGAGCGTCGCGCCAGTGCCGTTCCACCTGGTGCTCGGTCGTGTAACCGTTGCCGCCGAAGAGCTGCATGGCCTGGTTCGTGACCCGGACTGCCATCTCGGTCGCCGTGAGCTTGCACATCGCCGCCTCGCGTTCGCATCGTTCGCCGAGGTCGATGCGGTGCGCGACGGCCTGGTAGAACGAGCGCGCCTGCTCCACCGCGGCAGCCATCTCCGCCAGGTCGAAACGCAGCGCCTGGAAATCCGCCAGCGGATGGCCGAACTGCTCTCGCTGCTGGAGATAGGCGACGCAGTCCTCGACTGCCGCGCGTGCCAACCCGACCGCGCGAGCTGCCGTGTGTACCCGCGCGACGTTCAGTTGATGCTGCACGGCGCGGAAGGACTCGGTGCCGTTGCCGTCCTCGCCGAGCACGTTACCCGCGGGGACCCGGACGTCGTCGAGGTCGAGCTCCCAGGTGGTGAACCCGTGATAGCCGATCTTGTCGATGGGCCGTCCGGTGATGCCGGGCGGAAACGACCCGCGCTCCTTCGGCACGAGCAGGTTGACCAGCCCGGCGGCGCGCGGCTCACCGGGTCCGGGATCGCGGGTGCGGGCCAGTACCTGGATGAAGTCGGCCTTGAGCGCGAAACCCGTCCAGCGCTTGCGGCCGTCGATGACCCAGGAGTCCCCGGTGCGGGTGGCCCGCGTGGCGACCCCGGCGAGGTCCGATCCCGCGCCCGGTTCGGAGAACCCGGCGGCACCGATCCACCGTCCGGCCGCACTCCGCTTCAGCAGCTCGGCGCGCCGGTCCGGGTCGGGCACCGCGGTGCCCATGCCCTGTCCGCGCGCGATGATGCTGGCCACGCTCATCCAGGCGCGGGCGAGCTCTTCCGCGACGAGGCAGTACTCGAATACGCCGAGCCCGAGGCCACCGCCGGCCGTGGGCACCATGATCCCGAAGTAGCCCTGCTGTGCGATCCGGTCGAGGAACCCGTCGGGGAAATCGGCGCGCCGGGGGTCGAGTTCGTCGGCGACCGGGAGCACCTCGTCGCGGGCGAAGCGGCGGGCTTCGGCCTGGAGTTCGAGGCGGGACGGCGTTGCCCACGGAGAGGCGAGAACCGGGGGCGGCAGGGGACGGACGTCGGTCATGCGGGACTCCGATGCGCTACGAGATTGGTGCGGGTGAGGTGCAGGACGAGGTCGCCGCGCTGGTTGTGCGCCCGGGTCCGCCAGGTCACGATTCCTTCGGGGCGGCTGGCGGAAGCACGCATGGACAGCACGGTCGAGGACGCGGTCAGCGTGTCGCCGGGGTAGACGGGGCGGCGGAACTCGCAGTCGTCGACGCCGAGGAACGGGCCACCGGCCTCGCTGAGGTCCTCGACCGACAGCCCGATCACGGTGGCCAGCACGAGCATCGGGTTGACCGGGGGCTCGGGATGCCCGGCGGCGCGGGCGAACTCGGCGTTGAGGTAGAGCGGCAGCCAGGTACAGGTCGCGGTGGAGAACACGACGTTGTCGGCGGCGGTGAGCGTGCGGCCCCAATGGTGGTGCAGTACCTGGCCGTCGGCGAAGTCCTCGAACTTCCGTCCGCGCATGCGAACGGGGAAGGCGTCGAGATCGGGTTCGGGCATCGGGGTCCTGCTTTCGTCCGCTGGCGGCGCATTCGGCCAAACGTAAGAGCTTGTTTTGTCATGAATGTTCACGTGCTTCCGCGCTGTGTACCTGGACAGTATCCCAACTATGTTGACATGGCGAGCCGTAAGTGAAACTCTGTTTGGCATGAACGGAGCTGACGACATCCCCTCCCGGGAGTCCTTCGCCGCCGACGCGGAGGCCTGGCTCGAGCGCAATGCCACTCGCCGTCCGCCGCGTGCCGAACTCGAATGGGGCGTCGGCTCCGACGGCGTCTCGGTGTTCCGCAACACCAGTCCCGAGGCCGAGGCCGCGCTGGTCGAGGAAGCGGTTGCCTGGCAGCGGACCAAGTTCGACGCGGGTTACGGTGCGATCGGCTGGCCCGCCGAGTTCGGCGGCGCCGGGCTGCCCCGCTCGTACGAGGCGGCTTTCCGTGCCCTGGAACGAGGTTTCGTGCTTCCCCACGCGCCCGAGATCATCGGGATCAGCCTCGAGATCGAAGCCCCGACGATTCTCGAGCTGGGCAGCCAGGAGCAGAAGGAGCGATGGCTTCGCCCGTTGCGGCGGATGGACGTGATCTGCTGCCAGCTGTTCTCCGAGCCCGGCGCCGGGTCCGACCTGGGTGCCATCAGCCTGCGGGCGGACCGCGAGGGGGACGGCTGGGTCCTCAACGGCCAGAAGGTGTGGACCTCGGGTGCGCAGTTCGCCGATCTCGGGTGGGTGATCGCGCGCACCGATCCTCAGGCGGACCGGACGAAGGCGCTGACCGCGTTCGTGGTGCCGATGGACACGCCGGGCGTCACCGTCCGCCCGCTCCGCCAGATGAGCGGTGGCACCAACTTCAATGAGGTGTTCTTCGACGATGTGCACGTCGCCGACGAGGACCGGGTCGGCCCCGTCGGCGCAGGCTGGTCGGCGATGATGACCACGCTGGGCTTCGAACGCGCGTCGAGCGAGGGCAGCGGCGGTGGGCCCAACTTCGTGGGCCGCCTGCTGATGACCGCGAAACACTTCGGCCGCCTGGACGATCCTCTTGTCCGGCAGGCGATCGCGAACGTGCATGCCCGCAACCGGATGCGCTCGTGGACCGCGCAGCGCGCGGCGGCCGGGGCCAGGGCGGCGGGCGGGGTACCCGGGCCGGAGGGCTCGGCCGTGAAGCTCGCGATGACCGGTTTCCTCCGGGAGGTCAGCGAGGCGGCGACGATGCTGCTCGGTCCGTCGCTGGCGGTCGACACCGGGGAATGGGGCACGTTCGCGTGGTCCGAGCTGGTCTGCGGGTTCCCCGGCACGCGGATCGGCGGCGGCACCGACGAAATCCAGAAGAACACCATTGCCGAGCGCGTTCTCGGCCTTCCGCGGGAACCGAAGGCCGCCCGCTCCTGAGCGGCGCGGACCGTACGAGAGAAGGAAAAGGATGACCGCACGCACTTTTGTCATCGGGGTCGGCATGACCAAGTTCGTGAAGCCCGGCAGTGACTGGACGTACCCCGAGATGGGCGTCGAGGCAGGCCAGGCCGCGATTGCCGATGCCGGGATCGCGTACGACGTGGTCGGCCGCGCGTTCACCAGCTATGTGAACGGCGACTCCTGCTACGGCCAGCGGGTGATGTACGACCTCGGGATGACCGGTATCCCGGTCATGAACGTGCACAACAACTGCGCGTCCGGATCGTCGGCGCTCTACCTCGCCAACGAAGCGGTCCGCTACGGCAGCACCGAGGTCGCGATGGCGGTCGGCTTCGAGAAGATGAGCATGGGCGCCATCCCGAACATGTGGAAGGACCGCGAGTCCGCCAACCGGCGTGCGGTGTTCGCGATGTGGGAACGGCGCGGCCGCGGCAGCAAGGGTCCGGTGGCGGCGCAGACGTTTGCCAACGTCGGCCGCGAGTACCACGAGAAATACGGCATTTCGTGGGAGACGATCGCGAAGATCTCGGTCAAGAACCGGGCACACGCCACGAACAACCCGCGGTCGCAGTTCCAGCAGGCCGCGACGCTCGAGGAAGTGCTTGCCGCACCGATGGTCGAGGACCCGCTCACCCGCATGCAGTGCTGTCCGACGTCCGACGGCGGCGCCGCGGCAATCGTCGCGAGCGAGCGTTTCGTCGATGAGCACGACCTCTGGGACCGGGCGATCGAGATCGCGGGACAGTCGGTACGCACCGACGGCCCGAACATGATGGACGGCACCGACCGCGGCATTGCCGGGTTCTACATGGGCCAGGAAGCTGCTGTCGAGGCGTACGAACAGGCGCAGGTGGCGCCGTCCGACCTCGACGTCATCGAGTTGCACGACTGTTTTGCGCCCGCGGAGCTGATGGCGTACTCGGCGTTGGGGCTGTGCGAGGACGGCGACGTCGGCAAGCTGGTCGAGAACGGCGACACGACCTACGGCGGCAGTGTCGTGGTCAACCCGTCGGGTGGTCTGCTGTCCAAGGGACATCCGCTGGGCGCGACCGGGCTCGCGCAGTGCGCGGAGCTCACCTGGCAGCTGCGGGGCACGGCCGAGAAGCGTCAGGTCGAGGGCGCGACTGTCGGCCTTGCGCACAACGTCGGCCTCGGTGGTGCCGCAGTGGTCACGGTGTTCCGCAAGGTGGGTAAGTGATGGGCGCGCTCACGGGACGGGTAGTTGCGGTCACCGGTGCCGGTGGTGGTCTCGGCCGCGAGCACGCGTTGTTGATGGCGCGTGAAGGTGCGCAGGTCGTGGTCAACGATCTCCGTGGCGCACAAGGGACTGTCGACGAGATCGCCGCTGCCGGTGGGCAGGCGGTCGCGGTCGACGGCAATGTCGCCGACCTCAAGGTCGGAACCGAGATCGTCGCCGCCGGGGTGGATGCGTTCGGCGACCTGCACGCGGTGGTCAACAACGCCGGGTTCATCCGCGACGCGGTCATCTGGAACATGTCGGAGGAAGACTTCGACGGCGTGCTCGGCGTACACCTCAAAGGCACGTTCTCGGTGACCAAGGCGGCGGTCACGTACTGGCGCGAGCAGGCAAAGGCGGGTGCGACGGCCGACCGGTCGATCGTCAACACCTCGTCGGGATCGGGTATCCACGGCAACGCCGGCCAGTTCAACTACTCGGCCGCGAAGGCGGGTTCGGCGATGATGGCGGTGTCGGGGGCGAAGGAGTTCAAACGCTTCGGCGTCCGTTCCAACGCCATCGCGCCGGTCGCCCGCACCGCTCCGGTCATGGCGACCCCCGGGCTGGACGAGCTGATGGGCCAGGCGGACGACCCGGTGGTCTTCGACAAGTTCGACCCCGCACACGTTTCGCCCCTCGTCGCCTACCTCGTCACGGCGGACTGCCCGTTCACCGGACAGGTGTTTTCGGTGTACGGCGGTCATGTCGGCCTTTTCCGCGGCTGGTCGGTGGAGCACGAGATCAACGCGCCGCGGCAGTGGCCGGTGAGTGAGCTGGCGGCCGAGCTGGCCGCGTTCCCGCGCCACCTCAAGGTCAACCGCCAGCGGGTGTCGCCGAACGAGAAGGCGCCGTCATGAGCTGGACGATGCCGATCGAGTTCAGCAAGGTCCGGGAGTTCGCCCGGGCGGTGAAGTCGAAGAGCCCGGAGCACCGCAGTCCGGACGGGGTGATCCCGCCGACGTTCCTGGTGTCCGGACGGCTCAACTGGGAGCCGGGCCGCGAGAGCGCCGGTGCCGGGCTGGATTTCGACCTGCGCCGCGTTCTGCACGGCGAGGAGGAGTACGTCTTCTACGGCGAGCTCCCGCGGGTCGGCGACGTACTGACCGGTGAATCGCGGGTCGGCGACCGGTGGGAGAAACCCGGCAAACGCGGGGGCACCATGCGGTTCGCCCGGCTGATCACCGAATTCCGGGACGCCGCCGGGAATGTGGTCGCGACGCAGAACAGCACGATCGTCGAAACCGCGCGGCCGCCGAAGCGGGAGGGGGAGTGATGCCCGGGACGCTCGTCGACCCGTCGACCCTTGCGGTGGGCGGCGAACTGGAACCGTTCACGTATCCGCCGCTCACGCGCACCGATATCGCCAAGTACCAGGGAGCGTCCGGCGACTGGCATCCGCTGCACCACGACGAGGAGTACGCCCGCCGGGCCGGGTTCCCGACGGTGTTCTCGGTGGGGATGCTCCAAGCCGGGATGCTCGCGTCGTTCGTGACCTCGCGGTTCGGCGTCCGGGGTATCCGGCGCTTTTCGGTTCGCTTCGTCGAGCAGGTCTGGCCGGGTGACGAGCTGACCTGTTCGGCAACGGTCTCCTCGATTGCCGCGCAGGAGGACGGGCGGCGGCTGGTCGAGCTGGAGCTGCGCGCCATCCGCCAGACCGGAGGCGTTGCGCTCAGTGGCAAAGCGGACCTGATTCTCCCCTGATCCGCGGGAAAGGCAGGACAGATGGAATGGACCCTCACCGACGACCAGGAGGACCTGCGCCGCACTGTGCGGCGCTTCCTCCGGGACAAGGCACCCTTGAGCGCGTCGAGAAAGGTACTCGAGTCCGATGCGGGCTACGACCCGTCGCTGTGGCAGCAGATGGCCGGGCTCGGCCTGCATTCGCTGACGATCCCGGAAGAGCACGGCGGAGCGGGCTGCGGTCAGGTCGAGCTGGGCGTCGTCCTTCAGGAGTTCGGCCGGGCACTCACGCCGAGCGCGTTCTTCTCGACGGTCGTGCTCGCGGTCAACGCGCTCCTGCTCAGCGATGCCGTTGATGCGCAGGCGAAATGGCTGCCCTCGCTGGCCGCCGGAGAACTGACGGCCACCGTGGCGATCGGCGTGGACGGCGAGGACCAGCGGTGGGGACCGGCGGGAAATGCGGTCGCGGTGTCCGGCAGCACGCTGCTCACCGGCCGGGTCAACGCGGTCCTCGACGGCGCCACGGCCGATCTCGTTCTCGTTGTTGCCGAATCGGAAGCAGGCCCGTCGCTCTTCGCGGTGGACAGCGAGGCGCCGGGCCTGCGCCGTACCCCGTTACGCACCTTGGATCTCGTCCACCGGCAAGCCCGGCTCGAATTCGCCGACGTACCGGCCACGCCCATCGGCCTGCCCGGCACTGCAGGTGACCTGCTGGCCAAGCTCTTTCCCTTGGTCGCTGTCGCTGCGGCGAACGAACAGCTGGGCGCCGCGGAGCAGGTGCTCGAGAACAGCGTCGAGTACGCCCGCACCCGGGTCCAGTTCGGCAGGCCGATCGGGTCTTTCCAGGCGGTGAAGCACAAGCTGGCCGAGATGTTCCTCGACATCGAGCTGGCCAAGTCGGCGGTCCGGGTCGCGACGTGGACGGCCGACCACGACCCGGCGGAGCTCGCCCCGAACGCGAGTATCGCCAAAGCCTATTCGGCGGCGGCCTACTGGGCCGCGGCGGTCGAGTCGATCCAGGTCCACGGCGGCATCGGGTTCACCTGGGAGCACGACGCGCACCTGTACTACCGCCACGCCAGGTCGATGTCCGTGCAGTACGGCGACGGCGACCTGCATCGCGAGCTGATCATGTCGGCTCTCGAAACCGCCTGACCCGACCGGAGGACCAACCGTGCCTGCTGAACCGAACTGGGCGGATCGCACCGATTTCGAAAATGCCGGGCGCGGGCTGATCGACCGGCTCGAACCGTGCGTCATCCGCAACGCCGAGGGCCGGGTCGTCTGGGACAACGAAAGATGGGGTTTCCTCGACCACGAACCCTGTCCCGCAACCGTGAATCCCAGTCTGTGGCGGCAAGGCAGGCTCAACGCCGTGCAGGGGCTCTTCGAGGTGACGCCGGGGATCTACCAGATCCGGGGTCTGGACTGCGCGAACATGACGGTCATCGAGGGGGCGACCGGGGTCATCGTGGTCGACCCGCTGATCTGCACCGAGGTCGCCGCGGCGGCCTTCGAGCTCTACCGGCGGAACCGGGGCGACCGGCCGGTTCGTGCGGTCGTGTACTCGCACAGCCACGGCGACCACTACGGCGGCGTACTCGCACTGACCTCTGCCGCCGAGGTCGAGGCAGGCGAATGCCAGATCATCGCGCCGGAGGGGTTCACCGGCCATGCGGTGAGCGAGAGCATCATCGCCGGTCCGACCATGCGGGTACGGGGCACCTATCAGTACGGCTCGCTGCTCCCGGCCGGGCCCGAGGGCTGCGTGGGAGGGGGCCTGGCCCAGTCGTGGTCGTCGGGGACGAAGGGATTGATCGCGCCGACCGTCGACATCGTCGAGACCGGCCAGCAACTCGTCGTCGACGGCGTACCGATGGTTTTCCAGCTGACGCCCGAGACCGAGGCTCCGGCCGAGATGAACTTCCACCTGCCCGGCCACCAGGTGCTGCTGGTCGCCGAGAACGCCAATCACACCTTGCACAATCTGCTGACCCTTCGCGGCGCATTGGTGCGTGATGCCAAGGCTTGGGCGGGTTATCTCACCGAGACGATCCAGCTGTTCTGCGACGACGCGGAGATCCTGATCGGCTCGCACAACTGGCCGACGTGGGGTCGCGCCGAACTCACGGCGTTTCTGGAGCAGCAGCGCGACGGCTACGCCTACCTGCACGACCAGACCGTGCGGCTGATGAACCGCGGGATGACCGGAATCGAGATCGCCGAGGAACTCCGGTCGTTTCCCGGCGAGCTGGGCCGCGCCTGGCACCTGCGCGGCTACTACGGCACGATCAGCCACAACGTGAAGGCGATCTACCAACGCTACATGGGTTGGTACGACGGCAATCCCGCACATCTCTGGCAGCTGCCGCCGGCTGAGGCAGGCGAGCGGTACGTGTCTTTCATGGGCGGTGCGGACGCGGTGGTGCAGCGGGCCCGGGAGAGTTTCGAAGCCGGTGACTACCGCTGGGTGGCCGAGGTGCTCAACCACGTGCTCTTCAGCCAGCCGGAGCACCGCGAAGCACGTGAGCTGCAAGCGCAGACCTTCGAGCGTTTGGCCTGGGCGCAGGAAAGCGGAACGTGGCGCAACTGCTACCTCACCGCCGCCCACGAGCTGCGCGGGACCGGTCCGTTCGCTCCGGAACGGCGGACGCGCAAGCGGGGCGCGAGCCTGATGAGCCCGTCGATGCTGGACGCCCTTTCCGCGGAGCACCTGTTCGCCATGCTCGCGGTACGGTTCGACGGACCCCGCGGTGCCGATCTCGATCTGACGGTCCGGTGGGAACTCGACGGGCCGCGCGAGACCTGGACCACGCGAGTCAAGAACGGCGTCTTCACCCCCATTCGCGGCTCGATGGTGCCGCCCCGGGAGCCGGATGCTGTCGTGACTCTGAGCAAGGCGGCGCTGTGCCGGATTCTCGCGACGGCGGGCCGGTTCGGCGACGAGCTGGAACGCGGCACGCTGACCGTGACCGGTACCCGCGAGGTCCTGGCGGTCTTGGACGAGCTGTTCGAGGCTCCGGCGCGGGAGTTTCCGCTCGCCTCACCCCGGGGATAACCCGGCGGGTCCCGCCGGGGATCAGCTGTGTGGCAACGGTTTCGGGGTGTTCCGTCCCTCGCTCGGCGCCGCCTGGATCACCGTCCGGCTGTCCCGGCACATCACCACGACCGGCGGGCTGCTGACCGCGGTCGCGGCCATTCCGGCGGAGATCGTCATTTTCGTGAACCACGCAGCAGACTTCGTGCATCCGGACGGCACCTCGGGATCCGGTTTTCGGTGACCGTCCTGCTCGTGATCGAAGCGGCACCGTGACCCCGTTGCCGGACCGGTTCTCGGGTGGCGTGGCACGGCCGAACCGAGGGCTGCGGAAGGGGCGCGGAGGGGTGACGGTCCGGGCGCTGGAAGCCCGTGCCCTGGTCGGCGGCCGGACCTGGAATGCCGAGCTCGGCGACGGCAGCGCGCTCGAACTCGGCGGCGAGTGGGTGGGGCCGGGGCAGCGGGAGATCATGCGGCTTCCGGCCACGCTGAACGTGCCTTTTGCGAGGTGATGTGCACCGGGCACCACGCTGCCGCGAGCGCGGCGGTGAAACCCGGTCGGTCCGTCGCCGTGGTGGGCGACGGCGCGGTGGGCTTGTGTGCCGTAACGAGGGGCCGTGGCCCGCGTCGCGCAGCTTGCCGAGCCCGGTGGAGTCGATGCGTACGGCGTTCGCGATTGCGGCCTGCGGCTCGGTGGTGGGCACGGTCGGCCTCCCGCACCACGTGG
This sequence comes from Amycolatopsis jejuensis, assembly GCF_000717335.1. Lineage (GTDB taxonomy): Bacteria > Actinomycetota > Actinomycetes > Mycobacteriales > Pseudonocardiaceae > Amycolatopsis > Amycolatopsis jejuensis. The sequence continues at coordinate 68,407 of NZ_JNYZ01000038.1, forward strand.
CCGTTCCGATCGAGACGGTCGTCTTCAAGAACGGCGGCCTGCGCGGCGGGCTTCCGGGGAAGGGCACCTTCCCCGGAAGCACGTTCAGTTCCGCAGCAACGACCTGAGCTTGCGGAGCAGGCCGAGGGACTCGGTATTGGTCAACAGGCCGTCGGTGTCGTGCGCGGCGCCTGCCGGGGCTTCGAGGTCTCCGGTGATCCGGCCCCCGTCCAGTACGACAACGCGGTCGGCCAGGGTCACCGCTTCCTCGAGATCGTGTGTGACCAGCAGGACGGTCCGCCCGGGTGCGGTGGCGAGCAGGCTCCGGAACTGCTCCCGCACCGTCTCGCGGGTCTGCGCGTCCAGTGCGGCGAAAGGTTCGTCGAGGAGCAGGAGTTCGGGCTCGAGCGCCCATGCCCTGGCGAGCGCCACCCGTTGCCGCATTCCCTGCGAGAGCTGCCATGGCCAGCGGCCTGCCGCATCCGACAGGCCGACCATGTCCAGGTAGCGGCGGGCGACCCCCTTGCGTTCCCGGCGGCGCATGCCGCGCAGCTCCAGTCCGTACTCGACGTTGCGCAAAGCCGTGCGCCAAGGCAGAAGCGCATCGCGAGCCGGCATGAAGCCGAATCGGGAGCGAGCCTGTGCCGGTGCGATGCCGAGCACCTCCACGGTGCCCGACGCCACCGGGACGAGCCCGGCGATGCTGTTGAGGATCGTGGTTTTGCCGCTCCCGGAACGGCCGACGAGCGCGAGGAACTGGCCGCGCGGAATGGTGAGGTCGAGGTTGCCGAGGATCTCGGTCGTGCTGCCGTCGCTCTGGTCGAACCGGACGGTGAGACCGGAGATGGCCACTGCGTCCGCCGGTTCGGCGGGGGGACGGGTGGTTTCGGGCATGGCGGTCGCGGCCCTGGTCAGCGGGGTTGCCATCGGAGAAGCCGCCTTTCCAAAGCTGCCATGATCAGGTTGAGGATCGCCGCGATGACCGCGAGTACCAGGAGAATCCCGTACACGGCTTGCATCTGGAACGTCGCCGACTGCACCGCAATGACCTGGCCGAGCCCGTCCTGTGCCGAGATGAGCTCGGAGCCGACCACGCCGAGAAGCGCGTAGACCAGCCCGAGCCGCAGCCCGGTGAAGATCGCCGGCACCGACACCGGCAGCAGCACCTTGAAGAACAACTGCGGTTTCGTCACCCCGAGCACGGTGGACATCCGCAGCACCTCGGGATCCGCGCTGCGCACGCCTGCATTCGCGTTGAACATCACGGTGAACACGACCACGCTGAACGCGACGGCGATCTTCGCCGGCATCCCGATCCCGAGCCACACCACGAAAACCGGGGCGAGCGCAATCCGCGGCATCGCATTGGCGGCGTCGAGGAACGGCGCGAGCACGCGGTCGACCTGCGGCAGCAGCCCGAGCGCAACCCCGGCGACCACGCCGACCACGGACGCCAGCACGAACGAGATCAGCACGGCTTCCATCGTCGCGATGGTGTTGGTCTGCAGGTCGCCGCTTTCCCAGGCCGACTGCAGGTATTCGAGGACTTGCTGCGGGCTGCGCGCGATCACGCTGTCGATCAGGTGCAGCCGGACGGTCAGTTCCCACGCTCCGAGCAGACCCAGCAGCACCGCCAGCTGCCACGCCCGCAGCGCCAGTGAACCGCGGGTACGCCGTCGACGGCGGTCGGCGGCCGCGGGCGCTGCTTCTCGTGTTACCACGTCGTTCATCCGGCTCACCCCGCCTTGCCACAGGAGGTGGTGAACGAACTCTGATAGCTCGGCAGCGGACCGCCGGTTGCCCAGGTGGGCTGCTGCTTCCACAGCTCCTCGGTGAGGCTGGGGCGGTAGGTGGTTGCCATGTCCGGCCAGACCCGCTTCGCTTCTTCGACCGGGATGTTGATCCACTTCGCCAGCGTGGCGGCGGTCTGGTCGAGATTGGCCGGATCCTTCGCCCAGGTCGTGGCAGCGCTGATGGCGCGGCAGTACTTGCCGACCTCCCCGGGCTTCTCGCCTGCGAACTTCTTCGAGACGACATTGATGATGTTGAGCGTCGAGCTGACGCCCGGACCCGCGCTCTTCTCGTCGGTGGCCTCGGCCACCAGCACCACGGGCACCCCGGCAGCCTCGAGTTGCACCGCCGTGTCGGCTCCCGCGACGAGTGCGTCGATCCGGTGGTTCTTCACGGCCGCGATCGCAGTGGGCAGCGAGCCGACGGCGAGGATCGTGACGTCGCTCGGCTGCAGACCGGCCGCGGCCAGCTCGTGGAGCACGTACTGGTAGGAAATGCCGCCCAGTGCGTTGACGCCGATCTTCTTGCCCTTCAACGTCCGCACGTTCTGCGGGAACGACAGGTGCTGTGCTCCCGCTGCCTGCGCGGCCGGTACCAGCAGCGCAATGGGGAGTGTTTCGCTGTAGCTGTCGAGGATCGAGATCTGCGCGGAGCTCTTCAGCGCAGGCACGATGACGGAGGTCGACGCCATGGCTGCGTCGATGCTGTCCGCCGCAAGCCCGGCGACCAGGTCCGGCCCGGTGCCGTTGACGAACTTCACCTGCAGGCCTTCCTTCGTGAAGAAGCCTTGTTTCTGTGCGATTTCCCAGATCGCGCTGACGGCGGAGTTCGGGTAGATCCCGACGGTCATGTTCGCCGGGCCGCCGGTACTGCCGCTGCTCTGCGCGTCTGCTCCGCATCCGGCGAGCGCACCACACAGTGCAGTGGCTGCGACCACGCTGGGAACCACCTGCCGACGTGTTCTCATCCTGCGCTCTCCTTCGCTGTTAGGACTACCTTCACTCCAAACACGCTGATACTTTTACATGACTGCAGTGCTGTGTCAACGCTCACATGAGCATCGATTATCAAGCAAAACTGCTCGTGAAGTAGGGATTGTTCGCGGCGACCGGGTTCGGCAAGGCGTCGATCACGTTCTTACATAGCCGTGTTGCGTTGCCGAACAACGACTCGCAAAAGAGGGCAGGCTGCGCTCCCGGACGGGGAGCGGGTGGAGCCGGGCAGGCCGATGCCTGCCTCGCTCAGGCGGGGCCGGTGCCCGGCGCGGCCGTGAGCGCGATCAGCAGCAGATCGGCAAGGGCGGTGGCGCCGGGGACCAGGCGGTCGTCGAACCGGGCCAGTTCGTGCACGATCGACGTGGCCAGCAGGACCCGGCTGCGCGCCTCGTTTTCGCCGAGCCCGCTTGCCTCGGCAACGACGTTGGCGCAGGTCTGCACCTGGTCGTCGGCCGCACGCATGATCCGGGCGCGATCGTCGGGCGGCAGGGCCTCGTACTCGCGCGAGGTCAGCGCGAAAACAGCAGGCTTGTCGAGGTGGGCATGGGCGAGCCCGGAGGCGACCGCGTGCACGGCTTCCTCGGCCGAACCCGCGCTCACCAGCCGGGGCCGGAGGAAGGTGTCGATGCGGCCCAGCGACCGGTCGCAGGCGTCGATGAGAATCTCGAGTTTGCTGGTGTACGTACCGTAAATGGTGGGCCCGGTGATGCCCGCCGCCGTTCCGATGTCGTCGACCCCGACGCCGTGGAAGCCGCGCGACTGGAAGAGCGAGGCGGCCGCGTCGAGGATCTCCTGGCGGCGGGTCCGCGGAATCACCCAGGCGTTCGCGGCCGGTTCCTCGGCGCGCGGCTGCGGGGCGGCCAGCGTGATCGCGGTCAGGATGCCGACCGCGAGGTCGGTCAGCTGCGGCGCGGGCAGCGCATGACTGTCGGTGGCGAGCGAGACCTGGACGCCGTTGAGCACTCGCTGCCGGAGGTTCGCCTCGTCGGTGGTGAGGTCCGGCAGTACGGCGTGCAGCGCTTGGTGCCAGTTGCGCAAGGCTTCCCGGCCGTCGGCCCGCAGCTTGGTGCGCACCTCGCCGGAGAGCCGGTGCCGCTCCCGCAGGTAGACGGTGACGACCTGCGCGTCCGCCAGCGTTTCCTCGACGGTGCGGCGCAGGATGTGGACCACCCGGTCCGCCGGGGTGACGGGAGCATCGACCTCGCCGAGCAGACCGACGAACGGGACGAAGCTGTCCGCGAGAATCTCCTGGAGGATGTGCTCCTTGTTGCTGAAGTGCCGGTAGATCGCCCCGCCGGAAATGCCGACGCGCTCGGCGATGTCGCCGACCGAGGTCCCGTCGAAACCCCGCTCGGCGAACATCTCCGTGGCGACTTTGCTGATGATCTGCCGCCGCCCGCGCGGCCGCTTGCGGGAGGGGGCCGCCGGTTCTGCGGGCAGGTCGCTCGGTCCGTCGTGCGGTGTCGCCTTCATCCCGAACGGTCCCTTACCTACGTCGCGTAGCCTACCTGCCGGGCGACCATCAGCCCCAGCACATCGTAGCCATTGTCGCGCGCAGATAGCCACCTCGGTCCGCATCGTGTCCGGCGATCTTCTCGAACACGTCGTTACGTACCGGGACGCGGCCGGCGTCCGGTCACGGTCGGGCGCAGCACGGCGCCGACGCTGCCCAGCCCGATGTAGACGCCGAGCGCACCGGACGGGAAGAGTGCCATCGCGGCCGACGAGCACCGGTAGGTCAGGAGATCAACCGCGGCCCACCCGTATTCGCTGCCGAAGCAGGCAGCCCATTGGCCACCAGCAGATTCGCCAACGTGCCGTCCGCCTTGATCTTCGCGATGTGGGCGTTCAGGGCGGCCAGCAGTTCCGGCTCCGCCTTCGACACCGGGAACGCCGTCTGCGATCCGTTCTCTGTCGCCGGAACGGCCGCGTCCGGAGTGGCGACCTTGACGGTGTACGGCGTGTCCTTCATCGAGACCGTCGCCGCGCCGAAGCTGTCGATCGCGAAGTCGAGGCGGCCTGCCTTGAGGTCGGCGTACATCTGGACGTTCGACGGATACACGCGCAGCTCCCCGAGGTAGGTCCGCAGGCTGTCGACCCACATGTAGCCGTTCACCGTCCCCACCGCCTTGCCCTTGATCTTGGAGACTTCCGAGAAACCCTCCTGGGAGACCAAGGCCATCTGGTCGATGTACGTCGGGTCGGAGAGCGCGACGATCTCCGCCCGGGCGGCGGTTCGCGTCCAGTCACCCATGGCCACGTCGGCGCGGCGGGACTGCACCGACGGGATCGTCGCGGCTGCCGAGGTCGGCGTGGGCTCGATCGTGAGGCACTCGGCGGCGGCGAACTTGGTCAGGATCTCCCCGTCCACCCCGCTGATGCCTTCCTTGGTGACGTTGCCGAAGGGCGGCAGGGTGGTACCGGCGACCGTCAGCACGCCCTTCTTCAGCGTGGTGAACGTGTGCAGCGGCTTGCATCCGGACGCGTCGGTCGCGGCTTGGGGCGAGCTGCCGCACGCGGCCAGGAACAGCGGTGCTACCAGTAGACAGATCACCTTGCGCATGGGGGACTCCTCGGGGTGGTGGGTGTTCAGATGTGGCGGCTGAGCCGCAGGGTGAGCCGTTCGACGGCCAAACCGGCCGGAATCGCAACAGCCGCATAGAAAAGACCGGCGAGACTGAGCACGCTCAGGTACCGGAAGGTCGTCGACCCGATCGAATACGCCTGGCTCAGCAGCTCCGGTACCGCGATGGTGTAGGCGAGCGACGTACCCTGGAAGATCAGGATCGCCAGCCCCATGAGCGGCGGCAGAGCGACGCGAAGCCCTTGCGGCACAATGACATAACGCATGGTGTCGAGACGGCTCAACGCCAGCGCACTCGCCGCTTCTGTTTCGCCCGCGGGTACCGAGTTCATGCCGCCGCGCAGAATCTCGCAACTGTACGCCGCCGCAGTGATCGCGAGCGCAATCGCCGCGGCCGGGTACGCGTCGAGTTTCCAGCCGGCCGACGGGAGTCCGAAGTAGACCAGGTCCAGTACGACGAGCGCGGGCGTCGCCCGTCCGACTTCGACCACCGTCAGCAGCGCAGCCCGTACCGGCGCCGGTCCGAGCTGGATGCCGATGGCCGCCAGCAGCCCGAGCGGCAACCCGACGACCAGTGCGATGGCGGTGATCTGCAGGCTCACGCCCAGCCCGCGCAGGAGCTCCGGGTAGAACGCGCCCCAATCCTGGAACAGCATCAGCGGGCCACCCTCCCGGCTACGCGTGCGCCGAGGTACCTCGCGGCCATCGTGCACGGGATCGTGATCGCGAGGTAGATCAGCGTCGCCCAGAGGTACGGGCCGACCGGATTGGACTCGCGGGTCGAGATGTCGTTAGCGTAGTACAGGATTTCCGTGACGCCGATGACGTAGGCGATCGACGAGTCCTTCAGCAGGCTGACGCCGTACGTGACCGCGGCGGGGAGACAGACCCGGGCCACCTGCGGCATGATCACCGACCACAGGGTGGTCGACCGGCTCAACGCGAGCGCGGACGCGGCTTCCCATTGCCCGGCCTTGATGGCGTTGAGGCCGCCGCGGTAGATCTCGGCGAAGTAGGCGGCGGAAATGAGGCCGAGACCGAGCACCGCCGCCGTCATCGCCGTCAGCGAGGGTGCGTAGGTGCCGATGCCGAAGTAGAGGATGAACAGCCACACGATCGGCGGGATTCCGCGGACCAGGTCGATCAACGGACGGCAGACGACCCGCAGCGCGACGAAACGGCCAACGCGCGCGAGTACGAGGGGGATCCCGCCGACGATGCCGATCGCGAGGGCGCCGGCCGTGATCCCCAGAGTCGCGGGGACGCCCTGCAGGACGTCGGTGAACGTACTCATGGCTACCGCCCGAGTACGGCACGGAGGAACGTGCGCGTGCGTTCGTGGGCCGGTTCGCTGAAGATGACCTTCGGGTCGCCTGCTTCGAGGAGACCGCCGTCGGCCATCACGACGAGGTGGTCGGAAACGTCGCGCGCGAAGCTCATCTCGTGGGTGACGATCACCATCGTGGTCCCGGCCGCGGCCAGTTCCTTCATGACCGCAAGCACTTCCAGCCCGACTTCGGGATCCAGCGCCGAGGTCGGCTCGTCGAAGAGCATCACCCTCGGTTCGAGCGCCAGCGCCCGCGCGATCGCGACCCGTTGCTGCTGCCCGCCGGAACACCGTCCGGGATACTGCGTTGCCTTGTCCCCGACCCCGACTCGCTCCAGCAACGCCAGCGATCGGGCGTCGGCCTCGTCCCGACCGAGACCGAGCACCCGCTGCTGCGGCAGGCTCACGTTGCGCAGCACCGTCATGTGCGGGAACAGGTTGAAGGACTGGAACACCATGCCTGCCGTACGGCGCAGTGCCGCCAGCTCGCGCTTGGCCGGCGGGCGCGACAGGTCCAGGTCGAGGCCGCCGATCTGGAGGTGCCCGGTGTCCGGCGTCTCCAGCAGGTTGAGGCAGCGCAGGAAGGTCGTCTTCCCGGCGCCGCTGGGGCCGATGATGGACACGACCTCGCCCTCGGCCACCTCCAGCGACATGTCGTCGACGACGGTGTGCTCGCCGTAGGTCTTCGAAATCGACTGCGCGCGGATGGCCGGCCGGCGCGGTGGGTCCAGCTCGGACATCGGGGCACTTGCCGGGAGGCTCATCGGGGGCTCCATTCGCTTACGGGACCTACAGTTGCGCGGTCAAGCCGCCGTCCACCGGGATCGCCGCCCCGGTGACGTATCGGGAAAGGTCGGACGCGAGCCACGCCGCAGCTCCGGCGATCTCCTCGGGTTCCCCGCCACGAGCCATCGGGACCCACGACACCAGCGACTCGCGCACGGCCTCGATCCCGCCGAGCCGCTCGTAGTGCGGCAGGTTGATCGGCGTGTCGACGAAACCGGGGCAGAGGCAGTTCACGCGGATCCCGTCGGCCGCGTGGTCGAGTGCCATGGCTTTCGTCATCATCAGGATCGCGCCCTTGCTCGCCGAGTACCCCACCAGTGACTTCTCGGCTTGCAAGCTGTTGGCCGAACCGGTGTTGACGATCGATCCGCCGCCTGCCTCGCGCAGGTACGGGATCGCGTATTTGGCTCCGTGGAACGGCCCGAGCAGGTTGACGTCGAGCGTGCGCCGGAGGTCGGCCGTGCTGAGTTCGAGTGCTGTGCCCGGGAGGGAGATTCCGGCATTGCTGCACAACGTCGTCAACCGGCCGTATTTCTCGTACGCGAAGTCGATCAGGTGCTTGACCTGGTTTTCGTCGGACACGTCGGTGTGCTGCACGGTGACGTCGCGGTTTTCCCGCGCGAGTTCGGCGAGGCCGTCCTGGTCGACGTCGGCGGCGACGACCTGTGCGCCCAGCGTGGTGAACAGGTCGGCCATGGCCCGGCCGATGCCGCTGGCCGCTCCGGTGATGACCGCGACTTTTCCGGCCAGTAGCGGCTGGGGCTGTGAACGTGCCATGAATCTGCCTCCGGGGGGTCGAGACCCTGCGGCGGGGAGACACCGCAGGGTGCGAGGTCCTACTTGTGCAGCGACTGCCCGGCCTGTTCGGCGATGAAGAACGAGCTGTCGGCGATGTCGTGCTGCCCGCGGTTCTGCGCGCGCAGCCGCTCCCACGTCTGGATTGCCAAGGCGTTGAACGGAAGCGGCACCTTGACGTCGTGCGCGAGCTCCTGTGCCAGCCGGTGGTCCTTCACCTGGAGGTCGACCGTGAAGCCGGGAACCGTGTTGTGCGCAAGGATTCGCGGGATCAGGTAGTCGGTCATGATGTAGCTCTTCGCGTCGGTTTGCCGGAACACCTTCGAAAGTTCCTCGGTGCTGAAACCGCACGCGGCGCCGAGCGCGAACGCTTCGGCCGCGATGAGCAGGTGGATACCCGAACACAGGTTGCTGATCAGTTTCACGACCGTGCCGCTGCCGCTGGGGCCGAGCAGCATCGCGTGACTGCCGAGCACGTCGAACAGTTCCTGCGCCCGGTCGAAGTCGCTTCGCCCGCCGCCGACCATGAACGTCATCGTGGCCGCCTTGGCCCCCTCGACGCCTGCCTCGGCGGGCTGCCCGCCACTCACCGGAGCGTCGAGGTATCCGCCGCCGAGACCCTGTACCAGCGCACTCATCTCACGGTTGACCTCGGGCGACACGGTGCTCGTGTCCACCACGAGAGCCCCGGGACGCAGCCCGGCCAGCAGCCCGTCGCCGCCCTTGAACGCCGCCCGCACGGCAGGCGGGTTCGGCAGCGAAACCAGGACGACGTCGCATTCGGCGGCCAAGATCTTCGCGCTCTCCACGACGCGTCCACCGGCGACACTGGCCGCCTCCACCCGTCCCGCATCCGTGTCGAACACCGCGACGTCGCCGTAGTGCTTCACCAGGTTCGCCAGGTAGTGCTCACCGATCGAACCGGCACCGAGCAACCCGACGGACTTCTGTACTTCGTTGCGTTCCACCCATGACCTCCTGACCGTTTTTTTGCACGTTAGCCCGAAACATCGGTCAAGGCAATGCTCACGGAGTCACCGTTCCGCCACGCCTGCCGCCGGTGAGCGGGCAACCTGCTTCTAGGATCAGTGGGTGAGCGAAATTCGAGGGCGCGCCGGGGACATCCCCGAACCTGCCAACGACCAGCCACCCTTGCGACCGGACCCGGAACACGGTTTCCCACAGCCCGGCGCGGTTTTGCGCAGGCTGCGTGCGCAACGCGGGCTGTCCCTGCGCGACGTCGCCAAGCGGTCCGGCCTGTCCCAGTCCTTCCTCGGCGCACTGGAACGCGGCGAGACGGACATCGCACTGGAACGCCTTGCCCGCCTGGCCCGGGTTTTCGGCCACGACGTCGGCTCGTTCCTCGGCTACTCGGCACGCCAGTCGATCCCGAAGTTCATCGGCGAGGACGAGCGCCTGCGAATCGACCGCGGCCCCGGCATCGCGTATGAGGCGTACCGGATCATGGGTATGGGAGTGGAGGTCGTCCGCGTCACGCTCAAAGCGGGTACCGGCTTCAGCTCCCCGCTCTCCCACGAGGGCGTGGACGTCACGCTGGTCGTCGACGGTTCTGTTTGCGCCACCTACAACGGCGAGGATTACGACCTGGAGGAAGGCAGCTGCGTCGTGTGGTCGGGTGGCTACCCGCACTCGTTCCGCAACAAGACCCGCCGATCAGCCACCTACGTCGGCTTCGTCACGGCCACCGTTTACTGACCCCCGGCGGGCCCGAAGCGCCCGGACCCGGCCCCGGCTCGCGCACGCCGGAGACGGACACCACCGCCGACGCCCTGGTGGGTCCACGAAAACCCCGCGGCAGTCAGGTTCCGGGCAGCTTTTCAACGCCAGCCGGTCGGCGCTCGTCAGCTGGTCCACCGCTTGCCGGGCGATCCGGACCAACGCGTGTTCGGCCGTGGGAGGCCGTTCGCGCCGCAGCCGCCCGTCGACCACGAGCCGGATCGGATCGTCCTGCTCGGTCAGTGCGATCAACCCCTCGACTGCACTTGCGGGTGGCGGTTCCTCGGCTATGGTCGCCAGTGCAAGAACACGCAACGTCTCCCGCAACCGCCAGGCCGACTGCAGGTCGTCGTGATCCGGCGGCCGAACCGGTGACAGCTCGCAGATCTCCAGCCATTCCGCCAGCCGATCGGGCGTGGCCAGCCGCTCGACCGGATTCGCGCTGAAGGTGCGGCCCTTCGTGGCCAGCAGGTTCAGCCACCCGGCACCGCAGTCGAACCGGAAGGCAAGCATGTTCTCCGTCGCCATTTCCGCACTGTAACGCTTCACCCGTTACCCGTGCTAGCGTCCGCGTAACGCGCGAAGGAGTTGACCATGACGACCAACCGACCCCTGTCCGAGCAGCTGTCACCGGCCCCGCTCGATCGCGACGAGGGCTACCGCCTGCTCGATCTCCTGCAGGACCCCGCCACCCAGCAGACCGCACTGCCCGGCCTCGAGGAACTCGCGCCCGGCTACGCGGACTGGATCGTCACCACCCTGTTCGGCGGCATCTACCAGCGAGCGGGCCTGTCCCTGCGCGACCGGCAAGTAGCCAACCTCGCGGCCCTGACGGCACTGGGCGGGGTCGACCCGCAGCTGACCGGTCATGTCCGCACCGCACTGCGCGTCGGCATGACCCGCCAGGAGGTCATCGAGGTTTTCGTGCATCTGGCGCCGTACGTCGGAGTCCCGAAAGCGTTGGCAGGCCTGCGAGTTGCCGCCGCCGCCCTCTCATGACCCCGGCGATCCGAACCGTACTCGGCGATGTCCCGCCTGCCGAGCTGGGCGCGTGCAACGCCCACGACCACCTGTTCCTCCGTTCCCCGGCGCTGCCCGGCCAAGAGCTGGACGATCCCGCCGCCGCACTGGCCGAGCTGCGGTCTTTCGCCGCACTGGGCGGTCGAGCGGTGGCACAATGGACGCCATGGGGAATGGGGCCACGCAACGAAGATCTGCCCGAGTTGTCCCGGCAATCCGGCGTACATCTCATCGCAGCCACCGGAATGCACCAAGCAAAGCACTACGCCGGACTACCGCACGGCCCGCTCACTGACCTCTTCGTGCACGACTTGACCGCGGCACAACCAAAAGCCGGACTGATCAAAGTCGCCGGCGCCTTCCACCACCTGGACGAGCACGCCCGGCACACCCTCGCCGCCGCCGCCGAAGCCCACCACGCCACCGACGCCCCGATCGCCGTCCACCTCGAAGGCGGCACCGCCGCCCTGGACGTCCTGCACCTGCTCTGCGTCACCCATCTCGTGCCCCCGCACCGGATAATCCTCGGCCACCTGCTTCGCTTCCCGGACCCTCGAACCCACCGGCAGGCCGCAGAATCCGGCGCATTCCTGGCCTTCGACGGCCCGTCCCGAGCCCACCACACCACGGACTGGCTCCTGCTGGAGACCTTGTCCACCCTCGCAACCGCAGGCCACGCCGAGCAACTCCTCCTGGGCGCCGACACAACGACCGCAACGGCGAGATCCACCGCCGACGGCCCGGGGATGGCGTTCCTGCTGCGCTCGATCCAGCCCCGGATCGAACAGGAACTGGGCCGAGCTCTGGCATCCAAGATCTTCGTCGAGAATCCGTCACGAGCATTTGCGGCACATTGGCGTTGATGGTTCGCAAGCCGCGTGCGGCCGGGCGGCTTTGCGGATGGGTGAGTACCCATGGCTGATCAATCCGGCAAAGTCGGCCCCGTCGCCGGTGATCGTTGTTGCTTGGCACGCCGTTGTCCGCCTCTGATTTATCTGAAAGGAGAACCATCTTTCCAGATCTGTGCAATGATATAGTGTTTTGCTATCGGTTCCATCATGATTTCAGGCGTGCCCAAGCCGCCCCAATCTGTCATCGCCGAGATGTTCGGGCAGCGCCTTCGACAGCGCCGCGCGATGAGGAAGTTCACTCAGCTTGAGCTGTCCTGCCAAGCTGGCTGTACGATAGCCGCGATCAGCAACTACGAGCGCGGCCTGGTGTTGCCGAGCCTCAAGACCTTGCTCGATCTCGCCGTCGCCCTCGACACCGACCCAGGCAACCTGATCCGCAACCTCACACCTGCGCTACCGCGGATCGGACGGCAGGCTCCGGGTCTCGCTGCGCCACCTCGACGAGGCGCTCTCCACCGGGTTCCCGTCCGGAACTGAGGAGAAGCCGAGCCGGGGGAGCACGGTCGCCTTCCTCGTGGGAGCGACGACCATCGGGAACGTCTCGGCGCGCCCTCGGGCGGATCTCGCGCAGGTCGTCGCCCGCGTGGACGGCGATCTCGCCAAGCTGCGCGATCCCGGGCTGACGAACGTCGCCCGTTTCGTGTTCACCCTCGGCCGGAGTGCCGTGCGGGACAACGGAACGGAGATCGCGCCGGAGGTCCATCATCTACGGGTGAGGACACCGCGGCACTGGCCGCCACTGCGGATCCTCCGGTATTCGAGTCGCCGCCGTCCTGCCCGGCATCACTGACACGTGTCGGCAGGGACCCGATCGCCGGCCGCCGGGTGCGGTGGCTGCGGCCGCCGGTCTCATCGCGGGTAGCGGGTTGCCGCGTCCGGTGCTCGGCGGGGCCCGGTGGTCATCGTGAGGCCCGCGCGGCGGGCCGGGGTTTCGTGTTCGGCGGGGATGGTTCATGATGGCGCGGACAAACGCGGTGGGGCTGACCGCTAAGGATGCGTGTGGTGCTGGAGTCGGTCCCTGCCCGCGGCGGGTGTGCCCGGTCGGAGCCGGAGGTGGACGCCGGGGTGTCGGCGGCGCTCGGGCGGGCGTGCCGGGGTGACGAGGATGCCTTTCGGCTGCTCTATCGGGCGATACAGCCCGGATTGTGCCGGTATCTGCGGGTTCTGGTCGGGCAGGATGCCGAGGACGTCGCCTCGGAGGCGTGGCTGCACATCACCCGCGATCTGGCGTCGTTCCGCGGTGACCTGGACGGCTTCCGCGCGTGGACGGCGACGATCGCGCGGCACCGGGCGCTCGATCATCTGCGTCACCAGCGTCGTCGCCCTGCTGCCGAGGCGCCTGCGGAGTGGTTTCCCGAGCAGCCTGCGCCCGATGACACCGCCGCGGCGGCGATCGAGGCGACGACCACGGACGCGGCGCTGGCGTTGATCGCGACGTTGCCGCGGGACCAGGCCGAAGCGGTGGTGCTGCGAGCCGTGATCGGGCTTGACGCCAAGGCGGCTGCGGCGGTGCTCGGGAAGCGTCCGGGAGCCGTTCGCACCGCCGCCTACCGGGGACTTCGCACGCTCGCCGATCGTCTCGGCGGGCCGGTGTGACACTTTCGAGCCGCTGGACGCTGAGAGGTATGTGATGAGCAAGCAGCGAGGACGCCGGCTCGATCGGCACACCGCGGAGCAGGTCCTGCGGGGTGTACCGGTCGACGCCCCGGACGCGTTGGCCGGCCTGCTCGCCGCCGCGGCCGCCCCACCGCGCGACGGCGAGCTGGGTGGGGAGCCCGCGGCCGTGACGGCGTTCCTCGATGCGGCTCAGGTCCCTGCCCCTCGACCCCGGAGCCCCTCGATGTTGAAGACCACCTGGGCGAAGCTGCTCACCGTCAAGGCCGCTGCCGCTGCGGCGGCGATTCTCGCGGTCGGCGGAGTCGCCACGGCCGCCGCGACCGGCGCACTGTCGTCCCCGGCAGAGCACTCCACGACCGCCCCCTCGACGCCCGGCAACTCCCACCCGTCCGCCGGTTCCCCGACCGGATCCACCGCGGCCAAGGGCCACGAGGGGAACCGCCCGGAGGACCAGCCGGCGTCGTCGCCGTCGCCGTCGCTGGAGGGCTTGTGCCACGCCTACCGCGCCGGCGACAAGACCGAACACGGCAAGGCACTGGAGAGCCCCGCGTTCACCGCGCTGATCAAGGCCGCGGGCGACCAGAGCAAGGTCGACGGCTACTGCGATGTCCTGCTCAAGGACGAAGCCGCGAAACCGGTACACCCGACCGGCGCGCCCACCGACCCGGGCCGGTCCGACAGCGGCAAGGACCACCCGGCCGGTCCGCGGACCACCCACCCGGCCACGCGCCCAGCGGAGCCGCCGACGGCGCGCCCGACCCACTGATCCCGCGGCGACCCCACCCCTCCCCGAGGGGTCGCTGCACCCCCGGACGGACGGCGGCCACACACTCCCATCCCCGGCCGCCGTCCGTCCGTGAACCAGATCCATCGATCTGACGGGAGAATGGCCCGCACTGCGGCTACGCGCTCGTGATGCCGGTGGGCGCTGCGGCACGGCTTCGCCGGGCAGTGGCGGAACCTCACGTGCGCCATCCAGTTCCGGCGCCACATCGAGTACCTGCTGCTGTTGCCGGGGCAGACAGCATCCTCCAGCTGCTCGTTCCGTGCGGCAGCACCTCCCCGCCGGGCAGCCACAGCCTCGATCTCGGCCCACACCTGCGTAAAGCTGACCCGGCGCCGTCGTCGGCCGTTTTCCGGCAAGATCATCGTGGGTGCAGGTGACTTCCCGCAGCACCCCGATGCCGACGCGAGCCCGGCAGACGCCTTGCCCAGCTCGCAGTTTCTCCTTCGCCGACTCCCGCTCCGTCCGAGCCACGCTGCCGGACCGCGAGGTCATCCGGCACCAGATCGGACGCGAGCAGGTCCCTCAGGTCCAGAAGGTCACGGCGTTTCCCGGCTGGCACATGCATTTGGGCGTGGACGCTGGGCGAATGTCTCGGCGGGACAAAGAAACCACCCGGCTGATCGACGGACTGTTCGGCGACGTGGAGAACCCTCGGCTGTGCCCGGGTTCATTCGTCGGTGTCCCGCACGGCGATCGCGGTGATCTCGATGTTTGCGCCGAACGGCATGTCGTTGACGACCACCGCGGCTCGGGTCGGTGGTTCGCTGACGAAGTAGGTGCGGTAGACGGCGTCGAGGGTCGGCCAGTCGTCGAGGCTGCGCAAGTAGCACGTGGTGGATACGACGTCGGCCAGAGTGAATCCGGCTGCCTCGACCGTGGATGCGAGGTTCTTCAGCGCCTGGGTGATTTCTGTTTCGATGCCGCCGTCGACGAGCTGGGCGGTGCCGGGAAGGAGACCGCCCGTCCCGGAGACGTAGCAATGGTTGCCGATCACTACGGCGGAGGAGTAAGAGCCCTGGGCTGATCCGGTGTCGACAACTCTTTTTACCATGCTCTGGCCACCTTGGGGGTCGAGTGGATGTCGCTGCCTCCGAGGTCGGGAGGCGGTGCGGTGATCTCGACTTAGTGTAGAAAAACTCAACAGGATGTCAACCTCTGCGCGGAGTGTTCCTGGCAGGCGCGTGGTGAGTGCCGCTGTCATGATTGCTGAATTTTCGTTGCTGAGACGAGGATTCGGCTGGCCTCGGGTTGTTGACGAGGTTCAACAGTCTGACGATACTATAAACATTACGTTTATTACAGGCACTGGGTGACCTCACCCGGGAGTGGAGGAGTTCGCAATGTCAGTGGAGAATTTCGACGTCGTACTTGCCGGCTCGACCATCGGATCGATCGAGGTCAGGCAGGAGGGGGACCGGCTCGACATCACCTCGAACGTGGACAGCAATGGGCGCGGTGAGGGTTTGGTGGAGTGTGTGGGTTTGGGTGTGGGTGGGGTGCCGGTGTGGTGGCGGGTGTCGGGGGTGTCGTTGGCGGGTGCGGTGGTGTCGGAG
>NZ_JNYZ01000039.1 GCF_000717335.1 Amycolatopsis jejuensis
GGAAACCCCGACGAGGGGGTTTCATATAAGCTCTACTGGCTTAGTTCACTAGCACACTGTTGAGTTCTCAAGCAACACACCCCGAACCAAACCCAGAAAGCCAGGCCAAGCCCGATGCGTTGTTTCAAGCTTTTGGTCGAGCATGCCGATACCTACACGGTTAGTCGTAGGGAGTCGGCGGCCGCTCGTGGGCCGACGCTGAACATTACCTGGTCCGATTCGCGGTGTCAACCGCTCGGCCCTGGCGCCTGGTTCGGGAGGCTTGCGGCCCCGCCGACCCGGTGTTCCTGGCGACGAAGAGAAGATTACATGCCTGGCAACCGCCCGAAAACAGGGGGGTCACTTAACGACATCGGCGCAGGTCAACCCGCCGGGAACAGGACTTGGCGAGCGTTTTCGCCAGGGCCGGACCCAGGTCGGGACCCGGCTGGAGGGTTGCCAGTGACCCAGGTCTCAGGTAAGGGACGCAGCTGCCGGGCCGAAGTCATCCAGACGGGGACAGAGCCCGGCTCGAGCCGAACCCTCACGCACGGAGCCCAGCCGGAACGACCAAGCCCGAGTTCAGTGCGGCAGCCTCCTGTACTGAGCTCAAGCAGAACCGGCCCAGTTCCGGCTGGCGTCTCCGCTGAACCTCGCGGCCGGAACCTCTGGCGTGGACCCTGGGCCGGACATGTCCGGCCCAGGTCGAGCCGAAACCTCCCGGGCGGGACCAGCGCCAGCTCAGCTCGAGCCCGAACCTCACAGGCGAGAACACCGCCAGCCCAGCTCGAGCCGAAACCTCACGCAGCAACCCCGCAGAACCAGGCCCGGCTCGGGCCGCAACCACCCCAGCCTCGAACCGGCCCGGCACCAACGCACCCCAACTCGGGCAACCAGGGCAAGCACCGCAGCGGAACCCACACCGGCACGGGCACGGGCACGGGCACGGGCACGGGCACGGGCACGGGCACGGGCACGGGCACGGGCCTACCCGCTCACTCGCGCAACCAGAGCCAGAGCGCAGGACCCATACCGACGCCAGCCCACCCCACTCCAGCGGCCAGCGGCCCACGCCCAACCCCGCGCACACGGCCACGGCCCACGCCCACGGTCAACGGCCAACCCAGCGCCCACGGCCAACGGCCCACTCCAGCGGCCCACGGCCCACGGCACACTGCCAACGACGAACGCCCACGGCCCACGGCCCAAAGCCAACAGCCAACGGCCAACAGCCAACGACGAACGCCCACGGCCCACGGCCCACGAAAGAACCGCAGCAGAACCCAGCACCTACCCCACCCACCCGCCCACCTGCCCGACCCAGGCAACCAGAGCTAGAACCGCAGCAGAACCCGCACCGGCACCAGCCCACCTACCCCGGCAACCCGGCCAAGAACCGCGGCGCAACCCGCACCGGAGCCGCCCGTTCGTAGTCCGCCGCCAACGCCAGCATGCGCCCGTCCGTCCACTGCCCGCCCATGAACGAAATCCCCACCGGCAGCGGTCCGACGAATCCGGCGGGCACCGTCACCGCCGGGTAGCCCGCCACCGCAGCCGGGGTCGACGACGGGATCACGTCGTTGTCGCCCTTGGCGCAATCCGTCTTCCATGCGGGCGGATTCGTCGGGGACGCGATGGCGTCGAGGTCGTACCGAGCGAGCGTTTCGTCAAGGGAACGCCGCGCCAGATCCGTCAGCTCGGCCCGCATCGCGCGGTAGCCCGGGTCGTCGGGGCCGGGGGCGGCGAGGGCCTGCTCGAACAACTCCTGCCCGGCGAAGCAGGTGCGCTCCAGCGGGTCCGCGCGGTTGTAGGCGATGAGGTCCGCCAGAGTGCGTGGCCCGGTGGGGCGCGTGGCGAGGTAAGCGTCGATGTCGCGGTGGAATTCCGTCAGGAGCGCGGGGAACTCCAGCTCCGCGAGCCGGTCCTGGTACGGCGGGGGCACCTCGACGACCGTCGCGCCGGCGAGCGTCAGCGTGCGTTCGACCTGGCTGACCACGGCATCCGTCTCCGGGCCGAGCACCGGCAGCCGCCACTGGCCGATCCGGGTGCCGCGGAGGGCGCCGGGGTGCAGGAGCTTCGCGTAGTCCGTGGGCTGGGTCGACGGGTAGCGCTGGGTCGCCGGGTCCGCCGGGTCGCGGCCCTGGAGTACCGACAGGGTCAGCGCGACGTCGACGACGTTGCGCGCGATGGGTCCCGCCGTGTCCTGTTCCGCCGAGATCGGCACCACGCCGGTGCGGCTGACCAGCCCGAGACTCGGCTTGTGCCCGACCGTCGCCGTCATGCCCGCCGGGCACACGATCGACCCGTCGGTCTCGCTGCCGATCGCGACCTGCGCCAGCGACGCGGCGACCCCGGCCGCGGACCCGGCGGACGACCCGCACGGGTTGTGGTCGAGCACGTAAGGGTTGTTCGTCTGGCCACCGACGCCAGACCAGCCCGACGTCGGCTTCGCCGCACGGAAGTTGGCCCATTCCGACAGGTTCGCCTTGCCGAGAAGCACCGCGCCGGCATCGCGCAATCGGGTGATCAGCGTCGCGTCGGCGGCCGGTCGGCTGCGCAGCGCCCGGGAACCGGCGGTGGTCTGCTGGTCCCCCGTGTCGACGTTGTCCTTGACCAGCACCGGGATCCCGTCGAGCGGACCACGGGCGCGGCCGGTCCGGTGCCGGACGTCGCTGGCCGCGGCCTGGGCCAGCGCACCCGGATCGAGCGCGAGGACGGCGTTGACCTTCGGGTCCAGCTCCCGGATCCGCGCCAGGTACGCGCTGGTCAGGCCGACCGCGGTGAGCCGCCCGGACGCCATCCGCTGCTGCAGCGACGGGATGTCCGCGCGATCGAGATCGAAGTGCAGCTCAGCGGATTCCGCAGGCACCGCCGTGATCACCCCCGCCGCCGTGACCAGCGCCGCCAGGATCGCGGGCAGTCTTCTTCCCATGTCCGATGCCTCCCCAACGTCGGAACACGGCCGGGTCCGTCAGAGCATGGGCAGCAACGTCCGGAGCTCGTACGGGGTGACCGCGCTGCGGTAGTTGTCCCACTCGACCCGCTTGTTGCGCAAGAAGAAGTCGTAAACATGCTCGCCGAGTGCTTCGGGCAGCAGCTCCGACTTCTCCATCTCCGCGAGCGCCTCGCCGAGGTTCTGCGGCAACTGGGCGTACCCGGCGGCGCGGCGTTCGGAATCCGACAGCTGCCAGATGTTGTCCTCGGCAGGCGGCGGCAGCTCGTACCCCTTCTCGATGCCCTTCAGTCCGGCGGCCAGTATCACCGAGTACGCCAGGTACGGGTTGCAGGCCGAGTCGAGCGTGCGGATCTCCACGCGCCGCGACGACGCCTTGCCCGGCGAGTACATCGGCACCCGCACGAGCGCCGAGCGGTTCGCCCTCCCCCACGACACCGTCGTGGGCGCCTCACTGCCGCTGATCAGGCGTTTGTACGAGTTGACCCACTGGTTCGTGACCGCCGAGATCTCCTTGGCGTGGTGCAGCACCCCGGCGACGAACGCCTTGCCGGTCTCGGACAGCTCGTGCGGGTCCTCGGCGTCGTAGAACGCGTTCCGGTCGCCCTCGAACAGGCTGACGTGCGTGTGCATCCCCGACCCGGGCTGGTCGGTGAACGGCTTCGGCATGAAGGTCGCGCGCACGCCTTGGGTGAGCGCGACCTCCTTCACGACGTAACGGAACGTCATCACGTTGTCCGCCATGGTGAGGGCATCTGCGTACCGAAGGTCGATTTCCTGCTGCCCCGGTGCCCCTTCGTGATGGCTGAACTCGACCGAGATCCCCATCGCTTCGAGGGTTTCGATGGCGTGCCGGCGGAAGTGCGTCGCGGTGGCGTGGCTGGCCTGGTCGAAGTACCCGCCGTTGTCCGCGGGCTCGGGCTCGGTGCCGTCGTCGGGGAGGGTGGCGAGCAGGAAGAACTCGATCTCCGGGTGCACGTAGCAGGTGAACCCGGCCTCGCTGGCCTTCGACAGCTGGCGGCGGAGCACGTGCCGCGGGTCGGCCCACGACGGCGAGCCGTCGGGCATCGCGATGTCGCAGAACATCCGCGCGGAGTACGGGCCGCCGTCCGGGGTTTCCCACGGCAGCACCTGGAACGTGGAGGGATCTGGCTTCGCGACCATGTCCGACTCGTACACGCGCGCGAAGCCTTCGATGGCCGAGCCGTCGAACCCGATGCCCTCGCTGAACGCGCCCTCCAGCTCAGCGGGCGCGACCGCGACGGACTTGAGGAACCCCAGCACATCGGTGAACCACAGGCGGACGAAACGGATGTCGCGCTCTTCCAAAGTGCGGAGCACGAATTCCTGCTGGCGATCCATGGCCGCACCCTAACCAGGACGTGTTAACGGGATGTTTCACGGGTCACCCACGAGCGCTCGGGGCACGAGCTGGGGTTTCCCGGATCGGGTGATCGACAGCGACGCGACCGACGCGATGACCGCGAGCCCCGCGGCCACGTACCACGCGACGGCGTAGTCGCCCAGCTGGTCGCGCACCGCTCCGGCGGCCGACGCGGCGAAGGCCGCACCCAGCTGATGGCACGCGAAAACCCAGCCGAACACGATCGGACCGGCTTCGCCGAAGGTGCGGATACAGAGCGCGACCGTCGGCGGAACGGTGGCCACCCAGTCGAGACCGTAGAAGAGGATGAACGCCCACATGCTCGGCTGTACCGAATCCGTGAACAGCTGCGGCAACAGGGCGAGCGAAACTCCCCGCAACGCGTAATAGACACCGAGCAGGAGCCGTGGGTCGACACGGTCGGTGAGCCAACCCGACGCGATGGTCCCCACCACGTCGAAGATGCCGACCAGGGCGAGCAGGCCCGCAGCGGTCGTCTGTGGCATCCCGTGGTCGTGGGCGGCGGGTACGAAATGGGTGCTGACCAACCCGTTCGTGGTCGCCCCGCAGATCGCGAAGCCGACCGCGAGTAGCCAGAACGAGCGGGTACGCGCTGCTTGGAACAACACTGTCAGGCCTCGACGCACAGTGCCGACCGTCGGCGTGGGGCGTGCGACTTCGGTGTCTTCGGGTGCTCCGTACGCGACGGTGCCGATGTCCGCCGGGTGGTCGCGTACAGCGAGAAGCACGACAGGAACCACCGCGAGCGCTGCGATGGCGACAACCATGGACGCCGTACGCCAGCCGTCGTGCACTGCGAGCGAAGCAACGACGGGTAGAAAGATCAGCTGTCCGGTGGACCCTGCGGCCGTCAGGACGCCGGTGACCATGCCGCGGTGCCGGACGAACCAGCGCGTCGCCACCATCGCCGCGAAGCTCATGGCCATTGACCCGGTGCCGACGCCGACCAGCACACCCCAGAGCATGATCAGCTGCCAGCTGGCGCTCATGAACACCGTGCCGCCGGCGCCGACCGCGACGACGAACAACGCCGTCGCAGACACACGGCGGATCCCGAACCGCTCCATCAACGCTGCGGCGAAGGGCGCGAAGAGGCCGTACAGCACGAGGTTGACCGAAACCGCGGACCCGATCGTGGCGCGGGACCAGCCGAACTCCTCGTGCAGCGGGTCGATGAGGACACCCGGCGCGGCGCGGAAGCCGGCGGCGGCAAGCAAAGCGACGAACGCGGCTGCCGCTACGAACCAGGCGCGGTGCAGACGGCGGGCAGGGCGGGTCTCGACAGTCACAAACGACCAGTCTGCAGTGTCGATCACGCTCCCGACAGTGGCCTGAAGGCCACTATCCGAAAGAATCGGGCCAACAGACTAGGCTCTCGGCCATGCTCAGCCGACGCGTCTTGCCGGCGCTGCTGTTCCTGGGGTTGCTCGGCGGTTGCACAGCGTCACCTCCGCTGCCCGCCGCGGGCGAACTGCTCGACGCGGCGAAGGCGAACTTCACCGCCGTCCGGAGCCTGCATTTCTCGGTGGTGGTGAACGGGGTCCTGCCCGGCCTGCCACTCAGCAAGCTCGAGGGCAACGCGAACCTCGCCGGCCACGGGCAGGCCACCGGCAGCGCGGAGTTCGGCGACCGGAAATTCTCGTTCACCGTGTCCGGGGACAAGGCGACGACGACGGGTACGGACGGTCACGAAACACGCGAAACCACGCCGTTCACGGTCGGCCGGTACCTCGGCCCGGACTCCGGCCTGATGTCCCTGCTGACCGAAATCCGGCAGCCGCAGACCGAAATCCGCGAGACGATCCAGCACGTCGACGGTTACCGCGTGGGCGGCACCGTGGCGCAGGCGGTCGCGGCGAAGCTGGTGCCGCAGATCCGTGACGACGTGAACGTGAAGATCTGGGTGACGGCCGCGCAACCGCGCCGCTTCGCGCGGCTGTGGCTGCAGGTGCCGCCCGCGACGGAACGCGACAGCCCGGTGATGTACGAGGTATTGCTCACCGACCAGCGACCCTAGGCGCTTACTTCTGGACTATTCACTGATCAGCCTTAATCGGCAACGATCGGCGTGGTGGCCGGAGTGGCATTTCTCGGGGTCCCGCCAGCCACCGCACATTGCGTTTTCGGGCAGAAGCCGGACCAGCTACCCGGACGAGTTCCTGACGGACGAGATCAAGAAGGAAGGGATGAAGGGTCAGTTCTGCGCCGGATTCCCGTGTGACGGCCCACTCGGCGACCTCCAGCATCAGATCGGCGAGGCAGGCCGGGCCCGGTGAAAACTACCCCTTGCAGCGGGTGCCGTCCGGCGGCGTCGTCCCGTTGATCAGGTAGTCCGCGCCCGCCTGGTCGACGCATTCGTTGCCCTGCAAGAACACCGTGTGCTGGGTGCCCTCGAAGGTGAGCAAGGCGCCCTTCAACGCCTTCGCCAGGTTGACACCCGCTTGGTACGGCGTGGCCGGGTCGTTCGTGGTCGAGATGGTGAGCGTCTTCGGCAGGCCGGGCACGTTCGGCTCGTGCGGTTTCGACGTGTTCGGCACCGGCCAGAACGCGCAGGCGTCGCGGGCCGAGCTGGCCGGTTTGCCGTCATCGAGGAACGGAGCGGCCTTCACGTATTTCTCCTGCGCTGCGAGGATCTGCTGCGAATCCGTGACGGGCGGATCGTCGACGCAGCGGATCGCGGTGAAGGCGTCCTGCGTGGTGCCGTAGCTGCCGTCTGCGCCGCGCTCGTTGTAGATGTCCGCCAGTTTCTCGAGCGTGCTACCGCGCTGTTGCTTCAGCTCGTTCAGACCGGTGTTCAGGTACTCCCAGAGGCTCTGCTGGTACAGCGCCTGTATCGCGCCCGTCGTAGCGTCTTCGTACGACAGCTTGCGTCCGTCACCCACGGGCACCGGGAAGTCGATCAGGCGTCGCGTGAGGTCCTGAAACACCTTCGTGGCCGCAGCGGGATCGTGGCCGAGCGCGCAATCCTGTTGCGGCGTACACCACTTCACGAACTCGCCGAACGCGCCGCCGAAGCCTTGTCCCTGGGAGACAAGTGACTCTGCCGGGGTCTGCATCGGGTCGACAGCGCCGTCGAGGACGAGCGCGCGCACGTTCGTCGGGAACGTCTCCGCGTACGTGGACCCGAGGCGCGTGCCGTACGAGAAGCCGAGGTACGTGAGCTTCTCGTCGCCTAGGACGCTTCGCAGCACGTCCATGTCCTTCACGACGTCGCGTGTCCCGACGTGCGCGAGCATGTCGTCGCCGAACTTCGTCCGCTGTGCGCACTTCGCGGCGAAGTCCTTCTGCTCGCTCTCCTGCTTCGTGACGCCGACAGGCGAGCCGTCGGTTTCGCTGTCGTCGGCGCGGTCGGCGTCTCGCTCCTGCCCGGTGAGGCATTTGATCTGCGGTTCGCTCGCGCCGATCCCGCGCGGATCGAAGCCGACGAAGTCGAACCGCTTGCCGAGGTCGGTCTTGTTCACCTGATCGACCAGCCCGGCCGCGGCAACCATGCCCGAAGCGCCCGGTCCGCCCGGGTTCACCACGAGCGAACCGATCCGGTCACCGGGATCGCTCGCGCGGTGCCGCAGCACGCCGAGGGTGATGGTCTGCCCGTCCGGTTTGCCGTAATCCAGCGGAACGGTCAGCCGGGCACATTCGATGCCCTTCGCCCGGAAGGCCGACCGCGCGTCGTCCGAGGTCGCGTAGGGTGCACAGGAATCCCAGGTCATGCTCTGCCCGTAGAACTGCGCGAGCCCGGCGGGCACCGGACCCACCGGCGGGTGCGATTCGACCGTCGGCGAAGGTAGCGCCTGTCCGGTGTGCGGCGAGCACGCCACGAGCGTGGTCGCGAGCAGGCCGGACGCCGCAAGCGCGACCATCCGGTTGGCGTACGGGCTGGCGCTGGGATGACGGGACACGGTTTGATCGTGCCATCCGGGCGCGGAACTCGAACGCCCCACCGGCGCGTTGGGCAGTTCGGGTGCGACCGGAGACACATCGAGGCGAGGAGACCAGGGGTGGCACTGATCAGCCGGGTGGGCAAGCGGCTCCGCCGGATCATCCAGCGGCCGGGCAGCGTCGAGCTGACCCGCTACGAAGCGCTGCTGCCCGCGATCGGGAAACTCGAGCCCGAGCTGGAGAAGCTCGAGGACGCCGAGCTCACCGAACGCGCGGGGAAGCTGCGGGACGCGCTCGGCGGCGCCGCCTCGTTCACCGACGACCAGCTGGTCGAGGTCGGTGCGCTCGGCCGGGAGGCGGCCCGGCGCGCGCTCGGCGAGCGGGCCTTCGACGTCCAGCTGCTCGGCACCATGGGGCTGCTCACCGGGCACGTCGTGCAGATGGAGACCGGTGAAGGCAAGACGCTCGCCGGTGCGCTCGCGGCCGCCGGGTACGCGCTGCGCGGCCGGTCCGTGCACGTGGTCACGGTCAACGACTACCTCGCCCGCCGCGACGCGGAGTGGATGGGGCCGGTGTACGAGCTGCTCGGCGTCACCGTGGGCTGGGTCGAGCCGGCGCACACGCGGGAGGAGCGCAAGGAGTCGTACGGCAAAGAGGTCACGTACGGTGCGGTGGCCGAGATCGGTTTCGACGTGCTGCGCGACCGGCTGGTCACGCAGGCCGACGACCTCGTGCAGAAGGCGCCCGAGGTGGCGATCGTCGACGAGGCCGACTCGGTGCTGGTCGACGAGGCCAGGGTGCCGCTGGTCATGGCGGGTTCGATCGACCACAACGACGCCGACGAGGAGGTCGCCACGATCGTCCGGCGGCTGCGGCTCGGCCTGCACTACGAAACCGACTCAGACGGCCGTAATGCCTGGCTCACCAGCGCCGGCGCGTCCGTGGTGGAGAAGTCGCTCGGCGGGATCGACCTGTACGACGAATCCGGGTCGGACCGGCTGGCCGCGGTGAATGTCGCCCTGCATGCGCACGCCCTGCTCACCCGCGACGTCGACTACCTGGTCCGCGA
This sequence comes from Amycolatopsis jejuensis, assembly GCF_000717335.1. Lineage (GTDB taxonomy): Bacteria > Actinomycetota > Actinomycetes > Mycobacteriales > Pseudonocardiaceae > Amycolatopsis > Amycolatopsis jejuensis. The sequence goes on from NZ_JNYZ01000039.1 coordinate 9,286, forward strand.
CGGCAAGGTGCAGCTGATCAACGCCGCGCGCGGCCGCGTCGCGGAATTGCAGCGTTGGCCGGACGGGCTGCAGGCCGCGGTCGAGGCGAAGGAGCAGGTCACCGCCACCGACCGGGGCGAAATCCTCGACTCGATCACGGTGCAGGCGCTGCTCGCGCGGTACCCCGAGGTCGCGGGCATGACCGGGACCGCGGTGGCGGTCGCGGAGCAGCTGCGCGAGTTCTACCGGCTCGAGGTCGCGGTGATCCCGCCGAACACGCCGAACGTCCGCGAGGACCAGCCGGACCGCGTTTTCGCTTCGCCGTCGCAGAAACTGCGGGCGATCGAGGAGGAAATCCGGACGGTGCACGAAACCGGGCGGCCGATTCTCGTCGGCACCCAGGACGTCGCCGAGTCGGAGGAGCTGGCGGAGAAACTCGCGAAGGTCGACCTGCCGTGCGTGGTGCTGAACGCGCGCAACGACGCCGAGGAAGCCGCGATCATCGCCGAAGCGGGCAAGAAGGGCGCGGTCACCGTGTCCACGCAGATGGCCGGTCGCGGTACCGACATCCGGCTCGGCGGCACCGACGGGTCCAGCCGCGAGGAGGTCGCCGAGCTGGGCGGGCTGCACGTGATCGGCACCGCGAGGTACCCGTCGAGCCGGCTCGACGGGCAGCTGCGCGGCCGGTCCGGACGGCAGGGTGACCCGGGTAGCGCGATCTTCTTCGCGAGCCTCAACGACGATCTGGTGCTGTCGAACGCGCCGGACCTCCCGGACGGCATCGACTCCGATTCCGAGACCGGCGAGATCACCGACCCGGCCGCGCACCGGCAGCTCAACCACGCCCAGCGCGTGGCCGAGGGCGTCGACCTGGAGATCCACCGCAACACCTGGCGCTACACCCGGCTGATCGAACGGCAGCGCGGTGAGCTGCTGGAGCACCGTGATCAGGTGCTGCGCACGGGGCTGGCGGCTACGGACCTGGAGGCGGCCCTTCCGGAGAAGTTCGGGGAGCTTCAAGAAAAACTGGACGACTCCGAGCGGCTCGAGCAGGTGTGTCGCGAGGTCCGGCTGTTCCATCTCGACCAGCTGTGGTCGGATCATCTGGCGTACCTCACCGACGTGCGCGAGAGCATCCACCTGCGAGCGCTGGCGCGGGAGACGCCGCTGGACGAGTTCCACCGCGCAGCGATCCCGGAGTTCCACAAGATCATCGCGGAAGCGGCAGCGCGGGCGGCGAAGACGCTGGAGGAGGTCGAGATCACCGACGACGGCCTCGATCTCGCCGACGCGGGCGTGCGGCGCGCGAACACGACGTGGACGTACCTGGTGCACGACAACCCGTTCGACTCGGATTTCGAGCAGACGGTGAAGAAGGTGCGCAGCATGATGCGGATGAAGAAGTCCTGACTTTGCTGCGGGTCCGTGAAGGGAACCATCAGGGAATCTGATTCCCTCATGGTTCCCTTCACGGACTTCTGGCCCACATCCGCTTAGTTTTTGTCGGTGCGGTGAGACAGAATGACGGCATGCCGCAACTGCGCATCGCACTGGCCCAGGTCAACACCACCGTCGGCGACATCGACGGCAACACCGCGCTCACCGTCGAGTGGGCGCGCAAAGCCGCCGAGTCGGGGGCGCACGTCGTCGTGTTCCCGGAGATGTCCCAGACCGGGTACCCGGTCGAGGACCTCACGCTGCGGCGCACGTTCGCCGACGCATCCCGGCGGTCGGTCACCGAGCTGGCGCGCCGGCTCGACGAGGCGGGCTGCGGCGACGTGCTCGCGTACGTCGGATACCTTGACCACGACGAGGTAGGCCCGCGCGACGCAGCGGCGGCGCTGTACCGCGGCGAGGTCGTGGCCCGGCAGTTCAAGCACCACCTGCCGAACTACGGCGTGTTCGACGAGCACCGGTATTTCAAGCCGGGTACCGAACTCGAGGTGCTGCGGCTGCACGGCGTCGACATCGGCATGGTGATCTGCGAGGACATCTGGCAGGACGGCGGCCCGATCTCCGCGCTGGGCAAGGCCGGGGTCGACCTGGTGGTGGCGCCGAACGCGTCGCCGTACGAGAGGTCGAAGGACGAGCAGCGGCTGCCACTCGTGGCCCGGCGTGCGGCCGAGGCGGGCGCGCCACTGGTGTACACGAACCAGGTCGGCGGTCAGGACGATCTGGTGTTCGACGGGGATTCGCTGGTAGTCGGCGCGGACGGCATGTTGCTCGCGCGGGCGCCGCAATTCGTGGAGCACCTGCTGGTGGTGGATCTGGATCTGCCGTCCTCGGGCTCGTTTGCTTCGGGTTCCTTCGAAGGGCTGGCGGTGCACCGGCGGGTGCTGAGCGATGCGCCGCTGCCTGCCTACGAGCCGCTGCCCGCGCCGGCGGTGAGCGAACCGCTGTCGGACGAGGCCGAGGTGTGGTCGGCGCTCGTCGTGGGGTTGCGGGATTACGTGCACAAGAACGGGTTTTCCTCGGTCACGTTCGGCTTTTCGGGCGGGATCGATTCGGCGGTGTGCGCAGCGCTGGCGGCCGACGCGCTGGGCGGCGACAACGTGTACGGCGTGTCGATGCCGTCGAACTACTCGTCGTCGCACTCGAAGGACGACGCGGCGGACCTGGCGGAGCGGATCGGCGCACACTATCGGGTGGAACCGGTGGCGGACCTGGTCGACGGGTACGTCCGGCAGTTGTCGTTGACCGGCCTGGCGGAGGAGAACATCCAGGCGCGGGTACGCGGGATGCTGCTGATGGCGTTGTCCAATTTGGACGGTCACCTCGTACTGGCGACGGGCAACAAAACCGAGCTGGCCGTGGGGTATTCGACGATCTACGGCGATGCGGTGGGCGCGTTCGCGCCGATCAAGGACCTGTTCAAGACGCACGTGTGGCAGCTGGCGCGGTGGCGTAACGAGGAGGCCGCGAAGCGCGGGGAGAAGCCGCCGATCCCGGAGAACTCGATCACGAAGCCACCGTCGGCGGAACTGCGCCCTGACCAAAAGGACACGGATTCCCTGCCGGATTACGCCCTGCTGGACGACATTCTGGACGACTACGTCGAGAACGACCGCGGGTACGCGGACCTCCTGGAGGCAGGCTTCGACCCGGAAACCATCGACCGGGTGGTGCGATTGGTGGACCGAGCGGAGTACAAGCGACGGCAGTATCCGCCGGGTACGAAGATCACGTTCAAGGCATTCGGCCGGGATCGGCGGCTTCCGATGACGAACCGGTGGAGGGAACGCAAGTCTTGATGGGTGTGTTTGCGGTGCGGGGGTGTTGTGGTGCCGGGGCTCGGGTTGAGGCTGGGTGCTGCGGATGGACGGGCTGAGGCTGAGCGCCGCGGCTCGACGGGCTGACGCTCAACGCCGCGACTCGACGGGCTGAGGCTGGGTGCTGCGGCCGGACGGGTTGACGCTCAGCGCCGCGGCCGGACGGGCTGAGCCTCAGCGCCGCGGCTCGACGGGCCGACGCTCAACGCCGCGGCTCGACGGGCTGACGCTGGGTGCTGCGGCCGGACGGGTTGAGTTTTCCGTTGTCGGCGCCGCCGGGCCGGAGCTGTGGGCTGCCCGCGCGGAGGGGAGCCGAAACCTCAGCACCCGAACGCTGGCACAACCCTCCGACGCGAGTCCCCACGCGGCAGAGCCGGGACCACAACACCCACGCAACCCGACCGCTGGCGCCCTCTCGAAGCGATCCCAGACCGCCCGCATGTAGCCCGCCCGCACGGACGCACGGACGCACGGACGCACGGACGCACGGACGCACGGACGCACGGACGCACGGACGCACGGACGCACGGACGCACGGACGCACAGGCCGGACCGCCCGCACGCGGCAAAGCAGAACCTGCACTACTGAACCCGCGGAGGTTGCCACCAAGGCGCGATGAAGCCGCGGTAATGCGTCGCCGGTTCGCGTTTCCAAGTCCGGCAGGGGTGCAGCCGGGTGCCGCAGCGCCGCTGAGGAAGCTGGGACCATAGCCCGGCTCGCTTCGAGGCGGGGATAGCGATCGAGAGGGCGATGTCCAGGCTCTGGCTGGGTCGGCGGGAACGTCGGCAGTTCGTGTACCCGAACCGGTCAGGGTCGTGTCGTTTTCTCGCCGGTTTCTGTCGGTGGCGGGTCGTACGCTGGCGTCATGACGGTTGCGTTCACGGTGTTCGACACTCCCATCGGGGCGTGCGGCCTTGTCTGGCGGGACGGTGCAGTGGTGGGGACTGCGTTGCCGGGCCGAACTCCCGATCGGACGCGCGCGCATCTGGCGGCTCGGTTCCCCGGTGCGGTGGAGTCTCCGGCGCCGGAGGAGTTGCGTGTGGTCGTGGAGGACGTCGTAGCGCTGCTGTCGGGCGAAGCGCGTGACTTGCGCGATGCACCGCTGGATTTTCGCGACGTACCCGAGTTCAACCGTCGCGCATACGACGTCGCGCGTGCCATTCCGCCTGGTAAAACCCTGACGTACGGCGACATCGCCCATGAGCTCGGCGTGCCGGGGTCGGCGCAGGCGGTCGGGCAGGCGATGGGGAACAACCCGTTCCCGATCATCGTGCCGTGCCATCGCGTCCTGGGGGCAGGCAACAAGACCGGTGGCTTCTCGGCGCCGGGCGGCGTCGAGACGAAGCGGAAGATGCTCGTGATCGAAGGAGCGTTCCCCGAGGAGCCGACGTTGTTCTGACCCACCATCCCGGCCCGGCTATTTTGTACGAGTCATACTTGTATAAAAGAGCCGGGAGGACGAAGATGCAGCTACGCGTGACGGTCACCCACGAGCGAAGCCGATGACAAACCCCGGTGACGCAGCCCTGCTCAGCGTATTGATTCTCGCGACCAGCATCTGGGTCGGCGGCTACGTTGCGATCGCCGTGGTCGCACGGGTGGCGTCGGCCACTCTCGATGCGGCCACCCGGGTCGCGTTCTTCCGGTCACTGGGTCGAGCGTACCTGCGGGTCGGCTGTCCTGCTTTGGTCATCGCGCTGGTTGACGGCGGAGTCTTGTTACGTGATCGCAGCTGGGACGGATTGCTGGTGGCAACAGTCATCGTGGCGGCGGTGCTCGTGACGACCTTCGGAATTGCCGTGGTCCAAGCCCGGCGCATGAGCCAGCTCCGTCTGCTCTCCACCTCCGGCGACCGACGATTGAGCGAACAAGTGCGCCGCGGTGCCCGAACGGCCGGGAGCCTGCGTGCGGCACTCGGTGCACTCAGCGTCGCCCTCGTGGTGATGGGCGCATTCCTCGCTACCTGACCGGCTGCCGCGGTACGGTATCGTTTATATGAACTCATTGGTTAAAATTGAATTGAGGACGCCTCGATGACCTCCGAAGCCACGAACGTCGACGAGACCGGCGAGCTGGACGTACGGGGAATGCGCAAGCCCGACAAGCACCCCACGATCTTCGCCACGTACGCCAAACTCGGCGTGGGTGAAGCGTTCGTCCTGGTCAACGACCATGACCCGAAACATCTGCACGACGAGTTCGAAGCCGATCACGCGGGCAGTTTCGGGTGGGAGTACGTCAACCGGGAGGTGCGCGACTGGCGGATCAAGATCACCAAGCTCGCCACGACGCCGCTGCCGAGGATGCTGGCCGACACGTCCGACCTCGCTCCGGCGACCACCGATGCGACCGGCGCGGTGTGGAAGCTCGAAGCGCGGGAACGGGATCTCGACTCCAACATCGTGGCACTCCCCCCGAACGGCACGATCGACACCCATGCCGGGCCGGATCTCGACGTGCTCGTCCACGTGCTCGCCGGCAACGGAAACCTCGTCACCGAACGCAGCACGATCGACCTGACGCCGGGGGTACTGCTGTGGCTGCCGCGCCGTTCGCAGCGCGCATTTCTCGCCGGGGACAGCGGATTGCGTTATCTCACTGTGCATCAGCGTCGGCAGGCACTGGTGCTGGACACCAGCCGAGCCAAGGCACGCTGATGAGCGCCGGGCGGCTGTCGTTCGCCCACCGGGCCGGTGAAAACGTGCACGGGCATTGGCTGCTGGCCCATCTCGGAAAGCAAGTGCTGCGCCCCGGCGGCATCGAACTGACCCACGCATTGCTGGACCGGACATCACTGACCGGCGCCGACGTCGTCGAACTGGCCCCCGGCCGCGGCTGGACCGCAGCGGAGGTCGTGGCCCGCGAGCCGCGTTCCTACCACGGGGTCGACCGGGATGCGGAGGCCGCGCGAAGGGTCCGGCCGATCGTGCAGAAGTGGGGTGACGTCCGCACCGCCGAGGCCGCCCGGACGGGCCTGCCGGACGCCAGCGCAGACGTCGTCCTCGGCGAAGCCCTGCTCACGCTGCAAAGCGACCGAGGCAAGGCGGCCATCGTCGAGGAGGCCGTCCGGCTACTGCGCCCCGGCGGCCGGTACGCAATCCACGAACTGGGCCTGACCCCGGACACCCTCACCGACGAGATCAAGTCGGATGTGCGCCAGGCGCTGGCCCACACGGTGAAGGTCAACGCCCGCCCGCTGACGTCAGCAGAGTGGACGGAACTGCTGACCGAACACGGGTTGGTGGTCGACCACATCGAGACCGCACCAATGGCGTTACTGCAACCCGGCCGCCTGATCGCCGACGAGGGCCTCCGCGGAGCCACGCGCTTCGCGGCCAACCTGCTCGCGCACCCACCCGCGCGGAAGCGGGTCTTGGCCATGCGCAAGACGTTCCGCACCCACCGGGCGCATCTCATGGCGGTCGCGCTTGTCGCGCACAAACCGGAGGGGTGACCCGCCGCCCGGGCGATGGGCGATTCGCACAGCTGTCACCAGGGGTCCTGGTTACCGCGGGACCGGGCCGCGCCGAGCGGGGCTAGGCCGAATCCAGCGCGACCGGCCAGGCTGCGCATGGGGCTGAACCGGACCGGACCGGACGGGGCAGAACTGGGCACGGCGGGGGCCGAGCCAGTCAGGACGCGACCGGGCGGGGCCGAGCGGGGCCGAGCCAGTCAGGACGCAACCGGACGGGGCAGGCCGGGCCAGTCAGGACGCAACCGGACGGGGCAGGCCGGGCCAGTCAGGACGCAACCGGACGGGCCAGGCAGGACGCAGCCGGACGCGACCGGGCGGGCCGAGCGGGGCAGGACGCGACCGGGCGGGGCACGCCGGGCCAGGCAGGACGCGACCGGGCGCGGCCGGCCGGGCCGAGCCAGGCAGGACGCGACCGGGCAGGGCCGAGCGGGGCAGGACGCAACCGGAGGGGGCAGGCCGGGCGGGGCAGGCCGGGCCGAGCGGGACCGGGCAGGGCTGGTGGGCGAGTCGGGGCTGGCGATGGCACCGCTGATTTCGGACCGACCCGTCGGCTCAGGACAAACCGACCACCGACCACCAGTCATCGGGCCATCGACTTGGCCGATTGCCAACGAGCCCGGCAGCAGCGACCCATCGCACGGACAGCCGGTACACCAACCCGCCGTGTACCGCACCCGGTGCCACGTACCGGACTCCGGTGCAACGGCCCTGACCGTCGGGCACACCCAGCCGAGCGCGGCTTACCGGAATCTGCCTCCTCCCCCACCGGCAACCCCAACCAACGCGCCGCCCGCGGCGGTCAGCGCGGACCTCGGCTCACACGGCTGGTTTCCAGGGCTTCAGCCAGTCCGTCTCCGGCCAGCCTTCTGCTGCTGCCATCAGGGGCATGGCCGTGGCGCCGTCGATGGATTCGCGGACTATGTCGGCATGGCCGGCGTGCCTTGCGGTTTCCTCGATGAGGTGCAGGAGGACCCAGCGGACCGACCAGGCCTTGACGTCGTCCGGGTACCACGGGACGTCCTGGGGGACCGGGACTTCCTGGTTCAGGTCCTCGATACCCGCGATGACCTCCGCGGTGCGGGCGGCCACGCGGTCGTACGCTTCGAAGGCCGAGGTCAGCGTCTCGTCTGGGCCAAGGCGGTAGTTCTCCTGGTAGCTGGCCATGCTTTCCATGAACGGCTTCGGCGGGATGCGCAGCACCAGGTCGATCCACCCGCTCTCGGTGAACGACACGTGTTTCACCAGCCCGCCGACGCTCAGTTCGCTTGCACTCGGCACTGCGCGGGCCTGGTCGTCGGTGAGGCCGTATGCGGCGATCTTGACGGCTTCGCGCTGCTGGGCGAGGAAACCGAGAAGTCCGGAGCGCTCGTCGGGGATCGGGGGAACGTTGCCTGCCATGGTGTCCTCACTTCGGGTCGATGTTGCTTCGCAGCATCTCACCCGGCACCGACAATTTCCGGCCTCCGCTCGAAGTAAGGGGCATCTGCACGACGTACGCCCCGCCGAGGGCGAACTCCAGCGCGTGCACCGCGAGCTGCACTCGGCTGAACAGGCCGTCCAGGTGCCCGACCATGGACGACACCAGGACGAGCACCCACGCCACCAGCACGGTCACGAGCCCGCCGACGGCCCACGCGCGCCAGCCCGGCGGCCACCACAGCACGAGGCTCCCTGCTCCGATCACGAAGATCACGTTCAGCAGCACCGGGGTCACGACGGTCTCGGGGACGCCCGCGTGGACGATCAGCACGATCCCGAACGTCGAGACGGCCACCGCGGTGAGGCGGCCCGTCCAGTGCACCGGCGCGAGCCGCATCAGGGGCGGTCCGGCGAGGAGGAAGGCGAGCCCGGCGAGGCTGGTCACGATCCGGAAGACGGGCTGTGCGTGCAGCAGGTCCGAGGCGGGCTGGTCGAGCGGCGAGACCTCCGTCGGTATGAAGAACTCCAGCAGCCACGCGGAATAGCCGACCACACCGAGTCCGATCAGGACGATCGCAGTCAGCCGCGCAGCACGCACTTGCCCACCCTAAGCGAATCCGTGCGACGGAGTACCGGATGGTGTCACACCCGTGACTTATCGGAAGATCCGGACACCGGCAGCTACCGGCCCTTCACGCACCGGAGCGTCCCAGGGGGTGAGAAGGCGGGGTCCGAGCTTGGGGGTGGGGAGGCTGGCAGTGGGCTAGGTCGGGCCCCGTTGTCGGTGCTCGTGCGGGTCTGGCAAGTGAGGGGCGGTGGGGTGGGAGGGGTGGGCGGGGTGGGAGGGGCGAACGAGTCGGCTGGCGGATGGGGGGTTGCTCTGTGGGCTGGCGGGCTGGCGGAATGCCGGGCCTGGCGGCCTGCTGGAGTGGGGCGGGGCTCACCGAACTGGCAGAGCCTGGTGGCGTGGGGCGGGCCTCGCGGCCTCGCGGCCTCGCGGCCTTCGGCGGGCTGGCGGGGTGATGGGGTGATGGGGTGGCCGGGGCTACGGACTGGCGGCCTGCGGCAGGCTGGCGGCCTGCGGCGAGCTGGCGAGCTGGCGGGCTGGCGGGCTGGCGGGCTGGCCGAGCGGTTGTGCCAACCCGCGACGTGGGAGGGCAGGCGGAGGGGTGGACGGAAGGTCGGAAGTCACTCAAGCCGCCGGGCTCGCGGGTTCGCGGACGGGCGAGCGGACGAGGAGCGCTGGGGCCTCCGGGCAGCCGGGCACGCAGACGAAGGTCGCCTTAGCTGGCAGGCTGGTTCGCTGGCAGGTGGAGGTCGCCCGGGGCGGGCAGGTGAGGGTCGCGGGGGCGCGGGCGAAGGTCGCCTGGCTCGGAGACAGGCGGGGGTCACCGGGCTCGCAGGCGAACGTCACCCGGCTTGGAGACAGGCGGACGTCACTCAGAGCAGACAGGCGAGGGTCACCGAGGAGCCGGGCACGTGGGCTGGCAAGCGAAAGGTCACCCAGGGCAGACAGGCGAGGGTCACCGAGAAGCCGGGCGCGCAGGATGGCAGGCAGGTCGGCAAAGCGAAGGTCGCCCCCGAGGACGGGCGGGACGTCAGCTCTCCGACAACCTGCCAAGCCGTCAACCTGCCAAGCCGTCAAACTGCCGCCCAACTTCCAAGGCGCCAAACCGGCAGAAAAGACTCACCCCTGCGGACGGACGAACGGAAAAAGCACCGTCTGCCGAATGGACGACCCGCTCAGCATCATCAGCAACCGGTCGATTCCCAGCCCCAATCCGCCGGTCGGGGGCATGCCGTGTTCCAGCGCCAGCAGGAAGTCCTCGTCCAGTTCCATTGCTTCCACGTCCCCGCTTGCGGCGCGCAGGGACTGGGCTTCCAGGCGGCGGCGCTGTTCGATGGGGTCCGTCAGCTCCGTGTACGCCGTACCTACCTCCGAGCCGAACGCGATCAGGTCCCAGCGTTCGGCCAGTAGCGGGTCTACCCGGTGCTGGCGGGTCAGCGGGGAAACGTCCGTCGGGTAGTCGGTGTAGAACGTCGGCTGGACCGTCGAGCCCTCGACCAGATGCTCGTGTGCCTTCAGTACCAGGTCGCCGTGTCCGGCTTCCTCCGGCACCGGGACCCCCGCGGCAGCGCACAGTTTTCGCAGGGTGGCAACGGAAGTGCTCGAGTCGATTTCCTCGCCCAGGGCCGTTGATACTGCTGTGTGGACGGGGATCACGGGCCAGTCGCCGGAGATGTCGTGTTCGATTGGGCGGCCGTCGGCGTCGTGGCGGCGGACGATCTGTGCGCCGTACGCGGCTTCGGCGGCGTACTGCACCAGCTCGCGCGTAAGGTTGCGCATGGAGTTGTAGTCCGCGTACGCCTGGTACGCCTCGAGCATCGTGAATTCCGGGTTGTGCGTGGCGTCCACGCCTTCGTTGCGGAAGTTCCGGTTCAGCTCGAACACCCGCTCCACGCCCGCGACGCACAGCCGTTTCAGGTACAGCTCCGGCGCGATCCTCAGGTACATCCGCATGTCGTACGCGTTGATGTGCGTGACGAACGGCCGCGCGTTCGCTCCGCCGTGCACGGTTTGCAGCATGGGCGTTTCGACCTCGAGGTAGTCGCCCTGGTGCAACCGCTCCCGTACTGCGCGGACCACAGTGGACCGCAGCCGCAGCATCTGCGCCGAGTCCGGGTTGACCGCGAGGTCGAGGTACCGCTGCCGTACGCGCGTCTCCGGGTCGGTGAGGCCCTTTCGCTTGTCCGGCAACGGGTGCAGGCACTTCGCGGTGACCGTCCACTCGTCGACGAGTACAGACAGCTCACCGCGCCTCGACGTGATCACCTCGCCGCTCACGCCGACGTGGTCGCCGAGGTCGACGCCGGTGCGCCAGCCGGAAAGGTCGAGGACCTTCGCGTCGAGCATCAGCTGAAGTTCGCCGGAGAAGTCCTTGATCCGCGCGAAACACAGCCCGCCGAGGGTGCGCAGCGCGAGTACCCGACCGGCCACCCGCACGCGCTTTCCGGTGTGCGAATCGGGTTCCAGCCCGGAAAACGTGCGGACGACGTCGCCAAGCAGGTCTTCCCTGGAGAAACCAACGGGATACGGGTCCACCCCGAGCTCGCGCAGTTTGTCCACTTTGGCCACTCGCACGCGGACCTGTTCCGGACGCCGTTTCGCCCGCGGCGCCACCTTCGCGGCTTCCTCGTCGATCCGGCGGACCTCCGCGACGAACTCGTCCCCCACGGTCTCCAGCCGCAGCGCCCGCGCGCGTCCGGTGGGCACGAAACCCTCCAGCGCACCAGCGACGATGCCGACCCGCGGCAGGCGCCGCGCCGAGGAGTAGCAGAGGAACCGCGGATGCCATTCCGGGCCGTACTTGGCATTCGACCGGTACAGCGACTCCAGCTGGAAGAACCGCGACGCCAGCCCCAGCACCGACCGCCACGCACGCAGCACGGGACCCGCGCCGATCCGCTCCCCCTCGGAGAAAACCGCCCGGAACATCGCGAAGTTCAGCGAAATCCGTTGTGCACCAACGTGCTGTGCCGCCGCGACGACCTCCGCGACCATGAACTCGTTGAGCCCGTTTTCGGCATCCCGGTCACGGCGCATCAGGTCGAGCGACAGCCCGCGCCGTCCCCACGGCACGAACGACAGCAGACCACGCAGCTCACCCCGGATGTCATACGCCTCGACCATCACGCTGCGGCCGTCACTCGGATCGCCGAGCCTGCCGAGCGCCATCGAGAAGCCGCGCTCGGACTCCGCACCCCGCCACTGCTGCGCGCGGGCGAGCAGCTGCGCCATTTCCGCCTCGGGGATCTCGCTGTGCCGCCGGACCTGCGCCGTGTACCCGGCCCGCTCGATCCGTTTCACCGCCTGCCGCACGGACTTCCGCTCCGGACCGGTGAGCGAGAACTCGCGGACGTCCAGCACGGCCTCGTCGCCGATCTCCAGCGCGCGCAACCCCGCCGCCGCGTACACTTTCGCGCCCTGTTCGCTCGCCCCGAGCACGCCGGGTGTCCAGCCGTACGACCGCGTTTCGTCGAGCCAGGCCCGCACCGCGTCCGGCCACGCATCCGGGTCGCCGATCGGGTCCGCGCTCGCCACGCTCGTGCCGCCGAGCACGCGGTACGTGACCGCAGCGCGCCCGTTCGGCGAGAAGACGACGCTCTTGTCACGACGCGTTGCGAAGTAGCCGAGAGAATCGTCCTCGCCGTACTCCGCGATGAGCCGCCGCAGCTGCAGCTCTTCGTCGTCGGTCCGAATGCGACGGCTGCGTACGCCGCGGAAGAGCGTGTACAGGGCAGCCGTGACGACGAATGTCGCGCCGAGGTCGAGCACCACGTCGAGCCACGCGGGTCCCTCGCCGACGCCGATGCGCCGCAGCTGCACGTTCTCGCCCGTGGCGTGGTTGAGCACCCAGGCGAAGCGCTCCCACGCGTCGCCGAGCCCGCCGGGGAACACTTCGGTGAGCCCCCAGCCGACCACGACCACCGCGAGCAAGCCACCGAACAACACCGACAGCCCGTTCCACCAAGCGCCCGGCGCCAGCCTCGCCGGGAACGCCGGACGCAGCGTCAGCAGGAACCAGATCAGCAGGATCGACAGCACATCCGCGACCGCCAGCGCGCCGACCTGGATCGGGATGTGCCGGATCTGCCGGGCACTGAGGGTGAGCAGGTCGGGCGCCCACAGCAGCAACGCCTGCAGCGTCAGCGTGGTCACCAGGCCGCCGACCTGGAACAGCACCAGCACGTACAGCGCGGCTTTCTTCCGCCGCCGCAGCGCCGCCCCGAGCACCACCATGCACAGGACGATCACCAGGCTCGCGCTGGTGGGCACGTTCAGCACGGAGAACGCCATGTCGACGCCGTTCAGCAGGCGTCCGTGCCTGCCCCCGGCGAGCAGCAGGACGACCGAGAAGACGGCCGCCAGCTGAACGACCGTGGCGACGAGTCCGCCTGCTCGGGCCTTCCAGCCTGGGATGCGCACTCGGGCGCTAACTGGCGTTCCCATCGGATCCTTCCTGCGCGGCGCAGCCGCTCCGTTGAGGGTGGTGGCGGGGCGGGGTCCGGGCTTTCTTACCATCGGGCGCATTCCGGCCCGATGCCTACCAAGACGTCACAGACGGCAGAACGGTTGTCACACCCCTGGCGTGTGAAGCTGGTCGCACGACCTTGGGACGCCACCGCCTGCGTGTCACGCTGTGTTCGGTACTGATTCCACGACCCGGGGACCTCTGCGAGGCCTCGAGGGAAGGACGGTCGACGACGATGTCTGCCCGAAATGCCGGATCTTCCGGTGAAGTGGCCGCCCCATACGGCAACGGCCCCGGCACTCCCGCCCAGGCGCCACCCGCGCGGAAGGTCCGCATCCATCACCTGCGTGAGCTCAAGGAACGCGGCGAGCCGTGGCCGATGCTCACCACCTACGACATGTACTCCGCCGAGCTTTTCGACGAGGCAGGCATCCCCGTGCTGCTGGTCGGCGACTCCGCGGCCAACAACGTGTTCGGCTACGACACGTCGTTGCCGGTCACGGTCGAGGAGCTGCTTCCGCTGGTCCGCGCGGTCACGCGGGCGACGAAGCGCGCGCTCGTGGTCGCTGACCTGCCGTTCGGCTCGTACCAGCTGTCCCCGGAACAGGCGCTGGCCACGTCCGTGCGGTTCATGAAGGAGGGCCGGGCGCACGCGGTGAAGCTCGAAGGCGGACGCCGGTTCGCGGCGCACGTCGAAGCGCTCACCTCGGCCGGGATCCCGGTCATGGGCCACATCGGGTTCACCCCGCAGAGTGAGCACAACCTCGGTGGGTACCGGGTGCAGGGACGCGGCGAAGCGGCCGAGGAGCTGCTCGCCGACGCGCTCGCCCTGCAGGAAGCCGGTGCCTTCGCGGTCGTGATGGAGATGGTGCCCGCCGAAGCGGCGAAGCGGGTCACGCACGAGCTGAAGATCCCGACGGTCGGCATCGGCGCCGGTCCGGACTGCGACGCCCAGGTGCTGGTGTGGCAGGACATGGCCGGGTTGCGCCGGGGCAAGGCGCCGCGGTTCGTGAAGCGCTACGCCGATGTCGCGGGCGTGCTGCAGGGCGCCGCGGCGGCGTTCGCCGAGGACGTCCGGCGGGGCGAGTTCCCCGCGCCGGAGCACGCGTTCCACTGACCGGTCTCGTGAGTGCCGGGTGAAACCGGCACTCACGGAGACCGGCGGAACCGCTCTGCCAGCTCCGGGTCGTTCTCCCACCACAGCCCTTTCCCCGGTGCGTCGCCCGCCGCGGCTTCCTCGTCGAGGACGCGGTCGAGGCGCTTTGCCCGTTTCTCGTCGTCGCGGGCCCAGCGGATGAACAACGCACCCACGAACGGCAGGCCGGCGACGTCGCCGCCGATCCACAGCACGCCTGCGCCGATGATCTGGTCGGTCCGCCGGTCCGGTCCCCAAGTGCGGTGCACCGCATCGTAGTGCGCGGGCGCGAGCAGCGGACCGAGCCACAGCACCAAGCCGAGCGCGCCGTCGAACACCACCTCGGTGAGTGAAATCCACATCGACACCAGATGCGATCCTGCCCGCGGCGTCGGGTCGAGCTGCAGGCGGCTGTAGAAGTACAGGAATCCGGCGAGCACCAGCATCACGCGCACGAGCCCGCCGGCCACGGCCGATTCGAGCGACAGGCCGTACAGCGGCGTCAGGTACAGAACCAGGAACGGCGCGACGAGCACCACGGTGACCGACAGCGGGAAGGTGAGGAACTGCGCGATCGGACCACGCCCGTGCCTTTTCAACCATCCGGCGAGGCGCGGCGGCGCGGTGCGCATCAGCAACGTGACCGGCGCGCCGAGCGCGAGCAGCAGCGGGGTCACCATCAGCAGCACGGTGTTCTGCGTGGCCCGGACCCAGAACAGGGTCGTGTCGTAGACCCCGAGGAACGAGCAGGTGACGACCACAAGAGCGGCCAGGCCGGAGAGAAACGCCGTCGTGCGGCCGGGTGCCCACTGCTGTCCGCGCGCGGCGGCGACGTACCCGATGCCGAGGGCGAGCGCGATCAGCACGGCCGGGAGGTCGAGGGTCCAGGCGGTGAAGAACGTCGATCCGCTCAGCGGCGGCACAGGCGGCACGAATTCAGTGTGCACCCAGCGGAATTGCGCATCTCGGCGACCCTCACCAGGCGAACACGATGAGGCTGCCGATTCCGGCGAGCACGCAATAAATGGCGAACGGGGTCAAGGTGCGCGTTTCGAAGTATTTCATCAGAAAACGGACAGAAATGTACGAAGCCACGAATGCGACGACACTTCCGGCGAGCGCCGGGCCGAGCGACGCGCTGTTCTCCGGCGTGAAAAGCGTCGGCATCTTGAGCGCGCCCGCGGCGAGGATCACCGGGGTCGCCAGCAGCCAGGCAAAACGGGCGGCGTCCTCGTGGTCGAGCCCGCGGCGCAGCCCGGCGACCATCGTGACGCCGGAGCGGCTGATCCCGGGCAGCAGCGCGAGAATCTGTGCCGAACCGATGAGGACAGCCTCCTTCACGCTCAGCTTCGACAGCCTCACGTCGGTGGCCTCCTCGACCGTCACCGCACGCATCACGAGCGTGTCTTCCGTGCTGAAGTCGACGGTGTCCTCTTCCCCCTGGCGACGGCGCCGGGAGAATCGCTCGGCGGCGTAGAGCACGCCGCCGTTGAGCGCGAGGAAAATCGCCGACGGGACGGGCTTGCCGAGGAAGTCGCGCAGCAGGCTTTCCAGGAGCAGTCCCGCGATGCCGACCGGGATCGTCGCGAGGATCAGCAGCCACGCGAGGCGCTGGTCGGCATTGCGGACCTCGCGGTACCGGATGGACGTCCAGAAGCCTTTGACAATGCGCACCCAGTCGCGCCGGAAGAAGAGCACCAAGGCGAGCGCGGTGGCCACGTGCATGGCCACGAGCACCGCAAGATACGGCGAGCCTTTTCCGATGCTCAGGTCCCGCGCCCAGCTTCCGCCGACGAGCGCGGGTAACAGCACACTGTGCCCGAGACTGGACACCGGAAACAATTCCGACACCCCTTGCAGTGCACCGACCACAATGGACTCAAGATAGCTGACCGCGGACATTCCCGGGCCTTTCTCGCATCGGTTCGGGCATTCCCCGGGCAAGCTACCGAGACCCGGGTTAACTCCGGGCAAGCAGGGCTGTTCACATCCATGAACATCAGTCATGTACTTGACCAGTGTTCTCTCGATGGCTTAGCGTGAGCGCCACGCCGCATCCGGAACCTGGGAGAAGGAGGGTTGGAATGCGTGTCCGCGATCGGGTTCTGGCAGCGACTGCCGGAGCCGTGACCCTGCTCGCGCTGGCCACACCCGCGGCGTCCGCCGGGACTGTCCCGGTCAAGACTTCCGCCGAACTGAAGACGGCGCTCGCCTCGGCGAAGCCCGGCACCACGATCGAACTGGCCGCGAATACGACGTACACCGGGAATTTCCAGGCGGCCGCCAACGGGACCGCCTCCAGTCGGATCACGCTCACCGGGCCGCGTAGTGCGGTGGTGAAGGCGTCCGGCGGGCGGACGGTGGAGCTCACCGGCAGCTACTGGACGTTGTCCGGATTCACCATCACCGGCGGGCAGAAAGGCCTGATGGCACTCGGGGTGAACCACACGCTGGTCGACGGGCTCAAGGTCACCGGCGTCGGGCACGAGGGCATCCACTTCCAGCACGGCAGCAGTGACAACGTCGTGCAGAACTCCGAGATTTCCGACACCGGCAAGGAATACGGCGGCTACGGCGAGGGCATCTACTTCGGCTCGGCCAAGAGCAACTGGCCCGGCGGGCAGCCCGACCACAGCGACCGCAACAAGGCGATCGGCAACGAGATCGGGCCGGACGTGCGCGCGGAGTCCGTCGACATCAAGGAAGGCACCACCGGCGGCGAACTGCGCGGCAACACCTTCGACGGCACCGGGCAGAGCGGCGAGAACTACGCCGACAGCTGGGTCGACGTGAAGGGCAACGGCTACCTGATCACCGGCAACAAGGGGCGCCGGGTTTTCGTGCACGACGCCATGTATGGCGCGTTCGAGGTCCACGTGCAGGTGGACGGCTGGGGCCGGGACAACACCTTCGCCGGCAACACCGCGGACGTGCAGGCGCCCTCGGCCTACGGGTTCTACGTGGTCAAGCAGGCCACCGGGAACAAGGTCTGCGCGAGCAACACGGTGACTGCCGCCGGGAAGGGTTTCGCGAACGTGGCCGCCACACCCGGCTGCTGACGCGATCACGGACGGGGACCCGCCCAGCCCGGCGGCGGGGGCGGGTCCCCTTTCTCTCGTAAAGTGTCCGGTATGGACGAGCTCTACCCGCCGGCCCCGGTGCGGGCCGACGGCATGCTGGACGTCGGCGACGGGCACCGGATCTACTGTCAGGAAGCCGGAAACCCGGACGGGAAACCGGTCGTGGTGCTGCACGGCGGGCCGGGCAGCGGGATCGCGCCGATGACCCGGCGGCACTTCGACCCTGACGCGTATCGGATCATCTTGTTCGACCAGCGTGGTTCCGGGCGGAGCACGCCACGCGCGGGGCTGGCGGAGAATACGTTGTGGCACTTGGTGTCCGACATGGAACTGCTGCGGGAACGGTTGAATGTCGAACGCTGGCAGTTGTTCGGTGGTTCCTGGGGCTCGACGCTCGCTCTCGCCTATGCTGAAACGCACCCCGAGCGGGTGTCGGAACTTGTACTGCGCGGGGTTTTCACGGTGCGGCAGCGGGAGCTCGACTGGCTTTACCGCGGCGGGGCGGCGAATCTGTTTCCCCTTGAGTGGGAAGCCTTCCTGGCCCCGCTGGATTCTGGGGTCGACCCGCTTGCCGGGTACGCTGCGTTGCTGCACTCCCCCGATCGGGCGGTACGCGAACGCGCGGCGATTGCGTGGAGTGTCTGGGAAGGCGCGACGGTGGCGCTGCTGCCACAGGAGGCTTTCGTTCATCAGTACGCGAATCCGGAGTTCGCGCTGACGTTCGCGCGGCTTGCGGTACATTATTTCCGGCATGGCGCTTGGCTGGAGGAGGGCCAGCTGATCCGGGATGCCGCACGGCTGGCCGGTATCCCGGGGGTGCTGGTGCAGGGCCGGTACGACGCCGTTTGCCCGCCTGCCACGGCTTACGAGCTGCACCGGGCGTGGCCGGGTTCCACGCTGCGGCTGATCGAAGGCGCCGGACATGCGGTAACCGACCCGGGAATTCTGACGGCCCTCCGGGAGGCGACGGATTCGTTCCGGCGTGAAGTCCGTGAAGGGAACCATCACGGACTCTGATTCCGTGATGGTTCCCTTCACGGACTTGGGCGGCTAGCTAGATCCGCCCGCCGCTTGAGCTGTCGCCGCCGGAAAGGCGTTGGGCCAGATACACCGGCACCGTCGACACCACGATCAGCACTGCCGCCACCACGTTGACCACCGGGGCCTGGTTCGGGCGGAACAGGTTGTTGTAGATCCAGATCGGCAGGGTTTCCATGCCCGTGCCGAGGGTGAACGTGGTCACGATGATCTCGTCGAACGACAGCGCGAACGCCAGCAGCCCACCGGCCAGCAGAGCCGAACGCAGCATCGGGAAGGTGACCAGGCGGAAGGTCGTCGCACCGTCGGCGCCCAGGTCCATCGACGCCTCTTCCAGGTTCCCGCCCATCCGGCGCAAGCGAGCGACGACGTTGTTGAACACCACCACGATACAAAACGTCGCGTGCGCGATGATCGCCGTCATCAAGCCAAGGTCGATACCCAAAATGGTACGGAAGGCGTTGTTCAGCGCAATACCCGTCACGATGCCCGGCAGCGCAATCGGCAGCACGATCAGCAACGACAACGAATTCCGCCCGAAGAACCGGTACTTCTGCAACGCAAACGCAGCCATCGTGCCCAGTACCAACGCAATCACGGTCGCCGAGAGGCCGGCGACGACGCTCGTCCACAACGCGTGCAGCGCGCCTTCGTTGGTGATCGCGCGGCCCCACCACTCGAGGGTGAAGCTCTTGGGCGGCCAGCCGAACGTCGTGTCGGCATTGACCGAGTTCAGCAACACCACCAGCAGCGGGAAGTAAATCACCGCGAATCCGGCGCCGAGCGCGGTCCACAGCAGCACCCGGGCGGCTTTCGACATCCGCACGGCGGTCTCCTAGAGGTTGTCCAGCGCGCCGGTGCGGCGCACCGCGGCCAGGTAGACGAGCATGATCACGACCGGCACCGTGGCGACCGTCGCGGCGAACGGCAGGTTGTTGGCCGCGCCGATGTTGTCGTACACCACGTTTCCGAGCATCTGCGAAGTACCGCCGACGATCTTCACCGCGATGTAATCGCCCAGCGACAGCGAAAACGTGAAGATCGACCCCGCGACGATCGCCGGGAAAGTGAGCGGCAGGATCACCGAGCGGAAGGTGCGGAACGACTTCGCGCCGAGGTCGCCGGACGCGTCCACCAGGGAAGCCGGAAGCCGTTCGAGACCCGCATAAATTGGCAGGATCATGTACGGCAGCCAGAGATACGACAGCGTGATCACGGTCGCCGCGACGCCGTACCCAGGTCCGGACAGGCCGAACGGGTCCAGCAGCCAGTTGATCACCCCGTTGCCGGACAACATGGTCCGCCACGCGTAGGCCTTCACCAGGTAGCTCGCCCACAGCGGCGTCATCACCATGATCACGAGGATCCGTTGCGCGCGCGGCGAGGCGAGCTTGGCCATCGCGAACGCCATCGGGAACGCGATCACCGCGTCGATCACGGTGACCAGCAACGCGATCCCGACCGTGCGGAACGTGATCGTGCGGTACACCGAATCACTGAAGAGAGTGACGAAGTTGCCGAACGACCAGTCGGTGACCACCTGGCCGGTGAAGACGTCGGTGGACCAGAAGGCCGTCACGAAAAGGGCGGCGAGCGCGCCGAGATAGGCGAGGCCGAGCCAGAGCATCGGAGCGGAGAGCAGGATGCCGAGGCGCAGCCGGGGTTTGCGGTGGAAGAAGGCCGAGACGCGGTGGCTCGGCGGGCTCACGGCAGTCATGTCGTAACACTTTCGAGTGAATATGGGCGAAGCCGGGGAGCACCCCAATGTGGCATTGGGTGCGTCAGATGCAACGAACGCCACATTGGGTGCATCCCACGCAACGAACGCCACATTGGGTGCGTCCCACGCAACGAACGCCACATTGGGTGCGTCACATGCACCCAATGCCACATTGGGGTGGTCCCGGCGGGCGAAGGTCAGCCCTTGATCTCGGTCCAGGCGCGAGTCCAGTCGCCGTAGTCCTTGCACTTGACGTCCGTGCGGCCGTCGAGGCACTGCGGGATCGGCGTCGTCCAGTACTGGATCTTCGCGGCGTACGCGGCGTCGTTGGCGTGGTAGGTGTCGCACAACGACTTGTCCTTGAACTCCGCGCAGGCCTTGGAGTTCGCCGGAGCCTCGCCGAAGTACTCGGCGACCTGGGCGTTCGCCTTCGGGCTCACGATGTAGTCCATCCACTTGTACGCGCAGGTCTTGTGCTGCGACTTCGCGGCGACCATCCACGTGTCCGACCAGCCGGTGGCCCCCTCGCTCGGCACGGCGGCCTGCAGCGGTGCGCCCTCGCTCTTGGCGAGGTTTACCGTGACCTGCCACGCGGTGCCGATCACGCCGTCGCCGCTCTTCAGCGACTGCGTTTCCTTGAGGTAGTCCGACCAGTACTCCCCGACCAGCGGACGCTGCTTCTTGAGCAGGTCCACCGCGGCGTTGAACTGCTTGTCGTCCAGCGCGTACGGGTTCTTGATCCCCAGGTCAGGCTGGTGCGCCATCAGGTACAGCGCGGCGTCGGCGATGTAGATCGGCGAGTCGTACGCGATCACCTTGCCCTTGTAGGGCGAGTTCTGGTCGAACATCGGAGACCACGACTTCGGCTCCGGCGTCACCTTGTCGGTGCGCCAGGTCAGCACGTTCGCGCCCCAGCCGTGCGGAATGCCGTAGGAGACGTTGTTGACGCTGTTCCACGACTTGTTCTTCAGGAACGGGTAGATGTCGTTGTAGTTCGGCACCAGCGCGGTGTTCACCGGCTCGACGTCACCCGATGCGACCAATCGCAGCGACGCGTCGCCGGACGCCGAAACCACGTCGTACTGGCCGGTTTTCATGAGCGTGACGGCCTCGTCGGAGGTACCGAACGGCTTCACGTTCACCTTGCAGCCGGTCTGCTGCTCGAACGGCGTGACCCAGTTGACCTTCGGGTCGTTCGAGCCGTTCTCCGCGTAACCGGGCCACGCGAGCACGTTGAGCTGGCCTTCCGGCTGGCCGAGCTGCGTCAGCGCGGCGAGCTTCGGCGGCGTGAAACCTTGTGCTCCCGGCGCCGACCCGGTCTTCGAGTCGGAGCCCGAGGTGCCACAGGCAGCGAGCAGGAGGCTCACGCCGCACACACCTGCGAGCAGCGTCTTCCTGTTCTTCATAGCGAGAGAAACCTTCCCGTGAGGAACTAGCCGGCTTCGGGGACCCGGAAACTGTGTTCGCGGCGCCAGCGCAGGCGGACGCGACCGTCGGCGAACTCGGTCGGTTCGCTGGTGTTCTGGCGGACAACGGACAATTGGCCCCCGGCATCGAGCGCGACAGCGTAGCGCACTGTCGACCCGGCATACACGACATCCGTCACCGAACCCGTCGCGGATGTCTCGCCGGGACCCGCGGGCGACGCGAGATCGCCGTCGATGCGGATCTTCTCGGGCCGGATGCTGTACACGCCCGGCTTGCCGATCACCGCCTCCGCGCTACGCCCGCTGAGCAGGTTGGACGTGCCGACGAAACCGGCGACGAACGCGCTCGCCGGTCTCTCGTACACCTCGATCGGCGTGCCGACCTGTTCGATCTTGCCCGCGTTGAACACCGCGATCCGGTCGCTCATGGTCAGCGCCTCGTCCTGGTCGTGCGTGACGAAGACGAAGGTGATGCCGACCTCGCGCTGGATCTGCTTGAGCTCCACCTGCATCGTCTGGCGCAGCTTGAGATCGAGCGCGCCGAGAGGTTCGTCGAGCAACAACACTTTCGGCCTATTCACCAACGCGCGCGCAAGTGCTACGCGTTGCCGCTGCCCGCCGGACAGCTGGGTCGGCTTGCGGTCGCCGTATTCCTCCAGCCGTACCGTGCGAAGCGCTTCCGTTGCGCGCTCGCGACGTTCGGCCTTCGGTACCCGCTTCACCCGCAGCCCGTACTCCACGTTCTGCTGCACCGACATGTGCGGGAAGAGCGCGTAGTCCTGGAAAACCGTGTTCACGTCACGGTCGAACGGCGCGAGCTGGCTGACGTCCTGGCCGTCGAGCTCGATGGTGCCCGACGTGGGCAGCTCGAACCCGGCGATCATGCGCAGCACGGTGGTCTTCCCGGAGCCGGACGGGCCGAGCATCGAGAAGAACTCGCCGGGCGGGATGTCGAGGTCGACCCCGTCCACGGCACGCACCTTGTCGAAGTGCTTTTCCAGGCCGGTGAGCCGGATCGCCGGCTGGCCGCCGGGCAGGCTCGGGCCGGGCGGCCGGGTCTCGGCGGGGGCTTGATGGGGCATGACGGGCCTTCCCATGGATCCGGTCACCACTCGCTACAGCGCACTCATCACGTGCTTGACCCGCGTGTAGTCCTCGAGGCCGTACAGCGAGAGATCCTTGCCGTAGCCGGACTTCTTGAACCCGCCGTGCGGCATCTCGGCCACGAGCGGGATGTGCGTGTTGATCCACACGCAGCCGAAGTCGAGCTTCGCCGACACGCGCATGGCGCGCTGGTGGTCCTTGGTCCACACCGACGACGCGAGGCCGTACGGCACCCCGTTGGCTGCCTTCAGTACCTCGTCCTCGCCAGTGAACCGCTGCACTGTGATCACCGGGCCGAACACCTCGTTCTGGGTGATCTCGTCGTCCTGCCGGACGCCGGAAACCACGGTGGCCTCGTAGAAGTAGCCCTCGTCGCCGGACCGTCGTCCTCCACAGTGGACAGTCGCATGCGCGGGCAGCCGGTCGACGAAACCGGCCACTTTTTCCAGCTGTGCAGCGTTGTTGAGCGGACCGTACGCGACATCCTCATCGTCCGGGCGGCCCGTCTTGTTCGCCTCGGCCTGCTGGGTGAGCGCGTTGACGAACGTGTCGTGCACGTCCTCGTGTACCAGCACGCGAGTGGCGGCAGTGCAATCCTGACCGGCGTTGAAATACCCAGCCGCGGCAATGGCTTCGGCGGCGGCATCGAGGTCGGCGTCCGGGAACACGATCACCGGCGCCTTGCCGCCGAGCTCGAGGTGCACGCGCTTGACGTCGTGCGCGGCCGAACCGGCGACCTCGATCCCGGCGCGCACCGAGCCGGTGATCGACACCATCGCCGGGGTTTCGTGCTCCACCAACGCGCGGCCGGTGTCGCGGTCGCCGCAGATCACGTTGAGCACGCCCGCAGGCAGGAACTCGCCGCAAATCTCGGCGAGCAGCAACGTGGACGCGGGCGTGGTGTCCGACGGCTTGAGCACGATCGTGTTACCTGCCGCGAGTGCGGGTGCGATCTTCCAGATCGCCATCATCAGCGGGTAGTTCCACGGCGTGACCTGCGCACAGACCCCCACCGGCTCGCGCCGGACGAACGACGTGTGGCCTTCCATGTACTCGCCGGCCGCGCGGCCTTCGAGCACGCGCGCGGCACCGGCGAAGAAGCGCACCTGGTCGACCGCCGGGGGCAGTTCCTCCGACATGGTCAGCGCGAACGGCTTCCCGGTGTCCTGCGACTCGACGCGGATGATCTCCTCACCGCGTGCCTCGAGCGCGTCGGCGATCTTGAGCAACGCGAGCTGCCGCTGCGCCGGGGTGGTCTCGCGCCAGCTTTCGAACGCTTCCGCGGCGACCTTCAGCGCACGGTCGACGTCCTCGGCGCCACCGACCGGCGCGGTGCAGTACGGCCGTCCGGTGACCGGATCGACGATCTCCGAGACCTTTCCCGACAGCGAGTCGACGTACTTCCCGCCGACGAAATCCCTCAGTTCCTGCACGCGTGCGCCTCCTGACTCTCCGTGGCAGGATGAAACATATAACTCCATATTTCAAATGACAAGGCCCTGGGGCAGGATTGACCCCATTGCTTGCCGAGACGGGTGGACCAACGATGCGCAAGGAGATGTCGAACAGCGCGCGCCTGGCGATGTTCGCCCCACTGGACCAAGTGGGGCGCGCCGAGGCGGTCGCCGCGCGGCTGCTCGACGCCATCACGCTCGGTCTGCTCGACGACGCCGAGCAGCTGCCGAGCGAAGCGGAACTGGCCGCGCAGTTCCGCGTCTCCACCGTCACGGTGCGCGAGGCGCTCGCCGTGTTGCGCCAGCAGGGTCTGGTCGAAACGCGCCGGGGCCGCGGTGGCGGCAGCTTCGTGCGTACCCCGGCATGGCCGGCCGCCAGCTCGTGGGCCGAACGCCTGCGGCTGGTGTCGATGGCGGACCTGCGCGACTTCGGCGACCACTACCTCGCTGTCGCCGGTTCCGCCGCGAAACTCGCCGCCGAACGCAGTACGCCCGAAGATCTCGAACGGCTGCGGCTCACGGCGGAAGACCTGCTCGGCGTAACCGGTCCCGAGGCGACCCGCGCGGAGCGGCACTTCCACCTCGAGGTGGCGGCGGCCGCGCAGTCGCCGCGGCTCACCAACCAGGAAGTCCAGCTGCAGGGCGAATACGGCGTCCTGCTGTGGGTGCCCCTCGGCGACGAGGAGTCGTGCCGCGCGTCCTACGCTGAACACCAGGCGATCGTCACCGCGATCGCCGCGGCCGACGGCGATCGGGCGCGTGCCCTGACCGAAGACCACATCCTCGGTGCGCTCGACCGGCTCGCGGATCTGCACTTGACCCTCGAAACGCCGTAAGCTCCGATGACCCGCATCACGAGGTGAGCATCGTGCCCGACACCCGCGCGCTGACCGGCGAAGAGGTCGTGACCCAGGTATCCGCCCTCGTCGAGGAGATTTTCGCGCGCCTGAAACCGGTTCTGGCCGCCGCCGAAGCGCTGCTCGCCGAGCCGGACGGCTCCACCGCCGAAGCCCTGCACTCCATCCGGCCGCAGGTCATCGAGGCGCTCGGCGGCCTCGTGGTCGGCGCCGGGTTCGTGAGTGCACCGAACGTGCTGGCCGACCAGGAATTCGGTCTCGAGTGGTGGACGTCCTGCCTCAGCGAGGACGACACGCCTGAGCAGCTCTTCATCAGCCTCGACCCGGCGAGCCCGAATTTCCTGGACTACACGCGGCAATCGTGGTTCACCGTGCCGCGCGACAGCGGACGGCGGCACATCAACGGGCCGTACGTCGACTATCTCTGCACCGACGAGTACACGCTCACCTTCACCGTGCCCGTCACGCGCGGTGAGGAATTCGCCGGAGTCGTTGGTGCAGACGTGTATGTCCGCGAGTTCGAGCGCACGGTGAGTCGCCGGCTGCGTTCTTTGGGCCGGACGGCGGCGTTGCTCAACGCGCAGGGGCGGGTGATCGTGTCGAACAGCGTGCGGCAGGCGACGGGGTCGCTCGTGCGCGAGGTCGACGTACCGGCTTGGTGGGCTTCCGGCGCGGAGCCGTACACGACGCCGGGCGGCACGACGCTGCGGCGGTGCGGGGATTCGCCGATCACCTTGCTGGTGACTGCTTGAGCTGGAGGGCGAACCACAGTTCAGCGCGTACGCCGGGGGCTTCGAGGTCGCGGCCGAGGAGTTCGGCGGCCTTGGTGATCCGGTTGCGGAGCGTGTGCCGGTGTACGCCGAGCTTGGTCGCAGCGAGGTCCCAGTGGC
The DNA here is from genome assembly GCF_000717335.1 of Amycolatopsis jejuensis. Taxonomy (GTDB): domain Bacteria; phylum Actinomycetota; class Actinomycetes; order Mycobacteriales; family Pseudonocardiaceae; genus Amycolatopsis; species Amycolatopsis jejuensis. The sequence goes on from NZ_JNYZ01000039.1 coordinate 35,168, forward strand.
CGTGGTGTTCGAGCCAGGAATGCAGTGATACCTCCAGGTTGCCGCGCCCGGTCCGGTCGAACTCGCGGATCGGGGCCAGTAGTTGTTCGGAAAATGCTTGTGCTGCTTGGGGTTCCAGGAGGCTGAGGAGTCCCGCTCCGGCGTGGTCGGCGTAGCGCAGCAGCGGGATACGCTGGGCTCGGGCGGCCTCGGCTGCTTCTTCCGCTTGCCTCAGTGCGGTGGGGAACTCGGCGGCGGTCGACAGTCCACAGTGGAATTCACTGGCTTCGGCGACCGTGGCGGTGATATGATCGTCTTCAGCCAGCACGATCAGTTTGTCTTCGCGATGCGCCGCAAACACTTGTCCCGTCGCGTTTTCCAGCCGTTCGTACAGTGCATTCCTGGCTGCCTTGGATCCTGTTATCGCCAGCACGGCGTACGCGTTCTGCGGAATTTCCGGGACGACCTCTCGCGCCAGATCCTCCTGCCCGGCCGCGAGGAGTTCGAGCACGCCCGTACGCAACCGCGACTGTGCCGTCCGCTGCGCTCGATCTTGTTCCAGCGCAAGGGAAAGCAGTGAGACGGCGGTGTTCACGATGTGCCGTCCGGTGCTGTCCAACGGTTCCGTGGTCCCGACTGCCAGCGCGCCGCGGGTATGCAGGGTCTGCAAGACGACCTCGTCGTCGCCATGGGAGATCACGCGCGTGCCCGCGCGGAGGGTGGTCACGTCCAGGTCGATCGCGCGCGCCTTTGCCGGGGCAGCCTCACGGACCCGCCCAGCGGAGTCGTACAGGATTACCCAGCCGTCGATGAGACGCGCGAGCCGACGGACCACTCCCCCGGCGCCGCTGCGGCCGACCGCCGTGCGGGTCAGCTCCTGTTGCGCGCGGCCGATTCGCACCGTTGCGGCGTACTCCTCGGCGGCGACCGCCCGTGACACCGCGCGCGTGATCGCGATGAACGGCGTCCGCCGCGACACCTCCAGCACCGGGAATCCGACCTCGTCGGCCGCCGCCACCAACGCGTCCGGCACCTGCTCGTGGCTCAGGCCGACGCCGAAGCCGAGCCCGGCGACGTCCGCGTCCACGAGCCGCCGCAGGTACGCCGCAGCGGTCGCGTCGTCGAGGGCCAGACCCGTGGTGAGCAGCAGTTCTCCGCCTTCGAGGAACGGCTGCGGGTCGGTGAGCTCGGTGGGGTGCACCCAGCCGATCTGACGGTCGAGCCCGGCCGCCCCGGCGACCACGCGCAGGCCGAGCGCCGGTTCCGCAGCGAGCGCGCGCAGGGTCAGTGCCATAACGGCCAATTGTAGAGGATAACTTGGCCAAAACGGCCAGCTGACGTCTGCTCGCCGAGGGCTCATCCTGAGGGACGACCACCCCATGACCCGCAGCGCAGGAGCACCCGTGACCACCAGCACCGCAGCCGAGCCGCAGGCTCCGGCGCCCAGGCAGCGCAGGCTGCAGACCGAGATCCCCGGCCCCGCTTCGCGCGCGCTGCAGGAGCGGCGGACGAACGCGGTGGCGGCTGGGGTCTCGTCCGTGCTGCCCGCCTACATCACGTCCGCGAGCGGCGGGCTGCTGACTGACGCCGACGGGAACGTCCTGATCGACCTCGGGTCTGGCATCGCGGTGACGAGCGTGGGGCACTCTGCGCCCGCGGTCGTCGACCGAGTCCGCAAGCAGGCGTGCTGGTTCACCCACACCTGTTTCATGGTGACCCCGTACGAGGGATACGTGGAGGTGTGCGAGGCGCTGGCCGAGCTGACGCCGGGCACGCACGCGAAGAAGTCGGTGCTGTTCAACTCCGGCGCCGAGGCGGTCGAGAATGCGGTGAAGATCGCGCGTACCGCCACCGGGCGCCAGGCCGTCGTGGTGTTCGACCACGCGTACCACGGCCGCACCAACCTGACCATGGGCATGACCGCGAAATCGGTGCCGTACAAGCATGGTTTCGGCCCGTTCGCGCCCGAGGTCTACCGCGTGCCGGGCTCGTACCCGTACCGCGACGGGCTGTCCGGTCCCGAGGCCGCGCGGCTGGCGATCGACCGGATCGAGAAGCAGATCGGCGGCGACCAGGTCGCGGCCGTGGTGCTCGAACCGATCCAGGGCGAGGGCGGGTTCATCGAACCGGCGCCCGGGTTCCTGCCCGCGCTTTCCGCGTGGTGCACGGCAAACGGCGTCGTGTTCGTGGCCGACGAGGTGCAGACCGGCTTCTGCCGCACCGGCGAGTGGTTTGCCTCGACGCACGAGAACGTCGTCCCGGACCTGGTCTGCACGGCCAAGGGCATCGCGGGTGGCCTGCCGCTCGCCGCGGTGACCGGGCGCGCGGAGTTGCTCGACGCGGTCGGTCCGGGCGGGCTCGGCGGTACCTACGGCGGCAACCCGATCGCGTGCGCGGCCGCGCTGGGCGCGATCGAGACCATGCGCAACGAGGATCTGGCCGGTTCCGCGCGGCGCGTGCAGGACCAGGTACTGCCGCGATTGCGGGCGCTGGCCTCGGAAACCGGCGTGATCGGCGACGTCCGCGGGCGTGGCGCAATGCTGGCCGCCGAGTTCGTGAAGCCGGGTACCGACACGCCGGATGCCGATCTCGCCAAGCGGATCGCGGCGGCCTGTCACGCGCAGGGTGTCGTGGTGCTGACCTGCGGCACGTACGGCAACGTCATCCGGCTGCTCCCCCCGCTGTCCCTGTCCAACGAGTTGCTCGACGAGGGTTTGACCGTTCTCGAGTACGCAGTCCGTACGGAGGCTCGCAAGTGACTTTTCCGTTCTGGGTAGCCGGAAAGCCGGTTTCGAGTGGCGAGACCGCCGTGGTCCGGCATTCCTTCGACGGCTCCGAAGCCGGGTCGCATAAGGTGCCAGGACCGTCCGAAGTGGAGTCTGCGGTGCAGGCCGCGGCCGACGTCGCCGACGAGTTCGCGACGCTGCCCGCGCACGTCCGAGCGGGCGCGCTGGACCACGTATCGCGGCGGCTGGCCGAGCGCGCGGAGGAGATCGCGCAGCTGATCACCGCCGAGTCGGGTAAGCCGCTGAAGTGGGCGCGCGGCGAGGTCGGCCGGGCGGTGTCGACGTTCCGCTGGGCATCCGAGGAAGCCCGGCGGTTCTCCGGTGAGCTGCAGCGGCTCGACACCGATCCCGGTGGTACCGGACGGCTCGCCCTCGTCCGACGGGTTCCGCGCGGACCGGTGCTGGGCATCACGCCGTTCAACTTCCCGCTGAATCTGGTGGCACACAAGGTCGCCCCGGCCATTGCGGTCGGCGCGCCGATCGTGCTCAAACCTGCCCCGGCCACGCCGCTGACCGCGTTGGTACTCGGCGAAATCCTTGCTGAGACTGATCTTCCGGCGGGTAGCTGGTCGATTCTGCCGCTGGGTAACGAGGCGACCGCCGAGCTGGTCAAGGACCCGCGGCTGCCGGTGGTTTCGTTCACCGGCTCGGTGCCGGTGGGCTGGGCGATCCGGGACAGCGTGCCACGTAAGCACGTCGCGTTGGAGCTTGGCGGTAATGGCGCGGTTCTTGTCTGTCCTGATTGGACCGATCTGGACTTCGCCGCGCAGCGGATCGCGACGTTTGCGATGTACCAAGCCGGACAGTCGTGCATTTCGGTGCAGCGGGTTTATGTGCACACGGATGTCTACGACGCATTGCAGGAGAAGGTACTCGCTCAGGTTGCTTTGCTGCGTACTGGAAATCCGCGCGAGGACGGCGTCGACGTTGGTCCGCTGATCAACGAAACAGCCGCGTCCCGAGTGGAATCCTGGGTCAGCGACGCCGTTTCCGCGGGCGCCAAGGTTCTTACCGGCGGAGGCCGTTCGGGTGCAACAGTCGAGCCGACCGTACTCGCCGACGCGCCAGAAGACGCTTCAGTGATGGCGGACGAGGTGTTCGGCCCGGTGGTCTCGCTGGTCCGAGTGTCCTCTGTGGACGACGGGGTCGAGCGGATCAACGCGTCCCGCTTCGGGTTGCAGACCGGTGTGTTCACGCGGGACCTGCCGACGGCGTTCGACCTTTCGGCCCGGTTGAAGGTCGGCGGCGTGCTGGTCGGTGACGTGCCGAGCTTCCGCGCCGACCAGATGCCGTACGGCGGGGTGAAGGACTCCGGCATCGGCCGGGAAGGCCCGGCCGCGGCGATGGCGGACTTCACCGAGGAACGCGTGACCGTCCTTACCGGACTGACTCTTTGAGCGCCGCATAGGCGTCCACAAGAGACGGTCCGTACCACGTGAGGTAGCGCCCGGAAATCAGCACCGGGCGCATCTGCGGGAAGAAGCCGGGGCCGTCGTCCTGGGTGAACTCGTACGGCTCATCGGGCAGTACGACCAGGTCGGCCCCGGTCTCGCGAAGTTCCTCCAGCGACGGCCGGGGATACCGCTCGGAGTGTCCGGAGTAGACATTCTCGACCCCGACGCGGCGCAGCACGTCCCCGGCGAACGTGTCGCGCCCGAGCACGACCCAGGGTTTGCGCCATACCGGAATCACTGCCCGGTGGCGCACCGGTTCGACCTCGCGCCACAGATCCTCCGCCGTGACCAGCCATTCCGGCTCGGCGATCTCGTAAGCTTGGGTGAGAATTCGGCGCAACGATCCCAATGCTGCCGGAACGGACTCGGAAGCGGCCATCACGAACACCGGAATCCCATTGGCGCGCAGGGTTTCCACGTCTTCCGGACGGTTCTCTTCGGAATTGGCGAGCACCAGGTCCGGCGCGAGCGCCAGCACCCGGTCGAGCTTCGGGTACTTCGAGCCGCCTACCCGCGGAACGTCCAGAGTGGACGGATGAGTGCAGTAATCCGTTGCCCCGACCAGCCTTCCGGGCGCACTCACCTCGACTGCCTCGGTGAGCGACGGCACCAGCGACACCACCCGCTGCGGCGGACCCGCCAGCGGCACCGGCTCACCGAGATCGTCAAATAGTTCTGCGTTCCTCATACCCGTTCGAACGATACCTTCCGCTGCTGAACGTCCACTTCGGTCAGTCGCACCCGGATCCGTGCTCCTTCAGGGAATTTCTCGCCCGAACACCTCGCCATCACCGGCGGGTTCTCGACCAGGATCTCCGCGCGGCTCTCCTCCGCACGCAGCACCACCGCGGTGAACTCGTGCCCGACATGTTCGGCCAGTACCCACGCCTCCACCTGGTCGATGCACGCGCGCTCGACCCGCGCCGCCAGACTGTCCGAAGCAGACATTTGCGCCGGAACTTCGCCCAGCGCTTCCCTTACCCACGAAGGAACTTCGCGCCCTGCCGTGACCGCAAGACACACCTCCGTACCAAATCTGTCGACCAGCCGCCGGATCGGAGCGGTCACATGCGCGTACGCGCCACCGATTCCGGCATGCGTGGTGACGGCGGGCAATTCGCCGTCGAAGGAGGTGTACCCCGCGCCGCGCAGGAGACGCGTCGTGTCGGCGTAGAGCGCCATCGACGCGGGCTGCCCAGGGTCCAAAGCGGACAGAAACTCCGAGACGCCGAGCTCGTCCGGCCACGGCAACCCGGCCACCGCAGCGGACCGGCGCAACCATTCGACGGCGTCCGGCTCCGGTGGCGGCAACGTGCGCAGCACCCCGACTCCGGCGTCGATCATGATCTGCGCCGCGGCCATCCCGGTGAGCAGCGAGATCTCGGCATTCCAGGCGTCGACGACCGTGCGCGGCCGCCGGGCCAGCACCCAGCCGCCATCGCTGTCGCCGCTGATTTCCTGTTCCGGCAGCTGCAACTCGACCGCCCCGCGTTGCACGGCAAGCGCGCGCCGGAGCCGACCGAGGTCGGGCAGCGCCTCGATCGACGGATGCGACCGTCCGGCGTCGATCGAGGCCTGGACCCCCTCGTAATCGAACTGCTCACTGGACCGCACGAGCGCGCGACGGACGCGGGTGACGGTGGGCTCGCCGTCCTCGCCGACGTCGATCGTCCAGAGCACGGCCGGGCGGACCTCACCGGGTAGCAGACTGGCGGCGCCCTCGGACAGCACCGGTGGATGCAGCGGGACGTTGCCGTCGGGGAGGTAGAGCGTCTGCCCGCGGCGGCGAGCCTCGTGATCGAGCGCGCCGCCGGGCGGGACGAACGCGGCGAGGTCGGCAATCGCGTAGTGCACGCGGAAGCCGGCGCCGCGGCGCTCGATCAGCATGGCCTGGTCGAGGTCCTTCGAACCGGGCGGGTCGATGGTGACCAACGGCAGGTCGGTGGCGTCCTCCCGGCCGCCGGCGGAGGCGAGCGGATCGAGCACCGCCGCCTCGGCCTCGGCGAGCACCTCGGGCCCGAACGACTCCGGCAGCGTGAATTCCGTCCGGAGACGACCGAAGTCCCCTCCCGACGCTGGTGTCCTGAGCACGAGTGGCGGCACGACACAACACTATCCCGCCGGACCGTCGCCGATCGCCCGTTCGGGCGCGGGCCGGTCGGGTGTAGCGTACGACGATGAAAACCGTCTTCATTTTCGGAAAGGGCATGTCGTGAAGATCGCGTTCGTCGGCAAGGGAGGCAGCGGGAAGACCACGCTGTCGTCACTCTTCGTCTCCCACCTGGCCGGCGCGGGCAACCCGGTACTGGCCATCGACGCCGACATCAACCAGCACCTGGCCGTGGCCCTCGGCGCGACGGAGGAGCAGGCACTGGCGTGGCCGACGCTGGGTGAGCACATGCCGCTCATCAAGGACTACCTGCGCGGCGACAACCCCCGAATCCCCTCCGCTGACGCAATGATCAAGACGACCCCACCGGGTCGCGGCTCCCGGCTGGTGCGACCGTTCGAGGACAACCCGATTTTCGACGCCTGCTTCCGCGGTCTGGGCGGCGTCCGGCTGGGTGTCACGGGCCAGTTCGAGGAAGAGGACCTGGGGGTGGCGTGCTACCACTCGAAGGTCGGCGCCGCGGAGCTGCTGCTGAACCACCTGGTCGACGGCCCGGGCGAGTACGTGGTGATGGACATGACCGCAGGCGCGGACGCCTTCGCGTCGGGCCTGTTCACGCGCTTCGACGTGACGTTCCTGGTGTGCGAGCCGACCCTGCGGAGCGTCGGCGTGTACCGGCAGTATGCAGATCACGCGCGGGATTTCGGGGTTCACCTGGTAGCGGTCGGCAACAAGGTGACCGATGGTGACGACGTCGACTTCCTGACCGCTCAACTGGGCCCGGCTTTGCTGGGTTGGCTGACGACGTCGGGCCACGTCCGAGCCGCCGAACGCGGTGCCACGCGGCCGATCGGCGAGTTGGAGCCGCACAACCTGGAGACGCTGTCGGCAATGCAGGCCCGGGTGGACGCGACTTCCCGGGATTGGGCGCGGTACCAGCAGCAGGGGGTGGAGTTCCACCTACGCAACGCGCGGGCGTGGGGGAACGGACGAGCAGGGGTGGATTTGGAGGCACAGGTGGATCCGGAGTTCGTCTTGGATCCGGCGGTACTTACGGCTGGGTGAGAGGCCTTTGTGGGGCTGTCTGGCCTGTGCTTTGGTGGTCCTGCTCTTGATCTGGGCCAGCCGCCTCGCGGGCGTGCGTTCCCGGGTGGTGGTGCTCTTCGCGTGGGCCAGCCGCCTCACCCGATACGTTGCTGTCGCCCCCACCGGCGTGCCTGGCCAAGTGGTGGTGCACTTTGCCTGGGCCAGCCGCCTCACCCGATGCTCATCGGCCCTGTTGCACTCGCCCCCACCGGCGTGCCTGGCCAAGTCGTGGTGCACTTTGCCTGGGCCAGTCGGTCCCGGCGCTTGTCCGCCGGTGACCGCGCTTCGTCAGTCGTGCTGCTCTCGCCGCCCCACCGGCGTGCCTGCCCGCGCTTCCCGAAACCGCCAGCGTGCATGCCCTGCCACGCTCAGGTCACGCTGCACATCCCGAACCACCAGCGTGCACGCCCTGCCACGCTCACGTCGTGCTCCACATCCCGAACCACCGGCCAGCCACCTGACCCCGCGGGGCCAGTCTGTGCACGTGCTTTCAGTCGCCGTCCCAGGCGCGGTCGGCGGCGTCGGATTGCCGGGTGCGTTCGCGGGCGATCTCGAGGGCCCGGCGGGCCGTGGCTTCGTCGGGGTAGGGGCCGAGCAGGTCGATGCCGCGGCTGCGTTGCAGGTGCTCGACTTCGTGCGTGCGGGTGTTGTAGTACCAGCCCTGGTCCGGGTTCGGGTCGTCAGACATGGGTTCAGCGTGACACCTCCCCGCTCACTTGCGCCAGCGGAACGGAATCTCCGTGGGTTCCCCGGTAGGACCGAACTCGCCGGGCCCGTTGTCGTCGCGGTCCGGATGCTCGTCGAACCACCCGCGGGCACCCTGGACGGGCAACCCGCGAGGCGGCGTCGCGGCGTCGTCGGCCGGTGACGGTGCGGGGTAATCCGGATTCGGCACCGGAGGTACGGCAGGCTCTTTTCCCGGAAAGACGGGCAGTTCCGCCCGATGCACCCGCGGCGGCGGCGCGGCGGGTCCGGTCTCCAGCCCCGGAAAGACGGGCAAGGGCCGCCCGTCCGGCCCGGTCTCCGCGGGGCGCCGCCCGCCACCGGGCTGTGGCAACGGAATGTGCGGCCGCATCTCGTTCCCGGCCTGCTGGGGTACCGGCCCTTGGTACCCCAGCGGCGGCTGCTGGAAGGGCGGAGCCGTCGGGGCGGGGTGGAACGGCGGGCTTCCCTGAGACGCCTGGCTCGGCGGGAACACCGGACCTGGCTCAGGTGCCTGACCCGGCTGCGCCACCGGACCTGGCACAGCCGACTGGCTCGGTCGAAGCGTCGGGCCCGGCTGCGGCACCTGGCCCGGCTGGAACACTGGACCTGGCTGAGGAGTCGGACCTGGCTGAAGACTAGCCGAATCCGGCTGACGCACAGCACTTTCCGGGTCCGACCCCTGGTCAGGGCGTTCGGGCGCGGCAGGTGAATTCGACCCGAGCCGAGCGTCCGGCGCGAGATGGCGGGGCCCCGTCGAATGGCCTTCGTCAGCGCGGGGTTCAGCCGGATGTACCGCCTCATGCCGTCCCTGCGGCTGCGCGCCGTTCCCCGATTCCGACTCTGGACGAGCGCGACGCTCGTGGACGTACGGTTGCGGCTGCCAAGCCTGCCTGGCCCGCAACTGCGGATCGTCGGGTTGCTCGGCCAGTGAGACGGTCGACTCCCCCGAGCCCGAATCCGCCGGTGACGAGTTCTCGGCAGAAACCACGTCAGCCGCCGGACCGACGATGTCAATCTCCGACGAGACTGGCTCCGGCACGTCGGCAAGACCGCCGGTCGCAGCCGAGGCAGGTTCATCCGGCACCCGATCCGACGAGCCAGCCTCAGCGCCGTCGGTCACCTGCGGTGCGCTGGCCGATTGCGACGAACCCTCCACCTCACTTGGCGAGTTCTGCGCCGCGCTTACGGACGAGTCGGCAACGTCAGCCTGACCTGCACCTTCCGAACTCTCGGCCACGCCGGTCTCGCTCGGGGATGCGGCTCCGCCGGTGCCGGGCGAAGGATGCCCGCTCGCGGCGACAGCTTCGCCTGGGCCGGACGCAGCCTCGACCGCACCGGCCCTGGGCGCGGCTCGATCAAGGCCGGTCGTGCTGGTCCCGCTCGGAGGCGCAGCTTGGCCCGCGCCAGGCAAAGGCTCAGTCGAACTGCCCCCCGCAGCGTCGCCGGTAACGGACAACGGTTCGATGCCACCAGTACCGCTCGAGGCCTCGCCGTGGCCCGTCGCGGGCGAAGGCTCGGCGGGGGCGGGTGGCTGAGCCGTATCGGGAGGCTCCGGAGTGCGGCCGGGGATAGCCGAGGGCTGGGCCGCCGGTGACGGAGCCGGAGGGGGCGGGCTCGCGGACTGAGTCACCTCAGGTGGGGGCGAGGTCGAGGGGGAGGAATCGGTCGGCAGCGGTGCTCCGGCTGACGGAGGCTGGGTGGGGCCGGTTGCGCTCGGAGGCTGGGCGCTGGGCTGACGCATCACATTGGCTGCAGGAGCGGCTGGCTGGGCAACAGCGTTGCTCGCCGGAAGGTGCGCTACGACATCGGGCGGCGCACCAGCACCACCGGCACTGGCACTGGCACTAGGGCCGCCAGCACCATCGGCCCCGACACCGGGGCCGGGGCCGGGGCCGGGGCCACCAGCACCAGCAGGGCCACCGGCACCGGCACCATCGGCGCTGTCACCGGGGCCACCAGCACCGGCGGCTACAGGGCCACCGGCACTACCGGCACTGGAACCAGGGCCACCGGCACCAGCACCAGCGGCAACAGGGCCACCGGCAGCACCACCACCAGCACCAGGGCCACCAGCACCACCGGCAGCACCAGCACCACCGGCAGCACCGGCACCAACACCGGGGCCGCCAAACGAAGGACTCTCCCCAGCCCAACCACCCTGCCCGCCAGGAACGCCAGGAACACCCGGCCCCCCAGGAACCCCAGGAACCCCAGGGCCACCCTCCCCGCCAACCGACCTCCACACCGGCGCCGGGCCGATGTTCATCGGTGCCGGAGCCGCCAGTGGACCCGGCGCCGGAGCAGGCGCGGCAGGGGGAGCAGCAGGCCGGGGAATCGGGTCCAGACAAGACACCAGAACCGTCGTATGGTCCGGGTCCTGGACCTTCCGTCCGCTCCGTTCGCGGTACACCATCTCGCCTTCGGTGTCCATCTCCACCAGGTACCCGGCTTCCGCCAGCTGCTCCTCGTCGAGGTCGACCAAGCGTTCGTAGCGTGACGGGACCACCCGGTACACCGGCCATGACAGCCGCGCGTTCTCGGCGTGGAACTGCGACAACAGGGCGGCCATCTGCTGCTGCCACGGCAGCGACATACCTTCCGCCAGCGAGCGGGGCAGGACGACGTACCCCGCATCGACGCCGGGCCAGCCGTGGTTCAGCAGGTCGGCCAGCGGGGTGCTGGACGCCGGGTGCGCGGACTGGCGCGGGGGCTGCGGCGCACCGAACAGCGCCGCCGGGTCCTGGGCCTCGTTCTGGCCCGGTTTGCCTCTCTTGCCGAATTTCCGTGCCACGTGTGCCATCCTCTTGCCAGCGCGCGGCCACGTGCTCGTGGACAGGCCGCGACTTCGGGTGAATCCGGACCCGCGGGACGGGTCAAGAGCCGGTGCCTCCCGCACCCATGCTAGACGCCGGGGCGCACCGCCTGCGGGACGACTTCGGCCTCGTCGAACGAGAACGGCCGGATGTGCACCGGGACGCCGGTCTGCTGAGCCTCGACGATCTTGCCGTCGCCCAGGTACATCGCGACGTGGTGGATTGTCGCCGGGTCGGCCGGGTCCGTTGCGAGAAAGACCAGGTCACCGGGTTGCGCCTCGCGGACCGGCAGCATCGCGCCCGCCTTGTACTGGTCCTGCGACACGCGCGGCAGGATCACGCCCGCCGACTCGTACGCCCGCAGCATGAGGCCGGAGCAGTCGTACGAATTGGGTCCCGTCGCGCCCCACACGTACGGCTTCCCCTGCTCGCCCAGTGCGAACTTGATCGCCTGCGCCGCCGCCTGGCTCGGCGGCAGCGCGGCGCCCAGCCCCTGCCCGCAGCCGGCCACGTCGACGACCTGGCCGAGGTTCTGCACCAGCGAGACCGCCATGGGTTCCCACCGGTGGTACCGGTCCGGGAACCCCGACCGCTCGACCGCCTGTGCCGCTTCGCCGGGGCGGAGGTTCTGCCAGTCCGGGACGCCGAGCAGGACGTCGAAGAATTTGTTGATCGCGTAGTTCGGGTCGGTGACCTGGGCGACGCTGCCCCAGTTCATCGACGGGCGCATCTGGAAGATGCCCAGCGAGTCGCGGTCGCCGTGGTTCAGGTTGCGCAGCCGCGATTCGGTCATGCCGGCCTGGATCGCGACCTGCCACGCGCGCGGGGCGAGGCTGCGCTGCTTGCCGATCGAGATGATGAGCGACACGATCCCGCGCTGCTCCTGGTCGAGCTGCGAAGCGTCCGAGCCGCCCTGCTCCGGCTGGCCCGGCTGGGTGGGACCGATCGCCGCGTCGCACGCCGTGTTCGCGATCCCGCCTGCCGCCGCCTGCTGCTGGTCGATGACGACCTGCGTGACGACGTTAGTGGCGAGCACCGCCGCGAAAACCGCAGCGACCAGCACCCCGACCAGGATCCCGAGCTTCACGGTCAGCTCGCCTGGTCGTAGTCCGACACCCGCCATCCCGCGGCCGTCTTGACCACGGTGATGCTGAGTTTCGGACCGTCGGTGGGGACCACGACCTTGACCGAACTGGAGTACGAGGAGGAAACCGCCGGCTCACCGGTGACTCGCGTCGCCGGGATGTTTCCCGGGTCCACAGTGGACATCACGGGCAGGTACTCGTCCGTGGTGAGCGCGCGCATGCCGTTGAGCCAGTCGGCGTTCGAGATGCCCGCCGGATGGTGGACCCACGCCGCGGCCCACTGTTTGGCGACGTTCAGCGCCTCCGGGTTCGGCGGCGCTGAAGTGGGTGTGACCAGCGGCTGGGACAGCCGCGTCGGCAACGTTTCGGTGGACGGCACCGGCGCGGCGACCCCGGGATGCGGCGCTGCTGACGAACTCGGCGGGGCCGCCCCGGGGTCCGCCGTCGCCGCTTTGCCGACGACCTTCGGCAGGACGACGCCCAGCACGGTGACCAGCAAGGCGAGGAACACCAGCGTGCCCACGAGATGCCGCGGCGACCGGAGCGGGAAGCCCCAGAGCCGTCGGTAGACCGCAGTGCGGCCGCGGTTGGTCCGGATCGGCACGCGTCACCGCCCCATGACCTGGTCGGTGTCGCGCACCTCGATGCCGCGCGACGGCCGGTACAGCACGAACACCGGTTTCCCGGCGACGACCTCGGGATCGACCCGCCGCGGCTGTGCCCGGATACCCGGCGGCGGCGTGTACCCCGGCTGGTCCGGCGCCGGAGCGGAGTACCCGCGGTCAGGCGCGCTCATCCGCGACGGGACGACGACCGGCTCCGGCTCGTCGCTCCACCGCCGGTCGGCGACCGGGGACGTGTCGACCTGCCGGCTTTCCCGTACCGGCCGGCGCACGCCGGTGACGACGTAGTCCCCGGGTTCGCCGGCGACCGGGTGGTACTGGCCGAACACCGGCGCACCCCCGCCGCCACCCGCGGGCAGCGCACCCGCGGCCGACTGGGCGGGCCCGACCGCGCCCGGCCATGGCGCACCCGACCACGCCGCAGCGGGCCGGGCGGCGCGGGATCCGTTGTCGAGCCGTTGCGCACTGGCGAAAACCGCCGCCTCGGGCCGGTAGCGCCCACCGCCGACGGTCGCCCCGATCGGCCCGCGCAGATCGCCGTCGACGACGTCGTCGGTGTCGCGGACGTTCTGCCAGAACTCGTCCTGCGGCGTCGGGCCGTTCTTCTTGCGGAACCGGGAGAAGAGCCCACCGGGCGACGGCACCGCGGCGCCGACCATGCTGACCGACATCTCGACCATCTGCCACAACCGCCGCACCGGCCGTCCGACGAGGAACAGCAGCACGGTGATGAGCCCGGCCAGCACCATCTTGGTGAGCAGGTTGAGCGAGTCACCGGCGGCGAAGATCGCTTGCAGCAACAGCGCGTGCACCCCGGCGAGCACCGACAGCACGACCAGGTTGAACGCGATGCCCCCGGCGACCTTGAGCACACGGCGCAGAATGTCCGGGTGCAGCAGCGCGACGAGCCCGATGAGCGGCGCGGTGAGCGCGAACAGGCGGATCAGCACCTGCGCAAGCAGCACGGAGGCTTTGGCGAGAAGCTGGAAGAGCGAGTAGACGAGACTTTGGCCGAGGGCAAGGAATCCGGAGCCGGTACGGCCACCGGCCTCGCCGGTGAAGTACCCGGTGGCGGGGCCGAGTTTGGTGGAGATGTCTTTGAAGGCCGCCTTTTTCGCATCGACGACATTCTGTTTTCCGTCGTCGCCATTGCGCAGCTGGGCCCAGGTGAAGGCCTGCGCATCGAGCAACGGACGTCCGAACTGGCCCGCTTGAGGTGCGTCCGGAGCCCCGAATTCCCCGCGCAACCAGTTCTTGTAGACGACCTCGTTGTGCAGATCGGTCGGCAGGACGTGCCGGACGACCCGGTTCTCGGACTCGTCCACGAACCCTGCCTGGATGTTCGTGGTGGTCTGCACGATTGCTTTGTCGATCGGATCGAAGTACCGCAGCATCGCAAGCGACGACGCGGCAAGCCACACTCCCGCGAGAGCGTACAACGCGCGTTTGCTCACCCCGGCCAGGTCACCGCGCCAGATGTTGCGGAAAAGCATGATCGACAACACGAGTGCCACGAGCCCGAACAGCTGCGCGTAGATGTTGTTGTAGACCTTCTCCGCACCGGCCTTGACGGCGTTGTAGATCGGGTTGAGCAGGCCGCCCTCCAACACCGTGTAGTGCAAGGAGTTGGTGGCGCCCACGATGTTCTTGCCGATGTTGAACAGCTGGTTGCCCGCCCACGTGTCGATCGTGGAGTTGGGCGAAGCGATGCTCGACAGCGGCGTGCAGTTCGTCTGGAACGTGTTCCACACGAACCCGGCATAGCTGTAGTCGATGTAGGGACTGCCCGACTCGCCATGGCCTTCGGCGGGATCCAGCGCGCCGACCATGCCAGCGCCGGGGCGTTCCGGGTTCGGGGCCTCCCCGCAAGCTGCCGCATTTGCCGACGGCGCGAACAGCACCGTCTGCATCCCCAAGATCGCCACTACCGCGAGCATCGTCGCGCGGCGGCTGGGGCGGCGGCCGGGCCGGCGGGGGCCTTCCTTGATGCGCTTGCGCAGCGCGTGCCAGCCGGCGGCGAACGCGAGGACGAACGCCAGCGTGAAGACCGTGTTCACGCGGCCTCCCTCACGGCCACCGAAGCAGCGGCCACAGCAGCAGCCACCGGAATAGCGGCCACCCCAGCAGCAGCCACCACGACAGCGGCCGCCGAAGAATCGGCTGACGCCGGATCACCGGGGTTCACGCGGCATCCCTGCCGGTACCGCCCTTGCCGCCGGCTCGTGCGTGCCGGTCCTGCCTTCCGTTCTGCACTGCACCCTCCACCTCGCCGGTTTCGGACGCGAGCGGGTCCGGCGAGCCAAGCAGCTGCTCGTCGGTGAGGCCGACCTCGAGTTCCGCCTGGAGTTCGAAGTCGTGGGCCAGCTCGTCGTCCTCCGGTGGGGTCGGGACGTACGGCTTGGGCTCGTCCTCGCGGGGTACCACGAGGTCGCTGCCCGGTTTCGTGCGTGCGTCGGGCGAGCCCGGGGTCGTGTCCATGACCGCGCGCAGCTGGTCGAGGTGCGGGCCGGAGAAGTCGACCCGGATGCGCTCCACGCCGCCTGCCCCGTCGCCGAAGATGAACTGCCGTGGTTCGAGGTCGCGTTCCAGGCCGCGCTGCGCTCCCGGACGCCGGCCCAGCGCCGCGACCACCTGCTCGTACCCCACGCCGACCGGCACCTTCAGCAGCCGCAACGCGTCCGCCTGTGCATCGTCGTCGTCGAGGCGGCCGACGAACACCGAGTCGAGCAGCGCCACGAAACCCTGGATCTTCAGGAAGTCCGCCGGAATCTGCGACGACAGCAGCACCCGGACGTTCCACTTTCGCGAGTCACGCGCGAACCGGTTCATCAGCACCCGCCCGGTCGGCACCTCGGACAGGAAGAACGCCTCGTCGATCCAGACGCCCTTGCGCAGTTCCTTCGGCTTCTCGTACACCGACCGCTGGGTGAGCCACGCGGCGAGGTTCAGCATTTCCACGCCGAGCGATTCGGCGTCCGTCCAGTATTCGCGCGGTACGCCGTCCTTCGGCAGTGTCAGACCGGCCATCGTCAGGACAGTCATCCGGTCGTCGCGGGTCTCGGCGTACGGGTCCGCGTCGGATTCCGGGATCAGCAACGCCATCCGCTCGCGCATCTCGTCCAGGAAGTCCGCGACCACCATCGCGTGCTCGTGGTGCTCGCTCGAATCCCGCCGCAGCGCGTCGATGACCTGGCCCGGGTCGGCGTCGAACCGCCCGCCGACGGCACGGACCGCTCGCAGCAGCACGATCCGAGTCTGCGCCATCCGCGATACCTCGTACGGCAGCACGCCGGTGAGCACGTCGAGCACCAGCCGCCGCCGGGTGGCGCCAGCCAGCGCTTTTTCGCGCCGCCACGAGCGTTCCGGATCGTCCTCGTCCAGGAAGTGCTCGATCAGCGGCTCGGCGACCACCCGGTACGGGTTCAGGATGCCGGGCTGCGCGTTGAGCAGGTTGATCGGCCGCGCGTACGGCCGGATCTCCGGCAGGTCGCACAGCCGCGACAGCGGGCCCGACGGGTCCAGGATCGTCCAGTGCGCCCCGGCCCGCAGCGTCTTGTACACGATGCCGCCGCCGAGGAACGACTTCCCGCCACCCAGACCGGCCACCATCGCGGTGAGGCCCGAGCCGTCGCGGATTTCCTGCGCCATCCACGGGTCCCAGGCGACCGGTCGCCGAGTGGCGGTGACCGTCTCACCCAGCAGGATGCCGCGCCGGTCGCCGACCTCCGCGGTTGCGGTGGGCACCGCGGACGCCGTCCACACCACCGAACCGCGCCGCATGTAGGCGCCGGACGCCAGCGGCTCGCCCGGGATGAACTCGCGCGCCATCGCGTACTGCGCTTCCGGGTGTTCGATGGCGATCTTCGGCTTGTACAGGTCCAGCAGCTGCTGGGCGAGCCGCAGCGCGTCCCGCTCGGTCGGCCCGGACACCGCCATCCGCCACCACGACCGCACGCGCGTGGCCAGCGCGGTGAACCCCGACGTCATCTCGTCGTCGATCTCCAGCACCCGCCCGGCCTGGCGGGCCAGCGACTGCGGCGGCTCCAGCTCGTGCTCGTCGGTGTAGTGCTTGACCTGCGAGCGGACCTTGTTCATCTGCCGCTGCAGCTCGCCGGACACCTCTTCCGGCCGCCGCACGTAAATCCGCGCGGACACCTCGACCGCGGCCGGCAGCCGGTCCGCGTGCTGCACCCACGGGTCGTCGACCTCGGGGATCTGCAGCCCATGCATCTGCCCGACGGTGAGCACCGCGAGATGCCGCGAGACCCCGGCGTTGGACCCGGTGCGGCCACGCACGGTGACCGTCGGCGCGTACGGCTCGGCGTGGAAATCCGCCGCGTCGGTGAAGCTGGCGAGATCCTCGGGCTCCCACGCCGCCCCCGGTACCGCGGGCATGTTGCGCGGCGCGGGCAGGCCGAGCGAGCACGAGCGGTGCATCAGCCAGGACATCTCCTCGGCGTGCACCGGACGGCCTTCCAGCCCGGCGCTGCCGATGACCTGGTCGAGGTGCTCGATCTCGGAGTCGAGCGCGGCCAGTTCGGCGTCGACCGCCTCGGGCAGGATCCGGCGCAGCACCGGCGCGGCGCGCTCCACGGCGCGGTCGACCATGCGCCGGGTCTGCACCTGAACGCCCAGGTAGACCTCTTTTTCCGCCATCGAACGGCCCATCAGCTGCTGCTGCTCGCCGATCAGGTAGTCGTCGAAGGACAGCGCGCCCGGCACGTCGTTCGGCCTGCCGACCGCGTTGTGCACGTGCGCCTCGGCCCACATCCGGATCGGGTACGGCCGGTTCGTGACGCGCAGGTGCAGCCACCGGCCCTGCAGTTCGGCGTACTGGCCCGCGATGGCCGCGATCAGGTCGCGGCGCTGCGAGTCGGAGCGGAACGACCAGCGTTGCGGCGCGAGGCGATACCACGCGTACACCTCGTACCCGGTGCGCAGCAGATGCCCGTCGATGCTGCGCGCGGCGATCGACGGCGTGTACGCCGGTATCGCCTGCTCACCAGGCAGCCGACGGCCTTTGCCGCCGGAGCTCGTCTTGCCGCCGGTGCTCGCCCGGCCCTGCTGGGGTGCGTTCCAGGCACCCGCAGGGACGTCCTGATCCCGCTTCCCTCGGCTTCCGCCGCGACCGAACAACGACTACCTCCCGGCCCGAGCCGCGGGGCGGCTCCGGCGCGCTCGTGGTGCTCCCTGTGCTCCGGCCCTCGTCCCGGCACCGCGGCTCGTGCCCTGGTGCTGGTACTGCCGCCTTCTCTTGTGCTTCGGCAGCGGGCGCGTGGCCCGCACCCGGACCCGGGCCGCGCTCACCGCGCCACCCGTGCCCGAGGTCTGCTCCCGCGGCGTGCGCAGTTCCTGGCCCGCCATCGCGATCACCGCGCCGAGCGGGCGCTCGTGGCTGATCTTCGACGTGATCAGCCGGGTGATGACGATGGTGACCACGAACGCCCACGCCGTGGAGAAAAACCCGAAACTCCAGCCTGCCCACCGCTCCACGGTGAGCACGACCAGGAAGACCGGAATGCCGACGAGCCACGCGACGTAGCGGGCTCGCCAGGGAAAAGTCGCCTTCGGCGGACCGAGCCAGACGGCGTCGACCCGGTAGACCTCGTCATCCGTCCTGATGCGCACGCCTGCCCCGCCTCAGCCGGTGAACAGGCCGGCGATCCACCGGCCCACGTTGACCCCGGCGCCACTCACGGCGAGCCCGATGATCGCGAGCGCGATGACGACCCCGGCGAGCCTGCGCATGACCCCGGCGTTGTCGCCCTTGCCGCCGCCCAGCCACAGGAGCAGCAGCGCAACGGCGAGCAGCACGAGGGGGATGATGTTGTCGAGCAGCCAGGTGCGGACGTTGCCGGTGCCGAGCTCGCCGGCAGCCAGCGTCTCGAGGGTGGTCATGCTGGTCATCGCGATACTCCCGGTGCACGGCGGACGCCGCGCTGTTCTGGCTTCGGCGAAGCTACGAACACCATCATGGCGTTACGAGGGGTAATGGTCAAAGCGCGCTGGGTAGATGTCGACTTGTGGACAGGGGCGGGTATTACGGTCCGGTGGTCAGGATTCCTCGCCCTCCATCATCGTGGCAAGGGTGCTCCTCAATAACCCCAGCCACCCGGATTTCGCAGTGCCCCGGCGAAGTCACCCCACGGGAAGTGCGGTGTTCACTCTCAGTGCGCTCCGGCCCGGCGTGTCGGGCGGGGACAAGTGTGGCATGCCCCGTTCGGCCTCCCCGCGCGAGTCCGGTGAGTGAGCACCGGGTCCGCAGATCGATGCGGAATCGATCACGGAGGGCTGCGATACCCGTCACCCTCGCGCCGGATGTGCGCATTTGTTCACCACATAGCGTGATCCTGGGCAGGTCAGCGGCCGGGTTATTGCCCGGGGATCGCACCCGCGTCGACCACGGTCCGGCTGAGCGGAAGGCACAACTCGTGCAAACGGGTGGTTTTCTCCTCGCCGAGGTGCCGCCACGGGTCTTCCGACGCCGCGTTCGTCGCCGCTTCCACCTGCTCGCGAAGGTCCCAGCCACGCTCGGTGAGGCCGGCTGGATCGAGGACCCCGTCGGCGGTCAGCTGCGCGACGCAGGCGTCCCACTGCTCGTCGCTCCAGCCGCGAGTGCGCTTCGCCGCTTCGGCGGCAGTGCCCTTGCCGGTTGCGGTGTGGGTAATCAAGGCGGCGAGGCCGGGTACGCCGTGCAGTGTCAATGCGGCGACGTGCGCGTCTCCACGGTGCTCGCGAAGCAGCGTCAGGGCGTGCCAGAGGACAAGGTGCGGCTTATCGGGCCACGGCAGGCTCGCGTGTCCGGCGTACAGTGGGCGTCCTTCTGGACGACACACAGTGGTCGCTTCGCGCGCGAGAGCGGCCGCTTCAGCGACTTCGGCGGACGCGAGCACTTCGTCACCCAGCAGTCGGCGGTACGCGTCATCGACGGCGGCAAGCCTGGCCGCTACGACGGCCTCCGGGCTGGCGAGGGTCCACGCGCGCGGGAGGGCGCGGGCGATGCGGTCGGGGTTGAAGTTGTAGAAGGTCGCGGCCGCGGCGGCCGGGCCGATGGCGCCCATCGGCGCGCAGCGGCTGGCGAAGTACGTCATCGACCCTGGTCGCAAGCCCACGGCAGTGAGCCGCTCGTGGGCTTCGGGCGCGAAGTAGATGAGGGCGTGCAAGGTGTCGAAGCTGGTTTTGAACGCGGTGGCGGTTTCGGCGGCTTCACCCATGCGGACGATCGTGACACAGGAGCGGGACGAGCTGGCATGTAAGCCGGATCCTGTTCCCGGCCGGCCTCACGGCCGGACGGGCGACGGTCATCCATCTGGGCCTGCCGTCGCCGGCAGGCTCGAGCGGCCTACCCACAGGCTCGGGCGGGCCGCCCTCGATCGCCTGCGCAGGAGCGGCGGACCGCTCCCTCTTGGCCTTGCTCCGGGTGGGGTTTACCGAGCCATCCCGGTCACCCGGGATGCTGGTGGTCTCTTACACCACCGTTTCACCCTTACCCCCGTCCGGGGACGGGGGCGGTCTGTTTTCTGTGGCACTGTCCCGCGGGTCACCCCGGGTTGCCGTTAGCAACCACCCTGCCCTGCGGAGTCCGGACTTTCCTCGAACCGGGGGTACCCCGATCCGCGACCGTCCTGCCAGCTCGTCCGCCGCGAAATCCTACCCGGCCTGGTGCTTCCGCCCGTTCACCGGACCCGGTTTTGCGGGTGGTCCGGCTTGGCTGGGCTGCGAATGGTCCGTTCGTGCTCGGGTTGCGGGCGGGGGTGACGGGGCCGTTCACACGTCGGGCCGTGGGCCGGAGTGAAGGGTCCCTTCACGCGCGGGGTAGCGCCGCGGAGCGAACGGCCCCCTCGCGCGCCGGGCAACGGCTCCGGAGTGACGGTGGGGGTGACGGGTGGGGGTGACGGGTCCCTTCATGCGCGGGACAGCGGTCGGGAGTGAAGGGTCCCTTCACCCGCCAAGCCCCGCTCCGGAGCGAACGGTCCATTCGTGCGTCGAGCAGCGTTCTGGGGTGAAGGGTCCCATCATGCGCCGGGCCGTGCCCAGAGCGAACGGTCCGTTCATGCGCGGCACAACGGTCGAGAGTGAAGGGTCCCATCATGCGCCGAGCTGCGCCCCAGAGCGAACGGTCCGTTCATGCGTGGGACAACGGTCGAGACTGAAGGGTCCCGTCACGCGCCAAGCGACACTCCGGAGTGAAGGGTCCCTTCACCCCCGGAGCTAACGTTCGGGAGTGAGTGGTCCTCCAGCCGCAGTCCTCGCCGCCGTTCTTCTCGCAGGTACCCTCTGGTTCGCCATGACCCGTCCCCGGGGGCTGCCCGAAGCGGTGGTCGCCGTGCCGGTGGCTGGGGTCGTCCTCGCCACGCATCTGGCTACGCATGCCATCGAGCGGGTGGTCGAGATCTTGCCCACCATGGGTTTCCTCGCGGCGATCCTCCTGGTCAGCCACCTCGCCGCGGCGGAGGGCGTCTTCACTTGGCTCGGCGCGGAACTCGCGGAGATCTGCCGCGGCGAGCCGAAGCGGCTGCTGCTTCTCACGTTCGCCGCAGCGGCCGTCACGACTGCCGTACTGAGTCTTGACGCCACCGTCGTCCTCCTGACGCCCGTCGTGCTTGCCACGGCCGGGAAACTTCGCCTCCCCGCGCGCCCGCACGTCTACGCCTGCGCGCACCTCGCCAACTCGGCGTCCACGTTGCTGCCCGTCTCCAACCTGACGAACCTCCTAGCCTTCGCTGCCTCCGGGCTCACCTTCGCGGGCTTCACCGCGTTGATGGCCCTCCCCTGGCTGGTCACCATCGCGATCGAACTCGGTGTATTCCTCTGGTACTTCCGCGCCGATCTCCGACAACCACCGGCGCCCCGGGCTACCGCTCCGAAAACCGCAGCACCGGTCTTCACGCTGGTCGTCCTGGCGGTGATGCTCGCCGGGTTTGCCGTGGGGCAGCTGGTGCACGTCGAACCGGTCTTGGTGGCCGCGCTGACTGCCCTCGTCCTCGCGGCACGGGCGCTGGCCGAGCGGAAGATCCGGCCGTGGCAGGTGGTCACCGAGGCGTCGCCGCTGCTGGTCCTGTTCGTGCTCGCGCTTGCGGTGGTGGTGGAAGCGGTGGACGAGCACGTCCTCGGCGGGCTGCTGGACACCATACTGCCGACCGCCGCCGGGCTGCCCGAGCTCCTGCTCGCCGCGGCCATCGCGGCGGTGCTGGCCAACCTCGTCAACAACCTGCCCGCGACGCTGATCCTGCTGTCCGCGCACCCGAATCCCGCCGTGCTCCCCGCGATTCTGCTCGGCGTGAACATCGGCCCGAACGCGACCTACCTCGGCTCACTCGCCACCCTGTTGTGGCGCCGAGTTCTCGCCCGCCACGGCGAACACCCGCGCGATTTCCTCCGCCTTGGCCTGCTCACGACCCCGCTGTCGCTGGCAGCGGCGACCTGCGCACTATGGCTGGTGCTCCCGGGCTAGCCGCGCGGCGCGATGGTGCTGCCGCGCGACAGCGTCGGTCCGCAGTCGGCCAGGCCGTCGCCGAATCGCTGCGCCTCGACGTTCATCATCGTGACCTGCGCATAGTGCTGCACGGCCTGGAGCTTCGCCGGGTCAGTCACCGCGTCCTTGCGCACGAAGTCACCGTTGCGCTTGCCCGGACCCGGGTAGACGAGAATCGGGTAGTAATCCCGGTCGATGCGCGGGTCGACGGTGATCCCGTTGCCGTCGGCCCACGGGCCCCACGAGTGGATGAAAGTGGGCTTGACCTGGTCGAACACGTAGTTGCGCAGACCTTCGATGTTGCCGTCGTGCGTGAGGTCGGCGATCGGCGCGTCGACCAGACCGGCCATGTCGACCAGCTCGAGCCGGCTCGTCATCGACGATCCGCCGAGGTCCGGCAGCAACAGCGACGCCTTCTGCAGGCCGAGGATGTCCGCGTACGAGTTGAAGCCGCGGCCGAACCGGTCGGCGACCAGGCATGCGGTAATGGTGGGGCTCTTGATGAACTTGTCGGAACTGGCGACGAAGCCGAAGAGCGACGGCACCGACGCGGCCACCAGCACGACCGACGCCACCACTCGCCAGCGGACCTTCAGCCTGCGCACCAGTTCACCGAACGCCATCGTCCCGGCCAGCGCGCCGAGCACCCACACCGGCGTCGCGAAGCGGGCCTGCGTCATCCAGTCCGGCACCATCACGCCGTACGCGATCACGCCGAGCGCCAGCGGCACGAGCAGACCGAGCAGCGGCCGCCGCCACGGCGCCTTGCGCAGCGCCCAAACCACCACGATGACGAGCACGATCGTCGCCGGAATGCCCACGTACACGGCCAGCTCGTGCGGCCGGACGATCGACGCCAGGTCGGGCAGACCCTGCTTCTTCGCCACCGACGGGTTGGCCAGCAGCCGGTGGAATTCCGTGTACCGCCAGACGACGTAGCCGCCGAACGGCACCGCAAAAGCCACGATCGACACGAGCGCGGACCGGAAACTGGGCCAGAATCCCGCCGCTCGCACGCCGAACAGCAGGACGATCGGGTACGCGCCCGCGTAGATCAGACCTTCCGGCCGCGTCAGCGCGGCGAACGCCACGATCACGCCGACGCCGATCGCGATCTTGAACGACAGCGTGCGTTCCTTGCGCACCGCGGTGAACAGCAGCGCGGCCAGCCCGGTGACGGCGAAAGCGAAGAGCGAGTTCTCCAGCCCGGACACGACCCAGATCACGAACGACGGGATCAGCGCGAGTGTGCAGCCGACGGCGAGGGTGACCGCCCATGCGTGCCGCCGGAATACTTGCCGGGCCACGAGATGGCACAGCACGAGGATGCCCGCGGTGAACAGCAGGCCGAGCAGCTTGGGGTAGAGCACGTAGTCCGGGATGCCGAGGAGCAGGCCGCGGTCGAAGAGCCCGACGAGCTTGCCGAACGCCAGCAAGATCATCCAGGTCGGGTCGGAGAAGCCTTCCACCGGCGGCGCGCCGGGTGCGAGCACCGGGCCGAGACCTTCGGCGACGCTGCGCGCGTATGAGAACGTGATCGCCGCGTCGTCCACGATCCAGTGCCCGTACCGCGTGGCGTGCCAGGCGACGGCTGCCACGCCGGCGAGCACCGCGAGGGTCGAGGCAAGCCAGCTGTAGCGGAGGCGGGCAGGAGGGTCGGACGTCACCTCCCCGGGCAAGCCGGGGTCGGATACTGCGGTGAGTGCGCTAGCCGTCATGTCCTCGTCACTGTTTCCACTCGCGGAGTCTGCCGAAGAAACGCACGAGCCTGCGCCCCCCTTGAAGCCCCTCCCGGAACCTGCGCCGCGGCGCCGCGGTCGACACCGCACTCTAGCCAATACCTCATCCGGGCCTTTTCACGCGTCATCCCCGAGCGTGATCCATCCCACATCGAGGCTGGTCAGGACAGGTGCGAAATGTCGTTGACGAGCCGGACGGAAGCATTTCCGTCCGGGTAGAACTCGACGATCGACAGCGACGCCAGGTCGAGGTGCAGCCGGAACAGCAGCGACGGGCCCGCGTCGAGGCCCATCCTCAGCAGCGTCTTGATCGGCGTCACGTGGCTGACCACCACGACCGTGCGCCCGTCGTACTGGTCCACCAGGTCGCGCCGGGCCTGGCCGACCCGCTGGTGGACGGCGTCGAAGCTCTCGCCGCCGGGCGGCGCGCACGACGAGTCGCTGAGCCAGCAGCGGTGCAGCTGCGGGTCGCGCTCCGCGGCCTCGGTGAAGGTGAGGCCCTCCCACTCGCCGAAGTCGGTCTCGATCAGCCCGGGATGCGTTTCGACGCGGCCGCCGAGCGCGTCGGCGACCGCCTGCGCGGTCTGCTTGGTGCGGATCAGCGGCGACGCCACGATGGGGGCGGGCTCGCCGTCCTCGCCGATCACGCCCGGCATCGACGCCAGCCGTTTGGCCGCCGCAGCCGCCTGGCCGCGGCCGTGTTCGGTGAGCGGGACGTCGCCGCGGCCGGAGTACCGGCGGTCGACCGACATTCCGGTTTGGCCGTGGCGCAGCAGGAGCAGCTTGGTGGGGGTGCCGACGGCGCCGGTCCAGCCCGCCGGGGATACCCGGTCCGGCTCGGTGACCTTGCGCCCGCCGCTGGTACCGCCCACCTTGCGCTCGACCCCGGTGCCGCTGTCCATCGCAACGTTCGCGAGCCGGTCCGCGTCGGCGTTCTCAGCACGCGGGATCCAGGTGTAGCCGACCCGGTCGAAGCGTTCGGCGAGTTCGCGGGCCTGTGCGGCGAGCGGTTGCAGTGCGGCGTGTTTGATCTTCCACCGCCCGGACATCTGCTCCACCACGAGCTTCGAGTCCATCCGGACGTCCACAGTGGACGCTCCGAGCCCGGCCGCCGCGGTGAGCCCGGCGACGAGGCCGGAGTACTCCGCGACGTTGTTGGTGACCACGCCGAGGAATTCGTACCGCTCGGCGAGTACCTCGCCGGTGGCCGCGTCCTTCACCACCGCGCCGTACCCGGCCGGACCGGGGTTGCCGCGCGATCCGCCGTCGGCCTCCACGACCACCCGGTCGGTCACAGGCCCGACTCCAGCGTGCGGACCAGGATCGCGCCGCAGTTCTCGCACTGGACGACCGAATCCTCGGGCGCCGCCTTGATCTCGGCGATGGTGTTGCGGTCCAGTTCCAGCTGGCAGCCCCCGCAACGGCGGGCCCGCAGCAGCGCGGCGCCGATGCCCTTGTGGTCGTAGACCCTGGTGTACAGCTTCAGCAGCGGCTCGGGAAACCGCGGCAGCAGCTTCGCGCGGTCCTCGGTGCGGCGGGCGTCGGTGGTGTCGAGGTCCTTGAACGCCTCGTCCCGGCGGCCCTTCGCGGCCTCGACCTCGTGCACTGCCTTGTCGACCTCGGCGCTGGTGCGCTGCGCGTCCAGGCCCAGTGCCTCGCGCTGTTCCATCAGTTCCAGCAGGTCGTCCTCGAGCGCGCTCTGCCGCCGGGTGAGCGTCTGCAGCTCGTGCTCGATGTCGGTCATCTGCTTCGCGCCGACGGACCCGGACTCCAGCAGCTTGCGGTCGCGGTCCTCGCGCGCCCGCACCGATTCGACCTCCTTCTCCTGCCGGGCGATTTCCCGGTCGAGGTCCGACGCCGCGGTTTCGACGGACACGAGCGCGTCGCGTTTGTCGCGGGCGGTCTTCTCCCCCGCTTCGATCTCGGCGAGCTCGGGCAGGGTACGGCGGCGGTGCGCGACGCGCGAAAGCTCGGCGTCCACCTTCGCGAGTTCGAGCAGCTGGCGCTGGACGGCGGGGTCGGCCTTCACTGTGCTCCCTGGTTCACTATTCAGCTGGGCGGGTGGCGCGGACGGTCCACGGGTCGGTGCACCTCGTGGAGACGTGAGCTTCGACGGTACCCGCAAAGGCCGCGCCGACAAGGGCCGAGGCCTGTCCGCACCACGGCCACTCGCTGGCCCAGTGCGTGAGCCCGACCAGCGCGGGTACCGGACCGGCCGCGGCAAGGTGTTCCCCGGCGGGATGGTGGCGCAGATCCGCGGTCACGTAGGCGTCGACGCCCTCGGCGGTCGCCTTCGCGAGGTAGGAGTCGCCCGCGCCGCCGGACACCGCGACGGTGCGGATCGGCCGGTCCGGATCGCCCGCGCCGAGCACCCCGGGCACGGTGGTGGGAAGGGCGTCGGCGACCCGCTGCACGAACTGCGCGAACGGCTCGGCCGCGGGCAGGTGCCCGATCCGGCCGATCCCGGTCCGCCCGCCGGGCTCGTGCGGGTCGAGCGGCCGGTCGACGTCCAGGCCGATGGCCGTGGCAAGCGCGTCGGACACTCCCGGGTCGGCCGAATCGGCGTTCGTGTGCGCGCAGTAGAGCGCAATGCCGCCGCGGATCATGCGGTGTACCAGCGATCCTTTGGCAGTGTCGGCCGGGACGCCGTGCACCCCGCGCAGGAGAAGAGGATGGTGCGCGATGATCAGCTGTGCCCCGATCTCCACCGCCTCGTCGAGGGTCTCCTCGACGGGGTCGACGCAGAACAGCACCCGCCGGACGTCGTCGACCGGGTCGCCGCACACGAGCCCGACGGCATCCCAGCTCTCCGCCAGCCGGGGCGGGTAACTGCGTTCGAGGACAGCGATGATCTCGGCTAGAGCAGGCACGCCCGGGATCCTCGCACGACGGCTCTGGAAGACTGGCTACCCGTGTCGCACTTGGTCTTCGTCTGTTCCGGAAACATCTGCCGTTCCCCGATGGCCGAGCTCGTCTTCCGGGCGAAGCTCGCCGCCGCCGGGCTCGCCGACGACGTGCGCGTGTCCAGTGCCGGGGTCGGGCCCTGGCATGCCGGGGAGCCTGCCGACCGCCGGGCGCGCGCCACGCTCAAGGCGCACGGCTACCCCACCGAGCACGCCGCGGCGCAGGTCACCGACGACGATCTCGAGGCTGACCTGCTGCTCGCCGCCGATGAAGGGCATCTCGACTTCCTGCGTTCCCGCGTCGACGACCCCTCGCGGGTACGGCTCCTGCGGTCGTTCGACCCGTCCGCTCCGGACGGCGCCGAGGTGCCGGACCCGTATTACGGCGGCGACGACGGCTTCGAGGACGTGCTCGCCATGATCGAGCGGACCGTCCCCGGGCTGCTGGACTGGGTCCGCAAGCAGGGGTGACGCCAGGTCCGGGTGCGCGCACGGAACGCGACGGCTTACCGTAGAGGGGTGCGGTTGCGGTTCCTGCTCCGGCCCGGATGGCTGGCGTTGACAGCGGTGGTGTTCACCTTTGCCATCTGCTGTTACACGCTGCTGGCCCCGTGGCAGTTCCGGCGCGACAGCGAGCAGGAAACCCAGAACAACGCGCTCAGCACGTCCTTCACCGCGAAGCCGGCGCCGGCCGCGCAGATGCTGCCGCCGGGTACTTCGCCGGGCCAGGGCACCGAGTGGCACCTCGTCACGATCACCGGCACGTACCTGCCGTCGGCGGAGGTTGTCGCGCGGCTGCGCACTGTGCAGGGCGAAGGTGCGTACGAGGTCCTCACGCCGCTTCGCGCCACCGACGGCACTGTGTACCTGATCGACCGCGGCTACGTACGCCTCAACAGCGACTCCGGCGTGCTCCCGTACGCAGCGGCGCCGGGCGGGCAGGTCACGGTGGTCGCGCGCGTGCGAAGCGACGAGACAGACCCGAAGCACCGTGACGCGTTCGCCGACGCGTCGACGAACGGGAAGCTGCAGAGTTACACCGTCGACTCGCGAGTGGTGGCGAAGGCGTCCGGGCTCACAATCCGGCCCGGGTACTTCCAGCTCGACCAGCGCCAGCCCGGCGTGCTCGGCGCGCTGCCGCTGCCGCAGCTGGACTCGGGCCCGTTCTTCTCGTACGCGCTGCAGTGGCTCGCGTTCGGCACGATGGCGCTGATGGGCTGGCTGTACTTCACGATCCGCGAAATGCGCCCGGGCGGCGCGCTCACCACGGAACGGCCGGAGCGCAGCCGCCGCCGCAAGTCGGTGGCCGAGATGCTGGCCGAGGACGAGTACACCCCCACCGCCTGAAGTGCGCGCGCCGTCGATACTGGCGGCATGCTGATCCACCCGTGGGACGCCGCAGACGACCCGGCACTCGGTGTCCCGACGTCGTACTACGCGAGCGTGCAGCTGGCCTGCGACGTCCGCATCGTCGATGACCCGGCCGCCAAGGCGGCCATCTTGAATCGCCAGCTGGCGCATTTCGAGCCGGACGGCAAGCGCACCCCAGTGTCCTCTGTGGACGCTCCGGATCGCCGTCTGCTACCCGGAATCCGCGGTATCGAGCTCACCGTGACCGAGGTTCGGGCGAAATTCAAGTACGGCGGCAACAAGACTGCGGAAGACCGTCAGCGAATCGGGGCGCGACTGTCCGAACGCGACGGTATCCATGATGCGGAAGCGGTGGCGCACTTACGGCCGTGAGCGGCGCAACCCGGACAACATCGCCACCACCACGGAAGTCCCTGCGGCCAGCCAGCCGACCACTCTGGACAGTTCCACCGCGCGCGTGACGTGCCCGGCATCCGGATTGCGGCCGATCCCCAGCACCGGCAGCTCCACGACGCCATGCGGGTACACCGTCCGCCCGCCGACGCGGATTTCCAGCGCTCCGGCGAAAGCTGCCTCGACGCGACCCGCGTTCGGGCTCGGATGGGCGATCGTGTCGCGTCGCCAGGCTCGCCATGCACCGCCTGCGGAGCCGCCGACGACCGGCGCGCCCAATACTGTCAATGCAGCGGCCGCGCGGGTCGGCAGGAGCTGGACAAGTTCGTGAAGCCGGTCGACGATCCAGTGGCCGGGCGAGGCGCGGCGCACCAGTCCGACCGTGCGGGCCGCCAGGAGTCCGGGTACCCCCGCGACCGCACCCCACAGCAGCGGCGCAACGACCACTTCGGACGTATTCTCCGCCAGAGTTTCCACTGACGCACGGGAAAGCGCGGCCGTGCCGAGCCCTTCGGCGACGCGGGGGTCCAATTCGGACAGTGTGTCGCGGGCGGGCTGGAGGCGGCCTTCCTCGAGATCGCGGGCGAGTTCCGTGCCCTGGGTGGCGAGCCCGGCCGCGCCGACGACGGCCCAGGTGGCGAGCGCGGTGGTAGCCGCCTGGAGCACCGGCCGACGACGTCCGGCGCGCTCGGCGAGCACCCCGGCGGTGACGGCCAGCCCGGCCAGCCCCAGTCCGGCGGCGGATCCCGGCCCGGTGGCCTTGCGGAAGGCGCCGACCGGCGGACGGCGCCGCGGGTCGCCGAGTGCACTGTCGGCAGCAAGGCCGAGCATCAAGCCGATTGCGCGCGCCGCGCTCACCAGTAACCCCCGAACGTGAACGAACTCAGCCGCCGAGGTTACTCGACACCGCGGCGGCGATTTCGTGGTGTGCCTGCTCGACGATGTCCCGCATCGCCCGCTCGGCGCGGACGGCGTCGGCGACGTCCACCGCCTCCGCGACCGCGACGTGCAGTGCGACCGCCTCGGGCTGCGGTTCCTCGGGCATCAGGCCGTGCCCGGTGCGTCCGGCCAGCACCTCGGCGACCACCGAGGACAGCTGGGCGAACATCGGGTTCCGCGATGCGGACAGGAGCAGGTCGTGGAACGCGATGTCGTGGCCGAGGAAGGCGCTGAGGTCGCGGGCGCGCGCCGTCTGGCGGAGATGCACGGCGAGTGCGCGGAGGCGGCCACGTTCCTCCGGCGTCGCCCGGAGCGCGGCGAACCGGGCGGCAACCGGCTCGACCGCGGACCGCAGTTCGGTGAGCGTGCGCAGCGCGGCCGGCCGGTCCGCGCCGTCGAGCTGCCAGCGGATCAGCCGCGGGTCGTAGTGGTTCCACGCGGCCGGCTCGCACACGGTGACCCCGACGCGGCGGCGGCTCGTGGTCAGCCCCATCGTCTCCAGTACCCGCACGACCTCGCGCGCCACCGTGCGCGACGTGCCGTAGCGCTCCTGCAGCTCCTCCGACCGCAGCACCTCGCCGGGCGCCAGCGCACCGTTCACGATCGCCGCGCCGAGTTCGTCGAGCATCTGCTCGTGCCGGTCACTCCCCACCTGCCCAACCTAGCGCCCTGATTCGATTAAGTACTACTACTTCTTGAATAAGTAGTACTTTTGGGTTTCACTGGTCGCCGGAGGTGGCGCATGACTGTCATCGTGGTGATGGGTGTGTCGGGCTCGGGCAAGACGACGGTCGGCACGGCAGTCGCGCGGGCACTCGGAGTCGAGTACGCCGAGGCGGACGCATTCCACCCGCAGGCGAACATCGACAAGATGACCGCGGGCCGCCCGCTCACCGACGAGGACCGCGCGCCGTGGCTGGCCGCGATCGCGACGTGGATCGCCGAACATCAGGAAAGCGGCGGCGTGGTCAGCTCGTCCGCCTTGAAGCGGCGCTACCGCGACGTGCTGCGCGGCAGTGGCCAGGTGTGGTTCCTGCACCTGGACGGGTCGCACGACCTGCTGGCCAAGCGGATGAAAACCCGCACCGGCCACTTCATGCCGGTGTCCCTGCTGGATTCCCAGCTTGCGGACCTGGAGCCGCTGGAGCCCGACGAGCCGGGCTCGACCTTTGACATCAGCCGTTCGCCCGCCGACGTGGTGGCAGCGGCACTGACCGCATTTCGGGAGTGCGCATGACCGCCGCCTGGACCGGCCACGACACCCGGTTGATCGTCGCGACAGTTCTCGCCATTGCGGTGATCGTCGTGCTGATCAGCAAGGTCAAACTGCATCCGCTGCTCGCGTTGACACTCGGCTCCGGCACGCTCGGGCTGGTCGCCGGGATGCCGGTCGCGAAGCTGCTGAAGAGTTTCACGAACGGCGTCGGCAGCACCGTCGCGTCGGTCGGCGTGCTCATTGCCTTCGGCGCGATGCTCGGGAAACTGCTCGCCGATTCCGGTGGTGCGGACCGGATCGTGGACACCGTGCTCGGCCGCGTGCGCGGCGGCGGGCTGCCGTGGGCGATGGCACTGGTGGCCGCGCTGATCGGGTTGCCGATGTTCTTCGAGATCGGGCTCGTGATGCTCATCCCGGTGGTGTTGCTGGTCGCCAAGCGCAGCGGGAAACCCGTGCTGCTGCTGGGAATTCCGGCTCTGGCAGGGTTGTCAGTGCTGCACGGGCTCGTGCCGCCGCACCCCGGTCCGCTGGCTGCGGCCGGGGCGCTGAACGCGAACGTCGGGATCACGCTTGCGCTGGGCCTGCTCGTCGGCATTCCGACGGTGATCATCGCAGGCCCGCTGTTCGGCCGTATCGCCGCACGGATGGTCCCCGACGCCGAACCCCCGGAGCGGCTCGTGCCGGAATCGGAAAGCACCGACCCGAAACACCGCCCCAGCTTCGCCGCAACACTGTCCACTGTGCTCTTACCGGTGGTACTCATGCTGGCGAAGGCACTCGCGGACATCTTGGCGGACAAGGAAAATCTCGCCCGCCGGGTCCTCGACTTCATCGGTGACCCGCTCGTGGCTCTGCTGCTGGCGGTCCTCGTCGGAATGGTCGTGCTCGGCCGCCCGGCGCGGCTGAACCGGGAACGGCTGTCGTCGATCATCGGCGAATCACTGGGTCCGATCGCGGGCATTGTGCTGATCGTGGCGGCGGGCGGCGGGTTCAAGCAGACACTCGTGGACGCCGGGGTCGGCGACGTGATCACCAGCCTCTCCACGGGCGCGCACCTGTCGCCGTTGCTGCTCGGCTGGCTGGTCGCGGTGGCCATCCGCCTCGCGACCGGCTCGGCAACGGTCGCCACGGTCTCCGCGGCAGGCATCGTCGCCCCGCTCGCCGCCACCCTCGACCCGACACACAACGCGCTGCTGGTCCTCGCCATCGGCGCGGGCTCGCTGTTCTTCTCCCATCTCAACGACGCCGGGTTCTGGCTGGTCAAGGAGTACTTCGGGATGTCCGTCGGGCAGACGCTGAAGAGCTGGTCGGTGATGGAAACGGTGATTTCGGTGGTCGCGATCGCGCTCATCCTGCCGCTCGGCGCGCTGCTCTGAGCAGTGCCGGTTGACATGTGACCTTTTGGTCACCTATTCTCGGTGCGTGCCCGACGAGGACCTGGTTTTCAAGGCTCTGGCGGATCCGACCCGCCGGTTCCTGCTCGACCTGCTCTACGCGCGTGACGGCCGCACGCTCACCGAGCTGGAGTCCGAAGTGGACATGACGCGGTTCGGGGTGATGAAGCACCTCAAGCTGCTCGAGGAAGCCGGGCTCGTCGTCTCCCGCAAGGAGGGGCGCGAGAAACGGCACTTCCTCAACCCCGTCCCGATCCGGCAGATCCACGACCGCTGGATCGACAAATACACCGAACAGCACGTTTCGTCCTTGCTCGACCTCAAGGCCGAGCTCGAATCCGAGGAGCCCGACTCATGACCGAGACCACGACCGTGCAGGTCAACCGCGTCTACATCAAGGCAACCCCGCAGGCCGTGTGGGACGCCATCACGAAGCCGGAATGGACCGCGAAATACGGGTACACCGGCCTGGCGGAGTTCGACCTCAAGCGCGGCGGCAAGCACCGCACCAAGCCGACCCAGGCGTTCATCGACGCCGGTTACACCAGCGACCTGCTGGACGGCGAGGTCCTCGAAGTTGATCCGCCACGCAAGCTCGTGATCACGTGGAAACTGCTGATGGACCCCGGTCTCATTGCCGAGCCGTACACCACGCTCACCTACGACATCGAGGAAACCCAGACCGCGGGCACCCGCCTCACCGTGACGCACGACGTCACCGGTGCCCCTGGCCACGCCGCTCTCGTTTCGGGCGCGCAGGAAGACATCAACGCCGCGCCCGGGGAAAACGCCGGTGGGGGCTGGGCGTGGGTGCTGTCCGACCTCAAGTCCGTGCTGGAGACCGGAAAGGGCGTCGCTGCCTGACGTCGAGAGTGGCTGTGCTCACCCGGCACAGCCACTCTCGGCGGTTCAGCCGCGCTGTGTTGCCGCTTTCAGCGCGGCTTTTGCGGCGGCTGGGGTATTCAAGAAATCCAATCCGAACAACGCTGCCCCGACTACCGGGTTCACGTCGACAACCCGCACTTGGGCGCGGGGCGCCACTTTCAAGCAGCGGCGTTCGATTTCCGCAATCACCGGGCTTCCGACGCCGGTCAGAACACCGCCGCCCAAAACGATCTCCGGAGTCGCTGACGTGAGTTCCAGCCGTCGCAGGATTACTGCGACCAGGAGGCTTACTTCCTCGGTGAAACGGGTTACGACCTCCTGTGCCACCTCGTCTCCTGCTGCGGCGACCTCGAACAGGAGCGGGCATAAACCGTGGATCGAAGCGGCGTCGATCTCGTGGAAGTGCAATCCCTGTACGACATCCAGAAGTGTTGCCGCACCGAAATAGTTCGCCACCGCGGATTGTAAAGCGGTGCGTGGACCACGTCCGTCTTCAGCGCGTACCGCCCACCAAAGGGCTTCTTCGCCGAGCCGGTAACCGCCGCCCCAGTCGCCCGATACCTTACCCAGTGCGGGGAATCGGTACGAGCGACCGTCCGGACCAACGCCGGCGCCGTTGATTCCGGCACCGCAGACCACCGCGACGCCGGTACCGTCTGTGGTTCCGGCGCGTAGCAAAGCCAAAACATCGTTGCCAACGGCCAAAGTGGAGCTCCACCCTCGGGCCGCCAACACAGTGCGTAGGGCGTCTTCTTCCCGCGGGAAATCGAGACCGGCCAAATATGCAGTGGTGTGGAGGGCAAAAGGGCGTTCGGTGGGCAAACCCGCGGAGTGGAGCGCGGTCAGGACGAGATCTTCCAACGCGGCAACGCATCCGTCGACGCCGACCCGTTGTGGCGAAGCGCCAGGGCCGCGGGATTCGCCGAGTACCTCGCCGTCCCGCGAAACCACCAGCACCTCGGTCTTGCTGTTCCCCCCGTCGATCGCGACGATCATGCCCGCGCCCAGGGCAGGAAATCCCGGTTACGGGCGACGAGGGTGTCCGCCAGCTGGTCCGCCTTCGCGTATTGGCCTACCAGCGGATGCGCGAGCAGGGCGTCCGCGACGCGATCCCGGCCGCCCTTGATCGCAGCGTCGAGCGCCAAGTGCTCATATGCCGTGACACCCGCAATCAGCCCGGCGAATCGTGGGTCCACCGGGGACTGCGGGATTGCCTGTGCACCAGTTGAGTCCACAGTGGACAATACTTCGATCACGGCATCGTCGGGCAGGAAATCGAAGGTACCGTTGTTGCGGACATTCACCACATGCTCTTCGGCCGGACCACCTGAGGTCAGCGCGTGCACGAGTTGCACCGCAGCTTCCGAATAGTAGGCACCACCACGCTTTTCCAGTGATTCCGGCTTGGTTACCTGCTCCGGGTCGAGGTAGATCTTCAGCAGCTCTTCTTCGACATCGCTGACGACCTCGGCGCGCGGCCGCTCGGTGAGCTGTTTCGCCACCAGTTCGTCGTGCGAGTAGTAATACTTCAGGTAATACGACGGAACCGCCTGCATCCGCCGCATCCACTCCACCGGAGCGCTGACCTCCTCGCCGACGAATTCCGCATGCTGGGCAAGCAGATCCGGCAACCGGTCGACGCCGTTCACCAGTACGCCGCGTTCCCAGCTGAGGTGATTGAGTCCGGTGTGGACCAACCGGACGTCGCCGGTCGACGCGCCGAGCAGCTTCGCGAACTTGCGTTGCAGATTGATCGCGACGTTGCACAGGCCGACCGCGCGATGCCCTTCCTGCAACAACGCGCGGGTGACAATGCCGACCGGGTTGGTGAAATTCACGATCCACGTGTCATCGCCGACCACCTTGCGCACGCGTTCGGCAATGTCGAGCACCACCGGTACTGTGCGCAACGCTTTCGCCAGCCCGCCCGCACCGGTGGTTTCCTGGCCGATGCAACCGCAGACATGCGGAAAAGTCTCGTCCGAAGCACGGGCCTTCTGGCCGCCGACCCGCAGTTGGATGAGCACCGCCGACGCGCCGTCGACGCCTTCCTCCAGGTTGGCCGTCGTGTGCACCCGGGCCGGGTGCCCGGCATGCTCCAGAAGCCGCTGGCTGAACCCGCCGACGGCCTCGACCCGGTAGGCGTCCGGATCGATCAGCACGATCTCGTCGACGTCGAGCGAGGCCCGCCGTCCGGCGATGCCGTCGATCAGCTCCGGCGTGTAGGTGGACCCACCGCCGACCACTGCCAGTTTCATCCCTTGACTCCCGTGAACGTGATGCCCTTGACGAACGACTTCTGCGCGAACACGAACAGCACGATCACCGGCGCCATGATGAGTGCGGTGGCGGCCATCGTGAGATTCCATTCCACGTGGTGCATCCCGCGGAAGGACGCAATGGCCAGCGACAGCGGCCAGTTGTCCTTGTTCTCGCCGGTGTAGAGCAGCGGCCCGAAATAGTCGTTCCAGGTGAAGAGGAAGCAGAACATCGCGGTGGCCGCGATCCCGGGTTTCGCCATCGGGATGAGCACCCGCGTGAGTACCCGGAACTCGTTGCAGCCGTCGATCTTCGCCGCTTCCAGGTAGTCCTTCGGAATGGTGAGGAAGAACTGCCGGAGCAGGAAGATCGAAAACGCGTCGAAGAAGAAGTACGGCACGATCAGCGGCACGAGGGTGCCGGTGAAACCGAGCCGCACCCACAGGTCGTACAGCGGAACGACGGTGACCTGCGGGGGCAGCATCATCGCGACCACAGTGAGCATGAAGAACAGATTCTGGCCCCGCCACCGCAGTTTCGACAGGCCGTACGCCGCCGGGATCGCCGACACCAGCGCGCCGATCGTGGCAAGTCCCGAATACAGCAGGCTGTTGCCGAAGTACTCCAGCAGCGGCGCCCGTTTGAACACCTCGATGAAGTTCTCGAAATGCCATTCCGCCGGCCACAGACTCGACGACATCGCCTGGTCGCTCTTCATCACCGACGTGAGGAAGACGAACAGCAGCGGCAGCATGAAGATCACGCCGAGCGCGATGCCGACCGCATGAGTGGCCACAAAGGACAGTTTCCGATCCCACCGGCGCTTGAACTGCACCCGCGGACTGGCTGGAGGCGCGGGTGCCGAAAGCGTGGTCATGCGCCCTCCTCCTGATGCTGGGTCTTCCGCATCTGCCGTACCAGAATCCACGTGAATCCCGCGGAAACGATGAACAGCAGGACGGCCATCGCGGCGGCGTAACCCATGTTGAAGTACCGGAAACCCTGTACGTACAGCCAGATCGGATAGGTCAGGGTCGAGTTCTCCGGCGCGCCGATCAGCTTTGAGTTTCCGGCGACGTCAGCAGTACCCGCCGATGCGGACGCTGCGACAATTGCCTGCGTGAAAAACTGCAGCGCGTAGATCATCGAATTCACCACGCCGAAGAGCAACACCGGCGAGATCGACGGCAGGGTGACGTGCCAGAACCGCCGCAGCGGACCGGCTCCGTCGAGTTCGGCGGCCTCGTACTGTTCTTGCGGGACATCGAGCAACGCGGCCAGGATGATGATCATCAGCTCGCCGGAACCCCACAACGCGAGTAAGGTAAGCGCGGGTTTCGACATCGCCGGGCTGTTGAACCACAACCCGCCGTCGACCCCCACCAGCCGCAGAAACCGGTTCACCGGACCGAAATCCGGGTTGAACACGAAAACGAACGCGAGTGTGGCGGCAGCCGGCGGCGCAAGCGCGGGCAGATAGCACAGCGTACGCACGAGACCCACACCGGATTTGAGTCGCGAGATCACCGACGCGACGCCGAGGGAGAACAGCACCCGGCACACCGTCAGTACGATCACCAGCCACAACGTGTTGTACGCAGCGGTTTTCACCAATGGTTCGCTGGTGAACATGCGGACGTAGTTGTCCAGCCCGATCCACTGTGGAGGGTTGATCAGGTCGTAGCGGGTGAACGAGTAGTACAGCGTCGCCAGCAGGGGGTAGGCGAAGAAGACGACGAATCCGAGCGTCGCCGGTGCCATGAAATAGAACACCGTGCGACGGCGCTTGGCCCGGACCGAACCCCTCCGCGCCGTTACGGGCGCGGAGGGAGTTGCGGATTCCGGAACGGACAGCGTGGTCATCCCCCGGCGCCCTTCTGCGCCAGCGCATCGTTGACCTGCGCGTCGACCTGCTTGAGCCCGGCCGTGAGGTCAGGCACCGAACCGGCCTGCCATTTCTCGGCGAAATCGTTGACTGCCTTGAGGAACGCGTCCCCGATCGGCGTGGTCGGGTTGGCGACCAGCTTGCCGCTGCCGTAAATGTCGAGGAACGTCTTGAACTGCGGCGGCACGTCGAGCTTCGGCGAGCTGAGCGATTCCTTGGTGCTGGGCACGTTCTTCAGGCCGTTGGCCATGTCCACGAGCGTGTCGGTGTCGAGGGAGACCTGCTTGATGAGCTCCCATGCCGCACCGGGATTCTTGGCGCCCTTGGGAATGGCGATGATCGTACCGGTGGCGAATCCGCCCCCGTACTGGTTCGCCATGCTGTCGAGCACCGGCGCGGGCGCGGTTCCGTAGTCCAGCGACGGGGTCTGGTCCTTGATGAATGCGGTGCGGAACTCGCCGTCGTACATCATCGCCAGCTTGCCGGTGTGGAAACCGTGGTCCTTCGAGTACTCGTCACCGAGTCCGGCCTTGAACTTCTCGACCTTGTCGTGGCCGCCGTAGAAGTCGATCAGCTTCTTCTGGAATTCGAACATCTCCTTCCAGCCGGGGCTGGAAGCAAGCGAGGACTTGCCGTCGTCGCCGATGAACTTCGCGCCGAAGTTGGGCGCCCAGTACTGCGCCTGGTTGGCGTAGAACGGCATGGCGGGCAGGAAACCGGCGACCTTGATCGAACCGTCGGCGTTGAACTCGGTGAGCTTTTTGGTGTCCTCGAACAGTTCCGTGGTCGTCTTCGGTGGCGACGTGATTCCCTTGGCCGCGAAGAGGGCCTTGTTGTAGTAGAGCCCGTAAACGTCGGCGAGCATCGGCATCGCACACCGCTTGCCTTGGTACGACGTATAATCCCGGACTGCCTGCGGAATCTGTTCCAGGTCGACCTTGTCCCGATCCAGGTACGGCTTCAGGTCCTGGAAACTGCCGGTGGAGCACCACGCGCCAAGATTGTCGGTGTAGAACGAAATCGCGACGTCGGGCGGATTGCCGCCGCGGATCGACTGCGTGAGCTTGTCGTCGTCCTGGTTGCCTTCGTGCTTGACGGTGATGTTGGGGTACTTGGCTTTCAGCTTGTTCAGCGCGGTGGTGACCACGCCGTATTCACGGTCGGTGAACTTGCTGTAGACGGTGATGGTGAGCTTGTCGTCCTTGTTCGGCGGCGCGGCGGCGTCGCCGGAACCGGTGGGTGCGGCGGCACCGCACGCGGCGGTCGCCAGCAGCGCACTCGCCGCCACGGCGCTGAGCAGCAGAGACCCGCGCCTGCGCGCGAGCCCCCTGGTGCGGGTGGGAGCGGACATGACCCTCCTGTCCATCGGGTGGTTCTACTCGGTCGGGGACGGGGATTTGTCCCCCTCGGGGCGGCGGAACCCGAGGAGGGTGGGCGTGACGACGCCGAAGACGTCCTCACGGGCGGTGGCGAGCGCGGCCTGCAAGGCACCCGCGCGCACGGCGTTGCCCTGCACCGAAGCAGCGCCGACGGGTGTCCGCGGCAACACCAGATCGTGCAATTTTTCGGCGACGTTCTCCGCGAATTCGTCGCCACCCGCGCGGCTGGTGTCACCGCACAGCAGAATCAGCTGCGGGTCGGCGATCGCGACAAGGCTCGCGATTCCACTGGCGACCCGGCGGGCGAGATCGTCCATGAACCCTTGGTGCGCAATGCTTCGAGCCTTGGTGACCGCATCCCAGCCGGTGTCCGCGGAGATGCCGTGCGCCTTCGCAAGCCGGGCAATGGCAGACGAGTCGACAAGATTGCCGAATCGAGCACCGGTGGCCGGCCAGCTGTCGCCGGTGTCCACAGTGGCCGGATCGGGAACCCGCATCCAGTCGATCTCACCCCCGCCGCCGGTCGCGCCGCGCAGCAGCCGGCGGCCGATCACCAGCGCACCACCGACCCCTTCGGACAGCCAGACGAGCACGAAATCGTCGACGCCCTGCGCGTTGCCGACGGTCATTTCCTCCACCGCAACGAGGTTTACGTCGTTCTCGATGGTCACCGCAACGCCGAGCTCGTCGCTGAGCCGCGCGGGCACGTCGAAGCCGAGCCAGCCGGGAATGTGCGGGGCCGAGGACAGCAGGCCGGTGCGCGGATCGAACGCGCCTTGCGCACCGATCACGACGTTGGCCAGGTCGTCGAGCTGCAGCCCGGCGGCCTTGGTGACGCGGCGCAACGCCTGGCCGAACGAGCCGACGACGTCCGCATCCTCGGCGACCGGCAGCTGCACGCGGTACTCGGCGAGCACCGCACCGGCGACGTCGGCGACCACGAAGTCCGCGACCTGCGGCGTGAGATCGACGGCCGCGACGTGCGCGAGGCCGCCGTTCACCGCCCACAGCTGGGCGCGCGGCCCACGCCCGCCACCGGCGTGCTCCCCGGCCTTGCCGACGAGATTGTCCTGCTCAAGACGGGTGAGCAGCTGCGCGGTAGCCGGTTTGGACAGCCCGATCGCGGCCCCGAGCTCGGCCCGCGTGAGCGGCCCGTCCCGCAGCAACGCCTCGATCGCCGCGCGGTCGTTCATCTCGCGCAACACCCGTGGACTGCCGGCTCGCACCTGGCCGCTCCTTTATTAGGAAACTTTACAGACGGTTTCCGGCGACTGTAGTGAGCGGCGCCACAGGCGTCAATGGGCTGGGGAAACAGCGCGATAACGGCTTGCGCGCGAAAGCTGCAAAGAGTCGTCAAACATGCGCGGAGAGTGTCCAACCGAAAACGGCAAAGGACCTGGAAGGTCCACAGTGGACGCCGAGGGTCAGGCTTCGGCCCACGCCTTCAGCATCACGCGGGCAATCGACGAATTCCCCGGCAGCAACAGGTTCGATGCGCCACCGGCAATCGGGGTCGCCGTGCCGAGGTTGCGGAACGCGGTCCGGACCTCCTCGCGCGACACCCACAGCGCTTCCTCGATCTCGCCGTCTGCCGGGACCAGCGGGGCATCCCGGTCGGCTCGGGCGGTGAAGCCCAGCATGATCGAGCGCGGGAACGGCCACGGCTGGCTGCCCAGATACCGCACGTCGGTGACGTCGACGCCGACTTCCTCGCGGATTTCGCGGACGACGCAGCCCTCCAGCGACTCCCCCGCCTCCACGAAACCGGCGAGCACCGAATACCGGTCCGGCGGCCAGATCGGCTGGCGCGCGAGCAGCACGTGCGAACCGTTGACCCCGTCGGTGTCGTGGACGAGGCAGATCACCGCGGGGTCCGTGCGCGGGTATTCCTCGTGCCCCTTGGCCTCGCAGCGGCTGGCCCAGCCGAACTGGACCAGGTGGGTCGGCGAACCGTCCCGGGTGCAGAACCGCGACTGCCGCCGCCAGTTGCGGAGCGCTTGTGCGGTGGTGAAAAGCCCGGCCGACGTGTCGTCCAGCCGGTCGCCGTACCCGCGCAGCTCGACCCACACCTCGCCGTCGGCGCGCGGTACTTCCTCGACCACGCCCCAGCTTCCGGCCATCCGGACGGTGTCCGCGTCGCCCTCGGGACAGCCGGGCAGCGACCAGTACGCGGTGTCCTCCCATTCGCCGAGGAACACCGCGTCCGCGGGCGGTTCGGTGCCGAAGTCGATGGCTTTGCGGGTGGCCAGCGCCGAACTGCCCTCGGCGACCGGCGTGCGGCCGGTGTCGTCGAGCAGCACGACGCGGGCCTGCGACCAGCTGGAGACAAGCCGTTCCGGGTCTGTCCGCAGCGTCTCCTGACGGTCCACAGTGGACCGGGACAGGGTCGGCAGCGCCCCCAGTTCGAACGGAACGCTCATCACTTGCCCGTGACCACGCCGAGAGCCGCGATCTTCGGGGCGAGCTGCTCCGCGTCGCCGACCACCACGCCGGTGAACCGGCCCGGGGCGAAGAACTCCGCCGCCGCCTCGGCGACCTGCTCCGCGGTGACCGCCGCGATCCGCTCCGGATGCTCCTGCAGCCACTCCGCACCGAGGCCGTTCGACGCCAGCGCGAGCAGCTGCCCGGCGAGCCCGGACTGCGACGACGTACCCGTGACGAGCGAGCCGATCGCGTACTGCCGCACCGATTCGACCTCCTCGGCCGACGGCGGCACGGTGGCGAGCCGGAACATCTCGTACCGAGTTTCCAGGTACGCCGCCGCGGTGACCTCGTTGGCCGTGTCAGCGTCCACATTGACCACTGCGCTGTCGCCGGTGAACTCGAATCCCGAATGCGCCCCGTAGGTGTATCCCTTGTCCTCGCGGATGTTCTCCACGAGCCGCGACGAGAAATACCCGCCGAACGCCAGATTCGCCAGCTGCAGAGCCGGATAACGCGGATCGGTGCGCGACACGGTCTGTGCGGACAACCGGATCTGCGACTGCACGGCACCGGCTCGCGGGACCAGGATTACGTTGCCACCGTTCAGTTCCGGCAGCGGCGGCAGCACAATCGCGGACCGCTCCGACGCCCAGCCGCCGAGCGCACGCTCCAATTCGGACGGTACCGCCTGCGGGTCGACATCGCCGACGACCACCAGCACGGCGCCGCGCGGCAGCACCGAAGCCGCGTGCAGCGCAGGGACCTGCTCAGGGGTCACTTCGGCCACATCGGACGCTTCGGGGACTTCGCGCGTGACGGGGTGATCGCCGTAACGGTGCTTCTGCAACGCTTCCCGCGCGATCGTGCGCGGCTGCGTACGCGACACCGCGATGCGCTCGATCAGCCGCTCGCGTTCGCGCGCGACCTCCGCCTCGCCGTACGTGGCGCCAGTGAGCACGTCGCCGAGCACGTCGAGCAGTGTGGGCAGACCGTCGGCGAGCGCACTGCCGTTGAAGAACAACCGCTCCGGGTCGACACCCGCACTGAGGTCACCGCCGATCAGCGCGACCTCGGCGTCGATCTCCACGCGGTCGCGCCGCGCGGTGCCGGTGAGCACCGTCTCCGCGAGCACCTCCGCGGTGGCCGCGTGCAGCCGGTCCTCCCCCGCGAACGGGATCCACAGCCGCAGCTCGACCATCGGGACGCTCGCCTTGCGCACCGCGAGCACGCGCAGCCCGTTGGACAGCGTGGTGTCCACATGGGACAGCTCAGCGGCGGCGCGCTGCTGCCCGAGCACGGGAAGCGGACGCGGTCCGGCAGCGGTACGGCCGATCTCCTCGGCGCTGCGGTGTGCGGCCTTGACCTGTTCTGCCGAGGTCACTGTTCGTCCGTCCCTTCGGAATTCTGCGCGGGCTTGACGACGAGCACGGCGCGCGCGTCGGGGCGAAGCGCCTTCGCTGCCGCTGACACAGCTTCGCCGGAGACTGCGGACAGGCGGTCGGCGAGCCGGTAGACCAGCGACGCATCGCCGTACAGCAGTTCGAACGCGCCGAGCGCGAGCGTGCGCGACACGAGCCGGTCGTGCTCCGTGTGGAGGCTTGCGGCCCAGCGCGCGGTGACCTTCTTGAGCTCGTTGGCGTCCGGCGGCGTGGACGCGAGCTTCTCCAGCTCCTCGTCCAGTGCGGCGAGCACGCGTTCGCGCGGCACGTCCGGCGGGTGGATCGCGGTGATGGTGAACGTGTCCGGGTCACGGGCTTCGAACGGGCCGAAGAGCCCGGCGCCCGCACCGACGTCGACCACCAGCAGCTCGACGTGCACCAGCCGCTGCTGCAGCCGCGAACCGTCACCGTCGGTGAGGACGCCCGCCAGCACCAGGTACGCGAGGTAGCCGTCGAGGTCGTTGATCGGGTCCGGCATGCGGTAGCCGACCGCCAGCGCGGGCAGCGGCGCGTGTGCGTCGGTGTGCTCGCCCTGCAGTTCGGTGGTGGGCAGCGGTTCGGCGAACGACGGGCGCACCGGCGCGGGCCGGTGCGGGACGTCGCCGAAGTGCTTCTCGATCAGCGCCTTGGCGTTGTCGACCTCGAAGTCGCCCGCGACGGTGAGCACCGCGTTGGCCGGCGAGTAGTAAGTGTCGAAGAAGGCGGCGCAGTCTTCCAGCGTGGCGCCTTCGAGGTCTTCGAACGCGCCGTAGCCGTCGTGCGCGTTGGCGAAAGTGGAGTACAGCACCGGCGGCAGCAGGATCCACGGGAACCCGCCGTACGGCCGGTTGCGCACGTTGAGCCGGATCTCCTCCTTGACGACCTCGATCTGGTTCGCCAGGTTCTCCGCGGTGAGCTTCGGCGCGCGCATCCGGTCGGCCTCGAGGAACAGCGCGCGTTCGAGCGCGGCCGAGGGCAGGACCTCGTAGTAGTCGGTGTAGTCCGGATGCGTGGACCCGTTGAAGGTGCCGCCGCTGGACTGCACGTGCCGGAAGTGCGCGAGCTTCTCCAGGCTCTCGCTGCCCTGGAACATGAGGTGCTCGAAGAGGTGCGCGAACCCCGTCAGCCCCTCCGGCTCGGAGCGGAAGCCAAC
Source organism: Amycolatopsis jejuensis (assembly GCF_000717335.1). Classification (GTDB taxonomy): domain Bacteria; phylum Actinomycetota; class Actinomycetes; order Mycobacteriales; family Pseudonocardiaceae; genus Amycolatopsis; species Amycolatopsis jejuensis. The sequence continues at coordinate 78,642 of NZ_JNYZ01000039.1, forward strand.
GTCGTAGTGCACGCTGACGCCGACCACCGGCGCGGTCGGGTCCGGGGCGAGCACCACGCGCAGACCGTTGTCGATCGTGAAACGGATGAGCTCGGGATCGGCCATGCCCCCACCCTACGCAGGCACGGGTGCCTTCGGCTCGTCTGGTCGCACCTGTTCCACCTTGCTGAACGCCGTCTCCAGCGCGGCGACGAAACCGCTGGTCCGGGCCGTGGGCACGGTGTCCTCTTCGGCGGTGCCGTACCAGTACGCCGTGAGCGAACGCCCCTTCTCCAGCCACGCGTCCGCTTCGCCCAGCGCGTACGCGTACGGGAGCGCGCGGGAGAACAGCAGTTCGTCGTCCGGGGTCGTGGCCAACAGCTCGGCACGAAAGCCGCGTAGTCGGTCGCGTAGCTCGGCTCCGGCTGACGTCCGCGTAGGCACGATTCGTGCACTGGCCGCCACGGCGACGCCGAGGGTGAGAAGCACCAACCCGAGTTGTGCGTAACCGACGGTGAAGGCCAGTAGCACGGTGAGGAATCCACCGTACGCACACAGTCGCCAGCCAATCTTCGACAGTCGCGACGTACGGCGTGATAGCCATCCGCGGCGGATCACGTCGGCATACAGCTCTGCTTCGGCAGACTCGCCCGATACAGCTGCTGCGTACGCGGCTCGTTCGAAGGCAGTCAGCTGCTCGTCCGGCGGGTTGCGTCTCATGAGCACCCACTCGCGCGGGCCCACTTCGCTGACCCAGAGGTAGTTACGCACGCATAGGTCGAGCACTGTGGCGGCGAAGTCGATGGGGCTGACGCGTCCGGTGAAGAGCGGGCCGATGTGTCCAGGGAGGACACCGTCGGGCGAAGCGAACCGGCCGCCGTCGAGAAGGGGCACTGCGGGCGCGCGTCGGTCTCTACGCCGCATACCGAGGGCTACAGCGGCACCGATGGCGGCGAGAGCTGCGAAGGCGAGCCATGCCCACCAGACCGGTGTGGTGACTGCGAAGGCGTTTATGGGGACGAGCTTCTGCGTCGCCGGGACAGTGCCGCTGGGCAGTTCGGCGGTCAGCTCCACCCGCGAGCCGGGCTCGAGGTTCGAGACCGAGACGCGGGTGAGACCGGAATGGTCGATTTGCGCGGCGCCGCAGCGGGTCGTGGTACCGGGTGGACCGGCGAGGCAGGTGAGCGCGTCGGGGATGGCCGGGGCGGCAAAGGTCGCACGGACCAGTCCGAGCCGGGTGTCCCAGCCGCCCGCGACATCCCAGGTCACGTTCTCGACGCCGAGGCTTTCGCTGGCCGCACCGTCCACTGTGTACCGGAGCACGGACGTCCCGCCGTTCAGCGTGAAGGTGATCTGGTCCTTGCCCGACTCGGCATTTCCGGCGCCTTCGATACTTACGTCGCGTACGCCGAGTACCCGCTCGTGGTCGCGATCTACCTTGGTACGCAACGGAATCGTGCGGGTCATCATGGCGCCGCGCGGAACGGAGACCGCCTCCGTGACCGACAAGCTGCCGTCTCGCTGGATCTTCAGTTCGACCTCTGCGCTCTGCGGCAAGCCCGGCAACGGGGGCGCGAGCAGGAACGGGATTACCAGGAGGGCCGCGAGGTTCACCGGCCGGACCTCACGGCGGCGCGGCGCTCGGCCATGGTCTGTTCGCGGCGCCGACGCAACAACCACCCGGCACCGGGGAAAACCAGCGCGGCAATCGGCAGTCCAGGCAGGAAAACGGCGAACGGCGAAGACGAGTCGAACCGGGCGTTCACCGGCAATGGTCCGGTTTGGACAGCCAGGTCGATCCGATCACCACGCGCGAGCCCCTCCTGCTCCGCGCGGACTCCGCCGCCGCGGAGCTCGGAAAACGTGCACTGCCGAGCGGAACCGACCCGTCCCGCGTAACAGTCCGCTGTGGACACTCCGGGGGCGGCGAAGGTGGCAGTGACGCGGGCGAGGTCTTGCTCCCAGCCGCCGGTGACCTGGAACCGGACGGCACCACCGGCGGCGACCGCACCGTCCACTGTGTACTTCAAGGTGGCCGGTCCGGTGAAACTGATCGTGGTGCCGTCGGCGGTGGCGGCGCCGGCGAGCTGGACGTCGGTGATCGAGTACCGGCGGATCTCGTCGTCCGTGACCGGGATGCGTTCGGCCAGGTGCTGTACGGCCGGGGCATCGGTGACGACGCGTTCGACGACGGTGAGCAGGCCGTCCGGCGCGGTGGTGACCGTGATGTCGACCAGCATGTCAGCTCGGCGGAGTGAACGGATGATCGGAGTCGGGCCGGACCGGCGGGGCGGGGGGAACCGGCGGCGGGCTGTAGTGGGGAGCAATCCGCGCGTGGTCGCGGTTACGCCGTTCGGCCAGCACCGCGGTGAGGAAAACCCACGGCGGCATCCCGTACGGCACCGGCACGCCGACCACCGCGGAAACCTGCTGCGACAAGCTGAACCCGAGCGAGGCCACGGCTTCCGGGCGCAGTTCGTGATACCGGCTGAGGAATTGACGCGCGGCCATGGCGAGGTCGTCGGAGAGGCGGCTGAGGTCGAGTTGCGCGGCCCAGCCTTCGAGCCCTGGTGGCATCAGCAGCAACGCCTGCGCGGATTCCGGCACGCGCTCGCGGATCACCAGGGTGCCGGCGAGGTAGTCGCCGACGCGACGGCCGTCCGACGACGTCAGCGACACGATCACGGCGACCGCGCCGAGGAAACCGAGCGCCCAGAAGTCGACGAAGAACCCGGCCAGCGCCCGGGTGAGGGCGTGCCGGAAGCTGATCGGACCGCCGTCGACGCGCACCACCCGCAGCCCCAGCGCGAGCTTGCCGAGCGAACGGCCGCGGCTGAGCGTCTCGAACAGCACCGGGTACCCGATCACGACCAGCACGAACACGGTCAGCAGCAGTGCCACCGCGAGCGCCGAGTCGAGCGACCCGGCAGTGAGACCCAGCGCGACGACCGCGAGCAGCAGCAACGCGCCCTGGACCAGGACGTCGAGGAGCATCGCGACCGCGCGGCTGGCAAGCTTGGCCACCCGCAGGTCGAGGACGACGGCCTCACCGGTGACGAGATCGGACTCTTCCTGCACGCGACCAGCGTAGAGCGCCCGGGCGGGAGGGCCACCACTATCCTGGCCCAGTGGACGTCGATGTGTTCGTCGCCGCGCACCGCGCGGAGTGGACCCGGCTTGGAGAACTCGCAGGCCGGCGCCGGCTCACCGGAGCAGAGGCCGACGAACTGGTCATGCTGTACCAGCGCGCCGCCACCCACCTCTCGATGATCCGCTCGACGGCCCCCGACCCGGCACTGCTGGCGAGGCTGTCCGCCCTGGTCGCCCGAGGCCGGTCAGCGGTCGCCGGCTCGCACAGCCCGGCGTGGCGCGAGGTCGCCCTGTTCTTCACCCGCCGCTTCCCGGCCGCGGTCTACCTGAGCCGCCGCTGGTGGATCCCGGCCGCGCTGCTGTCGCTGGCCGTGATGGCGGTGCTGGGCGTGTGGATTGCCGGAGACCCCCAGGTCCGCGCATCGATCGTCTCGCCGGACGAGGTCAAGGCCCTCACCGCCCCCGGCGGCCAGTTCGAGTCGTACTACTCGAGCGGCCCGGCGGCGTCGTTCGCGGCAAAGGTGTGGACGAACAACGCCTGGGTAGCCGCGACCTGCCTGTTCCTAGGGATAGCGCTGGGCCTGCCGGTGATCTCCGCACTGTGGCTGAACTCGCTGAACGTAGGCGTCGCCCTTGGCTTGATGACCGCCGCCGGCCGCGGCGACGTCCTGCTCGGCCTGCTTCTCCCCCACGGCCTGCTGGAACTGACCGCAGTGTTCATCGCAGCGGGCACGGGCCTGAAACTGGGCTGGACGGTGATCGACCCAGGCCGCCGCTCCCGCAGCAAAGCCCTGGCGGAACAGGGCCGCTCGGTGGTAGTGATGGCGCTGGGTCTGGCGTGCGTCCTGCTGGTGTCAGGCGTAATCGAAGCCTTCGTGACCCCGTCCGGCTGGCCGACCTGGCTACGCATCGGCATCGGCGCGGTGGTGGAACTACTTTTCTTGACGTACGTCTTCACCCTAGGCCGCCGAGCCGCCCGCGAGGGCGAGGTAGGCGACGTAGACGCCCGCACCGCCGGAGACGCGCTCCCCGAAGCCGCCTGATTCCGTGAAGGGAACCATCACGGAATCAGATTCCCTCATGGTTCCCTTCACGGACCTACATTCCGTGAAGGTTCCCTTCACGGACTTCCCCCACCCACCTACCGCAGCCGACGCACCCACCGGGACCAGGCACCCAGCCCCCGCCCTGCACCCCGATCCGAAGCCCCCACACGTGCGGAGGGTGCTTGTCAAGGCATCTTTCCCGCCTTGACAAGCACCCTCTCAGCCAACGCAGGCGCCAGCTCGGCAGGCACCGCATCCACCACCCCCACCCCCCGCCGCCCCAACCGCGCCACCACCGATGCCCGATCCCCCAACGCACGCTCTGCCGCAGCCGCATCGAACACCGCCTCCGCAGACCCCCGCGAAGCAGCCATCTCCGCCACCCGGGGATCCGCCACCGAGGCCACCAACACCTCGTGCCGCGCAGTCAGCGACCCCAGCACCGGAAACAACCCCTCCTCCAGCGGCGCCGTCTCCAACCCGGTCAACAACACCACCAAAGCCCGCCGCCGGGTACGGCGCAGCACCTCCGCCACCATCCCCCGCGCATCCGTCTCCACCAACGACGGCTCCACCGACGCCAGCGCGTTCACCAAAGACGGCAGCAACGAAGACGAACTGGGCACCGAAGCCCGCACCACCCGGTCATAAGCCACCAGATCAACCCGGTCACCCGCCCGGGAAGCCAGCGCAGCCAACAACAACGCCGCATCCATCGCCGCATCCAACCGCGGCGCATCACCGACCCGACCGGCCGAAACACGACCGGTATCGAGCACCAGCACCACCTGCCGGTCCCGTTCCGGCCGCCACGTCCGCACCATCACGTCCGCCGCACGGGCAGTCGCCCGCCAGTCGATCGAGCGGACGTCATCCCCGATCACATACTCACGCAGCGAGTCGAATTCCGTCCCCTGCCCCCGGATCAGCACCGCATTACGCCCATCCAGCTGCTGCAACCGAGCCAGCCGCGACGGCAGGTGCTTCCGGCTGTGGAACGGCGGCAACACCCGAACCGTCCACGGCACGACATGCGAACCCTGCCGCGCCGCCAACCCCAACGGCCCCACCGCACGCACCGTCACCCGAGCCGCCACGCGATCGCCCCGCCGCGTAGGCAGCAACGCCGTGGGGTACGCCCGTCGCTCCCCCGCTGGGATCACCACCGCATGCCGGTCATCCGCACCCGCGCTCGGCGGCCAAGCGTCCCGCAGCACTCCGCGAACCACGCGCCGACCCGGATTCGTCACCGTCAAAGTGACCTCGGCCGGCTCCCCGAGCCGGACGGAATTGGTGCCACTACGCGAAAACTGCAGCGCCCGCACACTCCCGGCCAGCGCCAGGTCCACGACGACCAGCACGAGCAGCACCGCGACAACGCCCGCAACGCCGACGATGGACGGAAACAGCAGCCCCACCACCAGCGCCCCCACGAGCGCCAGCAGCCCGAGCCGCCCGGTGAGGGCCATGCTCAGCGCGGCACCGGCACGGAGGCCAGCACCCGGTCGAGGACGCCGTCCGCGGTCACGCCTTCGAGTTCGGCCTCGGGCCGGACGTCGAGACGGTGCCGCAGCGCGGGCCGGGCCAGCGCCTTGACGTCGTCCGGAGTTGCGTAATCCCGCCCGGCCAGCCAAGCCCACGCGCGTGAGACGGCGAGCAAAGCCGTTGCCCCACGCGGAGAAACGCCGAGCCGTACCGCGGGTAGCTCACGGGTCGCCCGGCACAGGTCGACCACGTATCCGATCACTTCCGGTCCCACAGTCACCTGCGAAACCGCCTGCCGCGCCGCCGCGAGTTCTGCCGCGCCGGCCACCGGGCGGATGCCTGCCGCAGCAAGGTCACGCGGGTCGAAACCCTGTGCGTGCCGCCAAAGGATGCCGATCTCGTCCTCGCGCGACGGCGCGGGCATGGTCAGCTTCAGCAGGAACCGGTCCAGCTGCGCCTCCGGCAGCGGGTACGTTCCCTCGTACTCCACCGGGTTCTGCGTCGCGACCACGACGAACGGGTCCGGCAGCGGACGCGACCGGCCGTCGATCGACACCTGCCGCTCCTCCATCGCCTCCAGCAGCGACGACTGGGTTTTCGGCGGCGTGCGGTTGATTTCGTCCGCCAGCAGCAGGTTCGTGAACACCGGTCCCTCGCGGAAGGAGAACTCGCCGCTGTGCGCGTCGTACACAATGGACCCGGTGACGTCGCCCGGCATCAGGTCCGGCGTGAACTGCACGCGCGTGGTCTTCAGGTCCAGCGACGCGGCCAGCGCACGCACGAGCAACGTCTTCGCGACGCCGGGTACGCCTTCCAGCAGCACATGTCCGCGGCACAGCAACGCGAGGATGAGCCCGGTGACGGCCGCGTCGTTGCCCACCACGGCCTTCCCGACCTCGGTGCGCAATGCGATCAGGGCCGCTCGCGCGTCCTGCCTCTGTTCCGTACTCAAGAACGCTCCACCTCTCGTTCCACCACGTCCAGTTCGTCCGCCAGCCGCACCAACGCCGCTTCGTCGGCAGGCGGCGGACCGTACAACGCCGCTCCGACCTGCGCCGGCGCCCGGCCGGTGCGCGCGCTCACCGTCTCCACCACCGCGGGTGGACCGGCATCGCGCGGCAAGCCCAGCCTCGTCCGCAATCGTTCGCGGGCCGCTTCCCGCAAGGTCTCGCCCGCGTGCCCGCTCGCGCCACCCCGGCGGTACAGCCGCGCCCGGCCCTCGGCCGTTTCCGCCGACCGCACCACCACGGGCAGCGGTTCCCGCACCACCGGTCCCAGCCGCCGCGCCCGCCACAACGCGAACAGCACCGCGGCAATCCCGGCGGTGAGCGCACCGTACCGCCAGCCCGGCGGGATCAGGTCGAAGAACGGCCGCTTCTCGCCGGCCAGCGCCGGGTCCTCTGTGGACGGTACGTACCAGACCAGCTTCCGGTGATCTCCCAGCAGCCGCATGCCGAACGCAGCGTTGCCCTCGTCCGCGATGCGGTCGTTGGTGAGCGCGACACCGGTGCCGACCACGGTGACGGTGCCGGACCGGTCGGCCACCTGGACGAACGTCGGCAGGCCGCCGTCGCGGTAGCACGAGCGCGCTTTGGGATCTGTAGTGCGGTAATGCACTCCGCCGAGCGTGGCCGTACCCGCACTGACCGCGGCGCCGACCGTGCACTCCGGCTGCAGCGTACCGACTTCTCCCTTGCCTGCCGCCGAAACCGACGGCACGGTTTGTACCAGCGAACTCGGCCCGGGCGCGACGAGCACCAGATGCGCGACCCGCCGCCGCAGCTCGGTCAACCCGTTGCCAGGCACCAAATCCGGCGAGGTGACCAGAAGCGTGCCACCGTCGGCGGCCTGCCGGGCCTCGGCGATCGTGTGTACCGGCTGGACCTGGACCCCTTCCTGCTCCAGCAGGTGTGCAAGGGCGTGACTGCCGCGTGGCTCGTAAGAACCGGGTTCGAGCTCACCGGAAGTCTGCGACCCACGGCTGAGCACGATGCCCAGCGCGACGAGGACGATCAGCAACAGGATGGCCAGGGGAAACCGCACACCTCGCCAAATCCGGCGCAGATCGGGAGAAACCGCTGTGCTCATGCGGACGCCAACACCGGCCGCGTACGCCGAACACGCTCATCAAGATCGGTCAACGCCTGGTAGCCCGCCTCGGTGCCGGGCCGCCCGCCGTAGTGAACGTCGTCGAACAGCCGGGCCGCCGCGGTGAGGTCGGCGGCCAGATCGGGCAGGAGTTTCCCGGCTTCGGCGACAGCTTCGTCCGCGGTGCGGCCAGACCGGACGTCGAGCAACGCCCGCTCTTCCAAGCCCCGGACCAGCGCACGGAACCGTTCCCGCACGGCGTCGGCGAACTGCCCGCGTGCCGCGGCTTCCTCGGCCGCCCGGCGGTACTCGTCGGCGGTCTGCCGACGCCCGGTGAACACCTCGCCCGCCGACCGCGCAGTCCGGCCGACCTTGCCCACCTGCAACCGCACCACCACGGCCAGCACGATCACGAGCCCGATCACCAGCAGCAGCCCGAGCGGACCGCCGGGGACCCCGGACAGCGCGTCCAGCAGGTCGGAAATCCGCTGGCCGAGCCACTCCATCACCTGCTGGACGACACCCGGCCGCGCCGCCGCGTACCCCGGGTCGCGCAGCTCCTCGATCGCCCGCAGGCGGGCGGGGTCCCGGTCGAGGTCGACCGGGACGTCGGTGAGGAGCAGGATCACCACGCCTGCGGCGGCTTGATGCCCGCCGCCCTGGCCAGTTCGATGTCCATGCCCTCGCGGCGCATCCGCTGGTCGAGGTAGAGAACCACGGTGACCAGCGCGATGAACGGCGCGACGATCGTCGACGCGATCACCGTGCCTGCCGACTGCAGCACGAGCCCGCCGGTGGTCATCTCCGGAACGGTCGCCTGCGGGTCGAACAGCCCGCTGAACGCACCCGAGGAGAAACTGAACGGAAGCCCGATGATCGTCCGGATGATCCAGCCGATCACCTCGGCGAGCAGCAGCACGCCGAACACGCGCCAGAACGCACCGGCCACGAGCTGGCGCGACCGCGAGAACGCCTGCCCGATCGTGCCGCGTTCCAGCACCAGCGCCGGGCTGGCGAGCGACCAGAACACGTACGGCAGCACCGCGGGCAGCAGGCAGAACGCCGCCGCGACGATCGTGGCCACCGTGTACAGCACGGTCACCGCCAGCAGCGGCAGCAACCGCGGCGCGACCTCGCGCATGGCCGAACCGAAATCGACCGGACGGCCCAGCACCGCCTTGCCCATCACCACGGTGAAGAACCCGGTGAGGAAAGTCTGGGTGAGCATGGTGATCACCAGGGCCGGCAGCACCGCGATGAGCGTGGAGCCGAGGACGCTGTACAGCGCGTCGAGCTGCTGCTGTTCGGTGGCGGCCGGGCCGAGCTGCACGACCCGGTCGATCTTCGGCAGGAGCAGCAGCGACGCACCGAGGTTCAGCGCCCCGGCGATCACCGCGACGATCGCCGACATGCCCAGGATCAGCACCGGGTACCGGCGGATGGCGGTGATCGCGCCGTCGAGGATGTCCCCGACGTTCAGCGGCCGCAACGCAATCACCCCCGGTTTGCCGAGCCCGTCCGGGCTCCAGCCCTGCCGACCCTGCTGACCCTGAGGTCCGCCGGGGTAGTGCGGCAGCGGCTGCGGTCCCGGCTGCTGCCCGGGGGACTGCCATCCGCCGGGCTGCGGTGTCTCACCTGGGGTCGGCGGGGTGGACGCGCCGGATTGCGGCGAGTTTTGGCTTCCCGGCGGCGGATTCGCGGCCGACGGCGGCGTTGCGCCGGTGGATTCCGGTGGCTCGGGACGCGCGAACCCGCGGCTCGGGGTCGGCGTGTCGTCGCCGGGTCCGGGCGAACCGGGTGTGTCTGTCATCGGAGCCCCTCGTCTGCACGGCCCTTCGGTTGCTGCCTGCACTCTTCCAGAGGCCTCCTTACCCGGCCAGACCTGGGGTGACGTCCGGATGGGCCAAAGGTCGGCGGAAGTGCTGCAGCGGCCCCCGCGTCCCCCGATATGCTGAACGGCAAGCCGGGAGCCACCCGGCCCGCGCCGACACCCACCGGGACTGCCCTGATGACGCAACCGCCCTACGGCAGAGTTCCGCCCCGCGGGACCGTTCAACCGCCGCCGGTGCCGGGACCCGGGCAGGGCGCGTACCAGGGCGCACCCGGTCCGCAGCAAGGTCCATACCAAGGCCCGCCGCCGCAGGGTCCACCGCCGGGACAGCCGCCGTGGCACCAGCCGCCGTCCTACCCGGTGCCGCCGCGCAAGCCGACCGGGCTGATCATCGGCCTGTGCCTCGGTGCGGTCGCGGTGCTGGTACTCGGCGTGGTCGCGATCGTCGCGCTGAACCGCGGGTCGAGTGTCAGCAACGCAGGCTTCACCCCCGCTCCCGGCCCCACGTCGCCGTACGAGCTGCCGCCGAACAACGGGTCGGCGTCCACGTCGAGCGCGCCGACGTCGTCGCCGGGCCCGACCATCTCCAGCACCGGTCCGCACAAGATCCTCGAGCTGGCCAACCACCCGATCCTGCAGGACCGGAACGCCGGTCTGCAGAACATGGTCTGCACCCTGCCGCCGTGGGTGAGCACACAGGACGGGGCAGAGGCGTTCTTCACCGCCGCGAGCAAATGCCTCGACGCGGTGTGGGGTCCGTTCCTCACCGCCTACCACCTGCCGTTCACCCCGCCCGCGCTGCACTTCCCGACCGGGCCGAGCTTCGACACCGAATGCGGCACCATCCAGGTCGGCATCGCGACCGCGGCGTACTACTGCGAGAACAACCTGTACGTCCCGTTCAAGGGCCTGCAGACCGACCAGTACGGCAACAACCCCGGCGTCTACCTGGCGTTGTTCGCCCACGAGTACGGCCACCACGTGCAGGAGGTCGCGGGGATCATGGACGCCGCGTGGCAGAAGATCTACGCGGCGGGCCAGAACAGCCCCGAGGGCCTGGAAATGTCGCGCCGCAAGGAGTTGCAGGCGCAGTGTTTCTCCGGCATGTTCCTCGGCGCGCACGTCGACCGCGGCGGCACGGTCACCCGCGACATGTACAACAAAGCCTGGAACGACCAGGAAACCCGCGGGGACAACACGTCGAAGAGCCACGACCACGGCACCAACGCGCACTACGCACAGTGGTGGCGGGCCGGGGCGAAGGACAACCGGATCGCCGACTGCAACACCTTCGCGGCGCCATCGTCGGCGGTCAGCTGAGCAGCGCGAGCTTGCCGGAGCCGCGGATCACCAGGTAGGCGTACATTCCGCCGCAGAAGCACGCGAACACCAGCAGCACCAGCGCGATCGGGGCCCGCAGGTCCTGCGCGCCCGCCGTGCTGTCCGGCGTGGTGACCGCGATGGTGCCGTCGGCCGGCGCGTCGTCCGGCACGACGACCTGCAGGTGTTCGCCCTTGCCGTGTCCGCAGCTGTCGAGCGTGCCCTCACGGGGTTTGCCGCCGAGCTGGAAGGTGACCGTTTCGGCGGCTCCCGGCGCGGAACAGTCGGCGGCCTTGCTGACCTGCGCCGCGACCGAGGTGCCTGCGACCTTCGCGTGAATGCCGAACAGGCCCGGCCCGGCGAGCCACGCCAGCACCACGACGAGCACCCCGGCCGCGACCGGGATGCCCACCTGCAGCCACCGCGTGATGGCGCTCTTCTCCGGAGGGGCGGAAACCTGCACATGGCCATGCTTCCAGATCCCCCTGGTAAAACCCAGTGAGGTGCCCGCGTCCGGGGGACCCCGGGTCAGCGCTCGACCTGGTCGTTCTGGGTGACCTTCTTGACGTACAGCAGCCGGTCGCCCGGTTCGATCGCGTCGGCCTGCGGGGCGTCCACCCGGTAGAGGATGCCGTCGCGGACCACGCCGAGCACGATGTCCGGCAGGTGCCGCGGCGAGCCGCCCTCCTCGCTCGGTTCCACGCTGCGCTCGGCGATCGCCAGTCCGGACTCCGGGGTGAGCAGGTCCTCGACCATGTCCACCACGAGCGGGCTCGCCGTCGCCATGCCGAGCAGCCGTCCCGCCGTCTCGCTGGACACCACGACCTGGTTGGCGCCGGACTGCTTGAGCAGGTGGACGTTCTCCGCCTCCCGCACCGACGCCACGATGTGCGCCTTGGGAGCCAGCTCGCGCGCGGTGAGCGTGACCAGCACCGCGGTGTCGTCGCGGTTCGGCGCGACCACCACTGCCCGCGCGTGCTGCACCCCCGCGACGCGCAGCACGTCTGCTCTGGTCGCCGACCCGTGCACGGTCACCAGGCCGAGCGCGCTCGCCGCGTCGAGGGCCTGCTGGTCGGTGTCGACGATCACGACGCGGTTGGCCTGCAGCTCCTCGTCGCCGAGCAGCGCGTTGACGGCCGAGCGGCCCTTCGTGCCGAATCCGACGACGACGGTGTGGTCACGCACCTTCGTCCTCCACTTCTGGATCTTGAACGCCTGCCGGGAGCGCTCGGTGAGCACCTCCAGGGTCGTCCCGACGAGCACGATGAGGAAGAGCACCCGCAGCGGCGTGATCACGACGACGTTCACCAGCCGCGCGGACGCCGTGGCCGGGGCGATGTCGCCGTAGCCGGTGGTCGAGAGCGAGACGGTGGAGTAGTAGATGGCGTCGAGGAAGGACACCCCGTCGCCGTTCGCGTCGCGGTAGCCGTCGCGGTCGAGGTACACGATCAGCACCGTGGCGGTGAGCGCGAGCAGCGCGCCGATGATCCGCTTGACGATCGATCGCATCGGGCTGACGGTGAGTTCCGGCATCCGGATCACGCCGACGAGCTCGTGGTCGGGCCGGTCGTTCAGCCGGACGTTCAGGGGCAGCCGCCTCAGGGCCTTCATGCACCGGCTCCCCGCGGGTGTTCGGCGTCACTCACAGCGGCGAGGATAGCCCAAATCCGGCCTCACTCGCGCGGTACAGCCCGCAGCAGGTTTCGCAGGCCCTCCGCGTCCAGCAGATCCGCCGGGCGCAAAGTGTGGTCGTGTCGCACATAGTGGAATGCCGCGCGCACGCGTTCCACCGGGATTTTGCGCAGCGCTGCCCAAGCCAGCCGGTACGCGCCGAGCTGAACGGCCAGCGCGGGCAGCCGTTCTGCGGAAGGTACGGCGCCGGTCTTCCAGTCCACCACGGTCCAGCCGCCATCGGGGTCGGCATACACCGCATCCATCCGGCCGCGCACGGTGATTCCCTCCACGTCCGCGGAGAACGGCACCTCGACGGCAATGGGGACGCGGTCGGCCCATTCGCTTTGTTCGAATGCGGCCTGCAGGTCTTCGAATTCGGTGTCCGGGGCTTCGCCGATATCGGCCGCGCCGGGGAGATCGTCGATTTCCAGCAATCGGTCACCGGCGAATCGTTGTTCCAGCCAGCTGTGGAAGGCGGTGCCGCGGCGGGCGAAGGTATTGGGCGGCAACGGAAGTGGGCGGCGCAGGCGTTGCGCAAGGGCGTCTGCATCGGACGCCAGGTCGACCAGCTGGCTCACGCTCAGCTGTGCGGGCAGGGCAACTCGGTCCACAGTGGACTGGGCGCGGGCGCGTTCGGCGAGCAGGACGTCGGTGTCGGCGGCCCAGCCGTCGGGATCTTCCGGGTCCACGACGTCCTCGTCCTCGGTGGGGAAGTATTCTTCGTCCTCCGGTTCGGGTTCGGGGGGCAGGGGGATTTCGTCGTCGTCGGCTGCCGGTTCTGGCTCGGGTTCTGGTTCTGGTTCTGGTTTTAGCCCGGCCATTTCGGATTGGACCAGTTCGACGCCGGTGACGACCCCGGACCGCCGGTCCCCCAGCGGGTCCACCGGCCACTGCGCGGTGCGGGAATCGGCGACGAGCGGGTTTTCGCTGTCCTCCTCCGGTTCGTCGGCCCAGGCGTCGAGCACGCCGAGTGGCGGGTCGGCCTCGCGCATCACGTCGGCGATTTCGGAAAGGAAGATCGACGGCCCCTTGGCGCGGGTACTGCTTTCGTTCCACCAATGCCCGGAAATGAGCAACGCACGTTCGGAACGGGTGAGCGCGACGTAACACAGCCGTCGTTCCTCGTCGGCTTCGCGCGCGACGAACCCTTCCTCGTGAAGTTCCAGCGCCTCCTGTACTTCCTTGCGGTCAAAGCCTTCGGCTACCTGCAGTTTCGGCAGGTCGGCCGCGTCGCCCCGGAGGTGCGCAGGCAGCGCGGTGGAAGTACGCAACCACGACGACGACCGGCGTTTACCCGGGAACACTTCCGCGACCAAATGCGGTACCGCCACTACCTCCCATTCCAGGCCTTTCGCGGAGTGGACGGTGAGGACCTGCACCCGATCCGGTACCACCTGTACCTCACCCGGGGTAAGACCGTCTTCCGCGTGTACTGCGGTGTTCAGATAGTCCACAAAGGACAGCAGGGTCGCGGTCGGCGCGGTTTCCGCATAGTCGGTGACCACTTCGGCGAACGCGTCGAGATGCGCCCGTCCGGCCGAACCCGGGCGGGCGAGGGATTCGACGTCGAGCAAAAGCGTGCGTTCGACGTCGGCCACCAATTCGGGTAACGATTGGTCCAGCCTCCGGCGTAATGCCGTCAATTCTGCGCCGAGGCGGCGGATCCGGCGATATCCGTCCGCGGAATACCGTTCCGGCGCACCGGGCTCGTCGACGGCGTCGATCAATCCGGCCTGCTCCGCGCGTTCGGTGACCAGCACCGGTTCGTCGCTGCCGTCCGCGCGCGGCTCGGGCGTGTTGAGTTCGTTGGCCCGCCGCCACAACGCCGCGACATCGGCCGCCGCGATCCGCCAGCGCGAACCGGTGAGCAGGCGGGCGGCTGCGCTTCCGGCCAGCGGGTCGGCCAGCACCCGCAGCGTGGACACCAGGTCGGCGACTTCCGGTTCGTCGAGCAGGCCACCGAGCCCGACGACCTCCACCGGCAGCCCGCGCGCCCGCATTTCCGCCGCGATCGGCGCCATGTCCGCGCGACGGCGGACGAGCACCGCGGCACTCGGCGGTTTCCCGGTTTCCTCTTTCTCCGAATGCCAGCGGCGCGCCATCGCATCGGCGACCCATTCGCGTTCCGCCCGCACGTCAGGGAGCAGGGCGACCGCGATATCGGCCGGGCCCGCGCCATCCCGTGCGCGAAGTCTTGCGACACCAAGTCCCCGCTGGCGCAACGGTTCCGAAATCGCGTTGGCGAGTTCCAGGATTTCCGGTGGATTGCGGAAGCTGGTGAGCAACCCGAATTCGTGCGCGGTTTGTTTTTCCTGGCGGGGGAAGTCCGTCGTGAACCTCGGCAGGTTGGCCGCACTCGCGCCGCGCCAGCCGTAAATCGCCTGTGCCGGGTCACCGACCGCGGTCACCGGCATCGGCGGATGGTCCACCCCACCGAACAACGACCGCAGCAACACCCGTTGCGCGTGGCCGGTGTCCTGGTATTCGTCCAGCAGCACAGCGCCGTATCGCTCACGTTCTCCGGTGACCACCGCGGGGTAACCGTCGGCCAGCTGCGCGGCCAGCGACATCTGGTCCGCGAAATCGAGCGCACCCTCGGCCCGCTTACGCCGGTGGTAATCCTCGACCAGCGGAAGCAGCGCGAGTCGAAACCGTTGCGCGGCAAGAACGTCCTGCAACTTCACCGGCAACGAAGCCCGTTGTCCCTTGGCCCGTGGCGCGTTTTCGATGATCTCGCACAGCCATTCCGTGTACTGTGCAAGTTTCTCGATGGAGATCAGGTGTTCGCCGAGCTCCCCGGCCAGCGCGAGGAGCTGCGCGGTGACCGTCGGCGGTACGCGGTCGGTGTCCAGGTCGTTGTCCCAAGTGGACACGACACGGTGGGCAAGCTGCCAGGATGACGTCTCCGACAGCAATCTGACCCCCGGCTGCACCGGAAGCCGTAGACCATGTTCAGACAGCAATCGTCCGGCATAAGCATGGTACGTAAGCACTGTCGGCTCGCCTGCGACCACAGTGGACCGCAACGCCCCGGACGGATCGATCCGCTCCAGCAGTCCCGAACCGGCGAGCCGCCGCAGCCGCGCGCGCACCCGTTCGCCGAGCTGCCTCGCGGCCTTGCGGGTGAAGGTGAGACCCAGCACGCGTTCCGGGCTCACGATTCCGTTGGCTACCAACCACACCACGCGCGCGGCCATGGTTTCGGTTTTCCCCGCGCCCGCACCCGCGACCACCAGCGACGGCTCGACCGGGGACGCAATCACCGTCGCCTGCTCGGGTGTCGGTCGGTGCAAACCCAGGGCGTCGGCCATTTCCGCAGGTCCGACCGGGTTGGTGACGAGCGGACTCACGGCCCGGTCACCTGCCTGCCTTCCGGACGCAGCGGACAGCAACCCCTCGCCGGGCAGCGGTCACAGTCGGCGTTCTCGTGCGCCTGATAGTCCGGGCCCACCGCGGCAGCCGCGGCCGAACGGACCAGCTCCAGCCACTCGCGGCCACCGTCCTCGTCCATCGGCGGCTGATCCCGTTGCGTGGCCCCGGTTTTCGCGTTTCCTTTCGCGACATACACGAGCCGCGCGCCGCCGGGCGACTTCTTGCCCTCGATCGCACCCAGCAGAACGGCCAGCTGGTACGCCGCCAGCTGCGGGTGTTTCTCGGCGTCCGCACCGGAAACCGGAACCTTGCCGGTCTTGATGTCCACAATGACCGGACGGCCGTCCTTGTCCAGCTCCACCCGGTCGACGCGGCCGCGGAGCAGCACGCGCACCTCGTCGTCGCCCATCGGCAGCTCGACCTCGATGTCCTGCTCCACCCCGGCCTCGATCAGCTCCCGCCGCGACATTTCCAGCCAGGTCACGAAGTTGCGCAGCATTTGCTCCACCCGGGACCGTTCGCGCCGGGAAAACCACGGCGCACCGGCGTCGACCCGCACCCACGCCTCGTCGAGCGCGGCCTGGATCTGCTCGTCGGTACTCCCGCCCGCGACCGCCTGCGCCAGCCCGTGCACCAGGGTTCCGGTGACCGCGGCGAGCTGCGCCGGATCGCTCCCACCGTGGCGTTCGATGAGCCACCGCAACGGGCATTTCACGAGGATTTCCACTGTGGACGGAGAGACCCGCATGAGGTCGCCCGGCCGGTGCACCGGGTCCTCTGTGGACGCCGGAAGCAGCCCGTACCAGGTGTCCGGATGCGCTCCGGGTACCCCGGCATCAGCCAGCCGGGCAAGCTGTTTCGCCGCACGTTGACGGCGCTGCGGTTCGGCCTTCTCGTCGCATACCACCTCGCGCAGCTCACCGACCAGCTCGGCCAGCACGAGAGACCGGCCGGGCGGTTTCATCCGGGAGTCCAGCATGCCGTCGTCAGCGCCGTTTTCTTCGAGGTCGTCGAGAAAACGGGACGGCTGCTCGTCCTCTCCCGCCACAGCGGTGACTAGCAAGGTGCGCCGCGCGCGGCTCGCGGCCAGGTAGAACAGCCGGCGTTCCTCGGCGAGAATCGGCGCGATGGCGGAGACCTTGTCGTGTTCGTCCACTCCGGACAGCAGGTCGACGAGCCGTTCCACGCCCAGCAGCGAACCCCGCAACCGCAGGTCCGGCCACGCACCTTCCTGCACTCCGGCAACCGCCACCACTGTCCACTCGCGACCCGCGGAAGCGTGCGCGGTGAGGAGGGAAACCCCTTCGCCCGGAATGGCGGCCGGGGCCAGCGTGTCCCCGGCAATGTTCTGCGACGACAGGTAATCCGCGAACGCCGCGACACTCGCCTTGGGCAGCCGGTCGGCATACCGTCCGGCGGCATCGAACAATGCGACCACCGCGTCGAGGTCACGATCCGCTTGTGCACCAAGGGAACCACCACGGTCAACCAAGCGCAGCAGCCGTTCCTGCAGACCGCTCGCCTGCCACAGCTCCCACAGCACCTGCTCGACCCCGTCACCGCGGCTCACCGCCTGATGCGTGACACTCAGCAGCTTCCCGACCCGGCGTACCGGCAGCGCTTCGTTGTCGGCGAGACCAACGAGAATGTCCCCACCCCGCAACGCTTCCACGAGCAATTCGTCGCTCGACCGCTGCCCTCCCCCGGCCAGTTCCAGCCGCCGCAGACCACGACGCAACCGGCGCAGCGCCAACGGATCCGCGCCGCCAAGCGACGAGGAAAGGAGCATTTCGGCAAGGTCGACGTCGAGCAGCTCGGGCTCGGCGGCAATCCGCAGCACCGCGAGCAACGGCCGTACCGCGGAATGCTTGGCCAGCGGCAATTCCTCGGTGGCCGAGCCGATCGCCACCCCGGCTGCGCGGAGAGCTCGTTGCAGGACAAGGAAAGTCCGCGCAGGAGAGCGGACCAGCACTGCCATGTCGGACCACGGCACACCGTCGATGAGGTGCGCGCGACGCAGCTGGTCGGCAATCCATCCGGCTTCCGCAGCCGGGGTCGGCATCAGCCGTACTCGCACCTTGCCGCCACGTTTACCTTGCGGTGTCACAAGTTTGCGATGCTGCGAAGCGCCGGGCAGCGTTGCGCCGAGCTTCGTGACCGCCGCGCGCACCGTCGGGGCCAGTCGATGCGAGGTGGTCAGCACGACGGTGCGGTCACCGTCGGTGTCGGAGTCGGCGAACAGCCGCGGATCGGCGCCACGGAAGGAAAAAACCGACTGATCCGGGTCACCGGCAACCACGAACTCCGCCGCGGTGAAGCCGATCGTGCGGACCAGCTGGACCTGTAGCGGGTCCAGATGGTGGGCATCGTCGACGAACAGGTGCCGCACCCGGCCGCGTTCGCGCTCGCGCAGCTCCTCGTCGTCCTCCAATGCGAGCAGCGCGGAGGTGACCAGCTCGGCGGCGTCGAGCGCGGGCGCGGCGGGCAGGCCGAGCGCGTTGCCCCCGGCGCCCTGCAGCTGCGTGACCTCCTCGTACTGCGCCCAGAACTGCCCGGCGGCAACCCATTCGTCGCGGTCCTGCCGGTGCCCGAGCTCGATCAGGTCCTCCGGCCCGAGCCCGCGCTCGGCCGCGCGCATCAGTAGGTCACGCAGCTCCTCGGCGAAGCCGGGCACGGTGAGCGCCGGGCGCAGCTGCTCGGGCCAGCCCGTCGCGCCGCTTTCGAGGTCGCCTTCGAGCAGTTCACGCACGACGACGTCCTGCTCCGCCCCGGCCAGCAACCGCGGCGGCGGCAGTTCCTCGGCGCGGGCTTCCAGGCGTAGCAAGGAAAACGCGTACGAATGCACTGTGCGTACGAGGGGTTCACTCACCGTGCGCGGCAAGGGCGACGCCTGGTCGGGGTCCGAGGTGAGGCGGCGGGTGAGGTCGGCGCGGAGGGCGTCGGCGGCCTTGCGGGAGGTGGTGAGCACGAGGACGCTCTCCGGGTCGGCGCCCTCGGCAATGCGGCGCGCGGCGGCGGTGGCGAGCAGCGCCGTCTTCCCGGTGCCCGGACCGCCGAGCACGCGGAGGAAGCCGGACGGCTCGGACAGCAGGCGGCGCGCGCCCTCGTCCCAGGTGAACGTGGGTGTGCCGGGGACCGGCGGGCGCACCAGCCGCGCCTGCCCGGTCCCTGCTCTCCGCACGTGCACATCAGCGATGGAACCATGCCCGCTCACCCGGGTGGCGCACCGGCACACCCCTCGGCCGGACTATCGCGCCTCGTAACCTGATGGGTCATGGACGACGAACTGCACGAGCGGATCCGCGCGGTCATCGCCGACGTACCCGCGGGGACCGTCGCGACGTACGGCGACATTGCGGCGCTGTCCGGCGCGCCCTCGCCCCGCCTGGTGGGCCGCGTGCTCGCCGAAGACGGCCACGACGTGCCGTGGCACCGCATCCTCCGCGCGAACGGGACCCCCGCGCCGCACCTGCTGCACGAACAGCTCGAGCGGCTCCGGGCGGAAGGCGTCCTCGCCGACGGACAGCGGGTCGACCTGCGCAAGTACCGCTGGCGCCCGGACGGGGACGAAACGGACGATGGCCCTCCCGGGCTGTTTTAGGTTAGCCTGACCTAATGAGTGTCCTGACTTACCATCCCGGCCGGGTCACTGCCGTCCGCCGGGTCACGCCGCACATGGCCCGGATCACGTTCGACTGCCCCGGCCTGGCGGGAGCCGGCCCGGCGGCGCCGGACGCGTACGTGAAGGTGTTCTTCCCCCTGCCCGGCGACGACGTACCGCACCTGCCACCGACCGAGATGGACGACGAAGGCGTGCTGTCGTGGTACCGCACGTACCTCGCGATGCCCGACGACGTCCGGCCGCCCATGCGGACGTACACGGTGCGCGCGGCGCGTCCGGAGAGCGGCGAGGTGGACGTCGACTTCGTGCTGCACGAGGAAAGCGGCGGCCCGGCGTCGTCGTGGGCGGGACAGGCGGCGGTCGGCAGTCAGGTCGTGTTCCTTGGGCCGCATGGGCTTTACGACGTCCCCGACGGCACCGGCTGGCAACTACTGGTCGGCGACGAGACCGCCCTCCCGGCGATCGGCGCCATCCTGGAGGCGCTGCCGCGTTCGGCGCGCGCAACGGTGTACGCCGAAATCCCCGACCGCGCCGAACGCCAGACTTTCTCGACCGACGGCGCCGTCGAGGTGCACTGGGTAGTCCGCGGCGCGCGCCCACACGGCGAGGCCCTGGTGGACGCCGTCCGCGCGGCGACCTTGCCCGACGGCACGCCGTACGCGTGGGTTTCGGGCGAAGCAGGCGTGGTCAAGCTCGTCCGACGGCACTTGGTTCGCGAACGCGGCTTCGACAAGACCGCAATCTGCTTCACCGGCTACTGGCGCCAGGGCATGAGCGAGGAAGCCGTCGGCCGGGAGCGGGCTTCCTGAGGGCTACTGGCCGAGCTCCGCGACCACCAGCTTCACCAGCGCCCCGAGCCGCTGCCGTTCAGGTTGCAACGGCCGGATGCCGACAGCTTCCAACGGCGCCGCAGTAACCGGCCCGACGCACGCGCAGACGACCGCGCCTTCGACCAGGGCTTTGCGCAGCTGCGGACCGCGTCCGGATTGGTCGGCGAGAGTGAGAAAGTTGGCCGCCGCCGGGGCGCTGGTGAAGACGAGGGCGTCCAAGGCGCCGGAGAGGGCGTCGTTGACGAGGGAAAACACCGGGGCGGGGTCGGGCGGGGAGTGCCAGCGATAGGGTTGAACGGGGAGCACACGCGCTCCGGCGGCGGTGAGGGGGCCGGTGAACTCGGGTAACGGGGTGCCGTGAAGCTGGACGGCGATCCTGGTGCCGGAGATGCCTTGGTTGGTCGGGGCGCTGGACGTAGGTTGGTCGCCGGACGGGCCGAGGTTGCCCTCATCGGTGGACACCACCTCAGGGCTGCCACCCCCAGCAGGCTCGCCGGAAGGGCCTTGGTCGGCGCATAGGCCGGTATCACGTCGACCAGCTGACCCGCCCGATACGCTCCCGTCGGCCGGTGTCCCAGGAACTCCACCGTCAGCGGGCACGCCGGAAGCACCTCCACCAGCGGGCAGGCCCGAATCTTCCCAGCCGGTGGGCACACCGGACATGCCTCCAGCAAGACCAGGCGCGCCCGCAATCCCCCCACCAGCCGCCGTGCCCATAGCGGCAAATCCGCCCGCCCCGGAAGCTTCGGCAAGGGCTGCGAACAACTCCTCATTGGTCTCAGTCCGCGCCGAATATTCCTCCCGCAACCCCACCCCCCGGACGGCCCCCACAGCCTTCGGCCCGCGGGCGAAGATGCGCGACCCGGCCAGCGTTTCGAGGAGGGCGTCCTGGAGACCCCAGCCCTCAGCGGCAGCGAGCCAGCCGCGGAAGCCCGCGCCGGTCGTGACCGCGGTGAAGGCGACCGGAGCCGCGAGCACGGCTTCGGTGCCGCGACGCAACTCGGGATCGTCAGCCAGGGGGACGATCGTGATCGTGGGCGCATGCTGCACCTGAGCGCCATGGCGGACCAGCGCGCCGATCAGATCGTCCGCCCGCCGCTCGGCCGTCACGCCGATCCGTACCCCGTCCAGCTCACCCATCTCGCCTGCCTCTCAGTTCGCCCCATCCAGTCACCCCTCGGACCTCGCCGAACTCACGCATGCCGACTGCCTTGCCTGCTACCGAGTTCACCCGTGCTCGCGCCGCCCAGTTCAGCCACCCCAGACCCGCCCAGCTCACCCACGCCGCCAGCCTCGCTCGCCGGTCCCTTCGCGTTCAGCCATCCCGCTCACCCACGTCACCTACCTCGCTCCCCGCTCACTCCACCCCGCCCGGCTCAGCCACATACCGCCGCCCCATCTCCTCGATCGCCCTTGCCAGTTCCGCTCTCAACTCCACCGGCTCCAGGACCTCCAGATGCGGCCCGAACCGGAGCAGCTCCCCGATCGCCGGTTCACCCGGTTCCACCGGCAGGGCGATTGTCAACCAGCCATCGCTGTCCGGTACCGCGCCCGCGGCGATTGCCTCCCGGAGGGCCCGGGCGCCGACGCTGCCTGCGTAGAACGGTACGAGAGCCTGCGCCCTCGGGGAGAGGCGCACTGTCGCCCTTCTGGGGTACATCCGGCGTTCGAACTGCTCCGACCACTCCTGCCAGTAACCGGCCAGGTCGAAATCCGCCGGTCGCTCGAACACTTCGCCCAGGTCGGTCAGCTCGTGGATGCGCGAAATCCGGTAGGTGCGAACGGTCCCCTCGCACCGCCCCGCCAGGTACCAGTTGCCTGCCTTCAGGATGAGACCCAGCGGCTCCAGCACGCGCTCGACCTCGCGCTGACCCCATCGTTCGTACCGGATCCGGATCCGGCGCGCGGACCACACGGCGTCGGCGACCGCGGACAGGGTCGGCAGGCTTTCGATGCCGCGGTGCCAGCCTGGGACGTCGAGGTAGAACCGCTCGGCCACCCGGCCGGCGCGGCTGCGCAACTCCTGCGGCAACGCGGCGTACAGCTTCAGCTGCGCAGCGGCGAGAACCGTCCCCAACCCCAGCTCCGCGGCCGCCACCGGCAGCCCGGCCAGCGCCAGCGACTGGGCTTCCTCCTCGTTGAGGCCGGTCAGCCGGGTGCGGTAACCGTCGACGAGCTGGTAGCCGCCGCTGCGCCCGCGGTCCGCGTACACCGGCACGCCCGACGCCGACAGCGCCTCGATGTCCCGGTACACCGTGCGCACCGAAACCTCCAGCTCAGCGGCCAGTTCCTCGGCGGTCATCCGGCCGCGGTTCTGCAGCAGGAGGAGCACGGTGAGCAGACGGCCGGCACGCATCCCGCAAGTATGCCGGAAAAACCTGACACTAGATGGCAGGTATGAATGATTCAGTGTCCGTCATGAACACGTTCGGCATGAAGAAGTGGGACGAGCACCTCGCGAGCGGCGAGGAGGGTGGCCCGCGGGTCGCGTACGTACACGCCACGTTGGAGTACTCCGGCCTGATCGAGGGTGAATCCACGGGCGATTACCTGCTGTACTACCCGGGTGAGGGTTACGACGGCGGCGCGACCACGTCGCCGGGGTACGACCGGTTCCAAGCCACCGTCGACGGCCGGCGCGGCACGTTCGTAGTCCGCCACGAGTGGAGTTTCGACCCGCAGAGCATCCGGTCGGAGTTCGAGGTCGTGCCGGGCTCCGGCACCGGCGAGCTGGCCGGGCTCGCGGGCCGCGGCACGGTGCACGGCGTACTGGGCGAACCGACGGTGTCGTACACGTTCGACTACACGCTCTGAAGGAGGCTGCAAGTGCTGGAGGTGTCGCGCAACCAGGCGCTGGCGTACCGGATCGCGGAGCACGGGCTGCACCGCACGGCCGCCGATCCGTACGAGCTGCCACTGCTCGACCTCGGTCTGCAGGACAGCATGCGCGACACCGCCCTGCTCTCCCTGGCCGCCCGCGTACCGGGTCCGGTCACCCCGGAGTCGCTTGTGGACGATCCACGCCTGGCTCTGGTGTGGTCGCACCGGGGCGCGCCGCATTTCCACCGCCGCGCCGACCTGCCCGAGCTCGTCTCCGCATTGGTACCCATCGACGATCCCGACGCGCTGGCCCGAATGTTGTGGCAGCAGAAGGAAATGCGGGCCACCGAAGTGTCCGCTGTGGACGTTCTGTTCACCACCGCCCGAGCGATCCGCAAGGTGGTCACCAAACCGATGACCAAGGGCGCGGTGAGCACCGCGATCACCAAAATACTGCCGCCGGCATTCAGCCGCTGGTGCCGAGGTTGCAACGCAACGCATGTCCACGAACAGCTCATGCGGATCGCCACTCTGCACGGCGGCGTGCGGCTCGAACCCGGGCAAACCCCGGCAACGCTTGCCCCGCTCGAAGAGCGCGGACGGCTTTCCACCCGGCCCGCACCCAAAGCCGTCTCCCATCTACTGCACCAATACCTGCGATTCAACGGCCCGGCCACCCCCGGCGACGCAGCCGGTTTCGTCGGCACCGCAAGGAATTGCGTGCAGGAAACCTGGCCAGCAGACGAAGTCACCGAGGTCAAAGTGGACAGTCGACGCGCCTTTGTGCCGACAGATCGGTTACCCGCATTGGAAAACCCGCCAACCCCATCGGGCGTACGGCTATTGCCCCCATTCGACCCGTACACCCAGGCTCGCGACAAAGCGGTATTGGTGCCGGACAAAGCGCGAGCCAAGGAGGTCTGGAAAATCCTCGGCAGCCCCGGCGCAATTCTCGTGGACGGCGAAATCCTCGGCGTATGGCGTACCAAAGGCGCAGGCAAACGGCTGACCTTCACCCTCACCGAATTCGACCCGCTCCGCCGCGCCGACCGGGCCGCTGCCGAGGAAGAGGCCGAACGCGCCGCAACCGCGCGTGGATATCCGGACGTTTCCGTCAAATGGTCATGAGCGCGCTGCCCGCGCAAGGGCTACAGTGCTGGAGGTGACCGTGCTCACCTGGCTACTCGATTCGGATCCGGCACTCCGCTGGCAGGTCGAACGCGACCTGGCGGGGGCGCCGCCCGAGGTCTGGACGGCCACCCGGGCGAAAGTCGCCACCGAGGGCTTCGGCGCGCAGCTCCTCGCCCGGCAAGATCCGGATGGGCAATGGGCAGGCGGTGCGTACTTCCCTGCGGAATTCCGCCCCAGCCCCGATTCCGGGCAACCATGGACCGCCACTACCTGGTCACTCACCGCATTGCGCGAATGGGGTTTGGACCCGACGGTGCTCAGAGCCCGTCGCACCGCGGAACTGATCGCGGAAAACTCCAGGTGGGAATACGAAAATCTGCCTTATTGGGGCGGTGAGGTCGACGTCTGCATCAATGCCTGGACCCTCGCGAACGGGCTCTGGCTGGGCGCCGACGTAACCGGAATAACCCGCTGGTTCCTCGATCACCGCATGGCCGACGGCGGCTGGAATTGCGAATGGGTCGAAGGGTCGACGCGTTCGTCGTTCCACTCCACTTTGAACGCGCTGAAAGGCTTGCTCGCCTACGACATTGCCACCGGCTGCACCGACGAAACCCTCGCCGCCCGCCGCGCCGGTGAGGAATACCTCCTGCAACGCGGCCTGCTCCGCCGCCGCTCGACCGGCGAGCAGGTCGCGCCGTGGGTGGACCATTTCACGTACCCGTTCCGTTGGCGCTACAGCGCTCTCAATGCGGTCGAGTACTTCCGCGAGGCCGCTCTCGTCGACGACGTACCGCCCGAACCCCGCCTCGCCGAGGCCGTCGACCGCATCCGCGCCGCCCGCCAGCCGGACGGAACGTGGCTCCAGAACGACCCGATGCACGGCGAGGTCTGGTTCGACGTCGACGTGCCTGCCGGGGCACCGTCGAAATGGCTGACCCTGTACGGAACCCGCGTGCTCGACTGGTGGGATCAGGGCTCAACACCTGGTGATGCGGTCAGCCAGCCGGATTGACCGCCAGCCGATAGCCGCGTTTCACCACCGTCTGCACGACAGCCGCGCCGCCGAGGGAGGTCCGCAGCCGTCCGATCGCGGTCTCCACCGCATGCGTGTCTCCTCCCGCGGGCAATTCGGCGGACAGCTCCCGACGCGACACTACGCGGCCAGGTTGCCGTGCGAGTGCCCGCAAGAGTGCCATCGGTGCGGGTGAGATCTCCCGCCATTCGCCGTCCACCAGCGCTCCCGTACCGCGAACCTCCAGTACCTGCCCCGCGGTACACAGTTTCGGCGAGCGGGCAATCAGGGAATCCGCCACAGTTCGGGCCAGCGCGCCGATTCGCGACCGTCGCGGTTGGACAGTCGGGATCCCCAGCGCAGCCAACGGCGCGGCGGAAATCGGGCCGACACAGGCCACCACCACCCGGCTGGACAACGTATCGACCAATGCCGTCAGCCGGTCGGTACGGCGGGCCATCGCCACCGTCGAAGCCGCTGCCGGAGCGCTCGTGAACGGCAGCGCATCGACGGTTCCTTCCAGCACCGCGTCCAGCAACCGGTCGAGCGGTCCTGGGTCTGCCGGTCCGACCCAGCGGTACACCGGGATCTCGATCACGTCCGCGCCAGCTTCGCGCAGAGTGTCCACAAAGTACGGCAGCGGTTCGCCGTGGAGCTGCACGGCGATCCGCCGTCCGTCCACTCCGGACTCCAGCAGGTAGTGCAGCAGTTCGGTACTGCTCCCCGACGCCGGCGAATACTCCTCGGCCAAACCGGCAGCCCGCACGGCACCGGCTGCCTTTGGACCCCGGCTCAGCAGGGATGCCGACGACAACCCGTTGAGCAATTTCTCGCCGACACCCCAGCCCTCCGCAGCTTCGACCCATCCCCGAAAGCCGATCCCGGTCGTTGCCACCACGACGTCCACCGGAGCATCGAACAACCGCATAGTGGCCGCGTGGAGTTCGGTGTCATCAGCCAGCGGCACGATCCTCAGCGCTGGTCCATAACGGACTGTCGCACCTT
Organism: Amycolatopsis jejuensis; assembly: GCF_000717335.1. Taxonomy (GTDB): domain Bacteria; phylum Actinomycetota; class Actinomycetes; order Mycobacteriales; family Pseudonocardiaceae; genus Amycolatopsis; species Amycolatopsis jejuensis. The sequence continues at coordinate 104,950 of NZ_JNYZ01000039.1, forward strand.
GACGCACCAGCAGCGCACCCAGCTCCTCAGCTCGGCGCGCTGCCGTGATCCCCACTGTGAAACCGGCCAGCGGCCGGACTTCGGTCACGGGGAGCCCACCTCTACGACCCCTTCCCGTACCCGCACCGGATACACCGGAACCGAAACTCCGTCGCCGTCGAGGCACTGTCCACTGCGGAGGGAGAACCGTTCTTTGTAGACCGGTGACGCCACCACTGGCTCTCCTCCGGCGTCGCCGACGATCCCGCGGGACAGCACGGCCGCCTGACTACACGGGTCCCAATTGGACAGTCCATACCAGCCGTCCGCAGTCCGAAACACCGCGATCTGCTGCCCACCCACGAGTGCCGCGACCCCGGAGAATTCCGGCACCTGCGCCGCCGGGCACACCGCGGTCCAGGTCATCAGGCTGGTCATCGCCGCACCTCCGGAACACCCAGCAGCACCGGGATCTTCTGCTCCCGCTCGGCCCGGAACGAGATCGACGGGTCCGGCGCTCCCGGCGCGTTCACGAATGAACTGAACCGCGCCAGCTTGTCCGGGTCCTCCAACACCCCACGCCATTCGTCGGTGTAGTCCTCGATGTGCTTCGCCATTGCCGCGTCCAGATCCTCGCAGATACCCAGACTGTCGTCCACGATCACCGCGCGCAGATGGTCGAGGCCGCCATCCAGCTCCTCGATCCACGGCGCGGTGCGTTGCAAGCGGTCTGCCGTGCGGACGTAGAACATGAGGAACCGGTCGATCGTCCTGACCAAGGTCTCGGTGTCCACATCGGACACCAGAAGTTCGGCATGCCGTGGCGTCGCCCCGCCATTGCCGCCGACGTACAGGTTCCAGCCGTGTTCGGTGGCAATCACCCCGAAGTCCTTGCCCCGCGCTTCCGCGCATTCGCGGGCACATCCGGAAACCCCGGCCTTGATCTTGTGCGGCGAGCGCAGACCGCGGTACCGCAGTTCCAGGTCGATCGCCAGCCCGACGCTGTCCTGCACCCCGTACCGGCACCACGTCGACCCGACGCACGACTTCACTGTGCGCAACGACTTCCCGTACGCGTGCCCGGATTCGAACCCCGCGTCGACCAGCCGTCGCCAGATGTCCGGCAGGTGGTCCACAGTGGCCCCGAGCAGATCGATCCGCTGTCCACCGGTGATTTTCGTGTACAGCCCGAAGTCCTGCGCGACTTGCGCGATCACCATCAGCTTGTCCGGCGTGATCTCGCCACCGGGAATCCGTGGCACCACCGAATAGCTGCCGTTGCGCTGCAGATTCGCGAGGAACCGGTCGTTGGTGTCCTGCAACGCCGCCTGGTCGCCAGCGAGGATGTGCCCGTTGCCGAGCGTCGCCAGAATCGACGCCACCGCGGGCTTGCAGACCGCGCATCCCGTGCCCATGCCGTACCTGCTCACGACCTCGCTGAACGTGGTGATCCGCGTGGCCCGGATGATCTCGAACAGCTCAGCCCGCGACTGGGTGAAGTGCTCGCACAAGGCCTTCGACTGCTCGACCCCACATGCATTCAGCAGCTTCGCCAGCATCGGCACGCACGAACCACACGACGTTCCTGCGCGGGTACAGGTCTTCAGCTTGCTGACCGACTCGCAACCGTCCATTGTGATCGCCCGGGTCAACGCGCCCTTGGAAACTCCGTTGCACGAACAGATCTGCGCCTCGTCCGGCAGTGCGTCGACTCCCACCGCCGCGCCGGTCGGGGCCAGTAATGCGACGGGTTCCGCCGGCAGCGGGCGACCGACCAATGCGCGCAATGTGTTGTACTCCGCGGCATCGCCGACCAGCACCCCACCGAGCAGCGTCCGCCCATCGTCGCTCACCACGAGCTTCTTGTACGTCCCGGCCACGGCGTCGTTCACCGCGACCTCCAACGCACCTTCCGTTGCCGCGTGGGCATCGCCGAAACTGGCGACGTCCACCCCCATCAGCTTGAGCTTGGTCGCCGTGTCCGGTTCGGGGAAGGTCGCCGTACCGCCGGTCAGCTGCGCTGCAACCACTTCGGCCATCGCGTAACCCGGAGCGACGATCCCGTACACGCGTCCCTCGACCGCCGCACACTCACCGATCGCATACACCGACGGATCACTCGTGCGGCAGGTCGCATCAACCAGCACCCCGCCGCGTTCGCCGACGTCCAAACCGGACTCGCGGGCCAGGTCGTCGCGCGGCCGGATACCCGCGGAGAAGACGACCAGGTCCACGTCGAGCTCGGTGCCGTTGCCCAGCCTGGCCAACAGCCGCGGACCGTCGGCGGAGATGGCCTCTGTGGACGTTCCCGTGTGGACGGTGACGTCAAGGTCCGCGATCAGCCGACGCAGGACCCCACCGCCCCCGTCGTCGACCTGCAGCGGCATCAACCGCGGCGCCATCTCCACGACATGCGGCGACAAGCCCAGGTCCCGCAAGGCCTTCGCGGCCTCCAATCCGAGCAGACCGCCGCCGATCACCATGGCCGCTCGCCGTCCGCGGCCCCGCCGTTCCGCCGCCTCGCGAATAGCGTCGAGGTCCTCGATCGTCCGATACACAAATACACCCGGCAGATCGCGGCCTGGCACTGGCGGCACAAACGGCCGGGACCCCGTTGCCAGCACGAGAACGTCGTACGACTGCACAGAACCTGACGCTGCGGTCACCGTCTTCGCGTCCCGGTCCACCGAAATCACCGCGTCGCCGAGGCGCAGGTCTACAGCGTCGTCCCCGGCGTAGTCATTGCCGGGCAACGCCAGCGCGGCCGGGTCCCAGCTCTCCACATAGGACGTCAGCGCAACTCGGTCATACGCAGGACGGCTTTCCTCGGCGAGCACCACGATCCGCCATTCCCCGGCCGGATCTGCCACCCTGACGGCCTCCACGAGCCGGTGCGCGACCATCCCGTGCCCGGCAACCACCATGGTCGGCATTGTCAGACCTCCGCTCCCGCCAGTGCCACTTGCGCACGCACCACCGGTTTGCGCAGGTAGCCGAACCACGTCACACCTACGCACACCGCGTAAAACGCCAAGAATCCGATGAACGCCGGGACCCCACTGTGCGCGTCGGCGAACGACTGCCGGAAGGCGAGGTTGATGAACAGCCCGCCCAATGCCCCGATTGCCCCGGCCAGCCCGATCAACGCTCCCGACAACCGCCGCGCGGTCCGCAATTCGGTGGCCTCGTCGGCACCGGCCTGGATGGCCGCCCGCGCCTTGACCTGGAAGATCGCCGGAATCATCTTGTACGTCGAGCCATTCCCGATTCCGGTGAGGACGAAGAGGACGATGAACGCTCCGGTGAACAGCCCGAGTGAATCGGCCGAGGAAGCGAGCACCAGCACGATGGTCGCCAATGCCATTGCGCCGAATGTCGCGAAAGTGACGCGGCCGCCGCCGATCCGGTCCGACAACCAGCCACCGATCGGACGGGACAGCGAACCCACCAGCGGCCCGAGGAACGTCACCGCCGCCGCCTGCAACGGTGTCCGGCCGAACTGGTTCTGCAACACCAATCCGAAGGCGAAGCTGTACCCGATGAAGGAACCGAACGTGCCTACGTACAGCAGCGACATCACCCACGTCTGTCCATATCGGACTACTTCGCGCATTGCCTTGGTGTCCCCGCGAACCGGCGCGAGATTGTCCATGAACAGCGCCGCGCACACGGCAGCAATCACGATCAGCGGAAGGTAGATGTACAACACCAATCGTGGCGCGGTCGCTCCGCCAGTGCCGATCACGAGCAGTCCGACGAGCTGAATCACCGCGACGCCGAGATTGCCGCCACCGGCATTGAGCCCGAGTGCCCAGCCCTTGTACCGCTCCGGGTAGAAGGTGTTGATGTTCGCCATCGACGAGGCGAAGTTGCCTCCACCGATCCCGCCAAGCGCGGCCACGAGCAAGAAGGTGCCGAGTGAGGTTCCCGGGTGCAGCACAATCGCGGTCAACACTGTTGGTACCAAAAGCAATGCGGCGCTGATGATTGTCCAATTGCGACCGCCGAAGCGGGCCACGGCGAAGGTGTACGGGATCCGCATCGCGGCACCGATCACCGTCGGCGTGGACACGAGCAGGAATTTGTCCGCCGCGGAGAAGCCGTACGCCGGACCCATGAACAGCACGACGACCGACCACAGTGTCCAGATGGAGAATCCGATGTGTTCAGCGAAAACGGAAAACCACAGATTGCGCCGCGCAATGCGTTTGCCAGTGCGCTCCCAGAACTGCTCGTCCTCGGGGTCCCATTGCTCGATCCAGGTCATGGCGTCCTCCTCAGTGCACGGAAGCGGTATCTATTGCGCCGCAAGCCATTCGGCGACCGCGTCCACGGTGTCGCGGCAGCTGCCGCAGCCTGTGGTGGCGCGGGTGGTGCGGGCGAGAGCGGCAGCGTCGGCGGCGCCACCCCGCCAGGCTTCGATCAGCCGTCCTTTGGTCACTGCGTTACAGCGGCAGATCAAGGCGGACGACGGGAGGTCGGCCGGGCTCGCCGCGGTCGGTGCCCCTGCGGGCAACGCGCGGCCGAGCAGCACGGCGAGCCGGTCGTCCGGTACCGGGATGCCGCGGTCGTGCAACTGGGTCACCATCGCGGCGGCATCGGGCAACCCCAACAGGATCGCACCGGTGACACGTTCGCCGCGGACGACCAGCTTGCCGTAACGCCCACCGGCCGGATCGTCGAACGTGATGATCTCGGCGGATTCGTCCTCGATGGACACGTGCGTTTCGCCGAGTGCGGCAAGGTCGATGTCTCGGGCCTTGAGCCGGGTCACCGCGCGGGTGCCGCGATATCGCGCACCGGTATCGGTTCCGGTGAGCAGGTCCGCAAGTACCGCAGCCTGTTCCCAGGCGGGCTGGACCAGTCCGGCGGGCGCACCGGGATGCACCGCGCAGTCGCCGAGGGCGTGGATCCGGCCGTCGCTGGTCCGCAGCAGGTCGTCCACGAGCACGCCACGATCCACCGCGAGCCCGGCCGCTTCCGCAAGGGCGGCCTCCGGCCGCACCCCGGCCGCGACGACCACCAGGTCCGCCGGAACGAAGCTGCCGTCATCGAGTTTCAGTCCGTCGCCGGGGAGATGCCGGGCAGCGGTCACCTCGAACCGGAACGTGACGCCCAGGTCCGCCAGCTGCCGCGCGAGCACGCGACCGGCACCGGAGTCGAGCTGCCTTTCCAGGAGGTGGGAGTACGGATGGACCACGGTCACGTTCGCGCCGCGCCCGGCCAGCCCGCGTGCGGCTTCCAACCCCAGCAGCCCGCCGCCGAGCACCACCACCGGTGCGCCCGGACGAGCCGCGTCGAGAATGCGGGCACAGTCGTCCAAGGTCCGAAACGTCACGACTTCCGGTCCTGGCTCAAGCCCTTCGACCGGTGGAAGCCACGGCGTCGCTCCGGTTGCCAGCACCAAGGAGTCGTACGAAAACTCGCCGGTCGAGGTCTGGACCAGTCGCTGGGCGGGATCGAGCCGCGTCACCGTCACGCCAAGGTGTAAGTCCACTTGCGACCGTCCGGCCCACTCCGCATCGTGCAGCCGGACGGTGTCCGGGTTCATTCCCCCGGCGACCACAGAGGACAGCAGGACCCGGTTGTACGCAGGATGTTGTTCCGCCCCAAGGACAGTCAGCCGGACCCGTTCGGCCTTCGGGTCACGGCGGCGAATCTCGTCGGCCAGCCGGGCACCCGCCATGCCATAGCCGACGACGACCACATTTCGCGCGCTCATCCTTCTGCCCTCGCCAGCGAAACCGCGCACACTTTGAACTCCGGCATCCGGCTGACCGGGTCGAGCGCCGGATTGGTCACCAGGTTCGCCCGTGCCTCGCCGGGGAAATGAAACGGCAGGAACACGAGGTCCGGACGGAGCGAAGGCACACAACGCACTTTCGCGACCGTTTCCCCCCGGCGAGACCGCACGACGGCACGGTCCCCTTCGGACAGTCCGGACCGCGCTGCCGTGTCCGGATGCACCTCCACGAACACCTCGGGCACCACCGCAGTCAGCTCGGCAATCCGCCGGGTCTGCGCACCGGACTGGTAATGCTGAAGCACTCGGCCGGTGGTCGCCTGCAAAGGAAATTCGGCGTCCGGTGACTCGGCGGGTCCACTGTGGTCAACCGCGGCAAATCGAGCGCGACCATCCGGGTGCGCGAACCGGTCGAGGAACATCCGCGGCGTACCAGGGTGATCGTCGGAGGGGACCGGCCAGTGCAGAACCTCTCCGGCGCGCAGCCGTTCGTAGCTGATTCCGGAGTAGTCCGCGATTCCGCCCTTCGATGCAGCCCGCAGTTCCTCGAATACCGCAACGACGTCGGACGGAAATCTCTCGAAAGGTTGCCCGAGAAGAACAGCCAGACCCTGCATTACTCCGAGATCCGTCCGTACCTCCGATGGCGGGTCGACTGCTTTGCGCCGCAAGAGAATCCGGCCTTCGAGATTGGTCAGCGTCCCGTCCTCCTCCGCCCATTGGGTAACGGGAAGCACGACATCGGCAATTGCGGCGGTCTCGGACAACACAAAGTCCGCCACCACCAGAAGATCCAGCTTGTGCAGCCGATCCTGGACGTGCGCCGACCGCGGCGCCGACACCACCGGATTGCTCCCGAACACCAGCAGCGCCTTCAGGTCCTCCCCCAGCGCGTCCAGCAACTCAGTCGCCGACCGCCCAGGTCCAGGAAGGCTGTCCACCCCCCAAATCCGCGCGATATGCGCACGCGCAGCCGGATCGTCGATCTTGCGATACCCCGGCAGCTGATCCGCTTTCTGGCCGTGTTCCCGACCACCCTGGCCATTTCCCTGACCGGTAAGGCAGCCGAAACCTGAACCGCGGCGCCCCGGCAATCCGAGAGCGAGTGCAAGATTGATCCACCCGCCGACCGTCGCCGTACCAGTCGCGTGCTGTTCCGTACCCCGCGCTGTGAGCACATATGAATTCGTCGAACCCGCCAGCATTTCCGCAGCCCGCCGCTGATCCGAAGCCGCGACGCCCGTCACCCGCTCCGCCCGCTCCGGCCACCACGCCGCCGCAATCCGCCACATCTCGTCGAAGCCGGAGGTCCGAAGATCCACATAGGACTTGTCCAGATATCCTTCGGCGACCACCGCGTGCAGAATTCCCAATGACAGACCCAAATCTGTACCCGGCGCAGGTGCAAGATGCAACCGCGCTTGCTCGGCGGTCGGCGTGCGCCGCGGGTCGACGACAATCAGGTCAGCCTCGCGCAAATGCTGCATGAACGGCGGCATCGTCTCGGCTGGATTGGCCCCGGCAAGCAATACGACGTTCGCCTCGGCAAGATCAGCAACCGGAAACGGCAACCCGCGGTCGACGCCAAAGGCGCGAATGCCCGCGGCCGCCGCGGAAGACATGCAGAAGCGCCCGTTGTAGTCGATTTGCGAGGTACCCAGTGCGACGCGAGCGAATTTGCCGAGCAGGTAAGCCTTTTCGTTGGTCAGCCCACCGCCGCCGAATACCGCGACCGAATCCGCGCCGTGCGAACCGCGCAGTGCGGCCAGTTTCGCGGCAACGAGATCCAGCGCCGAATCCCAGCTCGCCGGCCGCAGTTCTCCGCCGGACCGGACCAGCGGGGTGGTCAGCCGGTCGCCGGAACGCAGCAGCTCACCGGACGTCCAGCCCTTCTGGCACAGCCCGCCCGGGGACTCCCGTGGCGTGACCTCGGTTCCGGCCAGGCGCATCCCGCACTGCAGCGCGCAATACGGGCAATGTGTGTCGACATGCGGCACAGGCGCTCCTCGGGTCGGCGATGCACCGACCGTAAGGACGCCGTGTTACCTCGAAGTGCCCGAATGTTTCCGGGAGTTGACAATGCCCGCTCCGCGCCGCGGAACGCGCAGTGAGTCAGAGGACGGCGCTGACCTCGCGTGACGCAGCTCGCAGCCCATCCAGTGCGGCGTTGGTGGAACGCGGGTCGAGTGCGTGTGCGGCCAGCCGGAACAACACCGCCCGGAGGAGCAGCTGCGGCCATTCCGGCAGGTGCGCCCACCGTTCCAGCAGCGCGCCGGTGGCCCCGCCCCAGGCGAGCGCGTCGACCGCGGCGATGGCGGCACCCCATTCGCCAGGGCGGTAGTACGGGACGAAATTCACGACGCCGGGTAATGCGTCGCCGTCGAAAAGGAGGCTGGCCAGGAGTTCCCCGTGCGCGACCTGGTGCGGCAGCTTCACCGGGCGCCGGGCGGGGGCGAGGATTTCGAACCAGCGGCCGCCTTTTTCCTCCGGCAGCGGGCGATCGATGTCTTCCCAGGCGATGCGGTCGGCGATGGCGTCGCGGTCGTCGCGGGCGGAGAGGAAGTCCGGGCGCGGCAGGTCGGCGGTTGCGCGGTGCAGGCGTACTGCGGCCAGTACGGCTTCGTCGCAGCGGTGTTCGGTGGTGCCGGAGAGGTACCGCCAGGCGGACCAGTCACCGACAATCCAGCGGCCGTCCCGTGATCGGATGGGTTTGGCGATGCGGAGGCCGTGGTCGTCGGCGAAGTCCAGGGCGCGGGCGGTCCAGAGGGACTGGGAGCGGTTGGTCACCGGTTTGAGGATGAGGTCGCCGCTGCGCCAGGAGGTGGAGTCGGGGAGGGTCGATACCGTGGTGGCATCGGTGCCGAAGGCGGCACAGACGCGTTCGGGGGGATGTTCCAGGGTTGACCGCACGGTGGGTCAGGGTACCGCGGTAAGCGCTCGATCTGGCGCAGACCCGCTGGTCAGGTTGGTCTTTTGTGGAGAATGGGCGGGCTGCGGTTGGGTGGTGGGGGAAGTCCGTGAAGGGAACCATGAGGGAATTAGATTCCGTGATGGTTCCCTTCACGGACGTTCGGCTCAGTAGGTGGGCAGGCTGGGGTCGATCTGCCTGGCCCAGGCCAGTACGCCGCCGCCTAGGTGGGTGGCGTCCTTGAACCCTGCGGCGTGCAGGGCGGCAAGGGCCTCCGCCGAACGGGCGCCGGACTTGCAGTGCAGCACGATCGGCTTGTCTTGCGGCAGTTCGGCCAGCGCTTCTCCGGACAGGATGCGGTCCTTCGGGATCAGCGTGGCGCCCTTGATGTTCACGATCTCGTACTCGTGCGGCTCGCGGACGTCGATCAGGGCGAAGTTCTCGCCGCTGTCGAACTTTGCCTTCAGTTCCGCCGGGGTGATCGTGCTGCCGGACGCCGCGTTGGCGGCCTCGTCCGAAACCACGCCGCAGAATGCTTCGTAGTCGATCAGTTCGGTGATCTTCGGCGTTTCCGGGTCCTTGCGGATCTTGACCTCGCGGTACCGCATCTCCAGCGCGTCGTAGCTGATCAGGCGGCCGAGCAGCGGCTCGCCGATGCCGGTGATGAGCTTGATCGCCTCGGTCACCATGATCGAGCCGATCGACGCGCACAGCACGCCCAGCACGCCGCCCTCGGCGCACGACGGGACCATGCCGGGGGGCGGCGGCTCGGGGTAGAGGTCGCGGTAGTTGAGGCCCTTGCCGTTCGGCGCGTCCTCCCAGAACACGCTGACCTGGCCTTCGAACCGGAAGATCGAACCCCACACGTACGGCTTGCCCAGCAGCACGGCGGCGTCGTTCACCAGGTAGCGCGTGGCGAAGTTGTCGGTGCCGTCGAGAATCAGGTCGTACTGGCTGAAGATCTCCAGCGCGTTCGCCGACTCGAGCCGCTCCACGTGCAGGTGCACCTTGACCAGCGGGTTGATCTCCGCGATCGACTCCTGCGCCGACGCGGCCTTGAGCTTGCCGAGGTCGGACTGGCCGTGGATCACCTGGCGCTGCAGGTTCGATTCGTCGACGACGTCGAAGTCGATGATGCCGAGCGTGCCCACTCCGGCCGCGGCGAGGTACAGCAGCGCCGGGCTTCCGAGGCCGCCCGCGCCGATCACCAGGACCTTCGCGTTCTTCAACCGCTTCTGCCCGACCACCCCGACGTCGGGGATGATCAGGTGACGGCTGTACCGGGCCACCTCTTCCTTGGTGAGCTCGGCTGCCGGCTCGACGAGCGGCGGCAGTGCCGTGTCTGACATCGGGTCCTCCATACTCGCGCGGGTCGCGTAGTCGATCCCAGTATCCACAACGCTCGCTGGCAAGGGGGACTTCCCGGCTCCCATATTATGGGACGTTGTACCTCAGCCGTCCTACCGGGCGGGAGGCGTCGGGTTCGGCCACGCGTTGGGCAGGCACACCTGGTGGTCCGCAGTGACCTTGCCCTTGTCGCCGCCGGGGATGTCGTTGAGCTTCGCGACGTAGTCGTCGTTGACCCCGAACGACTGCTGCATCATCACCGGCGCCGGCTGGTTGTTCCCTGGACAGCCCACGTGGTTGTTGCCGAGCGCGTGCCCGACCTCGTGGTTGATGGCGTACTGCCGGTAGCCCGTCATGTCCGCGCCGTAGACCATCGCGCCGCGCACCCAGCGGGCCAGGTTGATCAGCACGCGGTCCATGCTCCGGCGGTAGCAGGAGGCCTCGAACTTGATCTGGAACCCGCACGCGTCGGGCCGGTGCGTCGTCTCCGGAGTGGTGAGACTCACGCGGAAACTCGGGTCCGGATAGCTCGCGTCGACCCGCTGCAGCCGGATCTCGCCGTTCCACGTCCAGCTCCGCGGGTCGGACAGGATGCCCTGCACCGCCGTGCCGAAGCTGTCGTCGCCGGCGAAGCTAGACGCGTCGATGCCGTCCTCGACCTCGACGGTGTAGGTGTACAGCTTCCCGGCCTTGCCGATGACCGGGCCCGACCCCGGGACCACGTGCCAGGTTCCCTTGCCCGCCTGAGTGAAGGCGCCGCCGGTGGGCAGATCGGCCGTGGGCACGTTGAGGTTCACCGGCTGCGCGGGGTTCTCCGGGATGCTCTGGGCACCGTCGATGGCACCCGCGGTGGCGTCGCCCGACGCCGTTTCCCCGGCCCCGGACGCGGCGGAACCCGAGCCGGTGGGTCCGGTGGCCGTGTTCACGACGACCAGCACGGTGATCACGACGAGGATCGGCAACGCGTACACGCGCCAGCCGTAGGTCTTCACGAAGCGGGCGAACCCGGACTGCTGCCTGGGACGACGCGGTTCTGCCGGGTCCTTCGGCTGCCACGTGGCGGTGAGCGGTTCCGCGCTGGTCCGCCGCCGCCCGGGCCGGTAACGGTCGTCGCCGACGCGTTGTGCGGGCTGTTTCGCCGGGCGGTACTGACCGACCCGAGGTGAGTCCGAATCCGATGCGGGGTCCGATGCAGTCCGCGGATACGTCGAGCGCCGGGCCGACCCAGCGGTCGAAGCCGGCCGGTCCTTCGCTCGCGCGTCCTGCTTCAGCCGGTCCACCGACCCAGGGTGCCATACCGAGACCGCATACCTCGCAGCGACTGGCGGGCGTCCCGGCGAACGGCTATCCCCCGTTCGGGTTACCAAGTGCCCTGTTCAGCGCCCTCCCAGAGCCCCAGCACCGCCCGCGCGACCGCCTCCGGACGTTCCATTTGCGCAACGTGCCCGGTGCGCGGCAGGAGCAGCATCCGGGCGCGCGGAAGGGCGTGTGCGGTCCGTGGCGCACGGCGGACGGAGATCACCCGGTCGTGCAGGCCCCATACGACGAGCGTGGGTACCTGGACCTGCGTCGCGACCGACCACAGCGACGCCGGTCCGCGCGCGGTCCAGCGCCGGAAAATGCCGAACGTGCTGCGTTCCATCGCGAGCGGCGCCCAGGGGAAGGCCGCGCGGGCGCCGTGTTCCTCGGCCAGCTCGTCGAGACGCGCGTCGGCGAAGCGCGACGGATCGTGGAAGCAGAGCTTGATCACCTGGGCAGCCCGCTCGCGCGGGGTGAGCGCGGCCATCCGGCGGCGTACCCGGGCGCCGACCACCGGCAGGTACGCCAGCGCCATCAGCGGATCGGACAGCCGCCGCGGGTCGGGCCTGCGGTCGGGCATCGCCGGGGAGATCAGGGTGAGCGTCTTGACGAGCGCGGGCCGCTCGGCGGCGAGCAGCAGCGAGACTGCGCCACCCATCGAGTTGCCGACCAGGTGCACTGGCCCGCCGAGCCGCTCGAGATGCCGCGCGACGACGGCAGCATGGTCTTCGAGCCCGAACGCGAACCCCTCGGCAGGCTCGGAAAACCCGAATCCGGGCAGGTCGAGCGCCTGCCCGGCGGCCGTCGGGGACAGCAGCGCGGCCAGGTCGGTCCAGTTCGTGGACGATCCGCCGAGGCCGTGCACGTACACCGCGACGGTGCCGTCCGGGCCGGGAGTACGCCGCACGTGCAGGCCACCCTCGACGGCGCCGGGCCAGGGAGGCAGCGCCCGGTCGAGCGGCGGCAGCGGCGTGGTCGACAATGGCACGTGGGTCACCGGCGGACGAACCGCCGCCGCAGGCCCGGCAGTCGGAGTCGGCCGGTGCGGCCGGGTTGGCACTGTGGTCACGGTTCCAGGATGCCTGACCCTTGGCGTTCCGGGCGTACCCGCGAGTAATGTCAGGTTCACTTCGCACGGTTGGTGAACCCGCCCGGCGAAGCCGCGGACGGAGGAAGAATGACGGAAATGGCGCGACTGCAGCAACGAGGCGTCCGGCTGCCCCGGACCGAACGCCGGGCCCAGCTGCTGACGGCCGCGCAACGCGTCTTCGCCGAGCACGGCTACCACGCGGCGGCGATGGACGAGATCGCGGAAGAGGCAGGCGTCAGCAAGCCGGTTTTGTACCAGCACTTCCCCGGCAAGCTCGACCTGTACATCGCCCTGCTGGAAAGCCACGTCGACGACCTGGTCGGCCGAGTGCAAGGCGCACTCCACTCCACCACGGACAACCGCCAGCGCGTCCCGGCAACGGTAGGCGCGTTCTTCGACTTCGTGAACAACGACGCAGGCGCCTTCCGAATGGTGTTCGAGTCCGACCTACGCGGCGAACCGGCAGTACAGGAAGCAGTGGACCGCGCAACGTCGGCAAGCGTCGAGGCCATCACGGAAACCATCACCGCAGACGCCGGTCTGGACGAGGAAAAGGCCCGGCTGCTGGCGGTCGGCCTGGTGGGCATGAGCCAGGTGAGCGCGAGATATTGGCTGCAACACAACCAATCGATGAGCCGAGAAGAAGCCGTAGACCTGACCGCAAACCTGGCCTGGCGAGGCATCGGCGGCGGCTTCCCTCTCAAAGACAGCTGACCGAAGTCCGTGAAGGGAACCATCACGGAATCTGATTCCCTCATGGTTCCCTTCACGGACTTCCCCCACCCCCACCACCCCACCGCAGCCGACGCACCCAACGGGACCGGGCACCCAGCCCCCGCCCTGCACCCCGATCCGAAGCCCCCACAGGGTCTGAATGGCTTGTAAAGGCATCTTTCCCGCCTTGAAAAGCCATTCAGACCGTCGTGACAATCCAGCTTCGGGGTGCCCCCACGCAACAGTTCCGGCCAACACAGAACCCCACCGCAACAGTTCCGTCAGACAGACCGGAACCGTTCCTCGCGAAACAATCCCCCCACGGTCAAACAGACCGCAGCAAACCAGCAATCCGACCAGCAACCTCCCCAGCACGCTCCTGCGGCAACATATGCCCAGCCCCGGGAAACCGGACGAACTCGGCCTCCGGCAACTCCCCCGCAATCACTCTCGCGTGAGAAAGCGGGCAAAGCCGATCCTTCTCCCCGGCCAGAACAACCGCCGGAACCCCCCGCAACACCGCCAGCGCAACCCGGCAATCATGCGTCGAGATCGCGTCCTGAAATGCCCCCAAACTCGCCGGATGCGCACACAGCAACTGCTCCGCCACCGTCCGCACATCGCCCCGCCGCGGCCGGTCACCGAAAACGAGAAACCGAGCCCCCGACCGCACCAACGCCGGGCTCAACGGCAACCGCTCCCCTTTCCGATGCGCCAACGCCTTCGCCAGCCGACGCTCGAACCGCGCGGAGAACTGACCGGCCATTCCGGGCAGTCCCAACGTGATCCGGTCCATCTGCCCCGACGACGTCGCCACGAACGCCACCCCGGCCACCCGCTCGGCAACCAGCGCGGGATGCCGTTCGGCCAGCGCCATCATCGTCATCCCGCCCATCGAATGCCCGGCGAGCACCACCGGACCCGACGGCACGCGGTCGGCGATCAGTTCGGCAAGGTCGTCGGCCAGCCGCGGAATGGTGGCCGCACCGTCGCGCGCAGGCGCGGAACCGCCGTGCCCGCGCAGGTCGTACCGCAGAATCCGCACACCCGGTCCGAGGTGCCGCACGACGCCGTCCCACGTGCGATGGTCCTGCGTCCAGCCGTGCACCAGAACCAGCGTGACCGCAGCGTCGGCCGGGCCGCTCGATTCGACGTGCAATGCGCAGCCGTCACTCGTCACGAACCGATGCTCGCGCGCCGGATTGCGCAGCCGTTCTACCGTAGTCACGCCGCCTCCGAAGGAAGCAGGAAAGACTTACGCCAGAAGGGTTTCCCCGGCAGTCCGACCAGACCGGACTCCTGCAGGAACGGCATGATCTTCTCCCCGGCCCACGCGATCGTCGCACGCCAATGCGGATTGTTCAGCGCAGTTTCGACGCCCTCACGCGGCCGGATTCCGACCGCCTTGTACACGTTCGGATTGATGAACGCCCGCGTCACGAAGTAGGAAATCAGCGCAATGCTGAACTGCTGGTACGCAATTTCGCCGCGGCCGAGCTTCGCCATCCCGCGGGTGACCTCCTCGCGCGCGAAGGTGACGTGCCGCGCCTCCTCCAGCACGTGGATCCGGTTCACCATGCGCACGAGCGGCTGGATCTGATCGTCGTTCATCTGCTCGCGCTGCAACCGGTCGAGTACCTCCTCGGCGACCAGGATCGCGCCGTACCGCGCCGGGCCGTACGAGATCGTCGGCATCAGCTTCGCGAACCGGCGCAGCACCGGCACCGGACCGTAGGTCGGGCAGCCGATCCGCGCCGACATCCGCGCGAACATGGTGGAGTGGCGGCATTCGTCGGCGATCTCGGTGAGCGCGAACTGCACGTGTGCCGTGGTCGGCTCCTGCTCGTAGATCTCCTTGAGCAGCATCTGCATCAGGAGGATTTCGAACCACAGACCGGTGGTCGCGATGCTGGCCATCTCGTGCTTGCCGAGCTCGATCCGCTGCTCGGGCGTGAGCCGGTCCCACAGCGGCGTGCCGTACAGCGAGGACCGCTCGGGCAGGATGTAGCGCTTGCCCTCGACGAGCGGGGCGTCCCAGTCGATGTCGACGTCCGGGTCGTAGAACTTGCCCGCCGCGGACTTGAGCAGCCGCTGCGCCGTCGCCTCCCGGTCGGTCACCTTGAGCGTCATCCTCAGCCCCTTCCAGCGCCTGACTCGCCGCCTGAAGCCTCATTAACCTGTAACCCGTGGTAACAGTTACCTCTGGTAGCATGACCTTCGTGATCGAACGTGTCAAGCGCTCCGGCAAGCAGGCGGCAGACACCGAAGGCAGCACCGGTGACGCCCGCCGCGACCGCTGGCGCAAGCACCGCATCGCCCGGCGCGCGGAGTTCGTCGAGGCGGCCCTGCGCGCGCTCGACGCACACGGCCCGGACCTCGGGATGGAGGACGTCGCCGCGGAGGCCGGGGTCACGAAACCCGTGCTGTACCGGCATTTCGAGGACAAGGCCGACCTGTACGTGGCACTCGGCCAGCGCGGCACGGAGATCCTTTTCGAACGGCTCATCCCGGCGATCAACGCCGAGCTCGCGCCGGTCCCGCGCATCCGGATGGCGCTCGACGCGTTCTTCGGCGTCATCGAGGAACACCCGAACCTGTACCGCTTGCTGGCGCACGGCGGACTGCCGGGCAAAACGGTCGATTCGGACGTCGTCGCGGAGGACAAGGAGGTCATCGCCACCGCGCTGACCGCCCTGCTCGGCGACTACATGCGGATGTTCAACATGGATTCCGGCGCCGCGGAACCGTGGGCGCACGGC
Source organism: Amycolatopsis jejuensis (assembly GCF_000717335.1). GTDB lineage: Bacteria > Actinomycetota > Actinomycetes > Mycobacteriales > Pseudonocardiaceae > Amycolatopsis > Amycolatopsis jejuensis. The sequence continues at coordinate 120,789 of NZ_JNYZ01000039.1, forward strand.
ATCGTCGGCATGGTGCAGAGCACCGGGGAATGGTGGCTGGACCGGCGGTCGATGGGCCGCGATTCGGTCGTCGAGTACCTCACGCAGATCATCTGGGCGGCGATCGACGGGCTCACCCGCCAGCAAGGTGTCGTGATCGACCCGAACCTGCCGCTGGAGGAGAACAAGGTCGTCCAGCTCGGACGAGCCGAAGAAGACACCGCGTCCGGCTGAGGGAAGGATCCGGGATGAGCGACGAGGACGGCTACACCGGCCCCGCGACCCTGATCGTCGACGGCACGGAGCTGCCGGTGGAAGTCGATCTGCGCGGCTACTTCCAGCCCATCGACGGCTACTACCACTGGTACGGCCGCATTTCCGCCGACCCGGCGCTGACCTCTGCGGCCGGCGGGCGAAAGAAGCCGTGCGAGATCCGGGTCGGCGAGCATTCCGCGACGGGCGAACTGTCCGACCCCGATCCATGGGGCGCTACCGGATCATGGGCACGTCCACGCCGCCGTTCGCGATCCCGAAAACCCTCGCCGAGGTCGAGTCGGCCACCGCCTGACCCGCCCCCGGAAAGCCGTGAAGGGAACCATCACGGAATCAGATTCCGTCATGGTTCCCTTCACGGACTTCGAAGCTCAGTCGCCGACGCCGAACCCGACCTTGCGGACGTCGGACGGGGCGATCTCGACGTACGCGATGCGGTCGGACGGGACCAGGTACTTGCGGCCCTTCTCGTCGTTGAGGCGGAAGAGCCCGTCACCGGCCGTCAGCGCCTCGGCGACCAGTTTCTCCACCTCTTCGGGAGTCTGGCCACTGGACACCACCAGCTCGCGCGGCGTGTCCTTGATGCCGATCTTGACCTCCACGTGGGACCTCCGCTGGAAATTCGTTGTGACTACGCCCGGCAAGGCTAACCGAAGCGGGCCGACGCGGTGGCGCGCGACCAGCGGGTGATCCGCGGCCACCCGCTCAGCCCAGCCCCAGCGCCTGCATGCGCTTGGTGTGCCCCTGCTGCAACCTCCGGAACAATGCGCCGATTCCCGCCAGGTCGCCGGACCCCGCGACGATCAGCTCGGCCAGCCCGTCGCGCTCGGCCACCACGTACTGGGCCTGGGTGAGCGCCTCGCCGAGCAGCCGCCGCCCCCACAGCGCGAGCTTGTCGCGGGCCTTCGGATCGGCCTTGATCCCGGCGGCGACCTCGCGTTCGGCGAACGCCGAGTGCCCGGTGTCGGCGAGCACGGTGAGCACCAGGTCCTTGGTCTCGGCGTCGAGCCAGCTCGCGATCTCGCGGTACAGGTCGGCCGCCAGCCCGTCGCCGACGTACGCCTTGACCAGCGATTCCAGCCACGATTTCGGCCGCGTCGACGCGTGCCACGCATCCACCTGCGACACGAACGGCTGCATGGCGTCCTCGACGGCGACGCCGTTCGCGGACAGGTGCGCCGACAGCAGGTCGTAGTGCCCGATCTCGGCGGCGGCCATCGAGGCGAGCGCGGCGCGGCCGGCGAGGGTGGGCGCGCTGCGGGCGTCCTCGGCCATCCGGTCGAAGGCGGACAGCTCCAGGTAAGCGATCACGCCGAGCAGGTCGACGACGCCTTCGCTGATCGTGGTTCGGGTGGGTTCGGCGGGCTCGGCGCGGTCGGTCACGGCGACGAGGGTATCGCCGAAGCGGAGTCGGGCGCCGCCGAGAGACCGATCCCACGCCGCGCCGTCGCTCCCGGTGCTGCCCGAAAACTGCTGACCAGGTACACTGCTGGCGGATACGTAGAGCTTCCGTCCGCCGGACCGGATTTCGGCCGCGTGGCGGGAAACGAGGCGGACGACCGGTGCCACCAGGGCGGCCGGGGTTCGCCGCAAGTGTGCGTGCACGCCTCCCAGCGGCATTCCCGGGAGGGCGGCTCCGGCGCCGCGGGCCTCCAGTGACGAGGCCGCGGTGTGAGTCAGGCCCCCGGTCGAGTGTCGAGTGACAACCGGCCTGTGCGCGCTGGTCACGAGAGAGGCGATCACCCTGACCGCAGAACAGTCCACAACCGAACAGACCCCCGCTGTCGCTCTCGAGCACAGCGAAAACGGACCGGCCGCGCTCGACACCTCGCATCCGCTGCAGGCAGGCGCTCCGGTCACCGACGAATCGCCGACGTTCGCATCGTTCGGCGTGAAGCCGGAGATCGTGAAGGCACTCGGCGACGCGGGCATCGAGCACACGTTCGCCATCCAGGCGCTCACGCTGCCGCTCGCCATGGCAGGCGACGACCTCATCGGACAGGCCCGCACCGGCATGGGCAAGACGCTCGGCTTCGGCGTCCCGCTGCTGCACCGGCTGGAGGTGCCCGGCGACGGCACGCCGCAGGTGCTCGTCGTGGTGCCCACGCGCGAGCTGTGCATCCAGGTCGCGAACGACCTGAAGGGCGCCGGGAAGCACCTGGGCATCCGCACGCTGGCGATTTACGGCGGACGGCCGTACGAGCCGCAGATCGACGCGCTGCGCAAGGGCGTCGACGTCGTCATCGGCACGCCGGGCCGGCTGCTGGACCTCGCCGAGCAGCAGCACCTCGTGCTCGGCAAGATCCGCGGACTCGTGCTCGACGAGGCCGACGAGATGCTGGACCTCGGCTTCCTGCCGGACATCGAGCGGATCCTGCGGATGGTCCCGGACGAGCGGCAGACGATGCTGTTCTCCGCGACGATGCCGGGTCCGATCATCACGCTGGCGCGGACGTTCCTGAGCCAGCCCACGCACATCCGCGCCGAGGAGAACGACGCCGGCGCGATCCACGAGCGCACCACCCAGTTCGTCTACCGGGCGCACTCGATGGACAAGCCGGAGGTCATCGCGCGGGCGCTGCAGGCCGAGGGCCGCGGGCTCACGATGATCTTCAGCCGCACCAAGCGCACGGCCCAGAAGATCGCCGACGAACTGGTGGAGCGCGGTTTCGCCGCCGCCGCGGTACACGGTGACCTCGGCCAGGGCGCCCGGGAGCAGGCGCTGCGGGCGTTCCGGTCGGGCAAGGTCGACGTGCTGGTCGCGACGGATGTCGCCGCCCGCGGGATCGACATCGACGACGTCACGCACGTCATCAACTACCAGTGCCCGGAGGACGAGAAGACCTACGTGCACCGCATCGGCCGCACCGGCCGCGCGGGCCGCACGGGCGTCGCGGTCACCCTCGTCGACTGGGATGAGGAAGCGCGCTGGAAGCTGATCTCGGACACGCTCAACCTGGGTTTGGCGGAACCGGTGGAGACGTACTCGTCGTCGCCGCATCTGTACAGCGACCTGGGTATTCCGGAGGGCACGAAGGGCCGGTTGCCGCTGGCGAAGCGCACGCGGGCCGGTCTGGCCGCGGAGGAGGAAGAAGACCTGGGCGGTAAGCGGCGGGGCCGTCGGTCCGGCCCCTCTGGTTCTGGTCCGGACTCGCCTGAGGATGCCCCGCGGAAGCGCAACCGCTCGCCCCGCAAGCGAACCCGAGGCGGAGCAAAGGCGGCAGAAGCAGTCGAGGCAGCCGACGCGGACGCTTCGGAGTCCACGGAGGACCGCCCCCGCACCCGCCGCCGCCCGAGGTCCGGCGCCGACGCGACGGGCCCCGCCGGCTCGGCCAATTCGTCCGGAAGCGCCGGTTCGCCCACCGCCGACCCCGGCGAGACGATGGAACGCCCAGCGCGCCGCCGCCGTCGCCGCCGCGCGTCTGATACACCTGCGTCGGCAGACTGAGCACCACACCGACAGCCGGGAGCCAGGCAAGTGAACGACCACGGGAACGGCGGCGCCCAGCCGCCCCCCGAGAGACAGCCGGACGCCGACACCCCGGCTGACTCCCCGGCCCCCGGTCCGGGGCTTGCTGCTCCGTCGGATCCCACCCCCGGTTCGGGGTGGGAAGGGCCCGCTGGCCCCTCGGACCCCGGCCCGAGTCACGGTCCGGCCGGGGGTGGGACCGGCATTGGTTCCGCCCCGGCTTCGGACTCTGGACCGGACACGAGCCTTCGCCCAGGTTCGGATCCGGGCTCTGGGGTGCCGGGCTCGGGTGAACCGACCCCGCCGCCCGATGATCCCGACCTGCCGACCGGCCCGATCCCCACACTCGCCCCGACAGGCCCCGGGGGACCGACCACGCCGACCGGCGACCGTGGCCGACCGAACGTCGGCGAGGCGGCCTCCCGGTTTCCCTCGCCCCCGCCTGCACCATCCGACCGTCCCACAGTTTCCGGGCAGCCCGACACCTCGGACCAGCCCAGCACGATCGGGCAGGAGAGCACACCCGGGCAACCCAGCAACTTCGGGCCGCCCCGCCCCTCCGAGCAGTCCGACGAAGCCGAGTCTGCCCTCCCCTCCCCAGCCGGTTTTCCCACTCCCGGCCAACCGCGCCCCGCCACCTCACCCGCCGCCGGATCGGCGACCCCCGCCGAGAACGTCGCGCAGACTCCCGCCGAGATCTCCGGCGTCACCAGCACAGCACCCCGCTCCGAAGCCACCTTCCCCCCGCCACCCGGCTCCACCGTAGGAAAAGCTCGACGTTCGCCGTGGAATCGGGGGCGGGATCGGGTCGTTGCGGTGGTGATCGGGGTGGTCGTCGTGGCCGTTGCCGTGGTTGTGGCGGTCACCAGTGACAACCTGCACACCAGCCGCGCGCGCGCCGATCCGCCGCCTGCTTTGCCTGCGCCTCCGTCCGCCGTGCCCGGGGCCATGTCCCTGCTCTGGCAGGCGCCCAGTTCCGCGACGCCGGTGCCGATCGGGCAGGCCGACACCGTCACCACCGCCGACGGCAGCGAGGTCGCCGGGCGTGATCCGCTCACCGGGCGGATTCGGTGGCACTACACGCGCGAGAACCTTCAACTGTGCACTGTGGACACTGCGTGGGGCCGGGTGAACGCGGTCTACCGCAAGTCGATGGGCTGTAGCGAGGTCACGCAACTCGACCCCGCCACCGGGCGGATCACCGCGCAGCGCAACGGAGACGCCGAGCTCGGCACCCGGCTCGTCAGCGACGGCAGCCACGTCACCACCACCGGCGAGCACCTGCTCGACACCTGGCGCGACGACCTCGTCAAAAGCATGGAGTACGGCCAGGTTCCCTTCCTGCAGAACGCCAACAAACAGCCGCGACCCGGATGCAGTTACGGGACGGTCGCCGCCGGGGCCGACAAGATCGGCGTCATCGAGCGTTGCCCCGACGACCCGCACGACCGGCTGACGGTCTACAAAGCGACCGCCGAGCACGAGGACGAACCGCAGGTCGTGTTCAGCGCCGTGCTGGCCGGGTCGCACGCCCGCGTGATCGCGATGTCCGGGAACCTCACTGGGGTATTGCTGCCGGAGCAGAAGCTTTACGTCATCTACGGCCCGGACGGCACCCAGAAATCCGCCTACCCGATGGACCTCCCCCAGCCCGACGTCGACCCCGTCGGCCGCACCGAGCAGACTTCCCGCACCGCGGCGGCCATTTATTGGTTCACGGGCTCGAAAACCGTCGCCCTGTCCCGCGACGACCTCACGCCGCGCTGGACCCTCGACGGCACCCTCGGCCCCGGCATCACGTTCGCGAACCAGCTGGTGGTCCCGATCCGCGGAGGCCTGGCAGTACTGAACGAAGCAGACGGCGCGACGCTCCGCACGGTCGGCGTAGACCGCGGCGCCTACACCGGCCCGGTCCGGCTGACCGCGCTGGGCCCGGTACTGCTGGAACAACGCGGTACGACACTGGCCGCGCTGCGCTGAGCGGTCGCGGTCGCGCTGCACTGACCTGACTTGGCTCAAGATCGCTGATCTTGGGTAGGGTGCTGGCTGTTGAGCTGCGGTTTCGTCGTGTGAACGGCGAAAATCTGCGCACTAAGCGGCCGGTTCTAGGGGTCTGCCCATCGCTTCCCGGTTACGGCTTCAGCGACAAGCCGGCCGCGCCGGGGTGGGGGATCGAGCGGATATCCGACGCGTGGTGCGAGCTGATGGCCCGGCTCGGCTACCGGCGGTTCGGCGCCCAGGGCAGCGACTGCGGCACCAGCATCGCCACGAGCATCGGTCAACGGCAACCCGATCGGGTCGCCGGCATCCATCTCATGCCGCCGCTCGCACCGCCCGATCCGGCCACGTTGGACGACCTCATCGGTGCCGAGCGGGCGGCGCTCGCGACACTGCGGGAGGCGGACGAATGGGGCTCCGGATACTCGGCGCAGCAGTCGACCCGGCCGCAGACGGTCGGCTACGGGGCTGGTCGACTCGCCGGCCGCCCTCTGCGCCTGGATCGTCGAGAAGTTCTGGTCGTGGACCGACTCCGGTGGCGACCTGCATCGGGTTATTACCCGGGATGAGCTGCTCGACAACCTGATGCTCTACTGGCTGCCCGGCACCGGTGCCTCATCCGCCCGGCTGTACTGGGAAAGCCTCCGGCAGGTCAACGAATGGATCTCCGGGTCGGCCGGCGCGCCGGTGACCGTACCTACCGGCTGTTCGGTCTTCCCCAAGGAGCTGCAGCGCCCGTCTCGGCGGTGGGCGGAGCGCCGGTTCCCGAACATCCGGTACTGGAACGAGCCCGGCAAGGGCGGCCACTTCGCGGCGTTCGAGCAGCCGGCGTTGTTCGTCGACGAGGTCCGGTCATTCTTCCGGCTGGTCCGCTGATCGTCACCCGTACTCGGTAAGCGGCTGGCTAAAGATCAACAAGTGCCCATCGGGTGTCCGTACGTTGAAGTCGCGCATCCCGTAGGGCCGGTCAGCCAGTGGCTCGACGATGTCGGCGCCGCGGGCGCGCAGCTCGTCGTGGCAGGAATCGACGTCGTCGACGACAACCGTCACCCTGGCCGGGCCGACGCTGCTTTCGGCGTACAGGTGGAACTCGGCGGTGTCGCGGATCACGGCCGCGTAGCTAGGTGGGGTCTCCCAGGTGAATATGGTGTCGAATCCGAGCGCGTCCGTGAAGTACGACCGCGCTGCCTGCACATCTCGGCACGGCAGCACGGGTACCGCCACCCGCATGACCATTCCGTCACCTTACCTGACTTTGGCTCAAGATCGCTGATCTTGGGTAGGGTGCTGGCTGTTGAGCTGCGGTTTCGTCGTGTGAACGGCGAAAATCTGTGCACTAAGCGGCCGGTTCTAGGCTGTCTCTCGTGGCGTATGTGCGCACGGTGAAGACGGCGTCGGGGGCCAGGCCGGTGCAGATCGTGCACTCCTCGCGTCGCGGGTCGCGGGACATCGAGCACATCGGCTCGGCGCATGACGATGCGGCGTTGGAGGCGCTCAAGGCGGTGGCGAGGCAGCGTCTGGCTGTGGGGCAGCCCGAGCTCGACTTTGGCCCGGACTTCGTGGCGTTGCAGGCCGGCAGTGGTGCTGGTGGTGGGCCGCTTGCGATCACGTCGTCGCGGATGGGGTACCTGTGGGACGCGCTCGGCCACGCCTACCAGCTGTTGGGGTTCGAGGAGGCCGCTGGTGGTGACGAGGTGTTCCGATTACTGGTGCTGGCACGGATCGTCGAGCCGACCAGCAAGCTGGACAGTCTGCGGGTGGTCGAGGAGGCAGGGTTTCGACCCGCCGGCGTACGCGACCCTCAAGCGGCGTCTGCCCGCGTTCGCGAAAGAGTCCTGGCGGCAGAAGTTGGCCGCGGCGTGCGCCCGCACCGCTGATCTGGGGCCGGCGTCACTGGTTCTCTACGATGTGTCCACCTTGTACTTCGAGACCGATGCCGGGGACGGGTTCCGTGAGCCCGGGTTCTCCAAAGAACGCCGCCTGGAGCCGCAGATCACGATCGGGCTGCTCACCGACGCAAGCGGGTTTCCGTTGATGGTTAACGCGTTCGAGGGCAACCGGGGCGAGACCACTACGATGCTGCCGACCATCCGTGCGTTCATGGATGCCCACCAGCTGGCTGATGTCACGGTCGTGGCCGACGCTGGCATGATCTCTGCGGCCAACCAGCAGGCCATCGAGGCCGCGGGTTGTCGTTCATCCTCGGCGCGCGGATACCCGACGTGCCGTACGTGGTCCAGGCGTGGCGCCACGAGCACCCGGATGAGCAGATCCCCGACGGGCACATCTTCACCCAGCCCTGGCCTGCCGGCCCCAAGGACCAGCGCCGCGACCAGATCATCGACTACCAGTACCGGGCGGACCGGGCTCGGCGCACCCTGCACGGCATCGACGAACAGGTCGCCAAGGCCGAGCAGGCCCGTCGCCGGCAAGACCGCGGTCAAACGCAACCGGTTCATCCAGCTCACCGGCGCCACCAAGAGTGTCAACCGGACCCTGGAAGCCAAGGCACGCGCCCTTGCCGGCCTCAAAGGCTACGTCACCAACCTCCCGGACGTCACCGCCGAGTTCGTGATCGACGCCTACCACCGACTGTTCCACATCGAGAAGTCGTTCCGAATGTCTAAACACGACCTACGTGCGCGGCCGATCTACCACCACAAGCGCGAGTCGATCGACGCGCACCTGACGGTCGTGTTCGCCGCCCTGGCCGTCAGCAGGTGGATCGAGCAGACCACCGGCTGGTCGATCAAGAAGTTCGTGCGCACCACCGCCGCTACCGCACCATCAACATCCAGGCCGGCGAGCACACCCTCACCGCCGTCGACCCGCTACCCGACGACCTCCGCGATGCCCTCACCCGCATCCACGACCGCGGTGCGCACTAATTTGAGCCAAGTCAGGTCGCGCTGCACTGAGCGGTCAAGCCCACCACAACATCGTGAGCGCAAGGGCCGCAACAACCAGGACTCCGGCCCCGGCCAGCGCCGCCACCCGCCCGTAACGCCGGTCGGCAATCCGCTGCAACCCCAGCGCGACGACCGCCGCCACCGGATGTCCGACCAGCATCGCCACCCCCGGCCCGGACGCTCCGTTCACCAGACACACGCCACCCACCACAAGCACCCCGACCGCCAGCACGGCAACCCCCGCCGCGACCGACCCCGTGAACCCCCGCCACCACCGACCACGCGGCTTCTCCCGCGCTGGCGCAACAGACCCATCACCAGCAGACCCAGCCGCAGCCGGAGTGGCGGCGGAAGCGGCGGAAGCGGCGGAAGGGGCGGCTGAGCGTGCGCCGTCAGCGGAAGTCTTGTGCGCACCGGCAACGCCAGTTAAGCGCCCAGCGAACGCAACGGCCGAATCCGCGCCGCCCGCGGCAGCCGACTGCACAGCGGAAGCAGTCGAGCGCCCAACAGCAGCCGAGTCCACAGCGCCAGCGGCCGTCGACTGCGCAACAGAAGCCGCGGCCGAACGCCCAGCGGCAGCACCGGCCGAATCTGCGCCGCCAGCGGCAGTCGACTGCGCAACAGAAGCTGCGGCCGAGCGCCCAACAGCGGCCGCAGAGGTCGAGCGAGCAGCGGAAGCAACAGCCGTCGAACGCTCCGCGGAAGAAGCGGCCGAGCGCGCACCAGAAGCTGCGGCCGAGCGCCCAACAGCGGCAGCAGAGGTCGAGCGAGCAGCGGAAGCAACAGCCGTCGAACGCTCGGCGGAAGAAGCGGCCGAGCGTGCACCAGCAGAAGCAGCGGCCGCCTCAGCATTCGAAGCACTGGCCGCCACCCCACCCACGGCCGGACCCACACCACCGCCCATCCACCCGGCTCTCGCGCCGACCCCGGCCTCTGCGGGTCCATCCGTCGCAAACCGTGCCGTCGAAACCGACCGCACCGTCGCAGCCGGGCGCGTTGTGGCATGGCGCGGAGTGGTGCCACTCACCGAAGACGCACCCGCCGAGTCATCCCCCGCGGACGCAGCAGAACCCCCAACGGGCATTTCGTCGGTATCCGGTGACGCCACGATGTTCATGTCCAATCTGACGGCTACGGCGCGAGCAGGTCCGACGGCTGTGCGGCAGGCGCGGCCGCCTGACCTTCCGCGCAGCTCGGGCGGAAATCGCACCATGCGCAGCGGCGGGAGGGGCGCGCGGGGAACAGTACGTCGCCGTCGCCGCCGGCGTCCAGGGTATCCGCTGCCAGCCGCAGATCCCCGGCAGTCTCCTCGGCGCGTTCCAGGTGCCGCCGCAAGGTTTCCGGCGTGTGTTCCGCCGCAGCGACCGTGCCCGACGGCAGGTGGTGCAGCTCGACTTTCGTGCACGGCATGCGCAACGTACGCGTGGCCGCCACCGCGTACATCGCCAGTGCCTGTGACGCTCGGGCCTCGTGTTCGTCCGGTACCCAGCGGCCCGTCTTGTAGTCCACGATCACCAGTTCACCGTCACGCTGGTCGATGCGGTCGGCACGGCCCTCGATGATCATCGTCGGCCGTTCGCCCGTGGTGGTGACCGGCGCCGACACCCACCGTTCGAGCCCGACCGGATCGTCGCTGACGTCGTGCTCCTCCACGTACTCCGCGACCCAGCCCTTCGCCCGTGCCCGGTACCGCGCGGCCTGCTCGTCACTGGAGAACCCGGCGTCCTTCCAGTGCTCGGCCACGAGCGCCATCGCCCGCTGCGGCGTGCGTTTCGCCACCGGCAGGTCGAAAAGCGCGCGCAACGCGTTGTGCACCACCGCACCGAGGGTGCTGTGCGCCCACGGTCCGGTGCGCTGCGGCGTCGGCCGGTCGAGGTAGCTCAACCGGTATCGACGCGGGCAGTCGTCGAACGTGCTCAGCCGCGCCGGCGACACCTTGGTGAGCCGCTGCGGTTGTTCGACTCCGAAGTCGAACCCCAGCTGTTCCTTCACCCCGCCCACGCTACGCACCACCACCGACACTTTCCGGCGCGGCCCGCCCCTAACCCGCCCCGGCGATGAACCCCTGCACCGAGTTCGCGACCAGTTCGACGGCGATCGCGGCCAGCAGCAGACCGGCGATCTTCGCCAGCAGCGTGATCCCGCTTTCCTTGATCAGCCGGATCACCACGCCGGAGAACCGCATGCACGTGTACAGCACGAAGTGCACGGTGACGATCGCCAGCCCGAGCGCGATGTACGCGCCGAGATGCCCGTCAGCCTGCCGGACGAACACAATGGTCGCCGCGATCGCGCCCGGCCCGGCGAGCAGCGGGGTGCCGAGCGGCACCAGGGCAACGTTGACGTCCTCGGCCGCTTCCGGTTCGTTGCCGCCTTTTCCGGTCAGCAACTGCAGCGCGATCAGCAGCAGAAGCAGTCCGCCCGCGCCCTGCAATGCCGGAATCCCAATGCCCAGGTACGCCAGGATCGCCTGCCCGGCCACCGCGAACAGCGAAATCACCAGCAGCGACACCAGTACCGCCTGCCGGGCCGCTTTGATCCGCGTCGCCATCGGCTTGCGGCCGACCAGGCTCAGGAACACCGGCACCGTGCCGGGCGGGTCCATGATCACGACGAGGGTGATCGTGGCGCTGATGAAGAGCTTCGCGTCGAAGAAGTCGGAGAAGGTCATCCCTTCACCACTTGGAACCCGGTCGCCCGCCCCACCAGTTCCTCCAGCTGGTCCGGCTCGGTCGTCTCCTGGCCGAGGCCGATCGTCTTGTTGGTGCCGTGGTAATCGCTCGATCCGGTGCGGACGAGACCCAGCTCGCCGGCGAGTTCACGGGTCCGCACGCGGGTGGCCGGATCGTGGTTCGGATGGTCGACCTCGACGCCGGTGAGCCCGCGCCGCGCCAGGTCGCGCAGGGTGTCCTCGCTGATCGTCGCGCCCCGGCTGTACGCGAACGGGTGCGCGATCACGGTGACCCCACCCGCGGCCGTGACCATGTCGATCGCCTCCTCGACCGGCGTGTCGCGGCGCGGGACGTAATAGCCGCGGCGGCTGCCGAGGTAGTCGGCGAACGCCTCGTCGACCGTACGGACCAGCCCGGCCCGCACGAGTGCCTGCGCGAGATGCGGCCGTCCGGCGGGTGAATCGGCCGGGAGCAGGCCCATGATCTCGTCGGCGTCGATGGGGAGGCCGTCGGCCGCCATCCGCTGCGCCATCCTGCGCAACCGCGTACGTCGTTCGATCCGCAGCCGCGTCTGTTCCGCGACCAGCGCAGGCGCGGCCGGGTCGAACAGGTACGCCAGCAGGTGCACGCTGATCGGGTACCCGGTGTCCGCATCGACCGACACCGTGGACAGCTCCGCGCCCGGCACGAGCGTGAGCCCGGCGGGCAGCGCGGCGGCGGCGCGTTCCCAGCCGGCGGTGGTGTCGTGGTCGGTGATCGCGACGACGTCGAGACCGGCACGCGCGGCGGCGCCGACGAGCTCGGCAGGGCTGTCGGTTCCGTCGGAAGCCGTGGAATGGGCGTGCAGATCGATGCGCATCGGACCCATTCTCGACGATGCACTGCGTCACCCCGACGCCGGGACCAGTGCCGCCCGGGTCAGCCGACCGGCTTCTTGCCCCGTGCGGCTCGCTGTGCCTTGATCATCGAGAACCGCTCGGCCTGCTTCTGCTTGTCGCCGAAGACGAGCTCGGAGATCGTGTCGTAGAACTCCTCCGGCCGCGGCAGGTAGTCGATGCGGTTGAGGGCCTGGATCTGGCCTGCCGACTCGACGACCATCGTGCCGTAGCCGAGCATCCGGCCCCATGCCGAACGCTGGTAGGTGAGGTCGGTGACCTTGCTGATCGGCATCATGAGCACCTTCGTGGTGAACACCCCGGTGGTCATGACGAACCGTTTGTCGGTGACCACCAGCCGCTCGACCCACCACTCGACCACCACGTAGGCGAACCGCAGCACGACGATCAGCGCGACGTACCAGAGGACGTTCTGCACCACCCACAGCGAGGGCGGGAGCAGGTACGACACCAGCACGCAGACCGCGAGCAGGGCCGCCGCCTCGAACGTGTCCCACAGGAGCACCGCCCAGTGGCGGCGGATCCGGATGACCCGCCGCTCGGTGTCGAGGAGGTACTCGTCGGGGTCGCGTGGCGCGAACATGGTCCGAGGATATCCCCCTACGTCACTTGAAGACGTTGCTGACGAAAGTGATCACCGATTCGGCCGAGCTGCGGAGGAAGTCGACGACGTTGCCGACGAGACCGGCAGCTTGGCCCGGCTGGGCGATCACGAAGAACAGCACCAACGCGATACCCACGAGACCCGCAAGCTTCTTCGCGTTCACAGCGATCAATCCCGTCTCTTACCTGGCACCTGAGAAACTGACTTTTTACGTTGTACCGCACCCGCCACCCGTGCGGCAGGAAAGTCCCGCGCATGGGTCAGCAGAGCGCTCGAAGTGTACCGTACGGCTACTCTCCGTGTACAGGTTCCGCTCGGCTACCGTCGGGACCATGACCCAACGGGAGCGCTGCGTCGGCGGCATCGTCTTCGACGACCAGGGCAGACTCCTGCTCATCCAGCGCGGACACGACCCCGGCAAGGGCCTCTGGTCCCTCCCCGGCGGACGGGTCGAAAAGGGCGAAACGGACACCGAAGCCGTCGTCCGGGAGCTGCACGAGGAGACTGGGCTCGACGTGAGACCGCACACACTCACCGGCACGGTCAGCCGCGGCAGATACGACATTTTCGACTACACCTGCACCTGGACCTCCGGCACGCTCACAGCGGGCGACGACGCCTCCGACGCCCGCTGGGTCGGCTCGGCCGAACTGGTCGCATTGGACCAGGCGGGCCACCTGACGGACCAGCTCTTCGTGACCCTGCGTGATTGGAATGCGCTGCCTTCCCGATGATCCCGGGGAACCATTTCCGCATTGCGCGCAGTTGCATCCGGAAATCGGATCGGATTGGCGTGCGGCGCGAATGTATTGCCATCGGGACGGAATCGCCGGTGAGCACGGAAAATGCGACGGAGGGCTATTCGGTATTGCCGGATACGCATCGGTTCCGCGTCCGGGGCGGGGTCCGGAAGGTGTGACTGATGGGGTGAATGTGACACAGGTGACTCAGGGTGCAGAGCCCTCGGTGGACGCCTTGCCCGGTGCTGGGGAGCGGGGTGTGGGTGGGACACCGGGGAGTGGCGCTTACCGGTGAGTGCCCGCGCAGCAGCAGCGAGCAAGCGCAGACTAGCGGCAGGGCGGTGAGCACCAGGGAGCGATGCTCGTCGGTGAGTGCCCGCGGAGCAGCAGCAGCGGCGGGTAAGCGCAGACCAGCGGCACGGCTGCGAGCACCAGAGAGCGGCACTCCCCGGTGGGCGAGCACCGCGGAGCAGCGGCGCGGATGAGCTGCGGGAGTGGCAAGGCGGGCGAGCGCAGGGCAGTGGCAGGGCCAGCGGACACCCACCACCAGCACCAGCAACACCGGCAGCACCAGCAACACCGGCAGCACCAGCAACACCGGCAGCACCAGCAACACCGCCAGCACCGGCAGCACCGCCAGCACCGCCAGCACCGCCAGCACCGCCAGCACCGCCAGCACCGCCAGCACCGAGGCGAACAATCACACAGGCAGCCAGGTCATCCGCTGCCCGTGCGGGGTCGTGCGGGCCAGCGCACGGGCCTGGGATTTCCCGTCCACCCACGTAGTCACGCCCAGCACCGCCAGCGACGGCTCGCCTCCCCCAGCCACCGAAGCCAGATCCTCCCGCCCCGGCAACACCTCCTCCAGTGCGGCGCCGTAGAACTCCTGGCTCACCCACCACACCGGCCGCGTCCCGGCCAGCCGGGACAGTTCTGCCACGAAATCCGTCCGCCGGTCGTGCACATAAGCCAGCGCATGGCTGGTCAGCACCACCAGCGGCAGCTCCGCAGGCAACCGCGACGCAGCAGTCGCCAGGTCGTCCACCGCATCGCCGGTCACCAGTTCCGGGGCGTGTTTCCGCTGTTCCGCCGCAGCCGTGCGGAGCAGCCGGATCCGGTCGACCTGGTCCGCCCACACGCAGGCCTCCAGCCAGGCCAGCTCGTCCTCGTCCGAGAGGTCCACCGGGGCACGATCCAAGCCCGCCCGGGCAGCGACCGCGATCTTCTTCGGTGGCTTCGGCAACCGCGCTCCCGGCGCGAGGTCCAGTGCGCAGTGCAAGCCGACCGCGGCCTTCGCCGGACCGGCCGTGAGCTGCTCGCCGCCGTCGCACTGGTAGCGGTACCCGAAGCGGTCGAGACCCAGTAGCAGACCGGCACTGCAGCCGACCTCGAGCAACGCGATCTTGCCGCCCGCTTCCTTCGCCGCCGCGGCCACCGCCGGGTACAGCACCGCGGCGCGGCCGACCTCGTTCGTCTGCGTGTAGCGGGTCGCGATGATTTCGCGGGCCCGGTCCGCGCGCTCCAGCAGGAACGAGCGGAACAGGGGCCACGTCTCGCTGTCGACGCCGTCGAAACCGCCCAGCGACGGGTAGTACCGCGACAACGGGTGGATCGGATCGGCCTGCACCAGCCGGTGCGCGGCGGCGAGCAGGAGGTTCGCGCGCGCTTCGCCGCCGCGGGCGTCGGTGAGCAGGGCGGCGACGTCGTCGTCGTCGGCCGCGTGGCCTGCGAGGTGCTCGTACAGCGGCGAGACGCCCCGTGCTTCGACCTCGGCGAACGTCCGCAGCGCCTGCTTGATCTTCTCCAGGGCCACCCGTGCTCCCGTCACTCGTGCGGCGTCGGGCGGCCGGGCTGCTCCCCGCCGCGAGTGTCGCCGTAGGACTTCTTCGGCACCATGACCTTGCGCCGGAAGATGCACACGATTGTGCCGTCCTGCTTGTACCCGCGAGTCTCGACGTACACCACGCCCCGGTCGTCCTTGGACTTCGACGGCGTCTTGTCCAGTACCTCGGTCTCGCCGTAGATCGTGTCGCCGTGGAACGTCGGCTTCACGTGCTTCAGCGACTCCACCTCGAGGTTCGCGATCGCCTTGCCGGACACGTCGGGCACCGACATGCCGAGCAGCAGCGAGTAGATGTAGTTGCCGACCACGACGTTCTTGCCGAAATCGGTGGTCTCCCCCGCGTAGTGCGCGTCGAGGTGCAGCGGGTGGTGGTTCATCGTGATCAGGCAGAACAGGTGGTCGTCGTACTCGGTGACGGTCTTGCCGGGCCAGTGCTTGTACACCGCGCCGACCTCGAACTCCTCGTAATACCGGCCGAACTGCACGCTTGTCCCTCCTGTCCGGGTAACACCTGCCGAGCCAGGTGCGACACGTATCCGTGGTGAGGAGTACCCTCGACCATCGGTGATCGTGCGTCAACGCGACCCCCGCCACTCCGCACGCTCCGGCGTGCCCCGGCCGTAAGGAGGTGAGGAACCGCCCATGAGCAGTGGTGATAGTCCGCTCACTAGTAGTAGCCGTGTTCCCGCCCCGCCGGCCGTCAACGGATGACCTGCCGGTAGGCGTTCCGGGAACTGCGGTGCCGCCGGACGGACACAGTCCGCCTGGCCGTCGTCTTCGCGCTCCACGACGCCTGCCCAGGAGATCCCATGCCTGCCATTCCCTCGCTCGGCGGCCTTCGCGGCCGCGGCAACAGCCGGGCCAAGGCCGCACTCGAACGGCCGATTCCGGTGCCGCTGTCGGCGTACGTCGTCGACTGTGCGGTGTACGTCGAGGGCAAGCGGCTGCCCGGACGGTGGTCGCACGCCGAGGCGATCCGGGAGGTGCGCAAGCGGCACACCGGGTTCGTCTGGATCGGCCTGCACGAGCCCGACTCCGAGCAGATCCAGGGCATCGCGGAGACGTTCGGCCTGCACGAGCTGGCCGTCGAGGACGCGCTGGAGGCGCACCAGCGGCCCAAGCTGGAGCGCTACGACGACACGCTGTTCCTGGTGCTGAAGACCGTCCGGTACGTCGAGCACCAGTCGCCCACCACGGCCAACGAGATCGTGGAAACCGGCGAGCTGATGGTGTTCCTCGGCCGCGATTTCGCGATCACCGTGCGGCACGGCAACCACTCCGGGCTCGCCCGGCTGCGCCGTGACATGGACGAGGACCCGGAGCGGCTCGCGCTGGGCCCGGCGGCGGTCGTGCACGCGATTGCCGACCACGTGGTCGACCACTACCTGGAGGTCACCAGCCGGATCGAGGCGGACATCGACGAGATCGAGGCGCAGGTCTTCGCGCCGCGGTCGTCGGTGAGCGCCGAGCAGATCTACCTGATGAAGCGGGAAGTGCTCGAGCTGCGCCGGTCGGTGGTGCCGCTCGCCACGCCGATCTCCCGCCTCGCCGAGGGGTACACGCGGCTGGTGCCGGACGACGTCCGCTCGTACTTCCGGGACGTCGCGGACCACCTCGCCACGGTGTCCGAACGCGTGGCGGCGTTCGACGAATTGCTGAGCACGCTGGTCGACGCCACGGTTGCGAAGATCTCGCTGCAGCAGAACACCGACATGCGCAAGATCACCGCGTGGGCCGCCATCATCACGGTGCCCACGATGATCGCGGGCATCTACGGCATGAACTTCGACTACATGCCCGAGCTGCATTGGCAGTTCGGGTACCCGATCGTGGTCACCGTCATTCTGGCGATCTGCCTGTTGCTGTACCGAATATTCCGGAAGAACGGCTGGTTGTAGCGGTCCCCGTTTTTCTTCCCCCGGTAGCAGTAGGAGTACTTCGCCATGTCCCGTTTGCTGTCCAACCTCAAGTTCTGGGCACTCACCCTGTGCCTCGTGTGGATTCTCGGCATCGTCGCGATGATCGCGCTCAACCCGGGATTCGCGCACGGCCTGAAGTGACGCCGTAACCTGGGTGGATGCCGAAGGCGCTGGTGGTGGCCGACGAGGCCGACGAGCGGCTGTGGACCTCCGCGGTCCGCGCGCTGCAGGTCGACCTCGTCGTCGGCGCCGGTGACCTGCCGTTCGCGTACCTCGAGTTCCTCGCCGGCACGCTCGACGTGCCCTGCGTTTTCGTTCCCGGAAACCACGATCCGGACCTGAGCGGTTACACCCGTTCCGGCGGACTGTCCATGAAGGACGGTTTCCCCGCCGAATGGCCGGGCCCGGCAGGCGCAATCAACGCCGACGGCCGCGTGGTCGACGTCGCCGGGCTGCGGTTCGCCGGGCTCGGCGGGTCGGTCCGGTACCGCGACGGGCCGAACCAGTGGACGCAACGCCAGCAGTCGCGCCGGGCCTGGCGGCTGGAACGTCTTGCGGCGTGGCGGAAATGGCGGGACGGGCGCGGGATCGACGTTCTGCTCACGCATTCGCCACCGCACGGGTGCGGTGATCGGGAAGATCTGCCACACCACGGTTTCACGTGCCTGCACCGCACTTTGGCGACGCTGCAGCCGCAGTGGTTGCTGCACGGGCACATCCATCCGCACGGCGAACCGGTGCCCGACCGCGTGGCCGGTCGCACCCGGATCCGCAATGTCGTCGGACACCAGGTAATGGAGTTGCCGCAATGAGCCGACCCACTGGATTTCCCCGCGCTGACGCCGAAAACGACTTCCTGCGCGCCCGTCGCCGACAGGTCCTGTCCCGGTTGTCGACGTGGCTGCGCCGCGAACCCGACGACGTCAACATCATGCTGCCGTTCCACGAAGTGGTACAGGCATTGGGATACGTGAGCGAGTCGCGGGTCGGCCTTCGAGTGATCACTTTGGACTCGATCGTGGGCACTGTGGACCGAAGCCGCGATTTCGACCGCCGGTTCCGGCCGACGTCCGCGCGTGTGCGGCAGCGCTGGGAACGACTCGCGCTGGCCGCCCGCCGCGGCGAGGCAATCCCGCCGATCGAGGTGTACCGCATTGGTGAACTGCATTTCATCGTCGACGGGCACCATCGCGTTTCCGTCGCGCTCGCGCAGGGACTGTCCACAATAGAGGCATTCGTCACGGTGGTCCGGACCAAACTCGACCCGAGCGGCATCCGGTACCGCGGCGACCTGATCGTGAAGGACTACCGGCGGTTGTTCCTGGAGCGCGTCCCGCTGGCCGGCGCCGCGCGGGCGTCGGTACTGGTGACGGACCCGTGGAACTACGCGCAACTCGGCGAGCACGTCGAGGCGTGGGGCTTCCGCCTGATGCAGGACGAGGGCCGGTTCACCGACCGCGCGACCATCGCACAACGCTGGTTCGACGAGGAGTTCACCCCGGTGGTCGCCATGCTGCGACAGGCGGACCTGGTCGGCGACCGCACGGAGGCGGAGGCGTACCTGTGGGTCGCGTGTGAGCGATACCGGCTCATCCGGACGCACCGCTGGGACGAGGAAGTTGTCTCCGCTCTGCGGGACTTGTCAGGTTGAGCCTGACGGGCTAGTGTCAGGGCTATCCTGACGGAGGAGCTTTGCCCGTGACGTACTGCTCTTTTTGCCTCAAACCCGCGGCCGAGGTGGAAAAACTGATCTCCGGCGCCGGGGTGTACATCTGCTCCGGCTGCGTCGAGCTGTGCAGCGAAATCCTGGCGGGACAGCACGAACCGTCGACGTCGGAGATGACGTTGTGGGAAAGCAAGTCCGACGAGGAAATCCTGGAGAGCATCCCGCGAATGACCCAGGTGAGCGCCCAAGCGGACGCGCGAATCCAGGCACAGGTGGACCTGCTGCGCTCGAGGGGGGTGGCGTGGGCACGCATCGGCGCGGCGCTGGGGGTGACGCGGCAGTCGGCGTGGGAGAAGTTTTCGGCCGAACGGGCGGGAAGTTGAGATGCTGACTCCGGCCTGCGCACGACGGTCACGGTTCGGCTGCTCACCGGGAATGCCCGGTCACGAAGATTCTTGAACGGGGCCGGGTTCTGACGGGTTTGCGGTTGGGGCCCGGTGATGGGGTGCACCGGCGAGGTGGACCCGCACCGTATGGCGGCGGTGCCTCGGCCTGCTGTTGGACAGGCCCTGCGCGACCCGGGCCAGGCAGGCGAACCGCCCTCCTCGGGTTGGACGTGCCCCTGTCCTCCTTCTGGTTGGACGGGCTGCACGCCAACCCTGCCCCTGTCCTCCCTGGGCTGGACGGGCTGCACGCCAACCCCGTGCCCCGCCTTCCCCGGGCCGAACGGGCTGCACACCAACCCGTGCCCGCCTCCCCGGGCTGAACGAGCGGCGCGCCAACCTGGACCGCTGCCTTCCCCGGGCTGGACAAAGCTGCGCGCCAACCCGAGCCCCTACCTCCCCGGGCCGGGCGGGGCTGCGCACGAACCCGGCCCTGCCCCACCCTCCCCCCGGGCTGGACGGACTATGCGCCAACCAGCCCCCGCCCCGGGCTGGCCGCGGAACATGTCGACAAACGCGGCGACGGCGGCACGGCTGATTCCGTGCCGCCCCCGTGACCGGTTCGGGGTCAGTCGCTGGGCATGATGGCCCAGAGAATCAGGTACGCGACGAACTGCGGCCCCGGCAGCAAGCACGACAACAGGGCAAGCACCCGAACCTTGCCCGGGGTAGTCCCGAAGCGGCGGGCGAGCCCGGCGCAGACGCCACCGAGCATGCGCCCCTCACGCGGCCGGCTCAGCCGGTGGGTGACAGGTGCGGTCATGATGTTCCCCTCCTGAGTGGGTTTCGTACTTCCATGTCACCACTTCCCCACCGGAACCGCATCGCCCTCCGGAACGATCCGCACCCTTAAGGGGATGAGGGTGCCCGGTGGGGCAGCTCAGGGTCCATCCCCGGCGGCCGGATTCGGAACCCACCGGGTCGAGGGCGCGATCCGGGGCGGCACGACGCGAGCCGGGCTCGCCGTCCACAGCTCACCGCCGGTCAACTGCCCTCGGCAGGGCCAGCTCGGCCCACCCAGCCGATTGCCCGAGCGTTATTCGGAGCCGAATGGCCCCGGTCCTCGTCGATGACCACCGGCCCCGCCGCGCAATCCGCCAGACCCGCCGACTCCGACCACCCAACCCAGCCCGCCGACCCAGTCCACAATCCCCCGGCGCCCGCCGAGCACCCGGCCCTCCCGAGCCACCGGCACCCCGGCCCTGCTGCGCAACCCACCCGCCGACCCAGCCCACAGCCCCGCCGCCCGCCGAACACCCTGCCCTCCCAAGCCACCGACACCCCGGCACTGCCGCGCAACCCACCCGCCGACCCAGCCCACAGCCCCGCCGCCCGCCGAACACCCGGCCCTGCCAAGCCACCGACACCCCGGCCCTGCCGCGCAACCCAACCCGCCGAACACACGGCCCTCCCGAGCCACCGGCACCCGGCCTGCCCCGCATCGGCATTGCCCACCGGCACCCCCGCCGGTTGCCCGAATCTCTCACCCCACCAGCGGTGATGACGCAGCGAAGTGTGGGATTTCCCGGTCCGGGGTGGCTTTTTCCGCACTCACGGTGATACTGCACCCCGTGCGTAACCCACTCGGAGTCCTCGCCGTTGGTGGTGTGGTGGTGCTCGCCGCGTGTTCTGTGGCTGGTGATCCGCCGCCGGTGGCTTCGCCTGCGCCGTTGACTGCGGTGGCGGCGCTCGGGGAGTTTTCGACGCTTGACTACTGCAGTCTTCTCGACACCTCGCGGCTGAAGAACGCCACCGCGGATGCGCCTGATTCCTCGTTCACCTCCTGTCAGGTCGACGTTCTCCAAGGCGGGCGGTCGCGGAGTGTGACGATTGGGCCACTCGCGGCTGATCGTGATCCCAATGTCCAGGCTTATGACTACGCGCGGCCGCTGCCTGACGGGGTTTCCGTGCAGCAAACCGGGTTCGTGCCTGAGCGGACGTGTGGGCGGGCCATCACGTTCGCCGATGGGATTCGACTGGCGGTTTCCATCGCGGACGACGACGGTCGCGGGAGTGTGGACGACCGATGCGGGGCGGCGGACGACGTCGTCGGCGGGGTGCTTGCTGCGGTCAGTGGCAACCGCGTCCGGCATATGCAGTTGCCTGACCGGTCGTGGGGGCGCGTCGACTCCTGCGCGCTGCTGAACACGCCCGGCCTCGCCGCCGCGGCGACTGACGCGATCGCCGCGCTGGCCGGGCACTCGTGCATTCGCGGGGACGTCAGTCTTGAGTTCACCGTGGTGAAACAGGCGTCGACCGGGCCGTCGGAAACGCTCGGCAGCCGCACGTCGCGCGTGGTGGCTGATGGGGCGTTTTGCCGCGTTCGCACGGTGCAGCCCTCGCCTGCCACCCCGGGACGTGCGGAGCAGGCGACCGTGAGCGTCGTCGACACCAGTGGCGCGGGTGGGGACGCGGCCTGCACTCCCGCCCGCGCCGTTGCGGCTACGGTTTTCGCCAAGATTCCGTGAGGGGCGAGCCAGAGTCCGTGAAGGGAACCATGAGGGAATCTGATTCCGTCATGGTTCCCTTCACGGAACGGGGCTAATCGGCGTAGGTGAGGTTTCTGCCGTCGGACGGGTCGAACAGCTTTACCTTGTCGGCGTCGAACCAGAGTTGCAGGTCGTGGTTTTCCGCGGCTGAGGATTCTGCCGACAATCGGGCCACGATCAGCGATTCGGCGCCCGGTACGTCGGCCGAACCGCTGTCCGCGGCCAATTCCGCCAGTTCGGCCGACGTCGCTACCTCGCCGTCCACCGTGAAATGCGCGAACTTCTCCGACCCCATCGACTCCAGTACGTCGATGTGTGCGGTGAAAGTGGCCCCGATCCGGCCGGATTCGGCCAAAGCCGCGTCCTCGAAATGTTCCGGCCGGATGCCCATGATCACCTCGCGTGGGGCGTCCGCCGCCTCGGCCATCCGGCGGACCCGGTCGGTGAGCGGGGTGCTGCCCAGCGGGCTGCGCAGCTGCCCGTCCTCCATTGTCGCGGGTACGAAGTTCATCGACGGCGAGCCGATGAACCCGGCAACGAACAGGTTCGCCGGGTTGTCGTAGAGGAACTGTGGCGAACCGATCTGCTGCACGTACCCCGCCCGCAGCACCACCACGCGGTCGCCCAGTGTCATGGCCTCGGTTTGGTCGTGCGTGACGTACAGCGTGGTCGTGCCCAGCTGCTTCTGTATCTTCGACACCGACGTACGCATCTGACCGCGCAACTTGGCGTCCAGATTGGACAGTGGCTCGTCCATCAGGAACGCCTTGGGGTTACGCACGATTGCCCGTCCCATGGCGACCCGCTGCCGCTGCCCGCCGGACAGGTTGGCGGGCTTGCGGTCCAGATGCTGGGTGAGGTCGAGGATCTGCGCCGCTTCCTCCACTTTGGACTGTACGGTCGCATCGTCCACTTTGGCCAGCCGCAGCGGGAACGCCATGTTCTCCCGTACGCTCATGTGCGGGTACAGCGCGTAGGATTGGAACACCATGGCGATGTCACGGTCCTTCGGCGCCTTTTCGTTCACCCGCTTGCCGTCGATGCGCAGCTCGCCGGACGAGATGTCCTCCAGTCCGGCCACCATGTTCAGCGTGGTCGACTTCCCGCAGCCGGACGGTCCCACCAGGATGATGAACTCGCCGTCGGCAATCGTGATGTCCACTTCGGACACTGCGAGCGCGCCGTCGGGGTAGCGCTTGGAAACCTTGTCGAGAACGATTTCAGCCATGGGTCAGCCCTTCACCGCACCGGACGTCAGCCCCGCCACGATGCGACGCTGGAAGAACAACACGAACAGGATGATCGGCACCGTGATCACGACCGCGGCCGCGCTCACCTGGCCGGTCGGGTCTTCGAACTGCGAGGACCCGGTGAAGAACGACAACGCGGCAGGCACCGTGCGCGACGCCTCGGTGGACGTCAGCGAGATGGCGAACAGGAAGTCGTTCCAGCAGAAGATGAACACCAGGATCGCCGTGGTGAACACACCCGGTGCGGCCAGCGGCGCAATCACCTTCCGGAATGCCTGCGCCGGGGTCGCGCCGTCCATTTTCGCCGCTTTTTCCAGCTCCCACGGGATTTCCCGGAAGAAGGCCGACAGCGTGTAGATCGACAACGGCAGCGCGAACGTGATGTACGGCAGGATCAGCCCCGGCCAGGTGTCGAACAGGCCCAGCCCGCGTTCGATGTTGAAGAGCGGCGTGACGAGCGAGACCTGCGGGAACATCGCGATCAGCAGCGAAAGCCCCACCAGCAGCTGCTTTCCGGGGAAATCCAGCCGGGCGATCGCGTACGCCGCCATCGTACCCAGCGCCACCGCGATCACCGTGGAGATCACCGCGATGCCGATCGAGTTCACCAGCGCGCGGATGAACTCCGTGGTCTGGAAAATGTCCGCGTAGTTCTTGAGCGTCCATTCGACCGGGATGAAATTGCCGTCGGTGAGCGTCGCTTTCGTCTTGAACGACAGCGAAAGCACCCACAGCACCGGGACGATGGCGAATACCACCACCAGGATGTCGAGCAGGCCCCAGTTGACTTTGCGGCCGGTGGTGACCGCACCTCCGATCGCCATCAGCGTTTCCCCCCATCGTCCGTACCGGGTGCCGCGGTCCCGAACACCTTGATGAAGAGGAACGCGATGATCGCCACCGTGATGAAGATCAGCACCGCCATCGTGGAACCGATGCCGAGGTTGAGGCCCTTGACCAGGTTGTCGTACGTCTGCATGGAGACTGATCCGGTGTCCTGCGCGCCATTGGTCAGCACGTAGATGTTGTCGAAAATGCGGAATGCGTCGAGCGTACGGAAAAGCAGCGCGACGAGGATCGCCGGTTTCATCACCGGCAGCATCACCTTGGTGAACCGCTGCCACGCGCTCGCACCGTCCATGGCCGCGGCTTTCAGCAGGTCGTCCGGCACCAACGCCAGCCCGGCCATCAGCAGCAACGCCATGAACGGCGTGGTCTTCCACACCTCGGCGAGAATGATGATGAACAGCGACGGCCATTGGTCGGTGAGCGGCGCGACCCCGGAACCCAGCAAATTGGCCAGGTACCCGGTTTTCGGCGTCCACGCGAAATACCACGAGAACGCCGCCACCACCGTCACGATGCCGTAGGGAATCAGCGCAACGGTCCGCACGAGACCCCGGCCGACCAGGGTGCGGTGCATGATCAGCGCGAGCCCCATGCCGAGCACGAATTCGATCGCCACCGAAACCACGGTGAGGAACATCGTGGTACCGAATGCCGTCCACCAGTAGGAATTGGTGAGCACCGCGGCGTAGTTGGCGAATCCGATGAACTCGTGCTGCGCCGGGAAACGGAGGTCATAACGCTGCAGCGACAGCCAGATCGAGTAGACGATCGGGTACCCGGTCACGGCCACCATCACGAGAAACGCCGGCGCGCACAGCCACAGCCCCAGCCGCCGTTCGGCCTTCTTTCCTTCCGACAGAGCGGGTTTTCCCTTGCGGTGCGCGGCCTCGTGGACCGGCGCGGCAGCAGGATCCTGGACGGTCACGGGATCACTCCCTTCGACTGGAGCGCGTCATCGAGCTGTTTCCGCAGTTTCTGCGCGGTGGACTGCGGATCGATGGCCGACGGCGGGGAAAGGATCTTCGACATCACCGTGGACGCATTCTGATACGCGGGCGTGAGCGGACGCACCGCGGCAGTCTTGAGCGCGTCGAGAATGGTGTCCCGCATCGGATATTTCACGGCCATGCTCGGGTTGTCCGCCGACGGCGGTTTCGCCGGATCCAGCGGCGTATTGTCGTGATACACCGATTCGATCGTGGGCGGCACCCCGTCGTTGATCGCGGAGTACTTCTGGTTTTCCGCACTGCGCAAGCACAATGCCGCCTCGTACGCCTCTGGCTTGTGCTGTGAATAGGCGCTCACCGCCAGGTCGAACCCGCCGATCGTACTGCGCGACGGCGTACCTGCCTTCGCCTCCGGATACACCGTCCACTTGAAATGCGACAGATCCTGCGGCTTTTCCTCGGCATAGGAGGCATAGACGAACGGCCAGTTCAGCTCGAACGCGGCGTCCCCGCGCTGGAACGTCTGCCGGACGTCGTCCTCCTTCTGGTTCGTCAGCGACGGATCGGTGATCCCCGACGACGTGACCGTCTTCAGCAGTTCCAGCGCCTGCACCGCGCCGGCGTCCATCACCACGGATTTGCCGTCGTCGGACAGGATGTGCCCGCCGAGCGATTCCACCAGCGTGTTGTAAATGACCACCAGGCCCTCGTACTGCGCCCCGGTGAACACGATGGAATACGGTTTGCGGTCCTTCTTGAGCTGCTGCGACATCTGCATCATCTCGTCCCACGTCTTCGGCGGGTTCGGGGTGATGCGATCGTCGTACCAGAGCAGCTGCACGTTCGTGTTCTTCGGCGCCGCGAAGAGTTTTCCCTGGTACGTAGCCGTTTCCAGCGGACCCTTCAGCACCCCGGCGGACGCGGCGGCCTTGTCCGGCCCCGTCCATTCGTCGATCCAGCCCGCTTCGGCGAATTCGGAAACCCAGGTGACGTCGAGGCCGAGCACGTCCATCGACGTATCCCCTGCCGCGAGCCGGCGCGCCATCTGGATCCGCTGGTCGTCGGACCCGCGCTGGAGTTTGTTGTAGACGATCCGGTACCGCCCGTTCGCGGCCTTGTTGCAGTTGTCGACCACGGTCTGGAAATGGTCTTCCGGGGAGTAGTACACGTTGATCGTGGTCCCCGAACTCGTCCCGCATCCGGCGACCAGGCCGCCGGTGACCACGCCGGCGGCGAGCAAAGCCGCCGCGCGTTTCTTGCCTGGCCGTTTCCCCATCCAAGCCTCCTAGCCCCATGTGCCATCGGCACCCCCAGGCAGCACGCCGCGTCGAAGCGGACCCCGCGCCAAACGCCGGACGGCCACGCTGGAGGCCGCGGCCGACCGACCGGTGTCGGCCAACCTATGCCCGGCGATCACCCCTCGCAAGGAGGGTCGGTAACGATTCAGCCCTGCGCGGTAACGACCACCGGAAAGACTGAGGAAACCCCGAAGACGACTTGTGCCATCCGGGTGAACGAGGGTACGGAAGAGGGTTACGCGGTCGCGGGCGGTGGCCGGAGGGCCAGCTTCGCGAGCAGTTCCCGGGCCTGTTCGGCCGTGCGCGGCTGGCAGAGCACGTCGTACCGGCCCGCCACCAGCTGGCTTGCCGAGGAGAAGTCGCGGCGCCCGCGCGAGGTCCGGTAGCCGATCGCGGAAAACAGCAGGCCGGACAGGACGCCGAGCACCAGGCCGGTGAGCAGCTGCAGCGTGAACCCGCCCTGGTTGACGAACAAGCCCAGCAGCAGGCCCGCGAACAGGCCGAACCACGCGCCGGACATCGCGCCCGCCGCGAGGACCCGGCCCCACGACAGGCGGCCGATCACGCGTTCCACCAGCATCAGGTCGACTCCGACGATGGTGACGTCGGCGACCGCGAACTCGTTTTCCGCCAGGTAGTCGACCGCCTGCTGGGCCTCGCGGTAGGTGGAGTACGACCCGATCGGCCAGCCGGTGGGCGGCGTCGGGAGCCGCGGCAGCCCGGCCGGGCCCTGACCACCAAGAGGACTGCTCACATCATCACCTGCGCACTCGTCCGGTCCGAGACGTCCATCTTGTCAAGAACCGGCGGAACGCGCGAACCCCGGACGGGGGTCAGGCTTTGTATTCGCGCAGCAGGCCCCTGCTGATGATGGTTTTCTGGATTTCGCTGGTGCCTTCGCCGATCAGCAGGAACGGCGCCTCGCGCATGAGCCGCTCGATCTCGTATTCCTTCGAGTAGCCGTACCCGCCGTGGATGCGGAACGCTTCCTGCGTCACTTCCGCGCAGTACTCGCTCGCGATCAGCTTCGCCATCCCGGCTTCGACGTCGTTGCGGGCGCCGGAATCCTTCAGCCGCGCGGCATTGACCATCATCAAGTGCGCCGCCTCGACCTTGGTCGCCATTTCCGCGAGCTTGAACGCAATTGCCTGGTGCTGCGCAATCGGTTTGCCGAACGTGGACCGCTGCTGCGCATACGACACCGCCAGCTCGAACGCGCGAATCGCGATCCCGCACGCCCGCGCCGCCACATTCACCCGGCCGACCTCGACGCCGTCCATCATGAACGAGAAACCCTTGCCCGGCGCGGCACCCAGCACCTTGTCCGCGCCGATGCGGAAGCCGTCGAACACCGCTTCGGTGGTGTCGACGCCCTTGTACCCCATTTTGTCGATCTTGCCCGGAATCGTCAGCCCCGGCAGTACCTCGCCGAACCCGGACGGCTTCTCCACCAGGAACGTCGTCAGATTCTGGTGCGCTTTCTCGGCACCTTCATCCGTGCGAACCAGCAAAGCGATCAAGTTCGACGAACCACCATTGGTGAGCCACATCTTCGCGCCGTCGATGACGTAATCGTCGCCCTCGCGCCGCGCCCGGGTCTTGATCGCGGCGACATCCGAACCCAGGTCCGGCTCCGACATCGAGAACGACCCGCGCACTTCACCAGTCGCCATCCGCGGCAGGAAATGCTGTTTCTGTTCCGGCGTACCGTGCCGGGAGATCATGTGCGCCACGATGAAATGCGTGTTGATCACGCCGGAAACGCTCATCCAGCCGCGCGCGATCTCCTCCACCACCAGCGCGTAGGTGAGCAGCGACTCGCCGAGGCCGCCGTACTCCTCCGGGATGGTGAGCCCGAACAGGCCCATCTCCTTCATGCCCTCGACGATCTCCGCCGGGTACTCGTCCGCGTGCTCCAGCGCCTGTGCGTGCGGGATGATCTCCTTGTCCACGAACGTGCGCACCGTCGCGAGGATCTCCTCCTGCACGTCGGTCAGACCGGCGGTCCGGGCGAGACGGGCCATTGCTGAGCTCCCTTCGGCGGTGACGCCGGCTCCCGGCGCTGGGCTACCGCGGAGTATGACTGGCTTCGCGCGCATGCGGCTATGAGGGTGCTCACGCCGGGCCCCCGATTACCCCATTAAGGTGCGGATTCACCCCGGGAGGACCTTCATGAGCGACGAACCCGACGATGGTTACGAGCATCCGTCGTTCGAGCACCAGCCCTACCCGCCGCAAGGCCCGCCGCCAGGAGCCGGGCTCGCGATCGCGTCGCTGGTGTGCTCGATCGCCGGGTTCGTGGTGTGCGTGCCCGCGGCGATCGCCGGGATCGCGATGGGGCACGTCGCGCATTACCGCGCCCGGCACGGCCGCGGTACCGGTGGCGCGGTGGCGGTGGCCGGGTTCGTGATCGGGTACGCCGCACTGGTGGTCTGGGGCATCACGATTCCGCTGATCGTGCACGCACTGGTCCAGTCCGGCGTGTTCGGCTGACCCGGACCCGGTAGCGTCGAGGGGTAGCCGGCATTCCGAGGGGGACCCCGATGACCACTCCGCCCGACCGTGATCCCCTCGGCCCCCTCGATCCGCCGCCCGACGCGAACCCGTTCGCCCCACCGGCGCCCGCCACCCCGCCACCCGGCTGGACCGCCCCGCCACCGGCCCCGGGCAGCTACGACATCCCGAGCCCGGACCCCGTCGCGCACATCCCCGGCGCGTACGCCCCGCCGCCCGGTTACCCGCCGCCGTACCCCCAGCCCGGCCAGCCGTATCCGCCCTACGCCCCGACGTACCAGGGCTACCAGCCCTACGGCCGCCAGGACGACACCGGCCTCGCCGTCGGCGCGCTGGTCTGCTCGGTGATCGGGCTGGTCACCTTCCTGCTCGCGATCCCCGGCATCATCATGGGGCACATCGCGCTGGCCAAGGCCGACCGCGGGGAGGCAGGCGGACGCGGCATGGCGCTGGCCGCCGTGGTGATCGGCTACACGGTGGTGGCGCTGTACGTCGGCTTCTTCGTGACGCTGGTGGTGCTCGGCGTGAACGGCTATCTCGACCGCTGATCCGGTACGTCGCTGTCGGCTCGGGCGTGTCCGTTGGGGGTCAAGGACTCCTTGGACTCTGTGGAGTCTTTGGGAGTCTGGGCGTCGAGAAATCTCAGCAGCTCCACCGGAAACGGCAGCACGAGCGTGGAGTTCTTCTCCGCCGACACCTGAACCACCGTCTCCAGCAAGCGCAACTGCAGTGCCGCCGGGGTGTCGGCCATCGCGGCGGCGGCTTGCGCCAGCTTCGCCGACGCCTGCAGCTCGCCGTCCGCCGAGATCACCCGCGCGCGCCGTTCCCGCTCGGCCTCGGCCTGCCGGGACATCGAGCGCTTCATCGACTCCGGCAGCGCGACGTCCTTGATCTCGACGCGGTCGATGTGGATGCCCCAGTCGAGCGCCGGGCTGTCGATCATCAGCTCCAGGCCCTGGTTGAGCCGTTCGCGGTTGGACAGCAGGTCGTCGAGGTCGCTCTTGCCGATGATGGACCGCAGTGACGTCTGCGCGACCTGGCCGATGGCGCTGCGGTAGTCCTGCACATGCACGGTCGCGAGCACCGGGTCGACCACCTTGAAGTACACGACCGCGTCGACCCGCACCGTGACGTTGTCGCGCGTGATGCCGTCCTGCGCGGGCACCGGCAGGGTGACGACCTGCATGTTCACCTTCTGCATCCGGTCGGCGATCGGCACCAGCAGCGCCAGCCCCGGTTCGCGCACGTGCGTGTGCACGCGGCCGAAGCGGAACACCAGGCCGCGTTCGTACTGCTTCACCACGCGCACCGCGGAGGCGAGCCAGACCCCGCCCACGACGACCACTGCGCTGACAATCTCGATGATCATGGCAGCTCCCGGGCTCGCCGGACCCCTGTAGACCTACTGTACGCGCGCCGCACCGCCCGGGAAACGGGTTGCGGGCCCGACCAGGATGGGCGTTGTGACCGTTTTGCAGATCCCGCCCACGTTCGCCGAGCGCGCCCCGCAGATCCTGGGACCGGAAGCAGTTCCGTGGCTCGCCTCACTGCCCGCGCTCGCCGAGCGGTTCGCCCGCGAATGGGGGCTGGAGTTCGAGGACACCGCGCGGCACGGGTACGTCGGCGTGGTGCAGCCCGCGCGCCGCACCGACGGGACCCCGGTGGTGCTCAAACTCGGCTGGGTGGAAGCGGAATCGCGCGACGAGCCGCTCGCACTGTCCACATGGGACGGTCAGGGGGCGGTCCGGCTCTTCGAGTCCGCGCCGGCCGAAGGCGCGATGCTGCTGGAGCGCCTCGACGACAGCCGGACGCTCTTCACCGAGCCGCTGCTGCCCGCGGTCGAGACCATGAGCGAGCTGGCCTCGCGGCTTGCCGTACCGGCCCCGCCCGGGCTCACGAGGTCGCTGCGCGGGTTCGCGGAGGAGCTGCTGACGGAACTGCCCAAGTCGTGGGAGGAGCTGGACCGGCCGCTGCCGCGCCGCGACCTGGACGCCGCGCTCGAGGTGTGCCGCGACCTCGGCCCGGAGGCGGGCAACGCGCTGGTCAACGAGGATCTGCACTACGAAAACGTGCTGGCCGGGCGCCGCGAACCGTGGCTCGTGATCGACCCGAAGCCACTCGCGGGTGACCTGGAGTTCGGCGTACTTCCCTTGCTGTGGAACCGGTTCGACGAGTCCACACTGGACTCGAGGCTCGCCGCGACCGGTCTGGACCGCGCTCGGGCGAAGGCGTGGACCCTCGTGCGTTCGGTGCAGAACCGGCTGTGGCTCGCCGAGGACATCCGCGACTTCGGCGGGGTGGACGCGACCGAGAACGATCCGCCCGACGACGCATTGCCGCTGCTCACCCGATGGGCGATGGAAGTCTGAGAATTCGCCCAGTGACGGCGCGAGCGCGCCGGGCCGCCAGCCGATAGTGTCGGCGCCATGGCGGGCACAAACCGGGTTTTCGCAGCCCAGCTGGCGGGTCTGCCGGTGTTCGGACCCGACGGCGAGTCGATCGGGAAGGTCCGGGACGTCGTCGCCGGGCTCCGGCTCGACCAGCAGCCGCCGCGGATCCTCGGCATGGTGGTGGAGCTGGCGACGCGGCGGCGGGTGTTCGTGCCGATGTTGCGGGTCACGTCGATCGAACCGAACGCCGTGACGCTGGCCACCGGTTCGGTGAACATGCGGCACTTCACCCAGCGGCCCAACGAAGTACTGGTGTGCGGGCAGCTCCTCGACGCGCACGCCACGCTCTCCGGCGCCGAAACCCGCGTCACCGTGGTCGACGCGGCCATGGAGCCCACCCGCACGCGCGACTGGGTACTGGCCAAGGTCGCCGTTCGCGAGCGGTCCACCCGGCTCACGCTGGGCCGCCGCCGCAGCGCAATGCAGGTGCTGCCGTGGAACGAGGTCGCCGGGCTCGGGCTCACCGACCTCACCGGACAGCCCCAGGGCGCGGGTCAGCTGCTGATGCTGTTCGACACGATGCGGGCCGTCGACGTCGCGGCCACCCTGCGTGAC
The DNA here is from genome assembly GCF_000717335.1 of Amycolatopsis jejuensis. Lineage (GTDB taxonomy): Bacteria > Actinomycetota > Actinomycetes > Mycobacteriales > Pseudonocardiaceae > Amycolatopsis > Amycolatopsis jejuensis. The sequence continues at coordinate 152,552 of NZ_JNYZ01000039.1, forward strand.
CTGCCGATCAAGCGCCGCCACGAGGTCGCCGACGCGATGGACGACGAGCGGCTCGCCGACGTGATCGAGGAGCTGCCCGAGGACGACCAGAAGGAGCTGCTCGCGTACCTCGCCGAGGAACGCGCCGCGGACATCCTCGAGGCGATGAACCCGGACGACGCCGCCGACCTGCTGGCCGAGCTCGCTCCCGCCGACCAGAGCAGGCTGCTGGAGCTGATGGAGCCGGAGGAATCGGCGCCGGTCAAGCGGCTGCTGGCGTATTCGTCGGACACCGCGGGCGGCCTGATGACACCGGAACCGGTGGTGCTCACGCCGGACGCCACCATCGCCGAGGCGCTCGCGCACATCCGCAACGCCGACTTACCCGCCGCGCTCGCCAGCATGGTTTTCGTGTGCCGCCCGCCCACTGCGACGCCCACCGGACGGTTCGTCGGCGTCGTGCATTTCCAGCGGCTGCTGCGTGAACCGCCCGCCGAGCTCGTGGCCAGCGCCGTGGACACGGACCTCACCGCGCTGCGCCCGGAGGCGACGCTGGCCGAGGTCACGCGGTATTTCGCGGCCTACAACCTGGCGTGCGGCCCGGTGGTCGACGCCGAGGACCACCTGCTCGGCGCCGTCACCGTCGACGACGTGCTCGACCACCTGCTGCCCGACGACTGGCGCGAAACCGGACTGCACGACGTCGCCGACGGCGCCGAAATCCAGGAGGCCGACCGTGCCTGACCTCAGCTCCGGCCGCCGCAGGCTCGACCAGCCGCGCGGCCAGGCGCGGCTGCGGCTGAACATCGACCCGGACACCTTCGGCCGGTTCACCGAGCGCATCGCACGGTTCCTCGGCACCGGCAAGTACCTGTTCTGGCAGACGCTGATCGTGATCGTCTGGATCGTGCTGAACCTGGTCGCGGTGTCACTGCGCTGGGACCCGTACCCGTTCATCCTGCTCAACCTGGCGTTCTCCACGCAGGCCGCGTACGCCGCGCCGCTGATCCTGCTCGCGCAGAACCGCCAGGACGACCGCGACCGGGTATCACTGGAGGAAGACCGCACGCGGGCCGCGCAAACCAAGGCGGACACCGAATATCTGGCGCGCGAGCTGGCCGCGCTGCGGCTGGCCGTCGGCGAGGTCGCGACCCGCGACTACCTGCGCAGCGAACTCGACCGGCTGCGGGACGATCTCGCCGTGGAACCCAAGCCACGCAAGACGAAGCAGGCGTGAAACGGGCGGCTGCACCCGGTACGTACGATGGGTTGCGTGACTGGTACACAGCAGCTCCCCAGCGTCGACGACGTCCGCACCGCGCTGAAGGACGTGTACGACCCGGAAATCAAGAAACCGATCACCGACCTCGGCATGGTGAAGGACGTGGTGGTCGGCGACGACGGGGTGGTCACCGTCGGGATCTACCTCACGGTCGCGGGCTGCCCGCTCAAGGCGACGCTCACCGAGGACACCACGAAAGCCGTGTCGAAGGTCCCCGGCGTCGCCGACGTGCGGGTCGAGCTCGACGTGATGAGCGACGAGCAACGCTCTGAACTGCGGAAATCCCTGCGCGGTGACGCGGCGGAGCCGGTGATCCCGTTCGCGCAGCCGGGTTCGATGACGCGCGTGTACTGCGTGGCCTCTGGCAAGGGCGGCGTGGGCAAATCGTCGGTCACGGTGAACCTGGCCGTGGCGATGGCCGAGCGCGGGCTGTCGGTGGGCGTGGTGGACGCGGACATCTACGGCCACTCGATCCCGCGCATGCTGGGCGCGCGCGAGAAGCCGACGAAGGTCGACACGATGATCATGCCGCCGCAGGCACACGGCGTGAAGGTGATCTCGATCGGCATGTTCACCCCGGGCAACACGCCGGTGGTGTGGCGCGGGCCGATGCTGCACCGCGCGTTGCAGCAGTTCCTGGCCGACGTGTTCTGGGGCGACCTGGACATCCTGCTACTGGACCTGCCGCCGGGCACCGGCGACATCGCGATTTCGGTGGCACAGCTCATTCCGAACGCGGAAATCCTCGTGGTCACCACACCGCAGCAGGCCGCCGCGGAGGTGGCCGAGCGCGCGGGTGCGATCGCGATGCAGACGCGGCAGCGCGTGGCGGGCGTGATCGAGAACATGTCGTGGCTGGAAACGCCGTCGGGCGAACGCATCGAGGTGTTCGGCGCGGGTGGCGGCCAGACGGTGGCGGACTCGCTGTCGAAGTCGGTGGGTTCGACGGTGCCACTGCTGGGTCAGATCCCGCTCGACCCGCGGCTGCGCGAACAGGGCGACGAAGGTACGCCGCTGGTGCTGGCCGAACCGGACGCGCCGGCGTCGGTGGTGCTGAAGGACGCGGCGAAGCAGCTGACCGTCCGGGCGCGCGGCCTGGCGGGGATGATGCTGAACGTCAGCCCCGCCGGCCGCTGAGACCTGCTGCTCAGGCCGCGTGCACGGTCACCAGGAGGGTGTTCGACTCGCGCAACGTCACCTTGGTGTCGCCCGCCTTGGTCACGGTCCAGTCGATGTCCTCGGGCTCCTTCGCGGACACGTCGGCGGACTTGTCCGGCAGGCCCTGCACGTCGATGTTCTGCGCCTGGTCGGACGTCACCTTGATCTTCACCTTGTTGCCCACCTGGACGTCGACGACCCCGGCGGGCGGGGTGACCTTGCCGCCGCGGTAGTCGATCGTGACGAGCACGTCCACGCCTGCCTCGCCGGTCTGCGCGCCGCGCTTCACGTTCGGCTGTTCGCCGGAGCTGTTGCCGTTCGCGGGGGCGCTCGACGGGGCCGACGGCGAAGGCATCAACGGCGCGGGCACCGACGTGTAGGTGGCGGGCGGCTGGGTGCTCGGCTCGTCGTCGGCACTGCACCCGGCAACGGCGAGAGCGGCCGCCGCGATCGTTCCGGCCAGCGCAGCCGCACGGCGTGACATGTCAGGAACCTCCAGGGTCTGGGTGAGCTTCTGCCCTGAGGCTACCCAGCGCCTTTGCGGAGGTTGCAGGAGCGGTCAGGTGGCGTCCGGGTCGACCGGCGGACGCTCACCCGGCTTCAGCGGTTCCGGCTGGGGGACGGCGCTTTGCGGCTTGATGGCCGGCGTGCCGTTCGAGCCGTTGGACCCGTTGACGCCGTTCAGGCCGAGCGGGTCGGAATCGCCGTCGAAGAGATGCTGGGTGACGACCCGTTTGGGGTCGAAGTTGCGGAGGCCGCGCAGGTCCTCGAGGGGTTTGCGCAGCTGGTCGAACTCCGGGCCCATTTCCTCGCGCAGCTGGTCGCGCGCGCCGGAGGCGAACTCGCGGACCTTGCGGACGCTCTTGGCCATCCACGATGCGGCCTCGGGCAGGCGCTCGGGGCCCAGGATGAAGAGCCCCGCGATGATGAGCACGAGGATTTCGCCCCAGCCGACACTGTCGAACACCCGTGAACCTCCGCTCGGTGCTGCCCCGCCCAAGACTACCCGGGCAGTCTGCCGTCTTGGCAGGCCCGAAGGTCGCGCGGGGCTTAAGAGCGCGTGACGGTCAGTCGGACCCGAGGGTGACGTCGACCACCAGCAACGCACCGTCGCGGGCCAGCTGCACCGGCACGACCTGACCCGGGTCGTGGCTGCGCACCGCGACGGTGAGCTCCGCCGAATCGCGCACGAGCCGGTCGCCGACCTTCGTGATGACGTCGCCTTCGCGGATACCCGCGGATGCCGCCGGGCCGTTCGGCGCGACGTTGCGGACCTGCGCGCCCATCGTGGTCGACCCGGCGACGGTGGACGCCGCGTTGATCCCGATGTCGGCGTGGTTGACCTTGCCGTTCTTGATGAGGGACTTGGCGATCTTGATCGCGTAGTCGCTGGGGATGGCGAAGCCGATGCCGATGCTGCCGCCGTCGGAGCTGGACGAGCGGATGGCCGAGTTGATCCCGACGAGCGCACCGGTCGAGTCGACGAGCGCACCGCCCGAGTTGCCGTGGTTGATGGCGGCGTCGGTCTGGATGGCCGAGTACGTGACCGGCGGCGCGCCGCTGTCGCCACCCGCGGTGACCGGCCGGTCGATCGCGCTGACGATGCCCGCGGTGATCGAGTTCTGCAGCGCGAGCGGCGACCCGACGGCGATCACCGCGTCGCCGACCTGCAGGTCGGACGACTTGCCGACCTGCATCACGACCGGGTTCGTGACGTTGACTTTCACGACGGCAAGGTCGGTTTTCTGGTCCGCGCCGACGATCTTGGCCTGGGCCCGGGTGCCGTCGTTGAACACGGCGGTGATCTTGGCGCCGGTGTCGGCAACGGCAGTGGCGACGACGTGCTCGTTGGTGAGGATGTAGCCCTGCGGGTCGATGACCACGCCGGACCCCTGTTCGCCACTGTCGGCACCAGGCTTGACGACCTCGAGCGACACCACCGCGGGCGCCACGCGCCGGGCAATGTCGGCGAGCGACCCCGGCGGCCGTTCTTTCGCCGCCTCGGCCTCGGAAATCGTGGCACTGCCGGTCAATTCGGACCCGGTGTCGGCGATCCACCACCCGACCAGCCCGCCGACCGCCCCGATCAGCAAGGCGACGACCCCGAGCACCGCAAGCGCTTTCGGCTGCACCCGCCGCCCGAACAGGACCTCGGGCAAGCTCAGCCGCGCCCCACCGGGTCGCGCTGCTTTCTTGTCATCGGCGTCTTCAGCCGGAACCGCAGGCCCCCCGAGCACCGCCCCGGCCGCGGGATCCCGCCAAGGATCCCGCGCATCGGTCCACAGCGGTTCCTCGGGAGCGGGTGCCTCACCGACCGCCTCGAGCGGCCGCTGCAACACGACCCCCTCGGCCCCCTCCGGCCGCCGAAAAGCCTCAGCGAGCGACTCGGGTGTCGGCGGCGCCAGCTCGAGCCCGCGCCGCCCGTTCCCGTTGGGCGGAGGGGTGTAGAGCTTGTCGAACGCCCCGTCGACCCCATGGGGCCGCCCGAAGACCGCCGCCTGCTGCGGATCGACCGAAGGCCTCTCCAACGGCCGAGGCGAGAGCCGATCAGCCCCCACGGCGCCGGACTGAGCGGAATTGGCGTTCGGCTGGTCGGTCATCATTCCCCGGAGATACGGTCAGTGGCTGGAGGTCGACGATACCCAAGCCTCGCGTCAGAGTGTGCCTAGCGCACAGTGAAATGGCTGTTGCCTGCAAAATGCGGCTGTGGACCTGCGGTGGGCCCGGGTGGGGGTGCTTTGAGTTTGCACGGGTTGTGGCTCGCGTTCAGGGACCGCCGGGGCTTGGCTCGACGAGCTGGGACTTCCGGAATTTTTTCCAGGAACCGGGCCTGCCAGGGCTCAGCTTGCCGGGGCTGCCCGCCGGGACTCAGCGGAACCTGCGGAGCCCGCAGGGCTCACCCCCACCCTTTGAGTCGAGCAGTGCTCACACGCCCGCGCCGGGACCCCGCCGGAGCTCGGCTCGACGAGCCGGGACCGCCGGAACTCCCCGGAAAACGAGCCAGGCAGGGCTCACCTCCGCCGTCGTGAGCGGCCGAGGCCGCTGGGCCTGCGGACCGGGCCGGTCCAGCAAGCCTGCGGACCGGCTCGGCCTGGCGCTTTGTAGCCCGCAAGGCTCCCGTATCCCGGCGCGTGAGCCCGCAACGGTTCCCCAACCCCCACGAGCCGCAACCGTGCAACGCAACCGCCAACCCACTCCCCAGACACTCCTCCGGGCCCCACCCAGGGAACCCGGCCGAAGACTCACCGAGCAGGGACAGGAACGCTCTCCCCCACCGGCACCACCGACGAAGGCGTCGGCAGTGACGAAGGCGAGGACGAGGTCGGCGCCCCCATCTTCGCCGGGGCGAAGTTCGCGTTCGCGGGTGGCAGCGTGGCCGGGTCGGAGCCCTCGCCACTGTCAGCCGAGGTGCCGACGAGCGCGAGTGCGCTCAGTACCAGACCCGACACGACGACTCCCGCGCCCTGTGCTGCTCGTTTGCGGCTGAGGGTGAAGCGGCCGCCGCCGAGCACGTTCGCCGATTGCCCGAGCGGCGCTGTTGTTCCCAACGGCGCGGCACCTCCGAGGACTCCCATGTCGCGCAGTCCGGCAACGCGGTCCGGGCGCTGGATGGCCACGAGCTGGCCGTCGGCCGTCACCGCGAGGTTGTCCGGGGAACCGGGCAGGTCGGTGTGTTCCGGGATGGACCGCAGGCTGGCCAGGAAGCCCGCCGACATCGACGGCTCGCCCGCGCGCTTCACCGCCGCGACGGCCTGCCGCTGGGCGGTGACCTCGGCCGCGCAACCAGGGCAGTGCGCGACGTGCGACGTGGCGCGGTCCTGTGCGCCCGGGGACAGCTCTCCGTCGACCAGGGCGACCACGACGTCCGGCATCAGGTGCGATTCGGCGAAGCGCCAGCCACTCATACAGACACCTTCACGGGCTCGTCCCGCATCGCGCGCCTGCGCTCGAGCGAGGCCCGCAGCGCCGAGCGGCCGCGGTGGATGCGGCTGCGCACGGTGCCGAGCTTGACGCCCAGCGTGGCACCGATCTCCTCGTACGACAGGCCCTCGACGTCACACAGCACGACCGCGGCCCGGAACTCCGGCGGCAGCTCGTCGAGAGCTTCCTGCAGGTCAGGGTCGAGGTGGGTGTCGCTGTAGTACTGCTCCGGGCTCGGGTCGTCGCCGACGATCCGGTCGGTGTCCTCCGGCAGCCCCTCCATGCGCACGCGCGAGCGGCGGCGCGCCATGTCGAGGAACAGGTTCGTGGTGATCCGGTGCAGCCAGCCCTCGAACGTGCCGGGCTTGTAGGACGCCAGCGACCGGAAGACGCGGATGAACGTCTCCTGGGTGAGGTCCTCGGCGTCGTGCGTGTTGCCGGTGAGGCGGTACGCGAGCCGGTACACGCGGTCGGCGTGTTCGCGCACGACCTCGTCCCACGAGGGCGGCGTCCACGCCGCCTCGGTCGCGTCCACGGTCACCGGCTCGGCCTCCGGCAGTTCGGCGTTCTGCATCAGGGGAGCAGGCACCTCCATCTGGGTCACTCCTCTTCACCTCGGCCAACGCAGATCGAGCGCGCGGTGTTCCCGCGTTCGGGATTCAGTCTCGCCGATCTCCATGTGCGGGACATGAGACCGGTCTGAGAGCAGCCTGAGAAGTTGTTTCCGGAGGCTTACCAGGGAGCCTTCGCTGATTTATCGACAACCAGCGCTAACCTTCGCGCGTGAGTTCGGGGACACAGGCGGCGACCGGGGCCGAGTACGTCGACGGGTACGTGCCCGACGACGACCAGCTGGCCGCGGCCCGCGCACGCGCAGTCGACCTCGGCTGCGCCCCGCTGGCCCCCGGAGCCGGCGGCACGCTGCGGTTCCTCGCGGCGACGCTGGGTGCGCGGGCGGTGGTGGAGGTCGGCACCGGATCCGGGGTCAGCGGCCTGTACCTGCTGCGCGGGATGGCCGCCGACGGCGTGCTGACCTCGATCGACGTCGAGCCGGAGTACCAGCGCGCCGCTCGCAAGACGTTCCTCGAAGCGGGGTACCCGCCGGGCCGGATGCGGCTCATCGTCGGCCGCGCGCTCGACGTCCTGCCGCGGCTCACGCCCGGCGGGTACGACCTGGTGTTCGTCGACGCCGCCCGGATCGAGTACCCGGGGTACTACGAGCAGGGTGTCGCACTGCTGCGCCGCGGCGGGATCATCGTGTTCCACCAGGTGCTGGCCGGCGGCCGGGTCACCGACCCGGCCCGCCGCGACCCGGAGACGCTGGCGCTGCGCGAGGTGGCGCGGGCGATCCGGGAGGACGACCGCCTGGTCCCGGCCCTGCTTCCGGTAGGCGGTGGGCTGCTCTGCGCCACCGCCTGCTCGTAAGCTGCACGGCCGTCGCGGCCAGCCCCAGCCAGACCACCACGGCCACGATCAGCCACCCCCAGCCCGCGTGCCCGTACACGACACTCCCGGCTCCCCCGCCGACGCTGCTGCCCAGGTAGTACATCAGCATGTACAGCCCGCCGACCTGCCCGCGAGCGTTCTCCGGGGCTTCGGCGGCGGCCCAGCTGTTCGCGATGGAATGTGCGGCGAAGAAGGCCGCCGTCAGCACGAGGAAACCCAGGACGATCAGCGGTAGCGAGTCCGGGATCGTCAGCACTCCACCCGCCGCGGTGACCAGCAGCGCGCCGACCAACGCCCGACGGCGCCCGGCCCGTGCAGCGAGCCGACCGGCCAGGACGGACGAAACCGAGCCCAGCGCGTACGCGAGGAAGACGAGCGACGCAACGGCTGGCGTCAGATTGAGCGGCGAGCCGGTCAGGCGGAACCCGGCCGCGTTGTACAGCGCAACAAAGGCACCCATGGCCAGCAGCGCGACGGCGTACTGCACGAGCAGCACCGGGCGCCGTACCGCGTCAAGGAGTCCGCGGCCGACGTCGCGGGGGCTCCCGCGCGGCAACGACCGTGGCAGCGCCACCACCGTCACGACCGCGCAGGCCACGGAAATCCCGGCGACGACGTAAAGCGCCCCGCGCCAGCCGAACGAGCCCGCGGTGAAACCGGTCACCAAGCGTCCGGACATGCCGCCGACGGTGTTGCCCGCGATCATCGCCCCGACCGCGGCCGCGACGCCGGTTTTACCCAGCCGCTCCACGAGGTAAGCCGTGGCCACCCCGGGAAAACCCGCGATCGCCACGCCTTGGATCGCGCGTAAAACGAGCAGCAGCGAGTAGTCCGGGACCAGCGGCAGCAGGAGTCCGAGCGCCGAGGAAACGAGGACGGACGCGAGAATCACCGGCCGCCGTCCGACCACTTCGGACAGTGCGGCGATCGGCAGCACGGAAATCGCCAGCGCACCGGTCGCCACGCTCACCGCGAGCGCCGCGCCGCCCGGGTCGAGGTGGTACTGCGCGGCAAGCTGCGGCAGGACCGCCTGCGGGGCGTACAGCAGGGCGAACGACGTGAAGCCCGCGGCGGCGACCGCGACCTTCACCCGGCGGGTCGAAGAGGGCACGCCCCGAAAGTAAGGTTCGCTAACCAATACGTCCAATACGCTGATCTGCCATCATTCATACCGTGGCGAATGAGAGCCTGACGTCCCTGCTCGTCCCGCACCTGCAGCTGCTGGCGACGCTGCGAAGCACAGGCAACGTCACCCGCACGGCCGAGGTGCTCGGGGTGCCGCAGCCCACCGTCAGCCGTCGGCTGGCCGCGCTCGGGCAGGCGCTCGGCGCGCCGCTGACCGTGCCGGACGGCCGCGGCGTCCGCCTCACCCGCGCCGCCGAACTGCTGGCCGACGCCGCCGAGCGGGCGCTGCCTTTGGTGGACGCCGGGGTCCGGCTGGCGCGCGAGGAAATCGAACCGGCGAGCGGACGGGTCGTGCTCGGGTTCCTGCACCTGCTCGGCCGGACCCTGGTACCGGAACTGCTGCGGACCTACCCGGCACCCTCGCGGTTCACGTTGATCCAAGGGTCGCTGCAGGAGATGGTGGACCGGCTCGTGTCCGGAGAGCTCGACCTCGCGCTGCTCGCCCCGGTCCCGGCCGACGACCGGCTGGAGACGGTGGTGCTCGACGAGCAGCCGATCCGCCTGTCGGTCCCGGCGGGCCATCGCCTGGCCGGGCGCCGTGGAGTCCGGATGAAGGAACTGGCCGACGAGCCGTTCGTCCTCCTCGAACCCGGCTACGGCCTGCGCCGCATCACCGACGACCTCTGCGCCGCCGCGGGTTTCACGCCGAAGGTGGCGTTCGAAGGGCAGGAGTCGGACACCGTGCGCGGGCTGGTCGGCGCGGGGCTGGGGGTGGCGCTGCTGCCGCGGTTCGAGCCGGGCGCTCCGGCGGGCGTCGCGGAGGTGCCGCTGCTACCGCCGGTCAGCCGGACGATCGGACTGGCCTGGCGGGCAGGAGAACCACTCCCGCCCGCGGTCGTGGCGTTCCGGGATCACGTACTGCAAGGTCAGCCGTAGGAAGCGGCCAGCTCCACCAATGTCCGGGCGGCGAAACCCGAAGCACCCGGAACGATGTCGGCGTACGTCTTGTCCGCGCGGGCCGGACCGGCGATGTCCAGATGGGCCCACGGAAGCCCCGCGGTGAACTCCCGGAGGAAGAGCGCCGCCATGATGCCGCCCGGACCGCCGGGAGCCTGGCGGACGTCGCCGAGTTCGCCTTCGATTCCGCGCGCGTAGTCCTCGACCAGCGGCATCCGCCACCACGCCTCCCCGGCGCGGGCGCCCGCCGCCACCACGCGGGCGGCCAGGTCGTCGTCGGTGGCGAAGACGCCGCCGACGCGGAGACCGAGCGACACCTTCATCGCGCCGGTGAGAGTGGCCGCGTCGACGACCAGGTCCGGGCGGAAGCGATCGATGCCGTACGCGAGCGCGTCGGCCATCACCATGCGGCCTTCGGCGTCGGTGTTGCCGACCTCGGTGGTCCGGCCGCCGTAGTGGCGCACGATGTCGCCCGGCCGGTACGAGCTGCCGGATACATGGTTTTCCGCTGCGGGCACCAGCGCCGTGACGCGCACCGGCAGTTTCAGCTCCGCAATTGCGCGGACCGCGGCGATCACGGCTGCGCCGCCTGCCATGTCGGTGCGCATCAGGTGCATGCCGTCGGCCGGTTTCACCGAAAGCCCGCCGGTGTCGAACGTGATTCCCTTGCCCACGAACAACAAATGCTTCGCCGCACCACGCGGGCGGTACGTCATTTCGATCAGCCGCGGCGGCGACGCCGACCCACCGCCGACCGCCAGCACTCCGCCGAATCCCTTGTCCGCCAGCCACTTCTCGTCCCGCACGGTCACTTCGACCGGGCCACCAACGACCTTTGCCGCGGTATTCGCCAGCCACGCCGGATTCTTGACATTCGACGGCGTATTCGCCAGATCGCGCGTAAATGCCGCGGCCGCAGCCAGAATTCGTACCCGCGACGCTGCCTCCGCGTACTCCGGCACTGCCCGATCGTCACCCGCCGCCAGCCGGACGGCGGGCATCGATGGCTTCGGCTCCGACGTGGTGACGACGAATCGATAGCCACCGAGAAAGAGTCCAGTGGCCAGTTCGCCGACGTGCTCAGCGGTCACGTCCGGCGGCAGGGCGACCTGGACTGTCCGGATCGGACGGTGCTCCGCCGCGTCCCGCAACGTCCTGGCCAGCGCCGCACCGGTCTGGCGGAAGTCCTTCGGCGCGGCGTCCCCGATCCCGGCGACCCAGCGCGGCACGTCTTCGGTGAGTTCGCGGATCTCGCCGGTGCGCCCGCTCGAGCCGTACGCGTCCTCGTCCCCGGCAGCGGCCAGCACGACCAGCGGGATCCCCCGGCGCGTCGCGGCGACGACCTCGATCTCGGGCAGTTTCGTGGGGACGGGTGGTAGCGAGTTACGCACAGCGAGCAACCTTCGGGCGCAGACGAACCGCGACCCCGGCCTCCAGCAGGAGACCGGGGTGCATAGTGGACAGAGTCGGCCGGGCCGGGATCAGCCGGTGACCTCCTGCAATGCCGCACCGAGGTCCTTCGCTTCTTCCGCGGAGAGCTCCACGACCAATCGGCCGCCACCCTCCAGTGGCACCCGCATCACGAGGCCCCGCCCCTCCTTGGTCACTTCGAGGGGACCATCTCCGGTCCGGGGCTTCATGGCCGCCATAGCGTGCTCCCTCCGTATCAACCGGCGCGCCCGGGTCGCGCACTCCCATGCCAGCCGGGTCTCGACCCCCATTGTCCCTCATCAGCGCCCGGGCGCGAACGCGGACCGATCATTTGCCGCCGCATCGGTGCTGGTATGCCGCCCGCCGGGGGTGCGAGACTCGGTGCGGAGAACCCGAGCCGCCGTTTCAGAGGAGCATTTCGTGACCACATCCGACGTCCTGTTGACCGCCGACGCCGACGGCGTGCGCACGCTGACCTTGAACCGGCCCGAGGCGTACAACTCGCTGACGGTCGAACTCAAGGAACGCCTGATCGCCGAGCTGCGCGCGGCCGCCGACGACGCGGACGTCCGCGCGGTCGTCCTCACCGGCACCGGCAAGGCGTTCTGTGCCGGGCAGGACCTGAAGGAGCACGTCGGGCTGCTGCAGGCGAACGACCCGGCGCCGCTGCACACGGTGAGTGATCATTACAACCCGATCATTCTGGCGATCACCGGGATGGCCAAGCCGGTCATCGCTGCGGTGAACGGTACTGCGGCCGGGGCGGGGGCGGCGTTTGCGTATGCGTGTGACCTGCGAATTGCCGCGGAATCGTCGTCGTTCTTGATGGCGTTTGCGAATGTCGGGCTGGGGCCGGATTCGGGGGCGTCCTGGACGTTGCAGCGGTTGATCGGGTACGGGCGGGCGGCGGAGCTGATGTTGATGGCTCGGTCGGTGGATTCCGCGGAGGCGCTGCGGATCGGGCTCGTCGGCGAGGTTGTGCCGGATGAGGAGTTGGCTGGGCGGGCGCAGAAGGTGGCGGCTCGGTTGGCGGCTGGGCCGACTGTGGCGTTTGCGAAGATCAAGGAAGTGCTGGGGGTGGCTGCGGAGTCGTCTTTGGAGGGGGCGTTGGCGGCTGAGGATGCGGCGCAGAATGCGTTGGGGGCTACTGCTGATCATACCGAGGCGGTGGAGGCGTTTGTGGGGAAGAGGAAGCCTTCCTTTCAAGGGAAGTGATGTGGCGGTGAGGGTTTCCGTTTAGGAACTGTTGCGTGAGGGCACCCCGAAGCCGGAATTGTGACTACGGCCTGAGGGGCTTGTCAAGGCGGGAAAGATGCCTTGACAAGCCCCTCAGACCGTGTTTTGGCTTCGTATCGGGGTGCAGGGCGGAGACTGGGCTGCTGGGTCTGGGTGGGTGCCTCGGCTGCGGTTGGCGAGGGGGGGAAGTCCGTGAAGGGAACCATGAGGGAATCTAAGTCCGTGAAGGTTCCCTTCACGGAAGGTCAGGTGGCGCGGAAGCAGCCTTTTATGTGGTCGTCTACCATGCCGGTGGCTTGCATCAGGGCGTAGCAGGTGGTGGGCCCTAGGAAGGCGAAGCCTCGTTTTTTCAGTTCTTTTGCCATTGACTTTGATTCGTCGGTGATGGCTGGGACGTCGGCCATGGTGCGGGGGCGTCGGTGTGTTTGCGGGGCGAAGGACCAGAGTAGGTCGTCCAGGGTGACGTCCAGGGTGGCTATTGCCCTTGCGTTCGTTATTGCTGCTTCGATTTTTGCGCGGTTTCTCACGATGGAGGCGTCTTGCATCAAGCGTTCGATGTCGCGCTCTTTGAATCGTGCCACTTTTTCCGGGGCGAAGCCGCGGAAGGCTTTTCGGAAGTTTTCTCGTTTTCTCAGGATGGTGATCCACGACAGGCCGGACTGGAAGGATTCCAGGCAGAGTCGTTCGTACAATTCTGCCTCGCCGTGTAGCGGGACGCCCCATTCCTCGTCGTGGTAGGCGGCGTAGTCCGGGGTCGAGTTTCCCCAGGTGCAGCGGGCGATTCCGTCTTCGCCCAGCAGAGTTGTCATCGGTCCCCCATCGAGTAGTTCTCGGCGAATTTGGCGAATTGCCGTAGTGAGTGGCGGACGCCCAGTGCAAAGGCCGGGCGGATGGCCGGCCAGCCTGCGCGGCCGAGTAATCCGAAGGGCAGTTTCAGGTGTTCGGCCCAGACGAACGTGCAGTGTTCGCCGCCTTTTGCCAGTACCTGGAATACGCCGGTGCCCTGGACCAGGCTTCCCAGGTGGCGGACCGTGCAGCGCAGGGGCGGTTCCCAGGCGGTGATCTCCATCGTGTCGGTGAAGCCGACGCCGCCGAAGCCGGTGAACGCTGACAGTTTCGAGCCGACGCTGCGGCCGTTGCCCTCGATCACCCGCACCGACGTGCCCAGCATCCACTCGCCCTGTCGGGCCCAGTCCGTCAATGCGAGCCAGGTCGTGCCTGCCGGTGCCGCCACGTCCACCGACAGCACCAGGTCACTCACCCGGCGGCCTCCGGTGGGCTGCCTCCCGCGGGGCCTGCACTGCTTCGAGCCGGGCGACGCGTTCGCGTAGTTCGTCCAGTTCCACGCCCACCCTGCGCAGCACCCAGTCCACTTCGGACATCTTGTACCCGCGCAGCACCAGCTGGAAGCGCACCCGGCGCACGTCCTCGCCGGTGATGTCCTCGGCGGGCAGGCGGGTGGGCGAGCTGCCCGGCGGCAGCGGCGCGAGCTCCTCGCCCCGGCCGAACACCACTGCGGCCAAGAGGAACACCACGGCGGCCACCAGCAGCATGACTACGAGGTAGATCAGCGCGGTCGTCACGCGACGATCGTGGCACACCGTCCCCAGGAACGTCGCGCTAGTGCCGCGTCACGCAACGTTGGGTAGGTAATCTGGGCGGCGGATCTTCGAGCCGGCTGCGAAGTGGCGCTTCGGGTGGCAGTGCCGGTTGCGCCA
>NZ_JNYZ01000040.1 GCF_000717335.1 Amycolatopsis jejuensis
AGACGATCCACGGTGGCTGTTCACCTTTCCTCACCCGTTCATGATCAACGATCATGAACCTTCACGCACCACAAGTGATCAACTTGTTAGGAACTCTAAAGCTGATTCACCTCGACCACCCGCACGACCGCCGACCCCACCTCGTCCGACGCTCGCAAGTCCACTTCCGCGCTGATGCCCCAGTCGTGGTCGCCCGCGGGGTCGTCGAAGATCTGCCGTACTCGCCATACCTCGGGTTCCTGCTCGATCAGCAGCAGGGCCGGGCCGCGGGCGTCCGGGCCGATGCCAAGGTTCTCGTGCTCGGCGTAGTAGTCGTCCATCGCATCCGCCCACGCGTCGGCGTCCCAGCCGGATGCTTCATCCAGTGCCCCAAGCGAGTCGTACGCACGGCGCGCAGCCAGTTCCACTCGACGGAACAGTTCGTTGCGCACCAGTACCCGGAACGCGCGCTCGTTGCGGGTGACCGCAGGCGGTTCGGCGGGCGGGCGGTGCGAAACCGGACCCTCCTCCGACGGGTGCCGCAACGCTTCCCATTCGTCGAGCAGGCTCGAGTCGACCTGGCGAACCAGCTCGCCGAGCCATTCGATCAAGTCCTGCAGCGGTTCGGTTTTCGCCTCGTCCGGGACGGTGTGCCGGAGTGCGTCGTACGTGTCGGCGAGATAGCGCAGTACCAAGCCCTCGGAACGGGCGAGCTGGTAGAAACCCACGTATTCCACGAAATTCATCGCGCGCTCGTACATATCGCGCACCACGGATTTCGGCGACAGCTCGTAATCCGCGACCCACGGATGCCCGGCACGATACGACTGGTACGCCGCCGAAAGCAGTTCCTCCAGCGGTTTCGCGTACGTGACCTGTTCGAGCAGCTCCATCCGCTCGTCGTACTCGATGCCGTCGGCCTTCATCGCCTGTACGGCCTCACCGCGGGCCTTGAACTGCTGCTGCGAAAGCACCGGCCGCGGGTCGTCCACAGTGGATTCCATAATGGACACCACATCGAGCGCGTACGACGGCGACTCGGCGTCCAGCAGCTCCACCGCCGCCAGCGCGAACGGCGAAAGTGGCTGGTTCAACGCGAAATCGAACTGCAGATCGACAGTGAGCCGCACGATCCGGCCCTCGGCGTCCGGTTCGGACAGTCGCTCCACGATCCCGGCGGCCAGCAGCGCGCGGTAGATCGCGATCGCCCGCAGGATCAGCTTCCGCTGGGTCGGCCGGTCGGCGTGGTTGTCCTCCAGCAGGTGCCGCATGGCGTCGAAAGCGTTGCCCGGCCGGGAAATCACGTTCAGCAACATCGAATGGCTGACCTGGAAGCTGGACGTGAGCGGTTCCGGATCGGCCGCGATCAGCCGGTCGAACGTGCTCTCGGTCCAGTTGACGAAGCCCTCCGGCGCTTTCTTCCGGACGATCTTCTTTTTCTTCTTCGGGTCGTCGCCCGCCTTCTCCAGCGCTTTCGCGTTCTCGACCACGTGATCGGGCGCCTGTACCACGACGTACCCGTCGGTGTCGTATCCCGCCCGGCCCGCGCGGCCGGCGATCTGGTGGAATTCGCGCGCCTTCAAATGCCGCTGACGGACCCCGTCGTACTTCGTGAGCGCCGAGAAGACCACGGTGCGAATCGGCACATTGATGCCGACGCCGAGGGTGTCCGTCCCGCAGATCACCTTCAGCAGCCCCGATTGCGCCAGCGTTTCGACGAGCCGCCGGTACTTCGGCAGCATGCCCGCGTGGTGCACCCCGATTCCGTGCCGCACGAGCCGCGACAGCGTTTTGCCGAATCCCGCAGAAAACCGGAACTCGCCGATCAGGTCGGCAATCGCCTCTTTCTCCGCGCGGGTGGTGACGTTGATGCTCATCAGCGTCTGCGCCCGCTCGATGGCCGCGGCCTGCGAAAAGTGCACGACGTACACCGGCGCCTGGCCGCCGTTGAGCAGTTCCGACATCGTTTCGTGCAGCGGCGTGAGCGCGTACCGGTACGTGAGCGGCACCGGCCGCTGCACCGACGTCACCACCGCCGTCGGCCGTCCGGTGCGCCGCGTCAAGTCCTTTTCGAAGAACGAAACGTCGCCGAGCGTGGCCGACATGAGCACGAACTGTGCGTTCGGCAGTTCGATGAGCGGGACCTGCCACGCCCAGCCGCGGTCCGGTTCGGAGTAGAAGTGGAACTCGTCCGCGACAACCTGGCCCACCGGCGCCCCCGCACCGTCGCGCAACGCGATGTTCGCCAAGATTTCCGCGGTACAGCAGATGATCGGGGCATCCGCGTTGACACTCGAATCGCCGGTCATCATGCCGACCTGATCAGCCCCGAAGATGTCGATGAGCTGGAAGAACTTCTCCGAGACCAGTGCCTTGATCGGCGCGGTGTAAAAACTGCGTTTACCGTGCGCCAGCGCCGTGAAGTGCGCGCCGACCGCCACCAGGCTCTTGCCGGAGCCGGTTGGCGTCGAGAGGATCACGTTGGCGCCGGAGACGACCTCGATCAGCGCCTCCTCCTGCGCCGGGTACAGCTCCAGGCCCCGTTCGGCCGTCCACGTGGAGAAGGCTTCGAACAGGGCGTCGGGGTCAGGATCCGCAGGCAGGAGGTCGGTGAGTGTCATCGCGGTACCCATCGTGCCATCCCGGCCGCGGCCGCAGGTGCAGGGGAGATCGCGGCTGCTTGCCCGAACCCGTAGGCTTCCGGTACCGCGCACCGCCGGGGGAACGGCAGGCGGGCGCGCACACGGGCGGTACTCGCGGAGGATTCGGCAATGGCACAGGACATCATCCCGATCGAGCTCGGGCTGCCGCAGGGCGACGTGGTCACCCTCTGGGCCCCGCGGTGGCGGGAGGACGGCGAGGAGTGGGAAGCGTTCCTCGGCGACGAGGACGACCTGTACGCCTTCCCGGACGCCGCGCATCTGGCCGCGTTCGTGCGCACGGCCGAGCAGCACGACCTGCTCGACCACCCGGCGTGGGACGCGGTGCCGGCGCTGAACGTGCCCGAGCTGATCCCCGACGACGACCACTCCTACGACCTCGTCGGCGTGCCCGAGCTGGTCTCCGAGGAGCCGGACTCGTGGACGATCGGCGAGCTCGCCGAGATCGTCGGCATCGTCCGGTCGCTCGCCGACGTGTGCGAGCTGGACGAGGTGCACGAGGTCCTCGACGCATACGAGGGCTTCTCGCTGCTGGAGCAGGGTCGCCTGCCGTTCACCGGGCGCGAGGGCGAAGCGCTGTGGAACGACTTGTCAAAGGCGGTGTCCGAGAAGTGGGACACCGTGCTGGACGCGATCGACAACCTGGTCACCGTGCCCGAGGTCGACGCCGCGGTGCTGGAGCAGACCGCCGAAGAGCTGGCCGCGTTCCACGAGGAGTCCGCCGAAGCGGAGGCCGGGGAAGAAGACGGTGGCCCGGAGGACCTCGAAGCAGTCGACTCCGAGGACGGCGACAGTGCCGAGGCCGAGGACGAGCCGGTCGGATTCTGGGGCGAGGTCGGGATCGACCCGATCAAGATCGTCACCGCCGGCGCCGAGTACTACACGCTGCGCTGCTACCTCGACGACAAGCCGGTGTTCCTCGGCACCGACGGCGAGATCGACGTGTTCGGCTCGGCCAAGGCACTGCTGAAGGCGATCAAGGACGGCGGTGACCTCGCCGAAACCGACCTCGCCGACGTGTCCACTTGGGACGACGTGCTGGCGAAAGCCGCTGCGGGCGAGCTGGAGCTGGAAGTCGACACCGAGAACACCTACGTGTTCACCGGGATCGACGACGACATCGCCGAAGGCCCGGAGTCGATCGACCCGACCCAGCTGGAGCTGGCGGTCGAACTGCTCACCGACGCGGCCGAATGGTCCGGTGACGACACCGTCGAAACCGCGCTGGCCACCAACGAAAGCCTCGGCTGGCTGGTGTCGTTCGTGCTGCGGCCGGACCCGAGCCGGCTCGAGCCGAGCGCCCCGTTCGACACCCAGCAGAGCGCGTGGCGGAAGCTGGTCGAGGACTTCGAGAACCGCCTCACGGTGGTCTGAACCTCAGAGCACATCGAAGACACTCTCGGCCGAGTTCTGCGTCGAGTACATCTTCCAGGCGGCGCCGGCGAGCACATCCGGATCCAGGGTGTGCCCGCCGGCGTCGCCGTATGTTTCGGGTTGCGCGGTGACCATGCGGTGGATGTCGCCGCGTTCGACGAGGCCGCCGATGATCAGGCTGCCCGCGTAGACCCCGGTCCCGGCGAGGCCTTCGTGCAACGTCCGCGCGTAGTTCCGCAGCGCGGCCGAGGAGACCGCGAGCGCGCCGAGCGCAGGCATCGGCCGGACGGCGCTGAGCCCGCCCGCGAACAGGAACCCGCCGCGACCGCGTTCCAGCATTCCCGGCAGCAGCTTGGCGACCACGCCGACCGCCGGGTACACCCAGCTCATCGCCCGCTCGACGGCGGCGGCCGTGGTTTCGGTGATGTCGGCAGGGATGCTGTCCGGCTCGATCGCGGCCGGTCCGTAGTAGACGACGTCGATCGTGCCGAACCGGTCGAGGATTCTGTCGAGAGTGGACTCGATGCCGTTGCGGACGTCACCGACGAAGGCCTGCGGGCTCCCGTCCAGCTCGGCCAGATAACCCGCATGTCGTTCTGCACTGCGGGAAACGAGCGCGACGTCGTGCCCCTCCGACGCGAATCTGCGGGCGATCGACATCCCGAGTCCGGGACCGGCTCCGAGAACAACAGCTGTCATGTTCCCTCCTTGGATTAAGTCGAGGCAACCCTCGACTTATTTCGCACGCTACCACAAAACCTGAGGGTGCCCTCGACTTTGTACGATGGTCCCCATGGCCACCGGATCGAAGCCGTTGCGGGCGGACGCCGCGCGCAACCGCGACAAGCTGCTGGCCGCCGCCACCCGCGCGTTCGGCGAACAGGGCCTCGACGTCCCGCTGGAACAGATCGCCCGCACCGCCGGGGTCAGCATCGGCACGCTGTACGCACATTTCCCGACCCGCGAAGCATTCGCCGACGCGATTCTGCCCGCGCAACTGGCCGCGCTCGACGACCTCGCCGCTGCCGCGCTCGCCGAACCGGACCCGTGGCTGGGCTTCACCGGATTCATCGACGGCCTGTTTGCCTTGCAGGCCAAGGATCACGGGCTGAACGACGCGCTCGCCCGGCGCCAGCCGTTGAGCCCGGCCGTGCTGGAAGCATGTCGTAGCGGCTTCGAGCACGCGGCCAAGGTCGTGGACCGCGCCAAAGCGGCCGGGCAGCTGCGCGCGGACTTCACCCCCGCCGACCTCGCCCCGCTGGTGTCCGCGATGTCCCAGGTGATCCGGGAATCACCCGAGGTCTGGCGCCGGCACCTGGCCTTCTTCCTCGACGGCTTGCGTACCTAGTCCTTTTCGGACTCCGCGCGGACCGGCACCAGTCCCACCGCCAGCACCGGGAAGATCGCCGCCACGCAGTACGCCAGTGCGTAGCGGCTGTCGCCGATCACCAGGCCCAGCAACGGCGGCGTGAGCGACGCGGCGATGTTCTGCGCAGTGTTCTGCGTACCCATCGCGCGGCCGGACCACGCGACGCCCGCCATTTCCGCGGACGCGGTGAAGCCGAGGCCGTTGTCGGCGACCGTGATCACCGCCGCCACCACCAGCGCGGCCAGCACCAGCCACAGCCAGGTCGCATCGCCGAGGGCGACCAGCAGCATCACCACCGCGCTGGCGACCGCGAGCTGCCGCATCGGGCGCAACCGGCTGCCGACGCGGTCCGACCAGTACCCCGACGCCAGCCGCCCGAGCGCGCCGAGCACTTGCGCCACCGCGACGAACACCCCGGCCGCCGTCGCCGTCCACTGGTGCTGCGACACCAGGTACACCGGCGCGAACGCGGACACTGCGAACTGCGGCACGACCAGCAGCGCGCTCGCCCCGTGCACCCGCCAGAGCCGCGCCTTGCGGTACGGCGACGGCGGCCGCTCCCCCTTCGCGGCCCGCGGCGGGCGCGGCGGGTCCACCACGAACGCCGCCACGAGCAGCGCGACCAGGATCGAAAGGCCCGCCGGCAGCAGCATCGCCGCCTGGAACCCCCACCGCTCGGCCAGCGGCGGCAACCCCAGCGCGGCGACGCCGACACCGAGCGGCTGCGCCGTCTGCCGGATCCCCATCGCGACCCCGCGCTCGGACTTCGCGAACCAGCCCATCACGACCCGGCCGCTCGCCGCGTTCACCGAAGCCGTGCACGCACCGGCTGCGAGAAACACTCCAAAGAGAAGACTGGACGGGTGATGCCACAGTCCGGCGTACACGAGGAGTAACCCTGAAACGCCCAGGCCGAGCGCCATGATGAGCCGCTCCCCGTAACGGTCCGCAGCCGCGCCCCACCCGATGAGGGTGAGCAGCAGGCCGATGCTCGGCGCCGCGACGACCGTGCCCGCCTCGGCCAGCGTCAGATGGTCGGCCTCGCGCATCGCGGGCACGAGAAACGGGATCCCGTAAAGGAAAGAGCAGCTCGCGGTCTGCGCGGCGAGGCCGAGCGCGAGGATCAGCCACCGCCGCGAACTCCCGCGTTCCCGCACCTGCTCCCCTGCCGCGACCTGCGCCATTCCGTCCACCGTCTCATTATTTGAGAAGTATTTCCTACATAATGAACGATAGTTGGCACTGCTAATGAACGCAACCACCTGGTCACGTCGGGGCGGGGAGTCAGCCGAGTGCCGCGTACCCGGGTTTGACCACCTTCTCGATGAGCTCGAGCCGCTCGTCGAAATCGAGGAACGCGGATTTCATGGCGTTGATGGTGAACCAGCGGAAGTCGTCGAGACCGAAGCCGAACGTGTCGGCCAGCGCGGCGAATTCACTGGTCATCGTGCATCCGCTCATCAGCCGGTTGTCGGTGTTCACGGTGACGCGGAAGCGCAGCCGGGCGAGCAGGCCGATCGGATGTTCGGGCAGTGACGGCACGGTTCCCGTCTGCACATTCGACGAAGGGCAGATCTCCAGCGGGATCCGGCGGTCGCGGACGTAGCTTGCCAACCGTCCAAGATGGACCTTTCCGTCCGCGTCCGTGGTGATGTCCTCGGCAATCCGGACCCCGTGCCCGAGCCGTTCCGCACCGCAGTACTGGATTGCTTCCCCGATCGACGGAAGGCCGAATGCCTCGCCCGCATGAATGGTGAAATGCGCATTGTTCCGGCGCAAATAGTCGAATGCGTCCAGATTCCGGGTGGGCGGAAATCCTTCTTCCGGACCGGCGATGTCGAAACCCGCCACACCGTCGTCCCGGTAGCGCACCGCCAGCTCGGCGATCTCGAGCGCGCGGGCGTGCTGGCGCATTGCACAGAGCAACGTCCGTACCCGGATTCGGCCGCCTGCGGCGACCACGCGCTGTGTTCCTTCGGCGAACCCCGCCTGCACAGCCTCAACCACTGCATCGAGTGACAGTCCGCGCTCCACGAACAACTCCGGCGCGTAGCGCAGCTCGGCGTAGACGACGCCGTCGGCGGCCAGATCCTCCACCGCTTCGGCGGCAACCCTGACCAGCGCTTCCGCCGTCTGCATGACCCCACACGTGTGGGCGAACGTTTCGAGGTACGACACGAGCGAACCGGAGTCGGCCGCCGCGCGGAACCAGCGGCCCAGCTCGTCCGGGTCGGTCGCCGGAAGGCCGGGATAGCCCGTGGCCTCGGCAAGTTCGGCGACGGTGGCCGGGCGGAGGCCGCCGTCGAGGTGGTCGTGGAGCAGGACCTTGGGAGCGCGGCGCAGGATCTCCGCGCCGAGCGGGGTTACGTCCGACATGCTCCCAACGGTAGCCTCGCTGTCATTCCCCTACATGGCCGTAACCGGACGCCCCGGCGCCACCCTCCGCTCAGCCCGGGACGGAAGGAATCGGCCATCCGGGTAGCGCAGCAGTTATCCGGTCTCCCCGGGGGCCATACGCACAGCAATTTTCTTCATCGATAAGCTCGCCCCAGTCCCTTCCATTTCCCCGCCGACGAAGGACACCGCAGTGACCACTGACAACCACATTGCCGCACCGTCCTTCGACCGGATGCGCAACATGCTGGTGCGCGCGGCCGAAGTGCGTGAGAGCGAGCAGCAGCAGATCTTCGACGCGCTCGACGACATCTACGCCCGGCTCGCCCCGGTGGACTCCCTCGGCGCGGTGCGCAAGCGGCTGTCCGAGATGCCCGACCGCACCGAGGTCGGCGTGCTGGCCGAGCGGCTCGACGAAGCGATGACGCGGCTCGAGTCCCAGGACACCGCGATCGCCGCGCTCACGCACGCGGTCGAGA
Organism: Amycolatopsis jejuensis; assembly: GCF_000717335.1. Classification (GTDB taxonomy): domain Bacteria; phylum Actinomycetota; class Actinomycetes; order Mycobacteriales; family Pseudonocardiaceae; genus Amycolatopsis; species Amycolatopsis jejuensis. The sequence continues at coordinate 8,256 of NZ_JNYZ01000040.1, forward strand.
GCATCGTCGACAAGCTGGCGAAGCCGTTCGCTCAGCTCGACGGCAGGCTCGACGGGGTCGCGGCGCGGTTCGAGGGCGTCGCGGGCCGGATGGACGGGCTCGAGGACAAGCTGCAGAACATCCACCGGCGGCTGGACGAGCTCGGCGGGCATCTGGACAAGCAGGACGCGAAGCTCGACGCGATTCCGCAGACGACGCAGGGTCCGGTGCGCGAGCGGATCGAACTGGCCGAGGCGGCGCTGCGCGAGCGGATCGAGACGGCGGATCAGGAGCTGCGGTCCCGGGTCGACGAGCTTGATCGGGCGACGAAGGAGCGGATTGCTTCTGCCGCCGACGCGTTGAAGGCTGCCGTGGTGGACACCGGGGACAAGGTGGACCCGGCTGAGCGGCTGGAGAGCATCGGTACCCGGCTCGAGTCGATCACCCAGCGGCTGGATGACCTGTCCGGCCGGATCGACAAGGTCGAGGACGACGTCACCGGGCGGATCGGTGATCTGGACGGGTCGCTGCGCAGTGGGTTGTCGAAGGTCGAGGGCACCCTCGCCAAGCAGCCGGACACTGATTCGGTGGATTCGCTCGTGCGGCGGAGCAATGACGAGTCGGTACGGCGGATCGGCGGGCAGCTCGATGAGGCGATGGCCACCTTCGCGGAGTTGATGCTCGGGGGTGGGCCTGCGGTGCAGCAGATTGCTCCGCCGCCGCCCGCGCCTCGGCAGCCGCGTCGGTCCTCTCGGAATGGCCGTTCGCCGAAGGCCGCTGACGCCAAGGCTAAGTCCGGTGGTGACTCGGACGAGTCCTCTGCTGAGTGAGCTGCTGACTTAGGGGCACCCCGAAGCCGGGATTGTGACTACGGGCGGAGGGTGGTTGTCAAGGCGGGAAAGATGCCTTGACAACCACCCCTCCGCCCGTGTTTTTGGCTTCGTATCGGGGTGCAGGGCCGGGTCTGGGTGCCCGGGTCCCGGTGGGTGCGCGGGTGCCGCCCGGGTGGGTGGCGCGGGCTGTGAAGGGAACCTTCACGGAATCTGAGTCCGTGAAGGGAACCATGAGGGAATCAGATTCCGTGAAGGTGGCCTTCACGGACGGGGTCAGGGGTGGATTGAGTCCAGGATGATCTGGCGCGGGGATGGTGCGCTGGGGCCTACTTCGTAGGCGTTGGTCAGGGCTTCCAGGGCGGCGGGGATTGCTGCGGAAGTGTCGGTGTGTAGTTCCAGCAGGGGCTCACCCTCTACTACAGGTTCACCGGGCTTTGCGTGGCACAGGATTCCCGCCGCGGACTGCACCGGATCTTCTTTGCGTGCTCGGCCTGCGCCCAGGCGCCAGGCGGCGACGCCTACCGCGTAGGCGTCCAGGGAGGTGAGTACGCCTGAAATGGGGGCTGGGATCACGTGTATCGACGACGGCCGGGGCAACGGTGCTGAAGGGTCACCGCCTTGTGCGGTGATCATTTGTGCCCATACTTCGTAGGCTGCGCCGGAAGCCAGTACCTTTGCCGGGTCCGTCGAGATGCCTGCGAGGGTGAGCATTTCCCGTGCCAGGGCGATGGTCAGCTCGACCACGTCTGCTGGGCCACCGCCTTGCAGGACTTCGATCGCTTCCGCGACCTCTACCGCATTTCCGACTGCCCGGCCCAGTGGGGTGGTCATGTCGGTGATCAGTGCGGTGGTCGAAACTCCGTGTGCGGTACCGATGTCCACCAGCGTTCTTGCCAGAAGCTGTGCGTCCGGCAGGGTTTTCATGAATGCGCCGGAGCCGGCCTTCACGTCCAGGACCAGACCGGACGCGCCTTCGGCGATTTTCTTGCTCATGATCGAGCTGGCGATCAGCGGTACCGACTCCACCGTCGACGTGACATCCCGCAATGCGTACAGCTTCTTGTCTGCCGGAGCCAATCCCTCGGTTGCTGCGCAGATCACCGCGCCGACCGAGTTCAGTTGCGCCGCGATCTCGTCCAGCGACAGTGCTGCTCGCCAGCCTGGGATCGACTCCAGTTTGTCCAACGTACCGCCGGTGTGGCCCAGCCCGCGGCCGGACAGCTGCGGTACGGCTGCCCCGCACGCGGCGACCAACGGGGCCAGCGGCAGGGTGATCTTGTCGCCTACTCCGCCGGTTGAGTGCTTGTCCACGGTTGGGCGGGTGACGTCCAGGGACAGCCGCGAGCCCGAGTCGATCATGGCGCCCGTCCAGCGGGCGATTTCTCGATTGTCCATGCCCCGCAGGAAAATTGCCATGGCCAGTGCGGCCATTTGTTCTTCGGCGACGATCCCGTGGGTGTAGGCGTCGACGACCCAGTCGATCTGTTCGTCGGTCAGTTGCCCACCGTCGCGTTTGGACCGGATTACATCCACGGCCGTGAAAGTCATGGTAGATCCGCCGGGCCGAATGCGTCCGGTAGTACCTCCGACATCGGCAGTATTCCGCGTGGAGTGTCTACCAGACAGGTGGAACCGCCTAGTTCGAACAGGATTTGACGGCAGCGTCCACAAGGCATCAGCAGTTCACCCGAGCCGCTTCGGCAAGCCACTGCGACTAATCGGCCGCCGCCGGACAGTCGCAGTTGTCCGGCCATTGTGCACTCAGCGCACAAACCCAAGCCGTACGAGGCATTCTCGACGTTGCATCCGGTTACCTGACGGCCATCGTCCACAATGGCCGCGGCACCGACGTGCAAACCCGAATAGGGTGCGTACGCATTCGAAGCAGCCGCCACCGCGGCCGAACGCAACGCGGTCCAGTCCACTTCGGACATCAGTCGCCCTCGCCTCGGCGATATCGCGCACCGTCCGCGCGGGGTGGGCGTAGTCGTTGTGACGCAACGGCTAGCACGATCAGGGTGACGAAATGTGCGGTGTACGGGATCAGATCGCTCGGCAGCGTGTCGTTGGTCCAGTAGATCGCGTACAGCACACCAGCGCCGACGACCCCAAGCGCGGCGGCAATCCACTTACGCCGGATCAACTGCACGATCACAATGATGGCCAGCAGAATTACCGCGCCATAGAGCAGCGCGAGCACTGCTTCGCCGCCACCGGCCAGTTGCAAACCGTCGGCGTACCCGAATAGCGCGGCGCCACCGAGCAATCCACCCGGTCGCCAGTTACCGAAGATCATGGCGGCCAAACCGATGTAACCGCGGCCGTTGGTCTGGTTCTCCAGGTAGTCCGCGCCGCCCTTGAGCAGGACCAGCGAAGCGCCACCCATTCCGGCGAAACCACCGGAGATCAGCACACCGACGTATTTGTACCGGTAAACGTTCACGCCCAGCGATTCCGCCGCCACCGGATTCTCGCCGCACGAACGCAGCCGGAGACCGAAGCGCGTGCGCCAGAGGATCCAATAGCTGACCGGGATCAGGATGATCGCGAGCATGGTCAACGGGGCAATACCGGTGACCAACCCGCGCAGAATGCCTGCCACATCGGACAATCCGACGCGTTGCTGATTCTCCAGCGAACCCAGCCAGTCGGACAAGCCCGCCGCCGAATAGGTGTCGAACTTCGGCACCGGCGGCGATTGCCGTGGGTTCCCCGAAAGTGGTTCGAAAATCAGGTTTGCCAGATACTTCGCGATTCCTAGGCCCAGCAGGTTGATTGCGACACCGGAGACGATGTGGTTGACGTTGAACGTCACCGTCGCCACCGCGTGCAGCAGGCCGCCCAATGCGCCGAACGCGATTGCCGCCAGCAGGCCGACCCAGGCGCCGCCGTAGTAGGAACCCCAGGCTGCGCCCCAGGTACCGAGGATCATCATGCCCTCGAGGCCGATGTTGATCACGCCGACGCGCTCGGCCCACAGCCCGCCGAGGGCACACAGCAGAATCGGCAGTGCGAGCCGCAAAGCGGTGGACGCCGTGTTGCTCGACGTGAGCGCGGAAACGCCGGTGGCGTACGACGCCGTCGACATGACGGCAATCGCCACCACGGCCCAGATCACGCCGCGCAGCCAGCCGGGAATCCGCTGCCGCTTGCGTTTCACCGGCATCGGCATGCCGGACTCGGGGCCCGGCCGGGAAAACTCCGTGGTGGTCACGCTGCACCGCCTTCCGCGACCGTGGAACCCTTGCGGCCGTTACCGGCCAGCGCGCGGCCCACCCGTCGCTGTTCCGCGGCGAGGTCGGCCCGGCGCACGATCTCGTACGCCACGACGACCGACAGCACGATGATGCCCTGCATGATCGTCGCGATCTCCTTGGACACGTTGATCTGCTCCAGCGACACCGCCGAGGTGTCCAGGAACGCCCACAGCAGCGCGCCGAACGCGATCCCGCCGGGGTGGTTACGGCCGAGCAGCGCCACCGCGATGCCGGTGAAGCCGTACATCTGGGTGGCGGTGATGCCGTAGGTGTAGTCCCTGCCGAGCAGCTCCGGCATCGCGATCAGACCGGCCACCGCGCCGGATAGCAGCATGGCGACGAGCGTCATCTTCTTCGCGCTCACGCCACCGGCCGCGGCCGCGGTCGACGACTCCCCGCTCGCCTTCAGCTCGAAGCCGAACCGGGTGCGGTTCAGCATGAACCAGTACGCGCCGCCGATCACGAGCGCGATGAACACGAACCCGAACAGCGTGCCCGACCCCACCGGGATCCCCGGGATCCGGCCGGACGGCGCGATCACCCTCGTGCCGATGTTGTTTCCGGTCTGCACGCCGAACTGGTCGGCGTTGATGAGGAACGCGATGATCCCGGCGACGATCGAGTTCAGCATGATCGTGGAGATGACCTCGCTGACCCCGCGGGTCACCTTGAGCACCGCCGGAATCGTCGCGTACAGCGCCCCGGCCAGAATCGCGACCAGCAGGATCACGATCGTGTGGATCACCGGCGGCAGTTGCAGTGCACCGCCGATGATCGCCGCGATCACGGCGGCGAACCGGTACTGGCCCTCGACCCCGATGTTGAACAGGTTCATCTGGAACCCGATGGCCACCGCGAGGCCGGACAGGTAGTACACCGTCGCCAGGTTCACCGTGTCCACCGCGGTGGAACCCTTGAACAGCTGGCCGATCATGGTCCCGTACGCCTGCAGCGGATCGGCACCGGAGATGACGAGCGCGATCGCCGACAGCACCACGGCGAACGCGATCGCGAGCAGGGGCGGCAGAAGCCGCGTGCGCCACGAGCTCATTGGGCTACATCACCTTCTTCGGCTCCGGTCATCGCCGAACCAAGTTCCTGCGGGGTCACGGTAGCCGGGTTCGCCTCGCTCACCAGCCGTCCGCGCAGCATGACGCGAATCGTGTCGGACAACCCGATCAGCTCGTCGAGGTCCGCGGAAATCAGCAGCACCGCGAGCCCGTCGGCGCGGGCCTGGCGGATCTGCTCCCAGATCATCGCCTGCGCGCCGACGTCCACCCCGCGCGTCGGATGCGAAGCAATCAGCAGCGACGGGCTCCCGGACAACTCCCGGCCCACGATCAGCTTCTGCTGGTTACCGCCGGACAACGCGGCGGCCGGCACGTCGATCCCGGGCGTGCGGACGTCGTACTCGCGCACGATCCGCTCGGTGTCCGTCCGCGCGCCCGCGATGTCGAGCAACTGCCCGCCGGACACCGGTTTCCGGGTCTGGTACCCGAGAATCCGGTTGACCCACAACGGTTGCGTGAGCAGCAGGCTGTACCGCGTGCGGTCCTCGGCGATGTACCCGATCCCGGCCTCGCGGCGCGCCAGCGTGCCGAGCTTGACCAGGTCACGCGTCTTGCCGTCGCGCGGGGTGAGCTCGATGTGCCCGCCGCTCGCCTTGCGCATCCCCATGACCGTCTCGACGAGCTCGGTCTGCCCGTTGCCCTCGACGCCCGCGATGCCGAGCACCTCACCCGCATGCACGGTGAAGGTGATGTCGTCGAGCACGTTGCGGTCCGACCCCTCGGCCGACAGCCGCAGGTCACGGATCCGCAGTACCTCGCGCTCGGTCACGGTCGACTCGCGCGTCTCCGGGCTCGGCAGCTCCGAGCCGACCATCATCTCGGCCAGCTCGCGCGTGGTGATCTTCTTCGGATCGGCAGTGCCGACCGTGGTGCCCCGCCGGATCACCGTGACGGTGTCGGCGATCGCGCGCACCTCGTCGAGCTTGTGCGAGATGAAGAGGAAGGTGTACCCGTCGGCCTGCATTTCGCGGACCGTGCCGAAAAGCGCGTCCACCTCCTGCGGCACGAGCACTGCGGTCGGCTCGTCGAGGATGATGATTTTCGCGCCGCGGTACAGCACCTTCACGATCTCGACGCGCTGGCGGTCGGCCACGCCGAGCTCCTCCAGCAGCGTGTCCGGCTTCGCGTGCAGCCCGGTGCGTTTCGACAGCTCCTGCAGCCGCGCCCGCGCCGCACGGCCGATGCCGTGCAGCGCCTCGCCGCCGAGGAAGACGTTTTCCGCGACAGTGAGGTTGTCGGCGAGCATGAAGTGCTGGTGCACCATGCCGATTCCGGCGCGGATGGCGTCCTGCGGGTTACGCAGTTTCACCTCGGCGCCGTTGATCGCGATGGCGCCCTCGTCAGGCTGCTGCATCCCGTACAGGATTTTCATCAGGGTCGATTTGCCCGCGCCGTTCTCGCCGCAGAGGGCGTGCACCTCGCCCGCCGCGACGGTGAGGTTGACGTCGGAGTTCGCGACCACGCCGGGGAACCGCTTGGTGATCCCGGTCAGCTGGACGGCAGGCACGCCCCGGTCGGGGACGGGCTCGGCCTCGGTTTCGCTCATGGGAAAGGACATCCCGTTCTGTCGAAAACGCGTGAGGGCCCGGAAGGAAGATCCTTCCGAGCCCTGCCACGTCGGTCTGCTACTTGGCCGGCTTGTCCGCAACCTTGATGGCGCCCGAAATGATCTGGGCCTTGTAGCCCTCGAGCACATCCTTGATGTCGTCGACCTTGCCGCCGGACGTGGAGTAGCCCACGCCGTCGGCCTTGAGGTCGAAGCGCTTCGGCAACGTGCTGGTGTCGCCCTTGGCGACGGCCTGCAGGTAGTCGAACACCGCGACGTCGACGCGCTTGATCATCGACGTGATGATGATGTCCTTGTCGGCGGCGACCGTCTTCTGGTTGTACTGGTCGGAGTCGACCCCGATGGCCAGCGCGTTGGCCGCCTTGGCCGCGTCGAACACGCCCTTGCCCGAGGCGCCGGCAGCGTGGTAGACGACGTCCGCCCCGCGCGAGATCTCGGCCGCGGCCTTCGCGTTGCCCTTCGGCGGGTCCTGGAACCCGGAGAAGTCACCGGCCGGGGTGAGGTACTCGTCCTCGATCTTGATCTTGTCCGAAACGGCCTTCGCGCCCTGCAGGAAGCCCGCCTCGAACTTCTGGATCAGCGGGGTGTTCACGCCGCCGACGAAGCCGATGTGGCACTTCTTGCTCTTGTACGCGGCGGCGACGCCGGCCAGGAACGAGCCCTGCTCCTCGGCGAAGACGAGCGGGGTGACGTTCGGGAGGGTGATCGAGTCGTCGTCGACGATCGCGAACTTGGTGTTCGGGTACTTCGCGGCGATGACCTTCACCGACGGCGCATAGGCGAAGCCGACCGCGATGATCGGGTTCAGGCCCTGCTGCGCCATCTGGTCGAGCCGCTGCTGCTTCGCGGCTTCGGCCTCGGTCGCGCTCGCGGTGCTTTCACTCACCGACGGGACGCCCAGGTCGGTCTTCGCCCGGTCGGTGCCCGCCGCGGCCGCGTCGTTGAAGGACGCGTCCCCGCGCCCGCCGACGTCGAAGGCCAGTCCGACCTTGAGCTTGCTTCCGTCGACCTTGCCCGACTCGGCACTGCTGCTCGTGGCAGCGGGCGGAGCGGCAGGCGGCTTCGGCGCGGTGATGCAGTCCGACGCGGCATTGCCGGTCGAACCCGACGCGTTGTTGTTGTTACTGCCCCCGCCCGAGTCCTTCGCGCACCCCGCCAGGGCGAGCACCCCGGCCATGGTCGCGGCGGCCAGCGCGGTTCCACGCATGCGACGCAACGTGTGTCTCCCTCCCCGCTGATCCAGCGGACGATCCGCCCGTGCACCTTCGCCGGGCTCGACCGCAGAACCGTACCCAACTGCCGGGTAACCGCCATAGGAACGGCACGCTACGTAACACAAACGTTTACTCGGCAGCCCGATCCGCGACCGGCCGTGCACCTACCGTGATCATCCGGCCCGGTCCGGGCGGGCATTTCGTTCGGATTCCCGCCGTTCGTAGGGTCTTTCCTGCGGTATTGGCGGTCCGTGCGTACCCGGACGGGACGACCCCGCTTTCCGGTCACGCGCAGTACCGGTCATCGGCGCTCGCCGAACACCCCGAAACGGCTCCGAAACCAGCGCTGAACCGCCCCCGGAACAGGCGCCGGACGTGCTCCAGACCACACGTCCGAGTGGTCCTCCCAGGTCGCTGGTGTCTGGTCCATCACAGAGAGGAACCCGGAGGTAAGCCTGGTGGTGAAGGCGGGTCTAGCATCCATGCATCCACGCTCGATGGCCCTGATCTCGGCCCGTCGCCGGCGTTGTCCCCAGTGGATCGACCCCGGTTTCGGATGCGGACCTCACCGGTCAACCGGGCACGACAGTCATGACGTTGGAGGCCGTTCACCGATGTCCACCACGGCGAGCACTGCCACCGGAACCGGGGCAGGAGCGAGCGATCGGGCGGGTGCCTCACGCCGGCAGGGAACCTTCTACCGGGGCGACCCGGGCATGTGGTCCTGGGTACTGCACCGCATCACCGGCGTGCTGACATTCTTCTTCCTGTTCGTGCACGTGCTCGACACCGCGCTCGTGCGCGTGTCGCCGAACACCTACGACCAGGTCATCGAGACGTACAAGACGCCGATCGTGAACCTGCTGGAAGTCGGCCTCGTCGGCGCGGTGCTGTTCCACGCGCTGAACGGCCTGCGCGTGCTGCTGGTCGACTTCTGGGCCAAGGGCCCGAAGTACCAGAAGGCGATGCTGTGGGTCATCGGCGTCGTGTGGGTGGTCGTGATGGTTCCGGGTGCGTTCTTCATGCTCAAGCGCACCGTCGAGACGCTTTTCGGGGGTGCCTGATCCCATGGCCGACTCACTGATCCTCGCCAGCCCGCGCTCGCCGCGGCGCCCGGCCGCCCGGCGCAGCAACTTCGAGCTGTACAGCTGGCTCTTCATGCGCATTTCCGGACTCGCGCTGATCATCCTGGTGCTGGGCCACCTCCTGATCATGAACATCCTCGACGGCGGCGTGCACCGGATCAACTGGGGCTTCGTCGCCGGCCGGTGGGCCTCGCCGTTCTGGCAGTTCTGGGACCTCGCGATGCTGTGGCTCGCCGAGATCCACGGTGGCAACGGCCTGCGCACGATCATCGACGACTACGCCCGCAAGGACTCGACCCGGTTCTGGCTGAAGATCGTGCTCTACATCTCGATGGTGCTGATCCTCGCCGTCGGCACGATGGTGATCTTCACGTTCGACCCCGAGATGCCTGCCTCCTGAAACAGGCGCACCCACCACTAGGTAGCGGAGTCTTTTCCCATGCAGTTCCACAAGTACGACGTGGTGATCGTCGGCGCGGGCGGCGCCGGCATGCGCGCGGCCATCGAGTCCGGCCAGCGCGCCCGCACCGCGGTCCTCACGAAGCTGTACCCCACCCGGTCCCACACCGGCGCGGCGCAGGGCGGCATGTGTGCCGCGCTGGCGAACGTCGAGGAGGACAACTGGGAGTGGCACACCTTCGACACCGTCAAGGGCGGTGACTACCTGGTCGACCAGGACGCCGCGGAGATCATGGCCAAGGAGGCCATCGACGCGGTCCTCGACCTCGAGAAGATGGGCCTGCCGTTCAACCGCACGCCCGAGGGCAAAATCGACCAGCGCCGCTTCGGCGGGCACACGCGCGACCACGGCAAGGCCGCGGTGCGCCGCGCCTGCTACGCCGCGGACCGCACCGGCCACATGATCCTGCAGACGCTGTACCAGAACTGCGTCAAGCACGGCACCGAGTTCTTCAACGAGTTCTACGTGCTCGACCTGGTGCTGTCCGAGGACGCGGACGGCAACCCGGTCGCGTCCGGCGTCGTCGCCTACGAGCTGGCCACCGGCGAGCTGCACGTGTTCCAGGCGAAGTCGATCGTGTTCGCCACCGGCGGCGCGGGCAAGATCTTCAAGACCACGTCGAACGCGCACACGCTCACCGGCGACGGGCTCGGCATCATCTTCCGCAAGGGCCTTCCGCTGGAGGACATGGAGTTCTTCCAGTTCCACCCGACCGGCCTCGCCGGGCTCGGCATCCTGATCTCCGAGGCCGTCCGCGGCGAGGGCGGGATCCTGCGCAACTCCGAGGGCGAGCGGTTCATGGAGCGCTACGCCCCCACCATCAAGGACCTCGCGCCGCGTGACATCGTCGCCCGGTCGATGGTCCAGGAGGTGCTGCAGGGCCGCGGGTGCGGGCCGAACAAGGACTACGTCGTCCTCGACGTCACGCACCTTCCGGTGGAGGTCCTCGAGACCAAGCTGCCGGACATCACCGAGTTCTCCCGCACGTACCTCGGCGTCGACCCGGTCAAGGAGCCGGTGCCGGTGTTCCCGACCTGTCACTACGTGATGGGCGGCATCCCCACCAACATCCACGGGGAAGCGCTGCGCGACAACGAGCACGTCATCCCGGGCCTGTACGCCGCGGGTGAGGTCGCGTGCGTGTCGGTGCACGGGTCGAACCGGCTGGGCACGAACTCGCTGCTGGACATCAACGTGTTCGGCCGCCGCGCGGGCATCGCCGCCGCGGAGTACGCGCTGGCGCACGAGCACGTCGAACTGCCGGAGGACCCGACCACGCTGGTCGAGGAGCAGCTGGCCGGTCTGCTGTCGGAGCACGGTGACGAGCGCGTCGCCGACATCCGCAAGGAAATGCAGCAGACGATGGACTCGCACGCGTCGGTGTACCGCACCGAGGACACGCTCAAGCAGGCGCTCACCGACATCCAGGCGCTGAAGGAGCGGTACCAGCGGATCACCGTGGCGGACAAGGGCAAACGGTACAACACCGACCTGCTCGAGGCCGTCGAGCTCGGCTTCCTGCTGGAGCTGGCCGAGGTTCTGGTGGTCGGCGCGATCGCGCGCAAGGAGTCCCGCGGCGGGCACGCACGCGAGGACTACCCGAACCGCGACGACACGAACTTCATGCGGCACACCATGGCCTACAAGCAGGGTTCTGGTCTGTCGACCGACATCCGGCTCGACTACAAGCCGGTCACCTTCACCCGCTACGAACCGATGGAGCGGAAGTACTGATGACGACGGCCACCCCCGAGGCGCCTTCCTCCACGGCGTCCGACGAGCACACGCCGATCCAGGTCACGCTGAAGATCCTGCGGTTCAACCCGGAGGTCGACCAGGAACCGCACTGGGAGACCTACGACGTCCCGGCGCAGCCGACGGACCGGGTACTGAACCTGCTGTTCTACGTCAAGGACTACCTCGACGGCACCTTCGCGTTCCGCCGCTCGTGCGCGCACGGCGTGTGCGGGTCGGATGCCATGCAGATCAACGGGATCAACCGGTTGGCCTGCAAGGTGCTGCTGAAGGATCTTTTGGAGAAGAGCGGCAAGAAGACCGAGATCACGATCGCCCCGATCAAGGGCCTGACGACGTTGAAGGACCTCTACGTCGACATGGACCCGTTCTTCGAGGCGTTCCGGGCAATCAAGCCGTACCTGATCACGTACGGCAACGAGCCGACGCGCGAGCGGATCCAGTCACAGGCCGACCGCGACCGCTTCGACGACACGACGAAGTGCATCCTGTGCGCCTGCTGCACGTCCTCGTGCCCGGTGTACTGGAACGACGGCTCGTACTTCGGCCCGGCGGCAATCGTCAACGCGCACCGCTTCATCTTCGACTCACGCGACGACGGAGCCGAGGAACGCCTGGACATCCTGAACGACAGCGAGGGAGTGTGGCGCTGCCGCACGACCTTCAACTGCACCGACGCGTGCCCCCGGGGAATCCAGGTGACGAAGGCGATCCAGGAAGTGAAGCGGGCCCTGCTTTTCAAGCGGGTCTGATCTTTCTTACCGAAAAGCGGTCCTCGCCCTCAGTCCGGGCGAGGACCGCTTTTCGTTGCTGCGTCAGTGAACCGCGTCGAGGGCGTCTACCAGCCCGTGTCCGTAATACGAGTTGTTCTGCTTCGGCCCCACACACGCGCTGGCGTCGCATGAGATCGGGTCCGCCTGTGCGGTCAGCAATGCCGTCAATGCCTGCGGCGGCGCATTACGGTGCTTCGACGCCAGCAACGCCGCAACCCCGGCCGCGTGTGGCGACGCCATCGACGTGCCGCACATGGTGCCGTAGCCGCCGTTGAACACCGTCGACAGCGTGCAGCCCTCACCTTGTCCGGACGGCGGCCGCTGGCCGGAATCGCCGCCCGGCGCGGTCACTGTGACGGCACCGTAGTTGGAGTACGACGATTTCGTTCCCGCGTAACCGATTGCCGATACCGTCACCACTCCGTCGATGGCTCCGGGCAGGATGCTGCACGTCGAATCGATCCGATGTGGACGGTTCGGGTCCTTGGTCTGCTTCGTGACGTCGAAGGCGGAGTTACCCGCCGCAGCAACGTTCAGAGTGCCGCGCTGCGTCGAGTACGTCACCGCGCGCCGGACGGCTTCATACGCGGCCGCGTCGCCGGATTCGTTGCGGCAGTAGAACATTCCCGGGTCGATGTAGTAGCTGTTGTTCGTCACCTGGAAGCCGTGCTGCGCCGCCCAGACGAACCCGCAGACGGCCGACTCCGGGAAGATGTAGCCGTCGTCGTTCACCACCTTCACCGAAGCCAGCCGCACGCCTGGCGCGATGCCGGTGAACCCGCGCGCCGCGTCCTTGCCCGCGATGGTGCCCGCGACGTGCGTGCCGTGGTCGGAGTTCGTCGGCTTCCACGCGGTCGGGTCCGGTGCGCCGGTGATGCATCCGGTCGACGAACGCGGGTCGACCGCCTTCGCGAGCGCCGGGTGCGCTGGGTCGATGCCGGAGTCCAGCACGCCGACGGTGACCGACCCTGAACCTTGGTCGATCTTGTTCGCCTCGGGCGCGTGAATGGCCCGCATGTCCCACTGCTGGGCGGACAGGTCGTTGCCGGCCGCGAGGGTCTGCGTCTGCTCGAGCGCGCCGACGGCCGACCGCATTCCGGACCGGGCGGCGGCCTTGGCGGCGATGTCCTTGCCGCCCGAATACGCCCGCTTCACGCCGATCCGGTCGGCGAAGTCGGCGTTGCGCGAGCTGGCAACGGCGACTCCGATTTCCGGGTAGTACGCCACTCGGGTACCGCATTTGGCGGCCAGCTCGGTGTCGACCACGCGCTGCGGGTCACCCGGTTGGTACAGCACGACGTAGCTGTACGGCGTGCTGGTGGTGTCACACGATGGGGTGGCGGCAGCAGCCGGGACCGCGACCACCCCGGCGGTCACCCCGGCAACTGCGACCGGCACGAGCAATCGACGTAAACGGGACATTCACCCTCCATGGTCGGTCGTCCGAACCTAGGGCAGCGAGCCCCCGCCGACCAACGGACAGTCACCGCATCAGGGGGCAGAACTGCCCGATCGTTCCTTCGCGTTCGCCCGCACGCCACGCCAGCCGAGTACCCCGATGGCGGTGCCGAGCACGAACGAGACGACCGTCAGTACCGCGTGTACGACGAAGTATCCGGTGGGCGAACCGTCGGCCGCCCACGACTGATCGCTGGCCCACAGATTCTTCGCAAACGTGATCCAGATGATCCAGGACCAGATGCCGAAACCGAACAGGAAGAAGGCGATACCCCGCGTAATGCGCATGTCCCGAGTATGCAACCAGGCACTCGGCGCTAGATTGCTCGGGTGCACACCGCTTTCGCCCGGTCGCTGCGAGCACTCGCCGCGACCCTCACCGCTGCTCTGCTCGCCCTCGGTGCACCGCTCGTCCTCGCCGCTCCGGCGCAGGCCCAGCAGTGCACCGAACACGCCGTGCCACCGGCTCCGGTGGACACGTCGGAGAAGCCGAAGCCAGGGCAAGCGGTCCCGGCGCCGTTGCCCGTCCCGCCCCAGCCGGTCGGCGGCGAGCGGCTCGGCAGCTGCGGGCTCGTCCTCCCGCCGGGCGCGCCGACGCCGCCCGAGGGCGACACCGCGGCGTCGTGGGTGGTGCAGGACCTCGACAGCGGCGCGGTCGTCGCGGCGAAGGACCCGCACGCGCGGGAGCGGCCGGCGTCGCTCATCAAGACGCTGCTGGCGCTCGTGGTCACCACCGAGCTGAAGCCGGACCAGGTCATCGTGCCCACCAAGGAGGACGCCGAGCAGGAGTGCACCTGCGTCGGCATCGCCGCGGGCGGGCACTACACGGTGGAGCAGCTGCTGCACGGCCTGCTGATGCATTCGGGCAACGACGTCGCGCATGCCTTCGCAACGGCCCTTGGCGGCGTCGACACCGCGCTCGGCAAGATGAACGCGCTCGCCGCCCGCATCGGCGCCACTGACACGCGCGCCGCGACGCCGTCGGGTCTGGACGGCCCGGGCATGTCGACCTCGGCGTACGACCTCAGCGTCGTTTTCCACTACGCGATGAAGCAGCCGAAGTTCGCGCAGGCGGTGTCGACCAAGGCGTACACGATCCCGTCGGTCGACGGGAAACCGCCGATCACGGTGTACAACGACAACAAGCTGCTCGGCGTCTACCCCGGATTCCTCGGCGGGAAAACGGGTTTCACGGACGACGCGCGGCACACGTACGTCGGCGGCGCCGAGCGCGACGGCCACCGCCTCGCCGTGGTGATGATGCGTGCCGAACAACGCCCGGTCCGCGTGGTCGACCAGGCGGCGAAGCTGCTCGACTACGGTTTCGCGCTCGAGAAGTCCGGCGCGCAGCCGGTGGGGCGCATTGCGTACCAGCCGCTGGCCACCTCGTCGCCGGTCGACCGGCACGTGGCGCCAGTGGGCGCGGCGTCGTCGGCGTCCGAGCAGAAGGCGGACGCGTTCGGCACCACCGGCTGGGTGCTGACCGTGGTGGTGCTGGTGATCATCGTGGCCGGGTTCGTGATCGGGTACCAGCGGAAGCGGGCCAGGTAGGTCAGCCCTTCCGTCGCCCGAACCAGCCCAGCAGCGCACCCGCGCTGAACGCTCCCGCCGCGGCGCCGAGCCCGAGACCACGCTGCACCGTCACGCGTGGTTCCAGCAGCACCGGCGCAGGCGGACGGATCACGCGTTTCTGGTTCTCGCGCGCGGTGGCCGTCCAGGCGGTGACGAGCAGCAGGAACCGGGACACGAGGTTCGCGAACACGAGCAACCCGATCACCGGCCCGAAAAGCGCGGCCGACGGGGATTTCGTGACGCTCCCCAGGTACACGGTCGCCACCTGCTGCAGCACCACGAACCCGATCGCGGCAAAGATCGCGCCCTTGACCGCACTGCGCATTGCGACGTGCTCACGCGGCAGACGGGCGATCACCCACAGGAACACCAGCGCGTTGGCGAGCAGGCTGAGCAGGATGGTCGCGACGCGCAGCAGGAAGACCGCCCACGCCTGGTCCGCCAGCCCGACCAGCTCCAGCAGGAAGCTGCCGACCCCACTGCCCGCGGCGGTGATCGCGAACGACACGACCAGCGCGATCCCGAGCCCGATCAGGGACAGCAGGTCCTTGAGGGTCCGGCCGGCGAACGGTTCCGCCTTCTTTTCCTGCCCCCACTGCGCGGTGAGCGCGTCGCGGAGGTTCGCCATCCAGCCGATGCCCGAGTAGAGCGCCAGCAGCAGGCCGAAAACCCCGATACCGCTGCCGGATTTCAGGGCGGCGTTGGTGATCTGCTGGACGAGCCCGCGCAGCCCCGCGGGGACGGAGCTGTTGATGCCGTTGGTGAGCTGGTCGATCACCGTCTGGTTGTCGCCGAGCACCATGCCGACGATCGCGAACGCCACCATGAAGATCGGGAACACCGACAGCACGCTGAAGTACGTGATCGCCGCGGCGTAGTGGTTGCCGTAGTTCTCGGTGAACGATTCGTTGGCGCGGACCAGGTGATCCAGCCACGGGTACTTGCGCCGCAGCCGGGGCAGCAGCTTATCTTTTTCTTTCGCCACCGGGAAACGCTAACCACGGTGGGTGAAGGCCGCAACGCGAGCGGTTCAGCGGGCCGGAAGGAACCCGAGCCGCTCGTACGCGGTGGCAAGCGTGCCCGCCGCGACCTCACGGGCCCGGCGCGCCCCGGCGGCGAGAATCTTGTCCAGCTCGGCCACATCGTCCAAATAGGACTGAACGCGTTCCTGCACCGGCGTGACCCACTCGACGAGCACCTCGGCGAGGTCCTTCTTGAGGTCGCCGTAACCCTTGCCGTCGTAGGCGGCTTCGAGGTCGGTGACACTGCGGTCGGTGAGCGCGGAGTAGATGGTGAGCAGGTTGGAGACGCCGGCCTTCTGCTCGGGGTCGTACCGGATCTCACGGCCGGTGTCGGTGACCGCGGACCGGATCTTCTTGGCCGAGCGCTTGGGATCCTCGAGCAGCTCGATGAGCCCGTTCGCCGCGGACGCCGACTTGCTCATCTTCGCGGTCGGGTCCTGCAGGTCGTAGATCTTGGCGGTGTCCTTGACGATGTAGGGCTCGGGAACGGTGAACGTCTTGCCGAGCCGGTTGTTGAACCGCTGCGCGAGGTTGCGCGTGAGCTCGAGATGCTGCCGCTGATCCTCGCCGACAGGCACGGCATTCGCCTGGTAGAGCAGGATGTCCGCGGCCTGCAGAATGGGGTAGGTGAAGAGCCCGACGCTGGCCCGGTCGGTACCCTGCTTCGCGGACTTGTCCTTGAACTGCGTCATCCGGCTGGCCTCGCCGAACCCGGTCTGACACTCGAGCACCCACCCGAGCTGAGCATGCTCAGGCACCTGACTCTGCACGAAGAGCGCACTACGCCCCGGATCGACCCCGATGGCAAGCAGTTGGGCGGCCGACCGCCGCGTCCGCTCGAGCAACACCTTCGGATCCTGCTCGACGGTGATGGCATGCAGGTCGACGACGCAGTAGAAGGTCTCGTGCGTGTCCTGCAGCCGCACCCACTGGCGGAGCGCGCCGAGGTAGTTGCCGAGGTGAAAGGAGTCGGCAGTCGGCTGGATCCCGGAAAGCACCCGCAGGCGCCCGTTCAGTTCGTCGGACACGCTGGGGATTCTTTCAGGCAGGAGTGCGGGGGTTGCTGGGGGCCCGGGGGTGGGACGCGTGTGATGGGCGGGGTTGGTGTTGCCGGCTGGTCCGTCATCGACGCAGCCGGTGGGGTGGTTTGCCGAACGTTCTGGGCTATCTCGGCGGGTTCGCTGTGGGGCCACCCGGGTTTGGCCATCCCCGTGCCAGGCGCCCCGGTTCCGACCCGCCACCCCAGCGCGTGTGTCGCTGGCCGACCCGGGTTCCGCCACCATCGGCGCGCCCGTTGGACGAGCTGCTGAACATTCCCACTCACCACTGGCGCGCCCGCCACCTGGCCAATTCCAGTGCCACCAGCGCATCCATCAGGCATCCCGCCGAACGTTCCGGCCCGCCACGAGACAACCCGGATTCCTCCAACGATCAGCGCGCCGGTCGGGCAATCTGCTGAACGTCGAGCCCATCATCAGGCAACCCGGGTCCGCCGCCGTCGGCGCGCCCTGCCTTCACCGGCGCGTTCACGTTCGGCCAAACCTCGCGGTTCCTGCGGCCGCCGGTGGGCTCGCTGCGAAGTTCAGGGCAGCCGAAGGGGTTCCAGCGGGCGGGTGGGCTCGTCGGTCTCAGGTTCGGCAGCCCGGATGACCGCCGCGGCGCGGGTCCTTGCCTTGCGGCGCTGTCGCAGCACCCCGAGTGTCATGCCGACGATGCCGAACGCCACCGCCACCAGCCCGACCGGCCCGAGCATCCCGAAACCGGCCGACGTGGTCTCCGCCCGCGCGACGCCGTCGTCCGCGAAAGCTGCCGTGGCCGTTCCTGCGGACGTGACCAGGACCGTCAGCAGTATCGCCAGGACCCGGCCGCCAGCTCGCCCTGCCCCCGATCGGGTGACACCTGAGTGCCCCATCGGACGACGAACGGGCAGCGCGGACCGTGTCACGAACCGGCCTGGGTTGCGCACCGGAGTGCCTCCCGCGAAGTGACTGTTCCTGGCGAGCGTCTCACCCGTACGGATGAGTTCTCGACGTGCTACTGGTCAAAAAACTACCGAGCGTGTCAAGACCTGTCGGATCTGATCAACTCGGGCGCCGAGACTAGCGCCCACCCGGGGAGTAATCGTGGGCGCCCCCGGGGTCTGGACGTCGTCCGTGGTCAGCGCTCTGCAGCCGTCGCGAAACCACGCACAGTGGCCTGCCTCCCGGCGACAACCGGTCGCGATCCCCCTTGCGAACCAACGCGAACTACTCTCCGCGGGTCATTCACCAACCAGGCGAACCGTGCAGGCCGCAGCCGCAATCGAACCCCGCGCGACCCGCCGAGTGGCGTACCCCACACCTGCGAAAAGGGTCGACCTCACCACGGCCCCACCGCCCGAACCCCGCACCGGGGACGAGCAGACCAAGACCGCACCGATCAGATTGCGCCGATCGAAGCAGCGCCGGTCGAAGCCGCGCCGATCAGGGCCGCGCCGATCGAGGCGCGGACACTGAGACCGCGGATACCCAGGCGGCGGAGACCTTGCGCAGCTCTGACCGCGCCAATGAGGGCCACGCCGATCAAGGCAGCAGATCGAGATCGCAGCCGAGCCGCCCCAACCCGGGCACGAGCAAGATCGACGCCGGTCCAACGCGGGCACGAGCAAGCTCCACACCGTCCCAACGCGGGCACACGCACGCACCGCACCGGCCCAACGCGGCGAATGCAGGCTCGCACTGGCCCAACGCGGCGAATGCAGGTTTCCACTCCGGCCCAACTCGGCACACGCAGGCTTCACACCGGCCCAACCCGGCACAACGCAAGCTCCACACCGTCCCAACGCGGGCACACGCACGCACCGCACCGGCTCAATGCGACACGTGCGGGCTCCGCACCAGCCCAACTCGGCCCGACGCGGCGCACGCAGGTGGCACAACGCAAGCACCGCACATCCCAACCCGGCGCACGCAGGTTTCCGCACCGGCCCAACTCGGCACACGCACGCAGGTTTCCGCACCAGCCCAACGCGGCACACGCAAGCACCGCACCGTCCCCAACGCACGGCGCGCAGGACGACACCGCAAGGTCACCGTGGCCCGATGAGGTCGGCGTAGGCACGCCATCCCAACTCCGACCGACCACCCAACCACGCCACCCCAACGCCGATCCAGCAAAGAAGCCGACCCCCGCGAGGGGGGGACCCTCAGCGAGAAAAGCTTCAGCGAGGAAACGGCACGTCATACGAAGCAGTCACCGGCGCATGATCCGACCACCTCTCGGCATACGTCTCTGCCCGTTCGACCACCACCGACGTCACCTTTTCCGCCAACCCCGGCGTCGCCAGCTGGCAGTCGATGCGCCAGCCTGAGTCGTTGTCGAATGCCTTTCCCCGGTACGACCACCACGTGTACGGGCCTGGGCCTTCCGCATCCAGACGGCGCTGGACGTCCGCGTACCCTGCCTCGTAGACGCGGCCCAGCCACTCCCGTTCCTCCGGAAGGAAGCCCGAGTTCTTCTGGTTTCCGCGCCAGTTCTTGAGGTCCACGGTGTCGTACGCGATATTCCAGTCGCCCACCACGACGACTTCCCGGCCCTCCGCAGCCGCCTTCGCGCGCAGTTCCACCAGGTACGGCAGGAACGCCGCCATGAAGCGTTCCTTCTCCTCCTGCCGTTCGGTGCCGACGTCGCCGCTCGGCAGGTACAGGCTCGCCACCACCACCCCGGGCAGGTGCATTTCCAGGTACCGTCCGCTGCCCTCGAACTCGGGCTCGCCGAAGCCGACCCGTATCTCGTCCGGCTCGATGCGGCTGTACAGCGCCACCCCGTTGCGCCCCTTGACCGACGACGGCGCGTGTGCGGCGAACCAGCCCTCCGGTTCGATCACCGAGGCCGGCAGCTGCGCGGCTTCGGCCCGCACCTCCTGGCACGCGACGACATCGGCCTTCGTGGTGGCGAGCCACTCGACGAAGCCCTTCTTGACGGCAGCCCGCAGGCCGTTGACGTTGACAGTCGAAACGATCAGCACCCCGCGCACGCTACCCGCCGGGTCCGACAATTTTCCGCGCGAGCCACCGTCGGCAGGTCAGACGCGAACCACCGGGCAGACGCGAACCACCGGGCAGAATGGCCGAATGCCCCGCCTGACAGTTCTCGGCAGCTGCGGTGCCTGGCCGGAAGCCGGGCGCGCGTGTGCCGGATTCCTCGTGTCCCACCAGGGTTTCCACCTCGTCCTCGACCTCGGCTACGGGGCCGCGGCCAGGCTCTTCCGGCACGTCACCGCGGAGCGGGTCGACGCGGTCGTCGTCACCCATGAGCATCCCGACCACCTCGCCGACGTCAGCGCACTCGGCCGCGCCCGCTACTACTCGACCGACCGCAAACTCCCGCTCCACTGCACCCCGGGCACCACCACCCGGCTCGCCGCGATGGAACCCCACCCGGACCCGGTGGAGATCTTCGACATCCACGACCTCGGCAGCAAAACCGAGCTCGGCCCGTTCCGCCTCACCACCACCCCGCTGCCGCATTACGTGCCCAACCACGGAATCCGGCTGACCGCCCCCGAATTCACCCTCGTCTACACCGGCGACACCGGGCCCGCCCCGCAGCTCACCGTGCTGGCCCGCGACGCCGACCTCCTCATCTGCGAAGCCACCCTGCAGGGCGAACCACCGGACCCGCTACCTCATGACCGCCACCGAAGCAGGCCGTCGCGCCCGGGAAGCAAAACCCTCCTGCTCACCCACTTCTGGCCGGGCTCCGATCGCGCCGTCTCGGTCGCCGAAGCGCGCAACGCATTCGACGGCGAAGTGCTTGCCACGGAAGAAGAACTCACCTGGTGATCAGCACTTCGAACCCGCCAGCGGCTGCACGAAGTTGTTCGCCACCCACTTGCCCTCGGCAATCTTGCGGAAACCGTTCTGCACCACCGGTTGCGCATCGAACTCCGCGCCGTGCAAGTACTTCCCGACGATCTTTCCGTCCGGGGTGGCGGTTTCCCGCGCGTTGAGCACGTCGGCGGTCACCGAGACCTTGCAGCCGGTCGGCGAGCCCTGCGCGTCGGCCTTGCTCTTCTGGCTGAGCGCGTAGATGACGACGACCGCCGCGATGAGCCCGATGATGATCAGAGTCTTCTTGGGCAATCCAAGGATCACGGCCGCCAGTGCCTCCCTCAGTCGCGAAAATCCCCACGACCAGAGTAGGCAGCAACGTCGTGCGCGGACAGGCTTCCCCGCACAGACCACCCGGAGGCGCCAACCGCGTCACCGCCCCGATACCCAGAGTGACGAAAAGGGCACCTCGGAAGACTCCTCCGAGGTGCCCTTTCACCGGCCAGGTAAGAAAATCAGCCCTGCGCGATCTTCTTGGCCAGGTTCTCGTCCAGCGTCGCGAGGAAGTCCTCGGTCGTCTGCCACTCCTGGTCCTTGCCGACCAGCAGCGCGAGGTCCTTGGTCATCTTGCCGCCCTCGACGGTGTCGACGACGACCTTCTCCAGGTTGTTCGCGAAACCGATCAGCTCCGGGTTGGAGTCGAGCTTGCCGCGGTGCTCGAGGCCACGGGTCCACGCGTAGATCGACGCGATCGGGTTCGTGGAGGTCGGCTTGCCCTGCTGGTGCTGGCGGTAGTGCCGGGTGACCGTGCCGTGCGCGGCTTCGGCTTCCACGGTCTTGCCGTCCGGCGTGCGCAGCACCGACGTCATCAGGCCGAGCGACCCGAAGCCCTGCGCGACCGTGTCGGACTGGACGTCACCGTCGTAGTTCTTGCACGCCCAGACGTAGCCGCCCTCCCACTTCAGGGACGCCGCGACCATGTCGTCGATGAGACGGTGCTCGTAGGTGATGCCCTTGGCGGCGAAGTCCGCCTTGAACTCGGCCTCGAAGATCTCCTGGAACACGTCCTTGAACATGCCGTCGTAGGCCTTGAGGATGGTGTTCTTGGTGGAGAGGTAGACCGGGTACTCGCGGTCGAGGCCGTACTGCAGCGACGCGCGCGCGAAGTCCTCGATCGACTTGCGGTAGTTGTACATCCCCATCGCGACACCGCCGCCCTCGGGGAACTTCGCGACCTGGAACTCCATCGGCTCCGACCCGTCGTCCGGGGTGTAGCTGATGGTGAGCGTGCCGGGGCCGGGGACCTTGAAGTTCGTGGCCTTGTACTGGTCGCCGTGCGCGTGCCGGCCGATGATGATCGGCTTCGTCCAGCCGGGTACGAGCCGCGGTACGTTCTGCATCACGATCGGCTCGCGGAAGATCACGCCGCCGAGGATGTTGCGGATGGTGCCGTTCGGCGACACCCACATCTTCTTGAGGCCGAACTCCTCCACGCGCGCCTCGTCGGGCGTGATCGTGGCGCATTTGACGCCGACGCCGTGCTGCTTGATGGCGTTCGCGGCGTCGATGGTGATCTGGTCGTCGGTGCGGTCCCGCTCCTCGATGCCCAGGTCGTAGTAGTCCAGGTCGACGTCCAGGTACGGGTGGATCAGCTTGTCCTTGATGAACTGCCAGATGATGCGGGTCATCTCGTCGCCGTCGAGCTCGACGACAGTGCCCTGGACCTTGATCTTGGCCATGAGCAGCGGTGCTCCTTCCGCGGATCTTCGCGTAGCTTCTTCACACTCTCCGGTAGCGGTACAAGCGTACTGCTTAACCGTGCTGGATGGTTCCAGAAGTGGTCGGCATCAAGTCTCCACCAAGCTGCGGCGCCTCCGCCGACCGGGCACGGACCGTTCCGATTCGCGGAACCGGACGACTCCGGCAACCATCCCATCGCGGGAATCGCCACACTGGGAGGTCACGCCATGTCGTATTCACAGCCGTATCCGGCCTATCCGCCTGCCGTCAACCAGCCGGCCGGGCGAGCCGTGCCACGCGTGCTGAGCGGGCTGTGCGGCCTCGTGCTGACGCCGGTCGCGCTCGGCTTGATGGGGTTCGGCGGGTTCCGGCAGCAACAGGTGCTGACGACGTTCAGCACCCGCAGCGACGCACTCGGCATCGCCCTGCTCGTCGCCGGCGCGGTGCTGCTGCTCGGGGTGGCCGCGCTCGGCGCGTGGTCGTCGGCCGGGCCGGTGACCGGCGGACTGGTGTGGTGCGTGCTGCCCGCGCTGGTCGCGCTGGCCATGCCGCGGTGGGGACTCGAGATCCTGAACGTGCTGCCGCGCGGGAACATGAACTACGGCCTCGCGACCTGGCTCTTCTCCGGCGCCCTGCTCGGCGTCGGGTTTCTGCTGGTCGGCACGGGTCTGGCCGCGACGCTGGCCCGCCGGCGCAGGTAGGACGGCGCCGATGGGAACATTTGCACATGGGACTGTTCACCGTGGCCGAGGCCCGCGCCGAACTCACCCGGCTGCGCCCCGTGCTCGACGAGCTGGTCGAGGTCCGCGCGGAGGCCGCCGAACTCGCCGCGTCACTGCGGCCGGGCGGACGCGACACCGGCCTCGGCGGCCTGCCCGAATGGAAGGCCGCGCAGGCCCGGCTCGACGACCTGATGACCGCGGTCCAGGTCACCGGGGCCGAGCTGAAGGGGTTCGCCCCGCTGCTGGTGGACTTCCCGGCGACCCTCGACGGTGACGACGTCCTGCTGTGCTGGCTCGAAGGCGATCCCGAGCTGTCCTGGTACCACCGGGTCGACCTCGGTTTCGCCGGACGCCGTCCTCTGCGGGAATCACCGTGACCCCCTTCGACGCCGACGCGGCGAAGTACGACGAGGACACCTTCCACCCGTTCGTGGCAGAGCAGTTGATCGACGGCTTGGAACCGCAGCCGCAGTTGCTGGTCGACGTCGCCGCGGGGACCGGCGCCGCGGCGTTCGCGGCATTGCGCCTCGGCCCGGCCGCGGTGCTTGCCGTCGATCTCTCCCCCGCGATGATCGAGATCGCCCGCCGCAAAGCCGCCGACCTGGACCCGGACGGGCGCATCACGTGGCAGGTCGGCTCCGCGGTCCCGCTGCCGCTCGGCGACGGCGAGGCCGACGCCGTGGTGTGCGCGTCGGCATTGCACTTCCTGGGCCCACGAGCGTTGACGGACTGGCGCCGCGTCCTGCGCCCGGGCGGCAGGCTGGCGTTCAGCATGGTGACGGCCCAGCGGTTCAAGCCGTCGGGGGATTACCCGTACCCGCGAGACCTGCGGGTCCCGGGCACGGTCGCCGAGGCCGCCGCTCTGGCGACAGACGCGGGCTTCCGCTCGGCGACGGCTCGTCAGGTGACCCTCGATCAGGGTGACCGGGTACGTCAGGTGTTCGCGGTGTTCGCCGAGGCCTGAGGAGCTTCCCCCGCGGCTGACCGGCCGGTTTGTGCGAAGATGGCGCCATGCTGCGCGAACTGCACCTGACCGGCGACCCGGCCGCCGACAAGCTGCTCAACGACGATCCGTTCGCCCTGCTCACCGGCATGCTCCTGGACCAGCAGTACCCGATGGAGCACGCGTTCGCGGGGCCGCGGAAGATCGCCGACCGGATGGACGGCTTCGACCTGGGCAAGATCGCCGCGACGGACGTCGACACCTTCGTCGAGATGTGTGTGGTCCCGCCCGCGATCCATCGTTACGGCGGTTCGATGGCCCGCCGCGTGCACGCGCTTGCCGAGCACATCATCGAGAACTACGACGGCCGTACCGAAGGCATCTGGCTCGACGGGCGCCCCAAGCCGGACGCCGCCGAGGTTCTCAAGCGGCTACGGGCGCTCCCCGGTTTCGGTGAGCAGAAGGCGAAGATTTTCCTTGCCCTGCTTGGTAAACAGCGCGGCGTCACCCCGAAGGGCTGGCGCGAGACAGCCGGCGCGTACGGCGACCGTGGATCCCGGCGATCCATCGCCGATGTCACCAACGGCGAAACCCTCGCCGAAGTCCGCGCATTCAAGAAGGCCGCCAAAGCCGCCGCCAAGGCCTGACCCGGTCTACGTGAGCGCGGCAAGTCCCGCGCGCACGTCCTCGCCCGAGGGCGCATGCTCGGGGTCGAGCAGCCACTGCATCATCAGCCCCAGCACCAACGCCATCGGCACCGGACCACCCAGCCCGTCACGGCCGTTGTGCAGCATGCGAACGAAAATCTCCCGCACGCCCGCCGACCTCTCCGCTTGCCCGGCGGATTCGAGCAGGGCCACCCACAGGTCCCGGCGAGTCGTGAAGGCGTCGATGACGGCAGGCCACCGTTCCGAGGACTTCGTGGGCAGGCCGTCGGTGATCTCGGCACCGAGCTCGTCGAGAGCCTCGCTCAGGACCTGAGTGAGCAACGCCTCACGGGAGCCGAAGTGGTACCCGATGGCCGCGTGGTTGACCCCGGCGGCCTCGGCGATGTCGCGCACGGACGTGGTGGCCCAGCCCCGTTCGACCAGGCACTTCTTGGCTCCGGCCAGCAAGGCCTCCCGGTTTCCCACGTGCGCTCTCCCCTTTGCCAGGTCGCCGAATCCGCCGTCCCGATCTTCGCAGGCGGCGAGCGTGGCCGGACCCACCCTCGCGTACTTCCTTCACCGCAGCGGATACGACGTCACCGTCGTCGAGCGCGCCCCTGCCCGCCGCACCACCGGGCACGTCGTCGGCTTCAGCCGGGCGCTGGACGAGGTATTCGAGGAAATGGGCATTCTCGACCGGCTCCGGGCACACGACACGAAGATGGGCGACATCGACGTGGTCGACGGCGAAGGGGCGAAACTCGGGCAGCTGCCCGCCGGAACCTTTTCCGGGGTACTCGAAGTGCACAAACCGGAATTGACCGGAATCCTGCACGAAATCACCGGCGATGGCGTCGAATACGTCTTCGACGACTCGATCACCGCCTTGTCCCAGCACGCGGAAGGCGTGAAGGTCGAGTTCGAGCGGGGACCGGCGCGTGAGTTCGACCTGGTTTTCGGTGCGGACGGGCTGTACTCGCCGGTTCGCCGGCTGGCCTTCACCGAATCGGACGGCACGCTGGAGCACCTCGGCATTTCGACGGTCCACTTTTACCTGGACAACTACCTCGGCCTCGAACGTCAGACCGTGCTGCACATGGCGAACGGAACAGCCGTCATTCTCATCAACAACCGGGAGCCCGACCGGCTCATGGTGAGCCTGTCGCTCGCAACCGGCTCCCCGGCGCTGGACCGCAGCAGCCGCGAGGAGCAGGAACAAGCATTCCGTACGGCGTTCGCCGGGCAGGGATGGGAAGTGCCGCGGTTGCTGAAGGCGATGTCCGACGCAGACCGGCTGTACGTGTTCTCATCGATCCAGGTCCGGATGGAAACCTGGGCAC
Organism: Amycolatopsis jejuensis; assembly: GCF_000717335.1. GTDB lineage: Bacteria > Actinomycetota > Actinomycetes > Mycobacteriales > Pseudonocardiaceae > Amycolatopsis > Amycolatopsis jejuensis. The sequence goes on from NZ_JNYZ01000040.1 coordinate 34,504, forward strand.
GCGGCCGGGTCGCACTGGTCGGCGACGCCGGTTACTGCGCTGCTCCGATCAGCGGCAGAGGTACCTCACAGGCCATGCTCGGCGCCCGCTCCATCGCCCGGAACCTGGTCGCGGCGGGCGGAGAGCACGAAGCCGCTTTTGCCGCCTACGAAGCAGAACTGCGGCCCTACGTCGCAGAAAGTCAAGAGATCGGCCGCAAATCCGCACAGTTGATCGTGGGAGAATTCGATCAGGCGGAGATGGGCAGCAGGCTGGACCTCGGCAACCTGGCCCCCTGACCCGAACGAAGGGTCACCCGCGGGCGAACCACACCACGTCCGGCTCCCCGCGGGGTACCGCAATCTCCACCGTCTCCACCTCCGCGAACGCACCCCGCAGCCGGGTCGTGAAGTCCGGCGAAGCACCCGCACTCCACACCGCCAGAATGCCACCCGGGCGGAGCAGCCGGGAAAGCCTCGCCAGACCGGAAGCCGCGTACAGCGCCGTATTCCCGGCCGTGACTGTCCACTCCGGACCGTTGTCGATGTCCAGGCACAGCGCGTCGAACATCTCCCCCGTGCCACGCAGCCACTCCACCAGGTCGGCTTCGAGCACGGTGACCCGCGGGTCGTCCAGGGCGCCGCCGTGGACGACCCGCAGCGGGCCGGTGCGGTTCCACTCGATCACCGCCGGTTCGCGTTCCACCACCACGACTTCGCCGACGTTCTCGTGGTCCAGCGCGGCCCGCAGCGAGAATCCGACGCCGAGGCCGCCGATCAGCATCCGCGCGCCCGGGGCGAGCCGGCCGGCCGCGCCGGTGACCAGCAGCCGCTCCGACTCGCCGCCCCGCGTGTCCATCAGGAACACGCCGTTCTCGATCACCTCGAACGCGGTGCCGTCGCGGCGCAGCACCAGCTCGCCGCCGCGCCCGGACACGGTTTCCAGTACCTCCACCACGTCCGGCAGCTTCTCAGACCGCGACCTTCTCGCGGGCCACCACCCGCTTGCGCGAGCCCCAGAAGAACAAGATCACCAGCGTGGCCGCGGCCGCGAGCACCGCGGCCACCTCCGGCAGAACCATCGCACCCGCTGACGTGAGCACCGCGCCACCGACCACGCCGGACAGCCCGACCCCCAGGTAGATCGCCGAAGCGTTGAGCGACAACGACAATCCCGCGTGTCCCGGCGACAGCTCGATCAGCCGGTGCTGCACCGGCGGCCCGAACGACCAGTTCGCCACTCCCCACACGAAGAGCGTGATCCCAGCCCCGACCACGGTCGACGACGTGAACGGCAGCAGCACCATCACGACCGTGAACCCGGCAAGCACGAGCAGGAGCGGCTTGCGCGCGCCCCACCGGTCCGCCGCCCGGCCACCGAGGAAATTGCCGACCGCACCGCCGATTCCGTAGCAGAACAACAGCACCGTGACGGTCCCGCCGGTGATCCCGGCCGTCGCGGCGAGCACCGGCGACACCAGCGTGTACACCATGAATGCGGCCAGGCACGCGAGCACGGTGGTGACCAGCAAGGCGATCACCCGCTTGTCCCGCGCCACGGCGAACCGCTCGGCCAGCGAGACCGCGGGCGGCGCGGAAACCCGCGGCAGCGCGACCTGCACCGCCGCCGCCCCGACCAGCGACAGGACCCCGACGAACAAGAACGCCGCCTGGTAATCGAGCTGCTGGGAGATCAAACTGCCCAGCGGGACACCGAAAATCAACGCGATGGTGAGCCCGCCGAACACGAGCGACACGGCCCGGCCCCGACGTTCCGGCGTGGTCAGCTCCGCCGCGACCGCTGTGGCGGCAGGCGTGTACACGGCAGCCCCGATCGCCGTGACGACCCGAGCGATCAACAGCGTGGTGTACCCCGGCGCGACGGCCGCGAAGAGGTTTCCGACCCCGGCCACCGCAAGCGCGGCGACCAGCAGCGTGCGCCGCTCCCAGCGGCCGGTGACCGCCGCGAAGATCGGCGAGCCCACCGCGTACGCGATCGCGAAAGCGGTGACGAGCTGCGCCGCGGCCGTGGCGGAGACGTGCAGCTCGGAGGTCAGCGCGGGCAGCAGCCCGGCCACGATGTAGCCGCTGGTGCCGACGCCGAAGGCCCCGAACGCGAGCACGCTGTTTCGTGCCACGGCCGAGGACGAGACGCTGGACATGAAGGTCCCCCAAAGACAGTGAACGGATAGTTCGACGAACGTCGTAGTTCGATGACGACCGTACACGCGTCCACCGACAATTTCGAGAAGCGTCGTACTATGGACGGCATGCCCGCCACTGTGCCGCTCACCCCGCTCGCGCATCCCGCCCGCGAGGAGATCACTGTCGAAGCGGTGCTGCGCGCGCTCGCCGACCCGGTCCGGCTCGCGATGGTCCGGCAGCTGGCGCAGGCCGAGACGGAGATCGCCTGCGGTGGTTTCGAGGTTCCGGTGACGAAGTCCACACTCACCCACCACCTCGCGATCCTGCGCCAGGCCGGGGTGATCGTGGGACGGCAGGCCGGTACCACGCGCTACAACACTTTGCGCCGCACCGATCTTGACGCGCTGTTCCCCGGCCTCCTCGACGGCGTTCTCGCCGCGCCGCGGTAACGCGTGGCGGGCCTCACCCGGATATCCGGATGACAAAGCCACCCCTCGTGGGTTGAACTGGGACAAGACAGCTCGGGCGGCGTCGGGGCCGCACGGGCTGTCTAGTTTTTTGCCCTCGAACTAAAGCGCTTCAGAACGGGTCGCGGCCCGGCTGAGCAATCGATTTCTCAAGGAAGGAGAGCCGTGCCCGTCGCGTTGCTCGCACTCGCCGTCGGCGCCTTCGGCATCGGCACCACCGAGTTCGTGATGATGGGTGTGCTGCCCCAGACCGCCGCGGACTTCCACCTCGACATCCCGTCCGCCGGCTACTTCATCTCCGCGTACGCACTCGGCGTCGTGATCGGTGCCCCGCTGCTCACCGCGCTGGCCGTGCGGCTGCCCCGCAAAACCATGCTGATGGCGATGATGGGCCTGTTCACGGTGGGCAACGCGCTGTTCGCGCTGTCGCCCAACCAGGACTTCGGCATCGTGTTCAGGTTCCTCGCCGGGCTGCCGCACGGTGCGTTCTTCGGCGCGGGCGCGGTGGTTGCGTCGAGCCTCGTGCAGCCGGGTCAGCGCGCGAAGGCTGTGTCGATGATGTTCATGGGGCTGACGCTGGCGAACGTCGTCGGCGTACCGCTCGGCACCCTGCTCGGCCAGCAGGTCGGCTGGCGCGCGACGTTCGGCGTGGTCGCGCTGATCGGGCTGGTTGCGATCGCGGCCATCATGAAGCTGGTACCGCATCAGGGACGTCCGGCCGAACCGTCGCTGCGTGGCGAGCTGAGCGCATTCCGGCGGCCGCAGGTGTGGCTGGCGCTGGCGATCGTGGTGTTCGGTCTCGGCGGTGTTTTCGCCTGCCTGTCCTACATCGCGCCGATGCTGACCGATGTCGCCGGGTACTCGCCGGCCAACGTCACCGTGCTGCTTTCCCTTGCCGGAGTGGGCATGACGATCGGCAACTACCTCGGCGGACGGCTCGCCGACAAGGCGCTCATGCCGAGCCTGTACGTCGCGTTGCTCGCGCTGGCCACCGTGCTCGCGATCTTCACCGTCACCGCGCAGGGCAAGGTCGGCGCGGCGGTCACGATCTTCTTCGTCGGTGTCGCGGGCTTCATGATCGGCCCGATGATGCAGGCGCGGATCATGGAAAAGGCAGGCGGTACGCCGTCGTTGGTGTCGGCGGCGGTGCAGTCGGCGTTCAACATCGCCAACTCGATCGGCGCGTACCTCGGCGGCCTGGTCATCGCTGGCGGGCTCGGCCTGCTGGCGCCGAACTGGGTCGGCGCGCTGCTGGCTGTGCTCGGGGTGTCGATCGCGGCGGTGTCCGGGCTGCTCGACCGGCGTGAGGCGCTGGCGCTGGCTTCGTGAGGACGGTCAGGACGAAGTGTCGAAGGGGCCGCCCACGATGGTGAGGGCGATGTAGAGGACTGCGGCGCACAACGCGGCGTACGTCGCTACGTCGACCGCCTTACCGCGAATCGCGAGCAGCCCCGCCTTCTCCTCCGGAAGCAATGCGCGCAACGCTCCAGCCACGAAGAGGGCAACGCCGACCAGTACGGCTCCTTCGCGCCAGTGGTACTGCAACGCGCGCACTACGGCGCCCGCAAGCAGCAGCAGTACCACCGCAAATGGCACATGGACGAGCCACGGACGGTCGCCGCGCTCTCGCATCGCCATCAGCGCGCAGCCGCGCGTTCCGCGGCCTCGACCACGTTGCTGACCAGCATCGCCCGCGTCATCGGCCCGACGCCGCCGGGGTTCGGCGACAGCCAGCCGGCCACCTCGGCGACCGCTGGGTCGACGTCGCCGGTGAGCTTGCCGTCGACGTGCGAGACGCCGACGTCCAGCACTGCCGCGCCGGGCTGCACCATGTCCGGTTTGATGATCCCGGGGACCCCGGCCGCGGCGATGACGATGTCCGCGCGACGGACCTCGGCGGCCAGGTCACGCGTCCCGGTGTGACAGAGCGTGACGGTGGCATTTTCGCTACGCCGCGTGAGCAACAGACCGAGCGTCCGCCCAACGGTGATCCCCCGGCCGACCACGGTGACGCGGGCGCCGTTCAGCTCGACGCCGTGGCGCTTGAGCAGCACGATGATCCCGTACGGCGTGCACGGCAGCGCGCCTTGGCGGCCGAGGACGAGCCTTCCGAGGCTGACCGGGGCGAGGCCGTCGGCGTCCTTCTCCGGGTCGATGCGCTCGAGGACGCGGTTGGCGTCGAGGTGTTTGGGCAGGGGCAACTGGACGAGGTAGCCGTGGCAGGACGGGTCGGCGTTGAGATCGTCGACGACGGCTTCGAGCTTCTCCTGGGAGATATCCGCAGGCAGATCGCGGCGGATCGAGTTGACGCCGATCTTCGCGCTGTCCGCGTGCTTCATCTTCACGTAGGAGTGGGAACCGGGGTCGTCGCCGACCAGCACCGTGCCCAGCCCGGGCACGATCCCCTGCTCGGCCAACTTCTCCACCCGCGGGCGCAGCTCCGCGAAAATGGCGTCCTTCGTGGCCTTGCCGTCCAGAATCTTCGCCGTCACGTGAGTCATTCTCGCAGAGCCGCCGTGCGGTGCCGGGCAGGAGTGGGCCCGGCACGCTGCGTACCGGCGACACCACCCGATCGGCCCGCGCGTCGTACCGGGCGCTGGCGGCCGCCGGACGTAAACTCGGCGTGCTCCACCGCATCACCCACCCGGGCGTGTGACCCGTCCCATATCGCGTCCGTCGAGGTCAGCGGGTATGTCCGCTTGTCCGAGGGTGGCAAAAGACCTATGCGGGGTGCGTTCGCGCGCGCGAGCAGTCAAAATGTTCCCTGTGGCACAACCGACGACGCAGCTGAACGCGACCGAGCAGGACACCCTGGTCAAGCAGATCGGACTGGCCCTGCTCCGCGCAGCCCCACGCGACTGGCGCAAGGTCACCGCGGAGTACCGCGCCGTCGGCAGGTACCACGAGCTGATCGGCGAGATCGGGCTGGAGGACGGGTCCACCCAGGAGTGGGTGGCCACGCACGACATCGCGACCCTGTTCGGCAGGCTCCGCGCCGGGATGTACCGCGACGGCCGCGGCACCTGGTTCAACGCGCGGTACCAGCTCGACCACCCGTCCAGCTACAACCTCGAGTACAACCGCGACGAGCCGCAGTGGCACCTCGCGCCGCCGCCCCAGGCGTACTCCGACGAGCTGCGGATGTTCCCGCGCACCGAGGAGAACGTGCCGGAGTGGCTGATCCGCCGGATGTCCGGCCTGGGCCCGGAACAACCCGGCCCGCACTTCCGCATCGCCCGGATCTTCGACACGATCGGCCCGGCGGGCCGTCCGGTGATCAACCGCCCCGACCTGGACGTCGACGAGCAGGACAACCTGCTCGACTACCTGGACCACGCCCCGGTGGTGGTCCAGGACCGCGGGTACGACATCGACCGCCTCGCCCAGACCCCGGAGGCAACCGTCCCGGTGGCCTTCCACAGCGACGGCCACTGGATCTGGCCGGCGGCGGTCAACTTCTACCTCCGCACGTATGGGGTGTCCCCGGAAGCCGACCTGATCGAGCACATCCGGGCGAACGCATTCCAGCTCCCCCAGGTGGACGACCTGACGCTGCAGGGGGCGGCGGCGTATCTCACGCGGGGGAACCAGCCTCCTCAGCAACGTCCTGGCCCTGGTGGGGCTGGGGGTTCTGGTGGTCCTGGGGGTCTTGGGGGTCTTGGGGGTCCCGGTGCTACTGGGGGACCTGGCGGGGCTGGTGGTCCTGGCGCTGGCGGTCCTGGCGCTGGCGGTCCTGGTTCAGCTGGGGGCCTTGGTGCAGCTGGGGGTCCCGGTGCGGCCGGTGGTCCAGGTGGGGCCGGGGGCCCTGGTTCTGCTGGTGGTCCTGGCGGAGCTGGTGGTCCTGGTTCAGCTGGCGGGCCCGGCGCGGGCGGGGGTTCTGGTCCAGCCGACGGGCCTGGTGCGGCCGGTGGTCTTGGGGCCGGTGCTCTTGGCGCTGGGGGTCCAGGCGCGGCCGGTGGTCCTGGTGGAGCTGCCGGTTTCGGTGGACCGGGCAGGCCAGGTACGGCTGCCGGTCCTGGCGGATCCGACAGCCCGAATGGCGCTGGTGGCCCCGGCAGCCCGGCCGGTGCCGGCGGCTTGGGCGGGTCAGGCCGTCCGGCTGGCCCGGAGGGCCCAAGCAGGTTCGGCGGCCCGGGCGGACCCGGCGCCAACGGACCGCTCGACCCGGACGGCCCCGGTCAGCAAGGCGCCAGGCCCGGGCCACCGGGCGGCGCCGCTTCACCGGGAGGCCCCGGATTCGCCGGAGTGCCAGGCGCCCCGGGTCCAGTCGGCGGCCCCGGCCCGGCAAGCAGGCAGAACTCGGAAGACTCTGACTCCCCGGACGTCGCGGATTTCTCCGACGCCCCAGGTTCCGCAGGTCGCCCAGACACGCCGGGCTTCGCCGATGCCGGATCCGCAGGTCGCCCAGGCACGCAGGCCGGGGCAGGTTTCGCCGACGTCCCAGGTTCACCGGGCTTTGCCAACGCCGGATCCGCAGGTCGCCCAGGCTCGCACGGCGGGCAGGATTTCGCCGACACCCCAGGCTCCGCAGCTCGCCCAGGCACGCCGGGCGAGACAGGCTTCACCGACACAGGCAGCCAAGGCTCGCACGGCGGGCAGGATTTCGCCGACGCCCCGGGTTCCGCAGGTGGCCCAGGCACGCAGGATGGCTCGGCTTCCTCGCAGGGCGGGTCGGCGCCGCAGGGTGGTTCGCAAGGTGCGGGCGCCGGAACGCAGGGCACGCGAGTGGCCTCCCCGGTTGCTGCGCCGGGTCGGAGTTCTGGTGGTCCCGACAGTCCGGGCGGGTCGAGTGGGCTGGGCGTCGCCGCTGCGGCCGCGGCGGGGGCAGCCGCGGTTGCGGGGTTCGCGGCTTCGCGTGGCACCAGCGATTCCGAAGCCCGCCACAGCGAGCCCGACACCCCCTACGGCCGGCCTGACCACGACACCGCTTCCCACGAGGCGGACGGGATCGTCGGCGAGAACGGCCTCATCGGCGCCGACGGGCCCGCAAACTCCCGTCCCGACGAAGCCGCCATCCCGAACCGCCACGCCGCCGCTCCGGAAACCGGCCAGCAGGAGGGTCGGCGCGCCGAGCAAGAGGGTGGCCGGAGGAGGGCGCAGCCGGACGTCGAGGACGAAGACGCACGTCTGACCGCCGAGCAGGAACCCGGCCGACGGAGCACCGAAGGCGGACGTCGAGCGGCGGAGCCCGAAGGCGCCCTCCACAGCGAAGACGCGCTCCGCACCCCGGACGACGACCGTGCCGACCTCGGCGGCGGCCACCGAATCGCCGAATCGGCAAACGCCTCTCTCGACACTGAGCTGGACAACAGCCACGGCGAGCCGGAACCCAGGCAGGCAACCGGTAGCCCGGCCGAATTCGACAACGACCACGCCGGACTCGAAGACGACAGCCAGGATGCGGAATTCGACCCCGACGGACGTAACGCCGGACTCGAAGCAAGCAGCGACCTCGAAGCAAGCAGCGAGAACGCCGAAACCGGCCGACGAAACGCCGCTGTCGAAGGCGAACGTGCAGAACCGGAAACCGACCCCCGCGGCGAGGACAGCGAGCGAAGGGGCATGGACGCCACCCGCCCCAATGTCGATGCTGACCGCCAGCCCGCCACCGAGGAGGGCAGTCACGCCGGAGCAGCCGCAGCGGGCGTAGCGGCAGCGGGTCTGGCTGCAGCCGGTCTCGCGGCGACCCGGAGCCGCGACGACGCCGGGGAAACCGAAGGACGTCACGGGCTCACCGAGGACACGCAAGAACCGCCATTCGAGCAGGACTTCGACGCGTCCTACCACGACAGCCAGGACAGCTACGACAGCCACGACTACGCCGGCGACGAGGACCACACCCAGGAGCACCACGACTTCGTCCCGAGCCGCAACGGCACCGGTCCGGCGAACGCGGCGGACGACGACGAGGACCACACCGCCCCGTACGAGCCCGTCGACGCCGGGCACGAGGAGCCGGTGCTCTTCACCCACGGCAACGAACCGGCCCGCGAAGACGAGCTGTTCACCCACTCGGACCGGGACGACTACGAGGACGAATCCGACTACGACCCGGGCCCGCCCACCGCGATGATCATGCCCGGCTCCGAGGTGCCCGGTGCGCTGCCGGTACCGGAGATGCCGGTGGCGCCGTCGGGTGGACGGCGGAAGCTGCGGGAACGTCCGGCCGAACCGGCGCGGCACCCCGAGCCAGCGTTGGCCGACCTGCAGGCGAGGCTCGACGAGCTGGACGTGCCCGAAGCCGCGTACCGGCTCGGCGGACCGGCTGAGCGCGGGTGGAGCGTCGAGGAGGTGGACGAGGGCTGGCGCGTCGGCTGGTACGACGGCGAGCTGATCAACCCGGCGGTGTTCGGCGACGCGGAGGACGCCGCGGCGTTCATGCTCGGGAAGGTGCTGATGTACCCGGACGGGTACGTCGCGGCCGAGCCCGCGCCCCCGGCTCCCGCCGACCCGGTCGCCGACGCACCGAAGCCGCCGGTGATGGCGACGCTGTCGCCGGAGGTCGCCACGGGTTCGTTCCCGGTGCGGCCACGGGAGAACGTGCCGCCGCAGGAGCAGACCGCGTTCACCCCGGCCGACCAGCTGCTGGCCGACGACGAGCCCCCGGTACGGCAGCCGCCTCCGCCGCCCACGCAGATCGCGGCTCCGGTCAGCGCACCGCCGACGCAGGTCACGCCGCCGGTCGGGGCGCCTCCGATGGCGCCGCCGGTCGGTCCGCCGCCGACCCAGATCGCGCCGGCCGTCGGTGCCCCGCCGCGGCGGGAGCCTCCGGTGCGTCGCGAGGAACCGGTGCGTGCCAACGGATCCGGTGGCGGCAGCGGCCAGTGGCCGATCTCGCCGCTGGCCGGGGAACCGCCGCTCACCCTGTTCCGCGGCAAGGAACTGCGCGAGCTGCCCGCGGGCAGTGAGCTGGACCGGTTCGGCGGCCCGAACGGCAACCTGACCTACGCGGCGGGCACCCCGTTCGAGGAACGCTCACTGGTGCCGGAGTGGGTCAACCGGCCCTATCACGTGTACCGGGTGCAGCGTCCGCTGGAAACCCTTGCCGGAGTGGCGATCCCGTGGTTCAACCAGCCCGGCGGCGGATCGGCGTACCTGCTGCCCGCCAGCATCGACGAGCTCCTCGCCGAGGGTGACCTGATCGAACTCGACCCGGGCGAACCGCCGATCGACTGACGCATCGGAAGGGCCTCGGAAGGGGGCGAGGCGGACCGGCCTCGCCCCTTTTTCGTGCCCGGCTCAGCTTCCGGGTACGGCCTCGCGCTCCGGGGTGGACATCGCCGGGCCGACGTTGGTCGCCGCTTCCATATCCCGCACCTACTTCACGACCAAGCCGTGCGCAGCCGCATACCCGATTCCAGCACCTACTTCACGACCAGGCCGTGCGCCGCGGCATACCCGACCGCCAGTTCGACGTCCACATACGCACCCCGCAGGTCCGCCTGCACCAAGCCGTTCGCGTCCACCACCGCGCCGCGCAGGTCGGCACCCGGAAGTTTCGCGCCGAGGAGGCGGGCGCCGGACAGGTCGGTACCACGGAGGTCGGAATCCGTCAGATCCGTCTCCGTCAGGTTCACTTCCCGCATTCGCAGGCCCGACAAGTCCAGTTTTCGTAGCCGTCCCCGGGCGAACGAGGCCAGCGACAGGTCGCATTCGGTGAGCGCGATACCGGTGTATCGACAGTCCACAAAGGACGATCCCAGCAGCGAGCACGACGACCACCGGCTGTCCGCCAGCACCGCGCGGTCGAACGTGCACGAGCGGAACGCCGAGGCGTCGTGCCGTGAGCCCGCGAGGTCGACCTTGGTGAAGTCGCAGTTGTCGAACGTGCAGCCGCGGGTACGGAGGTCGCGCAGGTCCGCCTCCGTGAAGTCGCATCCCGCGAACTGGCGTTTTTCCCACCACTGGCCGGAAAGTTGCGCTTCGGAGTAGTCCTCGCCGGTCTCGGTCACCCGGACAGGATGTCATCCGCCCCGGCACCACCTCCCCGACGGGGTCGCTTCGGTCACCGGAAGTCCCGCGATTTCATGGGTACGCGCAACGACAACGGCTCCAGTTTCTCCGCGCGCACGCTCGCCACGCCGTCCGCATTTTCGACCACACCACGCACGAGCAGCGCCGGACTCCCCCGCGCGATCCGGTGGAACCGTTGCCACAGCCCGAGCGTGCAGATCACGTTCACCATGCCGGTCTCGTCCTCGAGGTTGAGGAACGTGACCCCACCGGCGGTCGCCGGACGCTGCCGGTGCGTGACCGCTCCCCCGACGAGCACCCGCGTGCCGTCGGCCTGGCTCAGCAGCCGGTCGGCGGTGACCACCCCGAGCGCGTCGAGCCGGTCGCGGATGAATTCCGTCGGGTAGCTGCCGGGCGAGATCCCGGTGGCCCACACGTCGGCGGCGGCGAGGTCGAGCCCGTCCATGCCCGGCAGCATCGGCGCGTCGACCCCGACGCCGGTACCAGGCAGTTTCTCCGGCCGATCCTGCGCGACGGCGCCGGCAGACCACAGCGCCTGCCGCCGGTCGGGCCCGAACCCGCCGAACGCCCCCGCGGTGGCCAGCGCTTCCAGCTGCGGCGTGGTGAGCCGAACCCGGCGGCCGAGGTCGGACATGCTCTCGTATCGGCCGTGCGCCTGCCGCTCCGCCACGATTTCCTCGGCCAGCGTGTCCCCGATCATCCGGACGGTCCCGATCCCACCCCGTACGGCATGGAGCCTTCCCTTGTCCGGCAACGGTTCCAACGTGGCGTGCGCCAGGCTCAGGTTGATGTCGGGCCCGAGCACCGTGACCCCATGCCGGCGCGCATCGGCCACCAGCGACTGCGGCGAGTAGAAGCCCATCGGCTGCGCCCGCAACAGGCCTGCACAGAACGCGTCCGGGTGGTAGTACTTGAAGTACGCGCTGGAGAACACCAAATGCGCGAAGCTCAACGCGTGACTTTCGGGGAACCCGAAGTTGGCGAATGCTTTCAGTTTCTGGAAGATCTTCTCGGCGAGCTCCTCGTCGAGCTCGTTCGCCATGGCGCCGTCGAGGAATCGCTTGTGCAGCCGTTCCATTTTTCGCTGCGAGCGTTTCGACCCCATGGCGTTCCGCAGCTGATCGGCCTCGGTGGCAGTGAAATTCGCTACCTCCAGGGCGATTTGCATCATCTGCTCCTGAAACAGTGGAACTCCCAGCGTTCTGTCCAGTGCATTTTTCAGCAGATGATGGTCATGCTCCCATTCTTCACGTTCTTGCTTGCGCCGAATATACGGGTGCACCGAGCCGCCCTGAATCGGACCTGGCCGAATCAGGGCGACTTCCACCGCCAGTTCGTAGAGGTCTCGCGGGCGCAATCGTGGCAGCGTGGCCAGCTGAGCCCGGCTCTCCACCTGAAACACCCCGATGGCGTCGGCACGGCAAAGCATGTCGTAGATGTTCTCGTCCTCAAGATTCAATTCGGCGATGTCAATTTCCTCGCCTTTGTAATCCCAGACAAGGTCGATCATGTAATGCAGCGCCGAAAGCATGCCGAGGCCGAGGAGGTCGAACTTCACCAGACCGACCGCAGCACAGTCTTCTTTCTCCCATTGCAGAACACTGCGGTTTTCCATCCGCGCCCACTCGACCGGACACACCTGACTCACCGGCTCACGGCACATCACCATGCCGCCGGAGTGGATGCCGAGGTGGCGAGGGAAGTCCTCCAGCGCGCAAGCCAGTTGCACGACGTCGCGGGGAATATCGTGGTCGTGATCCTTTTCGGTGCCGCGCAAGGCACCCCAGCGGTCGATCTGCTTGCTCCACGCATCCTGCTGGCCGGGCGAATAGCCGAGCGCCCGAGCAGCATCGCGGATTGCGGAACGGGCGCGATAGGTGATCACGTTCGCGACCTGTGCGGCATTGAGCCTGCCATGCTTTTGGTAAACGTACTGGATCACCTCCTCCCGCCGGTCGGATTCGATGTCGATGTCGATATCCGGGTACTCGTCACGATTCGGTGCAAGGAATCGCTCGAAGAGCAGCGTGTACTTCATCGGATCGACGTTGGTGATGCCCAGCGCGTAACAGACCGCCGAGTTGGCCGCAGAACCCCTTCCCTGACAAAGGATGTCGCTTCGACGGCAGAAGCGCACGATATCCCAGACGATCAGAAAGTACCCAGGGAATCCCCGATTCTCGATGATCGTCATCTCGTGCTCGATCTGCTGCCATGCCTCGGCGGCTTTTTCCTTTCCCTGGTAACGCTTTTTGAACCCCTTCCGCACACGGCGGCGCAGATAGGTGGTCTCGTCATACCCCGGGGGTACGTCGAACGGAGGTAGTTCCGGCGCAATGAGTTTCAACGGGAAAGCACATTCCACCCCCAGCAGCGCCGACCGCTGTACCGCACCCTTGTACCGGCCGAAGATCTTCTCCATTTCGGCGCCGGAACGGAGGAATGCGGTGCCGTCGCCGGGAAGCCAGCCTTCGAGGTCGTCGATGCCGCGGCGGGCGCGGATGGCGGCGAGGGCGTCGGCGAGGCGGCCGCGTTCGGGGCGGGCGTAGTGCGCGGCGGTGGTGGCGACGGTGGGCAGACCGAGTTCTTCGGCCATTCTGGCGAGCAGGTCGTTGTGCGTGCTGTCGAGGGGCTGGCCGTGGTCGATCAGCTCGACGTACACCTGGTCGCGGCCGAAGAGGTCGACGAGACGACGCAGTTCGGCGGCTGCTGCGCCAGGACCTTCGCGGACCAGCGCCGAACGCACGGATCCTTTGCGGCAACCGGTGAGTACCGCGCAATTCCCGGCGACTTCCTCCGCCACGGCACGCAAATCGTAGATCGGACGGCCTTTTTCCGCGCGATCGCTGGACGGCGCCTCGTCGTCGTGACCGCGTAACTGTCCCGCGGTGATTGCCCGGCACAGGCTGCGGTAACCCTCGTCGCCGCGGGCCAGCAGCAGGAGGTGCTCGCCTTCGGGGTCGGCGACGCCGTTCTGCGGGCCGGACAGCCCGAAGCTCAGCTCGGTGCCGAACACCGTTGCCACACCCAGTTCTCTGGCCGCCTCGGCAAACCGGACGACGCCGTACATACCGTCGTGGTCGGTGAGCGCGATGGCGTCGAGCCGCAGGCGGGCAGCTTCTTCCACCAGCTCCTCGGGATGGCTGGCACCGTCGAGAAAACTGAAGTTGGAATGGCAATGCAGCTCGGCGTACGCCACCCGATGACCGGACTCGAGGTCACTACTCGGCGGCGGTACGTGAGCGGGGCGCTGGTACTCCTCACGTTTTCGCCCCCAGGCAGGACTGTCCCCATGATCACCGGGCGGCAGCTCACCCGCCAGCGCCCGCGCAAGGTCCTTCCACCGGACCGGCGGGTTGTTCCAGCCCATCTCACTCCCTCCGGTTCTCAGGTGAGCGCCGGGGTTCCGGGATGAGCAGTGCTACCCCGGACGGCACCGGGACATCAGCCGGACGCGGCCGGACCGGCCATGGCAGAGCGGAATCCGGCGAGGCGGGCTGCGGTGGCATGGAGCGCGGCGGGGCGGAGTCCGGCTGAGCAGGGCGCGGCGAGGCGGAGTCCGACTGAACAGGGCGCGGCGAGGCAGAGTCCGACTGAACAGGGCGCGGCGAGGCAGAGTCCGACTGAACGGGGCGCGGCGAAACAGGACCCGGCGAAACAGAATCCGGCTGAGCAGGGCGCGGCGAAACGGAACCCGGCAGAGCAGAGCGAGGCAGGCCGGGCCGCGGCGGGACGAAGCGAGGATCGACATGGTCCGAATCGCCGGAGTGCGCCGCTGCGGGATCCGGCGCGCTGGGATAACGAGGCGCGCCGAGGTAAGGCGGGACGGAACGCGGCGGAGCGAGGTCGCCCGGGGTGCGTGGGGTTGGCAGGTCGAAGGTCATCAGTCGTAGCTTCCTTCCACTGTCCACACTGGATTGTCGGTTCCGGAGCAGAGGACGAGCACGGCTTCGGCGGCGTCGTCCTCGGCGGAGCTGGCCAGCAGGAGCTGCAGCCGGGCTTGGGGTGGGCCGGTTGAGCGGCGGCTCGAGGTGATGGGCCACGGTCCGGCCCATCCGGTGATCGGCCGGGGTGGTCCACCGGCGATGCGGAACCCGTGTGGCGGCGCGGTGAGCTGTTTGCGCGGCGTGAGACCGATCGGGCACCCCTGGCCGTCGACGACCTGGACCGGCAGCGGCTGGTCCAGCACGGTCGGCGGGGACGGTGCGGGTAGCCGGGCGGGCCAGGTGGCGTCCGGGGGCGTGGCGGGTTCCCGCGGGTCGCCCCAGGGGATCAGGCGGACGCGGGAGGCTGGGTCGCGGCCGCCGTCGAGCAAGGGGGTGACCACGCCTTCGGGGCCGAGCAGGCCTTGTATCCGGACGAAGGCCCGGCCGGCCCGTTCGGTGGTCAGCTCCTCGTCCTCGCCCGGGCCGGCGCCGGGGTCGCCGCCTCGCCACAGGCCGAGTTGCAGGGAACGGCCCTCGACCGTTTCCTCCGGTTCGAGCCGCAGCCGTGCGACCCCGGAGGTGGGACGTTCGCCGGGTGCGGCCCGCAGCCAGCCTTCGAACTGCCAGCGCACCCGGTCGGCAACCCCTTGCGGCGTCAGGGGTTCCGCGCAGCGCCAGACACGACCGAGTTGTTCGCCGGTTTCGGTGGTGGCGTAGATGCCGAGGCGGGTGCAGGCGAGACCGCGGCCGGCGAGGGTGGCGTGGAAACGGGCGCCGAGTTTTTTGGCGAGGAATGCGGCCACGTCCACCCGGCTGAGCACCGGGTCGAACGACTCGCTGAGCGACAGCTCGGGCGGCGGGCGGCGGCGCAGCGGCGGACGGTCGGACAGTCCCTTGGCCAGCCGGTGGGCGAGTACCCCGGTGCGGCCGAACCGGGCGACGACGTCTCGTTCCCCGAGCGCGGCGAAGGAGCCGAGCGTGCGCAGCCCGAGCCGGGTGAGCAGGTCGACGAGCTCTGCGCGTTCGGCGCCGGGCTGGTCCAGCTCGGTGATCGGCAGCGGGGCGAGGAATTCCGCCGCCCGCCCGGGTTCGATGAGCGCCCCGTGCCGGGCGGCGAGGGTGGCCGCGAAGAGCCCTTCCGCAACCCCGACCTGACATTCGACCCCGGCCGCCGCCGACACCTGGTCCACCAGTTTTTCGGCGAGCTGCGGTTCGCCGCCGAAGTATCCGGCCGCACCGGTGACGGGGACCGCGAGCAATCCCGGTCGTACCACTTCCAGCCCGACGACCAATTCCTCGACCGCCAGCGCGACGGTCTCGAACAGCCGCGCGTCCCGTGCCTCGTCGACGCCGAACACGGCCAGGTCGGGACACCGGGATTCGGCCTCGCGCCGCCGCATGCCGCGGCGCACGTTGCGGGAGCGGGCCACCGCAGTGCACGCGACGACCCGGTTGGCAAGGAACACCGCAGCAGGCCTGGTCAGCACTCCCCTGGCCGCAGCGACAGCGGCGACCGCAGGCCAGTCGGGACACCAGACGACGAGCATCCGCACCGGATTCCGGCGCGGGTCCGACTGTCCTTTGTAGACTGTCATCCGACGGCTTCCTCCTCCCGCGCCACGGCGGTTTTCCCGGATCGGGTGACGCGCCCGTCCGGCCCTGGCAGGAGCACCGGCGCGGAACGGGGACGCGCCGCCGCCCCGCGACCATGGACGTGCACCTCGACCGACCGGCAGCGGAGGTAACCCGCGCCATCGCCGGTCAGCCCGGTCCAGGCACCCGGGGTGCAGTGGAGCTCGACGTCGGCGGAAGGCCAGTGCCCCAGCGAAAGCAGCACGACCCCGCGATGCCGAGCCCGAGCCGCAAGCCGGCGCGCGACATCCGGACGTACCGAGCGTGGTTCGGTGACGACGAGGTCGACGCCGTCGATCAACGCGGCCATCACCGCCGGGTACTCGGCCCCCGGATGGGGAACCAACGCCAGCCGCGACACGACAACCCCGTGCTCGGCCGCCGCGGCAACCCCCAGTGTGGGCACCCCGACGACTGCCGCCCACGCCCCCGCCGCAGTGGGCTCGGCGAGCAACGCGAACAGGAGCGAGGTGGACTGGTGGACCGCCACGATGCTCCCGCGCCGCAGCCCGGCGCCGGGGAGTAGGTCGGCCAGTGCCGGTGCTACCGGGAGTATTCGCCCGGCTGCGCGGCCCCAGTCCGCCTGGGCAGTTTGCCCGGCCTGCCCGGCCCGCTCCGACGCGACGGTGCTGGCGGTGCTGACGCCGGGGAGAGCGGTGAGGGTGGTCAGGGGGTGGGGTTGAGGGGCGGGGTCGGGTTGGGGGCGGAGCCGGGTTGGGGGGCGGAGCTCGGTCGGCGAGCTGGGCTGGGCCGGGGGGCGTGGTGGGGCTGGCACGGGCGGACGGGTCGGCTGCTGCGGACGGGTCGGGGAGTGCAGTTGGGTCGGGGAGTGCAGTCGGGTCGGGGAGTGCAGTCGGGTCGGCGGGGACAGCTGGGCCGATGGGCGCGGCAGGTTGATTACGTCCGCCGAACGGGAGTCGTTCGGCGGTTGGGGATCTATTGGCTGGGCGGGATCAGCTGGCGGGGCGGAGTCTGCCGGTAGGGAGAAGTCGGTGAGCTGATCGGGATTCAGGGAAGAGTGCAGCTCGGCAGAGGAGCTGGAATCGGGACAGCGGGGCGCTGCGGGGAAGGGATCGCGCCGGGTCGGTGGTGAGAAGGACGGCGGCCGGGAGTGGAATTCGGTTGGTGGACCGGCGGATGTCGGCTCGCTGGGGCAAGCCGGAGGGTGGCCGGTTGCCGCGTTGGGGGGTGGCGGGGTGGTCGATCGGGCTCGGGAAGTGTTCTTTGGCAAGGAGAATCGTCGAGGAGACCGTCTCGTCGGGGGCATTTTCTCGGCGGATTTTTTCGCGAAGGCTTTCAGTGCTTCCCACGGGACCAGTACTTCCCACGAGCGTGCCGGCCGCGCCTCCGGCACGCTCGTGGGTGTGGTTGGCAGCTCTTTCGGAGCTGCGGGCAACGTGACCAACCCGGACGGGGATGCGGTTCCACGCATCCGCCGGGGCTTCCTCGGCTTGGCTGGAATTCCCTGTGCACCAGGCATTTCGCTCGGGCGCGGGACGGCGGGTGGCTTCGGAACGGCAACCGCCATCGGGGTTGCCGGGGTTTCGAGTGTGGTGGAAGCCGTGTTGAGTGGAGCCGGATCAGGTGCATCCGGGACCACATCGAGCAGGGCAAGGACAGTCACCTCCGAAGCCCCACCAGACGAAGCCTCGTTCGGCGCACCCGAGGTCGAGTCGAACGAAACCTCGCCTGGCTCGCTCGAACCCATGCCGAACGAAACTCCGCCAGACGCGCCTGAAGCCACGCCAACCCTGCCCGGCGTAACCGAGGCCACACCAGCCCGACCCGGCGCAACCGAAACCACGCCAACCCCGCCTGGCACAACCGAAGTCGCACCAGCCCCCTTCGGCGCAACCAAGGCCGCACCAGCCTCACCCGGCGCAACCGAAACCACCCCAGCTCCACCCGGCTCAACCGAAGCCACGTCCAATGAAGCCCCGCCTGGCGCAACCGAAACCACCCCAGCCCCGCCCGAAGCCACACCGAACAAAACCCCACCGGACACGCCCGAAGACGGGCCAAACGAAACTGAGCCAAGCGAAACCGGGCCAAGCGAACCCAGACCTGACGCACCCGAAAACGTGCCGACCGCAGCCCGCCCAACCGCAGCCTGCCCGACCGCGCCCGCTGGTGCAGCAAACGCACCTGCGCCGGCCGAAGCCGGTGCGTAGCCGGGCGCTTCGGTCATGGCTGGGACGACTTCGGTCACCGGTCACCTTCCTCCGCTTGATCTGCCGGCGTACCCGCCCCAGGCAGCCGAGGTCCACGCCGGTAGACCTGGCTCTGGGGCGGGCGCCGGCACGCCGCGGGGAAGGCGGCACCGTATTCACCCTGTGCGGGCCGGCCGCACAGATCACCCAAAGCATCGAACACCTGTTCGACTCACTCCAGTCAACCCCACCCTGCCCCCACTGTCAAGGACAAGGGCGAGAAGAGAACAGAAAACCGGCCGGGACAAAGGAAAAGTCCCGGCCGGTGGAGAGCCGAACGTCAGTGGGCGAAGTGCCTCGTGCCGGTGAGGTACAGCGTGATTCCGGCGGCCTCGGCGGCGGCGATCACCTCGGGGTCCCGGATGGAACCGCCGGGCTGGACGACCGCACGCACGCCTGCCTCGGTCAGGACTTCCAGGCCGTCCGGGAACGGGAAGAACGCGTCCGACGCGCCGACCGAACCCTTTGCCCGATCGCCTGCCCTCGTGACGGCCAGCCGTGATGAGTCGACGCGGTTCACCTGGCCCATGCCGACCCCGACGGTGGCTCCGTCGTTGGCCAGCAGGATCGCGTTGGACTTCACCGCGCGCAGCGCCCGCCAGGCGAACTCCAGGTCCGCCAAGGTCTGCTCGTCGGCCGGGGATCCGGTGGCCAGCTGCCAGTTCGCCGGGTCGTCGCCGGGGGCGTCGATCACGTCGACGGTCTGCAGGAGCACCCCGCCGGAGATCGGGCGGAACTCCACCGGCGACGGGTTTTCGATCACCGGCAGCTTCAGCAGCCGGACATTCTTCTTGCGCCGCAAGATCTCCAGCGCTTCGGGCTCGAAGTCAGGAGCCAGCACGACCTCGGTGAACACCTCGGCGATCTGCTCCGCCGCCACGACGCTCACCGGCCGGTTCGTGGCGATGACGCCGCCGTACGCGGACACCGGGTCGCACGCGTGCGCCTTACGGTGCGCCTCGGCGACGTCTGCACCTACAGCGATCCCACAAGGGTTGGCGTGCTTGATGATCGCGACAGCCGGCTCCGAGAAGTCGAAGGCAGCGCGACGCGCGGCATCGGTGTCGACGTAGTTGTTGTACGACATCGCCTTACCGTGAAGCTGCTCCGCGTGCGCGAGACCCGGCCGACCGCTTCGGTACAACGCCGCCTTCTGGTGCGGGTTCTCGCCGTAGCGCAGTACGTCGGCACGGTCCCACGTAGCGCCGAGGAAGTCCGGGAAGCCACTGTCGTCCGCAGGCGCGTACGCACTGGCGAACCACGACGCGACAGCCGTGTCGTACGCAGCTGTGTGCGTGTACGCCTGCGCAGCGAGACGCTGTCGGTCCGAGAACTCGAAGCCGCCCGCGAGGACCTGCTCGAGTACCCACGCGTACCGCGCCGGATCCACGACGACAGCGACACTGCCGTGGTTCTTCGCCGCCGCACGCACCATCGCCGGGCCGCCGATGTCGATGTTCTCCACGCAGTCTTCGACACTCGCGCCGGACGCGACAGTCTGCTGGAACGGGTACAGGTTCACCACGAGCAGGTCGAACGGCGCGATGTCCAGCTGCTTGAGCTGCGCGACGTGGGCGTCGTTGCCCTGGTCGGCAAGCAGCCCGGCGTGCACGCGCGGGTGCAGCGTCTTCACGCGGCCGTCGAACGATTCCGGGAACCCGGTGACCTGCTCGACCGGCGTGACCGGGACCCCGGCGTTCGCGATCACCTTCGCCGTCCCGCCGGTCGACACGATCTCCACGCCGGCCGCGTGCAGGCCGGTCGCGAGCTCGAGCAGGCCGGCCTTGTCCGAGACGCCGATCAGCGCGCGCCGGACCGGGCGCCGTCCCTGTGCTGTGCTCACGAAAACCTCACCTTTCGTCCGTCCACGGTGCACCCACCACGGCCGAGTCGCTCGATCGTTTCAACCAGCAGCCTGCGTTCCACGGCCTTGATCCGCTCGTGCAGGACGTCTTCGGTGTCGTCGGTCTCCACCGGCACCGCTTCCTGTGCGATGACCGGACCGGTGTCCACACCCGCGTCGACGAAATGCACCGTCGACCCGGTGACCCGCACGCCCGCGGCCAGTGCGTCGGCGACCGCGTGCATCCCGGGGAACGACGGCAGCAGCGCGGGATGGGTGTTGATCACCCGGCCGGCGAACCGGGCGAGGAACTCCGGCCCGAGGATCTTCATGAACCCGGCGGACACCACGAGGTCCGGCCGGTACACCGCGACGGCCTCGGTGAGCGCGCGGTCCCACGCCGCCCGGTCCGGATGGTCGGCGACCCGCACGGTGAACGACGGCACCACGGCCCGTTCCGCCCGCGCGAGCGCCTCGATCCCGGTGCGATCGGCCCCGACCGCGACGACCCCGGCCGGGAACCCGGGCTGCCCGGCGGCGTCGAGCACGGCCTGCAGCAGCGTGCCGGACCCGGACGCGAGCACGACGATCTTCACCGGGGTGGGCAGGTCCAAGCGGCTGGCCAGAACGGGCTCCTTGCACGGCCGTACACCTCGGGCGCACGGCACTTCACCAGGTCACCCCAACCCTAACGGTCGTCTTCCGCGGGCTTCTCGTCGACGGAGTCCGCGGTGGACTCGGTCACAGCCTCGGGCTCCTCCTCGGCGGCCTCTGGCTCTTCGGAAGCGGCGTCAGCCGGGGTCTCGACGGGCTCGTCCTCCGGCAGCTCGAGGCCCAGTTCGGCGTCGGCCTCGGCGTCGAAGTCCTCGGCGTCCTCAGAGGTTTCCGAGGCTTCAGGTTCCTCGGATTCGTCGACAGCGTCCTCGACGGCCTCGTCCGAATCCTCGGTTTCCTCGATCTCCTCAGAAGACTCTTCCTCCTCAGCAGGCTCCTCGACCTCGAGAGAAGACGGCGGCGCAACCGCAGAATGTGCCCCCGCGAAGAACGCCACGAACCCGGCCGGAATCACGATCCAGCAGAACGCCACGATCGACGCCACCCCGACCGGCACGCTGACCGGGTCGAACGGACCGTCGCCGAGCCGTCCCCCGGCGAGCGTGCCCAGCACCACACAGCCGAACCCGACCACCGCGCCCGCCACGACCACGACGCGGATCCGGGCGGCCGGATCGTCGTCCACCGCGCGCACCGACCAGCCGACCAGCAGCCCCACCACCAGCGGCAGCACCAGCAGCACCGGCCACCACGCGGCGGCGTGCTCGGGAATCCCGCCCAGCAGCGGCACCCCCGGGACGGAGCCACCCCGGTAGCCGGCGAGGTGCACGTCGAGGTCGCCGATGCTGAACCCGGGTCCGCTCACGAACGACATCGCGGCGACCACCGCGTTCGGCAGGTACAGCACCGAAAGCAGGAAGAGGCCGAAACTGCTGCCGAGAGACGGTTCGAAGAGGTCGGACACCGTGCGCGCGGACAGCGCAGTGGCGACCGTCAGCGTCAACGCACCCGCCAGCAGCAGCGCGGACAACCCGAGCAGGCCCGCGCGCAATCCGCGGACGGCGAGCGGGTCGAGGCGTTCGGCGATCACCCCCGGCAGCCCGCAGCGGCGGACCACGCCGATGGCCGCCCCGAACGCAGCGACCGCAGCCGGCACCAGGGCCCCGAGCGCCGGGTTCACCCGTACCGGCGCACCAAGAGAAAGCAGTGCAATCAACAGCCCGAACAGCAGGTGCGCACCGGAAATCGTGGCGACCAGCGGGATTGCCTGCCGCGGTCCGGAACAGCCGAGCCGCTGCACCGCACCGGACGCCGTCCGCGCGACCAGCGCCACGACCCCGATGGTCGGCAGCAACGGCAGCATGCCGAGCGGATGTCCGCCGATCCCGATCTGGACCTGGTGGGCGGCCAGCCATCCGGGACCCGCCGCCAGCAGCACCCCGCCCGTGGAGAACACCGTGCGCTCGGCGGTCAGCGAGACGAGCGCAAGCAGGGTCGCGACCACCGCGTAGCCGGTGACGAGCGGGCCGAGCGCCGCGGCGAGCAACACCCGCAGCCGGGCCGCGCCCTCCGGTTCCGGGGTGTCGCTCACCGGCTCGTCGCCCGCGGGGCGGCCGGGACTGGTGAGCACCTGCATGTCCCCGACCATTTCATCCGCGCTCGGCCGTCCGGGTGAGGCACGCCGCCCGCCGGACGTGGCGAACCCAACGCCCACCCGGTCGGGGCACGAGGGAAAGAAAAACACCCGCTGTGACACGGAGAGTCACAGCGGGTGTGGAATGCGAAGGGGTTTCAGCCTTGCTGACCGAACCCTCCGGGCGGCGTGCCCGGCGGTTTGCCCTGGTCGGCAGGCGGCTGGAAGAACTGCCCCTGCTGCGGCGCATACGTGGTCGCCTGCTGCCCCGGCTGACCAGGTTGTCCCGGCTGCCCGGGCTGACCCGGCGGCGGCGGGGTCGGCTGGTACTGCGTCGGCTGGTACTGGCCGTACTGCTGCTGGTATGCCGGGACGGACGGCTGCGGAGAAGGCGGCTTGATCACCCCGTGCTCGAACAGCAGCACGGTGACCGAAGCCAGCATCTGCAGCAGGCCGAGAATCAGCACCACGATCACGATGCCTGACGTGCGCCCGGTGACGACGGCGTCGAGCGCACCCAGCCCGCCGAGCACGCTGAACAGCGCCGCGAACGGCAGCGTCTTCGGACCCTTCGGCAGCGCGTTCATCGCCGACAGCAGACCGCCGACCAGCAGGAACAGGATGACCTGCCCGGCCGGGCCCGCCTCGGACGCGAAGCCGAGGAAGTACTGCACCACGCCGAGCACGGCCACGCCGAGCGAGAGCAGCAGCGGAAGGTTCGGCGGCGCTCCGGCGCCAACCGCAGGCGGCCCCTGCGGCGGCTGGGGCTGCGGCTGCTGCGGCGGCTGGGGGAACCCGCCCGACGGGGGCGGTCCCTGGGACGGCTGGCCCTGCTGGGGGTAGCCGGGCCCGCCACTGGGGAAGGTCATCGGAAACTCTCCTGTCTCATCGACCGGCGGTGCGGGTGCGGCGACGTTCCCGCTCACGAGTGACTGCACGCTAGCGCATCCGTCCAGGCCCGTCCGCGACCCGCAACCGTTCGACGTCCAGACCACCGGATCGGTTCCCGGCGGACACGGCGAAGGCCGGGCACCACTGCGGTACCCGGCCTTCGTCGATCGCGTATGCGCTGGTCAGCCCAGGCTGTTGTACAGCTCACGCGCGAGCACGGCGGTCTCGCTCGGGGTCTTGCCGACCTTGACGCCGGCGGCCTCGAGGGCCTCCTTCTTCGCCGCGGCGGTGCCGGACGAACCGGAGACGATCGCGCCTGCGTGGCCCATCGTCTTGCCCTCGGGGGCGGTGAAGCCCGCGACGTAGCCGACGACCGGCTTGGTCACGTTCTCCTTGATGTAGGCCGCGGCCCGCTCCTCGGCGTCGCCGCCGATCTCGCCGATCATCACGATGACCTTGGTGTCGGCGTCCTTCTCGAACGCCTCGAGGGCGTCGATGTGGGTGGTGCCGATGACCGGGTCACCGCCGATGCCGACGGCGGTGGAGAAGCCGATGTCGCGCAGTTCGTACATCATCTGGTAGGTCAGCGTGCCGGACTTCGACACGAGGCCGATGCCGCCGGCCTCGGTGATGTCGGCCGGGATGATGCCCGCGTTGGACTTGCCGGGGCTGATCACACCAGGGCAGTTCGGCCCGATGATGCGGGTCTTGTTGCCCTTCGCGACCGCGTGCGCCCAGAAGTAGGCCGAGTCGTGCACCGGGATGCCCTCGGTGATGACGACGGCGAGCGGGATCTCGGCGTCGATCGCCTCGATGACCGCGTCCTTCGCGAACTTCGGCGGCACGAAGATGACCGACACGTCGGCGCCGGTCTCCTTGATGGCCTCCTCGACCGTGCCGAACACGGTGAGGTCCTTGCCCTCGATGGTGACCGTCTGCCCGGCCTTGCGGGCGTTGACGCCGCCCACGATGTTGGTGCCGGACTTCAGCATCTTGGTGGCGTGCTTCGTGCCCTCGGAGCCGGTGAGGCCCTGCACGATGACCTTGCTGTTCTCGTTGATGAGGATCGACATGTCACGCACCTGCCGCGGCGAGCTCGGCGGCCTTGTCGGCCGCGTTGTCCATAGTGTCCACCACGGTGACCAGCGGGTGGTTCGCGTCGGCGAGGATCTTGCGCCCCTCCACGACGTTGTTGCCGTCCAGGCGGACGACCAGCGGCTTGGAGGCCTCGTCGCCGAGGATCTTCAGCGCTTCGACGATGCCGTTCGCCACCGCGTCGCAGGCGGTGATGCCGCCGAAGACGTTGACGAACACGCTCTTCACGTCGGTGTCGTTGAGGATGACGTCCAGCCCGGCCGCCATGACCTCCGCCGACGCGCCGCCGCCGATGTCGAGGAAGTTGGCGGGCTTCACGCCGCCGTGCTTCTCGCCCGCGTACGCCACGACGTCCAAAGTGGACATCACGAGGCCCGCGCCGTTGCCGATGATGCCGACCTCGCCGTCGAGCTTGACGTAGTTGAGGTCCTTCTCCTTGGCCTTCGCCTCGAGCGGGTTCTCCGCCTGCTTGTCGACGAGCTCCTCGTGCGCCGGGTGGCGGAAGGAGGCGTTCTCGTCGAGCGTGACCTTGCCGTCGAGGGCGATGATCTTGTCCTGCGGGTCGCGGACCAGCGGGTTGACCTCGACCAGGGTGGCGTCCTCGGAGACGAAGGTCTCCCACAGCTTCACCACGACGTCGGCGGCCTCGTCGACGATCTCGGCCGGGAACTTGCCCGCCTTCAGGATTTCGAGGGCCTTCGCCTTGTCGACGCCGGCAATCGCGTCGACCGGGATCTTCGCGAGCGCGTCGGGCCGCTCGACCGCGAGCTGCTCGATCTCCATGCCGCCCTCGGCCGACGCCATCGCCAGGAACGTGCGGTTGGCGCGGTCGAGCAGGAAGGAGAAGTAGTACTCGGACGCGATGTCCGAGGCCTCGGCCACGAGCACGCGGCGCGTGACGTGACCCTTGATGTCGAGGCCGAGGATGGCTTCCGCCTTCTCCTTCGCCTCGTCGGGCGTCTGGGCCAGCTTGACGCCGCCCGCTTTGCCCCGGCCGCCGACCTTCACCTGCGCCTTGACGACGACCTGGGTGCCGATCTGCTCCGCGGCGGCCTTGGCTTCTTCCGGTGTGCTGGCCACCGAGCCCGGCAGAACCGGTACTCCGTGGGCGGCGAAGAGATCCCTCGCCTGGTACTCGTAGAGGTCCACTACTCCAGTCTCCTGACGACACGCCACTGTGGTGGTCCGCTGACGGACCGCGCTGTCGGACCAGTCGAGGTTAGCGACCTGCGCAGACGCTGGGGACGCCGCATCCGGTGAAGTCGGTCACCGTGCGCGGTCAGAGGGTGTGTGCCGGGTGTGAGTCCGCACACCGGCGAGCATTTCGGCCGCTTCTTCGGGGGTTTTGTCGCCTATCGCGGCCACTTCGACGTCGCCGAGCGCTTCGCGGAGCCCGCGGGGTGGCGGGCCGCCGAGCAGGCCCACCACGTCCGGATCCTCCTGTTCCACCGTGCGCACGATCTGCTCGGCCGACTCGAGGTATCCGGCGTGGACGACCTCGACCCCGGCGTCTCGCAGCAGCCTCGCCACGTGGGTAGCGGTGGTTTCTCGGGCGAGTTCGACGAGTACCACTCGGCGCGGGCTCATCCGGCCCGCTTCGCACCGGCAGCGGCGAGCCCGGCGGCGACGACCGTGGCCACCACCGCGGCGAGCCCGAGCCAGAATCCGGCGCCCGGGCGCGCACCGTCGATGGCCGAGCCGACAAGCGGCAATTCGGCGACGTGCAAGGCGAGCAGCACGGCGGCGCCGGTGAGCGAGGTCGCGGCGGCACCGGGTCGCGATCGGACACTCAGGCCCAGCGCGCCGAGGACGACCAGCGTTGCGGCGAGCAGGCCCCATGAGGGAGTGTCGAAATCGGACCAGAGCCCCGGGGCCGGGTACCCGGGCGCGGTGAAGACGGGGGTACCGAACGCTGCGATCGCCAGGACTGCGGCTACCGCGGCGGGAATGAGAACGGGGGAACGCGGGCCGTCGGTGCCGGTGTCGTCGCGCTCGACGACGCCGGTGATCACTGCGGACAACGCGGTGAGCCCGGCGAGGCCGAGCGCGATGGCGGTGAAAACAGCGCCGGCGCCGAGGTGGTAGCTGATCGCGCCGCCGAGCCCACCGAGGCCGGTCGCTTCGGATGCGGTGATTGCCGTGCTGAGCACCGCCGTACCCGCGAGGACGATTCCCGCCCACAGCACCGCAAGCAGCCCGCGGGCGACGGGCGCGGTACGTCGGGTCAGCAGGAAGGGCGCGGGCAGTACGACGACGATCGCCGCCGCGAGCAACTGCCAGCGCGCCGGGCTCTCGGTGGTACTGCCCAGTTGCGGCGCGAGCGCGCCGACCGCCGCGGCGATTGCGGTGACCAAGGCGAACAGAGCGGTGAGGGCACGCCAGATGGTGATCCCGGGTACGCGGGCTTCCCCGGCGAGGTCGGTGCGTTCGGCTTGGGTCAGCTGCGGTGTCGCAAGTGGACTGAGGACGAGGACGCACACCATCGGCACGACGGCGAGGTACGCCCCGGTCGACACCTCCAGCCCCGGCACCGCAAACCCCGCGACGAAGGTAGGCAGCGCAACGGCGAACACCGCCGCGGCAACCCCGCCGAGCGTCCCTTTGGCGACGCCGTCCTCTCCGGCGGAAAGTCCTAGGACGGCAGCGATCGGCAAGGCCCCGGCGAGGAGGAGGTACCCGGCGAGCGCAAGGCCGGGCCCTTCGAAGGCGGACCGGGCGAGGAGGAACGGGTCATCGGAGAGGACGGGCGTCATGAGCAGCCCGACGGCGGTGACCACGGCGAGGAACGGGATGATCAGCCGCCACCGCCGCTTGTCGTCGGTACCGGCGATTTCGTTGCGCTCACGGGCAACCCGCGCAGCGACGACCCCGGCAGCGAGCGTGAGCACCTGCCCGGCGACCAGCAACCAGAACCCGGCGCCGACGCCACTGCGGTCGAGCAGCCGATCCGGGAGATACAGCTCGGGACGGACGGTTTTGGAGCCGTTGACGAGGAATTGAAGGTCGAGAACCAGGCGACCCGGAGCCAGCGCAGCCAGCCCGACGATCACCCCGGCGGCGAGTCCGTGGCGCCCGCTCGCCGCAGCGGCGATCGCGACGGCGGCGGGGATGAGGGCGAGAGCGAGGAGGAGAGGCCAGGAGAGGTAGCCGGGCCGCGCGTCCGGCGAGACGGGGGTGAAGGCACCTGCGGCGAGGGCGAGCGCCGCGAGGCCGATGAGGACGGTCGCGAGCCGGAGCGCTGGGGAGGGGGTCTGGTTGGCGAGGTCCGGGTGGAGGGTGGGTGTTGTCGGGCGGGGGGTGCGCGAGTGGGCGTTATGGCTGTCATCGCGGTCATCGCGAGAGACACGGTCGACGCGGGTGTCGGCGCCGCGCGAAGCGTGGCCACCGCTACGGTCGGCCCGGGGGGCAGTGTCAGCACTATCGCGGCTGTCATCGCGAGAGACACGGTCGACACCTCCACCGCCGCCGCGCGAGACACGGTCGACACCTCCACCGCCGCCGCGCGAGACACGGTCGGCTCCGCCGCCGCGCGAGGCCATGTCGCGACCGGTGCGGTCGGCTGAGGAGGCAGCGCGGTCAGTTGACGAGGCGCGGTCGTCGCGAGAGGCAGGGTCGACATCACCGCCAGCGTCGCTGCGCGAGGCAGCGCGGCCACCCGTACTGCGGTCGGCCCGTGCGGCAGAGTCAGCACCACCGTCGCTGGCACGGCGAGAGACACAGTCGACGCCACCGGAGGCAGGCTCACCATCAGCACTGCGGTCCGCTCGGGAGACCGGGTCAGCAGCACCGCCACTGTCACCGGGAGAGACCTCATCCACACCACCACCGCCGCCACCGCTGCGGTCGGCTCGGGAGGCAGCGCGGTCAGTTGCCGAGGCGCGGTCGTCGCGGGACGTGGGGGTGTCGGCTCCAGGCTGGGCTGCGTCGGCTCCCAGCTGGGCGCGGGGGTCGGCGGCGCGGCCAGCTTCCCGGCGGGCGCGGGCTCGGGCGGCGGCCTTGCGCTCGGCGAGGCTGGGCCGCCGGGTCGGGGCGGGACGGTCCGGGTTGGCCGGTGCGGAGTCGCCGTCGGGGGGCTCGTGGGTCGGCGGAGTCATCGGTGGCGACGCTAGCAAGGACCGGTCACGGGGAGGGGACAGCCGGGCCGCGTCGGGCTCCCCGGCCTGGCCGGAACGTTCTTCTCGGTGAATTTGGCGGGAAATGAACCTAGGGGTGTTCCTGCGCGTCTGACGGGTGTGAAGAACAAATTTCCGGGAACCGCGTAAGAGGGTCGTAGGCCGGGAGTCTCGATGGCGGAAGGGCCGAGACGGGAGAGGTCGGAGGGAAATCGGGGAAGTCGCGTAATGGCCGGACGTTCGGGGCGTCCCTCCACCACGCGACGAAGTACGGGGACCCACCGTGGGGACGGTGGAACGAGGTGGAACACCTGTCGGGGCAGGTGCTCGACCAGGCCGCAGAGGAAGCCGCGGCAAGGTCCGGCAGGCAGTGGGGACGGCTTGCCGGAGCTGAACCCGGGTGCTGCGGGGAGCAGCGGCCCGGGGAGGTGAGCTGCACAGGTCGACCGGGGGTGGTCGGCAATCACTTGGCCGGGGAGGTCGGCCCGGCTCGGCCAGAGTCGGCGGCACGGGCTCCGGGGGAGTGAGCGATACGGGTTCGGCCGGAGTTGGCGGCCCGACTCGGCTCGGCTGGGGCGGGCAGCACAGGCTTGACCGGGTTCGGCGGCCCCGGCTCGACCAGCGTGAGAGCCTGGCTCGACCGGAGTCGGCGGCACGGGCTCGGCAGGAGCAGGCAGTCCGGCTCGACAGGAGCGAGCGGCACGGGCTCGGCCGGAGCAGGCAGTCCGGCTCGACAGGAGCGAGCGGCACGGGCTCGGCCGGAGCAGGCAGCCCAGCTCGACAGGAGCGAGCGGCACGGGCTCGGCCGGAGCAGGCAGCCCAGCTCGACAGGAGCGGGCGGTGCATGCTCGACCGAAGGCAGCGGCTCAGGCTTGGCGAGGCGTGGCGGGCAAGACCGAGCGTCGTCGGCAATTGTCTGGGCGGCGAGGGCTGACTGGCGCGGGCGGGACCCGCACCAAGCGATTCCAGGGTGAGCACCAAGCCCGAGCTGGGCGGGTCAATGCGCCTCAGGTTGGCTGCCATGCGTGGTCGCTGGTGGTGTCGAATCCCAATGCAAGTGACCGCGGTCACAAAATGGGTCGTGAAAGTGATTCAACGCGTCGGGGTGGCCGCTTATTTCGTCGGCTCGGGCCGGATGTGTGCGGTTTCCGCATTGGGCCATCCGAACGTATGTAAGCAAAGTCACAGCTTTTGGAGTAGTTCTCGATTAACTTTGGGTAGTTTCCACAGCTAGGCGCTTCACGACGGCCACTCGTTCGGCCGAAAGCGGGGAGGCGCCTTGCTCATCGAGGTGCCGCTTCGTTACTGTCCCCCGGTCCCCATTACAGTCAGGTCACGAAGCAAAACGCTGAGCGAACCACCCCCGAGGTTTGCTCACGGGATCCCCCGCCCGAGTTCGCTTCCGCCCGGCTCCCCGACGATGGAAGGCCCTGTCTTGGCTTCACACCGCTCCCCCGGCGGCCAAGCCCCTTCCCCGGCGCTGAAGGACGCACTGGACGGTGCGGTCATTCGCGTGCGGGGTCAGCACCGCATCGCTCCGCCCTCCTCCGCCCTTCGCGGGCGGGTCGTGGTCGCCGCTGTTGCAGCAGGCGCGTTCGCCGCAGCCGCTGCCGGGCAGACCATCAAGGCCACCAGCGGTCCGGACTCGAACACCCCGGTCACGCCGCTCGCCAACGCACAGGACGCGAGCGCCTCGTTCACCCTCGGCAGCGCGGGCTCCGGGGGAGCTCCCGAACTGCTGCCGACCGGCCACGTCGTCGACGCGTCCGCCGAGGCCGCCAAGATGACCGACAGCGCCAAGTTCACCAAGGCCCGCGTGCAGGCGGAAGCCGAAGCCGCGCGTCAGGCTGCCGCAGAGGCCGCCCGCCCGAAGACCTGTCTTCCCGCCCACGGCACCTTCACCTCGGGCTTCGGCGCCCGATGGGGCACGAGCCACCTGGGCATCGACATCGCCAACGCCATCGGCACCCCCATCTACGCCGCCTCCGACGGCACCGTGATCGACGCCGGTCCGGCCAGCGGTTTCGGACTTTGGGTACGCGTCCAGCTCGCCGACGGCACCATCCAGGTGTACGGCCACATGAACAGCTTCTCCGTCCGCGAAGGCCAGAAGGTGAAGTGCGGCCAGCAGATCGCGGAAATCGGCAACCGCGGCGAAAGCACCGGACCGCACCTGCACTTCGAGGTGTGGCAGAACGGGACGAAGAAGATCGACCCGCGTCCGTGGCTCGCTCAGCGTGGTGTGGACGTCTGATTCCTCCTGAGTTCTGAGGCGCTCCGCGCGGCTTGAAGTGCCAGGTTGGTCATGGATAATCGCTGAGCGCCCGCGGAACCGTCGCATCGAGGCGTGGCTGGGGTGGTCATGGATAATCACCGGGCTGCCTGACGATTCGTTGTCGTACGGAGCCCCGGATTACCGGTTGGATAGGTGCGCTGCCGAATGGCGCTTCTGGCTCACGGACAGAAATCCCGGTCTCGGCTAGATGCCTCACGAACGGCCTCGCCGAAGGGCGACCCCCGCATCGCGCTCGGACTCCACCGGACCACCCTCGGCGGGCAATCCCCGAATGCCGCTCTACGCCACGCGAACGGCCCATCCGGAGGACAACCCAGGATCGCGACCGGATGTCGTGACGAGCATTGCCACCGGATGACCGCAGAACGCCGCTGAGCACGGTGCAAACGCCCACCGGGCACTCCGCGGACAGGCCGCGCACACCGAGTGAACGTCCCGCCAGGCAAACCCCGGAACACCGCCAGACGAACGCGCGAACGCCCCACTGGGCAACCGCATCGCGGCCGGGCGCCGCGCACGTGCCCTGGGACAGATTCCCGGAATACTGCCGGAACCGCACGTCTCCGCCGAGCAATCTGCCAACAGCTGCAAGCCACACGGACAACGCCTGCGTAAGCCACACCGGGACGTCGCACCCGGGTTTACGGGTCGCTACCTGGCATTCGGCGGATGAAGTACGCCACCGCGACCTGCCACACCGTGCACAGACCCGTGCCTCGTCGCCATCGGAATGGCGAGCGTCGGGGGAAAGACCACCATCGTCCGTCGGCGCCCGACGTTCCGCTGCAGACGACGCATCTGCCATCCGGCCCCAAAGCGTGCTGTCTCAGCAGCGCACGCCATGCGGCCGCCAGCCGTGCCACTTCCCCGGGCACGGCTCGTGCCGGGCGTGCTGCGGTCCCCACTGCAGCTGTTCCCAGCACTCCCCGTAGATATTCCTGTACCCCAGCGGCAAACACCCCAAACAAGACCGCGTCCATCCCGGCTCCCCTCCACATACCCTACCACGTCATCGAACTTGTGTTCGACAACCTCAGGTATACCGTGCCGGACCGACAGGAATCAGCGATCCGCCGGACGGTTCACTCGGTCCAGTGAAAACTGTCCCGGGGCACGCCGCGAAACACCACAGAAAACCAAGCCAGGCCAGGGAAAAAACCCAGTCAGAGCTTCACCATCGGCACACTGCCGATCAGCATCAGGCGTACCTTCCCGGACGCGCCGAAGTCGATGGTCGCCGTGGCGCGGGGGCCTACGCCGTCGCAGGAGATCACTGTGCCGAGGCCGTACTTGTCGTGGCTGACGCGGTCGCCGACGTCCAGCTTCAGCGCCACCGTGTCCTTCCAGCCCTTCCCAAAAGGAGACGACGAAGTAGAAGAAGACGACGACCGCCGACCCCACGTGGTGGCGGCGCGCGGGCCGGACGAGGAACCCGACGAAGAACCGAAATTGCCGAACCCGGGCGAAGACGGTTCGAGACGCCGCCAGTCGACCAGGTCCGGTGGCAGCTCGTCGAGGAACCGTGAAGCCGGGTTCATCTGCGGCTGCCCCCACGCGGACCGCACGAGGGCCCGCGACACGTACAACCGCTTGCGCGCCCGCGTGATCGCCACGTACGCCAGCCGCCGTTCCTCGGCCAGCTCTGCCGGGTCGCCCAGCGCGCGCATGTGCGGGAAAACGCCGTCCTCCCAGCCGGTGCAGAACACCACCGGGTACTCCAGGCCCTTCGCGGTGTGCACGGTCATCAGCGTGACCACGCCCGCGCCGCCGTCGCCGTCTTCGCCGCCGTCCGGGGACGGGACCGAATCTGCGTCTGCGACCAGCGAAACCCGCTCCAGGAAGGCCGGCAGCGAACCGGGCGACGGCACCCCGTCGTCGAGGACCAGTTCTGCGTTTTCGTCGCTGGTGACCTCCGCGGTGAACTCCGCGAACTCGCGCGCCACCGTGACCAGTTCGGTGAGGTTTTCGACCCGCGACGCGTCCTGCGGATCGTCCGATTCCTCCAGCTCAGCGCGGTAGCCGGTACGCTCCAGCACGGCCTCGAGCAGGTCGTGCACCTCGGTGCCGGACGACGCCATCTCGCCCAGTTCGTCAAGCAGCGCAACGAATCCCGTGATCGACTTGGCCGAACGCGGGTTGAGCAAAGCGACCTTGCCGTCGACCGCGTCGCGAAGCGCGGCCCAGAACGAAATCCGCTCCCGTTCCGCGTGCGTGGCCACCACGGCCTCCGCCCGATCGCCGATCCCCCGTTTGGGCACGTTGAGAATCCGGCGCAGGCTCACCGTGTCCTCGGGGTTCGCGAGCACGCGCAGGTACGCGATCATGTCGCGGACCTCGCGCCGCTCGTAGAACCGCACCCCGCCGACGACCTTGTACGGCAGGCCGAGCCGGATGAAGATTTCCTCGAACACCCGCGACTGGTTGTTGGTGCGGTAGAACACCGCGATGTCGGAGTAGTCCGCCTGACCGCTCTCGGCCAGCGAATCGATCTCCCCCGCGACGAACGCGGCCTCGTCGTGGTCGTTGTCCGACACGTAGCCGACGATCTTCTCGCCGTCGCCCGAATCGGTCCACAGCCGTTTCGCGCGCCGGTTGGGGTTGCGCGCGATCACCGCGTTGGCCGCGGACAGGATCGTCTGCGTGGAGCGGTAGTTCTGTTCCAGCAGAATCGTGTGCGCGTTGGGGAAATCCCGTTCGAATTCCTCGATGTTGCGAATGGTCGCGCCGCGGAAAGCGTAGATCGACTGGTCCGCGTCGCCGACCACGCACAGCTCGGCGGGCTCGGTACCGGTGTCCGCCCCGGATTCCGTCCCGGCCAGCTCGCGGACCAGCGTGTACTGCGCATGGTTCGTGTCCTGGTACTCGTCGACCAGGACATGCCGGAACCGGCGCCGGTAGTACTCCGCGACGTCCGGGAACGCCTGCAGCAGCGACACCGTCTGCATGATCAGGTCGTCGAAGTCGAACGCGTTGGCCCCGGCGAGCCGTCGCTGGTACTCGGCATAGACCTCGGCGACGCGCCGCTCCAGGTCGTTCGCCGCGTTCGACGCCGCGGCATCCGGGTCGATCAGCTCGTTCTTCAGGTTCGAGATGTGCACCGCGAGCAGGCGCGCGGCGTACTTCTTCGGGTCGATGTCGAGGTCTCGCGCCACGAGCGTGATGAGCCGCTTCGTGTCGTCCGAGTCGTAAATGGAGAAGCTGGACGACATGTCGAGCGTCTTCGCCTCGCGGCGGAGGATGCGCACGCACATCGAGTGGAACGTGGACACCCACATCGCATTCGCGCGGCGGCCGACCAGCGACGAGACGCGGTCGCGCATCTCCGCGGCGGCTTTGTTGGTGAACGTGATCGCCATGATCTCGCCGGGATGCACGCGCCGCTGCCCGAGCAGGTACGCGATCCGGCGCGTGAGCACGCGCGTCTTGCCCGATCCGGCGCCCGCGACGACCAGCAGCGGACCTCCGGCATGCGTCACCGCCTCGCGCTGGGCGGGGTTGAGGTCCTCGAGCAGGTCTGCGGTTCCCGGCCGGGCGCCGCGGGCGGGAGCGGGCTGGTCTGCGGGGAGATCGAAGAGGGTGTCCATCGTCTGTCCACGCTACCCCTGGGGTACGACAGACCCCGAACAGCCACGCGCCCGGATGCGCTCTCCGACGTACGCCACAGTGTCGCCTCGCACCCGACGCGCGCGGCCTTCCCCGCGCGGACCATCGAACGGTATGGACGACAAGATTCCCGCCCGGTTGAGGGCTTCCGACAGCGACCGAGAACGCGTCGCCGAAACCATCCAGGCCGCCGGTTCCGAAGGGCGGCTCACGCTCGAGGAGGTCGAGGAGCGGCTGAGCACGGTGTACGCCACCCGCTACACCGACGAGCTCGGCAAGCTCACCACCGACCTCCCCCGCCCCGCGCCGGACCGCCCGCGCGGCGGCTGGCCGCTCACCAGGGCGGCCCTGCGCGAACATCCGGCGCTGCGGGTCCACCTCGGCATCGTCGTGGTGATCGCGACCTTGCTCATCGTGCGATGGGCGATCGGCGGGGCCTTGTTCTTCTGGCCCGCGATGCCCGTGTTCTGGCTGTTCGTGAGCCTGGTGGTGCACGCGCGGGTGCGAACGTTGCGGCGGCGGCCGGGTGCGCCTGTGCCATACTGATCTCGTGTGGCACCGCAGCGAGCGATTTTTTTACGGGACCCGGACTCCGGCTCCCGTGATCGCGTAGTGCCCCACCCGCCATCACCCGCAGCCCCGGAGTCCACTGGACCCGGGGCTTTCGCCGTCCCAGGGGTCACGGGGAGTCCGGACTTCAGAGAGGTCCCGATGAACGCGCAGACGCAGAACGCCGACGGCCAGCCCGGCGAGGACACCACCGCCGGGGAGGACATCTCCGCGCTCCGCAAGGAAATCGACTGGCTCGACTCCGAGATCCTCCGGCTCGTGAAACGCCGGGTCGAGGTGTCGAAGACGATCGGTGCGGCCCGGATGGCCGCCGGCGGCACGAAAATCGTCTACAACCGCGAGATGGACGTGCTCGCGCGCTACCGCGAGCTGGGTCCGGAAGGCCGCCAGCTCGCGATGCTGCTGCTGAACCTCGGCCGGGGCAGGCTCGGCCGATGACGCGGTCTCCGGGTCATCCCCGATCCGCGCCGATCCGAAACCAGGCAGACTGGACACATGATTAACGTCATCGCCGTCATCATCGCGATCGCGAGCGTGCTGGCGTCCCTCGGGAACGTCGGCTACCTGGCGCTGCTCAACAACGCGGCAGGCAAGCGGGCCGGCGGGGCGCCGGTGGCGCAGTACGTGCGCAGCCGCTGGGCGCTCGCCGGGGGTGCCACTGCGGCGTCGCTCTTCGCCTGGTTGCTCACTTCGGGCAACGTCGTGCTGGACATCCTCGCCATCGTCATCGCCGTCGGTAGTGGCGCGACGTCGGTGAAGGCCCTCCAGTCCACGCAGGCGAAGTACCGCAGCGGCGGTTGAGCCCCTCGCGAACTGGGACAACGGCGGGACGCACGCTGCACAGCGTGACGTGCCGCCCGTTCGGGCGCGCCCGACCGAGTGAAACCGGTGCAAGTTGCAGGATGGGTGAAGACTTTCGCTTGCCGGTTTCCTAGTGTGGGGCTCGTGAGGACCCTGGCGTCTGTGCCGGGCCATGCCCGGAGGACGCGCGGGAGCTGCGGCGCCGCGCGTCTGTCGCCGCATGCGCGTGCAGATGCTCGGGAGTTCGCAAGTGTGGACGCAAGTGTCACCGCTCGCTCTTCTGCTCCGTTCGGGTTGATCGGTGCGGCGACGCCGTCACGCCCACACCGTGGAGGGGTCGGACGGGCATGACGGGAAACACGATGGGCGGTCCGCGACACGCTGACCGTCCCGGAGCGGTCACGGCCGCCGAGGTCACCGTCCCCGGCAGGCACCGCGTCCGCGGCGACGGGACCTGGACGCCGGTCGTACCCCCGCGTACCGCCGGACATCACCGGCACCGCACCGGAGCCATACCGGTCGCCGAGACGCCCGCACCTCGTACGGAGGTGGTGAGTCCGCGGCGGGAGGCGGTTTCGACTCCTCGTGACGGCGGGTTTGACGGGTTCGTCGCCCCACGCCGGGAAGAGGTTTCGGCACCGCGTGACGACCGGCTTGACGGGTTCGTCGCCCCGCGCCGGGAAGAGGTTTCGACACCGCGTGACGACCGGCGTGACGGGTTCGTCGCCCCACGCCGGGAAAGGGCGGCGCGCGGCGCAACAGAGACCCGGCCGGTGTTTCCTGCTGCAAGTGGCACTTTGCCGATGGACGAGCTGGCCCTGCCGCAACCACAGCACACCCGGCTGGATGAGGACTTCAAGCCGCGGCGCCGTCCGGAGAACCGGGCGCGCGTTGCGCCTCCGCAAGGCCGGGTCCCCGACGAGCACCGCGCCTTCGCGCCTCCCGAGCAGCCGCAATCCACGCCAGCGCACCCCGAGCAGACGCGACCCACGTCGTACCCCGACCAGACCGAGCAGGCCCTCCCCCAGCCGACCGGGCAAGCTCGGCGTACTCGCCAAGAACGCGTCGCCACCACGACCGCCACGCTGGCCGCCCATGCGGAGGACGCGCCCGAAGGCGGCCGGGAGCGCGTCGAGCTGAACCCCGACGAACCACCGCGGCGCCAGCGGGTCACGCTTCGCACGGCGCCCGTCTCCCCGCGAGAGTGCGAGCGCGAGCAGGACGACGAGGTGCGCGTCTACGCCGCCCCGCTGCTGGACGGGCTCGGCAAGTTCGACCTCGGCTCGGTACCCGCGTCGGTCACGCCGCCGAAGACCTGGCGGAAGGCGGCGTGGTTTGCGACCGGCGCGTCCGGGGCGGTGGTCGTCGGACTGTTGTTCGCCGGGACGTTCCTGGTCGGCGGCCCCACCACCACGTCGGACGCCGTCGGCGGGGGCTGGCCGGGGCGGCAGAACGGCGGTGGTCCGGACCTCAGCGCGCTGATCCCCGACGGGCAGCGCGGCGGCGGCAACGTCCAGCGCAGCGACACCAGCACCAGCCCGAACGGCCTGACCTCGGACAACGGCACACATCCGCAGGGCAACGACCCCACCGCGAGCGCAAGCCGCAGCTCCACCGGCGAGACGACGGCGTCCGGTACGGGTACCCGGGGCAGCTCGTCGGCGCCGGTCACCACCGGGTCGCCGTCGGCGAGCCGGGCGCCGGAGAAACCGCCGGTCACGCCTGCCCCGCGGGAGACCAAGGACCCGAACTACTTCACCGCATCGAACCCCAAGACGATGGGCGACAACTCGGAGAAGTTCTTCAACAACGTCACCACGGACCCGTCCGAGGCCTCCTCGATCACGTCCGGCGAGCTCAAGCAGGAGGGCTCGCAGGGCCTGCGCAAGCGGTACGCCGATGTCGCGTACTTCGAGGTCAAGAAGGTCACCATCGACCCGGAGCACGAGACCACGGTCAACACGCTCGAGGTGACCCACCAGGACGGCAGCAAGACCACCGAGCAACGCACCCTCACCTTCGACGACGACGGCAAGATCACCGACGACGGGCGCTGACCTGGCGGGTGTCTGCAAATGCTGATGCACGTGCGGTGCGGTAAGCGGTTGTTTCCTCGTCCGGGTGGGTGACTAAGCTGCCGTTCGTCGTACGACGGCGGCATTCCGGCGACGAAGTCTGGCGGCCGCCCGCCCGCACAGGGTTACCTGGCGACAACGAGGCTCGGAGCCGACCACGAATCGGCCGTCCGGGCCACCCCCGGGACGCCGCCACCGCGCAGCGCCCTTCCCCGAACCCCGGAGCGAGGACTTTCGTGCTTGAACGGCAGCGAACCCGGCGTGAGCCCGACGCGGTCCGCGTCGAGGACGTGATTCCGCCGGAGCTGCTCGAGGACGTGGCCGAAGCCGACCGCCAGTACCTCGAGCAGGTGTTCCGCGAACCGCAGAAGTACCTGCCACCGCGCTCGCGCCGAGCGTCCGCCGGACGGGCCGAGGTACCCGCCGACGAACCCGAGGGCAAGCTGGCGCGCCGCGCGAAGCTGGCCGGGCTCGTCGGGGCTGGTGCGCTCGTCGCCGGCGCCGTCGTCACCGCGTCGCTGCTCAGCGGCGGGCCGAGACCCACCGTCCCGGTCGCCGAGGACACCATGCCAGCCGGTTTCAGCGGGGCGGCCGCGCTCGGCGGTCAGGCCGTTCCTCCGCCGCGGCAGGGGCACACGTCCGGCGGCACCACGGCCGGGCACCACGACAGCACCCCGGCCAAGTCGTCGGGCTCGCTGTCCTCGGCGCCGTCCGGCGGCGGTACCAGCACGCCGGAGACCACGTCCGGCACCTCGTCGGCGCAACCGAGCGCCCCGTCGTCCTCCAGCAGCAAGAAGTCCTCGACTGCGCCGGACACGGTGAAGCTGGCCGCGGTGCGCAAGTTCTACTCCTCGATCGACCACCATCCGGACAACGCGCTGTCGCTGCTCACCCCCACCGTCGCGCGGGGCGAGACCGGGGACCTGGTCCGCGCGTGGAGCGATGCCGAGTCGATCGACGTGCAGGAAATGCACGTACAGGACGACGGTTCGGTGTTCGCCGTCGCGCTCGTCCACCAGGCCGACGGAACCCTGGTCCGGGTCACCCAGTTGTTCGACGTCGTCGAGCAGGATGTGATCTCCCAGGCCCGCCTGCTGTCCGCAGTGTTCTCCTGACCTGCGAAGACCCGATCGCGCCCGACAGATCGGACTGTGCCGCGTGCATGTGCACAGAGTGAGCGCCTAGCCTTGTCCCGGGTCTGTCTCGGCAAAACCGGCGCACGACCCACGGCAGGTGCCTACGCTCCGGTGCTGCGGCGGATCCGTGGTCACACTTTCGGGGTGGACAGGTCCTGCCCTGGGAAGTCGGAGCCCCAAAGGGAGGTCGCGTGAGCGACGAGGGTCGTCTGGTCGCCGGCCGGTACCGCATCGGCGGGAAAATCGGTTCCGGCGCGATGGGGGCCGTCTGGCGGGCCCACGACGAGGTGCTCGGCCGCACGGTAGCCGTCAAGCAGCTGCTCCTCCAGCCCGGCCTGGAGGAGCACGAGGCGGAGGACGCCCGGCAGCGCACCATGCGCGAGGGCCGCATCGCCGCGCGGCTGCACCACCCGAACGCGATCACGGTGTTCGACGTCGTCACCGACGACAACGGACAGCCCTGCCTGATCATGGAGTACCTCGACTCCACCAGCCTGGCACAGATGCTGCAGGAGAAGGGCACTCTGCCGCCGCTGGAGGTCGCCCGGATCGGCGCGCAGATCGCCGCGGCACTGCGCGAGGCGCACGCGGTCGGCATCGTGCACCGCGACATCAAGCCGGGCAACATCCTCCTTGCCGGCAACGGCACCGTGAAGATCACCGACTTCGGCATCTCGCGGGCGAAGGACGACGTCACGGTCACCAAGACCGGGATGATCGCCGGTACGCCCGCTTACCTCGCGCCCGAGGTCGCCATCGGTGGTGACCCCGGCCCGGAGTCCGACGTCTTCTCGCTCGGCTCCACGCTGTACGCCGCCTGCGAGGGCCAGCCGCCGTTCGGCCTGTCGGAGAACACGCTCAGCCTGCTGCACGCCGTGGCCGCGGGGCAGATCAACCCGCCGCGCCAGTCCGGTCCGATGGCGAGTGTGCTCGCCGTGCTCCTGCATCCGGACACCCAGCACCGGCCCACCGCCGACGAATGCGAGGAGCTGCTGGCCGCGGTCGCGCGCGGCGAAACCCCGCTCGGCGGTCCGGACGGCGACACCATGCTGGCGCCGTCCGCAGGTACGCTCGGCGCCGCTGCACTGGGCGGGGCGGCCGGGCTGGGCGGGGCGGCCGCGGCCGGGCTGCTCCACCCCGACGACGACCTGCCCGCCGGCCACTCCGGCACGCTGCTCGACGAACCGGCCACCACGCAGCAGCCGTACTACGACGACGATTCGTACCCGCCCGCCTCCGGCTACCCGGAGAACGATTACGACGGCTACGGCTACCCGCAGCACGAGCAGGATCAGTACCACCAGGAACCGCCGCTGTACGGCGATCCGGGCCGCAACGGCCTCGCCGCCACGCGCGCGGTACCGGTCCCCGAAGGCTTCGACGACGACCCGTACGGCGAAGAGCCCCCGCCTCCCCCGCGGTCGCACGCCCAGACGTCCCCCGAGGACGACGAGGAGAAGCCCGGCGCCTGGAAGAAGCCCGCGATCATCGGCGGCGTCGTGGTGGCCGGCCTGGTCGCGCTGGGCGTGTGGCTGCTGACCCCGGGCAATCCGCCGGACGCCTCGCAGCCGCTTCCCCCGGCGACGTCGTCGGCGGTCGTGCCGACGTCCGTCACACCACCCTCGACGCAAGCAACCACCAGCGCCCCCGTTACGTCTTCCCAGGAAACCTCGCCGCGAGAGACGTCGTCACGCCACTCGTCGCGACGAAACACCACAGCTCAGGAAGAATCGACGGCACCGGCAACGAAGACGCAGGAGAGCCCGCCGAGCAAGACGGTATCCACACCACCGACGACCAAGTCGGAGCCAACCTCGTCGAGCTCTCCACCTAGCCCATGATCCAAGGACAGCATTGAGCTCAGAAGGCAGCATCGTCGGCGGACGGTATCGGCTGGACCAGCCGATCGGCCGCGGGCGCGCGGGCATCGTGTGGCTCGCATTCGACACGCGGCTGTTCCGGACCGTCGCCGTGAAGCGGATGTACCTGCCCGTCGGCCTGCCGCCGGAGCGCGCCGAACGGGCCCGCGCGATGGCGATGGAAGAGGGCAAGGCCGCAGCGCGGATCGAGCACCCGAGCGCGATCACGGTGTACGACGTCCTGCCCGACGGCGCCGACGTCTGGCTCGTGATGGAGTACATCCCGTCGCGCGGGATGTCGGTGTTCCTGGCCGAGCACGGGCGGCTCACGCCGGAGCAGGCGGCGGCGCTGGGGATTTTGCTCGGCGACGCGATGGCCGCAATCCACGCCGCCGGCATCGTGCACCGCACGCTCGAGCCGGGCACCGTGCTGCTCGCCGATGACGGCAGCGTCAAGCTCACTGACATCGGTATCACCGGCGGCGGCCCGCACGCGGCGTTCCGGGCGCCTGAGGTCACCCAAGGCGGTCCACCTTCGCCGGAGGCGGACGTGTTCTCGCTGGGGGCGACGCTGTACACGGCGGTCGAGGGCGTCCCACCGTTCGGTGACGACGGCCAATCCCCCGAGCGCCCGCCGGAGCACGCCGGTCCGCTCACCGGCGCGTTGCAGAAGATGTTGCGCGCCGACGCGACGATCCGGCCCACCATGGCCGACACCGTGGTCTCGCTGAAGGCCATCACCGAAGGCCGTGAGCAGACCGCGTTCATCCCGCCGACCGCGCCCGCGATGCCGACTGTGCCTGCGTCCCGGCCGGTGCCGTCCCAGTTCCCGGGACAACCGGGGCAACCGGGCCCGCAGATACCGCCGATGCAGCCGGTACCGCAGGGGCAGCCGATGCCGCCGCACCAGCCGGGTCCGCTGATGCAGCTGCCGGTCCAGCAGGTCCCGCATGCTCCCATGCCTGCGCAGCCGATGCAGCAGCCGACCGCGCGGTTCGTCCCGACCCCTGCCCAGCAGGCCGCCGCCGCGCAGGCGGTGCGCGAGAAGGCAGCCGCGCGACGCCGGATCATCCTTGCCGTGGCGGCAATCCTGTGCGCGGTGCTGATCGGGATCGGTGTGTCGGAACTGCTTTTCGTGTGACGGTCAGGCGACGTTCGCCGTCGCCTCCTGCATGGCGTCGAGGAACGTCAGCACGGCCGGGCTGCCGGCCACCCTGGCGGCCACCGCGGCGTGGATGTGCCTGCTCGGCTGCGGATTCCGGACCCGGCGCACCACGACCCCC
Organism: Amycolatopsis jejuensis; assembly: GCF_000717335.1. Lineage (GTDB taxonomy): Bacteria > Actinomycetota > Actinomycetes > Mycobacteriales > Pseudonocardiaceae > Amycolatopsis > Amycolatopsis jejuensis. Next base: position 76,588 of record NZ_JNYZ01000040.1, read on the forward strand.
GGATGCGGCGTGCCGAGCCCGAGCTCCGGAACCAGCCCGACGCCGAGCCCGGCGGCGATGAAACCCTGCGCCGACGGGTAGTCCTCGGACTCGACCACGATGTTCGGGTGGAATCCGGCCGACGAGCAGGCCCCCTCCAGGATCGCGCGGCAGCTGCCGGGGATCGGATCGACGCCGACCCAGGGTTCGTCGGCGAGGTCGGCGAGGTCGAGCACGCGTTTGCGGACGAGCCGGTGGGTACGCGGGAGCACCGCGCGGTACGGGTCGTCCAGCAGCGGTACCAGCTCGATGCCCTTTCCCGGCTCACCCGGGCGTGGGTAGACGGTGATCGCCACGTCGGCGCGGCCTTCCTCGACCTCGGTGAGCGGGTCGCCGGGGTCGATGAGCTTGAGATCGAGCCAGACGCCGGGGTGTTCGCGGCGCAGCGCGGCCACCGCATACGGCACCATCGTGGCGCCCGCGGTGGCGAAGTACCGGATCGCGAGCTTGCCGGTCCGGCCCTCCTTGAGCTCGGTGAGCGCGGCCTCGGCCCGCGCCAGCTCGGCGCTGAGCACATCGGCGTGTTCGGACAGCAGCGTGCCCGCCGGGGTCGGCCGGACGCCGCGGCCGACGCGTTCCAGCAGCAAGGTGCCCGCCTCGCGTTCGAGCACCGCGAGCTGCTGGCTGATCGCCGACGGCGTGTAGCCGAGATTCCGGGCCGCCGCGGTGATCGACCCGCTCGTGATCACCGCGCGCAGCACCTGCATGCGCCGTACATCGAGCATGCTCTCGATACTACAGCTTTGCTTAAGTGTCCCTGCAGTTATTTTCGCTTGTCCTTATGTCTGGCCGCGACGAAACTTGCGTGGGAAGGCTAAGGAGGCACCTGGGGTGACCGAGACGAAGACGCTGCTGAGGATCGCGGCGCTCGCGTTGATGTGGGGTTCGAGCTTCTTCTGGATCAAGCTGGCACTGGACAGTTTTTCACCGGTCCAGCTCGTGCTCGCGCGGCTGGTGCTCGGCGCCGTGGTGCTGGTGGCGTTGTGCCTGCTCGGCCGGCGCCGGCTGCCGTCGGAACGGCGGACCTGGGGGCACCTGCTCGTCGCGGCGTTCTTCCACAATGCCTTGCCGTTCCTGCTTTTCGCGATCGGGGAGACCACTGTGGACTCCGGGATCACCGGGGTGCTGAACTCGACCACCCCGCTGTGGGTGCTCGTGGTGGCGCCGTTCCTCGGCGCGTCGAGCCGGATGACGGCGACGCGCGTGGCCGGACTGGTGATCGGGCTCGCCGGGATTCTGCTGATCTTCGCGCCGTGGCAAGCCACCGGACTGCTCAGCTGGGGCGCGCTGGCCTGCCTCGCCGCGGCGGCGAGCTACGGGTTCGCCTTCGTCTACGAAGGCCGGTACCTGTCCGGAACGGGCTCCTCGCCGTACGCGCTGGCAGCCGGGCAAATGCTGCTGGCCACCGGTTTTCTGGTGCTGGCCATGCCGTTCGGCGGGATGACGCCGGTGCACCTGAGCCCGGTCGCACTGATCTCGGTGCTGGTGCTGGGCGTCGGCTCCACCGGGATCGCGTTCGCGCTCAACTACCAGATCCTGGCCAGCGAGGGCGCGGTCGCGGCTTCGGTGGTCGGCTACCTGCTGCCGGTGGTTTCGGTGCTGCTCGGCGCGGTTTTCCTCCACGAGCAGCTGAGCTTCCGCGTGATCGCGGGCATGGCGGTGGTACTCGTGGGCGTGGCACTGACCCGATTGCAGCGCAAACCTGCGGCGGTGAAAGTGGAACCGGCGGCTGCGGCCGTGAGGTAGGTGTTGTGCCGTGGGCGGGTTGTTCTTGGCGGCGGACCAAGATCATCCGATCACGATCGCAACCTCCCTGGACAGAACAGCTAGACCAGGCGGCGGTCCGAGGCCCAGCGGGACAGCTCGTAGCGGTTCGACAGCTGGGTCTTGCGCAGGACGCTGGACACGTGCGTCTCCACCGTCTTCACCGAGATGAACAGCTCCGACGCGATTTCCTTGTACGCGTAACCGCGGGCAAGGAGCCGGAGGACGTCACGCTCACGCGGGGTGAGCAGGTCGAGCTCCGGGTCGTTGATCGGCGCGGAACCGGGGCGGTCGGCGAAGGCGTCGAGGACGAAACCGGCCAGCCGCGGGGAGAACACCGCATCGCCGTCGGAGACCCGGACTACCGCGCGGACGAGCTCCTTCGACGAGATCGTCTTGGTGACGTACCCGCGCGCGCCGGCGCGGATCACCGCGATCACGTCCTCGGCGGCGTCGGAGACCGACAGTGCGAGGAACACGACGTCCGGCAGCTCCGGACGCACCCGGCGGAGCACCTCCGCGCCACCGCCGTCGGGCATGTGCACGTCGAGCAGCACCACCTGCGGACGCGTGCGCGCGATGCCCGCGACCGCGTCGGCGACCGAACCGGCCTCGCCGACCACCTTGACCTCGTCGGTGATCGAGTCCAGCTCCGTGCGCACTCCCGCGCGGAACAACGCGTGGTCGTCCACGAGAAAGACCTTGACCGGCTCCCGCTGGCTTTCCGTCACGACTGCACTCCCTCGCTCGCCTCCCCCCGAGCATAGCGAGGTCACGCCACCCCTTTGCCTGCTTTCACCGGCATGGCGAGCTGGACCTCGGTCCCCTCGCCGGGCGCGGTGCGCACTTTGGCCGTACCGCCGTGGCGTTCCATCCGGCCGCGGATCGAATCGGCGAGGCCGTGCCGATCAGCGGGTACGACGGCCGGGTCGAAGCCCTTGCCGCGGTCGCGGATGAACACCGTGATCTCGGTGGGCTCGACCTCGGCGAACACGCTGACCTCGTCGACCCCAGCGTGTTTGGCCGCGTTGACGATCGCCTCGCGCGCGGCCTGTACGAGCGCGGTGAGCGGCGGGTAGAGCTCGGTATCGCCGACCACGACCTGGCCGACGGAGATCGCGAACTGGTCCTCGACCTCGCCGCACACCGCGGCGAGCGCCTCGGACAGCTGCTGCCGGGCGCCTTCTTCCTCTTCCTTGGTCCGCTTGTCGCTCGGCTTGCCGTAGCCGCCGGGGCCGTAGAGCCAGCCGCGCAGCTCACGCTCCTGGCCGCGCGCGAGCCGGGCGACCTCGTGCGGCTGGTCGGCCTGGCGCTGGATGAGCGCAAGCGTTTGCAGTACGGAGTCGTGCAGGTGGGCGGCGATCTCGGCGCGCTCGTCGGTGCGGATGCGAGCTTGGCGTTCGTCGCCGAGGTCGCGGACCATCCGCAGCCAGAACGGAATGGTGAGCACGGCGACCCCGACGAGCGTCGCGAGCACCGCGATCAGGGCGAACTTGACCTGGTCGAAGCTGCCGCTGGCGAACACGACGAACCCGATACCCGTGGCGACGAGCGCAACTCCGGCGAGAATCCGGATGATCGCCGACGTACGCCCGCCGCCGCCGACCAGCCCGTCACGCGCACCGAGCCGCCAGCGCCGCCGCTGAGTTTCGTCGGCCTCCCGCCAGACGACTGCCGCCCCGAGCGCCGCAAGCGCGATGGGTACGGCCACCCAGCCACGGATGACGCCGGTGAGCGTGCTGCTGGCAATGGCGAGGCCGATCCCGAGAGCGATCAGGCCGTACGCCTGCTGGCGGTCGCGTGCCTTGGGTTCGGAGGCAGGCTCCTCGGCCCGCTGCGGGACGAACACCCAGAGCAGCCCGTACGCCAGCAGCCCGGCCCCGTTGAGCGCGGCGAGCAGGGCAAACGTGACACGCACCCAGACCACCGGAACGCGCAGGTGATCGGCAAGCCCGCTCGCAACACCCGCGACCGCCCGCCCGGACCGCCGCCGGTACATCTTCGGCCGCTGCTCGGGCTCGGCAACGTCAGTCACCCGGGCGGGCACGAGCTCAGCGGTCCCCTCCGCCGTCCCGGGAGCCCGCCCGGGTGCGCCGATGTCGAGAAAGTCCTGCACGAGGTCCATGGTCACACGGCGAAGAGGTTCGGACATCGGGGAAGCCCCTGATCCGGCTACCTCCGGTGATCACGGGGGTGGTGGGGATCAGTGCGTTGGAGGCGGCTGAAGGAAAGCCAAGTCGCCGACTTCGACGTCAACGTCACGGGCCGGGATCCGATGGCACGTCGCTCCCTAGCCGGCAAGGAGCTGCCCGACCAGTGATCACTGCAAAAGCCAAAGCAGCCTCGCCCACCGTCGCTGCCCCTGCGCACGCGTCGTAGGTACGACGAGCCTTCCGCCGGGGAAGCGCGCCCTGGCGACATCAACGGACGGCCTTCCGTCGAGCAACCGGCGCCGCTTGGCTCGGCTGGTCAGTGCAGCATCGTGATGGCCGTCCGCCCTGACTCCCGCGCCATCTTCGACGCCACATACCCAAGCCGCCTGCCGGACTGCTGAGGAGTTTGCCGTCGGGCTGGAGCCGAGGCTGCCCCCTGCCTGATCTCCGGGGTCAACTCAGGGCTCTTCCCCGATGTGCGGCATCCCCAGGTCCAGCATGCTGTGGCACATGAGTGGTGCGAACGAGGCGCGGTCTCCGCGGGGGAATCCCCTCAACGGGTTCGAGGAGACCGTCAAGGACTTCTGGGCCAGCAGGCCCCGGCGGCCGCACTCGGGGCGGAAGGTTGCCGGGGTTGCGGCCGGGCTGGGGGATCGCTACGGGATCGACCCGGTGGTGATCCGGGTGGCGCTGTTTGCCGCGACGGTGTTCGGCGGGTTCGGGCTCGTCTTCTACCTGCTTGCGTGGCTGTTCTTCCCTGGGGAGAGCGACGAGGTGTCCGGCTTCGAGTCGATGATCGGCCGTGGGCGGTCGACCATGACGAAGGCGTTCGCGGCCATGCTGACGATCGTCACGATCCCCGTGATCGGCTGGACGTTCGGGGGCGGCTGGTTCGACGGCGGCGGTCTCATCGGCTTCGCGCTGCTCGCCACCTGCCTCTACCTACTGCACCGCAGCCGCGGGCAGGACAACCGACCGGCCCCGGCGTTCGCCCACCCGGGCAGCTCCCCGGCCGCATCCGGAATCGGAGCCTTCACGATGAGTAGCGACACCCCGACCGCCGCGACCGCGGCACCGGGCTGGGACCCGCTGGCTGCCGACCCTGCGGGCTGGGACCTGCCCGACCGCGCCGCGCCGGTGCCGCCTCCGCCGTCCGGCGACTACAACTACAACTCCCCCGACGACGAGCCACGGCGGCCGCGGCAGCGGTCGAAGATCGGGGCCGCGACGCTCGGCGTTGCCGTGATCGTGGCCGGGGTCGGGGTCGCGCTGAACCTCAACGACGTCGACTGGTTCTCCATCCGGCACATCATCGGGCTGGTGCTCGGGGTACTCGGCGTCGGGCTGGTGGCGGGGGCGTTCGTCCGCGGTGCGCGTGGGCTGATCGGGCTCGCGATCCCGCTGGCGATTGCCGGGATGGTGCTCACCACGAGCACGTTCGACCGCTTAGACGTACGCGGCGGCGTCGGCGACCTCGCTGCCACCCCGCGGTCGGTGGCCGAGCTGCAGCCGGAGTACCGGCATGCGGCCGGGCAGATGAAGCTCGACCTGACCCAGTTGCCGTTGTCGGCTCCGATTACGACGTCGGTGTCGAATGGGGCGGGGAACACTGTCGTCACGGTGCCGGAGACTGCGGATGTCACGTTCAGCTGTGAGACGACGGCTGGGGAGGTCGACTGTCTGAAGCGGACTACCAATGGGGTCGGGCAGGGGGCCGTCAACGGGACCGACACTGGCACGGATGGCGTTGGTGGGCAGAAGATCACGCTTCACGTGAGCAATGGCGTGGGCAAGGTGGAGGTGCGACGTGGCTGATTACGAATCCGAGACTGCTCCGGCCAGGCGGCGGGGGGTTGACGGGATCACGTTGTTCGTCGGGATTGCCACGTTGCTGGTGTCGGCTTATGTGCTGTCGGATGGGGCAAGTTGGTTGCCTGCGTTTGATTTTCGGTGGGTGATTGCCGGAGGGGCGGTGTTTTGCGGGGTGTTGATGGTGGCGGCGTCATTTCGTCGCCGTCGGCCCTAGCTGGGGTAGTGGGTCAAAGGCGGTGAAGGGAACCATGAGGGAATCTGATTCCGTGAAGGTTCCCTTGGGTTTTAACGTCGGGGTTGTGGGTGGTGGCCCTGGTTGATCATGGGTGCAGCCCTTGGTTGATGATCTCTTCTTGTCTAGGGAAGAGGG
>NZ_JNYZ01000041.1 GCF_000717335.1 Amycolatopsis jejuensis
GACGGCATACGAGATCATGCCTAGTCTCGTGGGCTCGGAGATGTGTATAAGAGACAGGGCTGAGGAAAGGGCGACGGGGAAGGACGGGCGGAAAGAGCGAAGGGGAGGGGCAGAGGAGGGCAGAGTGGAAAGGGCGACGGGAAAGAGCGGGCCAGGGCGAGGGGTCGTGAGGGGAGTGAGGCCGGACGAGTGGAGGCTGAGGTTTGTAGCCGGAACGGATCGGGCCGTGGGAGGGAGTGGAACCGAACCAGCGGAGGCAAAGGTTTGCAGCCGGGTCGGATCGGGCCGCGGGGAAGGCACCGAACCACCATCCAGCACCCGGAGACGGAGACGGAACCGGGAAGACGAAAACGGCCCCGCACCCCCAAGCCAAAGGGGATGCGGGACCGCCCGCAGAAAGGTCAGATACCCGCGAAAGCCTGGTCCACGAACTGCTTGTGCTGGTCCGCCCACTGCTTTGCCGCGGCCTTTTCCTGGCCTTTCGGGGCCTTCTGGATCGCGTCCTCCAGTGAGCCGAGGTCCTCGTCCGTCATCTTCAGTTTCTTCGACACCCCCGCCAGTGCCGGGAAGTCCTTCTCGAAGCCCTTGCGGCCGATGGCGTGCAGTTGTTCGCCCTTGCCCATGGCGCCCTTCGGGTCCTGCAGGTCCTTCAGCTGGTACCTCGAGTATGCCCAGTGCGGGTGCCACAGCGTGACCACGATCGGCTTCTTCGCCTTGATCGAGCTGTCCAAAGCGGCGAGCATGGCGGTGGTCGAGGAGCTCTGCAGGGTCATCGTGCCGTTCAGGTCGTACTGGGGGATCGCGTTCTTCTCCACGATGCCCGTTTCGCCTGCGCTGGCTTCGATTCCGGTGATCTTGCCGCCGAACATGCTCGCCTTCGCCTTGAGGTCGGCGATGCTGTTGACGTCGCTCACGTAATCCGGTACGGCCAGGTTCAGGGTTGCGTTGTCGTACCACACGCCCAGATCCTCGATCTGGTCCTTGTACTGGTCCCAGTACTGCTTGTGCGTTGCCGGGAGCCAGGAGTCGAGGAACAGGTCGACGTCGCCCTTTGCCAGGCCTGCGTAGATCGGGCCGACGTCGAGCAGCTGTGTCTTGACCTGGTATCCCTTCTCCTCCAGTACTGCCTGGTACAGGTTGGTCAGCGCGACGTCCTCGTCCCAGTTGATGTAGCCGATGGTGACGCTCTTCGCCCCCTGGCTGCCCCCGGACTGGGCCTCCCGCCCGCCGCACGCTGCGGTGAGGCCGATCAGGGCCGTCACGGCGGCGCCTACGGCGAAGATCCGGGTGAAGCGTTTCGTGATGCGCACTCGTTCGTCCTTTCTGGGTAGGGAGGTCAGGCGGCGGCAGTCCGGCGCAGTGCGCGGCCGACTGCCGAACGGGCCCCGAGCGACGAGGTGAGCCGGTCGAGGTAGATCGCCAGTACCACCACGCCGAGGCCGGCGTTGAAGCCAAGGTCCAGCTTGAGACTCGTGACCGCGGCGTACACCTCGGCGCCGAGCCCGGGCGCGCCGACCATGCCCGAGATCACGACCATGGACAGCGACAGCATGATGATCTGGTTGATGCCCGCCATGATCGACGGCATCGCGAGCGGGATCTGGATCTCGGTCAGGATCCGCCGCGGCGGCGAGCCGAACGCTTCGCCCGCCTCGACCATTTCCGGGTCGACCTGGCGGATGCCGAGCTCGGTGAGCCGTACGCCCGGCGGCAGCGAGAACACCACGGTCGCCACCACGCCCGGCACCGGGCCGATCGAGAAGAAGAAAATGACCGGGATCAGGTACACGAACGCGGGCAGGGTCTGCATGAAGTCCAGTACCGGCTTGACGATCCGGCTCACCGCTTCGCTGCGCGCGGCCGCGATCCCGGTCGGCACCGCGATCACCACCGCCACCACCCCGGCCACGAGCACCTGCGACAACGTCTGCATCGCGGACGGGAACTCGCCGAGACTGTCCATCAGCGCGAACCCGATCGCCGACCCGAGCCCGAACTTCCAGCCGCGCAACCACCAGCCGAGCAGTGCGAAAACCAGCGCGAGGGCCAGCGACGGCGGCCAGGTCAGCGCCGAGGCCAAACCGGTGACCGCGCCGTTCACGACCTTGTCGACGAAATCGAAGAACGGGCCGATGTTGCCCTGCAGCCAGTCGACGATCGCCTTGAACCAGCTGCCGACCGGGATCTGGGGCAAATGCCAGTCCACGGCGAGGACGCTCTCAGGCATGTGCGTCCACCTCCTGTCCCACGCTCAGTGCATTCAGCAGCGCTTCCCGCGTGACCATGCCGAGCAATGCGCCGTCGCCGTCGACCACCGCGAGCGGCGCGGGCGCGGACGCGGCGTGCCCGAACAGGTCTGCCACCTGGGTTTCCGGACCGGTCTGCGCGGCCGACCGGTCGACGACGTCCGCGATCGAACCGGCGTCGCCGTCCGCGGCTTTCGCTACCGCCGCGCGGGTGACAGCTCCGGCGAACCGGCCGTTGTCGGTCACCAGGACCCCGGAGAGTTCGTTCCGGCGCATCGTTTCGAGCGCTTCGGCAGGCGAAGTGGCCAGGGTGAACGAGATTTCCGCGGGCGCCATGACCGCGGACGCGGTGAGCACGCGCGTGCGGTCGACGTCGCGGACGAACCTCGTCACGTACTCGTCCGCCGGCGCGGTCAGCATTTCCTGCGCCGTCGCGACCTGGACGATCCGGCCGTCGCGCATCATCGCGATCCGGTCGCCGAGCCGCATGGCCTCGTTGAGGTCGTGGGTGATGAAGACGATCGTCTTGCCGAGCCGCCGCTGCAGGTTCAGCAGCTGGTCCTGCATCTCCTTGCGGATCAACGGGTCCAGCGCGCTGAACGCCTCGTCCATCAGCAGGATCTCGGTGTCCGCGGCCAAGGCGCGGGCCAGCCCGACGCGCTGGCGCATCCCGCCGGACAGCTCACCCGGCAGCCGGTCCTCCCAGCCGGTGAGGCCGACCATCTCGAGCGCTTCGGCGGTGCGCTCCCGCTGCCGGTCCCGCGGAGCGTTCTGCACACTCAGGCCGTACGCGACGTTCTCCGCGACCGTGCGGTGCGGGAACAGCGCGAAGTGCTGGAATACCATGCTCATCCGCCGTTGCCGCAGCTCGCGCACCTGTGCGGCGGACATCGCGGTGAGGTCCATGTCGTCCACCAGCACGCGTCCCGCGGTGGCCGGCAGCAGGCCGTTGAGCATGCGCAGCAAGGTCGATTTGCCGGAGCCGGACAGGCCCATCACGACGAAGATCTCGCCGCGCTCCACGGTGAACGAGGCATCGATCACCGCCGCGGTGACGCCCGGAAGGTCCACCTCGGCGCGGTCGGCGCCGTCCTCCAGCCTTCGTACCGCTTCCGGTGCCCGGCGGCCGAACACCTTGTACAGCTTGTCCACACGAACTATCGGCACTGTCTTCCCAAGTTCTCGAGCGGGGTCCTTGCCGGGCGACATGATTGCATATACCAACACTTAGCGGTGCTGATTGCGCCACCCTTTTACCGCCGGAGCTCGGTTTTCGTGGCCTGGCACCCACTTTTCCCGGTGCCTCGGACGGTGCCGCCGGACCTGCCTGCGGTACCCGGGAAAACCGGGTGTGCGCTGGCGAAACCGGCCGATTTCCGGCGGTTCGCCCGTACCTGTGGCACCCGGCCGCCGGACGCGGTGGTCACGTTCGCATAACAACCCGGAAGTCCGTTGTGGACAGTGCGCGGCCCGCGTGACGGCCGCCACCCCGCAGGCACCCACTGTGCCGGACCGGGCACCACGGGGCAACCGGCTTGCCCGGCGGATCCTTGTGAAGCCTTGACGCGAGGATCCGCCGGGAAGTGCCTGTCCCGGGCGATCCGCCGGACGCCGGAGAAGGAAGTCCCTCCACCTCGGCGGGAAATGCCGGTGTTCCTCGGGATTTCCATGCTCCGGCCAGCCTAGGGTCGGGCGGGTGTCAGAAGATCGCCTGCGGGTTCACCGGCACCCCGGTGAGGCGGTGGATCCGCGGCGGGGCCACGGACAGCAGGAACGAATACCGGCCCAGTTCCGCGCACACGGCAGCGAGCTCGCCGACGGCTGCGGCGTCGATCAACGGCATCCCGAGCAGCGGCAGGGCGATCAGGTGCAGCGGTCCGGGGTGGTCCGGTTCGATCGGCGGCTGCGGGTCGCCGCGGTCGCCCGCGTACAGTGAAACCCCGCGCTCGTGCATCCACCGCACCGCATCCAGTGTGACCCCGGGCGAAGGGCGCGCCGGATCGGACGTCATCGGCCAGCCGAGGCGCAGGACGAGCGCGTCGCCGGATTCGACGCGGGTGCCAAAACGCTCTTCCGCCGCTTCGAAATCCGCGGACGTGACCGCGTATCCCGGCGCGAGCGGACCGTCCGCGGCGAGGTCGAGCAGCACCCCGCGGGTGAGGATCCCGGCGGCGAACGCGGTGGTCGACCCGTGCCCGGCGCCCGCTGCCGTCACGCTTTCGGCCGCCGGGCGGCCCGGGTACACCTTCCCCTCGCGGCCGATGTGGCACAACGCGTCCAGATGCGTGGCGAGCGGATGGTGGCTGGTGATGGTGAGGAGGTCGGCGGCGGCGTCCGGGAGACCGGTGTACGTCATCACTTGCTGCACCGGTGAGTACGGCCCGTCGGCGCGCGCGAACGGGCCGCTGAGCACCGGTGTCGGATCGATCGGCAGGGCCAGGGAAACGACCCGGCCGAGCCGTACCTCGCCGGCCGCGCGGGCGCGGACCTCTTCGGTGATCAGGTTGAGGGTGCCGAGTTCGTCGTCGGTACCCCATCGTCCCCAGTTGCTCGGCAGTGCGCCGGTGTCGGGCATCGTGCTCCGTTCGGTCGATCGGCTGGTCCCTCGATGGTGGCAGGTACCCGGAGCACGCTGCAGGGGGCCGATCGGCCGGGTGCGCGGGGGAAGGTGTTGTGCCGCACGGGGAAACGGCGGGACCCGCAAGCGTCCGGGGACAGCGCGGTTCTTCCCGATCGTGCCGCAACCGGGGACAAAACGGGAAGCCCCGGACAAGCAACAGGCCCCGCCCGGGGAGAAGCCGGGCGGGGCCTGTCGGTGATGCTTTCCGGAAAATCCGGACGTTACTTCTTCTTCGCGGCCGAGGTGCGCTTGGCCGGTGCCTTCTTTGCGGTCGCCGTGGTCTTCTTGGCGGCCGGCTTGGCAGCGGCCTTCGCGCGGGTGGTGGTGGCCTTGGCCGCAGTGGCCTTGGCGGGAGCCTTGGCGCGGGTGGTGGTGGCCTTCGCGGCGGTGGCCTTGGCGGGAGCCTTGGCCGCGGTGGCGCGGGTCCGCGTGGCAGCCGGCTTGGCTGCGGTGCGGGTGCTGCGGGTGGCCGTGGTCGCCGTGGCACGCGTGGCGGTGGCCCGCGTGGTGGTGGCGGTCGCCCGCTTGACAGCGGTGGCCTTCGGCAGCTTCTTGGAGCCGGAGATCACGTCCTTGAACGTGGTGCCGGCCCGGAATGCGGGCACGTTGGTCTTCTTGACCCGCACGGCTTCACCGGTGCGCGGGTTGCGCGCAGTGCGGGCGGCACGAGCGCGCTTCTCGAAAACACCGAAGCCGGTGATGGTGACCTTTTCGCCCTTGTGGACGGTGCGGATGATGATGTCGACGAGACCGTCGACGGCTTCCGCGGCTGCCTTCTTGTCGCCGATACGCTCCGACAGAGCTTCGATCAGCTGGGCCTTGTTGGCCATTCCAGTTCCTCCAACCAGAACTTGTCTTATACGGCCAATACAGGCCGAACGAGGCCATTATCACCTATGAGCTCGGCAAGTCCAATCGGGACCTGCCTTTTTTCGTTGGAGAGCCCTGATCGCGCGACCCCGGCCGAAGCCGTCCGGGCCGGATTCTTTCACTGGCCGGAAGACTCGCGAGAGTGCTTGCGGCACCGGCATTGTCGCATGTAGACACCCCGTGTACTGGGGTTTTGTCCCGGGTGCGGCTTCGCGTGATGGTTCGCGGACGGCCCTTCCGGCGACCACGGAAGCGTCGCGACGGTCTACTGAGGACGATCGAAAACCGTACTGAAAAGGCCGCCCCCCCACCGGCGTGGCGGGAGGCGGCCCGAGGCGTTTCGCGGTGGGAGCAGTGGGGTCAGGTGGGTCAGAGACGTTCCTGAAGGGCGTCCGCGGCGGCGAGGAGGTCGGCCGCCCAGCGCGCACCGGGCTTGCGGCCGATGCGCTCGATCGGACCGGACACCGACACCGCGGCCACGACCGCACCGGAGGAATCGCGCACGGGTGCCGAAACGCTCGCGACCCCCGGCTCCCGTTCGGCGACGCTCTGCGCCCATCCGCGGCGGCGCACCTCGAGCAGTGTGCGCTCGCCGTACACCGCGTCGGCGAGGATCGTGCGCTGCGTGTGCGGATCCGACCAGGCGGCAAGGACCTTCGCGCCCGAGCCCGCGGTCATCGGCAGCCGCGAACCGATCGGAACCGTGTCGCGCAGCCCGCTCGGCGGCTCGGCGGTGGAAACGCACACGCGCTGCACGCCGTCGCGACGGTAGAGCTGCACGCTTTCGCCGGTGATGTCGCGAAGTTTCGGCAGCACCGAACTCGCCGCGTCGAGCAACGGGTCGGTCGATCCGCCCGCGAGTTCCGCCAGTGCCGTACCCGGCCGCCAGCGCCCGTCCGGCCCGCGCCGCAACAGGCGATGCACCTCGAGCCCGACCGCGAGCCGGTGCGCCGTCGCTCGCGGCAGGCCGGTACGCGTGCAGAGTTCCGCGAGCCCGCACGGGTCCTCGGCGACCGCCTGCAGTACGGCCACGGCTTTGTCCAGTACTCCGATACCGCTATGCTGTCCCACGACGCGATACTATCTTCCCGCACTGTGGGAAGTCCAGATTCTGGGAAAAACGAACCCGGGCTGCGCCACGGGCGTGGCTCGCCCCGCCTCGGACGTACCCGAGTTCCGTGCTCCCGGCCGATCCCCTGGAAGGAGCCGGAGATGACCAGCCCGACCGGCAAAGCCCGTACGCTGGCGGAGAAGGTGTGGGACAGCCACCTGGTGCGCCGAGGCGAAGGCGCCGAACCGGATCTGCTCTACATCGACCTCCACCTCGTGCACGAAGTCACCAGCCCGCAAGCCTTCGACGGCCTGCGGCTGGCCGGGCGGCAGGTGCGCCGCCCCGACCTCACCATCGCCACCGAGGACCACAACGTCCCCACCGTCGACATCGACCTGCCCATCGCGGACCCGGTGTCCCGCACGCAGGTGGACACCCTTCGCCGCAACTGCAAGGAGTTCGGCGTCCGGCTGCATCCGATGGGCGATGCCGAACAGGGCATCGTGCACGTGATCGGACCGCAGCTCGGCCTGACCCAGCCGGGAACCACCGTGGTGTGCGGTGACAGTCACACTTCCACCCACGGCGCGTTCGGTGCGATGGCGTTCGGCATCGGCACTTCGGAGGTCGAGCACGTGCTCGCCACCCAGACGCTGCCGTTGCGCCCGTTCAAGACGATGGCGATCAACGTCGACGGCGCGCTGCAGCCGGGCGTCACCGCGAAGGACGTGATCCTTGCGGTGATCGCCAAGATCGGCACCGGCGGCGGGCAGGGGTACGTCCTGGAGTACCGCGGCAAGGCGATCGAAGCCCTGTCCATGGAAGCCCGGATGACCATCTGCAACATGTCGATCGAGGCGGGCGCGCGCGCCGGGATGATCGCGCCGGACGAAACGACGTTCGAGTACCTCAAGGGCCGTCCGCACGCGCCGAAGGGCGCGGACTGGGACGCCGCGGTCGCCGACTGGCGCGAGCTTCGTACCGACGAGGGCGCGAAGTTCGACGAAGAAGTGCACCTCGATGCAGACCGGCTGACGCCGTTCGTGACGTGGGGCACGAACCCGGGACAGGGCCTGCCGCTGGGTGATTCGGTGCCGGACCCGGCCGCGATCGCGGACGAGAACGAGCGCTTCGCCGCCGAGAAGGCGCTGACGTACATGGATCTGGCGCCGGGTACGCCGCTGCGCGAGATCGCGGTGGACACGGTGTTCCTCGGCTCGTGCACGAACGGCCGGATCGAGGATCTGCGTGCCGCGGCGGAGGTGCTGCGCGGGCGCAAGGTGGCCGATTCGGTGCGGATGCTCGTGGTGCCCGGTTCGATGCGGGTGCGCAAGTCCGCCGAAGAGGAAGGGCTGGACAAGGTCTTCACCGCGGCCGGCGCCGAATGGCGGCAGGCGGGATGCTCGATGTGCCTCGGCATGAACCCGGACCAGCTCGCCCCCGGCGAGCGCAGCGCGTCCACGTCCAACCGCAACTTCGAAGGACGGCAGGGCAAGGGCGGGCGCACGCATCTGGTGTCGCCGCTCGTCGCCGCCGCCACGGCCGTGCGGGGGACGCTCTCGTCCCCGGCCGACCTTCCCGCCTGACCCCGCCGCCCGATCGGAGAGGAGCTCCCACCATGGAACCGTTCACCCAGCACACCGGCATCGGGGTGCCGCTGCGCAGGTCCAACGTGGACACTGACCAGATCATCCCCGCCGTCTACCTGAAGCGCGTCACCCGCACCGGATTCGAGGACGGGCTGTTCGCGGCCTGGCGCGGACAGGACGACTTCATCCTCAACCAGGAGCCGTTCTCCCGCGGCTCGGTCCTCGTCGCGGGCCCGGACTTCGGCACCGGCTCGTCCCGCGAGCATGCCGTGTGGGCATTGATGGACTACGGCTTCCGCGCCGTGATCTCCTCGCGGTTCGCCGACATCTTCCGCGGCAACTCCGGCAAGGGCGGTCTCGTGGCCGCGCAGTGCGATCAGCAGGACGTCGAACTGCTGTGGAAGCTGCTGGAGAACGAGCCCGGCACCGAGGTGACCGTCGACCTCCAGGACAAGACAGTGCGGGCCAAGGACTTCACCGCGCCCTTCGAGATCGACGACTACGTCCGCTGGCGGCTGCTCGAAGGACTCGACGACATCGCGCTCACCTTGCGCCACGCGGGGGACATCGGCGAGTTCGAGTCCGCCCGCCCTTCGTGGAAGCCGCTGACGCTGCCCGCGATCCCCTCCTGACCGGCAGCGGCGGGGTACGGATTCCCTGCTCGGAAAGGGAATCCGGACCCGCCGCGCCCCCTCTTCATCCACGCCGGACGGCACCTTTCGAAGGCCCGGAAAGGGTCCCTCGGGAGGCGGAACTGTTCCCTTCGCCGGGTCCATTTCCGCGTGCCGTTTGGAATTTGTGCTGCATTGGTAATACCGTATGCATCAGTCGGCCGACGTGGCCGTGGACGAAGAGTTCTTCTTGGAGGACTGGAATGGCCAACAAGGCCCAGCTGATCGAGGCGCTGTCGGAGCGTCTGGGCGACAAAAAAGTTGCTTCGGAGGCCGTCGACGGTCTCGTCGACATCATCATCCGGACGGTCAACAAGGGCGAGAAGGTGAACATCACCGGATTCGGGGTGTTCGAAAAGCGCGCCAGGGCCGCCCGTACCGCGCGCAACCCGCGTACCGGTGAAGCCGTCCGCGTGAAGAAGACGAACGTGCCGGCCTTCCGCGCGGGCACCACCTTCAAGGACGTGATCTCCGGAACGAAGAAGCTGCCGAAGGCGGCGGCGGTCAAGCGGGCCACCGGCACCGCAACGCGGACGACCACCACGCGCGCTGCGGCATCGCGTCCGGCTGCCACCCGCAGCACGACCACGCGCACCCGCGCCACCGCGGCAAAGGCTCCGGCCAAGGCCACGGCAACCCGGGCGGCCAAGGCGGCGCCGAAGACCACCACGCGCGCCAAGGCAACCGCGGCAAAGGCGGCCCCGAAGGCCACCACCACCCGCGCGAAGGCAGCCGCGAAGCCGGCCGCGAAGCGCACCACTGCGGCAGCGAAGAAGACGTCGGCTGCGGCCAAGAAGGCCCCGGCGAAGCGCGCTTCGGCGGCGAAGAAGAAGTAACGTCGATTCGACTGCTTCACGGCAGGGCCCCGACCCCGTTACCGGGTCGGGGCCCTGCCGCGTTTCGGCTCGGGTGGTGGGCTTGATCCGCCGATCGGGCGGGATTTCGGGGTGGTCAGGGAACGGGGGAGAGGCGTTGGTGGGCAAGCTTGGTGGGGTGGGGGTTTCGGGCTGGCCGGGGAGCCGTGGGGGAAGCGTTGCCGGGCGAGGGTTGGTGTGCATGAGTGCCGCAAAGCCGCGGGAGAGGCGTTGACAGGCAAGCGTTGGCGGGGCTCAAACGGCACGAGAGCGCCGTTGGCCGGACAAAGGAACAGGGCAGCAGGGAAGCGCCCCGGAGCCACTGCGGCAGTTTGCGAGCCACCCCAGCACCCCGCGAGGGATACCCGGGCGAAACCGCAAAACAGCTGGCCGGAATGCTTACCCGGGCATTGCCGAAGCCGGGTAATCCGCGCGTACCAAAGCGGTGTCGGCACCCGAAAGGCGGCACTCTATAGAATCCCGGACCCGGACAATATCCGCGGCAATACCCATCCGCGCGGGTTGCTTGCGGTAGCTAACCAAAATAGGTGTTCTGCGCCGGAATTCCGGCGCAGAACACCAGTGTCAGGAATTCGCCAGTTCGCGTGCGCAGCCGAAGAGGCTCGAATCGCTCGACGACTTCACGAACACCACGTCTCCCGATGCGATCAGTTCGTTTGCCACCAGCGCAGCCTCGGCCGCGTCCTGTACCGGGTGCACCGCGACCGCCGCGCCGGATGCTCCCCGCGCCATTGCTCGCGGGTCGCCTTCGCCTACGGCGATCAGGATGTCGATGCCCAGTTCGGCCACCAGACGGCCCATTTTCTCGTGCTGCGCCTCCGACGCATCGCCCTGCTGGCCCATTGCACCGAGTACCGCGATGGTGCGGCGGGCTCCGGCCAGCGCGTGGAAGGCGTGCAGCCCCGCGCGCATGGACTCCGGGTTCGCGTTGTACGCGTCATTGATCACAGTGACGCCGTCAGGCCGCTCGGTGATTTCGAAACGACCCGACGAGCGGCGCCTTGCCGCATTGAGCCCGGCGGCGATTTCCTCGGTGGACAGCCCCAGCGTGCCTGCCGCGGCCGCGGCGCCAAGGGCATTGGCCACCTGGTGTTCGCCGATGAGTTCGAGTTCCACCCTGGCCCGGCCGGTCGGCATGACGAGATCGAACGAGGGCCGGACCCGGTCGTCGAGGCGGATGTTCTCGGCTCGTACGCTCGCGTCCGGCGTCCGGCCGTACAGCACGATCTTGCCCTTGGTCCGGTCCGCCATCCCCATGACGTACGGGTCGGCGGCGTTGAGCAACGCGTACCCGTCCGGCGCGAGCGCCTCCACCAGTTCGCCCTTGGCCTCGGCCACATCCGCCAGCCCGCCGCCCATCCGCGACACGTGCGCGGCGCCGACGTTGAGCACCAGGCTCACGTGCGGCGGCGCGATATCGGTCAGGTATGTCAGGTCGCCCTTCCGTCCGGCGCCCATTTCCAGCACCAGGTAACGGGTTCCGGGGCCGGCCTGCAACACCGTGAGCGGCAGCCCGAGCTCGTTGTTGAATGAGCGGTCAGTGGAGATCGTCGGTGCGAACGGTTCGAGGATCTGGGCGAGCAGGTCCTTGGTTGTGGTCTTGCCGACGGAACCCGTCAGCGCGAGGACCGTGCAGTCGAGGTGGGTGAGCACGTGCCGGGCGAGTACGCCGATTGCCGCCTGGACGTCGTCCACCAGTATTGCCGGTGCCGCAACAGGGCGGGAGGCCAGCACGGCCACGGCGCCGCCGGCAACGGCCTTGTCCGCATAGTCATGTCCGTCGACGCGTTCGCCGACCGTTGCGACGAACAGGCCACCGGCCGCCACCTCGCGCGAATCGACGGCCGCCGGTCCGGTCACGACCACCTGCGGGTCCGGGACGTTGTCCAGCCTCGCGTCCAGGACTTCGGCGATCTCGGCCAGTGTCATCGGGATCATGCGGCGCTCCGGGCAAGGGCGAGTTCGATGAGCCGGTCAAGCAGCTGCGGGTACGGAAGGCCGCTCGCCGCCCAGCCCCTGGCGTAGACGGAATGCGAGGTGAAGCCCGGCATCGTGTTGACCTCCAGCACGTACAGCCGGCCCGTCTGCTCCTCGTAGAGGAAATCGACCCGGGACAGGCCATAGCCGCCGATCGCCCGGTACGCCTGCAGCGACAGCTCGCGGACCTCTTCGGCGATCGGATCGGGGATCGGGGCGGGAATCGTGGCGAAGTCGGTGTCGCCGTGGTACTTCGCCTCGTAGTCGAACCACACGCCGTCGACGTTGAGCTCGACGATCGCCGACGCCTCGGCGGTGTCGTAGTCGCCGAGCACACCGCAGGCCAGCTCGCGGGCGGCAATGCCTTGCTCGACCACGATGACCCGGTCGTACCCGAGGGCCAGCTCGACGGCCGCGTCCAGTTCCGCCATGGAGGTGACGCGGGAAATGCCGATGGAGGAGCCGAGGTTGGCCGGTTTGACGAACATCGGCCAGGCGAGCGACTTCACCAGCCCCCAGCGGTCGGTCGTGGTGCGCCAGCCGTGTTCGGTGAACCAGACGTGCGGCGTGACCGGAAGGTCCTCGGCCACGAACGCCCGCCGCATGGCGGCTTTGTCCATCCCCACGGCCGACGCCAGTACGCCACATCCCACGTACGGCAGGCCCAGCGTCTCCAGATGCCCTTGGACGACGCCGCTTTCGCCGTACGGACCGTGCAGCGCGGGGAAGACGACGTCCACCGTGTCGCGGTGCAGGTTCTGCGACCAGGTGCCCTGCCGGTCGATGACGACGAGGACCGGGTCGTACCGGTCCTTGGACAGCTGGTCGAGCACCGCCTGGCCCGATTCGAGCGAAACCTCGTGCTCGGCAGAGGGCCCGCCTGCCAGCACGGCCACGCGCAGGCGTTCAGTCATGATCGTTCAGCCTTTCTTGCCTAAGCCAACCCGGAAGTCGGCGCAGTGTCGGGGATCCGCCCGTCCGGTTGCCAGAGCATTCCCTGCCCACTTTCTGGTCACCTGCCCCACCGGGCGCTCCGCCGCGGCGAATGGACAGTTTTTGGTCTGCGAAATGAGCATGGTCTCGCTCTAGCCTTGCCGGGACGGTGACGAACGGAGTGCCATGCGGACGATCGGGCTGATCGGTGGATTGAGCTGGGAATCGACGGTCATCTATTACCAGGCCGTCAACCAGCGGGTACGCGAGCGGCTCGGCGGCAGCCATTCCGCTGACACGCTGGTGTGGTCCGGGGACTTCCAGCCCGTCGAGGACATGCTCTTCACCGGTAAGTGGGACGAGCTCGGTGAGCTGCTCGCCGGTGCGGGCCAGAAGCTCGAAGGCATGGGCGCCGAGCTGCTGCTCATCTGCAGCAACAGCTGCAGCCGGGTGAACGACGCGCTGGAGCGCGTCGCGAACGTGCCGGTGCTGCACATCGCCGACGCCGTGGGTACCGAGATCAGCGCCCGGGGAATGCGCAAGGTCGGCCTGCTCGGCACCTTGTACACCATGGACCTCGAGGAGTCCTTCTACCCGGAGATGCTGGCGAAGTACGGCGTCGACGTGATCGTCCCGGAGTTAGAGGACCGCGAAGAGGTCCACCAGGTGATCTTCGAGGAGCTCGTGCGCGGGGTGCTGAGCCCTTCGTCCCGGGACGCGTTCGTGCGCACGATCGACAAGCTCGCGGCCGCCGGGGCGGAGGCCGTCATCCTCGGCTGCACCGAAATCGAGCTGCTGATCACCGACAAGGACACCGCGATCCCGTTGCTACCGAGTGCCCGGCTGCACGCGGAGGCCGCGGCCGCGTTCGCACTGGCCGACTGACCGCAGTCAGGCCGACCCGGAAAGCTCGCGGCGCCACAGGTCTTCGCAAAGCCGTTCGATCCCGGTGATCAGGTGTCGCCGGTAGGTGGTGAACGGCAGGCCGAGCCGTTCGGCGGCGGCTTCCTGGGTCGGGGCGCCACGCAGGTAGGTGACGTCGAGCGCGCGATGCAGCTTGCCTGCACGCGGATCCCCGCCCAGGTCGCGGATGCCTTCTTCGAGCACCTCGCGCAGGGCTCTCGCCGGATCCTCCCGCCCGGCCAGCAATCTGCTGCGGGTCAGGGGATTCGCGGCCAATTCCCCGTATCTGGACAGGTGCCGCAACGCTTTCCGGACCGCGTCGGTGAATTCCTCCTGAGACAGCACGGCCAGGGCCGGCTCTTGCGGTACCGGCGTTTCCGGCGCACCGGCGGTCAGCAATCGGTCGAGCCAGGACTGCGCCGGAACGGCCCGCCAGTCGTGGGCGTACAGGACGTACTCGACGTCGCCCTCCCGCGCCGGTTCCCCGAGATCGTGCAGGCCGTAGTACGGATAGCGGCCCCGCAAGGGATCGTCACTGCGGATTGCGACGAACGACCAGGCCAGGCGTTCCGAGCGAAGGAACGAACCCACCGCCCGCCACTGGATCAGGTTCATCACCGGCGACGTGCCGCGATGCCGTTTGCGTACCCAGCTCCGGTAGACCGCGAGGTGTTCGCCGGGCCGCAACGGCGCGGTGGCGTGCGCGGCGGCCCAAGCAGCAGCAGTGACCGGGTCCGCCTGCGCCGCTGCCGCCGAATCCAGGCGCAGCCAGGCGGAGGCCCCGGCGAGTTCGCCGTTCGCCGTGCGCCGGTAGAGGCGAAACGACTGTGGCTGCCGGGCCATCCAGTGGGCGAGACCGGTCACCGAGTCCGCTTCTTCGGTGGCCAGCCGAAGCAGGTCCTCGCTGTCTTCGGGACGGAAGACGTCCTCGTACACCTCGTCCGTACCGCGCCAGACGTGCGGTTTCGGTACCCGGCCTTGATCGCGGTGCAGGTGCAGCAGCGAACCGACGGCGCCGAGCACGTCCGCGTCGTCGGCGGTGCGGATCTGATGGGTCAGGTGGGCCTTGACCTGCCGGTGCAGTTCGGCGTACCCCTGCGGATCGCGCCAGCGCAGGTCGGCTTCCAGTGCCGCGCGGACGACGTCGTGCGGATACACGCCGAACGGGCTCGACTCGACGAACGGCAGCCGCCGCAGCCAGGCGAACAGCTCCGGCACGTCCGCGCCGGGCAGCACTGCCCGCAGAATGTCCTGTGTGGACATATAGGTGTGCGCGCAGACCTCCAGCGCGTGCCGGTGCGCCGGACTGGGCACCTCGCCGACGAGCTGGTCGAGCAGCATGGCGACCATGTCGGGTGGCGGGGCCCAGCGGGAGTCGGGGGCGCTGTCGCCGATCGTGGCGGCGAGCGAAAGGGCGAGCGGGTGTCCACCGGCGAAGGCGAGCAGCGGATCGTGCAGCTCACCGGCGACCCCGCGGGAGTACAGCAGCGCGGCGGCTTCCGCCGGCTCCAGGTCGCGCAGCCCGAGTACCTGCACGAGACCGGCCCATCCCGGATCGGCCTGCCACATCAGGTCCGGGGGAGTCCGCCCGGCCAGTACGACCAGCGCGCCGACCGGCAGCGCCGGCAGGAACCGCTCGCGCAGCCAGCCCTGCAGGCCGTGGATGTGCTCGGCGGCGTCGACGAGCAGCACCGCCCGCTCGTCGGCGACCATCGGACCGGTCTGGACCAGGAAGGCCGCGGGGGACGGGTCGAGCATCCGCCCGTCGAGCATCGTCACGGTGCGCCCGGCGCCGGTGGCCCGCTGGGCGAACTGCCCGAGGAGCGCCGACTTGCCGATGCCGCCCGGACCGTGCACGAACAGCACCCCGCCACTGCCCATCGCCTCGTCGAAAGTGGCGAGCTCCTCCTTCCGCCCGACGAAGGCACGGTGCCTCGCGGCCTGCAGCCGCTCTTCCACTAGCCCCGGATGTGGTCCCTCGGGGGGTATGCCCATGAGCACTGGCTACCACCGGATGGGTGACCCTCACCAGTTACGAGGGACATGAGGGCACTACCTTCGCCCGGTTGCAACGGGAGAAAAGGCACAAAGTCACAGCCCGTGTCGCTCCGAGCAGCACCGGGTAACGCCACCGGGAATTCAGGACACCGACGGGACCGGGGCGGGCAGCGGGCTCGGGTAGTAGTCGGCGCCGACGAGGATCGGGCCGTCCGGGCCGGGGTGGAACGACAGCACCCAGAACGATCCCTTCTTGCTCGGCACCACGCCGTCACGCGCGGCGGGCAGTTCCAGGCCGTCGCGGTCGGCGAGCGCGCTCACCAGGTCCGGGATCACGCCGCCCTGGCTGCTGACCAGCGGCGTGCCGCCCTCGGCCACGATGGCCAGCAACCGGCGGATGCCCAGCAGCGGATCGGGCCAGTACCCCTCTTCCGACAGCAACGGCTCGTGCCGCACCTCGACGCCGAGCGCGTCCGCGATCCCGCCGACCGTCTGCACGCACCGCAGCCGCGGCGCGGAAAACACCCGGTCCGGGCCGAAAAGCGGCAGCAGTTCCCGCAGGGCCGCCGCCTGGCGCTGGCCGGCTTCGGAAAGCGGGCGGAGATCGTCGTCGCCGATCCAGTCCTCGCGTTTGCCCGCTTTGGCATGGCGGACCAGCAACACCGTGGCCGGGGCGGGCGGCAGCGCGCAGAATTCGCGCAGCACCTGCACATCCGCCGGTCGCGTGAGCAGCCGTTCGGCCGCCACCGGGTCGAGCCAGCGAAGTTCGTCGACCTCGTCGTTGGGGACGAAGGCGCCGGAAACGGCTTCGCCGCTGAAGTAGTCGACGCTCTTGCGCAGCAGCCGCCCGTTGTCCTTGGCCGGGACCTGGTACGTCGTCTGCCCGACATAGCGGCCCAGCACCGCGCGGAACCCGGTCTCCTCGGCGATCTCGCGGACCGCGGTGGCCACGATCGTCTCGCCGGGGTCGACTTTTCCCTTCGGCAGGGACCAATCGTCGTAGCGGGGCCGGTGCACGAGAGCGATCTCGATCCCGGCGCCCGCCCGGCGCCACAGCACCGCCCCCGCGGCACGGACGTCCACGCTCATCCGACGGCTCCGTGCAGCTTCGCGAGTTCGACCTGGTGATCGCGCACTTGCGAACCGGCGGCCGGGAACGGCTGCCATTCGCCGGACGCGGTGAGCACCCAGCAGCGCGTGGCCGGGTCGAGCGCCGAATCGAACACGGCGTCCAGCTGCCGCGTGAGCTTCGCATCCTTCACCCGCACCAGTGCCTCGATCCGCCGGTCCAGGTTGCGGTGCATCATGTCCGCGCTGCCGATCCAGTGCGTGCCGCCCGCCCGGAAGTGGAACACGCGCGAATGTTCGAGGAACCGGCCGAGGATCGAGCGGACCCGGATGTTCTCGCTCAGCCCCTCCACGCCCGGCTTCAGCGAGCAGATCCCGCGGACCACCACGTCGACCGGAACCCCGGCCTGCGAAGCGTGGTACAACGCGTCGATCACCTGCTCGTCGACGAGCGAGTTGCACTTGATCCGGATCCCGGCTTCCAGCCCGGCCCGCGCCAGCTCGATCTCCTCGCCGATCGCGCGCACGATGCCGCGGCGGATCCCGTGCGGCGACGTGAGGATCGTGCGGTAGGTGTCCTGGCGCGAGTAGCCGGTGAGGACGTTGAAGAGGTCGGTGACGTCCGCGCCGATGCTCGGATCCGCCGTGAGCAGGCCGAGATCCTCGTACAGCCGCGCGGTTTTGGGGTTGTAGTTGCCGGTGCCGATGTGGCAGTAGCGGCGGATGGTGGACCCCTCCTGCCGCACCACCATCGACACCTTGCAGTGCGTTTTGAGGCCCACCAAGCCGTACACCACATGCACGCCCGCGCGTTCCAGTGTGCGCGCCCAGGTGATGTTGGCCTGTTCGTCGAAGCGCGCCTTGATCTCCACCAGCGCCACGACCTGCTTACCCGCTTCGGCCGCGTCGATCAGCGCATCGACGATCGGCGAATCACCCGACGTGCGATACAGCGTCTGCTTGATCGCGAGCACCTTCGAATCGGCCGCGGCCTGCTCGATGAACCGCTGCACGCTCGTCGAGAACGAATCGTATGGATGGTGCACCAGGACGTCGCCCTCGCGCAGCGTCGCGAACACGCTCTTGGGCGTCTCGCGTTCGCCGAAGGCCGGATGCGTTGCCGGGACGAACGGCCGGTCCTTCAGCTCCTTGCGGTCGACCGCGGAAAGCTGGTGCAGACAGGTCAGATCGAGCAGCCCGGGTACCTCGACGACGTCCGCCGGGTCCACCTCCAGCTCGCGCAGCAGCAGTTCGAGCATGTGCTCGCTCATGTCCTGCGCCACTTCGAGCCGCACCGGCGGGCCGAACCGGCGTTGCGCCAGTTCGCGTTCGAGCGCCTGCAGGAGGTCCTCGTCGCGGTCTTCCTCGACCTCGAAATCGGCGTTGCGGGTGACCCGGAACACGTGGTGCTCGGTCACTTCCATGCCGGTGAACAGTTCGCCCAGATGTGCGGATATGAGCTCCTCGAGCGGAAGGAAAGTGGCCGACCGGCTGGCCCGCTCGGTTTCCACGCGCATCAGCCGCGGCACGTTGCTCGGCACCTTCACCCGCGCGAACCGCTCGGTACCGCCTTGCGGATCCCGCACGGTGACCGCGAGGTTGAGCGACAGCCCCGAGATGTACGGGAACGGGTGCGCCGGGTCCACCGCGAGCGGCGTGAGCACCGGGAAGATCTGCTCGGAGAAGTAACTCGACAGCCGCAGCTGGTCGGCGCCGGCCAGGTCGGCCCAGCCGACGAGCCGGATGTCCTGCTCGGCCAGCTGCGGACGCAGGTGCTCCTCGAACGCGACAGTGTGCCGCTCGACCAGGTCCTGGTTGCGCTTGGCGATGTAGTCCAGCTGTTCGCGCGGGGTGAGCCCGTCCGCGCTGCGCACCGAGAGGCCGGTGTCGTCGCGGCGCTTCAGCCCGGCGACGCGGACCATGTAGAACTCGTCCAAATTGGACGCGAAGATGGCGAGGAACTTGGCGCGCTCGAGCAGCGGCTGCGACTCGTCCTCGGCCAGCGCGAGCACCCGCGCGTTGAAGTCGAGCCAGGACAGCTCACGGTTGAAATAACGGTCGTCCGGCAATGTTTCGACGGCCGTGGGCGCCGAGGTGACGGCAGGCGGCGCCGACGGGACCGCGCGGAACTCCTCGCCGGTTTCCGTGGTGGTGCGGCGTCGCACGGTGGCTGACGGTGGTGGCGGCGAGGCGGCCTTCTTCGCCGACGCCGGAGTGCGCAACGGGCTCGACGCGCGCTTCGCGCCTTCTGTCTTGCTTTTTGTCCTACGGGCCACTGTGCCGTCGGCATTCCCGCGCGCGGTCGTCTTCCCGGCCCCGGTGGTACGCCGGGCCGGGGACGCACCGGTTTCGGACTTTGCCGTACCGGCCCTGCGCCGTCGTGCAGGAGTGCTGCCGTCGTCTGTGCTCACGGAGCCCATTGTTCACTACGAAGCTGCTGTTTGCGCAGACCACGATGAAGGTCGAGTGAACACGTCAGCGCTTTTGTGCTTGCCCTGCTGGGTACAACGCCGCAGTGCGCTTGCCGAGACCGAGCGATGCGGCGTGGCGGAGATCATCCTCGGTGTCCACGTCACTGCGAAGGGATGGCAGTTCACGTTTCAGCGGGACCGCGCCGGACGCTGTGTGCCGCGCCGCGGAGCCTTCGCCGAACTGCGGGTCAAGCGGTTCACCCGGTGCCGACAGCAGCAGCGTGGTGCCGGTGCCTTGCCGATCGACGACCACGGCGCGTCGGCCCGCTGCTTCCGTCAACGCCTGCTCGAGGTCGACCGCGCGCAGTGCGGGGAGGTCTGCCTGGAGCGCGCCGACCACGCCCGGTGGCGCGTCTGCGCGTAGCAACTGCTCGCCGTATCGGAGCGCCGCGTTGAGCCCGCCGTCGGACGGCTCGGGTACCAGTTCCACGCCGAGACCGGCCAAATCGGACAGTGCGGCCGGTTCGGCAGTGACGACGAGCACTCGCCGGACCCGGGCGACCGACGTCACCGCGGCCAAGGTGTCGCAGGCCAGCGCCAGTACCAGGTCGGCATGCCGGTGTGCGGCGACCGCGCCCCGCAGCCGCGACTTGCCCGCGCGCGGGTGCTTGAGGGGCACGACCAGGTCAACGTCCACCCGTCCATGATGACCGAAACCGCTGTTGCGGGTGATGTGCGCACCCTCCCTGGACTGCGTGAACCGGCGCGCGGCAGGATCAGGCCGAGCAGATGCGATCCGAGGAGGAGTCTTGGCACGGCGTGAGAAGGGCGGCTTCTGGGTGGGGCTGGCCGCCGCTGCGTTCTACCCGCTCACCGCGATCGGCAAGCGGGTGTACCTCGGCGCGGAGAAGATCCCGCGGCAGGGTCCCGCGGTGCTGGTGATGAACCACATCTCGCACCTCGACCCGGCGGTCGACGCGGTGTTCGTGCACCGGCAGAAGCGGGTGCCGCGGTTCTTCCTCAAGGACAGCCTGAAGGGGGTGCCGATCTTCGGCCGGATCGTCACCGGGTCCGGGCAGATCCCGGTGTCGCGCGGGTCGAGCGCGGCGGGCGACAGCCTGAAGGCCGCGCACCAGGCGCTGGACGAGGGCAAGATCATCGTGATCTACCCCGAGGGAACCATCACCAAGGACCCGGCGGGCTGGCCGAAGGACGCGTACACCGGCGCCGCGCGGCTGGCGATGCAGAACGATGTGCCGGTGATCCCGATCGCCAGGTGGGGCACCAACTACATCTTCAACGGGTACACGAAGAAGTTCACGCCGTTCCCGCGCAAGACGGTCACGCACCTGGTCGGCGACCCGATCGACCTGACGGCGTACCGCGGCGGCAACCCGCGCAGCGCGTCGACCTTGCGCGAGGTCACCGCGGTGATGATGGACGAGGTCACCCGGCTGCTGGCGGAGATCCGGCACGAGGAGCCGCCCGTCAAGAAGCAGGAGGACGGCGCCTGATGTCCGCTGCCGATGTTCAGCGGGTCACCGTGCTGGGCGCGGGCTCGTGGGGCACCGCGTTCGCGAAGGTGCTCGGCGACGCCGGCCGCGACGTCACGCTGTGGGCGCGCCGGGAAAGCGTGGCCGAGGAGATCCGGACGCGGCACACCAACGAGTCGTACCTCCCGGGCACCCAGCTGCCGGACCGCATCACGGCGACGGCCGACGCCGCGGCGGCGCTGGACGGCGCGCAGGCCGTGGTGCTCGGGGTACCGAGCCAGAGCCTGCGCGCGAACCTCACCGGCTGGCGGCCGCTGCTGCCCCGCGACGCGATCCTGGTTAGCCTCGCCAAGGGCGTGGAGCTGGGCACGCTCAAGCGGATGAGCGAGGTGATCGCCGAGCTCGCCGAGGTGGACCCGGGCGAGATCGTGGTGGTGTCCGGGCCGAACCTGGCACTGGAAATCGCCGCCGGACAGCCCGCGGCGGCGGTGCTCGCGTGCACCGACCACTTGCGCGCGATGGCGGTGCAGCGGGCGACGTCGAACCAGTACTTCCGGCCGTACACCAACACCGACGTGGTCGGCTGCGAGCTGGGCGGCGCGTGCAAGAACGTGATCGCGCTGAGCTGCGGAATGGCGGCCGGAATGGGCCTGGGCGCAAACACGATGGCGACGCTCATCACCCGCGGCCTCGCCGAAATGGCCCGGCTGGGCGCAAAACTAGGCGCCGACCCGCTGACCTTCGCCGGACTCGCCGGACTGGGCGACTTGGTGGCGACGTGCTCGTCGCCGCTGTCGCGCAACCGCACCTTCGGCGAGCGTCTCGGCCGCGGCGAAACGCTGGCCGAGGCCCAGGCGGCGGGCGGCGGCCAGGTCGCGGAGGGGGTGGCGTCGTGCTCGTCGATCCGCGCGCTGGCGCAGCGGCACGGAGTGGACATGCCGATCACGGACGCGATGCACCGCGTGTGCCACGAGGGCGTCGACCCGCGACAGGCGGGGGCGGAGCTGCTGGGCCGGTCGCAGAAGCACGAGTGGAGCTGAGTGCTGGGCCTGGCGGGGTGGGGTTGCCGGGCCGCTCGCGGGAGCTTGGGTGGCCGGTTTGGCGGGGTGGGGTCGCTTGGCCGCTCGCGGGAGCTTGGGTGGGGTTGAGCGGTCGGTTCGGCGGGGGCATGAGTGGAGTTCACCGGCCGGTCCAGCTGGGCGGGGATGCTTGGCCGCTCGCTGAAGCGTAAGCAGAGTCGCGCGCCGGTTGCGTGGCTGCGTGGCTGGTCGCGGTGCGGTTCGTTGTCCGTGAAGGGAACCTTCACGGAATCAGATTCCCTCATGGTTCCCTTCACGGACTTCACGGGACTTCTGGGGTGCACGCCGTGCCAGCGGAGTTGCGTGGCCGTCGCCGGGGGCGGAGCTGCTCGGCTGGTCGCAGAAGCACGTGTGCCGCCGAACACCGGCCCCGCCGGGGTCCGGCAGGGCATTCCGGCTGGCCCCGCCGAGGTACGCTGGGGTCCGGCAGGGCATTCCGGCTGGCCCCGCCGAGGTCCGCTGGGGTCCGGCAGGGCATTCCGGCTGGCCCCGCCGAGGTCCGCCGGGGTCCGGCAAGGGCATTCCGGCTGGCCCCGCCGAGGTCCGCCGGGGTCCGGCGGGGCATTCCGGCTGGCCGCGAGGGCGGTCCACGGGCTGGGAAGGCTTGACCGCAGCGCCGGGGGCTGGTTCGCTGTGCCGCATGCTGACGTGCGAGATGACTGTGCGGCCGGGGTCGTGTGACCTCCGCCCGGTCATGGGCATGTCGTGTTGCTGTTGTCGGTGAACCCAGCCCCGGCCCAGCTCACCCTCTTCCTCAAGGACCCGTTTCGTCATGTTCGCCGTCCCGGACAACACCCTGCTGCGTCCCGAGAACCCCGCCCTGCGCCATCCCGTGCGCGTCGCCATCGACGTGGCGGCCGATCGCGAGCGGTGGGGCAGCCTCCTTCGCTACGACCCCGACGAGCGGTTTTCCGCCCTCGTCGAGCGTACCGAGGGCCAGGAGGTCTGGCTGCTCAGCTGGCTCCCCGGCCAGTACACCGACCTGCACGACCACGCTTTCGCCACCGGGGCGTTCACCGTCGTGTCGGGGCGGCTCACCGAGACCGTCTCGCGGAAGGCTCCGGGCGGCCGTGCGGTGACCGAAGTGCACGCGCTGTCCGCTGGCCAGTCCCGGGTGTTCGGGCCGGGGTACGTGCACGAGGTCCGCAACGACGGCCCGGACCCGGCGGTCAGCGTGCACGTGTACCGCGAAGGCGGTCGCCAGATGCGCTCGTACGCGGCGAACCCCGTGGACGGCCCGTACCGCGTGTGATCAATGGTCCAGATCGCCGCGTAAGCGGAATTGCCGTTCGATTTCCTCGCGACCAGTATTCGCGGCCAGCAGCAATTGCAGCAATACCCGGGATTTCCGCGGACACAGCCAGCCCGCCATCGTCACGCCCATGCGGATGAGGCTCGATTCGGAACCGTGGAAACCGTAAGTGCCGCGCAAAGTCGGGCCCGCGCCGGTACGTGATGCGACGACAATCGGCACTTCAGCCGCCGCAATGACATCGGCGGTGGCGGCGGATACGTGTCCGGCGCCGTTGGCCGCCAGCACGACACCGCGGGCACCATTCTTCAGGACCATGGCGAGCAGTTCACCGGAATCGTCGAGACCGGATTCCAGCAGCGGGACCAGTTCGGCGGACAACGTCGGCGGCACCGTGGGCAACCGGGGCGACGACGGGTGGAAGTAATGCACCGTGCCCTCGGAGACCATGCCGAGCGGACCTGCCGGTCGAGACGAAAACGCTTCCACGTGGCTGGTATGCGTTTTGCGGACCCACCGCGCGGCGTGTACGTCGTCGTTGAATGCCACCAAAGCACCGCGACCGCGGCTGCGCGGGTCGGCGGCGATGGTGAGCGCGGCGAGGAGGTTGGCCTGCCCGTCGGGGCTGGGCAGGCTCGGGTTGCGCATGGCGCCGGTGATCACGACCGGCGTGTCGAAAGGCCAGGTGAGGTCGAAGAAATACGCCGTCTCCTCCAGCGTGTCCGTGCCCTGCGTCACGACGAGACCGTCAGCGTCGGCGTCGATGCCCCACTGCCGGGTACGCGCGAGGGTGGCGTAGTCCATGGACGCGCTGGACATCCCGGCGAGCGTCGCCGCGGTGACCTCCATCGGCAGCCGGGCGCCGAGTTCGCCGAGCAGGTCTTCAGCGCTCAACCGCGGCACCACGCCGTCCTCGGGCGAGCTTCCAGGGGTCATGGAAATGGTGCCGCCGAGTGCGGCGACGGCAATGCGAGTCATACCCCGCACTCTATTCGGGGCGCCGCGCCTGCAGGGTGTAGCTCGCGGCCAGCCGCCGCGGGTTCTCGCGCAGCCGCCATTCGCCATTGCCGCTCACAGCCATCTCGTGCGGGAGCGCGTTCCACGGCACACTGTCGTGCTCGGTCAGGCCGGTCAGCGCCAAACCCTGGTCCAGCAATGCCGTGACGATCTCGCCGAGCGAATGGTTCCAGCTGTGCGACGTGGTGGTACGCAGCGGTTCTTCGGTTTCGACGTACGTGGCCGCGTCGCTGAACACCAGCGGTTCGGCGTGCTCGAAGTAGTCGTATTTCGGCCACGCGCGCTCGGCTTCGTCGTCGAGACCCCACAACATCGGA
Organism: Amycolatopsis jejuensis; assembly: GCF_000717335.1. Taxonomy (GTDB): domain Bacteria; phylum Actinomycetota; class Actinomycetes; order Mycobacteriales; family Pseudonocardiaceae; genus Amycolatopsis; species Amycolatopsis jejuensis. The sequence continues at coordinate 24,371 of NZ_JNYZ01000041.1, forward strand.
TGGCCTTCGCGCACGAACAACCGGCCGCCCGGCCGCAGCAGCCGCGCGACGACCTCCGCCCACTGCGCGATCCGCGGCAGCCAGCACAACGCGCCGACCCCGGTGTACACCAGGTCGAACACCTCCGGGCCGAAAACGTCGACCGCGTCGTAGACGTTCGCCTCGTGGTAGTCGATGTCCGCGCCGGTGCCGGCGGCGAGCTTGCGTGCCTCGGCGAGGGACGCCGGGGAAAGGTCCAGACCTGATACCCGGGCGCCGAGCCGGTGCAGCGACAGCGTGTCGGTGCCGATGTGGCACTGCAGATGGACCACGCGCAGCCCGGAAATGTCGCCGAGCCGCGGCCGGTCGAACTGCACGACCTGGCTCAGGTGCGCCGGATCGGCGTGGAACCGCTCGAATCCGTAATCCGCGGAGCGGGCGTGCACCGGCGCGAGGCTGTCCCAGTGCTCCCGGTTGACCGCGGACGAATCGGTCACGCCCGTTCCGCCGCGCTGCGCAGGACGCAGAACTCGTTGCCTTCCGGGTCCTGCAGCACCGCCCAGCCGCTGCCGTCCGCGCGCCGGTGGTCGGAATGCAGGGTGGCGCCGAGCGCAAGCAGCCGGTCCACCTCGTCCTCGCGCCGGACGTCCGGCTTGAGGCACAGGTGCAGCCGGTTCTTGCCCGCTTTCGGTTCCGGGACGGCGATGAAGAGCAGCGTGACGCCGGACTCCAGCTCGATGCCGACCTCCTCGTCACCAGGCTGGTCCTCGTCGCTCACCGGGCGCCCGGTGACCTCGGTCCAGAACTTCGCGAGCTGCCACGGGTCGGCACAGTCGACGGTGATGTTCTCCACGACGGACGTCATCGGGGCAGTCTGCCCGGAATGCCCGCTGCCGCGCGAGAGGTTTTCCGGTGGACCCGGCGCCGGTCGTCGACGATCAGCAGGTCGACGTCCGGTTGTCCGGCGGCCCAGGCGATCCCGTCGGCGCCGAGGGCGAAAATCGCGGTCGCCAGTGCGTCGGCGTGGACCAGATTGTCGGTGGCCACCGTTACACTCAGCAGATCATTAGCAGGCAAACCAGTGCGACCGTCGAGGATGTGCGCGCCGCGTTCGTAGGTGGCTGACGTGGCGACGGCGCCGTCGAGTGAGTCGAGCACCGCGCAAACCTCTTGCGGCTGCTCGGGATGCCGGATGCCCACGTGCCATGGCCGTCCGGGCTCCGGCTCGCCGGACGTCACCACGTCCCCACCCGCGTTGAGGCAGAACCGCTTCGCGCCCGCTGCGTGCAGCAGATCCGCCGCGCGTTGCACCGCCCAGCCTTTGACGATGCCGCACGGATCGAACCCGCGGCCCGGCAGCCGCGCGGTGAAAGCGCCGCCGGACAGGTCTTCGTAGTACGCGCAGAGCGAAAGGATTTCGTCGAGGTCGTCGCTCAGTTCGGACAAGGTCAGCTCGCCCCGGCCGTACCGGCTCACCTCACTGTCCACTTTGTACGGACTGAACCGGGCGTCGGCCTCGTGCAGCCACGCGAAGGCCGTGGTGAAGTCGGCTTCGTCGCGCAGGTCGAGCGAGATCGGCAGCCCCATCGCGTACTCCACGTGGCGGGTCACCGGGCGTCCAGGGCAGCTTGCAGTGAGTGGATGTACGCCTCGCTGGTCATGGTCGCGCCGGAGACGGTGTCGATCTGCGCACTTTGTGCCTGCAGTGCTTCCTGGTGCAGTTGAGGCAACGCGGCGACTCCGCGGCCGCTCGTCGGTTCCTGGACGAGCGTGACGTCGGAAATCCGGGTGCCGGTGAACGTCACGCGCACCTGGACCGTGCCGAAGTCGGTGTCCTCCGCGGTGCCGACACTCGAATTGCCGGAAACACCCGGCGCGGCGACGGACGCGACCGGCGCGACCGGTGCCGGGGCCCGGCTCGGTTCGAACTGCCACACCCCGATGAACCCGGCAATCGACAGCGCCACCACGAAAATCGTCTTCTTCACTGGTCTCTCCTCACGCTGCCAGGCTGAACCGCTCGGCGTGCACCCGTGGTCCAGGCACGCCCAGCTCTCGCACGCTTCGCAGGACCGCGGCCGTCATCCCGGGCGGCCCGCACACGAACACGTCGCGCTCGGCTATGTCGGGTACGAGTGCGTACAGGCTCTCTGGGCCGAGAACCGGCCCGTGCGCCCCGCGCAGATCCGAAGGACCGCTGAGCACGTAAACGATTGCGCCTCGCGCTTTCGCGATCTCCTGCAGTTCGGGGAGGAGCACGGCGTCGTCTGGCGTGCGTATGCGATAGAGGACGACAACGTGTCCCGCGATGTCTTCGAGAAGCGCGCGGATCGGCGCAATGCCGACGCCGCCTGCGATGAGGAGAGCATTGGGCAACTGTTGGTGAAGCGTCGTGAAGGCGCCGTACGGACCTTCGGCAAACACGCGGGTCCCGACAGGCAACGTACGCAGCTTCGCGCTCGACTCGCCGACGGCTTTCGCGGTAAGCCGAAGCGTCTGGCCGTCAGGCGCGGCGGACAGTGAGAACGGGTTCGCCTGCCACCAGCGGTCACGGGTGAGAAATCGCCACAGGAAGAACTGTCCGGCGCGCGCGGGTAACAGGTCGAGGTCGCGGCCGGAGATGTACACCGACACCGTGTCAGCTGACTCCGGGACCACTGCGACCACTCGAAACTGATGCCGCACGTTACGCCACAACGGCAGCACAACGCGTCCCGCGAGCACCGCAGCACCGGCGCCGAGCCACAGCGTCCACCAGTAGGTGCGCGCGAGCACAGAGCCCGCGAAGGACTGTCCGACGGCCACCTGATGCGTGAAGGCCAACAGCACCGCCGCGTACGCGTACAGGTGCACGAAATGCCAGGTCTCGTACGCCATCCGGCGGCGCGCGAACCGGGCCGAAGCAGCCCCAACCACCAGAATCAGCACGAACGCGACGATCGCGCGGAGGATTCCTTCGAGAGTGTTGGCCAGGACGATGATTTCGTCGGCCGGATTGTGGTTCTCCAGCCCGGCGTACCCGAACACCACGAACACGACGTGCGCGACCAGCAGCCACAGCAGGCCGAAACCGGTCCAGCGGTGCAGCGACGTGAGCCGGTCCATCCCCAGCCGACGGTCCAGCCACGGCAGCCGCGCGACGAGCAGCAGCTGGAACGCCATCGCCTGCGCGGCGTACAGCCCGGCGAGACGTCCGGCACTGATCAGCGGCCGGTCGGAAACGCCACCGGCGAAGAAGAACACCGTCACGAGCACGACGTTCGCCGCGAGGAACACCGACAGCCACGTCCTGGCCGCGGCCCGGGGAGGAACGTTCGAGGTCACGAAGGCCAGCGTCGTCGCGAAACCTGTGCTGGGTCTGGGCGGAACCTGTCGACTGGCTGTCGGCTCGGGGCTCGGCTCGCGCGCGCCCGCGGGAGTCACGGAGGATGGTGGGGTGGAGAACCCGAACCCGGTGCGGCTGCTCGTCGTGGACGACGAACCGCACATCGCCGACCTGGTCGCGACCGTCGCCCGCTACGAGGGCTGGCAGGCCGCGACCGCCGGGTCCGGCGCCGGAGCGCTCGCCCGCGCCGCGGAGTTCGCGCCCGACATCGTGGTCCTCGACCTCATGCTGCCCGATTTCGACGGGTTCACCGTGCTCGACAAACTCCGTGAGAAGTACGGCACGCTCCCGGTGGTCTTCCTCACCGCGAAGGACGCGACCGCCGACCGCATTGCCGGGCTCACCCGCGGAGGTGACGACTATCTCGTCAAGCCGTTCTCCGTAGAGGAGCTGATGGCACGCCTGCGCGCGGTGCTGCGGCGGACGTCCGGCGCGGACAAAGACGTCCAGCCGGTGCTGCAGGTCGGCGACCTCGTGCTCGACGAGGAAACCCACCAGGTCCGCCGCGGCGGACGGCTCGCCGAGCTCACGCCGACCGAGTACGAGCTGCTGCGGTACCTCATGCGGCGCTCGCCCGCGGTGCTCACGAAGGCGCAGATCCTCGACCACGTGTGGGAGTACGACTTCGGCGGCCGGTCCAATGTGGTCGAGCTCGCGATCTCGCGGCTGCGGCGCAAGCTCGACACGGAGGACGAACCGTTGATCCACACCGTGCGCGGCGTCGGGTACGTCGTGCGGCAGGCGGGCCGGTGAGCCGGGCCGGCCGCTGGGTCCGCCGCTGGTACGGGGCCTGGCGGGCGTCGCGGCTGGGTACCCGGCTGGCGTTCGGCCTCGGCGCGGTGTCGCTGGTGGTGTTCGCGATCGTCGGCGCGCTCACCGTCGAGCTGATGCACGACTACCTGAACCGGCGCCTCGACGAGCAGCTCAAGACCAGCCAGGTCACGCAGGTACCGCACCTGCGGGAGTCGAAGGACAACCCGGAGGTCGTGTACTCCTGGTACTCCGCGGTTTTCGAAGTGCGGCAAGGGGTTGCGGTGCCGCAGCCGGGTAGCACCCTGCCCGCCGACGTGCGGCCGCTGGCCAAGGTCGCCGAAGAAGCGACGCGCGGCGACGTCTTCCGCACGGTGTACCTGCACGACCAGGGTTCGTACCGCGTGCGGGCCTGCCCGGTGGACGCCGGGACCGTGCTGCTGAGCGCCGCGCCGCAGGCCGATCTCGACAGCACCGTGCAGCAGCTGGTGCTCATCGAGGTGGTCGCGTTCCTGGTCGCGCTGGCGATTCTCGTCATCGCCGGGCGGCTGGTGCTGCGGCGCGGGTTGCGGCCGTTGTCGGACATGGCCGGTACCGCGCACGACATCGCGTCGCACGACCTCACCGGAACGGCGAACCTGCCGGTGCGCGCGTCCGGTACCGGCGGCGGCGCGGAGGTCGAGGAGCTGCGGACGGCGTTCAACCTGATGCTGAGCCACATCGAGTCTTCGCTCGCCGCGCGCACCGCCGCGAACGATCGGTTACGCCGGTTTGTCGCCGACGCTTCGCATGAGCTGCGTACGCCGTTGACGTCGATCCGGGGCTACGCCGACCTTTTCCGTTACGCCGCCGCGAACGAGCCGGAGGAACGCGAAGCGCACCTGGAGAAAATCCGTGCGGAGACCGCGCGGATGAGTGTGCTCGTCGACGACCTGCTCCTGCTCGCCCGGCTCGACGCGAACGACGCGGAACCGCCGGTGCGTCCGCAGCGAATGGACCTCACGGAGATCGCCGTGGCCGCCGCGGACGCCTTCCGCGCGGGCCGCCCCGGCCACCCGCTGACGCTCGAAATCCCGGACGATCCGGTGATGCTGCACGCGGATCCGGTGCGCCTGCGGCAAGTCCTGGACAACCTGCTGGCGAACGCGGCCGTGCACACTCCCGCGGGAACCCGGGTCGACGTCACGGTGGCGGTGGCCGACGGAATGGCGGTGACCCGGGTGACCGATGGCGGTCCGGGGATTTCGCCGGAAGCCCAGGAGCGGATTTTCGACCGGTTCTACCGTGTCGACGATTCGCGTACGCGTGCTGGTGGCGGTACTGGCCTTGGGTTGGCGGTGGTGCATTCCTTGGTGCTGGAACACGGCGGCACGGTGGCGGTGGAAAGCGAGCCGGGCCGGACGACGTTCACCGTATGGTTGCCGCTGTCGGCGTGACCCGCGCCCGGACGTGCTCAGGTACCGCCCACCCCGAGGGCAGGTCAGCCGACGGTTCCGGCTCGCCGAAGACCGTCCGGACCGGCAGCACCCCAGCCCACGCGGCGTCGGCGGCGACGTCCGAGGGCTCGTCGTCCGGACCTTCGGCGCGAAGTTTCACCGACGCCTCCGCCAGGTCGAGTGCGATCACCGAAACCGCGGCGAACTCCTTGGCGTTCACCCCGCGCGCGTGTTCCCACGAACCGGGGGAGAGGTGGTCGGTGAGCACGTGCAGGCCGTGCATTTTCTCGTCGCGATCGGTCACTTCCCTCGGCCGGCCGAGGATCACCGCGCTGCGGTAGTTCACCGAATGGTTGTTCACCGAACGGCAGTACACGATCCCGTCGAGCAGCGTGACCGTGACACACACGTCGATTTCGCCTGCCGCGGTTCGCAAACTCGTCGCGCCCGTGGAACCATGCAGGTAGAGGGTGTCGCCATCGCGGCCGTACCCGGTGGGCAGCACGAGCGGCGCACCGTCGCGGAGCACGCCGAGGTGGCAGATCAGGGCCTCGTCGAGCACGGCGTACAGCGTCGCGCGCTCGGTGGCGGCGCGGTTGCGCTTGCGGCCGAGGGTGGTGCGTGCGGTGGGCGAGAGGCTGGTCATGCGCTCAGTGTGCCGCCGGAAAGTGGACCTGTTGAACGGCCACTTCTTCTACACTTGAGAAGTCCACTTTCCTGACGGAGGTCTCCTGTGTCCTACGCCGACACCGCGCTGCCGGTGCGCCTCGACCGCGAAACGGCCACGCCACTGGCCGTGCAGCTGGCCGATGCGCTGCGCGAGGCCGCCGCCGGGGGACACCTCCGCGGCGGCGACCGGCTGCCGTCCACCCGCGCACTGGCCGAGCGGCTGGGCGTGTCCCGCACGGTGACGTCCGCCGCGTACGAACAGCTGCACGCGGAGGGCTGGATCGCCGGGCGGCACGGGTCCGGCACCTATGTCACCACGCCGCCGACCCGCGCCGCGACCTCCGTTTCCGCCCCGGGCTCGCTCCTCGCCGAAGCCGAAACGGCGCCGATGCTCGACCTCACGCCGGGCGCGCCGTGGGCCGCTGGTCTGGACCGGGCAGCGTGGCGGCGAGCGTGGCGCGCGGCCGCCGACCCGGACCCGCTCACCCGCGCCCACCGCGCCGGGCTGCCCGAATACCGCGCCACCGTGTCGGAACATCTGCTGCGCCACCGCGGTCTGGCCGCGGGTTCGGTGCTGGCCACCGGCGGGACCACGGCGGCAGTGGTGGAACTGGCCGCCGCGGTCGTGCGGCGCGGGTCGGTGGTCGCGTTCGAGGAACCCGGGTACCAGCGCGCGGTGCAAGCGTTCCGGCAGGCGGGGATCACCGTGGTCGGCGTGCCGGTGGACGAGCAGGGCCTGCGCCCGGACGCCATCCCGGCCGGGGCGCGGGCGGTGTATTGCTCGCCCGCGCACCAGTACCCGATGGGCAGCCGGATGAGCGCGGCCCGGCGCGTGCAGCTCGTGGAACGGGCTCGCGCCGAGGGAATGCTGGTGATCGAGGACGACTACGACGGCGAGCTGCGTTTCGACGTCGCCCCGCTGCCGCTGCTGGCCGCGCTCGCCCCGGACGTCGTGGTACACCTCGGGACCACGAGCAAAATCCTCACGCCCACGCTCGGCGCAGGCTGGCTGGTCGCGCCCGCGGAGGTCGCCGATTCCGTGCTGGCGTACCGCGATCTCACCGGCACCCGCCCGTCCCCGGCAGGCCAGCGGGTCCTCGTGGAACTCGCCCGGACCGGCGACCTCGGCCGCCACCTGCGGAAGCTGCGCCGGGAAATGGCGGAACGCCGGTCGCTGCTGTCGGCCGCCCTGTCCGGGGCGGGAATCCCCCTCCTCGGTGACGACGCCGGTGCGCACCTGGTGGTCCCGGCCGATACTGCTGACGCGGAGACGCATTTCCTCACCGCCGCCGAGCGGCACGGCATTCGGCTGGACGGCCTTTCCCGCCATTTCGCCGGTACGCCGACTGCGTATGGCATCGCGCTGGGGTATGCGGGTTGCTCACGGGAAGCGCTGATTGCCGCGGTGCCGACGCTGGTGGAGCTGTTCCGTTGAGTACTGCCCCAATGTGGCATTCGCTGCATCTGACGCAACCAATGCCGCATTGGGTGCGTCGCATGCACCCAATGCCACATTGGGGCCGCTTCCGGTCGGCACCGCGAGGCGCCTGCCGACCCCCGGGCGCGCGGCCCGGCCGGTGGCCACCGGGTACCGTGACCGGCTATGAGTGCTGAGAAGATCCGGGTGGCGGTCGTGTTCGGCGGGCGCAGCAGCGAGCACACCATCTCGTGCCTGTCCGCGGGCAGTGTGATCGCGAACCTGGATCCGGAGCGCTTCGAGGTGCTCCCGGTCGGCATCACCCCCCAGGGTGGCTGGGTGCTCGGCACCGGCGATCCCGCGCAGCTCAGCATCCAGGGCCGCGAGCTGCCGTCGGTGGAATCCGGCCGTGCGCTCGTGCTCGCCGGCGACCCGACCACCCGCGAGCTGCGCACGATCGACCCCGGTCAGGCCACCGAGGTGCTCGGCGCCGTCGACGTCGTCTTCCCGGTCCTGCACGGCGCTTTCGGCGAGGACGGCACCATCCAGGGGCTGCTGGAACTCGCCGACATCCCGTACGTCGGCCCGGGCGTGTTCGCCAGCGCCGCGGCGATGGACAAGGAGTACGCGAAGAAGCTTCTTGCCGCGGAAGGGCTGCCGGTCGGCAGCTACGCCGCACTGCGCCGCGGACAGTCCACAGTGGACCAAGCAGACCGGGAACGCTTGGGGCTGCCGGTGTTCGTGAAGCCGTCCCGGGCCGGCTCGTCGGTGGGGATTTCCCGGGTCGCCGAGTGGTCCGAGCTGGACGACGCGATCGAGCTGGCCCGGCGCACCGATCCGAAGGTGCTCGTGGAGGCCGCGGTGCGCGGACGCGAGGTCGAATGCGGCGTGCTGGAGTTCCCGGACGGGCGCGTCGAGGCGTCGCTGCCCGCGGAGATCCGCGTGCTCGCCGAGGGCGAGGATGCCTGGTACGACTTCGAAACCAAGTACCTCGGCGAGGACGCCGAGCTGGACATCCCGGCCAAACTGGACGACGCGCTCACCGAACGCCTTCGCGCGATGGCCGTCGCGGCTTTCCGCGCCCTCGACTGCCAGGGCCTCGCCCGCGTCGACTTCTTCGTGACCGATACCGGCGACCTGGTGATCAACGAGGTCAACACGATGCCCGGCTTCACCACGAAGTCCGCCTACCCCAAGATGTGGGAGGTCACCGGCGTGGACTACGCGACGCTGCTGGCCACGCTCGTCGACACGGCGCTCGCCCGCGGCACCGGCCTGCGCTGACTGCCCTTGCCACGCAAGGAAACGGCGCTACTTGACCGGTTTCACCGGCAGCTGCGCCGCGACCGTGTCCGAGATCGCCTGCAGCGGACCGGTCCCCGCGCTGTCCGGCACGGTGAGCGCGGCGTAGACCGGGCGGTCGACGACGTACCAGGTGGCCGAGCCGTCCTGCGTGACCTGCAGCCACTGCACACCGTTCACGACCCGCAGCGGGGACGTCGGCGTGAGCTCCGGCGGCCGGTCGAGCCCGCAGCGCAGCACGATCGGGTCCGGCGTACCCCAGGCGATGGTCGCCTTCGGCGCCGGTTCGGCGAGCGTGCGCGGGGAGATTTCCTTGCCGTTGGACGTGAGCGTCGCCGGGACCGCGGAGATCAGCTTCGTGCAGTCGGCCGAGCCGGACTGCGGCGCGGGGACGGCAACGAGCGCGAGCGGTCCGTTCGCGTCCTCGCCGGACGAGCGGTTCGTCAGCGCGACGACGGCCACCACGGCCGCGAGCACGGCGACCAGCACGGACGCGGTGACGAGGACGACCTTCGGAGGCGCCCCGGTGTCGGTGTCTGCCACCGCACCAGTGGACCACGGGTCAGAGGTGGACCACCGGGCAGGTCAGCGTGCGCGTGATCCCGTCCACGTTCTGCACCCGCGCGACCACGAGCTGCCCCAGCTGGTCCACCGTCTCCGCGGTGGCGCGCACGATCACGTCGTACGGGCCGGTGACATCCTCGGAGCTGGTCACCCCGGGGACCCCGGCGATCTCCGCAGCCACCGCGGCGGCCTTGCCGACCTCGGTCTGGATGAGGATGTATGCGTGGACCACGGCGTGCCCTTTCGTCGATGGCTTACGAGTCGGGGTAGGAAACGGGTAGGCGGTGTAGGAAACGTAGCGCCGGCCCCGGGAAAAACCTAGGGGATCCGATTGTCGGGGGCCATCCGGCACAGGTGAGGGAAACGGGAGGTGACCGGTGTCACCGGACGAGCACTCGGTGGCCGGGACAGGCGAGTTCGGCCTCATCCGGCGGATCACGGAAGGACGGCGGCAGCCGCCGTCGACATTGCTGGGCCCCGGCGACGACGCGGCGGTGCTCGCCGCGCCGGACGGCCGCGTGGTCGCCACCACCGACGTCCTGGTCCACGGCGTGCATTTCCGGCTCGACTGGTCGAGCCCGGAGCAGGCCGGGCGCAAGGCCGTCGCGGTGAACCTCGCCGACATCGCGGCCATGGGCGCGAAACCGACGTCGGTGCTCGTCGGGCTGGCCTGTCCGGCCGACACCCCGGCTCAGGTCGTGACCGAGATCATGGACGGGATGTGGGCGGAGGCGGCCAAGGTCGGCATCGGCGTCTCCGGCGGTGACCTCGTGAGCGCGGACCAGCTCGTGATCAGCGTCACCGCATTGGGTGACCTCGAAGATCGCGAACCGGTCACGCGGGCGGGCGCGCGACCCGGTGACGTGCTGGCCGTGTGCGGACGGCTCGGCTGGGCCGCGGCCGGTCTCGCCGTGCTGCGCCGCGGGTTCCGGTCGCCGGTCGGGGTGGTGAACGCGCAGCGCTGCCCGGAACCGCCGTACGCCGCCGGTCCGCAGGCCGCGCTGGCCGGCGCCACGGCGATGATGGACGTGTCCGACGGGCTGCTCGCCGATCTCGCGCATCTTGCTGCGGCGTCCGAGGTGGGTCTCGACGTGGACACCGCGTCGGTCGAGGTTTCGTCGCGGCTGCAGGAGGTCGGCAGCGCACTGGGCGCGGACCCGCTGCGCTGGGTGCTGACCGGCGGCGAGGACCACGCGCTGGTCGCCACGTTCCCGCCGTTCGACGACCTGCCCGAGGGCTGGCACAAGATCGGCGCGGTCACCATGCCCGGCTCCGGCGTCACGGTCGACGGCAAGGAGTACGGCCACGAGGGTGGCTGGGAACACTGGCGGCAGTAGGCCGGTCCGCGATTAGGGTGATCGGGTGGACATCCGTGCCGTCGCCTTCGACCATCCCGACGCGGCCAAGCTGATGGCCGAGGTCCAGCTGGAGTATGTGCGCCGCTACGGCAGCGAGGACGTCACCCCGATGGATCCGGCGGAGTTCACGCCGCCGCAAGGGTTGTTCCTGGTCGGCTACCTCGCCGACGTCCCGGTGGCATCCGGCGCCTGGCGCGCCCACGACGGCCCGGCGCCGTCGTTCCGGCCGGGCGACGCGGAACTGAAGCGGATGTACGTCGCGGAATCCGCGCGGGGCCGGGGTTTCGCCCGCGCGATGCTCGCGGAACTGGAACGGACGGCGTGGCAGGCGGGCCGCCGTCGCCTCGTACTGGAAACCGGCACCGAACAACCGGAGGCAATCGGCCTCTACCGTTCGTCGGGCTACGCGGAGGTCCCCGGTTTCGGGGTCTACGCGGACACGCCCGAAAGCCGGTACTACGGCAAAAATCTCGCACGCGACTGACGGAGGCGGCTTTGGCCCTATACGCGCTGGGCGACCTGGTCCCGACCATCCACCCGGACGCCTACGTACACCCCGACGCAACCATCATCGGCGACGTCCGAATCCGGTGCCCGCGCGTCGGTGTGGCCCCAGACCGTCCTCCGCGGCGACCACGGGTACATCGAAATCGGCGAACGCTCGAACGTCCAGGACGGCTGCATCGTCCACTGCACCTCGCAACACCCGACGATCCTGGGCCCATCGTCCGCAGTAGGCCACGCCGTACACATCGAGGGCGCGAAAATCGGGTCGGGCTGCCTGATCGCATCCGGCGCAGTGGTACTGAACGGAACCGTGATCGAAGACGGCGGAATGGTCGGCGCAGGCGCGGTACTTTCGTACGAATCGCACGTCAGCACCGGCGAAATCGCGCTGGGGGTACCGGCAAAGACCCGCCCGAACAATTCCTTCACCCCGGAGCAGATCGCCTCGGTAGTGGACTCCTACGTCCGCCGCGGCGCACGTTTCCGCGAATCTCTCCGCCGCATCGACCCACCCATCTGACCCATCCCACCCAGCTGACCGCCACCCGCGCACCCACCCCGGCCCCGGCACCCAGACCGTAGTCACAATTCCGGCTTCGGGGTGCCCCATCGCAACATTCCGTGAAGGGAACTTCACGGAATCAGATTCCCTCATGGTTCCCTTCACGGAATCCCCAGCAGGCCCGCCCGGGTGACCTCCCCCACTCCACGCTAGGCTCGCGGCCCGTGACCGCACGACCGCTGGCCGACATCGTCGAAGCAGGCTGGGCGCAAGCCCTCGAACCCGTCGCCCCGCAGGTCTCGGCAATGGGAGAGTTCCTCCGCGCCGAGATCGCCGCAGGCCGCACCTACCTGCCCGCGGGCGAGCACGTGCTACGGGCCTTCAAACAGCCCTTCCAGGACGTCCGCGTGCTGATCGTCGGCCAGGACCCGTACCCGACCCCCGGCCACGCGGTCGGCCTGAGCTTCTCCGTCGCACCCGACGTGCGGCCGATCCCCAAGAGCCTGATCAACATCTACCAGGAGTACGCCGACGACCTCGGCCACCCCGCGCCCGCCACCGGCGACCTCACGCCGTGGGCGGGTCAGGGGGTGCTGCTGCTCAACCGGTCGCTCACCGTGCAGCCGCACAAACCCAACTCCCACCAGGGCAAAGGCTGGGAGCAGGTGACCGAGCAGGCGATCAAGGCGCTGGCCGCGCGAGGCGGTCCGCTGGTCGCCATCCTGTGGGGCCGCAACGCCCGCAACCTGCGGCCGATGCTCGGCGAGGTGCCGTGCATCGAGTCGGCGCATCCGAGCCCGCTGTCCGCGCGCAACGGTTTCTTCGGGTCGCGTCCGTTCAGTCGCGCCAACCAGCTGCTCACCGAGCAGGGCGCCCAGCCGGTGGAGTGGAAACTGCCCTGACCCGGCGCGTCCGGTCCGGCCGTCCGGCTCCGACCCCGGGGAAACACCGAAACCCCGGAGGAGAGCCATGACCGCCACCGTCCCGTCCGCCGACGGCACCCCCATCGCGTTCGACACCTACGGCTCCGGCTCGCCGGTCCTGCTGGTCGGCGGCGCAGTGAACGACCGCACGACCGTCGCCGCCCTCGCCACCGTGCTGGCCGACGCGGGATTCACCGCCGTCGCCTTTGACCGGCGAGGCCGCGGCGACAGCGGCGACGCACCCGTCTACTCGGTGGAACGCGAGATCGACGACGTTGCCGCGCTGATCGAGACCGTCGGCGGGCAGGCCGCGGTGTTCGGCCACTCGTCCGGCGCGATCCTGTCCCTGGAAGCGGCCGCGCGGGGCCTGCCGATCACGAAAGTCGCGGTGTACGAGCCACCGTTCATCCTCGATGGCGCACGTCCTCGCCCCGCACCGGACCTCGTGGACCGCGTGAACGCCCGCCTGTCCGCCGACGACCGTGACGGCGCTGTTGAGCTGTTCCTGACCGAGGGCACCGGCGCCCCGGCGGAGATCGTGGCGGCGATGAAGGCAGCGCCGGTGTGGGGCTGGTTCACCGGCCTGGCGCACACGCTGCCGTACGACCTCACCATCTGCGGCCCGGGCAACCCCTTCCCGGCCGACCACCTGTCCGCGATCACCGCCCCGGCCCTGTCCCTGTCCGGCGGCGCCGGGGAGGCGTGGATGAAGGCCGCTGCCCAAGCCGTGGCCACCGCCGTCGCCCATGGCCGGTGGGAGGAGGTCCCAGGTCAGGACCACGGTGTCCTCAACGCGCCGGAGTCCCTGCGGGAAGTCCTGACGACCTTCCTGAAGTGACGAAAAAGGGCGAGTGCCCTCGGCACTCGCCCTTCGATGAAGCTCGGAAGCTCAGCCCCTGACGACCTTGCCCGCCTTGATGCACGACGTGCAGACGTTCAGGCGCTTGCGCTGGGACACGCCGACCTTGGCGTGCACAGTCTGGATGTTCGGGTTCCACCGGCGGTTGGTACGCCGGTGGGAGTGCGAGACCGACTTGCCGAAGCCGGGTCCCTTGCCACAGACGTCGCACACGGCAGCCACGTCGAACTCCTCTGGATATGGGACAAAGAATGCGCGCCCGAACGTGCCGGGCAACTCGACCATAGTAACGACTGGTTTCGGGGGGCTCGCCGCGGGGTCGTTACCCTCGCGGGGACCGAGCGGGAGGTTACGGGGTGCGGGTGCTGGACGCGGCAGCGGTGTCGGCCTGGGCGGCGGCCGCCGTGCGCAGCCTTGGCGGGCTGCGCAGAGCGATCGACGGCATCAACGTGTACCCGGTCGCCGACTCCGATACCGGCTCGAACCTGCTGTACACGATGACCGGCGCGCACGAGGCCCTCGCCGCCACGGAACCGTCCGACGCCGCCGAGGCGCTGGCGATCCTGGCCCGCGGCGCGGTGGCGCACGCGAGGGGCAACTCGGGCGTGATCCTTTCCCAGGTCGTGCGCGGGATGGCCGACTGGGCGGCAGTCGGCGGAGACCTCGACGGCGCCGGTCTGGCCGCCGCGCTCGGGCACGCCGACCGGGTCGCCACCGGGGCGGTCAGCAGGCCGGTCGCCGGGACGATGCTCACCGTGCTGCACTCCGTCGCCGCTGCGGTGCGCGGCGAGACGCGGACGCTGCCGGAGGTCGCGCGCGAGGTCGTCGCCGTGGCCGCGGTAGCGCTGGACGAGACGCCCAAACAGCTGCCCGCCCTGGCGAAGGCCGGGGTCGTGGACGCCGGGGGCCGCGGGCTCGTCGCGTTCCTCGACGCGCTGGCCGGGGTCATCACCGGGGAGGCCGACGAACCCAGGCACGACCTGGAGGTGGCCGTCGCGCCGGTGCTGGAGCAGGCGCCGTACGCGTGGGAGGTCATGTACCTGCTGGACGGCGTCGACGAGGCGCGGCTCCCGGCGCTACGCAAGGAGCTGGGTGGCTTCGGCGACAGCGTCACGGTGGCCGGCGACGGTTCGGGCAGCCACGCGGTGCACGTCCACTGCGCGGACATCGGCGCGGCCATCGAAGCCGGGCTGCAGCTGGGCCGTCCCCGCAAGATCCGCGTCGAGCCGCTGATCACGCCGACCCCGATCGAACCCGGCGGCGGCCTCGACCGGTCCGTGGTCGCGGTGGTGCGCGGCGGCGGGCTGGCCGAGCTGCTGCGGGCCGAAGGGGTCGCCGTGCTGGCGGTCCCGGACGGGGAAACACCCAGCGTCGAGGACATGATCGGGCTGTTCAACGAGGCCGCCGGACAGCACTTGAGCGTGCTGCCGGGCGGTCCGGACCTGACCGCTGCCGCCGACGCCGCGGCCGGGCACGCGATGGCCGGTGACCGCGACGTCGTGGTGATCCCGTGCGCGTCGCCGGTGCAGGTGCTGGCCGCGCTCGCGGTGCACGATGGGGACCGCCGCGTCAACGACGACGTCGTCGCGATGGCCGAAGCCGCTGCCGCGACCAGGCGTGGCGAGCTGCGGATCGCCACCGAGGAGTCGCTAACCTGGGTGGGCCGGGCCCAGTCCGGTGACGTGATCGGCCTGGTCGACGACGAGGTGGTGCTGATCGAGCCCGCCCCGGCGACGGCGACGAACCTCGTCGCGGCCGCGGTCGGCGTGCTCAACCGGATGCTGGCGCTCGGTGGCGAGCTGGTCACCGTCCTGAACGGCGCGGATGCGCCCCCCGGCGTGGCCGCGGAGCTCGCCGGGCAACTGCGGCTGGAGCACCCCGAGGTGGAGTTGACGAGTTATGCCGGCGGTCAGGCCGACGCCGTGCTGCTGATGGGGGTCGAATAGACATGGCCGGGCTGCGCGACAAGCTTCCGCTCCTGCTGGGCGCGAAAACGGCGAAGGCACTCGCCGGTGCGCTCGACATCGAGACCGTCTCCGACCTGCTGCGCCATTACCCGCGCCGCTACGCCGAACGCGGCGAGCTCACCGACATCGCCGGGCTGGAGCTGGGCGAACACGCGACCGTGCTCGCGCGGATCGAGAAGATCAGCAAGCGGCGCATGAAATCCCGTAACGGCACCATCCTCGACATGGTGATCACCGACGGCAAACGGCGGCTTGCGTGCGCGTTCTTCAACCAGGCGTGGCGCGAGAAGGAGCTGGCGCCGGGCAAGACCGGGCTGTTCGCGGGCAAGGTCACCGCCTTCCGCGACACGCTGCAGCTGGCCAACCCGGAGTACGAGCTCCTCGACGCCGAACGCGAAGCCGAGGCTGTCGACAACTTCCTCGCCGAGA
Organism: Amycolatopsis jejuensis; assembly: GCF_000717335.1. Classification (GTDB taxonomy): domain Bacteria; phylum Actinomycetota; class Actinomycetes; order Mycobacteriales; family Pseudonocardiaceae; genus Amycolatopsis; species Amycolatopsis jejuensis. Next base: position 40,418 of record NZ_JNYZ01000041.1, read on the forward strand.
TCATCCCGGTGTACCCGGCAGCGCAAGGCATGCCGACGTGGTCGATCGCGAAATGCGTGCGGCAGGTGCTCGACGTGCTGGAGGTCGGCGACGACCCGATGCCGGAAGACCTGCGCAAGCGGCACGGCCTGCCCGGTCTGGAGCGGGCGTTGCGCGGTATCCACCGGCCCGAGGACTGGGCGCACCTGGAGTCGTCGCGGCACCGGCTCAAGTGGGACGAAGCGATGGCCGTGCAGCTGATTTTCGCGCAGCGAAGGCATTCCGCGGTGTCGCGCCCGGCGAAACCGAGCCCGCACACCGACGGCGGCCTCCTCGACGCGTTCGACAAGCGCCTGCCGTTCGACCTCACCGCAGGTCAGCGCGCGATCGGCGACGAGATTTCCGCGGACCTGTCGTCCGAGCACCCGATGAACCGGCTGCTGCAGGGTGAGGTCGGTTCGGGCAAGACGGTGGTCGCGCTGCGGGCGATGCTGCAGGTCGTCGATTCCGGACGGCAGGCAGCCATGCTTGCGCCCACCGAGGTGCTGGCGGCACAGCATGCGCGTTCGCTGCGGGAGATGCTCGGCTCGCTGGGGATGGCAGGCGAGCTGGGCGCCGCCGACAACGCCACCCGGATCACGTTGCTCACCGGGTCGATGGGCGCGAAGGAGCGCAAGAAAGCGTTGCTGGACACGGTGAGTGGCGAGTCAGGCATTATTGTCGGTACGCATGCGCTGATCCAGGATACCGTACAGTTCGCCGATCTGGGGCTCGTGGTGGTCGATGAGCAGCACCGATTCGGCGTCGAGCAGCGGGATGCGTTGCGGTCGCGCGGTTCCGATTCGACGAGCCCGCACGTCCTGGTCATGACGGCCACGCCGATCCCGCGCACGGTCGCGATGACGGTGTACGGCGACCTGGAAACGTCGGCGCTGCGCGAAATGCCGGTCGGCCGCTCGCCGATCAAGACGACGGTCGTTCCGGTGGCGGAGAAACCGGCGTGGCTCGACCGGGTGTGGCAGCGAGTCCGCGAGGAAGTCGGGAAGGGGCACCAGGCTTACGTCGTGTGCCCGCGGATCGGCGACGAACCGCCGTCGGACAAGAGTGACAAGCGCCCACCGCTCGCGGTGCTGGACATCGCGCCGGATCTGGCCAACGGAGCCTTGCAGGGCTTGAAGATCGCCGCTCTGCACGGCCGGATGCCGACGGACGAGAAGGACGCCGTCATGCAGGCATTCGGCGCAGGCAAGGTGGAAGTGCTGGTCGCGACGACGGTGGTCGAGGTCGGCGTGAACGTCCCGAACGCGACGGCGATGGTCATCCTCGACGCCGACCGGTTCGGCGTGAGCCAGCTGCACCAGCTGCGTGGCCGCGTCGGCCGGGGGAGCGTGCCCGGATTGTGCTTGCTGGTAACGGAAACCCTGGACGGCACTTCGACTCGCGAACGACTGGCCGCCGTCGAGTCCACCACGGACGGTTTCGAGCTCTCCCGGCTGGACCTGGAACTACGCCGCGAGGGCGACATCCTGGGCGCGGCCCAGTCGGGCAAGCGGTCGGGCCTGAAGCTGCTGTCCCTCCTGCGCGACGAGGACGTAATCACCGAAGCGCGTACGCAAGCACAGGAAATCGTCGTGCGGGACCCGTCGCTCGGTTCTTATCCCGGCCTGGCGCAAATGGTGGCCGACGTCGTCGACCTGGAGCGGGCCGAGTACCTGGAGAAGAGTTGATCCGCACTGCTTTGCCGGGTGACGCAGCCGGCATCGCCGCGGTCCACGTAGCTTCCTGGCAAGCGGCTTACGCGGGTCTGCTACCGGACGATTTCCTGTCCGGCTTGTCGGTGGATTCTCGTACGGATTTCTGGGCTTCTCGCCTGGCCGACCCTTCGGCGCAGCACACAGTCCTGGTGTCGACCGACCCAGCCGGGCTCATCACGGGATTCGCCGCTTTCGGCCCAAGCCGGGACGAGGATGGTGCCGGTGCTGTTGCTGGTGCTGGTTTGACGGGCGAACTAGCGTCGCTGTACCTCCTGCCGTCCCACTGGGGCCGCGGAACAGGCCGAATCTTGCACGAACGATGCGTGGAGCTGCTTTCGGAGCGATTTCGCGAGGCGACGTTGTGGGTCCTGTCGACCAACGCCCGTGCGCGGAGGTTCTACGAACGAGCAGGCTGGATCGCCGACGGGACAACAAAAGTAGAGGCCCTGAGCACGGTGACTTTGGAAGAGGTCCGGTACCGGCTTGCGTTGCGTGGCTGAGCTTGAGTACCGGCTTGCATTGCGTGGCTGAGCTGCAGCCTGGCGGGTCCGCCACCTGGTCGTCGGTGCTCCCCCCCCCGGTGGGATGCTGCGAGGCCGAGCTACGGTCGGCTCGCTTCGGGCAGAGCTGACGAGCGCGCTCCAGCGAGCACGATCCGCGGCCCGGTCGGGCGACAATTCGTTTTCGGGAAGCCCGCTGGGTTTCGGGAAGGCCGCGCCGCACTCCACCACTCGCTTCGCCGCTCGCCTTGCCATCTGCCTCACCCCGCCCCGCGCTCCGCGCCTTGCGTCTCGCACCTCACCCCGCCCCGCGCTCCGTGCCTCGCCCCTCGCACCTCACTTCGCCGTTCGCCGCTCCGCGCCGCTCGCCTTGCCATCTGCCTCACGCCGCCCGGCTTTATGCCGCCCCGCCCGCGCCTCGCTTCGCCGCTCGCCTCACCCTCAACCCCCCGCTCCCTCAAACCCCCCGCTCCCTCAGCACCCCCGCCCGCGCCGCAATAGCCGCCGCCTCCGCAGCCATTCCCGCACTCTCCTCCGAAACCGGCTCACGCGACACGAACAGCCGGTAGAAAACCGGCCCACACGCCAAGCGGGTCACCTCGTCCGGATCGGTGTCGGCAGGCACCTCTCCCCGCGCCACCGCCCGCTGCACTACCACCGCCGCCCGCGAATGCCGGTCCCGGTAGAACGCACGCAACGCCTCCGCCGCGCGCTCCGACTGGAACCCCGCCAGCACCGCAGCCATCGGCAGTTCCCGAGACCCCGCGGTCGTGAAGGTCCGCACCACCTCCAGCACCATCTCGCGCAAGTCACCGGCCAATGAACCGGTGTCCGCCGGGCTCCACGGTTCCTCCGCGCCCAATTCGAGCGCAGCCGCGACCAAGCCCTCCCGCGATTCCCACCGCCGGTACACCGTCGTCTTGTGCACCCCCGACCGCTCGGCCACCGCCTCGACGCTCAGCTCACCGAACCCGACCTCCGCCAGCAGGTCGAGCGTTGCCCGCAAAACGGCGACGCGCGTGCGTTCCGTCCGGCCGCCCGGTCGGCGCGTGCCAGGCAATTCGGTTGCCAATCACTACTCCCGTTGCGTTAGTGTCGCCAGTATGACACTACTCGGCGCCCGTTCGCCGCTGGACGGCGACGTCACCCCGATCACCGACCTGATCGGCGACGCGCGCATCGTCGCGATCGGCGAGAACAACCACCACATCCGCGAATTCGGTGAGCTCCGCTTCCAGTTGCTGCGCCGGCTCGTGGAGGACCACGGGTTCACCGTGCTCGGCTTCGAATCGGGCTTCGCCGAGGGCGACCGGGTGGAGCGATGGCTGCGTGGTGGCCCCGGCGACGTCGCCGAAATCGCGCGAGACGGATTCACCTTCACCCTCGGCGACTCGCCCGAGATGCACGACATGCTCACCTGGCTGCGCAGCCACGGCGGCGTCCGCTACACCGGCCTTGACCTGCCGAGCTCGAGTGGCTCTCCGCAACCGGCACTGCAGGCGGTCCGGAGCTTCATCGAGGAGGTGGATCCCGATGTCCTTCCGCTGGTCGACGCCGCAATCCGGGCGGCCGGGCCGTACTCCGCGGTCAGCAACGCCGTCGCGCCTGGCCGTTACGAGGCAATGGCCGATTCCGAACGCGACGCTGCTACCACGGCCTTGACGACGCTCGTTGCCCACCTTCGCTCGCTGTCGCCCATTTATCGGCAACGGAGCGAAGGCCACCGCTACACCATTGCCGAGCATCACGCGGTCGGCGCGCTTCGCGTTGACATGTACCTGCGAGAGCTGAAGGCGATGATGTCGGGAACAGCGCCGTCGCTACAGAGCTCTTCGCGCGACACGTACATGGCGTCGACCGTGAAGCTGCTTCGCCGGCTGTACGGCGAAGGCGAGAAGATCGTGGTGATGGTCCACAACGGACACCTGCAGCGCGTACCGTTCGCCGCTTTACCGACCATGACGTTCCCTTCGGCGGGTACGCACCTCGCGGAGGCCTTCGGTGACGACTATTTCGCTCTCGGTCTCACCGCCGGTACCGGGACCACCACCGGTCTCGAGCCGGATGGCGGCGAACGACTCGGCTTCCGCGCCTTTGCGCAAGATTTGCCACCAATCGCCGATGGAAGCGTCGAAGCGGCGTTGACCAGCGCGGATCCGTGTGTGGTCGATTTTCGGCAACACCGCGCAAGCGGCATCGCGGGACCGTCGAGCATCCGGCACGCGCACATGTTCTCGCCAGTCGACGTCGCGCAAGCCTTCGACGCGCTCGTCTACCTGCCAACCATGTCGGTCAGCGCGCACCTCGCCTCCGCGAAGTAACTCACTCGGCCAACAGCGGCTCAAACCGGCGGTACGCGTCGTAGTTGCGGAAGTGCCGGGCGTACAGGTCGGCGTCGCGCGTCAGGTCCTCATCGAGGGCTCGCGCGACGTCGACGATGCGCTTGCACGTCCACGTGATCACCTCGCCTTCTTCGTTGCGGTAGCTGCCCGTCTCACGCTCAGCGCGGCGACGCACCGCTTCGCGCGCTTCGTCCTCGCTGTCGGCGTACACGAGCACGAAGTCTTCGCGATACAGCGCTTCGTACGTCGGCGAAGCGCTCGTTGCCTCGTACAAGACCACGGCGACGTAAACCGTTTCTCCTTGACCGATCATGCTGAAAACTGTCCCCGGGGTGGGTGCCGCGGGCCAAGCGATTTGCGGACCGGGACCAGCCGATCGGGTGCCCCCATCGAGTGCCCCCATCGTGTGACGTCGAGTTGCCGTTCGATGGCGACCGGGATACGACGCAGGCATGCGGAACCGAGTGGCGCGTGGTCTTTTTCTGGCAACTCTGACGTTTCTCCTGGTCATCGGCATGCAACCGGCTGCCCTCGCGGCCGGCGGGACCCAGCTCAACCCGCCGAGCTGGGCACTCGACCGGATCGATCAGCGGACCGGCCTCGACCAGAAGTACCACTACGACACGGACGGTTCGGGCGTCACCGTTTACGTGATCGACAGCGGCGTCGATGCCAAACATCCCGATCTGCAACACCGCGTTCTTCCGGGCAAGGATTTCCTCACCAACGGCACGGACACGTCGGACACCAACGGCCACGGCACCCGGGTCGCCGGGATCATCGCCGGGCATAGCTATGGCGTCGCCAAGGGCGCCCAGATCTTCCCGGTCCGCGTACTCGACAAGGCGGGTGGCGGAGCCACCGACACGATCATCGCGGGCCTGAACTGGGTTGCCGAAAATGCGCATCAGCCGGCGGTCGCCGTGCTGGGTATCGGTGGCGTCCCGAACGAGCAGCTCGACAATGCGGTCAGCGGCGTTGCCGCTGTGATGCCGATCGTGGTCCCGGCGGGGGAGGGCGGCACCGACTCGAGCCAGGTTTCGCCCGCGCGGGTCGCGGCCGCGCTGACCGTGGGCGCGAGCGACGTCCAGGACCAGGTCGCGAGCTTCTCGAACTTCGGCAGCCCGCTCGACCTGTACGCACCCGGCGTCGACATTCCGGCGCCGATCGCCGGCACCGCGGACGTCGCCACGCTGTCCGGCACCTCGATGGCGGCGGCCGTCGCCGCGGGCGCAGTTGCCATTTACCGGTCAGCGCACCCGGATGCGGCGCCCAACGCGGTCGGTGAGGCCATCGTCCGGAATGCGACCCCGGACGCGATCAAAAACGTGCCCGCCGGGACGGCGAATCGCCTGCTGTGCACGCTGTCCGCGGAGAAGCCCTGACGGTTGCGGGACCAGCGCTCGAACCAGCATCATGCACGCAGGTCGACGCGCATGATGTCCATCACTTGGACTACGGCTCCCGTACCGCGGGATGAACCGGGTAACGTGCCTTCGATACCGATCCGAAACGGGAAGGACCGGGCATGTTCCGCAAAGTGCTGGTGGCCAATCGCGGCGAAATCGCGATCCGGGCGTTCCGCGCAGGTTACGAACTGGGCGCGGGCACAGTTGCCGTGTTTCCGCACGAAGACCGCAACTCGCTGCATCGGCTGAAGGCCGACGAGGCATACGAAATCGGTGAGCCGGGGCATCCGGTCCGCGCATATCTTTCGGTCGAGGCGATCGTCGAAGCCGCCAAGAAGGCGGGTGCGGACGCGGTCTATCCGGGCTATGGCTTCCTGTCGGAGAACCCCGACCTGGCCAAGGCCTGTGAAGAGGCGGGGATCACTTTTGTCGGCCCGAGCGCCGAAATCCTTGAACTGACCGGTAACAAGGCCCGCGCGGTCAAAGCGGCACGCGATGCCGGTGTCCCGGTACTCGGTTCCTCGCAGCCGTCCAGCAATGTCGACGAGCTGGTGGCCGCAGCCGACGAGCTCGGTTTCCCGGTGTTCGTCAAAGCGGTTGCCGGAGGTGGTGGCCGCGGCATGCGGCGGGTCGAGGACCCGGCCCTGCTGCGCGAATCGATCGAGGCCGCGGCCCGAGAGGCCGAATCGGCGTTCGGCGACCCGACCGTGTTCCTCGAAAAGGCCGTCGTCGAACCGCGGCACATCGAGGTCCAGATCCTCGCCGACGGCGAGGGCAACGTGATTCACCTCTTCGAGCGTGACTGTTCCGTGCAGCGCCGGCACCAGAAGGTCGTCGAGCTGGCTCCGGCGCCGAATCTCGATCCCGAGCTGCGGGACCGGATTTGTGCCGATGCCGTGAAATTCGCCCGGCAGATCGGCTACCGCAACGCCGGTACCGTCGAGTTCCTGCTCGACCGGCAGGGCAACCACGTCTTCATCGAGATGAACCCGCGCATCCAGGTCGAGCACACGGTGACCGAGGAGGTCACCGACGTCGACCTCGTGCAGTCCCAGCTGCGCATCGCGTCCGGGGAAAACCTGGCCGACCTGGGCCTTTCGCAGGACAAGATCTACCTGCGCGGCGCCGCGCTGCAGTGCCGCATCACCACCGAGGATCCGGCCAACGGCTTCCGTCCGGACACCGGCATGATCAGCGCGTACCGCTCACCTGGCGGTTCGGGCATCCGGCTCGACGGCGGAACTGCGTTCTCCGGCACGGAAATCAGCGCCCACTTCGACTCGCTTCTGGTCAAACTCACCTGCCGCGGCCGCGACTTCCGCACCGCAGTCGGCCGCGCCCGCCGCGCGGTCGCCGAGTTCCGTATCCGCGGAGTGGCGACGAACATCCCGTTCCTCCAGGCAGTGCTCGACGACCCGGACTTCCGCGAGGGCAACGTAACCACGTCGTTCATCGAGGAACGACCGCACCTGCTCACGGCGCGCCACTCCGCCGACCGCGGCACGCGGCTGCTCACCTACCTCGCCGACCAGACGGTGAACCGTCCGCACGGCGAACGTCCGCGCACGCCCGAAGCCGCCACGAAGCTGCCGAAGCTCCCCGCCGACCTCACGCCGCCGGACGGCTCCAAGCAGAAGCTGACCGAACTCGGCCCGGAAGGCTTCGCACGCTGGCTTCGCGAGTCGCCGCTGCTCGGCGTCACTGACACCACCTTCCGCGACGCGCACCAGTCACTGCTCGCCACCCGGGTGCGCACGAAGGACCTGCTCGCCGTGGCTCCGGTCGTCGCCGCGACCGTGCCGCAGCTGCTGTCCCTGGAATGCTGGGGCGGCGCGACCTACGACGTCGCCCTCCGCTTCCTCGCCGAGGACCCGTGGGAACGGCTGGCGCAACTGCGCAAGGCGGTGCCGAACATCTGCTTGCAGATGTTGCTGCGCGGCCGCAACACCGTGGGCTACACGCCCTACCCGACCGAGGTCACCACGGCCTTCGTCGAGGAGGCCACCGCAACCGGCATCGACATCTTCCGCATCTTCGACGCCCTCAACGACGTCGAGCAGATGCGTCCGGCCATCGAGGCGGTCCGCGGCACCGGTACTGCGGTCGCCGAGGTCGCACTCTGCTACACCTCCGATCTGTCCGATCCGAACGAAAAGCTGTACACGCTCGACTACTACCTCAAGCTCGCCGAGCAAATCGTGGGCGCCGGCGCGCACATCCTGGCCATCAAGGACATGGCCGGTCTGCTTCGCGCCCCCGCCGCCGCACGGCTGGTCACCGCGCTGCGCAAGGAGTTCGACCTCCCGGTGCACATCCACACGCACGACACCGCAGGCGGCCAGCTGGCCACCTACCTGGCTGCGATCCAGGCCGGTGCCGACGCGGTGGACGGCGCCGTTTCGTCGATGGCGGGCACTACGTCCCAGCCGTCGCTCGGCTCCATCGTCGCGGCCACCGACCACTCGGACCGCAGCACCGGTCTCGACCTGCACGCGATCGGCGACCTGGAGCCGTACTGGGAGAGCGTCCGCAAGATCTACGCACCGTTCGAGGCCGGACTCGCATCGCCCACCGGTCGCGTCTACGACCACGAGATCCCCGGCGGCCAGCTCTCCAACCTGCGCACGCAGGCCATCGCGCTGGGCCTCGGCGACCGGTTCGAGGACATCGAAGCCATGTACGCCGCGGCCGACAAGATCCTCGGCCACCTCGTGAAGGTCACGCCTTCGTCCAAAGTGGTCGGTGACCTCGCGCTGCACCTCGTCGGCGCCGGCGTGTCCCCGGCGGACTTCGAGGCGGAGCCGAACAAGTTCGACATCCCGGACTCGGTGATCGGCTTCCTGCGCGGCGAGCTCGGCGACCCGCCCGGCGGCTGGCCGGAACCGTTCCGCACCAAGGCACTCGAGGGCCGTTCCGCGGCCAAGCCGGTCGCCGAACTGTCCGAAGAGGACCACAAGGAACTCACCGACGACCGCCGCGCGGCGCTCAACCGGCTGCTGTTCCCCGGGCCCACCAAGGAATTCCTCGCGCACCGCGACGCCTACGGCGACACCAGCGTGCTCCCGAGCAAAGACTTCTTCTACGGTCTGCGCCCGGGTGAGGAGTACCGGGTGGACCTCGAGCCCGGCGTCCGGCTGCTCATCGAGCTGGAAGCCATCGGCGAGGCCGACGAGCGTGGCGTGCGGACCGTCATGTCCACGCTCAACGGCCAGCTCCGGCCGATCCAGATCCGCGACCGTTTGATCGCCTCGGACATCCCGGCGACGGAAAAAGCCGAGAAGGGCAACCCGAAGCAGATCGCCGCGCCGTTCGCGGGCGTGGTGACGCTGCAGGTCGCCGAGGGCGACGAGGTGGCGGCCGGGGCGACCGTGGCGACGATCGAGGCCATGAAGATGGAAGCGTCCATCACCGCTTCGGTGGCGGGCAAAGTGGGTCGGCTGGCAATCACCTCCGTTCAGCAGGTCGAGGGCGGAGACCTTCTCATCGTGCTCGAATAGGCCGCGGCAGCGCCACTTTTCGGTGCACGAGGGGTCCCTTCGCGCGTATTTGCCGCGAAGGGACCCCTCGCACCATTTGTTGCTCGCCTTCGACCGCCTGGTCGCGCTAGCGTCGACGCATGCTGATCAACGCGGTGCCGCAGTGGCAGGGCGCGATCGGTCCACGGGCACGAGGACTGGTCGAGGGCTGCCTCGCGCTTTCCGAACTCGCCGGGCACGTGCTCGGCAAGCCGGTGCATCACGTCCGCCAGGACCGTGCCACGTCCGGCGTCGTGGCCGGGATCGCCAACCGGGCGGTGCTCACGGGCCCGAACCGGCAGGCGCACCTTGCTGCGCTCGAAGCGCCGGAAGGTCCGGTGCTCACCATCGGCGGCGACTGCGGAGTGGAGCTGATCCCGGTCGGGGTCGCGCGTTTCCGTTACGGCGCAAGGCTCGGAGTCGCGTGGTTCGATGCCCACGCGGATCTGAACACAGCCGAATCATCGCCGTCGGGCGCCTTCCACGGCATGGTCCTGCGGTCGTTGCTCGGTGACGGCGACGAGGAATTCGCCGCCAGCCCGGCGCTCGAACGCGGCCGGGTGGCGTTGTTCGGCACCCGCTCGTTCGACTCGGCGGAGGAGGACGCCATCGCCGCCGGCCTTGCCGTGCGCACCGATGACGTTGCGGCCACGCTGAATGCCGCGGGCGCACACCAGCTTTATCTCCATCTGGACTTGGACATCCTGGATCCCGGCGAATTCGCCGGGCTCAACTACCCGGAGCCCGGTGGGCTCTCGATCGCCGAATTGGCCGCGGCCATCGACGGACTGTCCGGAATGGACGTCGTCGGTGCCGGCATCACGGAGTGCGTCGGAACCGAAGTCGCCGCGCTGGAACCCGTGCTCGCCGCAGTGGGGAGGGTGCTGATGGAGGGCTGAACCTCCACGTCGAGGCGGAGATCCGCGCCTCATCCGGTAAGTGGACCACGGGACCGCACGGGCAGAAGGAGGTGCCCGCAAGCCGTGCGGAAGACGGTTCACAGAACGGCGAAAACCGCGCCGGCCGGATGATCGCCCGGATTCAGTGCTCCGGCGTGTCCAGGTTCGCCAGCGCCACGCGTAGGGCAGCAACGGCTCCGTCCGGCGCGACCCCGAGTTCCCGAGTGTGACGGGCAAATTCGGCGGCCGCGTTGCGGAGCAGCGTGCCCGGGTCCGGTCGGTCGGCCGGTCCGGTCACGACGGTTCCGCGTGCCCGCGCAGTGGTGACCCAACCGGCGGTCTCGAGCTCGCGGTACACGCGGGCGACGGTCCCGGAGGCGAGCCCGAGGTCCCTCGACAGCTGACGGATCGGCGGAAGCCGAGCATCCCGCATCAGCGTGCCGGTGGTGATTGCGCGGACTATCTGGTCGTGCACCTGGCGCCAAGGCGGAACACCACTCGCGGCGTCGACCACTACTCGCAGCGGCATCTACCGCGCTGCCGTGGTTGTCGTACGCGGTTTCGGCGGTGGGCCGACAATCGCCAGAAAAGCGGCAACGGTCACCACGAACGCGAGGAACGACGCCAGGTTGCCGGCGGTCCAGCCGAGCGTGGCGGCCGTCCCGGTGCCGAGCCCGAGTGCGACCCGAGCGCTGCGAATGCGTAGCGCCAGGTCGACTTCGGGGTCGCCTGCAGCTGGCCTGCGAACGGCGAGCAGCACGACGAGCCACGAAACCGCGGCCGCACCCGCAGTCACCGCGAGCTGGGTCCATTGCCTCGTCGCGGCGAGGTGCGCCACAGCGGCAATCGTGGCAAGCCCTGCGACGATGATCGTCCACAGTGGAACGAAATCGAGCACCCCGCGCGGCGCGAGCACGGCTTCCCGTCGTGGTTGCCGCGACGGACGCTGGGCGAAAATCTCGGCGATGAGTCCGCCGAGCAGCACTACGACGAGCACGCTCGTGATCGTCGTTTTTTCGCCGACGACTTGCTCCGCGCCGGGAAGAAGAGGCAGGCCGACGAACAGCCACGGATACCAGAACCGCCGTCGGCGCAGGTAGCGCACGGCCACCGACACCTGGTCGGGGGCCGGGTTCCGCACGCCCCATTTCGTGAGCAGCCGGACGCCTTGCCGTTCCCCCGGCCACAACACGACGAGGATGACGAGGCCGAACAGGCCGGTGACCCCGGCGACGGCCAGCGTGGTACCGAAATCCATGGCGGCTCCCTCCCTCTTGTATCAAGAGTATGATACAAGAGGGCTGCTTGTCATGCGAACCGGTTCGGTTACCGCGGTTTGGTCATCCGGTGAGTCGTTGTTGTCGCTGAGGGGCTAATGGCTCCGTGGGCCGGGATGCCGCCTGCACAAGGTGGACTCGAGCAGCGGGATGCCTTCGATACACACCGGGTGGATGCCTGGCCTGCTGATGCGATCGGTGAGCCAGACACCCACCCGGCCAGCGGTCGTAGCCAGCGTCGGTTCGCGCTACCGCCAGGGCAGCCGTTTTTCGGCAACAGCCTGGACGCGGGCTTCTTTCGACGTCTGGACGGACGAGGTGCTTCGGCCGGTGTCGTCTTTCGCCGGCGAACCGGCCGGAGGCGCGGCCTTGTCCGCCGGGACCTGGGGCCGTGGCTCGGCGGCACACTCCGACCTCGACGACGGCAGGATGCCGTTGATCAGGTAGTTGTCGACCCTCTCCGTGACGCACTTGTTCGTGCCGTAGTGCCCGTGGCTGCCGCTGTCCCGCACGGAGATCAACTGGTCTGCCAGGGTCGCAGCCATTGCCGGACCACCGTCGTATTGAGTAGCCGGGTCGCCGTCGGCTTGGATGACGATGCCGGTCGGGTAGCCGTCCCGTTTGAGGGGGACCAGGCTTTCGGGCGGAGTGAACGAGCGGAAGGTGCAGTTGTTCGGCGCGACACCGACGATGCCGCTGCCGTTTCCGTCCGCGTAGGGCGCGTAGTCCCGGAAGGCGCGCATGTCTTCGTAGTAAGTGCTGAGATCGGTCGGCCAGTCTGCTTCGCACGTGACGGTTTCGTACACGCCGTCTCGCACGCGGGCGATACCCTTCTGGTGCAGCAAACCGATCGCTTTGCCACTGTCGGGCGAAAGCGCAGTGGACTTCTCGGCTGCCTGCCGGACCTCGCCGATCACCTCGGCGACCACGTCCCAGATCGGACGCGGCTGGGTGCCTTGGGCGAGGAAGCGGTCCAGCTCGTTTCGGCTGAACTCCTTCGGCCACGAGACCGGCCAATCCTCCGGCCGCGGACGGGTGAACGGGACCGATCGGGTCGCGAGCTTGGCGGCCAGCGCCTCCGTGGTCGCGAGCACCTCCGCCTGGGATTTGCCGAGGTGATAAGTGTTGTCCCGCTCGCCGGTCCAAGCAGCCCACTGCTCGACGTTGAACCGCGCCGCAACGGATTGCTGTTTCGCTTGCTCTCGCCACATCCATTGGGGATGGATCGAGGAGTCGAGGACGCTGCGGTTCAGATGTTGCGGGTAGAGGCTGCCGTAGACGGCGCCGAGGTAGGTGCCGTAGGAGTAGCCCAGGTAGTTGATTTTGCTTTCACCGAGCGCAGTTCGGATGAGGTCCATGTCGCGGGCGGCGTTTGCGGTGTTGATGAACGGGCGGATGCCGCCACCAGCACGTTGGCACGCGGCCTCCATCGCGCGGGCGTATGCGGTGTACTGGGCGAACTGCTCCTCTGTCGGACGCGTAGTGTCCGGCAGTTTCTCTTTCACCGTCTCGCATTTGAGCATGTTCGTGCTGCTGGTGCCTCGCGGAGCGAAGCCGATCAGGTCGAAGTGCTTCGCGATCGGCGCTGTGCGAGCGCCGAGCGGCATGGTCGTCCCGCTACCGCCCGGACCGCCTGGGTTGAGCAGGAGAACGCCTCGGCGTCGGGCCTGGTCGGTGGCTTTGATCCGGGTGACGTCGATGCTGAGTTTGCCCGCGCTCGGGTTGCGGTAGTCGAGTGGCACCGTGACTTGTGCGCACTCCATCAGTTTCCATTGCCCCTTCCACGGGTCGATGATGACGCCGTCCTCGGGCAACTCGGACGGGTCCGGCGGGGGCGGGTCCGAGCACTGCTGCCAGGTGAGTTTCTGGTGCTGGAATCCGGCGAGCCCGTCCGCGGCGGTGGCTGGCGGCGTCAGCCCGGCGGCCAGCAGGAACGCCAGCCCGGCCGTGGTCGCAGCCCGGCGTTTCCGGCTCGGGCGGCAGTTGATGATCTTCATGTCGCACAGGTGTACCCGTCCGGGCGTTTCCGGCCGGTTGCCGATCATCGAAACACTTCGGAAACGTTCTTGGTGGTACCTTCGAGAGCAGGGAGGAACAATGCGCGTTCTGGTCGCCGAGGACGAGCGTGCCCTTGCTGATCTGGTGGCGGCCGGGCTGCGGGCGGCGGCGATGGCGGTCGACGTCTGCTACGACGGGCTCGCGGCGCAGGAGCGGCTGGCCGTGCACGACTACGACGTGCTCGTGCTGGACCGTGACCTGCCCGGGATACACGGCGACGTGCTGTGTCGTGAAGTGGTCGAAAGTGCTTGCCGCACCAGGGTTTTGATGCTGACTGCAGCAGCGGCTCTCGGCGAGCGAGTCGGTGGCCTCGAACTGGGTGCCGACGACTACGTGACCAAGCCGTTCGAGTACCCGGAACTCCTGGCTCGCGTGCGCGCGCTCGGCCGGCGGACGCAGGCGGCGCTCCCGCCGGTGCTCACCGCCGCTGACCTCGTGCTGGACCCGGGGACGCACTCGGTGACCCGCCGCGGGTTGCCGATTCGCTTGGCTCCGAAGGAATTCGCCGTACTGGAGACGCTGCTGCGGGCAGGCGGCGCGGTCGTCAGCGCCGAGCAGCTCCTGGAACAAGCGTGGGACGAATGCGCGGACCCGTTCACGGCTGCGGTCCGGGTCGCGATGTCCAAGCTGCGCGGTAAACTCGGAGATCCGCAGCTCATCGAAACCGTGCCCGGCACGGGATACCGGATCGCGCCGTGAGGATCACCGTTCGCGCGAAGCTCACCGCGTGGTACGGGCTGCTGTTCGCCGCTGGCGGGCTAATCCTGGTGCTGGCGGTCTACCTGCTGGTCGAGAGCGGGTTGGTCGTGGAGCTGTCGGCCGCGGTCGTGAAGGTGACCGACGACGCGGCCGGACCTGCGGCGCAAGGGACAGGTCCGCCGGCGATCGCCCTTGCCGCTCGCGTCTCGTCCGACACCGTGCTGACCAAACTTCTTGTCGTGTCGGGCATTTGCCTGCTGGTGCTGGCGGTGATCGCGGTGGCGGTCGGCTGGTGGATGTCCGGACGGGTGCTGCGGCCGTTGCGCCGGATCAGCGCCACTGCGCAGCAACTGTCGTCCGAAACCTTGCACGAACGCATCGCGATGTCCGGCCCCCGCGACGAGCTGACCGAACTGGCCGAGACTTTCGACCGGATGCTCGACCGGCTGGAGGCGTCGTTCGAGAGCCAGCGGCGGTTCGTCGCGAATGCCTCGCACGAGCTGCGGACCCCGCTCGCCATCCAGCGGGCCGCGGTCCAAATCGGACTCGAGGGCGCCGCCGATCCCGTGCTGGTCGGGCAGTTGCTCGCCGCGAACCGGCGCAGCGAACGGCTCATCGACGGCCTCCTGGTACTCGCCCGCAGTGACCGTGGCCTGGAGCGCCGGGAGCCGGTGCCGCTGCACGAGGTGGTCCGGCGGGAGCTTGCGCGCTTTGCTGCGGAGATCAGTGTCAGGAACCTGCGGGTGGTCGACGACCTGCAGGAATGCTGGGTGTCCGGCGATCGGCTCCTGGTCGGCCAGCTCGCCGGGAACCTGATCGGCAATGCGGTTCAGTACAATGTGGACGGTGGGGAGCTGCGGCTGGGCGTGAGTCCCGACGGCGGATTCTCGGTCAGCAACGACGGACCGGAGGTGGACCCCGGCAGCGTCGGCGAATTGTTCGAGCCGTTTCAGCGCGGGGCCGAGCGGATTACGTCGGACTGCGGCGCCGGTCTGGGGCTTTCGATCGTCAAGTCGATCACGGCGGCGCACGGTGGGACAGTCTGCGCGAAGGCTCGAACCGGTGGTGGGTTGGTTGTCCACGTCGCGCTGCCGGTGGTACCTGCCGAGGCGGCCGATCGCCGGGATCACGTAGTGGGCCGGGGCCAGGCGATAGTGGACCTGGGTCAACTAGGAGCGGACCAGGGTCAACCGGTGGAGCATCGGGTCAGCCGGTAGTGGACGCGGGTTAGTGGACCGAGGTCAGCCGTTGGCGCACCAGGGTGGGCCGGTCGGACCAGGGTAAGCCGGTCGTGGACCGGGGTCGGGTGGTCGTGGGCCAGGGCCAGCCGGTAGTGCACTGAGGTCAGCCGGTGGCGGACCAGGGTGAGCCGGTCGTGGACCGGGGTCAGCCAGTCGTGGCCAGGGGCAGCCGGTAGCGCACCGAGGTCAGCAGGTCGTGGACTGGGGCCAGTCGGCAGTGGGCCGGGGTCAGGCGGCAGTGAACTGCGGCCAGCCGGACGCCACGGTCGACTCGCCGGGAGCCACGTCGGTGCAGGAAACGTCGGCCGGATCACGGCGAGTGCACCACTTCCGATAACTGCGGTGAAAGCGCCGCGATGGAACGGTTCAGCGAGCCAGCCACCGGTACAGCACGGCGGTGAGCGCCTCCGGGGCGTCGAGCTGGATCAGGTGCCCGGCTGACCGGACGAGTTCCAGTCCGGCGCCTGGGATCAGACCGGCGAGCCGGTGCGCGCGGTCGACCGGGATCCAGGTGTCCTCGGTGCCCCACACCACCAGCGTGGGCACGCTGACGGCGCGGTAGCGCGGCTCGATCTCGTCGGTGTACCGCTGATCAGCCTGCGAGATTTGCCGATAGAAGGCCGCCTGCCCCGTGGAGCCGAGCCACGGGGCGACGAGCATGTCGTGCGCTTCGGCCGACAGCGGGCGGTGTGCTGCGCCCGCGATGTACTCCCGTACCAATGCCTCGTGCAACGTCGGCGGCAGCTGCGCGAAGACGGATGCGTTTTCCGCCACCAGGCGGAAGAAATCCGACCCCCATGGCGCCAAAGCGACCACGTCCACCAACGCCAATGAACGGTAAGCCGCGCCGTGCAACAGATACGCTCGCAGGCTGACCGCGCCGCCGTAGTCGTGCGCGATCACGTCCGGTTCCGATAAACCCCAGTGGTTCAACAGGGCGGCGAAGGTTTCGCCTTGTGCGGCCAGTGAGACGTCCTGGCCATCGGCCATCGTGGACTCGCCGTAGCCTGGCATGTCCCACAGGTAGACCGTGTGGTCGCGCGCGAACGTCGCCGCGATCGGTTCCCACAGTTTCGACGACCACGGCGTGCCGTGGCAGAACACGAGCGGTGGCCCCGAACCTTGGCGGGACCACCGGATTTCCTGACCGTGCCAGGTGAATATCACCGCTTGAGGTCGGCGACGATCTCGTACGACCGCACGCGGTCCTCATGACCGTGTACCATGGTGGTGATCATCAGTTCATTCGCATCAGTGTCACCCAGTAATTGATCCAGTCCTTTTCGGACGGTTTCCGGTGAGCCGACGATGCTCGAACCGAACCGCTCGGCAAGAAATGCGCGGTCCATTTCGGTGTACGGGTAGTCCGCGGCTTCTTCGGGCGTCGGCAGCGCGATCGGACGGCCGCGGCGCAGGCTGAGGAAGGTCAGGCCGCTCGGTCCGGCAACGAACTGTGCGCGCTCGTCGGTCTCGGCGGCGATCACCTGCACGCCCAGCATCACGTACGGCTCGGAAAGCACCTCGGACGGGCGGAAGTTCTCGCGGTACAGCCGTACCGCGGGCAGCGTGTTCTCGGCTGCGAAGTGGTGCGCGAAGGAGAACGGCAGGCCGAGCCGTCCGGCGAGCTGCGCGCTGAAGCCGGACGAACCGAGCAGCCACACCGGCGGCTTGTTCCCCTCGGCGGTCACCGCGTTGACGCCGCGCGCCGGGTCCGGCTCGAAGTAGGCGATGAGCTCCATCAGGTGCTCGGGGAAGTTGTCCGCGGACAGGCCGCCAGGCCCGCGCAGGGCGAGCGCGGTGCGCTGGTCGGTGCCCGGCGCGCGGCCGATGCCCAGGTCGATCCGGCCCGGGTGGAACGCTTCCAGCGTGCCGAACTGTTCGGCCACCACGAGCGGCGCGTGGTTCGGCAGCATGATGCCGCCGGAGCCGACGCGAATGGTGTCGGTGGCATCTGCGACGTGCCCGATCAGCACCGCCGTCGCCGAGCTGGCGATGCCCGGCATGTTGTGGTGTTCGGCGAGCCAGTACCGGTGGTAGCCCAGCCGTTCGGCGTTACGGGCGAGGTCGAGGGTGTTGCGGAGCGCTTCGCCGACCCCCTTCCCCTCGGATACCGGGGACAGGTCGAGCACGGACAGCGGCACGTCAGGCAGGGAGGTCACGTTCAGCCGTAACGCGCGCGGGCCCGATTCCCTTCCCGCTCCGTCGGCGGTCGTACCCGGCCCAAAGCCTTCGGCAGCCGAAACCCGGTCCAGATGACGCCAGCGGCGGTGCCGGTCCGATCCCCTCGGCGGCTGCACCGGTCCAAATGCCGCTGGCGCCTCGTGCAGGTCCGAAAGCCGTCAGCGGTCTTGACGGTCCGATCCCGTTAGCGGCTGCACCGGTCCAAAGCTGTCAGCGGCCGAAACCCGGTCCAGATGACGCCAGCGGCGGTGCCGGTCCGATCCCCTCGCCGACTGCACCGGCCCGAATGCCGTAGGCGGCCGAAACCCGGTCCAGATGACACCAGCGGCCGTACCGCAAGTGCTCAGGCAGGCAGCCAGTCCGGATCCGAGGTCAGCACGATCAGCTGCTGCGTCGCCCGCGTAAGCGCGACATACAGCACCCGCCGCCCGGTGGAGGACTCGGTGACCAGGTCCATTGGCTCGACCAGGGCCACCGCGTCGTACTCGAGGCCCTTCGAATCGAGGCTGCCGACGACCTTGAGCCGCTCGTCGGAGTGGCCGGTGAGCCAGCCTTCGACCTCCTCGACGCGGGCCATCGCCGTGATCACGCCGACCGTGCCCTCGACGGCGCCGAGCAGCTCCTTCACCGCGGCCTGCGTCGCGGTGGCCAGCGCCGCTCGGTCGACCGGGCGCACCTCGGGCTCGATTCCCGTGGTGCGCACGGCTTTCGGGAGCTCGTCGGCCTGCGCGTGCCCGGCTACGACCTTCGCGGCGAGGTCGAAGATCTCGGCCGAGTTGCGGTAGTTCGTGCGCAGCGTGTAGCGGCGGCGCGCGGTCTTGACGCCGAATGCCTGGTCACGCGCTTGCGCCGCCTCGGCCGGGTCCGGCCACGAGCTCTGCACCGGGTCGCCGACCACCGTCCAGCTCGCGTATTTGCCGCGCCGCCCGACCATTCGCCACTGCATCGGCGAAAGGTCCTGCGATTCGTCGACGACCACGTGCGAGTACTCGTCGTAGTGCTCCGGACGGTGCGGCGCACCGCCACCTCCGCGCTCGGGCTGCACCTCGACCACGGTCTGCCGGCGACGCCGCTTCGATTCCGGCCCGACCAGCACACGCAGCTCGTCCAGCAACGCGATGTCGGCCACCGACCAGCCCCTCGACCGGTCCGCGAAATCCGCCGCCAGCAGGCTGATCTCGGTGCGGCTCAGCACGCCTTTCGCGACCGCGGTCAGACGCTTCTCGTCGCCGAGCCACTTGAGTACCTGCGCCGGGTACAGCACCGGCCACCACACCACGAGGAAGCGGTGGAAGTCGATGCGCTCGCCGAGGTCGGTGATCAGCTCGGGGCGGTCGACCTCCTTGCCGTCGGCCTTCGCGTACTCCTCGGCCTTGTCCGCGAGAGCCCCGAGCAGCAGCTCGGCCACGCGTACGCGTGACCGGTTCGGCGGAGCACCCTGCGTGTGCGCCTTACGCCGTACCTTCTCCAGCTCGCGCGAAGTGAGCTTCAGGACTTCGCCGCGGTACACGATGCGCATCTCCGTAGGCGCTTCGGGCGGCGTGTCACGTAACGCGCGCAGTAGTACCTTTCGCATCCGCAGTGAACCCTTGACCGCGGCCAGCGCGGCTGTGTCCTGACGCGTCGCTTCGAGCCCGTCGAGCACTTCGCCGAGCGCGCGCAGCTCTACGTTCGTCTCGCCCATCGACGGCAACACGCGCGAGATGTACGTGGTGAACACGCCGGACGGCCCGATTACCAGCACGCCGGCGCCGCCCAGCTGACGACGGTGCCGGTACAGCAGGTACGCCGCGCGGTGCAGGGCGACGGCTGTCTTGCCGGTACCCGGTCCGCCGGTGATCTCCGTGACCCCGCGCCACGGCGCGCGGATGACCTCGTCCTGCTCCTTCTGGATCGTGGCCACGATGTCGCGCATCTTCTCGCCGCGCGAGCGGCCGAGCGCGGCCATCAGCGCGCCCTCGCCGACGATCTGCATGTCCTCCGGCACGGCGTCGGCGATCAGCACGTCGTCGTCGACGTCGAGCACCGTCTGCCCGGAGCAGCGGATCACCCGGCGGCGCACGACGTCCATCGGCTCCTCGGCGGTGGCCTGGTAGAACGCGGCGGCGGCCGGGGCACGCCAGTCGGTGACGAGGTTGTCGAACTCGGTGTCGCGGATGCCGAGGCGGCCCACGTAGATGTGCTCACGGTCGAGGTGGTCGAGACGGCCGAACACCAGGCCCTCGTACTCGGCGTCGAGCGTCTGCAGCGTCTGGTTGGCGTGGTAGACCATCATGTCGCGTTCGAAGAGCATCGAGGCCTGTTCGAAGATCGCCTCGCGCTGGGCGCCCTGGCCGAGTTCGTAGCCCTTCGTCCGCATCGCCTCGGCCTGGGCCCGCAGCTCGGCGAGACGGGTGTAGACCCGGTCGACGTGGGCCTGCTCGACGGCGATCTCAGCCCGTCTCACCCGGGGTTCCGACACGCAACGCTCCCTTGAACAGCTCAGTCGCCTCTGGAGGGCGAAGAACGACTCTACGCGCCCGCGCGCGTGGGTTCGGCAAGTCCTGCCCAACGCCACGTCGCGACCTTCGGCGAAGATGGCCGGGTGACCAGGATCGTGGCGGGGAAGGCGGGCGGGCGGCGGTTGAAGGTGCCGCCGAAGGGCACTCGCCCGACGTCGGAGCGCGTACGGGAGGCACTCTTCAACGCGCTCGAAGTAGCCGGTGAGCTGGACGGCGCGCGCGTACTCGACCTGTACGCGGGCTCCGGCGCGCTCGGTCTCGAAGCGCTTTCGCGCGGCGCGGCCGACGCGTGGTTCGTGGAAGCCGACCGTCGTGCCGCTGATGTGCTTCGCGGCAACGTCGCCGAGCTGCGGCTGGGTGGCACGGTCCGGCCAGGGCAGGTGGAGACGGTCGTCGCGGCACCGGCGCCTGTGGAGTTCGACCTGGTGCTCGCAGACCCGCCGTACGCCGTTGACGCCGCTTCGCTGGGCACTGTGCTCGCCGCGCTCGACAGCGGCGGCTGGCTCGCCGACGGCGCACTGGCGGTGATCGAACGGGCTTCGCGTGACGGTGCGCCGGACTGGCCTTCGGCGTTTCACCCGCTTCGCGACAAGCGTTACGGCGACACGGCGCTGTATTGGGCCGAGTACCGACGCAGTGTGACGCAGTCCGCACGAGAGCGCGCGTAGCGGCTTCGCTTGATAGCGTCCGCGACATGCGGCGTGCGGTTTGTCCCGGCTCTTACGACCCGGCCACCAACGGACATCTCGACATCATCGAGCGGGCTTCGGTGCTCTTCGACGAGGTCGTCGTCGCAGTGGGGGTGAACAAGAGCAAGAAGGGCCTGTTCACGGTCGAGGAACGGATGGACATGCTGCGCGAGATCACCGCGAAGCTGCCCAACGTGCGCGTCGATTCGTGGCACGGCCTGCTCGTGGACTACTGCCGCGACAACGACATCGCGGCGGTCGCGAAGGGCCTTCGCTCGGTCAGCGACTTCGACTACGAGCTGCAGATGGCGCAGATGAACCGCGAGCTCACCGGCCTCGAGACGCTCCTGATGGCCAACAACCCGGCGTACGGCTTCGTGTCCAGCTCGCTGGTGAAGGAGGTCGCGGCCCTCGGCGGCGACATCGTGAACCTCGTGCCGCCGGTGGTGTACGAGCGGCTGACCGAGGTGTACAAGAACCGCGACTGAGCCGAAGCCCGTGAAGGGAACCATCACGGAATCAGCTGGCCTGATGGTTCCCTTCACGGCTTTGTGGCGGGAAGGGCAAGCGGGACGGGCGATTTCGCCTGAACGGCTTCCTACCTTCGTCGGGATTTCGGCCCTGCCACGGGATTGTTCAACTCGCGGCATCCTCCTGACCACCCTATCGGGTTACCGTCCGAAAATGACCAACCGTCGCAGCCGCATAGTCGGTGTCCTTTTCGCAGTGCTGGTCGGTTTCCTGGGGTTCGGCTCGGCCGCGGAGGCCGTCCCGCTCGCCCCGGCGACCGCCCTGCAGAACTCGTGCGGTGACCTGTCCGGCTTCAAGCACACGACGCTGTCCGCGTTGCCGCCGCAGGCCACGGACACGTACAACCTGATCCAGAAGGGCGGCCCGTACCCGTACCCGAAGAACGACGGCGTGGTGTTCTCGAACCGCGAAGGGATCCTGCCGTCCTGCGCGTCGAGCTACTACCACGAGTACACGGTGCCTACGCCCGGTTCCAGCAACCGCGGCACCCGCCGGATCGTGACCGGCAATGGTGGCGAGTACTTCTACACCGGCGACCACTACGCGTCGTTCCAGGTGATCGACATCAACAGCAGTGGCACGAAGTGCGGTGACCTGTCGAAGCTGCGCACTGTCGGCTACTCGACGCTGTCTGCCGACGCGAAGAAGGTTGTCGACGGCGTACGCGCGGGCAGTCTCAGCAATGGCAAGACGTACGAGAACCGCGAAGGCGTGCTGCCGTCGTGCGCGTCTGGCTACTACACGCTGTACGCGGTCGGCGCCGACGACCGGGTGATCTCCGGCAAGGGCGGCGAACTCGCCTACACGCCGGACCACTACGCGACGTTCGGGAAGGTCGACCTCGGGGGCTGATCGGCGCGCCGCGGGTACCGCCCCACCAGCGGGTGAAGCGGTACCGGCCCGGCCGGGTGAGGACACGCCCGGTCGGGTGCGCGTTCACCGGTTCAGGCTGTCCAGCGGGCAGACTGGACGGCAGTGATCGGGGAATCTGCTTGAGGGAGTGGCCGTGTACCGGGTTTTCGAGGCACTCGACGAGCTCGTCACGATCGTCGAAGAGGCCCGCGGGGTGCCCATGACGTCCAGCTGCGTGGTGCCCCGCGGCGACGTTCTCGAGCTGCTCGACGACGTCCGCGACGCGCTCCCCGGCGAGGTCGACGACGCGCAGGACGTCCTCGACAAACGCGATGACCTGCTGCTGGCCGCGCGCAAGGAGGCGGGGGAGACCGTCGCCGGCGCCAACGAGGAGGCCGAGAGCACGGTTTCCGACGCGACCTCGGAAGCCGAGCGGATCCTCGCCGACGCGCGCGCCCGCGCCGAGCAGATGCTGGCCGACGCGCACAACGAGGCCGAGCGCATGGTCGCGGGTGGGCAGGCCGAGTACCAGAACCTGACCGAGCGGTCGCGCGCCGAAAGCGAGCGGATGATCCAGGCCGGGCGCGACGCGTACGACCGTGCGATCGAGGACGCCCGCGCCGAGCAGGCCCGGCTGGTGTCGCAGACCGAGGTCGTGCAGGCCGCGCACGCGGAGTCCGCGCGCATCGTCGACGAGGCGCACACCGAAGCCGACCGCCAGCGCGCCGACTGCGACGCGTACGTCGACGGCAAGCTGGCCGAGTTCTCCGAGCTCCTGGCCACCACGCTGCGTACCGTCGACTCCGGCCGCAACCACCTGCGTGCGCCGACCAACCTCGGCGGCACCGGCCGGTCGACGCTGTACGACTACCAGGTCTGACCACCTCGAAAGAGGCAAGCGAAGGCTGCGTACGCTGGTAGGCGATGTCCGACAACCCTGCCCACAGTTCCCGCCCCGCGCAGCTCGACGACCGCAGCCCCTGGGTGGTCGACACGCGCGAACTCGGCCGCCGCGCCGGGCTCAGCCGCGACCTTCACCGCACCGCGCCGGTACCGACCGCTCTCGGGGTCCCCGGCGTGCTCGAAATCCCGGCGGGCGAGCCGGTGGAGCTCGACCTGCTGCTCGAGTCCGTGGTCGAAGGCGTGCTGGTGACCGGTACCGCCACGGCCACCGCCACCGGGGAGTGCTCGCGCTGCCTCGACCCGGTCACCGAACCCGTCGAGGTGGAGCTCACCGAGCTCTTCGCGTACCCCGGTTCGGTCACCGAGGAGACCACCGACGAGGACGAGATCCCCCGGCTGGTCGACGACCGGATCGACCTCGAGCCGACCGTCCGCGACGCCGTCGTGCTGGCCCTGCCACTGGCCCCGCTGTGCCGCGAGGACTGCCCGGGGCTGTGCAGCGAATGCGGCGTCAAGTGGGCCGATCTCGAGCCCGGACACGGGCATGAGAAGATAGATCCTCGGTGGGCCGCGCTGGTCGAGCGATTCGACGAGAACGCGGGCGAAAAGCCTGCGCACGGCTCCGGAGAGCAAGCCTGACGAGCGTCCAGCTCGATCCGGGAGAAGGAAGTTCGCTCGCGTCCCGCGAGCAGACCGTTTGAAGGAGATCTACTCGTGGCCGTCCCGAAGCGGAAGATGTCGCGATCCAACACGCGCTCCCGCCGCAGCCAGTGGAAGGCGGCTCCGGTTCAGCTGGTGCCCTGCTCCAACCGCGCCTGCCGCCAGCCGAAGCTCCAGCACATCGCCTGCCCGGCGTGCGGCCAGCACAACGGCCGCCAGGTCGTCGAGCCCGCCTGAGGCGGCAGCCGACCATGGGGGGTAAGTCCGCCGGGGGACCCTCGGCCGATCCCACCTCGCTGCTCGAGGCGCTCGGGGTCGTACTCGACCCCGAGCTGCTCCGTCTTTCGCTCACCCACCGCTCGTACGCGTACGAGCACGGCGGCCTCCCGCCGAACGAGCGGCTGGAGTTCCTCGGCGACGCGGTGCTCGGCCTGGTGGTCACCGACCACCTCTACACCACCCACCCCGACCTGCCGGAAGGCCAGCTCGCGAAGCTGCGCGCCAGCGTCGTCAACATGCACGCGCTGGCAGGCGTCGCACGCGGGCTCGGCGACGGCGGCCTCGGGGCACACCTGCTGCTGGGCAAGGGCGAGGAGCTCACCGGCGGCCGGGACAAGGCGAGCATCCTCGCCGACGGTCTCGAGGCCGTGATCGGTGCGACGTACCTGGCGCACGGCATCGAGGTCGCACGCAAGCTCGTGCACCACCTGTTCGACGGGCTGCTGGCCGAGGCGCCGCTGCGTGGCGCCGGTCTCGACTGGAAGACGAGCCTGCAGGAACTCACCGCCTCCGCGGGGCTCGGGGTGCCCGAGTACCGCGTCGAGGACAGCGGTCCCGACCACCGCAAGGAGTTCACGGCCACGGTGCTGATCGCGGGCCGCGCACTGGGCTCGGGTTCGGGGACGACGAAGAAGGAAGCCGAGCAGAAGGCTGCGGAGACGGCTTGGCGTGCGTTGTCGGAGGAGCTCGGCACCGGTGAGGACGCCGGCTGAGCTTCGCTCGGTGTGTTTCGGCCGGGTGGCGTGCGGTGAAGCGGGATCCCTCAGGCGGCTGACGTCGTCCGGGTTGATCGGGTAGCACCGGCGTCCTCGACGCGGGTGAGCTGAGGTTTTTCGGGGCCGGTCCGGTTGACCGGCCCCGTTTTCGTGCGTGCAGGCCCGCTCGGCGTCGGGCAGTCACGGAATTGTCGGGGGTGCCGGGCAGAATGAGGGCATGCCCGAACTACCCGAGGTCGAGGTCGTCCGTGCGGGGCTCGAAGCGCACGTGGCCGGTCGCCGCATTCGTGCCGTCGAGGTGTTGCACGCTCGCGCCATCCGGCGGCATGCGCTGGGGGCTGCCGATTTCACCGGCAGGCTTGCCGGGGTCACGGTCGAGGCCGCGCGCAGGCGGGGCAAGTACCTGTGGCTCGAGTTGTCGCACGGTGAGGCGGTGCTCGCGCATCTCGGCATGAGCGGCCAGATGCTGGTCCAGCCCGAGGGCGCGCCGGACGAGAAACATCTGCGGGTGCGGGTCCGGTTCGCCGACGACGGGCCTGAGCTGAGGTTCGTCGACCAGCGGACGTTCGGTGGCCTCGCGCTCGACGAGCTGGTCGAGTCCGACGGTGACGCGCTGCCCGGCACCATCGCGCACATCGCCCGCGATCCGATGGACCCGAAGTTCGACCCGGAGGCGGCCGTGCGCGCGTTGCGTTCGCGGCGCACCGAGGTGAAACGTGCGCTGCTCGACCAGACTTTGGTGTCCGGCGTCGGCAACATCTACGCCGACGAGGCGTTGTGGCGGTCGAAACTGCACTGGTCGCGGCCCACCGAAAAGCTCACCGCCGCGCAGGGGCGCACCTTGGTGGCCGCGGCTACCGACGTGATGGCGGCCGCGCTCGTGGCGGGTGGCACGTCGTTCGATGCGTTGTATGTGAACATCAACGGGGAATCGGGGTACTTCGATCGTTCGCTGGATGCTTATGGGCAGGAAGGGTTGCCCTGCCGCCGGTGTGGGGTGGCGATTCGGCGGGAGCCGTTCATGAACCGGTCGTCGTTTTCGTGTCCGCGGTGTCAGCGGCGTGCGCGGTCGGTGCGTGGAGGCGGGTGAGGGCGAATGCGGTGACTGCAAGGCAGAGCCAGGCGAACCAGTCGCCGATGCGGGTGTAGAACGTCGTACCCGGTCCGGCCGGTACGTCCGCCGTTACGGTGACGAACGGGGCCGGGCCTCCGGTGCGGGCCTCGCCCAGTACGCGGCCGTAGCCGTCGGACAGCATCAGGCTGCCGTTGGCGTCGGACAGGGCGATCGACTGTCCGTTTTCGACCCCGCGGAGCAGCGCGTTGCGCGTGTGCTGCCAGCCACCTTCGTCGTTGCTGCCCGGCGGGACGGCGAGTTCGGCGGGGATCGCCAGCACGCGCGAACCGGCCGCGGCGTAGTCGCGGCTCGGCGACGCGAACGTGGTGTCCCCGCAGATCACCAGGCCGGTGGGGGAATCGGTGCCGGGTACGAAGACCAGGTCGCGTCCGGGTGGGCTCACCAGATCGTGGTGCTTGAGGTACCGCGCGGGCGGGGCGCCGTCGGCGGGAAACGCCAGCGCGTAGTCGTAATTGTGCTTGCCCGGACGGTCGTAGTACGTGAAGCCGACCACGATCGCCGCATTCCGGGCCGCGGCTGCGCGGCGCATCGGCTCCACGAGCGAGGACGGCCATTCCTCCTCGGCACTGAACGCGGCTTCGGGCAGCACCACCAGCCGTACCCCGTCCGGCATGGCCGCGATCTGGCGGACGTAGTCCTCCACCAGCACGCGTCCTTCCGCGGCACCGAGTTCGGGACCCCAGTGGTAACCCGCATTCTGGGTGATCGCCGCCATGCGCACCGCCGGACCGTCCTCAGTGGACAATCGCAGCGCGCCGTAACCCAAGGCCAGCACGAGAATCACCCCGGCGACAGCGCCCGTGCGGAGCCGGGCGGCACCCGGTGCGCAGAGCGCGGCCACCGCACAAGCGGGGAGCAGCACCAGGAATTCGACGCCCCACATCCCGGCCCACGACGCGGTCTGCAGCACCAGCGGCGCGTCGCCCTGGTCGTTGGCGAGCGAACCCATCATCCCCATCGGGTTGAGGATGGCGATCAGGTACAGCACACCCGTCCACGCGGCGGGTGCGGCGAGGCTCGCGAGCACCGTCCGTCCGCGCCGCACCAGCGCCCAGAACACCCACACGGTGAACGTGAACAGCAACGACATGCCCACGTCGATCGCGGCGCCGAACGGCCACAACGGTTCGTCGCCCGAATGGGATTGGTAGACCCATATGTTCGCGGTGCCCAGCAGGAACGCGCCGAACGCGGTACCCGCGGTGGTCCAGCCGCCGGCGCGGGTCGCCAGCAGCAGCACGGGTAGCGGCGCGAGCCAGGTCAGGACTGCGATCGGCGCGAGGCCGGTGCCGAAGTAGAACAGCACTGCCGAACCCAGCAGCGCGGCCGGAATCCGGACGTCACGGGGAAATGCCATCGAGAATCCTCCGGGAGGTCCGCCGGCACATCGACCGGAACTCGGCTTCGGTCGTCCCCATCCGGCCGGCGAGGTAGTGCAGCACCATGCCCTGTGACTGGGTGCTGATGGTGAGCGCGACCTCGAGCGGGTCGTCCTCGCGCAGCACGCCCTCGCGCATGCCCTCCTCGACCAGCCGCACCAGCGCGGTGAACGGCGGCGACCCGGGTTCGCGGAAACCGTCCGGGTACAGCCGCGCCTGCGCCCAGTCGTCGGTCATCAGGAACCGGTACAGATGGGGCTGGCCCAGCGCGAAATCCAGGAACCGGTCGAGCAGCGCTTCGAACCGGTCCTGCCATGTGCCGTCCGGCGCCGGGTCCTTCCATGTCGTACCCAGTTCGCGGCCGGTGGCGTCGGCGACCGCGCGCAGCAGTACCTCGCGGTTTTCGTAGTGCCGGTAGATCGCCATCGCGGTGACCCCGGCGGCTTCGGCGACCCGGCGCATGCTCACCGCCGCCGCCCCCTCGGTGGCGACGATGTCACGCGCCGCGGACGCAATCCGCTCGGCGGTCGGGACCTGGCTCATGTCTACAGCGTACACAAGGATGTCTACGCCGTATACCTCGATCGAGGTGCGCCGAGACCGCGGTGCTGACCTGCGGTGATGTCATGAGATACCGCCGTTTGGCCGTTTGCCGTGCGCACTACTGTGCAATGCGTGGTACCGTTTCACGCGCAAGACCGGGAGGGTGCCGTGGAGATCAGTCAGCTGCTCAAGGGAGTGCTGGACCTGGCGGTGCTGGCGGTACTGCGGGACGACGACGGGTACGGCTACGACGTGCTCCGAAGACTCCGCGTCGCCGGCCTCGACGAGGTCGGGGACGCGTCGGTGTACGGAACGCTGCGGCGGCTCTACAAGGCCGGGCTGCTCACGTCGTACGTGGTGCCGAGCGAAGAAGGCCCGCACCGCAAGTACTACAGCCTGAACGAGCCGGGCAGGGAGCGGCTCGCCGAATCGGCGCGGACGTGGCGGAGTTTCGCGTCCACTATGGACAGTCTGGTGAAGGAGGCGGCATGAGCACGGCATCACGGGGACCCGCTCGTGCCGCAGGGGGCGCGCGGCGGGACGGCTGCGGCACGACACGGGGAGAAGCAGCATGAGCACGGACAAGCCCACCGCGGTGCGGGTTTACCTGGCGCGGGTCCGCACCGCGCTCGCCGATCTGCCAGCGGGGGAGATCGAGGAGATCCTGGAGGACGTCCGGCCGCATCTGGCCGAGATGGAGGCGGAGCTGGGGGCGTCGGCGCGGGTCGAGGACCTGGTCGAACGGCTCGGCACGCCGGAGAGCTACGCTGCCGAGCTGCGGGTGTCCGGCGGGTATCCGCCTGCGCCGCCGACGGCCGAAGCCGCGACCACGGTGCTCGAGACGCCGGCGAAGAAGTCGCTGTTCATGCCGCGGTTTGCCTTGTGGGGCTTGGTGTTCTGCGCGCTGGCCGCGGCCATGCTGGCGTTCGCCGCGGCGGTGCGGATCGATCCGGACGCATTGCTCGGCCTGGTCCTGCTGTTGCCGGTGTTCGCGCTGAGCGTGTTGTTCCTGGTACGCCGCGGGGTGCAGTCGGTGCTGGAGCTGCCGGAAATGGTCCGCGCGCGGGCGATGCTGAAGTCGTTGCGGGAGGACCGGTCCACCGAGCGTGCGGCGTCCTACCTGCGCACGCTCAAGCCGGCGTGGTGGGTGGTCTGCGCGTTCGCGTTGCTGGCGTTCGGGCTGCTGATGATGGTGCGGCATTCGTACGCGGTGCTGCTGCTGCCGTTCCTGCTGGTGATCGCGGGCCTGGTGGTGTGGGCAGGCCCGCGCACGGGTGTTGATCGGCGGCTGCTGTGGATCGCGGTGCCGGTGTCGGCGTTCGTGGTGGGCGGCACGTTCGGCGGGCTGGGTGCGGCAATCGACCTGATCTCGCACCGCACGTACTACCCGAACACCACGTCGTACTCGGCGCCGTCCACTGACACGTATGGCAACCAGCAGCTCCGCTACGGCAGCGACGAGGTGCGCAACCTGTACGCCTTCGACGCGAACGGCAAACCGCTCGAGGACGTGTACCTCTACGACGGGCAGGGCCGCCCGATCGCCATAACGCGTTACGGCTGCGAAACCGACACCGGGACGCGCATCATGACCGGGTCGGACAACAGGTTCCCTCGTCCGCACGTGCTGGAGGGAACGCAGGACGACCATGGGAACGTGAACGGCTACAACGCCTACCGCAGCTACTGCCGGGAAGACCCCGGAGTGCCCTTCGCCGCGGCCATCCCGAAGCCGACCGGTTCCAGTCCGGCCCCGCCGAGCACGAGCAGCCCGGCCAAACCGCCGTCGAGTCCCGCTCCGCCCACGAGGTAGAGCCGCCCGGAGGCAGGGAGCATGTTCCCCCGCCTTCCCTTCCTGCAAAAACACCGGGCGCCCGGGTCCGTGAAGACCCAGGCGCCCGGGATGGGGCGAGAACCGGACGTCAGTGCGTGAAAGCCGACCGGGCTGCGAGGTCGGCCAGCAACGCGCGGCCCTTTTCGGCGTTGCGGGGCTGCGACAGGACGTCGTAGCGCTGGGCGACCAGCTGGCTCTGCGAGATGAAACCGCGCTTGTTGCGGTTCGCCGCGTAGCCCAGTGCGCCGAAGGCCACGTTGAACACCACGCCCGCGGCAAGGCCGAGCACGATCGACAGCATCCCGGCGGCCGGGTTGAGCATGCTCAGCACCAGGCCGAGGAACAGGCCGAACACCGCGCCCGACATGGCGGCGCTGCTGAGCATGCGGCCCCAGCTCATCCGGCCCGCGATGCGCTCCACGAGCATCGGCTGGACGCCGACGATGGTGACGTCGGCGACCGGGAAGTCGGTGCGCGCGAGGTGGTCCACCGCCTGCTGTGCCTGCTCGTACGAGTCGTACGAGCCGATCGGCCACCCGGTGGGCAGCGTGGGGAACTGCGGCCGAGCCTGCTGCTGGCTGAACGTGGTCTGCGAGAATGCTTCTGTCATCCCTCTCACCTCTCTTGCCCGGTCCAACGCACGAGGCGGCGGATTTGGTCCCGGACGCGCCCGATTCACAGTATCTTCTCAGCCGGGCAAGGGGGACAAACGCGGCGTCAGCCCTTCCGGGCCGGTGGGCAGGTACCGGTGGTGGCGCCGATGGAGTTGATTTCGGCGTTGGAGCGGGGGTCGCCGGCGTAGTCGATCTGGTCCGTGCACCGCGGCGTGTCGTCGGTGGCGGGCTTGTGGACGGGCGGGCAGGTACCGGTCGTCGCACCGATCGAGTTGATTTCGGCATTGGAACGCGGGTCGCCCGCATAGTCCTTTTGATCCGTGCAGCGCGGCTTTTCGCGGGCCGGCTTCTGCGGGGGCGGACATGTGGGGCTCGAGTTGATCTCGGCGTTCGACCGTGGGTCGCCGGTGTAGTCGATGCGGTCGGTGCAGCGCGACGTCGGTGCGGACTGGGCGGCTGCCTGCGGTCCGCCTCCGGTACCCCCGCCGGAGCCGCCCGCCGGGCCGCCCGGTGCCGCCCCGCAGCCGGTCATCAGCAGGCCGAGCATCATCGCGCCGCCGGTCAGCAGCTTGATCCGGGTTCCCCTGGTCATCGAAGTGACTCCCCTCTCGGTAAATCCTGGACATCCGGGGAGACGTCCGGCCGCCGGGCGGGTTGCCGGGCTGCCCGGTTTTCCCCGTGCGCGTGCCCGGCCCCGGTCAAAGGATCAGAAAAATACCTTTTGCTGGATTGACCGCACGGGGGTGGCCCGGTAGGAAAGACCGCAAAGGACCTGATCCGAACCTTTGGGGCGGCGCGATGGCAGGCAGGCGAGGGATGCTCACGCTCGACGGGCTCCGCGAACGGGTGGCCGGCGGCACGATCGACACGGTGCTCGTCGCGATCACCGACATGCAGGGCAGGCTCCAGGGCAAGCGCTGTTCGGCCGAGTTCTTCCTCGATGAGGTCGTGGGGCACGCGACCGAGGCGTGCAACTACCTGCTCGCTGTCGACGTCGACATGAACACCGTCGACGGGTACGAGATCTCGTCCTGGGAAAGCGGTTACGGCGATTTCGTGCTCCGGCCGGACTTCGCCACGTTGCGCGAAATCCCTTGGCAGGAGGGCACGGCGCTGGTGCTCGCCGACGTCGAACGCGTGCAGGGCGGCCCGGTTTCCGTTTCGCCGCGCCAGGTGCTGCGCCGACAGCTCGACCGGCTCGCGGACCACGGGCTCGTCGCGTACGCGGGTACCGAGCTGGAGTTCATCGCGTTCGACGACTCCTACGAAACCGCCTGGGACAAGCATTACCACGGTCTCAAGCCCGCCAACCAGTACAACGTCGACTACTCGATGCTCGGCACCGCGCGCATCGAGCCGCTGCTTCGCCGTATCCGCAACGAAATGGCCGGCGCCGGGCTGTACCCGGAGTCGGTGAAAGGCGAGTGCAACCCGGGTCAGCACGAAATCGCCTTCCGTTACACCGAAGCGCTTGCCACGTGCGACAACCACAGCATCTACAAGAACGGCGCGAAGGAGATCGCAGCGCAGGAGGGCAAGAGCCTTACGTTCATGGCGAAGTACAACGAGCGCGAAGGCAACTCGTGCCACATCCACCTCAGCCTGCGCAGTACGTCCGGCGAAGCGGTGTTACCCGGCGACGGTGACCACGGCTTCTCGAAGCTGATGCAGCACTTCCTCGCGGGTCAACTCGAGGCGTTACGCGAGCTGACGTACTTCTTCGCCCCGAACATCAACTCCTACAAGCGTTTCGTCCCTGGCAGCTTCGCGCCGACGGCGGTCGCGTGGGGCACGGACAACCGTACGTGCGCGTTGCGCGTTGTCGGGCACGGTGACTCGCTACGCGTCGAGAATCGCGTACCCGGCGGCGATGTCAACCAGTACCTCGCTGTCGCCGCGATGGTCGCCGCGGGGCTGTACGGGATTGAGAACGAGCTACCGCTGGAGCCTGAGTTCATAGGTAACGCGTACACGTCCGACAAACCCACTGTGCCGGTCACGCTCGGCGAAGCTGCGACGGTCCTTCACGACAGCCGTATCGCACGAGATGCCTTCGGGGACGACGTAGTCGACCATTACCTCAACGCCGCGCGGATCGAGCGCGAAGCGTACGAACGAACCGTCACCGACTGGGAGCGCATCCGTGGTTTCGAACGCCTCTGACCCACCCGTCATCGGGCTCACCACGTACGCAGAGCGCGCGAAGTTCCTCGCCTGGGACACCGAAGCGACGCTGCTTCACCGCGTGTACGCCGACTGTGTAGTGGCAGCAGGCGGAATTCCGGTACTGCTGCCACCTGTCACCACGGAGTACGCGCGGCTTGTGGAGCGGATAGACGGTCTCGTGCTCACCGGAGGCGCCGACGTCGAGCCCAGCCGCTACGGCCAAGACCCGCACCCCACGACGTACACCCGCGAAGAGCGCGACGCGTTCGAGTTCGGTCTGTTCACCGCTGCCCGCGCTGCCCGGAAACCGGTGCTCGGCGTGTGCCGCGGACTGCAGGTGATGAGCGTCGCGCTCGGTGGCACCCTCTCGCAGCACCTGCCCGAAACACTGGGCGACACAGCGCATCAACCCGCGCCGGCGACGTTCGGCTCCGGCACCGTCACGCTCGTCGACGGCACCCGCGCGGCCGCGATTCTCGGGGAAGAGGCGAAGGTGCAGTGCTACCACCACCAGGCAATAGACCGGCTCGGTGCGGGCCTCGTCGCGTCGGGGCACGCGGCTGACGGCACGGTCGAAGCCGCGGAGGTGCCGGGCGAGTTCGTACTCGGCGTGCAGTGGCATCCGGAACAGGACATCGACGACGTACGGCTGTTCGCCGCGCTGGTGAACGCCGCGCAGGAGGGCAAATGACGCCGACCGTGTTCGACGTGCGCAACCCGGCCACCGAAGAGGTCGTACGCCAGGTCCAGCTCACCACCGCCGACGAGACCGACGCCGCCATCGCCCGCGCACACGCGGCTTTCCCGGCCTGGCGGGCGGTGGCTCCCGGCGATCGGGCACGGCTGTTGCGGAGGTTCGCGGCCGCCGTCGATGCCGACGTCGAACACCTCGCCGAGCTGGAGGTACAGAACTCCGGGCACACCATCGGCAATGCGCGATGGGAGGCGGGCAACGTCCGTGACCTGCTCGAATACTCCGCCGGTGCGCCAGAAAGGTTGCTGGGCAAGCAGATTCCGGTCGCGGGCGGGGTGAACGTCACCTTCCACGAGCCGCTGGGCGTGGTCGGCGTGATCGTGCCGTGGAACTTCCCGATGCCGATTGCCGGCTGGGGGTTCGCGCCCGCGCTCGCGGCAGGCAATACCGTCGTGCTCAAACCCGCCGAGCTGACGCCGC
This sequence comes from Amycolatopsis jejuensis, assembly GCF_000717335.1. GTDB lineage: Bacteria > Actinomycetota > Actinomycetes > Mycobacteriales > Pseudonocardiaceae > Amycolatopsis > Amycolatopsis jejuensis. The sequence continues at coordinate 74,248 of NZ_JNYZ01000041.1, forward strand.
TGACCGCGCTGCGGCTGGCCGAGCTGGCGCGCGAGGCGGGCCTCCCGGACGGTGTCTTCCAGGTGCTGCCGGGCAAGGGATCCGTGGTGGGACAACGATTCGTGACGCATCCGGCCGTGCGCAAGGTGGTGTTCACCGGGTCGACCGAGGTCGGCAAGCAGGTGATGGCGGGCTGTGCGGCGCAGGTCAAGCGCGTGACGCTGGAGCTCGGCGGCAAGAACGCCAACATCGTGTTCGCCGACGCCGACCTCGAAAAGGCGGCGGCCACCGCGCCGTACGGAGTGTTCGACAACGCCGGTCAGGACTGCTGCGCGCGATCGCTGATCCTGGTGCAGGACAGCGTGTACGACCGGTTCCTCGAACTGCTGGAGCCCGCGGTGCAGGGAGTCGTCGTCGGCGACCCGGGCGATGAAAAGACCGAGATGGGCCCGCTGATCTCGGCGGACCACCACGCGAAGGTCTCGTCATACGTCACCGACACGACGCCGGTCGCCTTCCGCGGCAGCGCGCCGGACGGGCCGGGCTACTGGTTCGCGCCGACCGTCGTGCTCCCGCCGGGACTGGACGATCCGCTTGCCCGGGACGAGATTTTCGGTCCGGTCGTCGCGGTGGTGCGCTTCCGCGACGAGGCCGAGGCCGTGACGATGGCCAACGACACCGAGTACGGCCTGTCCGGTTCGATCTGGACGCGCGACGTCGGCCGGGCGTTCCGGGTCGCGCGCGGGGTCGAATCCGGGAACCTGTCGGTGAACTCGCATTCGTCGGTCCGCTACTGGACGCCCTTCGGCGGCTTCAAGCAGTCCGGCCTCGGCCGCGAGCTCGGTCCCGACGCGGCGGCCGCGTTCACCGAGACCAAGAACGTTTTCCTGAGCACGGAGGAGTGAATGGTGCAGCGTTTCGAAGGCCGCGTCGCGGTGATCACCGGCGGGGCGAGCGGGATCGGCCTCGCGACGGCCAAGCGCCTGGCGAGCGAAGGCGCGAAGGTGGTGATCGGCGACGTCGCGCCGGAGCAGGGCAAGGCTGCCGCCGACACGGTGGGCGGGCTGTTCGTGCCGGTCGACGTGACCGACGCGGACCAGGTCGACGCGCTCTTCCAGACGACCGTCGACCAGTTCGGCGCGGTCGACGTCGCGTTCAACAACGCGGGCATTTCGCCGCCCGAGGACGACTCGATCCTCACCACCGGCATCGAAGCGTGGGAGAAGGTGCAGCGGGTCAACCTCACGTCGGTGTACCTGTGCTGCAAGGCCGCGTTACCGCACATGCAGCGCCAGGGCCGCGGCTCGATCGTGAACACTGCGTCGTTCGTGGCCGTGATGGGGGCCGCGACGTCGCAGATCTCCTACACCGCGTCGAAGGGCGGCGTGCTCGCGATGACGCGGGAGCTGGGGGTGCAGTTCGCGCGCGAGAATATCCGGGTCAACGCGCTGTGCCCGGGGCCGGTCAACACGCCGCTGCTGAAGGAGCTGTTCGCGAAGGACCCGGAGCGTGCGGCGCGGCGGCTGGTGCATGTGCCGCTCGGCCGGTTCGCCGAGCCGGAGGAGATCGCCGCCGCGGTCGCCTTCCTGGCGAGCGACGACGCCAGCTTTATCACCGCCTCGCAGTTCCTGGTGGACGGCGGCATCTCGGGCGCCTACGTGACCCCGCTGTAACGCTCAGCTGCTACGCGAGATGCGAGATCGCGCCGGTTTCTGGACTGAGCGATTTCGACGGCCCCCCAGGCCGGCGAAATCGGGAAGGAAGAAACCGGCTCCCCGGCGATCTCGCCGCCTCGGCGGAGCCGAGGCCATCAACACAGTAGACTGACGCGCGAAGCGGCAGGTACAGTGGCCGCCACCACAGCAGTGTCCACAATCGCATATTGGGCCGTTCGAGCCGGAGCGGGAGAGTCCCATGACGTCAATGGGACACCGAAGGAGCAAACTCCCCGGAATCTCTCAGGTATCCACTACCGCTTGCGGCGAGGCCACTCTGGAAAGCAGGCGCACCCGCGCCTCACCCAAGGTGAAAGCCGTGCTGAGCGCGCGGTGAAACTCTCAGGTGCCCATGACAGAGGGGGAGTTCCCAGTGCACCGCCGCGCCCGGTGCCCGTCCTGAGGAGCTCCCATCACCTCCACTCCCTTCGACACCCGCCACATCGGCCCCGGCGAGGCCGAGCGGGCCAAGATGCTCGCCGAATGCGGTTACGGAAGCATGGACGCCCTCCTGGAAGCGGCGGTGCCCACTGCCATCCGGATGACTGGCGACCTCGCTCTGCCCGCTCCCGCGTCCGAGGAGGACGCCACCGCCGAACTGCGGGCCCTCGCCGCACGCAACCGGCCGATGACGCAAATGATCGGGCTCGGCTACTCCGACACGGTCACGCCGGGCGTGATCCGCCGCAACGTGCTGGAGAACCCCGCCTGGTACACCGCGTACACGCCGTATCAGCCGGAGATCTCGCAGGGCCGGCTCGAAGCGCTGCTGAACTTCCAGACCGCGGTCTCCGATCTCACCGGCCTGGCCATCGCCAACGCCTCGATGCTCGACGAGTCCACCGCCGCCGCCGAGGCGATGACGCTGATGCGCCGGGCGTCGAAGACGAAGTCCAATGTGGTCGTGCTCGACGCAGAATGCCTGCCGCAGACCATCGAGGTCGTACGGACTCGTGCTGCCGGCCTCGGCATCGACGTGCAGGTGCGCGACTTGCTCACCGGGCTCCCGGACGAGTTCTTCGGCGTCATCGTGCAGTACCCCGGCGCGTCCGGCGTCCTGCGTGGACGCGGCTTCTATCAGGCGGTCTCCGAAGCGGCGAAGGCCGCAGGCGCGCTGTACACGGTGGCTGCTGACCTTCTCGCACTCACTTTGATCACCGCGCCCGGCGAGTTCGGCGCGGACGTGGCTGTCGGTTCGACGCAGCGCTTCGGCGTGCCGCTCGGGTACGGCGGTCCGCACGCCGGGTACATGGCCGTGCGCTCCGGGCTTGAACGTTCGATGCCAGGCCGTCTCGTGGGCGTCTCCGTGGACAGCGACGGCAACATGGCGTACCGGCTTGCGCTGCAGACGCGTGAGCAGCACATCCGCCGCGAGAAGGCGACGTCCAACATCTGTACCGCGCAGGTGCTCCCTGCCGTGCTCGCTGCGATGTACGCGGTCTACCACGGCCCTGAAGGACTGAAGACGATCGCGACGCGCGTTCACGGGCTCGCTGCCGGCTTCGCAAACGCCTTGCGCGCAGGTGGGGTCGAGGTCGTGCACGAGACGTTCTTCGACACTGTCGTCGCGAAGGTGCCCGGCCGCGCCGCTGCAGTACACGCGGCTGCGCGTGAGGCTGGGATCAACCTCGGGCAGATCGACGACGACCACGTGCGCGTTGCGTGCGATGAGGTCACGCGTCCCGACACCGTCGCAAAGGTGCTTCGCGCCTTCGGCGTCGACAGTGGCTGGGAAGCCGCGAAGGCGCTTCCGACCGGCCTTGTTCGTGAGAGCGGCTACCTGACGCACGAGGTGTTCAGCACGCACCGGTCGGAGACGTCCATGCTGCGGTACCTGCGCGGCTTGTCCGACCAGGACTTCGCGCTCGACCGCGGGATGATCCCGCTCGGCTCGTGCACGATGAAGCTCAACGCCACCAGCGAGATGGGGCCGATCAGCTGGCGCGAGTTCGCCGGCATCCACCCGTTCGCGCCCGCCGGGGACGCCGAGGGGTACCACGAGCTGGTCCGGCAGCTGGCCGGCTGGCTGACCGAGGTCACCGGCTACGACCAGGTGTCGCTGCAGCCGAACGCGGGCAGCCAGGGCGAGCTGGCCGGGCTGCTGGCCATCCGCAGTTACCACCAGGCGAACGGGCAGCCCGAGCGCGACGTGTGCCTGATCCCGTCGTCCGCGCACGGCACCAATGCCGCGTCCGCGGTGCTGGCCGGCATGCGCGTGGTCGTGGTGAAGTGCACCGACGGCGGCGACATCGACCTGGCCGATCTGCAGTCCAAAGTGGACCAGCACTGCGACACCCTCGCCGCGGCGATGGTCACGTACCCGTCCACGCACGGCGTGTACGAGCACGGTATCGAGCGGCTCGCCAAGATCGTGCACGACGGCGGCGGCCAGGTGTACGTCGACGGCGCGAACCTCAATGCGTTGCTGGGACTGGCAAAGCCGGGTGAGTTCGGCGGCGACGTCTCGCATCTGAACCTGCACAAGACGTTCTGCATCCCGCACGGCGGTGGAGGCCCGGGCGTCGGTCCGGTTGCGGTGCGCGAGCACCTCGCGCCGTACCTGCCGAACCACCCGCTCCTTGCGCAGGCCGGACCGGATACCGGCGTCGGACCGATCAGCGGCGCGCCGTACGGCTCGGCGTCGATCCTGCCGATCTCGTGGGCCTACGTGCGGATGATGGGTGCGTCCGGGCTCACCGAGGCCACCAAGGTCGCGGTGCTCGCCGCGAACTACGTCGCGTCCCGGCTCGGGCCGCACTACCCGGTGCTCTACACCGGGCAGGACGGCCTGGTCGCGCACGAATGCATCCTCGACCTGCGCGGGATCACCAAGGACACCGGCGTCACTGTCGACGACGTCGCGAAGCGGCTCATCGACTACGGCTTCCACGCGCCGACCATGTCGTTCCCGGTCGCGGGCACGCTCATGGTGGAGCCCACCGAGAGCGAGGACCTGGCCGAGATCGACCGGTTCTGCGCGGCGATGATCGCCATCCGGCACGAGATCGACGAGGTCACCGCAGGCCGGTGGACCGCCGAGACGAGCCCGCTGCGCGCCGCGCCGCACACCGCCGCGTCGCTGACGGGCGAGTGGACCGCCGACTACGACCGCGAGCTGGCGGTGTACCCGGTCGGCGTGTCACGCAAGACCAAGTACTGGCCGCCGGTGCGCCGCATCGACGGCGCCCGCGGCGACCGCAACCTCGTCTGCTCCTGCCCGCCCCTCGACGCTTACGACTCGTGAGTGTTTATGCCGGTTAGAACCGGCATAAACACTCACGACGACGAAAGGCCCCCATGTCTGCAACCCCCTTGCACGAGGTCCATCAGGCCCTCGGTGCGCTGTTCACCGATTTCGCCGGCTGGTCGATGCCGGTGCGCTACACCAGCGAGCTGGCCGAGCACAAGGCTGTCCGCGAGGCGGCCGGGCTCTTCGATCTGTCGCATATGGCCGAGATCCACGTCCGCGGCGCGCAGGCCGCCGACGTGCTCGACTACGCGCTGGTCGGCAACCTGTCCGGCGTGAAACCGGGTCGTGCCCGCTACACGATGATCTGCGACGCTGACGGCGGCGTCCTCGACGACCTGGTCGTCTACCGGCTCGCCGACGAGGAGTACCTGGTGGTGGCCAATGCGGGCAACGCCGGCGTGGTCGCTGACGCGCTCGCCGAGCGGGTCGCCGGGTTCGATGCGGTCGTGGACAACCGGTCCGAGAGCACCGCGCTGATCGCGGTCCAGGGCCCGAAGGCGGTCGACGTGCTCGCCTCGGTGACCGATGCGGACCTCGGCGCGCTCAAGTACTACGCGAGCGTGCCGGCCGTGGTGAAGGGGCACGACGTGCTCCTGGCCCGCACCGGGTACACCGGTGAGGACGGCTTCGAGCTTTTCGTACCCGCGGCTGAAGCCACCGCATTGTGGCGGCTCCTCGCCGAGGCGGGGGAGCCGCACGGGCTCGTCCCATGTGGACTCGCGTGCCGCGACACCCTGCGGCTCGAGGCCGGAATGCCGTTGTACGGCAACGAACTCAGCCGCGAGCTGACCCCCTTCGCGGCCGGCCTCGGCCGCGTGGTGAAGTTCGAGAAGCCGGGTGACTTCGTGGGCCGGGCGGCGCTCGAGGAGCTCGCGAAGGCCGACGTTCCGCGCGTGCGGGTCGGTCTCCGCGGCGCCGGCCGCCGCGCCCCACGGCACGGGTACGCCGTGCTGTCCGGCGAGGCCACCATCGGGGAAGTCACCAGCGGCGCGCTGTCGCCGACGCTGGGTTATCCGATTGCCATGGCGTATGTAGATCGGGAGCACGCCGAGCCCGGTACCGCGCTGTCCGTCGACATCCGGGGCCGCATCGAGCCGGTCGAGGTCGTCGCCCTGCCCTTCTACTCCCGAGCCTGAAAAGGACCCAGTTGTGAGCATTCCCGCGAACCTGTCCTACACGAAGGAACACGAGTGGCTGTCGCTGGAGGACGGCGTGGCGACGGTGGGCATCACCGCGTTCGCCGCCGGCTCGCTCGGCGACATCGTGTTCGTGCAGCTGCCCTCGGCCGGTGACCAGGTCACCACCGGCGAGGTGTTCGGCGAGGTCGAGTCCACGAAATCGGTCAGCGAGCTGTACTCGCCGGTGAGCGGCGAGGTGGTGGCCGTGAACGAGACCACATCCGACACCCCCGAGATCATCAACTCCGACCCGTACACCGAAGGATGGCTCGTGAAGGTGCGGCTCACGGGCGACGTCCCGGAGCTGCTCGACGCCGCCGCGTACGCCGAGCTGACCCAGGAGAGCTGATGGCTGCCCCGTTCGATGCCCCCCTGTCCGAAGTGGACCCCGAGGTCGCCGTCGCGGTGGCCGCGGAGCTGGACCGCCAGCAGTCGACACTCGAGATGATCGCCTCCGAGAACTTCGCGCCGGTCGGTGTGCTCGAGGCGCAGGGCTCGGTACTCACCAACAAATACGCCGAGGGCTACCCGGGCCGCCGCTACTACGGCGGCTGTGAGCACGTCGACGTCGTCGAGCAGCTAGCGATCGACCGGGCGAAGGCGCTCTTCGGTGCGGACCACGTGAACGTGCAGCCGCATTCGGGTGCGCAGGCCAATGCGGCGGCGATGGTCGCGGTGCTGAAGCCGGGCGACACGATCCTCGGCCTCGACCTCGCGCACGGCGGGCACCTCACGCACGGAATGAAGATCAACTTCTCCGGCAAGCTGTACAACGTGGTCGCCTACCATGTCGACAAAGAGACCGGAATTGTCGACGTTGCCGAGATCGAGCGGCTGGCGGTGGAGCACCAGCCGAAGCTGATCGTGGCCGGCTGGTCGGCGTACCCGCGGCAGCTCGATTTCGCCGAGTTCCGCCGGATCGCGGACCTGGTGGGCGCTCGCCTGATGGTCGACATGGCGCACTTCGCCGGGCTGGTGGCCGCCGGGCTGCACCCGTCGCCGGTGCCGCACGCGGACATCGTCACCACCACCACGCACAAGACCCTCGGCGGCCCGCGCGGCGGCCTGATCCTGTGCCGCGAGGAGCTGGCGAAGAAGATCAACTCGGCGGTGTTCCCGGGTCAGCAGGGCGGTCCGCTGGAGCACGTGATCGCGGCGAAGGCGGTCGCGCTGAAGTTCGCCGCTAGCGACGGGTTCCGCGAACGCCAGGAGCGCACGCTGGCCGGCGCGAAGATCCTGGCCGACCGGCTGACGCGCAGCGACTGCGCGGAGGCGGGCGTCCGCGTGCTCACCGGCGGCACCGACGTGCACCTCGTGCTCGTCGACCTGGTCAACTCCCAGCTCAACGGCCAGGAGGCGGAGGACCGGCTGCACTCGGTCGGGATCACGGTGAACCGCAACGCGGTGCCGTTCGACCCGCGGCCGCCGATGGTCACGTCGGGCCTGCGGATCGGCACCCCGGCGCTGGCCACGCGTGGATTCGGCGCCGACGACTTCACCGAGGTCGCGGACATCATCGCGGAAACGCTGAAACCGGACTTCGACGAATCCGTGCAGCAGGAACTGCGCGGCCGGGTCGAACTGCTGGCCAAGAAGCACCCGCTGTACGCGGACCTGAGCCGATGACCGCTGCGCCGGAGGGGCGGAAGCTGTTGCGGCTTGAGGTGCGTAACAGTGAGACGCCGATTGAGAAGAAGCCGTCGTGGATCAAGACGCGGGTGCGGATGGGTCCGGAGTTCACGGGCGGAGCCTGGTTGTACGCCGAGACCGTCCGGCAGATCCACGCCTTGAACCCCGGTACCGGTGTCGAGTTGCTGATCCCGGACTTCAACGCGGAGCCGGAGCAGTTGGGTGAGGTGTTCGGGTCGGGGCCGGAGGTGCTGGCGCATAACGTGGAGACGGTGCCGCGGATTTTCAAGCGGATCCGCCCCGGGTTCCGCTACGCCCGCTCCCTGGAAGTCCTGACCCGGGCCCGCGAGGCCGGTTTGGTGACGAAGTCGAACCTGATCCTCGGCATGGGCGAAACCCCGGACGAGGTCACGGCGGCGTTGCGGGACCTGTTTGATGCGGGTTGTGAGATCGTCACGATCACCCAGTACCTGCGGCCCTCGCCCCGGCATCACCCGGTGGACCGGTGGGTCAAGCCGGAGGAATTCGTCACGCACGCCTCGACCGCGGAGGAGATCGGGTTCCCGGGTGTGATGGCCGGGCCGTTGGTGCGCTCGTCGTACCGCGCGGGCCGCCTGTACGCCCAGACCAAAGCCCATCGGGGCGAGGAACTGCCGGACAACCTGGCCCACCTCACCGCCGAAGGACCCGCCGCCCAAGAAGCCAGCAGCCTGCTGGCGAGGCACTAGAGAAGGGGCAGATCAATGGCGATCAGCGTCTTCGACCTGTTTTCGATCGGCATCGGGCCGTCCAGCTCGCACACGGTCGGCCCGATGCGTGCGGCCAAGACCTTTGTGGACGGTCTGGTCGAGGACGCAGTGCTGGACCGGGTCGCGAGAGTGGAGGCCGAGCTGTTCGGCTCCCTCGGCGCGACCGGGTTCGGCCACGGCAGTGACAAGGCCGTGCTGCTCGGGCTTTCCGGTGAGCGACCGGAGGAGATCGACACCGATACGGTCCCGGCCAAGGTCGCGGCGATCCGGGAGTCCGGGCGGCTGTCCGTCGGTGGTACGCATGAGGTGGCCTTCGTCGAGGACACCGATCTCACCATGCACCGCCGTAAATCGCTGCCTGCGCATCCCAATGGGATGGTCTTCCGCGCCTTCGCCGAGGATGGCGCGCTGCTGCGGGAACGTACGTACTACTCGGTGGGCGGCGGGTTCGTGCGCGACGAGTCGTACGAGACCGACACCGTATTCGTCGAGGATTCCACGCCGGTGCCGTATCCGTTCCGCACTGGCGAGGACTTGCTCAAGCATTGTGCGGACACGGGCCTGCCGGTGAGCGAGATCATGCTGCGCAACGAGCTTTCGTGGCGCACTCGCGAGGAGATTCGCTCTGGTTTGCTGCAGATCTGGCAGGTAATGGCTGAATGCGTGCGCAATGGGTGTACGCACGAGGGTGTGCTGCCGGGTGGCCTGAAGGTGCCACGTCGGGCGAAGTCGTTGCACGAAAAGCTGTGTGCTGAAGATGGTGTCGACGATCCGTTGTACGCCATGGATTGGGTCAGCCTGTACGCGCTGGCTGTGAATGAGGAGAATGCTGCTGGCGGCCGGGTGGTCACTGCTCCGACTAATGGCGCGGCTGGGATCATTCCTGCGGTTTTGCATTATTACCAGCGATTTGTGCGCGGTGCTTCGGATGACGGGATTGTCACGTTCCTGCTGACTGCTGGTGCCATCGGGTCGATCTTGAAGCAGACCGGGTCGATTTCGGGTGCTGAGGTTGGGTGCCAGGGAGAGGTGGGTTCGGCGTCGGCAATGGCGGCGGCTGGGCTTACTGAGGTGCTCGGTGGTTCGTGCCGTCAGGTGGAGAATGCGGCTGAGATCGGGGTCGAGCACCATCTCGGTCTTACTTGCGATCCTGTCGGCGGGCTGGTGCAGATCCCTTGTATCGAGCGGAATGCAGTGGGCGCGTCGAAGGCGATCCACGCGGCCCGGATGGCTCTGCGGGGGGACGGGAGCCATGTGGTGACGTTGGACAAGGCGATCAAGACCATGCGCGAGACCGGTGCGGATATGTCGGTGAAGTACAAGGAAACTGCTCGTGGGGGGCTTGCGGTTAACGTCATTGAGTGTTGACTTTGGGGGCACCCCGAAGCCGGAATTGAGTGACTACGTGCGGAGGGTGGTTGTCAAGGCGGGAAAGATGCCTTGACAAGCACCCTCCGCACGTGTGGGGCTTCGGATCGGGGTGCAGGGAGGGGGCTGGGTGCCCGGTCCCGGTGGGGTTCGGGTGTGCGGCTTGGGTGGGTGGCTGTGAAGGGAACCTTCACGGAATGTTGAGCTGTCACGATTCCCTTGAGTGCCCTGATTCCGTGAAGGCCACCTTCACAGAATGTAGGTCCGTGAAGGGAACCTTGAGGGAATTGGGTTCCGTGAGGGTTCCCTTCACGGAAGGTAAGTCTGTGAAGGGAACCATGAGGGAATTGGATTCCGTGAAGGTTCCCTTCACAGCGTTTCCGGGCGGGGTGGTGGGGTGGCCAGGCGCAGGCCGAGTTCCATGAGCCACCAGCCGAATCGCTGCCGTGCCGGGGTGCGGTGGACGGCAGCGCACGGACGCGGGGCGGCAGTGGCGAGCAAATCCTCCTGTCTGGCGGAGGCGAGCGCGGCCAGGAACGGGTCCATCAGGATTCCCCTTCGGTTTCGGCGGTGATCGTGCGGGGGAAGGCGGCCCATTGGGTGATCACTGTTTCGTCGCCCGCGGCGGACGGGCGGCGGTAACGTTCGACGACCGCCTCGACCTCCTCGACCAGGCGTCGCGTTTCGTCCGGCGTGAGTGAGAGCCGGGTGCGGCCCAAGGTTGCGCTTTCTCGCCAGTCTTCCGCCCAGTCCGGCAATTCGGCGATGAACTGCGCTTCCTCGCGGTACCGCTGGTTCACCACTTCGTGGAGGAGCGTCTTGACCGGGTCGCTCAGTTCCGGTTGGTCGAGGAAATCGGCGGCCCGGATCCGGGTCGACTCCTGTGCCGCTTGCCACCAGCGTTCCCGTTTCGACCCCCGTTCGGCGTCCTCCACCACCAGCCCGGCGTCGGCGAGTTGCCGCAGGTGCCACGACGTGGTCCCGGAGCTTTCCCCGACTCGCTTGCCCAGCCCGGTTGCGGTGGCCGGGCCGTCGGTGGTCAGCAGGTCGAGCAGCTGCATCCGCAAGGGGTGCGCCAGCGCGCGCAGGGTGCGGGCGTCTAGCTGGCGAGTGCGGCGTCCGGTAGGCATAGTCCAGACTGTACTCTGCAGAGAGACCTTTGCAAAGGAGCCTCTGCAAACAAACAGCCTAGACTCAGGCCGTGGAGTCGACCTCGGTGGTGAGCGCGAATGAGGCGCTGTTCCGGCCGGTGCGGGCCGGGAACGCCTTCGAGGAGACCGTTGAGCGGTTGTTGCAGGCGATCCGGCTGGGGGTCGTCGGGGCAGGGGACCGGTTGCCGTCCGAGCGGGAGCTGGCCGAGCGGCTCGGGGTGAGCCGCGTGACGTTGCGCGAGGCGATCCGGGCGCTGGCCGACGCGGGGTACGTCGAGTCGCGGCGGGGGCGGTACGGCGGCACTTTCGTGAACGAGAACCTCCCTGACCCGGCCGAGCGCACCGCTGGCGAGGTCGACATCGCCGGGCTGGAGGACACGCTCTGCCTGCGGCAAGTGCTCGAAACCGGCGCCGCCGAGGCCGCCGCGGCGCGCACGCTCAGCCAATCCGACCGGCGGCACCTCAGCGGCACGCTCGCCGAAGCCGCGGCGGCCGGGCTCGCCGACTACCGGCGTAAGGATTCCCGTCTCCACCTGGCGATTGCCGAGGTCACCGCGTCCGGCTCGCTCACCACCGCGGTCGCCGACGCGCGCACGCGGGTCAACCGCCTGCTGGACCGGATCCCCCTGCTCGAACCCAATCTCGAACACTCGAACGCGCAGCACGAGGCGATCGTCGACGCGATTCTGGCCGGCGACCCGGTTGCCGCGCGGCAGGCGATGGCTGAGCACATCGAGGGGACCGCCTCCCTGCTGCGAGCCTTCCTGGCGTGATTTATTCACCAGGAAGACCGAACCTTGTCACCTGGTCAGCCGTCCACTGATCGTGCAAGCAGCTCCGCAGAGTGACCAGCCAGTCGTCCGCCGTCGCTGGCGACGGGTCAGAACAGGCGCGTACTACCTGGGCGGGCTCCTGCTCGCGCTGCCGCTGGGCGCGTTCTGGGTCGCCTACCTGCTGCTCGACGTGCGCAGCCCGCAGGAGGTCCTCGCGTCGCTCGACAAGACCGTGACGCTCAAGTACTCCGACGGCAGCGAGCTGCTGCGCGTGGTACCCGACGGCGGCGACCGGCGGTTCGTGCCGTTCGACCAGGTCCCGGAGAAGCTGCGGGACGCGATCGTCGCCACCGAGGACCCGACGTTCTGGCAGAACGCCGGGTTCGACCCCACCGGGATCGGCCGCGCGTTCCTCACCGGCGTCGGCGGCGGGTCCGGGATCACCCAGCAGTACATCAAGAAGTCGACCGGCGACGACGACGCGACGATGTCCCGCAAGCTCCAGGAGCTCGTACTCGCCACGAAGATCACCCAGGAACAGAGCAAGGAACGGATCTTCGAAAGCTACGTCAACATCATTTCCTTCGGCCGCAACACCTTCGGCCCGGCGGCGGCGATGAACGCGTTCTTCGGCCGTCCGCTCGACGACACCATCACCTGGAGCGAGGCGGCGTTCCTGGCCGGGATGATCCAGTCGCCGTCGGTGCACGACCCTGCGGTGTCCGGCAACACGCATGCCGCGAAACGCTGGGCTTACGTGCGCGACAAACTCGTGGCACGCGGGTACGTGAAGGACGCCGCGACGATGTCCTACCCGGGCGGCGAGATCAAGCCACCGGCGGAAACGCGCGCGAGCCTCAGCTACGACAAATACCACGTCAAGCAGCAGGTGCTGGCCGAGCTGGAGCGGGACGGCTTCCCGCTTTCCCGGTTGCAGCAAGGAAACCTGACCGTGCAGACCACCCTCGACCGGGATCTGCAGACCGCCGCGCGCAGCACGCTGGACGACCGGCTGAAGGGTCAGCCGAAAGAGTTCCGCGGTGCGCTGGTGTCCGTCGATCCGGCGACCGGCGCGGTGCGGGCCTACGACGGCGGCAACAACGGGGTACGCGATTATGCGGCAACCGAACGGTCGTCCGGTTCGGCGTTCTACCCGTTCACACTGGCCGCCGCGGTGGGCGCCGGAATTCCGGCCGACGAAAAGGCTCCCGCGCCCAAGGAAACCGAGTTCCTCGGCGAAAAGTTCGACTATCCACAACGTTGTCCACAGGCGTGCACGCTGCGCAGCGCGATGACGTCGGGCGCGGACACGCCGTTCATCGGGGTGGCGCGGAAGCTGGGTGCCTCAGCGCTCAGTGCCGCCGCGCGCGAGGCCGGGATTCCGGAGGAGGTGGACGGCGCCGCGACCTTGCGGGAGAAGGACGGAACCACGATCGGATCGAGCATCGCCGTCGGCCGGTATCGTGTGCGGCCGCTCGACCTTGCGAGCGCGTACGCGACTTTCGCCGCAGAGGGCAAGCACGCATCACCTCATCTCGTGGACAAGGTGCTCGACCAGGCCGGGAAGGTGGTCTGGCAGCACGAAAACCAGTCTGACCAGGCGATCCCCCGGCGCGTGGCGCGCGAGGTGACGTCGGTGCTGACCTCCCCGCAGAACGGCCGTCCGGCAGCTTTGCGCACCGGCGAATTCCAGTACGGCAACTCACGCGACACCCAGGACGCCTGGGCAATCGGGTACACCCCGCAGCTGGCCACCGCCGTCTGGATCGGCTCCGACGACGAACGGCGCCTGTTCGACGCCGACGGAAACCGCCTGATGGGCGCCACAATCCCGGCCGAGGTGTGGCGATCGGTCATGACCAGGCGGTGAGCGACCAGACGGTGAGCGACCAGACGGTGAGTGACCAGACGGTGAGTCAGCGGACGCGGGCCAGGACGAAGCCGTCGTACCCCTTGCTGCCGACCGTCTGGATTGCCGTGGCGTCAAGGCGTTCGTCACCGCGGAGGAGGTCGAACATCTCCCGCACACCCTGCACTGCCGGATCGGTGCTCGCAGCGTCGACGACAGCACCGTTGCGCACCACGTTGTCGACCACGATGGTGGTGCCCGGACGGGAAAGGGCGAGCGCCGCTTCGACGTACGCGGCGAGGTTGGCTTTGTCCGCGTCGATGAACACGAAGTCGAACGGGCCGGTGAGCGTCGGCAGCGTGTCGAGCGCAGCGCCGACCCGGATTTCGACGACGTCGCTGCCGAACCCCGCGCGGTCGAGGTTCGCCCGCGCGACGGCCGCGTGTTTCGGGTCGTATTCGCAGGTGATCAGCGTGCCGCCGGGCGGAAGCGCGCGGGCGAGCCAGATCGTGCTGTACCCGCCGAGCGAGCCGATTTCGAGGATCGACCGGGCACCGGCGGTGCGGGCGAGCAGGTGCAGCAGCTTGCCCTGGTTCGCCGCGACCGCGATGGGCGGCAGCCCGGCCGCCGCCGAATCCGCGAGCGCGTTTTCGAGCGGCGGATCAGCCGGGATCAGCGCGCTTTCGAGGTAGGCGTCGACTTCGGTCCAGTGGTTCATCTCACGCCGCCCGGGGTCCGACCTTCGGGATCACCAGCGGGGTCCCGCTTTCCGGACATTCCATCACGCGGCACGGCAGCTCGAAGATCCGCTCGACGTTTTCCACCGTCACGACCTCGTCCGGCGTACCCGTCGCGAGCACCTCACCGTCGCGCATCGCAATCATGTGCGTGGCGTAGCGGGCCGCGTGGTTGAGGTCGTGCAGGACCGCGACCAGCGTGCGGCCCTGGTCGCGGTGCAGGGTCGCGCAGAGGTCGAGGATGTCCAGCTGGTGCGCGATGTCCAGGTACGTCGTCGGCTCGTCGAGCAGCAGCAGGTCGGTCTGCTGGGCGAGCGCCATCGCCATCCACACGCGCTGGCGCTGCCCGCCGGACAGCTCGTCGACCAGGCGTTCGGCGAGGTCGTCGACACCAGTGGCGCGCATCGACTCGGCAACCACCGCGGCGTCGTCGCGGGACCACTGGCGCAGCAGCTTCTGGTGCGGGTAGCGGCCGCGGGCGACGAGGTCGGCCACGGTGATGCCGTCCGGCGCGATCGAACTCTGCGGCAGCAGCCCGAGCCGTCGCGCGACCTCCTTGGCGCCGTAGCTGGAGATCACTTCGCCGTCGAGGAAAACCGAGCCTTTACGCGGCTTCAGCATCCGGGCGAGCGCGCGCAGCAGCGTGGTCTTGCCGCAGGCGTTGGGCCCGACGATGACCGTGAACGACTTGTCCGGGATGACCACGCCGAGCCGCTCGGCGACGGTGCGCCCGTCGTAGGCCAGGGTCAGCTCTTCGGCGTGCAGCCGCGGTTCGGTGCGGGCCGGCGCCTCTTCGATCGTCTGTGCCACACAGGTAAGGCTAACCTAGTGACGCCCGTTCGGGGAGTTCCGTGGGTCGCATTCGCCGAACGTGACCGGCCGGTGTCATGATGCGTCCGGCGGATCCCGGGCGGAGCGAGGGTGCGATGGACGACTACCGCGTCGTCGCGGACGAGCTCGCCGCCGCCATCGAGGCAGGTCGCCTGCGTCCCGGCGACCGGCTCCCGCCCCAGCGCCGGTTTGCCCGTGACCGCGGGATCGCCGGGTCCACCGCCGCCCGCGTGTACGGCGAGCTCGTCCGGCGCGGCCTGGCGATCGGCGAGGTGGGCCGGGGCACTTTCGTGCGCGCCGCGCGGCCCGGTCCGGAACCGGCGTTGTCCGAACCCGGCGACGCGCGCGTCGACCTCGAGCTCAACTTCGCCGTGCTGCCGAGCCAATCGCCGAAGCTCGCGCGGGCACTCGAACCGGTGCTGCGTGCGGACGTCTTCACCGACGCCCTGAACCCACTCGGCGCCGCCGGTACGAAGGCGGTGCGCGAGGCCGCCGTCGCGATGCTGGCCCGCGGCAGCTGGACACCGGATCCGGAATCGGTGCTGGTCACCGGCAACGGACGGCAAGGTATTGCCGCCGCGCTGGCGGCCTTCGTGCCGACGGGGGAGCGGCTGGCGGTCGAATCGCTGACGTATCCGGTGGTCAAGGCCGCGGCGACCCGGCTGGGCATCGAGCTGGTGCCGATCGAAACCGATTCGTGCGGCCTGGTCCCGGCCGCGCTGCGGGCGAGCGCTCCGGTGCGGGCGTTGTACGTGCAGCCGACGCTGCACAATCCGCTCGGCGTCACGATGCCGCCCACGCGCCGTGCCGAACTCGCCGCGACCGTGCGTGACCTGGACTTACCGGTGATCGAGGACGGGATCTACACCTTTCTGCGCCCGGACACCGAACCGCTCGCCGCGTTGATTCCCGAGCGGACGGTTTTCGTCGACAGCCTTTCGAAACGGGTCGCGCCGGGGCTCACCGCAGGTTTTCTCGTGGTGCCGCCGACGTGGGTCGCGCGGCTCGCGAGCGCCGTTCGCTCGGGCGGCTGGGGCGCGTCGCGGTTCTCGGTGGAAGCCGCGCGGCGCTGGATCACCGGGGGAGTGCTCGCGGAAGTCGAAGCGGCGAAGCGCGCGGACGCGGCAGTCCGCGCGAAAATCGTCGCTGACCGGCTCGCGGGCTTCCGCGTGCACGGCGACGCGGCGGCGTATCACCGCTGGTGGGAGCTGCCGGAACCGTGGCGGGCCGAGACGTTCGTGGCCGCCGCCGCGCGCCACGGCATCGCGTTGTCCCCGGCGGCGGCGTTCGCCGTGGTACCTGGTCACGCGCCGAACGCGGTGCGGATCGCGGTGTCCGCGCCGCCGGAGGAAACCCTGGCCGCCGCGCTGGATGTCTTGGCCGCGCTGGCTGCCGGATCACCGGACGACGTCGACGTGTCCTGAGTTTTATGCGTGGCGCCACAGCTGCCGGATCACCGGACGACGTCGATGTGTCCTGAGGTTTATGCGCGTCGGCGCCACAACAGCCGGGTCAGGGTCGCTGCGACGGCGGCCGGAACGGGTTGCCTCGGCCGTTTCCGGGCTTCGGGCGCGGATTCCGGCATCACGCGGTACACGAGGTGCGCCGCGAACCTGGCTGCGTCCGGGGTGGCGAGCGCGGCCAGCTCCGCGGCCCGGCCCTCGGGCAGGTTCAGGATCTGCGGCCGCCGTTCGATCGCCTTCACCACGAGCGCGGCAGCGCGTTCCGGCGAACTTGCCGGCAGACCGCGGTACGAGCCGGTGGGCGCGATCATTTCGGTTCGTACCAACGGCATTCGCACTGACGAGAACGTGACGCCGTCGGACAGCGTCTCCCTGCCTGCGGTCAGGCCGAACTCCTCGAGGGCCGCTTTCGAGGCCAGGTAAGCGGAAAAGCGCGGCGTGTCGGTCTGCAGGCCCTGCGTGGTCACGTTCACGATGTGGCCGAAGCGGCGTTCCGTCATCGACGGCAGCAGTCCGAGAATCAGCCGTACGGGGCCGAAGTAGTTGATGGCCATCGTGCGCTCGTAGTCGTGGAATCGTTCTGTGGACAGCTGTACCGACCGTCGGATGGACCGTCCCGCGTTGTTCACCAGCACGTCCACTGCACCGTGGTCTGCTAGGACGGCCTTCACGAGCGCGTCGACGGCGTCGCCATCTGTGAGGTCGCACGGGTACGTCGCTGCTTCGCTGCCCCTTGCAGTGATCTCGTTGCACACGCTGTCGAGCTCTTCGGCGCGGCGCGCGACTAGAAGCACCTTCGCACCGTGACGCGCTATGGCGAGCGCAGTCGCGCGTCCGATACCCGACGACGCACCTGTAATCAACACGGTGCGTCCTTTGAGCCCTCGACGGCGCGCACGATCAGGGTCGAGATGCTTGCGCCAGTAGCGATACAACGGTTCTGCGTAGTCGCGAAGCTCGGGAAGCGTGACGCCGCTGCCGTACAGCTCCGAAGTGGTATGCGCAGTGTCGAACTCGACGTCCATGTTCAGGTGCGGGAGCACTTCGAGGGGAATTCCCAGCTCTGTCAACACTGCTGCGCGCGTTGCACGTCCTGTTGGTATTCGGTCCACTGCCGTCGCGAGGCGGGACGCTGTCGCGCGAAGCAGCCCTGACGGCACTGTCGTGCGTACGCGGGGCGCTCCGGCAACGCGCGCGAAGGCGTTGTAGACCTCGTGCAGCTGTTGCGGTCGCGGCGAAGCGAGGTGGTAGGTGCTGCCCGAAGGCGCTTCGCGGTGCATGAGGTAGGTGATCGCGTCGACGACGTAGTCGACCGGCACTATGTTCGTCGCTCCTAAGGCGGGAGCGACGAGCGGAAGCTGCTTCGGCAGCGCGGCGAGCCGGGAGATGGCGGGCAGGAAGTAGTACGGCCCGTCGATCTTGTCCATCTCGCCGGTGCGCGAATCGCCGACGACCGCCGAGGGACGGTAGATGCGGAACGGGACTTGAGACTGTTCGCGAACGAGCTTCTCGGCTTTGAACTTCGTTGCGTGGTATGGAGAACTGAAGGTCTGGCCGAGGTCGAAATCGGCTTCGGTGAACCGCCCGGGGTGATCACCCGTCACGGCGATGGACGACACGTGGTGCAGCAGCCCGGCTCCGGCGGCCGCCGCGAAGGCGAGGAGATTGCGCGTGCCCTCGACGTTCGCGGCCTGATTCGCCTCGTCATCGGCAGTGAAGTCGTACACGGCGGCGAGGTGCACGACGTGGTCGACGCCTGCGTAGTCAGCGGGGTCGAGGCCGAGCAGGGGTTCGGTGAGATCGCCGACCGCGGGGGACCAGCCCTTCGGCCAGCTTTCCGCGCCGTTTTTGGCGAGCCGATCCCGTGAGGTGTTGCGGACGAGTACGTGCACGGCGGTCGTGTCCCGCCGTTCGAGCAGCCGGGCGACCAGGCGCTTCCCGAGGAAGCCCGTCGCGCCCGTGACGAAGTAGGTGGTCATGGCCGGCACCTTCGGGTCGGGGCTCTGCGGGTGCCGACTCTACCTACTCATAAGTAGGAACGGTAGTTGTCAGTCGCTTCCGGTACGCCGGGCCGGCGTGGCGGTCGCCACCACGGCGTCGCGCAACGCTGCCCGCAGCCGCCCGACCTCGAGCGGCCCGAGCACGGCCGCCTCGCCCGGCGGGGCCACCACGACGACCTTGTCGTCGCTGCTCACGAACACCGTGACGTCGCGCCGCCGTCCCGCCAGGTCCCGGCAGCCGATCGCCCATTCGTTCCGCACCGCACTGTCGTCCTGCCCTGCCACGGTCCTCGCCCTCCGATCAGGTTGTGATCCGTCGTGCCGGGGTGGGACCGGCCGCGCCGGAACCCCTTACGCCGGTTCACCCGAATTGCCTACCGGCCGGTTTTCAGCGGGGGTGCGGGATGCGCGGTACCGTCGGTTTTCCGCCGCGTCGCACGTACTCGGGAGGACGGATGTCGGAACCTCGGAAGATCGTCGTCGTCGGATCCGGACTGGCCGGTGCCACCGCAGCGGCGACCGTGCGCGAGCGCGGCTTCACCGGCGACGTGCTGCTGCTCGGTTCCGATCCGCACCGTCCGTACGAGCTGCCGCCGCTGTCGAAGGCGGTGCTGCTCGGCAACGCCGACGAACCCGATTGGGTGCACGAAGAGGGCCACTACGAGGCACACGACATCCGCCGCCTGTCCGGCGTCACCGCGACGCGGATCGAACTGGGCGCGCGGCTAGTCCTGGACGACACCGGCGGCGAACATCGCTACGACCGTCTCGTGCTGGCCACCGGCTCCCGCCCGCGAACACTGAAGGTCCCCGGCGGCGACCTACCGGGCCTCTACACCCTCCGCACCCTCGACGATTCCCTCCGGCTACGCGCAGCGTTCGCTGAGGCGAAGCGAGTGGTGATCGTCGGCGCGGGGTGGATCGGCACGGAGGCCGCCGCGGCCGCGCGTACCCACGGCGCCGAGGTAACCGTTGTGGCACCGGAGAAACTGCCACTGGCGAACGTGCTCGGCGACGAGGTCGCCGGAGTTTTCCATCGCCTGCACACAGAACACGGCGTGCAGTGGCGCCTGGGCGAAGGCGTCGCAGCAATCACCGGCGACACGGCGGCCACCGGCGTCCGGCTATCCAACGGCGACGAGCTGACCGCCGACGTGGTACTGATCGCGGTCGGCGCCGCACCGTGCGTGGAACTGGCACACGCCGCGGGCCTGGAGCTCGCAGACGACGGCGGCGTGGACGTCGACGCAGGTCTGCGCACCGCCGCGCCTGACGTGTACGCGATCGGCGACATCGCTTCGCACTTCCATCCGCGCTACGGCCACCGAATCCGCGTCGAACACTGGGCGACCGCGCGTACGCAAGGTGCCCACGTGGCAGGCAACCTGCTGGGTGAGCACGAGCCGTACCTGGACAGCCCGTATTTCTTCTCCGACCAGTACGACCCGGACCGAGACGGCCCAGCCATCGGCTGCGAGTACCGAGGCATGGCAAAGCTGGACCGAGACCGGGTCGTGGTGCGAGGGGATCTCGAGGCTTATGACTTCACGGCGTTTTGGGTCACCCCGGAAGGCCAGGTGAGCGCCGCGATGAACGTAAACCAGTGGGACGACGGCGACGCGCTGCAGAAACTGGTCGATGAGCGGGTTTCTGTTACTGATGATCAGTTGCAGCGTGGGAAGCTGGGTTGAGTCCCTTTTAGCGGGCTGGGTGTGGTTGGTGCCCGGTGTAGATGCGGGTAGCTGCGCCGGTGACGCTGCATTGGGATGTTGATCTACCCGCCGATCAGCCACCGTTGGTTCGGGCGGGCCGTCCGCGCTGTCCCTCCGTTCGCGGGGGTGATCCGACCAATTCCGATCGCTGTGCCCACGACGGATCGTGTCCGGGGCGCCGCGGGTGATGTGGGCGATGCGTGGCGCCTTGCCCCTGAACCCGAACACGGTCCGGGCCTGTGTCTGCGGACCGGATGCTGTGCAGAGCCGTGGTCGTTTGACTGGATGCCACGTGGATTGGTGCCTGTCGCTGTCACTCGTGAACGAGATGCCGTGGGGCCGGTGCCGCGTGGATTGCGTCCTTGTGGTGTCGACGCTGTTCGTGAACCGGGATGTTCCACTGTGCCCTGTCGTTGGGAGCGGGTGTCGCGTGGGTTGGTGCCGGAGATGTCGACGCCGCTCGCGACGGATGTCCCGCGGGAGCCCTGTCCTCGGGAGCGGGCGTCGCCTGCATTGCTGCCGGTGAGGTTGAAGGTGGTCGCGAATCGGATGCCTCGCGGAATCCTGGTTGTGAGGCCGGGTGTCGCCGGGATTGCAGCGCGTGATGTCGACGCGGTCCGGAGTCCCATCATCGGATCGGACGTTGTCCGAATCATGGTCGCGACGCGGGGGCCCCGTCCACGGACTGGAATGCCGTCCGGACCGTTGTCGGTGATGCCGCCCGGCGCCCCACCGTCGAAACGGATGTTGTCCGGGTGGCGGGGAGTCGTGGCCGCAGACCGGATGCCATCGGGATCGTTGCGCAAGATCCGGGTGCCGTCCGGAGCCCAGCCACTCGAGCGAGCCCAGCCCCCGCTGGATCCCGGGCTCTCGTCCGTGAGCCGGATGCACTCGGCTCGCCGCTCCACGCCTGAGCGCCCGCCAGCCCAGCCCAGCCCAGCCCAGCCCCGCCC